>JAJEFD010000009.1 GCA_022820645.1 Dehalococcoidia bacterium | reverse complement strand
TGGGTCTACATGATGAGACGCCTCAAGGGGCAGCGCACCGGCTCATGGATATTCCATCCGAGAACCGCCTATCTCCTCTGGCTGCTGGCGCCGACCGTGTTCTTCATCTTCATCTCATTCATCGTCATCATCTCGTCACTTGAGCAGTCGTCGTTCCCCGTGTGGATGTACATCGCCGTGGCAGCCGTGCCCTGCAGCATCCTGACGCTTCTGCGGTTGGCCAGCACCCCCCGGCTGCCGTCGCCCTACCAGCCCGCGAGTCTGGTCAGACCCTACGCGTGGACGACCTTCTGGATGGCGGTCGCCATCTTCCTGGCCACGCTCTACTTCATTGAGACAGGGGAGCCCGCCATCCTCCACTAGGCCGTGGCCGGGTGACGCAAAAGGGAGAATGACGATGACGGAGCCGCGAGAAGAGGAACTGCCGGAAGCGGAGACGGGCGTGGACCCTGTGGTGCTGCTCGTGCTGTCCCTCATGCTCCTGTGCGGGTGCGGGCTGATGATGACGATAGGAATTGACAACAGGCTCGCTTTGGCCGCAGGAGCGGGGGGCTTGCTCTTCGGGGCGGTGCTGTTCTGGCGGGCGGCGAAACGCCTCTATCGGTAGGAGGGAGTGACTCGATAGCGGTACTTGTTGTTGCTTCCCGCCGCTGTCACGGCTTGAAGGCGACAGCCTCGCCGAAGCCGATGGCGCCAACCGACCCAGGATGGTCCCGCCACCGGTCCGTGGCAACGCGCCAGGCCTCGAACTGCTCCTGGGTCGCCAGCCCGTACTTCGTCGCTGCTCCAATGACCTCGTCCGAGAAGAACCAGCCCGTGGCGACGGCGTGGAAGAAGGCGACGTCCTCCCGGGTGCCGAAGAAATCGAAGGATGCGCCTGCGCGGACATCCGTGAACCCGGCCTCCAACAGGACGTCTGGAAGCTCCTTCCCCATCTGGGGGTGTCCTCCGTTGGCGGCGATGAGCTGCACGAACGCAGCCCATGCCTCGCTGCTTCCGAAGTCGGGCTCCATGAACGATGCCGTACCGATCATCTCGCGGCCGGCGATCATGCCGCCGGGCTTCAGCACACGCTTCACCTCCGCCAGCATCGCCTGTGTGTCCGGCACGTGCATCAGCACCGCGTGGCAGTGAGCGACGTCGAACGAGTCGTCCTCGAACGGCAGCGCCGTGACGTCGCCGACGTGGAACGTCGCGTTGGCGTGTCCTCCCGCCCCGGCGGCAGCACGCGCCATGAGGATCTGCGATTCCTCGAGGTCGACGCCGTGCAACTCGCCGGGCTCGACCGCCTTCGCGAGACCGACCGAGATGGTGCCCGGCCCGCAGCCGAAGTCCAGCAGGCGCATGCCCGGTCCGAGGTGCGGTAGCAGGTACGCGGCGTGGCTCTGGGCGCTGCGCCGGTGCAGCATCCGCAGGAACTCTTCGCTGTAGCCCATCGTGTACTCGGACGTCTGGGTGTCGTCTGCCATCGAACGTACTCCTCTTCCGGGCTTAGCCCTGAGAGATGCTTCGACTCCGCTGCGCTCCGCTCAGCATGACAAGGGGCGCGGGGCGCCGTGTGCGCTGCTGCGCAGGTGTGACCTGACGGTCACCTGGATCCCCGCCTGCGCGGGAAGGACGGAACTCAGGCGTCTTCCACGGCGATGCGGAGGCGCTTGTTGATGCGGCCCTTGCTCTCGTGGCCGACGACGCGGATGCGGCCCACCTCCGAGGTGTCCGCGACGTGTGTGCCGCCGTCCGCCTGCACGTCCAGCCCGGCGATGTCGACGACGCGCACCTCGGCGATGCCCTCCGGCAGCAGGTTGATCTTCGTGCGGATGAGGTCCGGGTGCGCCATCGCCTCGTCGCGCGGCAGGAAGCGGACGCCGATCTCCCGGGCGAGCGCGATCTCCGCGTTCGCCAGCTCCTCGACGCGCTCGGCGAAGTCCGCGCTCATGCTCTCCAGTTCGAAGTCCATCCGGGCGGCGAGCGGCGTCATGTTGCCGCCCGTGACGTGGGCGCCGAAGTCGCGCCAGATGACGCCGCAGAGGATGTGCAACGCCGTGTGCGTCCGCATCAGCTGGTGCCGGTGCTGCCAGTTCAGCGTGCACATCGCCGCCTCGCCAACGGCGGGCGCGGAGCCGTCCAGCTCGTGCCAGATGTCGCCGTCGCGGCGCTTCACGGCCACGACCCGCCGCTCGATGCCGCTCTCGCACGCGATCGTTCCCACGTCGCACGGCTGACCGCCGCCTCCGGGGAAGAACGCCGTCCTGTCGAAAGTCACCGCGTTGTCGTCCGACGCCGTGACCTGCGCATTGAACCTGCGCACGTATGCGTCGTGGTGGAAGATCTCCTCAGTCATCGATTCACCCCTCCGCCTTCGCCATCAGGCGCGCTACCTGCTCGACGTTCCGAGCCGAGTCCAGTTCCCACACGGCCCCGAGCAGCTCCTCCACCTGGCTTGCGGGGAGCGCCTCGCCCGCAAGGGAGCGGTACTTCGCCTCGAGCGCCGAGTCGGTCATCGGGTTCTCCGGCGACCCGGTCGCGTGCTCAACGTAGATGGAGTGCACCTGCCCGCTGGTGAGCGTGATGGAGAGGCGCACCTCGTCCTCGCGCATCGATTCGACGATCGTCGCGCTCACCTTCGAGCGCACCGCGCTGATGACCGGGTCGGCGACGCGGGCGTCGGAGAACTGCGCGTCGTGTCCTGCGCCGTCGACGAGCGCCGCGGCGGCGCAGTGCTGGAACGAGAACTTGCCCTCCAGCCCGCGCCTCGGCTCCGCGCGGTTCATCAGCTCCAGCACCAGCGGGTTCACCTCGGCGTTGATGGAGGCGACGTCCTCCGGCGCGATGCCGTGCTCGTTGCGCAGGGTGATCACCGCGTCCTGTATCGGGTGCGAAACGACGCCGTTGGCGTACGGCTTGAGGCCGTTGTTCCCGAGTTCCCATCGCTCGCCGATGCCGCTGAGCAGCGCGGCCTCGTCGTGCCCGTTCGGCGACAGCACCTGCCAGAAGCCGCGTCGACCGCCGAGGATGTCGTCGGCGCCGGTGAAGCCCTGCGCCGCCAGTCGCGCGGACTGCAGGCCGTTGCTCGCCGCCTTCGCGGGGTGCAACGCCTTGGCGTGGCTGCCGAACACCTCCCGCACGCCCGCGGCGAACGTCCCCGCGATGCCTACCGCCATGTTCATCTCGTCCGTGCCGAGCCCCAGCACCCTGCCCGCGCCCGCCGCGGCGCCGAAGACGCCCGCCGTGCCCGTGATGTGCCAGCCCATGTCGTAGTGCCACGGGTGCACCGACATCGCGACGCGGCACGCCGCCTCCGCGCCCAGCACGAACGCCGCCAGCGTGTCCCTGCCGGACGTCCCGCGCTCCTCGGCGACGGCGAGCACCGCCGGCCAGACCGGCGCGGTCGGGTGCAGCACGGTCGGGAAATGGGTGTCGTCGTAGTCCTGCAGGTGTGCGAGGAAGCCGTTGACCATCGCGGCGTTGAACGCGCTCGTCCGCAGCGTTGAGCCGACGACCGACGCCCTTGGGGCTGCGCCCTCGTCACGCGCCCAGTCGATCAGCGCGTGGCTGCCGGAGTCTGCGGAAGCGGAGAGTGAGACTGCGAGTATGTTGACGAGCGTGCGCTTCGCCTCGTGGAGCGTCCACGGGGGCAGGTCGTCCGTGTTCGCGTTCGCGACGTAAGCGGCCAGGGAATGCGTGGCAGACATGAGTATCGAGCCTCCGTAGGGGAAATACGGAGGGAGTATAGCGGGTGCGGCCCATCCGCACGGCGCAGGTTGCACCACCCACGCCCCCCGGGAGGGCCCAAACCAGAAGAGGAAATAGACGCGCACGGCCTCTCCCCGCCGCTTACCGGCAGGGAGAGGCGCGCGTTCTCCGGAGGAGGAATCGAGGCGCTTAGCGGGACAGGCTGACCGCAGGCAGCAGGGCACGCTGGCCCGCGTGGATCTCGTTCAGCATGTTGGAGACGTGCTCTTCCAGCGTGTGCAGGCAGTCGCGGCTGTAGTCGTCCGCGCCGTCGCGGCGCCGCTGTGCCTCCTGCTCCGCGAGGCTGATGATCCGGTCGGCCTTGCTGTTGGCGTCCTGGATGATCTCCTCCGAGCGCTGCTGGGCGGCCTTCACCAACTCCGTCTCGTCGACGAGCAGGCGGGCGTCGCCCTCGGCGGTGGAGCGGATGCGGCGGGCGTCGATCATCGTCTGGTTGACGATCTGCTCGCGGCGCTCGATCAACTCCTGCGCCTCGTGGATGCTGCGGGGCACCGCCACGCGGAGCTGGTCTATCAGCCCGAGCATGTGCTCCGTGTCCACCATGGACATGCTCGTCATCGGCATCTTCTTGGACTGAGCCGCCATGCTCTCCAGCCGGTCCACCAGGTCCAGTAACTCCATGATTTCCTCCTTGGTTCCTCGGTCCTGTTATCTCTGTTGTCCGAAGCGCTCCGCGAGCGCTGCGATAACGTTGTCCGGTGCAAGTCCCCGTATGTCGCCGCCGAGCATCGCCACTTCCTTGAGCAGGGAGGCCCGCACGAACTGGTAGCGTCCGTCCGTCATCAGGCAGACCACGTCCACGTTCGGCGCGAGCTTCCGGTTCATCAGCGCCATCTCGAACTCGGACTCGAAGTCCGCGTGCATCCTGATGCCCCTCACGATGGCCGTCGCCCCCTGCGCCTGCGCGTAGTCCACGACGAGGCCGCTGAAGCTCCGCACCTCCACGTTCGACAGCCCGGCGGCGGCCTCCCGTATCAGCTGGACGCGCTCCTCCGTGGAGAACATCGTCTGCTTCTGCGGCGCCTCGAACACGGCCATGACGACCTTCTCGAAGAGATAGGAGGCCCGCTGGAGGATGTCCAGGTGTCCCGCGGTGACCGGGTCGAAGCGGCCGGGGTAGATCGCAGTCGTCATGCCGCAGCCTCCGCGCGGCTGTAGAACGCCAGCGACGTGTCGCCGTAGCGGCGGTCGTCCCACTTCAGGAGCGTGCCGCAGCGGTCGTCCGCGGCGGTGCGGCTGGAGTGGCCGCAGACCAGGATGCCCTCGTCCCGCAGCAGACCGGCCTCGCCGATGCGCGCGATGAGGGCGGCGGGGAACGGCTGCGTGTACGGCGGGTCCATCAGCAGGAAATCGCAGCGGCCCAAACGGTCGAGGGCGTCCTCGGCGCGCGCCGCGTGAACGTCCGCCCTGTCCGCGAACCCCGCTGTCTGCAGGTTGGCCTTGATCACTGCTATCTGCCTCCGGTCTGCCTCGACGAACCCGGAATGGGCCGCTCCCCGGCTGAGAGCCTCGATGCCCAGGGAGCCTGTTCCCGCGAAGAGGTCTGCGACGTGAGAGTCCTCGATCCCGTACCGAGCGAGGATGTTGAACAACGCGCTCCGCACTCTGTCGGTCGTGGGTCTCACGCCGGGCGCCCTGGGCGAACTCAGCGGTACGCCTCTTGCCATTCCGCCCGTTATCCGCAGCGCCGCTCCCCTGTCCGGCAGGTCGTCCTGCCGCCTGAAACTCTTGGCACAAAGTCTAGACTTCGTTTGAATCTCTGTTCAATGAAACTAGCTCGCAGGGTTAGGGGGGTTTCCCGCAGCGCTTCTGCGCGCTGACGTTTACTTACCCGCGGGCTACGGATAGAATAGGCGGGCCGAGCGTCTGACAGCGGGAGGACTCCCAGGGGCGCTCGGCTTTCTCCAACATACCGGAGGGCTGCTCCATGGCCTTGGAAGGCACATACCTGACGACCGCCGGGCTCCACGAACTGGAAGAGGAGCTCGACCAGCTCCGCAGCGTGCGGCGCCAGGAAGTGGCTGAACGCATCCAGGACTCCAAGGAAGTCGGGGAACTGGAGAACGCCGAGTACGAGGAAGCGAAGAACGAGCAGGCGTTCGTGGAGGGCCGCATCCAGGAGCTGGAGATGATGATCGCGAACGCCGTCATCATCCCCGACCACACCCAGGCCGGGGCCAGTTCCGACGTCGTCGAGCTCGGCTCCATCGTCGCGGTGCAGATGGGGAAGGGGAAGAAGGCCGACACCTACACCATCGTCGGCAGCACGGAAGCCTCCCCCACGGACGGGCGCATCTCCAACGAGTCGCCGCTGGGGAAGGCGCTCCTCGGCAAGAAGGCCGGGCAGAAGGTGGAGTTCAAGACGCCTTCCGGCTCTCAGTCCATCACCATCGTCTCCGTTCAGTAGAACGGAACCTCTCAACCGGAGACGCCGATGCCCCAACGCGGAGACGAGTTGCTCGCCAGCCGCCGAGCCAAGCTGGAGCGGCTGCGCGGGCGCGGCGTAGACCCCTACCCCGCCCGCTTCCACCGGACGCACACGACGGCTGAGGCCGCGCGCGCCTTCACCGACGCCGAAGCCGCGGGCAGCGACGGCCCCGCCGCCACCGTCGCCGGGCGCATCGTGCGCCTGCGCCGCATGGGCAAGGCGTCGTTCGCCGACGTCGAGGACTCGGAAGGGCGGCTGCAGCTGTTCATCCGCAGCGACGCGCTCGGCAACGACTACGCGCTGGTGGACGATCTCGACCTCGGCGACTTCGCGGGCGCGTCCGGCACGCTGATCCGCACGAAGATGGGCGAGATATCGCTCGCCGTGGAGGGCCTCACGCTGCTGGCGAAGGCGCTCCGGCCCCCGCCGGAGAAGTTCCACGGCCTGCGCGACGTGGAGCAGCGCTACCGGCAGCGCTACCTGGACCTGATCTCCAACCGCGAGGTGCACGAGACGATGCGCGCGCGCAGCCGCATCATCTCCGCCATCCGCGCCTTCTTCGACGCGCGCGGCTTCCTGGAAGTCGACACGCCCGTGCTCGTGCCTATCCCCGCCGGAGCGATGGCCCAGCCGTTCGTCACCCGCCACAACGCGCTCGACCGCGAGATCTACCTCCGCATCGCGACGGAGCTCTACCTCAAGCGCCTCATCGTCGGGGGCATGGACAAGGTCTACGAGATAGGCCGCGTCTTCCGCAACGAGGGCATCGACGCCTCCCACAACCCCGAGTTCACCTCGCTCGAATCGTACGAGGCGTACGCCGACTACAACGACGTGATGCGGCTCGTGGAGACGCTCGTGCCGCAGGTCGCGCTCGAGGTCACCGGCGGCACGAACATCGAGTACGGCGGCGAGGTGATACGCCTCACCGGCCCGTGGCCGCGCATCTCCCTGCACGACGCCATCGAGCAGTACGCGGGGGTGAACCTCGACGACCACCCGGATGCGGCGTCGCTCGCCGACCGGATGCGCGCCATCGGCGTCGCCGCCACGTATGCCGAGAGCCGCGGCAGGCTCATCGACAAGCTCGTCGGCACGTTCGTCGAGCCGAAGCTCGTGCAGCCGGCGTTCCTCGTCGACTACCCGGTCGAGATGTCGCCGCTCGCGAAGGCGAGCCCGGACAACCCGCGCTACACCGAGCGGTTCGAAGCGTTCGCCGCCGGCATGGAGATCGCCAACTCGTTCACCGAGCTGAACGACCCGGACGTGCAGCGCGAGCGGCTCGCCGAGCAGGAGGAGCTGCGGAAGCAGTACCAGGGCGAGGACCTCGACCGCATGGACGAGGACTTCCTCACCGCGCTGGAGCACGGCATGCCGCCCACCGGCGGGCTCGGCATCGGCATCGACCGGCTCGTCATGATCCTCACCGGCCAGACGACGATCCGCGACGTCATGCTGTTCCCGCAGGTGCGCCACGTGGGAGAGGCGGATGCTTAGCACGAACCTGCTGCGCCGCAGTCCGCAGACCATCGCCCGCTCGTTGGAGCGTCGCGGCGAGGACTCCGGCGTCGTGGCCGAGCTTGCGCGGACCGACGAGCAGTGGCGGCAGGCGCTGAGCGAACTCGAAGAGCTGCGCGCGCGCCGGAACGAGGCGAGCCGCGCCATCGGCGACCTGATGAAGAGCGGCGCAGCCGCCGAAGCCGACGCCCGCAAGGAAGAGGTGCGCGTCCTCGGCGAGCGGCTCAAGACGCTGGAGGACGAGTCACGCACGCTGGAAGCCTCGTTCCGCGACACGATGCTCACGCTCCCCAACATCGTCTCCGACGCCGTGCCGGACGGCGAGGACGAGACCGGCAACGTCGTCGTCCGGGAGGAGGGCGAGAAGCGCGCCTACGACTTCGAACTGAAGCCGCACTGGGAGCTGTCCGAGTCGCTCGGCGTCACCGACTTCGAGCGCGGCGCGAAGCTCTCCGGCCGGATGTTCTACGCGCTCGGCGAAGCGGGCGCGCGGCTGCAGCGCGCCGTCGTGCAGTGGATGCTCGACCTGCACCGGGAGCGTCACGGCTACGAGGAGCGCGGCGTGCCGTTCCTCGTGCTCGGGCAGACACTGGTGAACAGCAGCAACCTGCCGAAGTTCGCCGACGCGCTCTACCACGACGCGGAGGAGGACCTCTGGCTCATCCCCACAGCGGAGGTGCCGCTCACCAGCCTCCACGCCGACGAGATACTGGCGCCGGGGTCGCTGCCCATCAAGTACATGGCGCACACGCCCTGCTTCCGGCGCGAGCGCGCAGCCGCGGGCTCGCAGGTGCGGGGACTCAAGCGCCTCCACCAGTTCGAGAAAGTGGAGATGTACCAGTTCGTCGAGCCAGAGCAGTCGCCCGCCGCGCTGGACGAACTCGTGGAGCACGCGTCGGACATCGTGCGGGGCCTCGGCCTGCCGTTCCGCATCCTGCAGCTGTGCAGCGGCGACCTCGGTTTCGCGTCGACGCTGAGCTACGACGTGGAGATATGGACGCCCGCCAGCGAGGAGTGGCTGGAGGTCAGCTCGTGCTCCAACTGCACCGACTTCCAGGCGCGGCGCGCCAACATCCGCTACCGGAAGGAGCACGGCGCGCGCCCGGACCTCGTGCACACGCTCAACGGCTCCGGCCTCGCGCTGCCGCGCGTGCTCATCGCCTTGCTGGAGACGTACCAGCAGCCGGACGGCTCCGTCCGCCTGCCGGACGCGCTCGTGCCCTACATGGGCGGCCAGCAGACGCTCGACCCGCTCTGACGCCCGCCGATTGCCCGCCCGCAGCCACTCGGATAGCATCGTCCTGAGGAGGATCGATTGTACGAACGCACTGTCCTGCCGAACGGCCTCCGGGTGCTCTCCAGCACCATGCCGCACGTCCGCTCCGTCGCCACCGGCATCTTCGTCGGGGCGGGGTCCCGGTACGAGGACGACGACATCGCCGGGGCCTCCCACTTCCTGGAGCACATGCTCTTCAAGGGCACGGAGAAGCGCCCCGAGCCGCAGATGATCTCCCGCGCCATCGAGTCCGTCGGCGGCATCCTCAACGCCAGCACCGACCGCGAGGCCACCCTCTACTACACCAAGGTCGCGCGCGACCACTTCGACATCGCGCTCGACGTGCTCACCGACATGTACAACTCCCCGCTGTTCGTGCCGGACGAGGTCGAACGCGAGCGCGGCGTCATCCTCGAAGAGCTGGCGATGACCTACGACCACCCCGACTCCCTCGCCGACCTGCTCATCGACCACGCGCTCTGGCCCGACCAGCCGATGGGGCGCGACGTGGGCGGCACGCGCGAGTCGGTCGGCGGCATCACGAAGGAGCAGCTCGCCGCCTACCACGCGCGGCAGTACGTCCCCTCGAACACGGTCGTCGCCGTCGCCGGGAACGTCGAGCACGAGGAGGTCGTCGAGCGGGTCGGAGCGCTCCTCGGGTACGAGCGCACGCGGGAGACGCTCACGATGCGCCCGGTGCTTCCGGACGAGGACGGCGGCGTGCGCGTCGAGGTCGCGCACCGGAAGACGGACCAGGCGCACATCTGCCTCGCCGTCGACGGCCCTGCCGCGAACGCCGGCGACCGGTACGCCGTGGACATGATGAACACCGTGCTCGGCGAGGGGATGAGCAGCCGCCTGTTCGTGGAACTGCGCGAGCGGCGCGGCCTCGCCTACGACGTGCACAGCAGCGCGATGCACTACCACGACTGCGGCGCGCTCCTCGTGAGCTGCGGCGTCGACACCTCGAACGCCGACAAGGCGGTGCAGGCCGTCCTGCGCGAGCAGTACGGGATGCAGGAGGGCGTCACGGAGGATGAGCTGTCGCGCGCCGTGGAGTACGCGGTAGGACGGCTGGGCCTGCGGCTGGAGGACACGCGCGCCGTCATGGGGTGGATGGGCGGCCAGGAGCTGCTGCGGAACGAGGTGCGGACGCCCGAGCAGGTGGTCGCCAGCATCCGCGGCATCACGGCGGACGAGGTGACGGAGGCGGCGCGGCGGTACTTCGGGCCCGGCGCGTACCGGCTCTCCGTCGTGGGTCCGTACCGCTCGCAGGCGCGGTTCGAGAAGCTGCTGGCAGCGTAGGCAACCCTCACCCGCCGCGCGATGGGCGGGTGTCATGTTGAGCGCAGCCGAAATATCTCTCAGGTGACGTCCCGCTCGATGAGGCGTTCCCCCGAGAGATTCCTCGGCTCCGCTGCGCTCTGCTCGGAATGACAACGCCTCCCCACGCCACCGCAGTACCCTCTCCCCAACCCTCTCCCCTTGTAGGGAGAGGGGGTCAGACGAGGCGGAGGCCGATCTCTACGAAGAGCCAGATGAGCGAGGTGATGCCGGCGCTGCTGCTGATGATCATGAGGTCGCGGCGGTGGAGGCGCCAGCCCTCGTAGCCGTCGACGTCGTGGGCGGGCGTGTCGAGCAGGAAGCGCTCGATGCCCCGCAGGCGGGCGTCGATGGCATCGAGCTTGGCGGACCAGACGCGCTCGGTCAGTTCGTGTTCGCGGGCGTGCGCCTCGCTCTCCGCCTCCAGGGCGGCGAGCCGTTCCTTCTGTGTCAGCACCGTAGTCATGCCACACCTCCCAGGCGGTAGGGTTCGAGCAGCAGGCGGACGTCCGTGTCGAGGTCCGCGTCGACGTAGAACGGCTCGAAGGCGGGGGCGCGCGTCCACAGGCGCGCCGCGTTGATGAGCGCAGCCCGCTCCACCGGCGCGGGCCACCGCACGATGTAGAGCGTGCCGTTGAGCTGGTGCTGCTGCGGAGACGTGCCGTTCAGCCCCCGCGTCACCGTGAGCCGGTTGGATGAGACGGTGCGCACGAGCATCCGCTCGGAGCCCGCGGCTATCGTCTGTCCCACCGCGAAGTCGGAGCCGTTGCTCACGTCCAGCAGCGTCGCGGTCTCGCTCAGGCTGCTCCGGAGCCGCGAGCGCGCATGCTCCAGCCGCTCGCCGAAGCCCCATCTGCCGCGCACCTCGTAGCGGGCGGGGCCGCGCTCGAACCGCTGGCGCGGGCCGTTGCCCCGCACCCGGAGCGTGTGGTACGGCCTGCCCCAGTGCTCCTCCGGCGACGCGTTCAGGGGCAGCAGCTGGTACTCCGACGACTGCCACGCCGTGCGGTAGTTGCCGGTCTCGTCGTCGTCCGAGCGCACCGACGAGACCGCGATGGTGTCCGGCAGCGTAAGCACCGCCTCGCCGGTGCCGTCGAACCAGCGCGTCTCGGTGAGCGCGTAGAAGTGGCGGTTGCAGTGACGGTCGACCGCCTCCGACACCGCGAGCAGCAGGCTGAGCAGCGCAACGTCGGCACCGCTGCCGCCTGCCGGATTGTCCAACAGCGACGCATCCTTCAACTTGGTCAGGTCTCCGTACAGCGAGCGGTATGCTTCCGTGCCCATGATCAGCGCTCCTCCGTGTATTCGACGATGAACTTGTGCGACGTGGTCGGCCGCGTTATCCAGCGGAAGCTGAGCGGCTCGTTCCTCGCGCCCGCCGGGCCCGCGCCCCGCCCCCACGTACGGGTCGAGCCCGAGCCGTGGTCCGGCACGCGCACGTAGTCGATCGCCTTGCGCGGGCTCGACGCGATGGTTGCGCCGGTGCCGAAGTAGACCTCGCAGAAGTGGAGGTTGTCGGACGTCGGCTGGTGGATGGTGAGGTTGATGAGGCGCAGCCGCTTGCCCGTGCCGGGGCGCAGCAGGGTGACGCGGCTCGTCGAGCGGCCCGGATCGCTGAAGAACCTCGTCTGGGTGTCGGACAGGTCGACCAGGTAGCCGGGCGTATACCGCCGCAAGCCGTCCTGCCGCGCCGCCCTCGGACGCACCGTTGGCGCGTATTCGCTTCTCCGCCGTTGCTCGTCTGCCATCGCTCCTCCTCCTTCCATGCGCCGGAGACACAACAAGCCCCCGGCCTCGTCTGATGACCGGGGGCTCGTCCCCTCGCGCGATATCGTGGGGTCATCCCCACGCCGTATAGGTTATGCAACCAGCCTACACTCGCCCTCCCCGACCTCGTAAGGGGCCGGTGTCACAAATCTCAAACCGGCAATCACATGGATGGACAGGATGAGACTCTGTCATGCCGGGCACCGGGGTTTCCTATTACATTTATGTGGCGCAAAGTGTCGCATCCCGTCGTTTCCACTCCTGGTCCCGACGGCCCGCCTGCGACCCTGTTGTGGTGTATCGCGCCTGCGCCAGGACGGGGTGCGGCTGGGATACGGCAGCGTGCGACACAGCCCCGGAGGGATCGAGGAGGGGAAGACTGCCAACCGCTTGCGTCACGGAGACAGCGTACGCGGTCGTGGGGTGACGGGGGAAGGGGCGGATGTCACATGTGGGGATGGGAGCCTGTGACACGTTCAAGGATCGGGAAACTGCCGCTCCCTCTCGAGCACCGCTGCATATAGCGCGTCTCTGTCCAGCCAATCCGGGCGTTGGTCCACCTGTTGCATATACGGCTCTATCAGTGCGATCAGTTTCCTGTCAGTAGTCACTGCCTCTTCGAAAGCGTCAGCAATCACATCGGCGATATGGTCCGGCGTTCCCGGGGGGAGCCAGAACGACCATTCGGGCGGCGTTGACACCGACCCGACTGCCTGAAAGCTGCTGAGCTTTGTGTGTCCGGTGCTTTCCTCGAAACCCAGTTCAACCTGCAGGGACCGCGTCCAGGAGATATAGGTCCCGTCCTTTGGGGCTTCGGTAGCTGCGAACAGGTATTCCCGCTGCCTGTCAGGCTGATTGTTATAGACGATACGAGGACCGCCCAGAATATATCCATCCATGTACGTTGCTATCACGCGACCTACGGCGTCATGGCTGGAACCGACCGAACTATTCGCTATCACTCGAATGGTCCTGCCAGAGAAGTCAGGCGTGGGTGTGGGCGTTGGCGTGGGCGTCGCCGTAGGTGTCGGAGTCGCCGTAGGTGTCGGAGTCGGCGTAGGTGTCGGAGTCGGCGTGAGTGTCGGAGTCGGCGTAGGTGTGAGTGTGGGAGTAGGTGTGGGCGTAGGTACGGGTGTGGGTGTCGCCGTTGGCGTGGGCGTGGGAGTAGCTGTAGGTGTGGGCGTGGACGTGGGGGTAGGTGTGGGTGTTGGGATAGGCGGGGCGGAGTCACACGCCGCGAACGCGAGCGCAAGGAGCGTCAAAGCGAGGAGCGCTGGCGTTCGCAAAAGGGGAGTCTCCCATCCTAGAGTGGCGGCGAGTCTAGCACACGGGCGTGGTTCGACTGGCTCACCACGCGATACTGAACTCATAACCGACGCCCCAGTGCCACCTCCGCTCCTCCTATCGGACTGTCCTCTGACGTCGGAACCTCGTGGAGACCATCGCCCAGCCGTGCCCGGCTAGTTGCAGAACGGGATGGGGAGCCTGCCCATGCTCAGGTTCGGGATGTTGCGAAGGGGAGAGGGTACGCACGCGGTGGGAGAGAAGGCGTTGGGGCCAAGCTCCAGTATGTTCAGGTTCGTAAGTGCGCCAAGCTCAGCAGGTATCTCACCGGTGAGTTGGTTGCTGCCCAACTGCAGGTAGCGCAGACCCGCCAGACGCCCCAACTCCGGCGGAATGGCGCCACTGAGTCGATTGCCATCCAGAGACAAGGACTGCAGGTTCGTCAGCCTACTCAGTTCTCCGGGAATCGCCCCGGTGAGCTGGTTGTAACCCATGCTTAGCGCCGTCAGGTTGGTCAGACCAGCAAGCTCCGGCGGAATTGCGCCCGTGAGTTGATTGCTGCTCAGCCACAACTGTTGCAGAGACGTCAAAGAGCCGAGAGCAGGCGGGAGTGCGCCCGCGAGCTGATTGTTCCGCAAGTCCAGGTACCGCAAGTTCGTCATCCCGCCCAGTTCCCCCGGAATCGCCCCGGTGAGCTGGTTGCCCTGAATGTCCAGCTTCTCCAAGTTCGTCAATCCACCCAGCTCCGCAGGGATTGTCCCGGTGAGCCGGTTGAAGCGCAGATGCAATTCTTGCAGGTTTGACGCTCTGCTCAGTTCCGGCGGGATCATCCCTGAGAGTTGATTACCGCTCATGTCCAGGTAGCGCAGCCGAGTCAGGCTCCCCCATTCACGCGGGATCGTTCCGGTGATCCGGTTGTCGGTTAGCGTCAGTTGCCGCAGCTCGGTCAGGGCGCTCAGCTCTGCCGGGAGCGGGCCGGTGATCTGATTATCACGCAGCCATAGGACTCCCAAGCGGATCAGGCGGCCCAGTTCCGGCGGGATACTGCCGGTAAGCAGATTGCCGTTCAGCGTCAAGGACTGCAGATTTGTCAAGAAACCCAGTTCCGGTGGGATCGTTCCGGTGAGCTGGTTGTGGCTAAGCGAGAGGCTCTCGAGGTCGGCCAGAGCGCCTAGAGTCGGGGGAATTGCGCCGGTAAGCTGGTTGCTGCTCAAACCCAGCTGCCGCAGGTTGGCCATGGTGCCTATCTCAGAAGGGATTGCGCCGGTGAGCTGGTTGCCGCGCAGATGCAAGTCCTGCAGATTCGACGCTCTACTCAATCCCGGCGGGACTGTCCCCGAGAGTTGGTTGTCGAACAGCAGCAGGCTTCTCAGCCGCGCCAATCTCCCCAGTTCAGGTGGGATTGGGCCCGTGAGATGATTATCGTACAGGTTCATATGCTCCAGATTCGCCAGCGCGCCTAATTCTGCCGGGATTGCGCCAGTGAACTGGTTGCCGCTCAGGTACAGCCGCGTCAGGCTCGCCAAAGCCCCTAGTTCCGGCGGGATTGCTCCCGTGAGATGATTGCGGCTCAAGGCAAGCGTTTCGAGACTTCCCAGATTCCCCAGTTCCGGCGGGATCCCGCCTGTGAGCCGGTTATCGTCCAGCCACAGCCTCTGCAAATTCGCCAAGCCGCCAATCTCCGGCGGTATCCCGCCGACAAGCTCGTTGTGCTCGAGCTTCAGCTCCTGTAAGGCCGTCAGGTTCCCCAACTCCGGCGGAATCTCTCCCGAGAGTCCTCTGCCTTGCAGATCCAGCGCTGTCACACGCCGTGCTTCGCCGACCTCTATGCCCTCCCACTCCCGTACAGGAACGCCCTCACTCCAGTTGAGTGTCGCCGTTCCCCTGAGCGCATCCCGTATCGATAGCAGCACGGCGAGGTCCCGCTCCAGAGAGGGCACTGGCGTCGGGGTTGGGCTCGGTGTCGGGGTAGGAGTTGCAGTAGGGGTTGCGGTTGCTGTTGGAGTGGGGGTGACCGTCGGCGTTGGCGTCGACGTCGGAGTGGGTGTCGGCGTGGATGTGGGAACGGGCGTTGGCGTCGGCGTGCTGGTGGGTGTGGGGGTGACAGTTGGCGTAGGGGTTGCGGTGGGCGTCGGCGTTGGAGTAGGCACGGGCGTCGGAGTAGGGGAAGCGCATGCGGCGAGCCCAAGTGTAAGGAACGTGAGGCAGAGCAGTACGAGGACTCGCAAGAGGTGGGTCTCCCTCCGATAATGTAGTGAGCCCAGCATGGGGTGATTCAACCCCCAAACCTGGTGCGCAACTCGTTCTTGAGCACCTTGCCGAGGGCGTTGCGCGGGAGTTCCGACACGAAGGCGACCTGCTCCGGGCGCTTGAAGCGCGCGAGGGTGTGGCAGGCGTCGAGCAGCGACTCCTCCGACGGCTCGGCGCCCGGCGTCGCGACGACGACCGCCATGACGCGCTCGCCCCAGGTCTCGTCCGGCACGCCGATGACGGCGCACTCCTCGACGCCGGGGCAGGCGTGCAGCAGGTGCTCGATCTCCTCCGGCGCGACCATCTCGCCCCCGCGCTTGATGAAGTCCTTCGCGCGGCCGGTGAGGTAGATGTAGCCGTCCTCGTCCATGTAGCCGAGGTCGCCGGTGAAGAGCCAGCCGCCGTGCACCGTCTGGGCCGTCGCATCCGGCTGCCCCCAGTAGCCGCGCATCAGTCGGGGGCCGCGCGCCGCGATCTCGCCCTGCTCTCCCGCCGGCAACTCGTGGCCGTCCTCGTCGACGATACGCACCTCGACGTCCGGCAGCGGCCTGCCGATGCTCCGCAGGTGGCGTCGGCGCTTCTCGACGACGTCCGGCGGCCCGTCCAGGACGTGGTCCTCCGGCGGCACCATCGCGATCGTCGAGCCGGTCTCCGTCTGGCCGAACGCGTTGATGAACTGCACGCCCGGCATCGCCGCGACCGCCCGCTCGATGACCGGCGGAGGCATCGACGCTCCGCCGTAGGTCAGCACGCGCAGGCTGGAGAGGTCGTGCGCCGGGAACTCCGGGTGGTCGAGCAGCTGCTTGAGCATCGTGGGGACGATGAGCGCGCGCTCGATGCGGTGCTCCTGCACCAGCGCCATCCACTCATGCGGCTCGAACTGGCGCTGCAGGACGATGGTGCGCCCGCCGAAGACGCCCGCGAGCGCGGCCTGCAGTCCGGCGATGTGGTAGAGCGGCAGCGTCAGCAGCGTGCGCTCCTCCACCTCCGGGTCGGGCGGCTCCATGTTCGCGAGCATGAACGACGTGAAGCTGTCGTGCGAGAGCATCACCGCCTTCGGCTGGCCGGTCGTTCCCGCCGTGAAGAGCAGCACCGCCGTATCCTCGGGCGAGCCCTCCGGGAAGCGCATCTCGTCCTCATCCCCTGCCGACACCAGCGCCTCGTACGAGCGCCAGCCGTCCGGCGCGGCGCCCTCGACGGCAAGAACGCTCGCGGACGCGGCGTCGCTGCCCAGCCCCGCGATGAGCGGCGCGTACCGTTCGCCCGCAACGATCGCCTTCGGCGACGCGTGGCGCAACGGATAGCCGACCTCCTCGCCGTGGCCCCGGAAGTTCAGCGGGACGTAGACCGCGTCCAGCCGCGCGGCGGCGAAGTACGCCTCGAAGTGCACGGGGGTATTCACGTCCATGACGGCGACGCGGTCACCCTGCCCCACTCCCTGCGTCGCGAGCGCGTTGGCGAGCCGGTTAGCGCGGTCGGCGAGCCCGGCGTACGTGAGCGTGACGCCGTCGTGGACGAGCGCGGCGCGCTCCGGCACGATGGCGGCGGCGATAGTGAGGATGTCGTGGGTGTGCAGGGCAGTTCTCCGGCGGGCGGAACGCGCCCGTGGCAGGCTAGCGTAACCGGGCGGCGAGCCGCCGTTCAAGCCGCAGGCCGTCGGCGAGCGTCAGGTCGGCGCCCTCGTTGACCGCGCGCTTCGCCAGCGCGAGCGCCCCGGCGGGCGCTGACGCAACGTCGCGGAGTCGCGCCTCGGCCACGACGTGGAGCTGCTCGCGGGGCACGAGCCAGTCGACGAATCCGGCGCGTACCGCCTCGCCCGACGTCATCCGCCTGCCGGTGAGCGCGAGTTCCATCGCGCGCGGCAGACCGACGATGCGCGGCAGCGATTGGGTCCCGCCCGCGGCGGGGATGAGGCCGAGCGACGCCTCCGGCAGCGCGAAGACGGCGTCCTGCGACGCGACGCGGAGGTCGCAGAGTGCCGCGATCTCGAGGCCGGAGCCGAAGCAGTAGCCGTGCACGGCGGCCATCGTTGGCTTCGGCAGCTCCGCCAGGGCGCTCCAGAGGTCGCGCGCCCAGCGCACGTAGCGGGCGACGGCCTGCGACGGCGCGGTGCCGAACTCGGTGAGGTCCGCGCCCGCGCAGAAGCCGCGCTCGCCGTCGCCGGCGATGAGCAGGCCGCGCACCTCGGCGTCGTCGCGCACCGCGCCGAGCGCCTCGGAGAGCTCGTCCCGCATCCGCACGTTGAAGGCGTTGATCGCCTCGGGGCGGCACAGCGTGACGACTGCGATACCGTCGCGTTTCTCGTAGCGCAGCGTCTCGAAGGCACTCATCGCCCCTCGAACCGGGGCTTGCGCTTCTCCGCGAACGCGCGCAGCCCCTCGGCGCGGTCGGCGGTCGAGTGCAGCAGGATGCTCAGGTCGGCCTCCAGTCGCATGCCGTCGCGCAGCGGGAGGTCGGCGGACGCGGCGATGGCCTCCTTCACGTACTGCGCCGCGACGGGCCCCGCGTCA
This sequence comes from Dehalococcoidia bacterium, assembly GCA_022820645.1. Taxonomy (GTDB): domain Bacteria; phylum Chloroflexota; class Dehalococcoidia; order Lucifugimonadales; family Australimonadaceae; genus Bin16. The sequence continues at coordinate 339,541 of JAJEFD010000009.1, read as the reverse complement.
GCGATCGCCGCAGCGAGTTCCTCGGCGTCCTCCACGACGCCAATGTCGTGCACGAGCCCGGTGCGGAACGCCTCGTCGGCGTCGAGGGTCTCGCCGGTGAGCAGGAGGCGCAGCGCCTGCCCCCGGCCCACCGCTCGGGTAAGCCGCTGCGTCCCGCCGTGCGAGGGGATGCGTCCCTCGCGCGCGTGTCCCATGCGGAACGCCGCCGACTCGCCCGCGAGCCGGATGTCGGCAGCCAGCGCCAGTTCGAGCGCCTCGTCGTGGCAGTCGCCGTCCACCCACGCAATGACGGGGATGCGGAGGGCCGCCAGGGCGGCGACGGGGTCGTCGTCGGATGCGTCGCGCAGGCTGGCGCCAGCGGCGCTCCAGTCGCCGGAGAGCAGCAGCACGCGGGCGCCGGCGTCCGCGTCCAGCGCGAGCAGCGCAGCGGTCAGGGCCACGGCGTCCGCGTCGAGCGTCAGCCGTGCGATGGGGTCGTGGTTATCGGTGGTCATGCGTGGCGGCTCGACAGGCTACGGCAGACGGGGCTGCACGGTCGCGGCTACCTCCGCACCGGAGGTCTCCTCTGCGGTGCGCAACTCGAAGGTCTGCTGCAGGTTCATCCAGAACTGCGGCGTGGTGCCGAAGCACCGGGCGCATGCCGTTCTTCACCGTCATGTCTCACCCCTCAGGGGAGGGTTGCCCTCGTCCCCTGCCTGGGCGAAATTCGTTATCGCCACCTGACAATCAGGGAATTCTGCCACTATCCTCAGATGCCCACCGACCGCCTCAATGTAGGAGCGAAGGTTAGAGACATACATATCGGCGCGTCGCTCAAGCTTGGCGACTGCCGGTTGCTTGACGTGTAGAGCCTCCGCTATGGCTTGCTGTGTCAATGCCCGGGCATTGCGCACCTCGTGCAACGCCATCTCAGCGCGCATCTCGGCCTTCTTCTTCTCAATGCGCTGCCGCTGCTCAGGTGTGAAGTGCTCGGTCAGTTCGCTGAAGGGGCGATGTCCGCTCATCAGGTCAACCCTTCCTTCCTCAGTTCCTGCAGGTGCTCATCGTAGAGTCTGTCGGCTATCGGTATGTAGCGTTCGTAGAACTGGGAGTCGCCGGTCTTGTCCCCGCCTATCAAGAGGATAGCTGACCGCAGCGGGTCGAAAGCATAGAAGACCCGGAGTGGCCGGCCACCGCTCTGTACCCGTAGTTCCCGCATGTGACCATGACGCGACCCTAGGATGCCGGAGGAATACGGATAACCCAGATGAGGCCCGCGCTCCTCGAGCAACTCAACCCCGGCAGTCAGGTCCTCCTGTTCTTCCACTGCGAGCGTCTGCCACCACTCGCCGAACTCGTCTGTGTACTCTACGCTCCATTCCACAACATCCAATCTATTCCGTCCAAGGAATACTGTCAAGGATTATTGCCCACCAGCCACGCACCTCTTGACAGCCCCAGCCGGTTACCCGTACGATGCGCGGCGGATTAGCAGTCAGACTATCCGACTGCTAACAGACGATTAAAGCGAGTGCTAGCAGATGCACCCGCTGAATGCCGAGAAGGAGGTAATCGTGGCGCGAAATCTGCAGCCCTTGGGCGACCGCATCGTCGTGAAGGCGGTGGAGCAGGAGACCCAGACCAAGAGTGGTATCTACATCCCGGACAGCGCGAAGGAGCGGCCCCAGGAGGGCAGCGTGGTCGCGGTGGGCCCCGGCCGGGTAACCGACGACGGCAACCGTCTCGAGATGTCCGTCGCAGTGGGTGACACCGTCATCTACTCCAAGTTCGCCGGCACCGAGTTCGAGGACGACGGCGAAGAGTACCTGATCATGAAGGAGACGGACGTCCTGGCCAAGGTCGGCTAGGCCCGTGCAGCACGCGCCCCACCGGCGCGCATCAACACGAGAGGAGTCATCAAATGGCGAAACAGATCCTTTTCAGCGACGAGGCGCGAAAGTCGCTCAAGGTCGGCATGGACACCCTGGCCAACACGGTCAAGGTCACCCTCGGCCCCCGCGGCCGCAACGTCATCCTGGACAAGAAGTTCGGCCCCCCGAACGTCTGCTCCGACGGCGTCACCATCGCCAAGGAGATCGAGCTCGAGAACCACTACGAGAACATGGGTGCGCAGCTCCTGAAGGAAGCCGCCACCAAGACCAACGACGTCGCCGGTGACGGCACGACCACCGCCACCGTCCTCGCGCAGGCCATGATCGGCGAGGGCTTCCGCAACATCGCCGCCGGCGCCGACCCCATGGCCATCAAGCGCGGCATCGAGTCCGCAGTCGGGGCCGTGCGCGAGAGCATCTCCTCGCAGGCCAAGGAAGTCAGCGGCAAGGAGCAGATCGCCCAGGTCGCGTCCCTCTCCGCCCACGACAACGAGATGGGCAACCTCATCGCAGAGGTCATGGAGAAGGTCGGCAAGGACGGCGTCATCACGGTCGAGGAAGGCAAGAGCCTCGGCTACGAGACCGAGTACGTCGAGGGCATGCAGATCGACCGCGGCTACATCTCTCCCTACTTCCTCACGGACTCCCAGCGCATGGAAGCCGCCGTCGACGACCCCTGCATCCTCATCACCGACAAGAAGATCTCCGCGGTGAGCGACGTGCTCCCGGCCCTGGAGAAGATCCTCCAGACCACCAAGAACCTCGTCCTCATCGCAGAGGACGTCGAGGGCGAGGCGCTCGCCACCCTCGTCGTCAACAAGCTCCGCGGCACGCTCAACTGCCTCTCCATCAAGGCGCCTGGCTTCGGCGACCGCCGCAAGGAGATGCTGCAGGACATCGCCATCCTCACCGGCGGCACCGTCCTGAGCGAAGAGGTCGGCCGGAAGCTCGACTCCGCCACCATCGAGGACTGCGGGCGCGCCCGCAGGGTCGTCTCCACCAAGGACGAGACGACGTTCGTCGAGGGCCACGGCACCGAGCAGGCGATCCAGGACCGCATCGCCCAGATCAAGGCCCGCATCGAGGAGACCACCAGCGACTTCGACCGCGAGAAACTCCAGGAGCGGCTCGCCAAGCTGTCCGGCGGCGTCGCCATCATCAAGGTCGGCGCGGCCACCGAGGTCGAGCTGAAGGAGAAGAAGGCGCGCGTGGAAGACGCTCTCTCCGCCACCCGTGCGGCGGTTGAGGAGGGCATCGTCCCCGGCGGCGGCACCGTCCTCGTCCGCGCCGCCGAGGCCATCGGCGAGCTCGACCTCGACGGCGACGAGCTCACCGGCGCAGCCATCGTCCGCAGGGCGCTGGAGGAGCCGGTCCGCACCATCGCATCCAACTCCGGCCACTCCGGCGACGTCATCGTTGCCGAGGCCAAGAACTCCCAGGACGACTGGGGCTTCGACGCCGACGCCGGCGTCTGGGGCCCGATGATCGAGCGCGGCATCGTCGACCCGGCCAAGGTCACGCGCGCGGCGGTCGAGAACTCGTCCAGCGTCGCGGCCATGGTGCTCACGACCGAGTCCGTGGTCACCGACATCCCCGAGCCGCCCGCGGCCGCCCCCGGCATGCCGCACGGCGACCACATGGACTTCTAGTCCAACGCCAACACGGCTCGCGTGAAGAAGCCCCTGCGCTCGCAGGGGCTTCTTTGCTTCAGCGGGGGAGACAGCCTGCTCACTCCCGTAGTCTCCGCAGCCCGGCGGTTACGGACGCGAGGCCGCTCGCCAGGGCGTCCTGGTGCTCCACGACCTGGTCATGAGTGAGCGTCCGCCCCCCGCCGTTCTCGCCGTCGAACGCGATCTCCTCTCCGAAGGAGAAATAGCCGGCCCACCTGCTCATGACGTCGTTCAGCCGTTCGTTGTGATAGTCGGGGTATGCAGAGCCGAATGAGAAGTCGCGGAGCCCCGCCCGGTAGACCCTGCCCGGCTCCGGGAAGAACCATGCAACCGCTACAGGGGTATTCCATATCTCCTTCGGCACGTCTACCTGTATCGACAGTCCCTCCCCACGCCGGACGACCTTCGCTCCACTCTCACGGGCAACGTCGAGAAGGTGCTTCGCGGCCGCGCGTACGGGTTCCCTGGGAAGCCAGCCATAGAATCCCTCCGTTACGCTTGTCCGTGTTCGCAGGGGCAGGTTCTTGACCGGCAGGGCAGCAATGGCTCCGATGCCCTTCCTCACAAAGATCTGCTCAGCCATGCGCAGCACCTCCATTGGGCTGCACACTATAGCAACACTCTCCCATCCACCCCATCCTGTCCATCGATAATGAATCCATCCTCCCTCCGAAATCCGTTATCCTGTGTGTATGAACGGTTCGCTAGCGAAACGCGCGTTGCTGGCAGCCGCCGCGATGGCGGCGCTGCTTGTGCTCGCGGCATGCAGCGGCGGCGCAGAGCCCACGCCTGAGCCCACGCCCACCCCCGTGCCGCCGGCAGCGAGCGATGCCCCGGGAATGCCCGACGCTCCCTCCTCCGTGATGCTGGAGCTGCCGGACCTCGAGATCAGCGCCTACCAGGGGCTGGACGCGCTCGGAGGCGAGGACACGACGCTGTCGGCGGTCGTGGGCCAGGGCAAGCCCGTGGTGCTGAACTTCTGGGCCGCGCTCTGCCCGCCCTGCCGAGCCGAGCTGCCGGAGTTCGAGCGCGTCCACCACGAACGAAGCGACGAGGTCACCATCCTCGGCATCGACATCGGCCCGCAGCAGTTCCTCGGCACGCGCGAGGAAGGACAGGCGCTCCTTGCCGAGCTCGGCGTCTCCTTCCCCGCGGGCACCACGTTCGACGACACGGTCGTGCGCGGTTTCGAGGTCTTCAGCATGCCGACCACGTTCTTCATCGCGTCGGACGGCAGCCTCATGCGGAAGTGGAGCGGCATCCTGGACGAGGACAAGCTCAACGAACTCGTCGACGAACTCGTGATCGAGTCGGCCGTTGCTTCCGCACAGGCCAGCGCGGCAGGCCTGCCGGACGACGACTTCGTCTGACCGTTGGAGGAGCTGGCCGCGGCGCGGTCGCAGGAGACGTAGCGATGAATAACATGCCGGCCGCCGACGGCGACGGCCACGTTCTGGAGAACGCAAAGCGGATCGCCGAACTCCTCGACGAGCCGTACCGCGGGTACCGCGTCGGCAGCAATGCCTCCCCTGACGTGATGCCCATCGAGCCGCTCACCCCGCTGGACGGCATGCCGCGCAGTCTCGGCGCAAGCCGGGTCGGCGGACGCGCCTACTCCGCCGAGGACTGGCTCGCCGCGCTGGACCGCGGCCCGCTGGAGTGGTCGGCGGTCTACCCCACGCTCGGCCTCTACGCCGGCTACGTGAGGGACCCCGCCTACCAGGCCACCCTCTGCCGCGCCTACAACGACTGGCTCGCCGAGACGTTCTACCCCCATTGCGGCGGACGCATCCTCGGCGTGGCCCTGCTCCCGACGCTCGACCCCGCGGCCGCAGCGGCCGAGCTGCGCCGCGCCGCCGGACTCGGCCACGCGGGCGTCATGTTCCCTGCGGACGGCACGCACCTCCTCGGCAACGCCCAGTACAACGTCGTCTACGAAGCCGCGCGGGAGGCGCGCCTTCCGGTAGCGGTGCACGCCTCCGGCTCGCCGTTCGCACCCGGCGCGGAGATCTTCCCCACGTTCATCCAGGCGCACTCCGTCGCACACCCGTACGGCATCATCCGGCAGTTCACGAGCATGATGTTCGAGGGCGTCTTCGAGCGCTTCCCGGAGGTCAACTTCGGCTTCCTGGAAGCGGGCGCAACCTGGCTCCCCTGGTGGCTCGACCGCATGGACGAGGAGTACGAGTCGCGCGGCGCAGCCGAGGCCCCGCTCCTCACGCGCGCCCCGAGCACGTTCGTCCACAAGGGCGGCAACGTCTTCGTCGGCTGCGAGCCGAACGAGCGCATGCTCGGGCAGGTGCTCGACCTCGTCGGCGACGACGTGGTGATGTACGCGTCGGACTACCCGCACTGGGACTCGGACTACCCCGGCTCGCTCCAGCACATGCGCACCCGCGAGGACCTCACCGACGCCCAGCGGCGCGGCGTTCTCTACGAGGCCGCCAACCGCTTCTACTACCGCTCGTAGTCCCCGGCCGGCCCGAACTTCTCCAACGCCCAGCGCGCCTTCTCGCGCGGGACGCCGCACCGCGCGGCCAGCCGGACCTCGCCGACGCCGTTCATCGCCTGCGGCGGCAGCAGCAGTCCGGCGGCGAACTCCTCCGCCTGCCGCTCCGCCTTCACGCGGTTCACCCACTGCCACGACGCCAGGTAGAGGCTCGTGCCGGTGTGCAGCGCGTGATGGCCGATGGCGTGCGCCGTCAGCCACCGCTGCCAGTTCTCCGGCAGCGACTCGTCGATGCCGATGGCGCCCTCGAAGATCACCTCGCGCAGACGCCCGCGGAACCGCCACGGCTCGACCTCGAGGCCGAGTCCCTGCAGCACCGGGGTCAGATCGCCGCCGGGTTGGATAGCGTAGCGCTCCGCAAAGTCGCGCCCCAGTCGGAATGCGCGCATGACAACTCCTCCTGCGCGGGGGATGCGCTCATTCTCGCAACCCGGCATCGCATCCCGCGACGGGCGCGTGTCAGCATTGCCGCGCCATTACGAACAGAGTCGAGGGACCTCTGAGCAGGAGATCGGGTGTAGGGGCGCCCCTTGTGGGTGCCCTTCGCGCCAGCGGAGAGAAGCGCTTGCTCTACGTCAGCGGACGCGGCTTGCGCTTGCTCCGTACGTAGCGCGCGAAGTCCCGCACCTGCTCCCACTCGTCGGCGTCGAGGTCGCCGACCTCGTAGAGCCGTGCGAGGTCCGACTCCTTGATGGGAGTCTCGTACTCTTCCTCGTTCAGGTGCCCCGCGAGCACGAGCAGGCGTCCCAGCGGCACGCCCATCGCCTCCGCGACCTTCCGCAGCGTCGAGGGCATCGGGACCGTCCCGTGGTTGAACAGGACGCTCAGGGAGGCGTGGGGCACCCCCGCGCGGCGCGCGAGCGCCAACTGCGAGACCTCACGCTCCGTGAGCCAGCGTCTGATATATGCGGCGAGCGTGTCGCCAGGCTGTTGCGTCGTCATGGTCTGATTGTACATAACAATCACGGTCTGTGACACCGCCCCGTTGCGCGCCCGACATGTCCTGCGTCATCATGTCATAGGAGAAACATCGTTATGACGCTGGAGCGTCAGACAGGAGGAGCGACCGATGGCAGAGCCGACCGTCCATAAGCAGGTGCGTTGTCCCCGTTGTGCGGCGCGCGGGATGCGGGAGTTGACCAGCCTCCCCGAAGAGGGGCATCCGATCTTCATGTGCCCGTTCTGCCGGCACACGTGGTGCGAGCAGGGGCGCATCCGCGCGTCCCGCGCCGTGCCCCAACGGCCGGTCGGCGCGCGTTCCGCATCCTTCCCGGTGCGAAGGCAGGAGGCCGTCTGATGAAGAGAACGCTGTCCGAACTGGGTACCGTCTTCGCGGCGCTGGGCGTGCTGCCGCTTGGCCCGTTGCTCGCGTCGAGCTACGCCGGGCTCGCGTGGGAGGCGCTTGCGCTGGCAGCGGCGTGGGCGCTCAGCTGGTACGTCTGGCTCGCCTCGCGCCTCCGCCGGGAGTAACCTCCCTGCGCGCCCCACCCGCCTTGACCCGCGAGCAGGGCGCTGCTAGCCTTGCACGGAAGAAGTCCGTCAAAGGAGCGACAGCATGACGAACACCATCCCCAACACTGGCGCGGCAGGCACGGAGACCGGCGAGCCCGCCATCACCGTGACCGACCTCGCGGCGGAGAAACTGGCCGAGGTTCTTGCCGAGGAAGGGCAGCCCGAGGCCATGTTGCGCGTCATCGTCGTCCCTAACGGGCACGGCGCGCAGTACATGCTCTCGCTCGAGGACACCCTCGCAGAGGACGACCTCGTCCTGTACGAGTCCGGCATCCGCGTCATCGCCGACGAGGACAGCGCCCCGCTCCTGCAGGGAGCGTCCATCGACTACTCCGAAGGGCTGATGCGCAGCGGCTTCGTGATCGAGAACCCGAACATCGCCGCCGGCGAGGGCTGCGGCTGTGGGAGCGGCGGTTGCGGATGCGGCTCCGGCGGATGCGGTTGCGGCGGCCACTAGCCCACCCCACCGAAACAGGCATGAACGGAAGCGCCCCGCTTGAACGGGGCGCTTTCAAATTGGAACGTTCGATCCCCTCTCCCTGAGGGAGAGGGTTAGGGTGAGGGTGGATCGAGCGACCACACCCGGAAGTCGTTGTACGGCGTCTGCTGCCCCGGCAGTCTGTCGCCGTCGAAGAACCCCGAGCCGATGCCGACGCTCCCGTGCGGCGCGCCATCCTCAAGGTCCAGCGCCGGCACCTGCTCCCCGTTCACGTAGAGCAGACCCGTTTCGCCGACCACCACGAGCATCAGCGTATTCTGCGCATCCTCCCTGGTGTTCAGGTTGAGCACCCTGCCCGACCTGCCGGATGCGGTCCCGCTTCCTCCTCCCCGGAGGAAGTGGCTCCACTCCCTGTTGCTGCTGACGTAAACGCCGTGGTAGCTGTCCGGCCCTGACCCGCGGAACGTGAAGCCGTAGTCCCACCAGCCCGCGCTGCCCGCGTTCGGGTTGGTGAACGTCGCAACCGCGATGAAGTCGCTCGGGCTGCCCGCGGCGAGCGACCGCTCGATGAACCCATCCTCCGTATGGTCGAGAACCCCCGACCTGTTGCCGATGGACTGAGGCTCGTGCACCGAGAACTCGCGGAAGCGCGTCGACCGGCCGGTCACCTCGTTGCCGTCGTGATACCCGGTGATCACGGAGATATTGCCTTCCGCCGGTCCGACGCTCAGGTCGAGCGTCCCGATCGCTCTGCCGTTGAGGAAGAGCCAGCCCTCGTCTCCCAGGACGGCGAGGCGCAGGTCGTTCACGCCTTCCGAACCCAGCCACAACCCGGAGGCCTGTCCGCTGCCGAGGAGCCGGGCCTCGTCGGCGCCGTCCCGCAGGTAGTGGAACCACATCCCGCTGACGTTCTCGACGATGACCGCGTGGAAGTTGTTCTGTCCCGCGTCCCTGAACAGGAAGCCGTAGTCCCATCCGCTGATCACGGCGGGATAGGGGTTGTGGAACTCCGCTGCGGCGACGAAGTCGCTCCGCAGGAGCCCCGCGCCATGCTCTTCGATGAACTCATCCTCGTCATGGCCCAGGTAGCCCTCGACCGGCCCGAACGGTCCGGGCGTATCGACCACCGTGTCCCGTCCTGCGCCGGGGTCGTCCACCCGCGCGCCCGCCTTCAACTTGGGCAGCACTGCGAGCACCGTCTCCGAGCCTATCGCGAAGCCGACGCCCTCGACGGGGACTCCCGTGCCGGACTCCCGGATGACGAACGCGGTGATCCCGACAACCTCTCCGTCGGCAGTGAACAGCGCGCCGCCGCTGTTGCCCACGTTGAGCGAGGCGTCCGTCTGCACCTCCCACCGCTCCAGCGACGCCTGGAAGTTCACGCTGGAGACGATGCCGCGCGTCATCACCGCCGAGTCGCTGTCCAGCGGGTAGCCCATCGTGAACACGTCGGCCCCCTGCGCCGGGCGCGTTGCGCTCAGCTCCACTGCCTGGAACGACTCCGAACAGCAGACGCTCAGCGCAGCGAGGTCCTTCGTCCCGTCCGAGCCCAGCAGCGTCGCGTCGTACGACCCGCCGCCCTCGGCGAGCACCTGGACGTTGCCGGGGTCGTCCTCGATGACGTGGAAGTTCGTCACGACGACCGCCTTGCCTGAGTCATCCACCTCCACGATGACGCCGGAGCCGACGGCAGCGCCGGTGCTCACCTTCACCACGCTCGGACGCACCAGCGCGGCGAGCGCCACGAGGTCGATGGGCTCCGGGGTCGGCGTGGCCGTGTTCTCGGGCGTGGGGTCGGCCGTCGGCACGGGAGTCGGGGTTGGCGTGGGCACGGGACTCGGCGTCGGGGTCGGCGTGGGTGTCGCAGTAGCCGTTGCCGTTGGCGTCGGGGTAGGCGTCAGCGTCGGCGTCGCGGTAGGCACGGGAGTCGGCGTCGGGGTTGGTGCCGGCTGCGTCGGCGTGGGTGTCGGTCCCGGCAGTTCACCGCCGAACCCCAGGTAGAAGACGGCCGCCGCTCCGCCGGCAGCCGCGGCGACCACGAGCCCAACGATCATGAAGACCAGCGCGACCGTGCAGCAACGTCCGCGCCCATGACGCCGCCCGCTTCCGCCTTCCCCGTCGCCGTCACCACCGCCGCCGTCGTCCCCGCCCTCTTCGCCTTCTCCGTCGTCGGGGCCGCTCTCCGGAGGTTGCCCTGACAGCGCCCGGAGGCGGGCCTCCTCATACTGCCTCGCACGCTCGATCTCCATGCGCCGCCGTTCGTTGAGACGCCGCTCCTCCTCGCGGCGGCGGGCTATGCCCTCCTCTATCTCGCGGCGCAGTTCCGAGCGGTGCCGGTACTCGGCGAGTTGCTCCTCTTCCGTTCGGCTGCGCTCCTGGCTGAGCCGCTCCTCGTCCAGGTAACCGGAGCCCCAGCACATCGGGCAGCGCTCCCACGTGCCGCTGGACTCCCCCTCGGGCGCGATCTGCCCGTAGCCCCCGCAGGCCGTGCACATGCCGCCGTCCACGAACCGCACCTCGTGCCCCCGGCGGCGCCGTTGCACAAGATGCGTCCCGCAGAGGGGGCTCATGCCCCGGATGGCGTACCCGACCGCGAACTCGGTGCAGCCCGGCTCGACGCAGCGCGCCCGGTCGGCGTTATGCTCGTGTGCCCGCCAGAAGGCGGCAGGAAACTCCCGTCCACAGTGGGAACAGGTGATCTGGCGATCCCCGCTCGATGTCATGCTCTCTCGCTCGATGCCTCCGCGCCAAAGGAGTGCCTAATCGCAAGACACAGCATTTAACGCTAACACGAGCCCTGCGGTTTACTGACCGAGGTTGGGCTGCATCCTTTGCCGTACGTCTACCGCGCAGGCTGGGTTACGGAGAGCCGGATGAAGGCTTAGTCCAGCGACCAGACCTCGAATTCGTCATAGACTGTGGCGTGTCCCGGCATCTCGTTCCCCTCGTAGAAACCCGTGCCCACCGTCACGCCCCCGCTCGCCGTATGGCCGCTGAGGTCGAGTTCCGCCACCTGCACGCCGTTGACGTAGAACACGCCCACGCCGCCTACCGCCAGCAGCCAGAGCACGTTCTCACCGTTCGCGCCCGGGTTCAGTGGCGCTCTGCCCGACCACTCAGGGCCCTGGTCGACCTCTCCCTCGCGGAGAAAGTGCACCCACCGGCCATCGCTCTGCACGGTCACTGCATGGAATATGCCGGCCCCCGTATGGCGGATCCCGAACCCATAGTCCCATTCCCCGGCACGAGCCGCGTACGGATTGGTGAACGTTGCCGACGCGATGAAGTCCCGCGTGTTCGCGCGCAACTCCTCCCATTCGATGAGGCCGTCGTCCTCGTGTTCCATCTCGCCGGAGCGCTCGCCGAGGAACTGCGGCTCTCTCACGGTGAACCCGCTGAAGCGCGTAGAGCGTCCGGGGACCTCGTTCCCCCGGTGATAGCCGGTCACCGCAGCCACGTCCCCTTCGCTCTCGCCTCCCTCGAGATTGAGCACCGTGACGAGTTCGTCATTGACGAAGAACCATCCCAGGCCTCCCGCCGCGACAACACGTAGCTCATTGGAGTCGTTCGCACCCGTTCGAAGGCCGGATGCCCTGCCGCTGTCCTGGGCGCTCCTTTCCACCGCTCCATCACGCAGATAGTGGAACCACCAACCATCGCTGGTTACGACGACGGCATGAAATCTGTTCTCTTCTCCCGCGCGGAAGAGGAAGCCGTAGTCCCATTCGCCCACGGAGCGCGCGTAGGGGTTCTCGAACGTGGCCTGCGCGCTGAACTCGTGCAGGTACACACCCGCGTGATGCTCTTCGATATACCCGTCCGTATTGTGCTGCAACGAGCCGTCCTCCGGCCCGAAGCCGCGCGATGACCCGGACCAGGGCGCGGGGGTCTCTGTTGGACCGGGGGTTGCAGTCGTGATGGATGAGCCCTGTCCGGCCTTCAGTGCGGGCAACGCACCGCGTACCGTCTCAGACGCCACAGCGAACCCGAACCCCTCAACCGTTACGCCGCTTCCCGACTCTCTGACGACGTACGTGTTGATACCCACGACCTCGCCATCCAGCGTGAAGAGCGGGCCGCCGCTGTTCCCCGGGTTCAGCGGCGCGTCCGTCTGCACTATCCAGCCATTCCGCGAAGCATCGAACATCACTCCCGATACGATGCCGCGCGTCATCAGCGCTATCTCGCTGCCAAGCGGATAGCCGATCACGACGACGTCGGAGCCCTGGCGGGCGCGGTCGGCGCTGAGCATGACAGGCTCGAAGGTCTGTGAGCAACAGATGGCGAGTACGGCAAGGTCCTGCGTGCTGTCCGAGCCCAGGAGCGTTGCACCGTACGTCGTCCCGTCACTCACCTGTATGCGAACGTCGCCGGGGCCGTCTTCGATGACGTGGCGATTGGTCACCACGACGGCGCGCCCGGACGGGTCCACTTCCACGATGACGCCTGAGCCGGTGCTGCCGCTGGTGCTGACCTTTACGACGCTGGGACGGACGCGGTCGGCAAGGGAAGCCAGGTCCAGCGGCGCCGGGGTCGGCGTCGCAGTCGGACTCGGCGAAGGCGTCGCCGTTGGTGTTGGTGTGGCAGTTGCTGTGGGAGTGGGAGTCGCCGTCGGCGTTGGCGTATGCGTAGCCGTGGGGCTCGGCGTTGGCGTATGTGTGGCCGTCGCAGTCGGCGTTGCCGTAGGGACAGGCGACGGCGTAGGGCTGGGAGTTGGCGTTGCCTCAGGCACTGGAGTTGATGTGGGCGTGGGAGTTGGCTCCGCGGGGTCGCCGACCAAACTGAAGAAGTAGCCTCCTGCAGCCCCCGCAAGAGCAGCCATGACCAGCAGTGTTGCGGCAAGCAGGAGCAGCGCAGCTATCCAGCAGCGCCGGCGCGAATGGCGTCCGCCGCTTGCCAAATCGCTCGATGTCATGCTCTCCGCTCAGTTCCTCCACATCGGAGGCGTGCCTATCGCGAGACCCCAGCATTCAAGGCTATCACGCCTGCGGCTCTTTACTGACCGAGGTTGGGCTGCATCCTGCCATGCGTCTACCGCGCTGGCTGGGTTGCCGCCCTTCCGTTCCTCGCTCCTATTCCCAGCGAGACGGGTCGTAGGTGTTCGGAGGCTCTACACCATGGAAGATCGAGTACTCCGAAACCGGCACGTCTTCGCCGTCGATTTCACCCCACAGTAAGATCGTATAGACGCCCGGGCCGTGCTCCGATAGCAAGCCTCTGACGTCGGCGACAACGGAAAACGCCGCTCCGCTCGCCGTCCACTCCGACGCCGTAATCCAGGGGATGGTCAGCGGGAACGAAGGGCTGAGCCTTGTTCTCGCTTCATCGTGTAACCGCTGCGCCTCAGAAACCGAGTGCGCGCCCGGGATGTCGGGGGACACCGTGTAAGGATCAGGGCATGGTGTATAGGACTTGAAGAATGAGTCTTCAGCCCAGTAGGAGGAACCGGTCAGAGGATATCTGAACGCCGCAATCTGGACACCCAAATCATAGCAGTAAGTCCGCGATGCCTGCCCGCGCGTCAGTGTGTGCGGCGGACGGTCGTAGAATAGCTGCAAGCCGAGTTCTTCCTTGCTTGAGAAACGCAGTTCGTTGATGGCGCGCCCAGAGAATGACAGCGTTCCGTTGTGTATCTGCGGCAGGCCGTCATATCTCACGTAGTCACCCTCGAAATGTTGGTAGGCCGTGAAGTTATACCTGTCCCAGGCCAAGCCTATGTTCACCTTCTTATGCCACGGATCGAGAAGATTGCGCCTGTGTCCGGGGCTGCCCATCCAGCCGTCCATCGCCTCCTGAACCTCTGATTCGACGCTGCCAAGAGCGCGGTAGCCATCGGATGGCTTGACACAGTAGTCCAACCCGCTGCCATTCTCGGCGTTGGTCTGAAACCCGCCCGCCAGGGAGTAGCGCATGTAAGGTTTCAGGCCGTCCACACCCCAATGGCTGCTTATGCAATTGGCGAGGGAGTTATCGGCATGCAATTGTGCCGCGATATTGTCGCCCAGCGTCACCTCTGGAACGCCAGCATGAGTACGCGCTTGGTTGATCAGTTCCAGCATGTACGCCTTGTACTGATGATGCCATTGGTCCGGTGACGGCGGCGGTGTCGCCGTCGCGGTAGGGCGAGGCGTAGCCGTAGCCGTTGGGGTTGCCGTTGGCGTCGGCGTGGGTGTCGCGGTCGGGCATGGCGGGAGTGGCGTAGAGGTAGGCGGACCGAGCGTGGGCGTCGCCGTGGGCGGCTCTGCGGTGGGAATGGGGGTCGGCGTCGGCGGGGCAAGCAGGCTCCGGCACTGCGCGACAGGCGCGTGGTTCTGCACCGCCTCGGCGAACAGGCCGCGCTGGTGACGCAGCCAGATCGTCCAGGAGAGCGCCGCTGACTGACCGGGGACGGTTTCGCGTTCGAGACGATGCTCGCCCACGAGGTATTCGGCTATCTCAAGGCGCGTCTCGAACTCGGCCACCCGGCGGCACGCATCAACCGGCAGCAGGCTGCCCAGGCCGTCCAGTCCGGCGTCGAACACGGCGAGGCTCTCCGTGAGCGCGGCGTCCACCTGCTCCCTGTCCCAGCCGCTCGCCCGCTCGCGCCACTCGTCCGAGAGCCGTTCCGGCGCCTCCCAGGCTGGCGTTGACGTTGCCCCGGGAGCGGACGGACCCAGCGGGGTTGGTGTTGCGCCTGGAGCGTCAGGCGTGGGTGTGGGATCCGCGCACGGGTATGGCGTCGGGGTGGACGCAGCAGACGCTGGCACAGCAGGCGTTGGCGTCGGAGTGGACGCGCCTTCCTGCACGGCCTGGGGCGCGGGCGTCGGGGTCGACAGGAACTCGATCTCGACTGGCAGCCCGTATTGCGTGTACCAGTAGTACCCCCCGCCGATGGCCGCGATGAGCAGCAGCAGGGCGAGCCAGCAGCATCCGTGCCCGCCGGACGAACCGCCTCCGGGACTGACGGCAGTAGCGGTGCGTCCTCTGCCACCCCCACGTGACCGGCCCCTCTGGGGTCTGGGAGCCGTACCCCGGCGCTCGCGGTAGTAGTCCCTGTCCTGGATCGGCATGAACCCTGACTATCCCCCTACCCCAGCGACACCCGCGAGCCCGTACGCGACGATTCCACCATCGCGAGCGTGATCTGGACGACGCGCAGGCCGTCGAGGCCGGTGGCGAGCGGTTCGCCGTTGCCCTCGACTGCGGCGTCGAACGCCTGCACCTGCTTCGTGTAGAGCGCGAAGGGGTGCTCCGGGTACGCCTCGTCCTCGGTCAGGGCGTCGGTGCGGACCGCGAACGCCCCGGCCTGGTTCATGTCGATGCTGGCATGGAGTCCGGCGCGTCCGAGCGTGCCGTAGACCGTGACGTCGTTGCGCTCGTAGTCCGGCGTCCGGCGCCCCGTCAGCACCGTCGCGATGACCCCGCTCCTGAAGCGCAGCGCCAGCGTCACCAGCTCCTCCAGCGGCTTCTCAGGCGTGGCGTCGCTCACCGCGGACACCTCCACGACGTCGTCGTTCAGGACGTAGCGGAGCAGGTCGGCGCAGTGCACGCCGGTCGCCATGAACGCGCCCGCGCCGATGAGCGACGGATCGTCCCACCACGCCTGCAGCCCCTCACGCGGAGGCGGCGCCTCCTGGCCCCGCACGCCCCTGCACCAGTCGGCGTGCGCGAACGCCACCCTGCCGAGCGCGCCGCCGGCCACGAGCGCCCGCAGTCGCCGGTGCCCCTCGTGCGCGCGCAGGTGGAAGCCGACGCCGAGCCGGACGCCCGCCGTGTCGCACGCGTCGATCATGCGCTGCGCGTCGTCCACGGAGAGCGCCATCGGCTTCTCGACTAGCACGTGCTTGCCCGCCTCCGCCGCGCGGACGGTCTGCTCCGCGTGCAGCGCGTTCGGCGACGCGATGTAGACCACGTCCACGGCGGGGTCGCGCAGCAGCGCGTCGAGGTCGTCGTAGGCGCTGGCCGAGCCGTGCTTCTGCGCGAACGCCTCCGCGCGCCCGATGTCCCGGCTCATCACGGCGGCGATCGATGCCCCGTCCGCCGCGTTGATGGCGGGCGCCATCTTGGTGTCCGGGTGCCTCCCCGTGCTGACGATGCCCCATCCGATGGTCATGCGCTATCCCTCCTCCATGTGCGTGTGGGAGGCAAGGATAGCAGGGGACGTAGGCAGGTCTAGGCGGCAGCCTACCCCTCGATGTAGCGGTACGCCGCGAGGGCTGCCGCGACACCGTCGCCGACGGCATTGGCAAGCTGGCGGTCCGAGAACTGCCGCACGTCGCCCGCGGCGAACACGCCCGGAACGTTCGTCTCCATCTGGAGGTTGGTCAGCACGTGGCCCGCGGCATCGAGATCGAGCACGCCCTGCATGAACTCGTTCACCGGGTGGAAGCCGATGAAGATGAACACGCCCTGCGTGGTGTGCTCCGTGACCTCGCCCGTCTTGAGGTTGCGCAGCACCGCGCTGTTCACGTCGCCGTTGCCCCTGATCTCGTCGACCACCGTATCCCAGACGAACTCCATCTTCGGGTTGTCGAACGCCCGCTGCTGCAGGATCTTGCTCGCGCGCAGTTGGTCCCTGCGGTGTATGACCGTCACCTTGTTCGTCATGCGCGTGAGGTACAGCCCCTCGTCGATCGCTGCGTCGCCGCCGCCCACGACCGTCACGTCCATGCCGCGGAAGAAGTTGCCGTCGCACGTCGCGCAGTAGGAGACGCCCTTCCCCCAGTACTCCACCTCGCCCGGCACGCCGAGCTGGTTGTGCTCGCCGCCGGTCGCGACGATGAGCGCCTTCGCCGTGTACTCGCCATCCTCGCAGACGACGCGCTTCACGTCGCCCGCGACGTCGAGGCTGAGAACCGTGTCGTACTCGAACTCGACGCCGAAGCGTTCGGCCTGCTTCTCGTAGAGCATCGCCAGCTCCGGGCCGTCGATCGGCTCGGGGAAGCCGGGGTAGTTCTCGATCTCGCCCGTGAGCAGGATCTGCCCGCCCACCGCCTTCTTCTCGATGATGAGCGTCTTGAGCATCGCCCGCACCGAGTAGATGGACGCGGCGAGGCCGGCTGCGCCTCCGCCGATGATGATGACGTCGTATTGCGGCTCGTTGGACATGACGTGCGTTCCTCCCTTCTCCCCTTCCCGGGTCTACACGCGGTAGCGGAACCGCCCCTCCAGCTGGTCGCGGTTCAGGCGGCGGTTCAGGTGCAGCCCCTCGAGCACAAACTCGGCTGCCGACGCCGCCTCCGGCCCGCTGCTGCCTGTGCCGAGCTTGCTCAGCGCGTCCGCGAACCCCTCCAACTGGCCCATCTCCTCCAGGTAGACGCTGGCCGGCAGGTCCGCGCCCGTGTCGAACGTCTGCCCGGCCTCGAACGCCATCACGAGCTCGTCGAGTTCGTGCGGCTCGAAGTGGCGGTCGAACACGTTGAGCAGGGCGCGCTTGATGAGCTCGTCCACGATCTTGGCCTCGCGCCCCTCCTCCATCGTCTCCAACTCCACCTTCCCGAGCGTCGACGCGATGATGAACGCGAAGTCCGTGATGCGCGGGACGGCCTGCCCCTCGCCCTGCGAGATGGCGCGCCGCAGCGCGTTGGCGGCCACCGTCTCGTAGTTGGCGATGGAGACGCGCACGCTCACGCCGGAGCGCTGGTTGATCTCCGGATGCCGCCGCGCCAGCGACGTGAACTCCGCGATGAGCTCCTTGATGTACTCCGGCACGACGATGGGCTCCTCCGCGCCCGGGAACTCGTTCCGCTCCACGTCCATGATGGAGATCTCCTGCGCGATCTCCCGCGGGTAGTGCGTGCGTATCTGCGCGCCGTACCGGTCCTTCAGCGGCGTGATGATGCGCCCCCGGTTCGTGTAGTCCTCCGGGTTCGCGCTCGCGACCACGAGCACGTCGAGCGACAGCCGCACGAGGTAGCCCTTGATCTGGACGTCGCGCTCCTCCATCAGGTTGAACAGGCCCACCTGGATGCGCTCCGCGAGGTCCGGCAGTTCGTTGATGCAGAAGATGCCCCGGTTCGTGCGCGGGATGAGCCCGTAGTGGATGGCAAGCTCGTCCGAGAGGTAGCGGCCCTCCGCGATGCGTATCGGGTCAACGTCGCCCACGAGGTCCGCGATCGAGATGTCGGGCGTCGCGAGCTTCTCGCCGTAGCGCCGGTCGCGCCCGACCCACTCGATGGGCGTATCGTCGCCCTCCTCCTCGATGAGCTCGATGGCGTAGCGCGAGATGGGAGCGAGCGGGTCGTCGTTCACCTCGCTGCCCCGCACGATGGGGATCTCGTCGTCGAGCAGCTCCACGAGCGCGCGGATCATGCGCGACTTCGCCTGCCCGCGCTCGCCGAGCAGGATGATGTCCTGCCCCGCCAGGATGGCGTTCTCCACCTGCGGGATGACCGTGTCCTCGTAGCCCACGATGCCGGGGAAGACCGGCTCGCCGTTGCGCAGACGGCTCATGAGATTGCGGCGCAGTTCGTCGCGGACGGACGTGACGGCGTAGCCGCTCTCGCGCAGCGCGCCGAGCGTTGCCGGGCGGCCGTTCGCCGTCTGGTTATTCGTTGCGGGTTTCCTGCTCGTGGGTTTCCTTCGCGAGGTGGTCATGGGCGCTCCTGGCGGGGATTGCGCCGGACACCGGCGCCTCCTCTCATTCTACACAAGCGAGGGTGCCGCCTGACACGCAAGGCATACGCCCAGCGTAGCGGACGCGGGAGCGGGCGGCGTAAGGGAGCGGGTGGCAGTAATCCGGGGCTACCGGTCGCTGCGGTGCTCGCTTCGCTCGGTGACGATGATGTTCCCCTGCGCGTCAGCGGCCTCGTCGAAGACCACACGGCTCTTCTTGCCGCCGTGCACTTGCGGCTCCCGCGCGAGTTTGCGCCGCAACAGGTCGATAGGCCCGTTCTCTGCGCAGAGCGACTCCGGCAGGCCGAGCACGTCCACCAGCAGGCGGCGGTCGAGTTCGGCCCGCGCCGGGTCCTCGTCCACCTGGTCGAACGGAAGGAATCGCCGCTCGCGCATCGCCTCGAACGCGGCCTTCGCGGCGGCGTGCTGCTCCGCAGTGAGCGCTCGCGTATCGAGCGTGGGGATGTTCGGTATGCCCGTCACCGTCGTCGTGCCCCTGCCCGACTGGGTCTTGTTGGACGACCACCAGTGCAGCAGCAGACCGAGGGTCGAGTTGCACCAGAGGGCGAACGCGTACTCGTGATCGGGGTCCCCGAAGATGACCGACGGCCATGCGCGGCCTCCAAGTGCAGGGCGTTCCGTCATCGCCACGATGAGCGACTGCGAGTTGAAGCGGAGGTCGCGGTTGTAATGCGCACGGGTGGCGGTGGCCCAGATAGAGGCTGCTTTCTCAGCCATGCCATCCTTGGCTTTGCCTTCTTCGTCAGGTTGTACAACCAACTGTCGCTCACGCTTGGCGGCGTGGTTCCACAAGATTGGATAGGTAGGGTATACCCCGCTAGCAAGTTTCACTCTGCGGAATGGGCCTCTGGGTGTGCCATCGTAAGCATCCTCGGTAATATCCCGGTCCACCGGGCCTCTGTCTGCAATACTGCTGATCTTGGTGATTGGAATCTCCAGGCCCTGACCATCTGGCATACCCAACTGAGTGAGCTTTCCGGCAGATAGCGCGGTGGCAGACTGAGCGAGGTCGTCATCGACCAGCCCAACGAACTGCCAGGGGCCAGTCTCCGGCAACGGAGAACGCCAGAACTGCCCATACGACGAACCGCCAGCCAGCAAAGGCTTTCGCTGTCCCTTGCTGAGTGCATCGGTCGGTACGCGGGCAGTCTGCAGTTCCAATATCCGTGCGGCCAGCAGTTCAGCCTCATTGGTCGATGATGGAAACCTGTCGAGGACGGCAAACGATGCTTGGGCAACGCCAGCGGCGTGGCTGTCGTCATTTCTGCCACGGGCCACCAGAAGGCACTCTGCCATACCCGTACTTGCCGAGAACGACGAGTCGTACGTGCCGGCGCCTGCGATTGTCACAATGATGATTTCAGAGAAGCGTTTCCGCCATTCGCGGCGGACGGCGTCCCAAGAGCCTCCGCTGAGCGCGCTGAGGGGGAGCACGAACGCCATCGTACCGTCGCTGCGCAGCTTGCGATGTGCCAATTCCACGAAGTGTGAAGCCAACCCGGCATTGTCGTTTGACGGAGCGCCTCGGGTCAGTTCTCGCACCGTTTCGGACATCGCCGCTTGCTCAGCAGGCGTCGTTTCGAATGCCGCGTACGCAGGGATGGGCACGTCTGCGTGGCTTGCCTCGTGGTTCGTAGGCCGCGTGAACGGCGGATTCATGATGACGAGGTCGAACTTGCCGTGGCCGACGCGCGACACGAGGTCGCGTACCTCCTCGGGCGCGCGCCCGCCGGACGTTACCGCCGCAGCCTCACCGAGCAGGCCGGGCTGCACGCTCTCGGCAAGCAGGTCGAGGGAGCCGACAGTTACCGCCTCTCTCGGTTTGCCGTTCCCCTTTCCGTTCCCGTTGCCGTTCGGCCTGAGGTAGCGGTCTCCGTAGGGCATAGTGAGGAGGCATTCGCCGTCGAACGCCGTATCGGGATGACTGCCCGCGAGCATGGCCGCGGTCAGGTGGACGGCGATGTTCACCACGTCCAGACCCACGAGGCCGTGCTTCATCATGGGCGCATGGAGCGTCCGCGGGTCGCCGCCGTGGAGTTCGTGGAGGAGGGAGAGGCGCTGATAAGCAGCGGAGAGGAGGGTGCCGGTGCCGCAGGCGAAGTCGCCGACCTGGAGGCCGGCGAGGGTGTCGCTGTCGCCCCAGTCCGCGCCGCCTGGCGCCCTGGCGGCAGGAAGAGCCAACCCCGCGAGCAGGGCTGCAGCTTCCGGGCGCGTGTAGTAGGTGGCGAGGAACTTCCGGTCCGCGATGAGCTTCTGGAAGACGATGCCGGTCAGGTCGTGTGACTGCGTCACACCGCCGGCGACGAGCGCGCGAGCCGTCGTCCAAAGCCAGTTCAGAGCAGTATTAGCAGTGGCAACAGGCATCTTCCCCAGCATCTCTTTGGCTGTCCAGAAGATCGGCCAGTAGTTGACCTTCAGGATGCGCTCCCATTCAATGCGGAGGTCATCCGGCGCGAACCCATATTCCGAGCGGAAGGATTCCACCGAGCGGACAGTGCGAACGGAGCCGCCTGACAAATCCGGCACTTGGAAATCGGCTTCTGCGAGGGACTCGTGGAAGATGAGTGCGTTGGTTATGACGGTCATCGCCATGCGGCGGGTCTGGCCGTCCCTGTCGTCCTCCTGCTTCAGGACATCCGCCAACTCGCGCCCGAGGCTGCCGCCGTAGGCGTGGCGGCGGGTGAACTCGTCGGCTGCCAGCCTGACGCCGTTCTCGAACTCCATGGCGAGCGCCTCGACGCGGGGCGCAGGGGCGGCGGCGCGGTGGACGAGCATCGCCAGGTCGCGCACGCCGCCGCGTATCCAGCCTGCCTCCGGCAGGCGTTCCGGCGGGCTGCCAACGCGCCGGGTGTACAGGGCGTACTCGAAGACGGCCGTGCGGCCTACAGCGTTCCGCAATCGCCTGCCGTCCATGTAGGTCAGTTCGTCCGGGTAGACGAGCGCAACTGCGGTCTCGATGATCTTGCCGCTCTGCGCGACTTTCCTGCCCAGGCGGGCCATCGCGTCCTGCTCCGCGCTCGCATGGTCCGCGCGCTCTGCTTCGATGACGACGGGCCAGCCGCTCGCGTCCTCCACGAGGATGTCAGGACGCCCTCCGCCTTCGAGGACGTTGCCGGTCTGCTCCGCACGTACATGCCAGCTGCGGCGCAAGCCACCCAGCACCTCGCCGAGGGCAACGTTCAGGGTCTGTTCGTGAGTGGGGCCGGGCATGGGGAAAGTCTACACGACGGAACAGCGCGCCAAGCCAGCCCCGGATGTCACGATTCGCTCCCCCGCTCCACTGACACCCGCCCCTTTCGCGGTCGCGCCCCGGCCTCGTACGCTGGTCGGTGACGGCGCGGGCTACCCCCGGCCGGGGACCGGGTCGCAGGAGTGGAATGGCCCTAAATGTCCCAAAATGTCCCACCTGAAACGAACAGGCCGCGCGGTTCACGCCTGCGCGGGGGACATGGAGAGGAGGCGAGAGAAGGACAGCGTTGGACACGGGTCCCCGAGAGATGCCTCGGCGGGGCCCGGCATCACACTTCAGCTGACGATGCGGCGCTTGCGGTTATTGAGATAGTCGACCAGCACGTACTGGCCCAGCTTGCCGGGCGAGGTGTAGAGCGCGCGGCCGTTGTTGATGCGGGTGACCCGGTCGATGAAGTCCAACAGGTAGTAGCTCGTCTCCAGCATGAACGTGTTGATGGTGATGCCCTCGGCGGTGCAGCGCCGGACCTCGCGCAGCGTCTCGTGGATGGTGCGGTAGGTCGGCGGGTAGTTGAAGTAGGAGCGCGTCCCTTCCAGGTGGGCCGTGGGCTCGCCGTCCGTGATCATCAGGATCTGCCGGGAGCAGTTCTTGTAGGGGGCGAGCAGCTTCCGCGACATGGCGAAGGCGTGCTGCATGTTCGTGCCGGAGACCCACATGTTCCACGTGAGCGTCGGAAGGTCGTCGGCCTTGATGGGAACGGCGTAGTCGGAGAAGCCCACCATCCAGAAGCGGTCGCGGGGGAACTTCCCCCGAATCAGCGCTTCCAGCGCGAGCGCGACCCGCTTGGCCGCGCCCCACGAGCCGAACATCCCCATCGACTTGCTCTGGTCGATGAGCAGGACCGTGGCGGCCTGCACCACGTGCTCGGTGCGCTTCACCTCGAAGTCCTGGATGCCGACCTTCACCGGCGTGCCAACGCCCTGCCGCTCGATGGCGTTCATGACGGTGCGGTGCAGGTGTATCTCGAACGGGTCGCCGAACTCGTAGGGCTTGGTCTCGTCCGTGTGCTCGCCGCCGGTGCCCCGCACGGCAAGCTCGTGGTCGCCGGCGCGGCCCTTGCGGAGGTCGCCGAAGAGGTCCCGCAGCACCTTCTGGCCTATCTTCCGCACGGCTGCGGGCGTCAGTTCAAAACGGTCGCCGTCGCGCCGCAGATAGCCCGCCTCCTCCAGCCGCTTCGCGATCTCGGCGAGCCGGTCGAGGTCCTGGCGGGCCTCCTCGCCGAGCAGCGCTTCGAGCATTTCGGCGTCGAGTTCGTCGAGGTCGCCCCGGCGCATCGCCTGCCTGATCTGCGCCTCGAGGTCGTCCATCGACTGCAGCTCGCCCATGACGTTCATCGCCTCTTCGAGGGTCATGTTCTCCTCGCCCTGGAAGAGGCGCTGCTCGGCGAACTCGTTGAACGGCAGCATCTGGCCGAGGTTCGCGGCCAGTTCCGCCAGCTCGTCGGCGGTCTCGGGGTCCATGGCGGCGTTCATCGCCTCGAACAGTTCGCGCCGCTGCTCCGGCGACATGCTGTCGAGGAGGCTCTGCATCTGCCCCATCTGGCGGGCGAGCATCTCCATGAGCTCGTCGAAGCTGCGCGGCGGGTCGTTGCCGAACATGGCGCCCCACTTCTCCATGAAGCCCTCGAAGTCCGGCTCCAGCCCGTCGAGCTTGTCCCTGATCATCTGGTTGAGGTCGCGCAGCATCTCGCGCATCAGCGCCATCTGCTGCGGGTCCATGTTCTCTATCTGTTGCCGCATCTCCGAGGCGACGGAGCCGAGCATCTCCTTGCGCAACTCGTCCATCAGCTCCTGGAACTTGCGCTGCGCCTCCGGGTCGATGAAGTCGAAGTCCTGGAGTTCGCGGAGCGCGCCCGCCGTGCTCTCCGGGAGCTGATCGAGCCGTTCGCGGTTGCGGTCGGCCCGCTGCTTGAAGAGGTCGCGCAACCGGCTGGCCTGCTCCGCCTCCTCGCCGCTCATGCTCGCGAGGTTCTCCTCGATCTCGCTGAGGCGGCGGTCCATCCCTGTGCGCTCGGTCTGGAGCACGTCGTCGAGCCGCTCCTTGAGGTCCCGCATGACCGAGTCGGGATCGTAGCGGTCGAGCGTCTGGTTGCGGCGCGAGCGCAGGCGTTCGAGGAGATCGTCGAGTCCGGGCAGGCGGGTATCGTCGCCGTTGGCGCCGCGGCGGATGAGGTCGCGGAGCGCGCGGCGGATGTCGCCGTGATCGATGACGTCCTCTGCCAGCGCGTCGAGGAGCGCATCGGCGTCGGCTTCGAACGGCTCCTGCGAGCCGTCCCACTGCGAGTACCGGTAGAGCCTTGCCACGGCGGGATTGTACCCCGCCGCGCAACGGGAGCGCCTACCCGCCGTCCGGCGGGAACGGGTCGTCCTCGCTCGCCCGCGCCTGCGACTCCACGATGGAGATGCCCCGGCTCGTCTTGTCGCCCCAGAGGCTCTTGAGGTACGTGAGCACGGCGACGATCTCGTCGTGGCTGAGCCGGTCGCCGAACGCCGGCATGGCGCTCTTGAAGCTGCTGAAGCGCGGGTCTTCGAACTCCTGCCCGCCCATACTGACGACGCGGTAGAGGAGGCCGTCGCCGTGGTGCCAGGTGTGGCCGTCGCCGTTCAGGGGCGGCGGGGGCAGCGTGCCGTCGTCCTTCTCGATATGCCAGTTCGCCTGTCCCTCGCCTCCGACGCCGTGGCACGTGGCGCAGTTCGCCGCGAACACCGCCTGCCCCCTCGACACGACCGCCGGATCGTAGGGGGACGACGACGTGCAGGACGCCATCAGGACGAGAGCAAGCAGCAGTACGATGGGCGCGGCGGGACGGGCGCGAGCCACTTTAACCAACGCTGCCCCCAGCCCTACACCTTCGACACCATGTACTCCTGGCCGCCGTCCTCGATGGCGACCGTCTTCGGGAGCACGATGTCCAGCGAGCGGACGCGGAACGCTCCGCCGTTGCGGGCCTCCGGCGGCTCCTGGCCTTCCATCAGGTGCCGCACGGAGCGCATCAGCCTGCGCCGCACCTGGATGATGGCCGTGTCGCTGCTCACGAGATGCTCGCGCGTGCGGTCGGACACCGGCCCGCCGTGCTGCACCTCCGTCACCGCGAAGTCCTGCGCCGGTATCGACTTGATGCCCGTGAACGAGTAGTGCCGCTGCGTCGCACGGTCGAGCAGGTAGTCGTTCGACCTGTTCTCCTTCGTCCGGTACGTGCCGGGGATCATCTCCGGGAAGAGGACACCCTTGTCGCGGTAGATGGAGAGCTCCTCCGGCGTCAGCGGGCGCTCGGCGTGCCAGCGCACGCGGAAGGCGACGGCGTGCTCGTCGTCCACCGGCACCTTCACCTGGCAGAGGACGGGGTCTCCGGGGCGCGCCGCGATCATCGTGTAGAACGGGAGCATCCACTGGTTGATGCGCCAGTAGTAGTTCTCGCCCGCGTCGCGCCGCGCCGTCAGCATCACGCCGTACTCAGTGTCGGTCACCGTCCACACGGGCGCCTTGTCGGCGGCGGTCAGGTCCTCGATGCCGTTCGCGCGGCCGTCTATCACCGTCCCGCTCTTGACGTAGCTGTGCAGGAAGCCGAGGTGACTCGAGTCGATGTCAGCCTCCATCGACTGCAGGTAGTTGCAGTCCAGGAACATCTTGGAGATGTAGCGCTGGTTGTCCGGGACGCGCGTCCACTCCATCTCCGGGAACTCCGGCACGCCGTTCTCGCGCGGGCCGAGGTACGCCCAGATGACCCCGCCGCGCTCGACCGCCGGGTACGCGCGGGCGCGTATCTTCTCCTTGAACGTTGCGCCCTCCGGTGCATTCGGCACGTCGACGCACGTCCCCTCCACGTCGTACTTCCAGCCGTGGTAGACGCAGCGCAGGCCCTCCTCCTCGTTCCGTCCGTAGAAGAGGTCCGCGCCTCGGTGCGCGCACCACGGCTCCAGTACGCCGATGCGCCCCTTGCTGTCCTTAAACGCGACGAGGTCCTCGCCGAGTATCCGCGCGCGGACGGGGTCGCAGTCGGATGCGGGCAACTCCTCCGCGAGCAGGATGGGCGTCCAGAGGCGTCGCGCCAGTTCGCCCATCGGCGTGCCCCGCCCCACCTTCGTGATGAGTTCGTTCTCTTCAGCGCTGAGCATCGCAGTCCTCCCCGCGTTCCCGCATGACGCTGGGCGCATTCTACTGTGAGGCGCAAGCCCGCGCAGCGCGTGATACGCTCACCCCAACCCACCGAACAAGGAGGCGCGCCATGGGAGAACTGGACCTGATGCGCGTGGACCACATCGGCAGCCTGCGCAGGCCGCAGGCGTTGCTCGACCTGCGGGCACGCGTCGACGACGGCGAGGCCACGTCCGACGAGCTGACGGCGCTGGAGGACGAGCTGATACGGCAGGTCATCGCGGAACAGGAGCGCATCGGCTTCCCCATCGTGACCGACGGCGAGTTCCGGCGCAGCAACTTCCAGGACAGCTTCGGCGCGTCCGTCTCCGGCTACGACACGCCGGAGAGCCGCGAGGAGTACCGGCGCTGGCAGCAGGGCAACCGCTCCGACCAGCAGCAGCGCGTCGAGTCCGGACCGCAGGTCGCCGGGCCGCCTGTCACGACCCGCGGTCCCGCGATAGAACGGCTCACGCTCACGCGCAACCTCCCGCTGGAGGAGTACCTGTTCGCCGCGAGCGCCGCGCGTGCGTCCGCCAAGGTGACGCTCATCGGCCCCGACCGCGTCGCGCAGCGCTTCGACTGGCAGGCGTCGGAAGGCGTCTACGAGGACCTGGACGACTTCAGGAAGCACGTCGCGGAGATACAGCGCGAGATGGTGCGCCAGCTGGTCGAGGCCGGCTGCCCCTACGTCCACATCGACGCGCCGGGCTACACCGCCTACGTCGACGAGCCGTCGCTCGCGGCGATGCGTTCGCGCGGCGAGGACCCGGCGGAGAACCTGACGCAGTCCATCGCCGCCGACAACCGCGTCATCGAGGGCGTCGAGGCCACGTGCGGCATCCACCTCTGCCGCGGCAACTCGCGCGCCATCGACCCGCTCACCGGCAGGATGGTCGCGCAGTGGCATCGCGAGGGCCACTACGACGACATCGCCGAGCAGCTCTTCACCCAGCTCAACCACAAGCGCCTGATGCTGGAGTACGACAGCGAGCGCTCGGGCAGTTTCGAGCCGCTGCGCTTCGTGCCGAAGGACAA
This sequence comes from Dehalococcoidia bacterium, assembly GCA_022820645.1. Classification (GTDB taxonomy): domain Bacteria; phylum Chloroflexota; class Dehalococcoidia; order Lucifugimonadales; family Australimonadaceae; genus Bin16. The sequence goes on along the minus strand of JAJEFD010000009.1, from coordinate 312,504 downwards.
GATCGTCGTGCTCGGCCTCGTGACGACCAAGAGCACTGACGTCGAGACGATGGACGACCTGAAGCGCCGCATCGACGAGGCGTCGCGCTACATCGACGGCGACCAGTTGGCGCTCAGCCCCCAGTGCGGGTTCGCCAGCGGCGGAGGCGGCGAGACGGTGCCCGAGGACGTGCAGTGGCGCAAGCTGGACGTGATCCTAGAGACCGCCGCCCGCGTCTGGGGTTAGGACGAGAAGACGCTGCTAGAGGCCGGACTGGCCCGTCCGCAACGTGTAGGCGGCCTCGACGTCGGTGACGAACGCCCTCCCGTCGCCCGGGAACCCGGTCGCGGCTGCCGCCTGTATCGTGTCGGCGACGGCCTGGACTTGGTCGTCCTCGACAACGATCATCACCATGGACTTCGCCAGTTCGTCGTATATCTGACCGCCCACCTGCACGCCCTGCTGCTTGCCCCGGCCGAGCACGTCCCACTTCGTCATCGCGGGGAAACCGCTCTTTGCAAGAGCGGAGGCGACCGCGTCTTCCTTCTCCGGCCGGATCACTGCGCGTACCATCTTCATGATTCGTCTCCCTTCTGAGCCTGTGGTTAGCTGACCGGCACCATCAGTACGCGGTCCTCAGCGGGCTGTTCCCGCCTGATCTTCTTCAGCGTGGCGAGGTTGTCGATGACGACGGGCATAAGTTCGTCGAGCATGCTCACCGGAACGAGGTCCATGAACTTCTCTCCGGGGCGCGGGTCGGTCCCGGTGCGGCCTCCGACGAAGATGCTGACCGCGTCCACGACTTCGCCGTCGACACGGGCCTTGGCCCCCTGGAAGCCGATGTCGGCTGCGTGGTGGTTGCCGCAGCCCGCCGGGCAGCCCGACCAGTTCATCGTGAGCGGAGCGGCGTCCGGGAACCGGGCCGCCAGGCTCTCCGCGAGCTGCTTCCCGAGTGCCTTCGTCTCGATGAGCGCCAGGTTGCAGTAGTCCTTTCCGGTGCAGCTCACGAGGCCGCGCGTGAATGCGGGCGGCGACGGGGAGAACCGGGTGAGGAGGGTTTCATCGAGGAGAGGCTGCACGTCCTCTTCCGGCACGCCCACGACGATCGCGTTCTGGCCGGTCGTGAGGCGTATGGCCCCCGCGCCGTAGACTTCGGCGAGCCGGGCGAGCTCCATCATGTCGGCGGCCTGCGTCCTGCCGGTGGGAACGCAGAGCCCCACCGAGTAGAGGCCCTCCTGCCGCTGTGCGGCGACGCCGAGGTGGTCCGTTGTGTGCTGCATCCGCACGTCCCGGCCTGCGGACGTGAACGGAGCTCCCCACCGTTCCTCCAGCCGCTGCCGGAAGAGCTCGGCGCCCCACTCCTGCACGAGGAAGGCGAGGCGGGTCTTCGTGCGTTGCTCCCGGGCGCCTTCGTCGCGGAACAGCAGCGTGATCGTTGCCGCGAGCGAGGACGCCTCTCCGGGTGCAACGAATATGTCCAGCGGCTGGGCGACGGTCATCCCGCCGGAACCCATCTTGCCCCCGACAGCGACGTTGAAGCCGTGCGCGGCCCGCGGGCCGATGGCGGGCGTGAGCGCGATGTCCTGCGTCTCGCTGTGCGTGCAGTTTTCGAGGCAGCCGGTGATAGTGACGTTCAGCTTGCGCGGGAGGTTGGTGTACTCGCGGTTGCCGAGGAAGGTCTGCGTGAACTGTTCGCCGACCGGCGCGGCGTCGAATAGTTCGTAGGGCGTCAGGCCGGAGAGAGCGCAGGTATTGACGCCACGGATGTTGTCCATGCCGGTCTGCAGCGAGGTGAGGTCGACGCCCCGCAACGCTTCGAGGATGTCGGGGACGTCGCGTATCTGGACGGCCCGCAGTTCCAGCTGCTGCCGGGTGGTGATGTCGATGACGCCGTTGCCGAGGCGCTGCGCAAGCGAGGCCAGCGTGTGGAGCTGGCGCGAGGCAAGCTGGCCGTTGGTGATGCGGATCCGCATCATGAATCGCCCGGGAGTGGGCTTGCGGAAGAATATGCCTATCCACTTCAACCGCTCGCGGTCGTCCGGTTCGAGCGTCTCCCAGCCGCCGTGCTGCGCGGCGAGTTCGTCTATCTCGTCCAGGATGTCGAGGCCGTTCTTCTCGTCCTTGATGCGCTCGATGGGGTTCATGCGTTTCCTTTACGTATTGCTGTACAGGGCCATCGGAACGCGCTTGGCGTACGCGGGAGCGATGGCGGCGGCTCCCCGTCCGAGGGCGCGCTCCATCGCGATGCGCTCTTCGGTCTCGCGTTCAGGCGAGAACCGCACCGCGAGCACGAGCGCGGACATACCGGTAACGATGGCCGCGAGGTAGAGCAGCGCCCGTTCGGTTGAGAGCGACTCGATGCGGAACAGGAATCCGGCTGCGACAGCCCCTGCATTGCCGCCCGCCCCCACGATGCCTGCCACGGCTCCCAGCGCACGGCGGTTGATGAACGGAACGACCGAGAACGTCGCGCCTTCCGACATCTGCACGAAGAGGCTGAACACGAGCATGGAGAGGATGGCCACGGGCAGGACGGCCATCTGCGAGAAGACAGCCAGCGCGAGGCCTTCCAGCAGGAGCACGGCGCCAAGGAAGAGCGTTCTGCCCCTGAGGCCGAAGCGTACCCCTGCGAGGTCGCCGAATATGCCTCCGAGCGTGCGGGCGAAGAGGTTCATCAGCCCGAAGAGCCCGGCGATGAGGCCCGCCATCCCGACGCTGAGCCCGAAGCGGTCATGGTAGTAGAGAGCGGCGATGTTGTGCATGGTCAGTTCCACGCCGAAGCAGGCGCCATAGACCAGGAAGAGCGCCCAGACGCGGTGGTCTCTGGCTGCCTCCAGGAACGCCCCTCTGGCGCTGGCGTCCTGCGTCTTCGATGCACGCGTTTCACCGTCCGGCGTGTCCTGGGTGAGCCGGTAGTAGGCGATGCCCATGAGGAAGAGCGCGATGCCCGGGAAAACCATGGCGAGGCGCCAGCCGAGGATCTCGCTTGCGCCGAACCCCAGGATGACCGCGAGGATCAGCGGCATCACCATCTGCGTGACGCCCCCACCGAGGTTGCCCCAGCCCGCGGTCGTCGCGTTAGCAGTCCCGACCACGTTGGGCGCGAACATGACCGACGTGTGATATTGCGTGATGACGAACGAGGCTCCGATCACGCCGATGGCAAGGCGGAAGAGGAGGAAGGACTCGTAGCTGGTTGCGAGGCCGATAGTCATCACCGGGATGGAGCCGGCGATGAGCAGCCCGGTGTAGGTCCGGCGGGGGCCGATCCTGTCACATAGCCATCCCGCGAACAGGCGGGCGGCGATGGTGACCGCGACGGATGCGATCACCGTGTTGCCGACCTGCGTTTTGGTCAACCCCAGGTCGTCGCGGACGATGGCCATCATCGGCGCGATGCCGAACCACCCGAAGAACGCGAGGAAGAAAGCGAACCAGCTCATGTGGAACGCGCGCATGTGCGGACGGGCGAAACTGAAGAGGGAGATGCTCGCCGCCTTGTGGGTCTGGGGGTCTATCCTCATGCTCGCTTGGCCTCTGCGTTGGACTGGAATCGCGGCGCCCGGCTCGGCCCTAGATGTCGGCCGAGGCCTCACCGCTGCCGACCTTGGCCACGACGACGTGCGCCTTCTCCTGGCCGGGCGCTCCAAGGACGGATGTCTTGCTCTGGCCCAGGAGCCGCTTGATGCCATGGGGGTCCCGCACGAAGCACCGGACCTGGTGCAGCCACTTCACGCTCTTGTACCCCTGCAGGAACGGCACCCAGAGACGGACCGGCCCGCCGAGTTCGTGCGGCAGCTCCTCGCCGTTGATCTCGTGTACCAGGAGCACCCTCGGGTCGCGGGCAAGGCTCTTGGGCAGGCTTTCGAAGTACATGCCGTCGGCTGAGTAGAAGGCGAGGTAACCCGCAGAGGCGAGGTCGATGCCCGCAGCCTCGAGCACTGACTGGAGCCGCACGCCGGTCACCAGCGGCGTCTCCGACCAGTTGAAGATCTGGCAGACGAGCGGGGTAGGTTCGCGGACGACCGGCAAACGCTCGATGTCCTCCCAGCGTACGACGGCCGTCTTCCCGGTTACGTCCGTCAGGCTCATCTGCCAGTCAGCCGGCGACTGCGGCTCCGGCATCGGGAAGAGGGAGAGGATGGGCAGCGGCTCGGCCTCGAAGTCCATGGCCGCGAACTGGTCCTTGAATTTCGGGTAATTGACGTAGGGGCGCAGCACCATGATTTAGACCGCGCCCGCGTTCGCGAGCGATTGCTCGGGCTGCTCTGTGCAGATGACTTCCTGCAGCGGGCATATGAACACCTTGCCGTCCCCGTAGTTGTCGGACCTGTTGGCTGCGATCAGCGCGTTCGCAAGAGGCGTTGCGACCTCGTCCGGCACCGCCCATGCCAGCATCCGCTTCGGAAGGAACTGCATCACGCCGTCGTCCTCTCCGTTGATGGGTCGCATGTAGCGGAGCCCTCGCTGGCGGCCCCGGCCCATAACGCGCCGGTGCGTGTACGCGGATACGCCCAGGGCGAGGGCGGCATCGACGCTCGCCTGCCACTTCTCCGGCCGGATGACAGCTATGACTTCTTTCAAGGGGGCGCCTCCTGCGGCATTGCTTGCATCAAGCGTAGACGCAGGGTGTATCGAGCCGGTTACGGAAGAGTTACGCGGTTGTTACGTCCCGCAGCAGGATCAGGCCCCGAAGACTTCCGTCTCCTCCTGGTGCGGGGCGTCCATCGCCTCTTCGCGGTAGAGGTTGAGCGCCTGCAGCACGGGGCTGTCGTTGTAGGAGAAGAGGACGGCCTCCTCCTCGGCGGCGTGCTCGTGGAAGTGCCACGACGGCACGACGAACGTGTCCTTCGGCCCCCAGTCGAACCGCGTGCCCGCGATGATGCTGCTCCCGCTGCCCTGGATGACGTGGTAGATCGTCCCGCCTACGTGCCTGTGCGCTTGCGTGCGCTGACCAGCACGCAACAGCGTAGCGAAGCACGCGATGGTCGGCATCGCGGGGCCGCCGTTCAGCGGGTTCGTGTACTCGACCGTGACGCCGTCGTACGGGCTGCCGCCCGTGTCCTCGGCCAGCGCCTTCAGGGCTGCGTAAGTGCTCTCGAACTTGTAATTCAGGATGGGCGAGTTCGGCGAGTCGCGCCGCTCCCACGTCGGCGTCAGGCTCCCCGCGCCGAACATCCGCAGCGAGAGGTCGTCCGGCTTCGTCAGCGGATGCGTGCTGTCCGGGTACTGCTCGTAGAAGTTGGCGTCAAGCGATTGCACGAACGGAACGTCGAGGCCGTCCAGCCACACCATCGGCGCGTCGCCCTCGTTGCCGTGGTCGTGCCACGTCCAGCTCGGCGTCGTCACGAAGTCGCCGGGGTCCATGTAGCTCTTCTCGCCGTTGACGGCGGTGTACGCCCCCTGCCCTTCGATCACCAGCCGCAGCGCCGACGGCGAGTGGCGGTGCGACGGCGCGATCTCGCCCGGCTTGATGATCTGGAGGTTCGCGTACAGCGACGACGTCGCCGAGTGCTTGTCGATGCCGGGGTTGCTGAACACGAAGACGCGCCGCTCCGCCAGCTCCATCGGCACGAGGTCGGCCGCGCGGTAGAGCAGGTCGCGGTAGTCCAGGTAGCGCCAGAGGAACGGCTGCACGGTCGGTCTGCCGCGCTGCGCGTTCACCTCCCACAGCGGCATCGCGTTCCGGCTGCGCACCTCCTGCAGCAGCAGGTCCATCTCCTCGATGCGGCTCTCACTCGCGCTGTTCGTCATGGCACACCTCCAGAGGTAGTGGCTAAGGTACGCCGCACGCCGGACGGGGTCAAACGGCCGACAGCCCCTCAGGCGTGTCGCCGCGCGCCAGCAGGTAGACGTTGATCGCGACCGCGCAGACGACCGTGAGCAGCGCGACGCCCGCCATCATCACGAACACCCATTGGATCCCCGGTCCGTCCGCCAGCAACCCGCCTCCGACGCCCGCCAACGCCCCGATGCCGAATCCGGTAAGCGAAGTGAGCGCGTACGCGCGCCCCTGCAGCCGCTCCGCAGCGTAGTCCGAGATCATCGCGACCGCCGTCGGCTGCGCTAGGAAGTTGAAGAACACGAACGCCGACGACCCGATGAGTAGCGCCCAGCCGCCCCACCCGGCCATCACCAGCAGCGGGGGGATCGTCAGCGCCGCCGCAGGAACGAGCAGCCGCTCACGCCGGAAGCGCTCGCCTATCTCGCCGCCCGCGTACTGCCCTGCCACGCCGAACAGCAATGCGATCGTAGCCGCTGCGCCGCCGATCACCACCGGCTCGAACCCGAACACCTCGAACCCGAGGTTCTCGCTCAGGTGCAAGGGCAGGAACAGGGTCAGTCCACGGAAGATGAACCCGAAGCACGCGTTGATGACGAACATCAGCGCAAGCGGCACCAGCAGGCTCTCTGCACGCAGGCGCGGACGCGGACGTTCGATGCCGCTCTCTCCCGTTCCGTCCGGCGGCGATCGGAACGCTGCGATCGAGACGGTGAGCGACAGTACCGCGAAGACGAGGAACGCGCCCCGCCAGTTCCAGGCGCCCGCGATGGCTGCCGCCATAAGCGGCGCCAGCGCCGTCCCCAGGTTGCCTCCCGCTCCGTGGATGCCCAGCGCCCGCGCGCGGCTCCGCACGCCACGCGTGATGAGTGACAGCCCCGCAGGGTGGTACAGCCCGCCGAGTATCCCCATGAGCACGAGCGCGGCGCCAAGCACCCACACGTTCGGGGCCACCGCAGCCAGCAACGCCGCGACTCCCGCGCCGCCCATCGAGAGCGCCACGGTACGCTGCGAGCCGAGACGGTCGGCCATCGCTCCTGCGGGCAGCGCCGCGAACGCGTAGGCGAGCGACGAGGCCGCGCCCAGCACGCCAAGCGCTGCAACCGTGACGCCGAACTCGAGCGCCACCACGATGAGCACCGCCCCGTAGACCAGCTCCACGGCGTGATTGAGTCCGTGCGCGACGCCGGTCGACGCGACGATGCGGCGCTCTTCCGGCGTCATGCGGCCTGTGGTGTCGGTAGCGGTCGCCATCGCGCCCAGTATGCCACGAGCAGCCCCGGCTCACACGCGGGTTCCCAACGGGCACATGTGAACGAAGTTCCTTGCGTTGACTTGCGAGGCATGGAGTGTTAGGTTGCGCGCCGCTTGTACGCTGCCGATAGCACGGCAGCTTTTCCGCGAATCCTTGCGGAAACCGAAAGTGGGAGGGAAACCATGCGCACACTGCATCGGGGAAGTAAGCAACTCTGGCTGGTTGTGGCTGTTCTGGGGCTCATCGTTGGCCTCGCGGCATGTGGATCGGAAGATCCAACGCCGACGCCCGTGCCTCCCACACCCACGCCTACGGCCACGCCTGTGCCGGAGCCCGGTACAACGCCGGTGCCGGCGCCTGATCCTACGGCTACGCCGACGCCCGACGCGTCGTTCGAGGCGCAGTGGGCCCAGCTGGTCGCCGACGCGCAGGCCGAGGGTGAGATCGTGATCAGTTTGGGCGGGACGGACTCCCGGCACATCCGGGACACGCTCGCACAGTTCTCGCAGAAGTTCGACATCCGGGTCATCGCCAGCACGGGCAGCGGTAACGCGAACACCACGCGCATCTTGGCCGAGCGCTCCCGCGGGCGTTACACCGTCGACTACAGCGTCGCGGGCACCTCGTCGACGCAGCGGCTGATCGACGCCAATGCGCTGGTCCCCGTCGAGCCCCTGATCATCGAGCCGACGATTCTGAACCGCACCCCTGAGACGTGGCACCTCTCGCCGAAGGTGTGGTGGTCCGACGTCTCCGCCACGTACTCGATGTCCGACCAGCTCTCCATCCAGAACTTCGAGGACATCTGGTACAGCACCGACAGGCTGAGTGCGGCGGAGGCAGCGGAGATCACGTCTTGGTGGGACCTCGCCGACCCGAAGTGGGCGGGCGAGATCGCCATGACCGGCTACGCAACCCAGGGCACCGGTGCGACCGCGCGCGTTCGTGTACACCGCGGGGTGGGGCAGGACTTCTGGGAGGCCGTCACGAGGAACGCCGCAGTCGGCAACAACGTCCTGGACTTCTCGGCCGCCGACGGCTGCGCCGACCTGGTCGCTCGCGCCGTGGTCAGCATCGCCGTGGGCTGCGACGTAGCGCTGCGTCCGCTTGCAGCGTCGGGCCTGCCCGTTGCTTCCATCACCGACAACATCATCATGGACGAGGGCCTGTCGGCGGAGGTCGGCGGCACTGGCACCGTGCTCGACCAGGCGCCTCACCCCAGGGCTGCACAGCTCTTCCTGAACTGGTGGTACAGCCAGGACGGCATGGAGACGGACATCAACTACACGCGCAACCTCAACCCGTCTCCGAAACTGCGCTCTGACGTTTCGCAGGGCAAGGTCGACGATCTGCTGTGGAACCGCGTGGGAGAACTGCAGAACCTGCTTGATGCCGGCAAGGTGTTCGTCGTCGACCAGGGCGTCCCGGAGTACGACGACGACCGGACCGCGTCGCTGCAGTACTTGCAGGCGCTCTACGACGAGCTCGGCATCATCTACACGGCGAACTAGAGCGACCGTGCGTCATGGTGACCAGGGGGTGCAGAACACACCCCTGGTCACCATGATGCGAAACGCTGAACACGGCAAGCCTCATACAAGGAATACCGGAATCAGGAATCAGAGGAAGTGATGACATCGCCTGCGACGATTGCACGCCCTTCCGCCCTCAGGAGCTTCTTCAGGGCGGAGATGGGCACGTTCATCATGGCGCTCGTCATTATCTCCCTCAGCGTCTACCTCATCCTGCCGATGCTGATCCTCTTCTGGTTCAGCTTCGACGTTTCCACGGACGTATTCGTCCCGCCCCGCGAGTTCGGTTTCAGCAACTGGAGCACCGCGTTCGGCAATCCGCGTATACCGACTGCGTTGTGGAACTCCTTCCTCGTCTGGTTCCTCGTGATGATTATCGCGTTCCCCATCTCGGTGGCGATCTCGATGGTCCTCGCACGGACGAAGATTCCCTTCTCCCAGGGGCTGGAGTTCTTCTTCTGGATCGCCTACATGTTCCCCGCCCTGGCGAGCACGATCGGGTGGATGATGATGCTCGCCCCCACCAGTGGTTTCGTGAACGTGGCGCTGGAAGCGCTCCCGTTCGTCGACAAAGGGCCCTTCAACATCTTCAGCCTGGAGGGCATCGTGTTCGCGAGGATCATGGCGGACGGCATCGCCTACAAGGTGATTCTGTTCACCCCGGCCTTCCGCAACATGGACCAGGCTCTGGAGGAGGCCGGGCGCGTATCGGGCGCTTCCAAGCTCGGCACCATCCTGAAAGTGACGCTGCCGGTGATGGCGTCGCCGCTCATCCTGGTGTTCGCCCTGCACCTCATCCGTGTGTTCCAGGGGTTCGAGACGGAGTGGCTGCTTGGGGCGCGGTGGGGGTTTTATGTCTACTCAACCCTCATCTACCTGCAGGCCCAGAGTTTCGACTACGGCCAGGCCGTCGTTACCGCAAGCCTGACGCTCGTCGTCATCGGCTTCATCTTCCCGATACAGCGCTGGGTGACGCGCCGCCGCCACTACACCACCATCACCGGCAAGTTCCACCCCGGTCTCATCGAACTGGGTGCATGGAAGTGGGTCTTCTTCTCGGCGATCCTCGGGCTGCTCATCGTGCTGACCGCGCTGCCCATCCTCGTGCTGATTGTGGGCAGCTTCATGAACCACGTGGGCTACTTCAACGCGGTACCCACCTGGACGCTCGACCACTGGCGCGACACCTTCTCCGATGAACTCTTCTTCACCGGGCTGCGGACCACCATCACACTTGCCGTCGTGGCAGGCGTCGGGAGCCCCCTGCTCTTCTCGATCATCGCCTACCTCATCGTGCGCAGTAAATGGCGGTTGAGAACGTCGCTGGACTCCATCATCTGGGTCTCGGCGGCCTTCCCCGGCATCCTGTCCTCCCTGGGCCTGCTGATGCTCTTTCTGAGCGTGCCCGGGCTGACGTGGCTGTACGGCTCTATCTGGGCGTTGGTCCTGGTGGTGATCATCTCGGGTAACACCACGGGCACCAACATCTTCAAGGGCGTGCTGGTGCAGTTGGGGGCCGATCTTGAAGAGGCCAGCCGCGTTTCGGGGGCCGGATGGTTCCGCACCTACTTCCGCATCGTCATACCGGTCATCATGCCGACGATGGTGCTGATCGGGATGCTGAACTTCATATCGGCCGCAAACACCACGTCCAGCATCATCCTGCTCGCCTCGCGGGATACGATCACCCTGTCGATCCTTGCGCTGGAGCTGGGCTCCTCCGACCTCGGCCAGGTCGAGAGGGCAGGGATCATTACGCTGGTGATCATGGCGATGACGATGGGCGTGGCGTTGGTGATGCGGGCGTTCGCACTGCGCGTGGGGCTCCGGCAGGACATGCGCGCCCGGGACGTTCAGGGCAGGCCGCTCGCCGCGCCGGAGAGAACGTCAGCATGAGTAGGAATCAACAGACGGACGGTCGGACCAGCGAGCAGACGATACGTGTCGCCGGTACGCCGGGCCGTCCCCCGGTAACGCATGGAAACCAGGAGGTGCTCCGATGAGCAAGGTATTCACTATCACATGGTTGCGTTCGAGGAGGCTGCTGGTGAGCGCCGTTGCGCTGCTGGGACTTGCCGCATTGGTATTTGCATTGCAGCCCGCGTCCCCGGCGAGTAGCGCGCCCGACGCCGCGTCGTCGAGGGCCCAGATGATGGAGGAAGGCTGGCAGGCCAACGTCGTCTTCGAAGTCCATCCCACCTTCATCAGGTACCCCGAGGACCGCATCCGCGACCACGGGGTCTGGTTCGTCGGCGCTGGGCTGGCGCCCGAACAGGAAGTTGAGATCCGCATGGTCTGGGGCTCCGTAGGACTTCACAACGACATCACCTCCGTCCTGGACGTAGGCTACGACGAAGACCTCGGCGGGCTCTTCGCCAACGAGCACGGCGCGTTTGTGGTGGCCTTCGAGCGCGGCTTCAGGGGCACCGGCTCCGACTTCGTGTTCTACGGCGAGTGGGAAGCCGTTTCGTTCCGGCTCCTCGACGCCATCACCGGTGAGGTGCTGGCGGTCGCCCCGGCCGTCCTCTGCGGCCCCGCGCTGGAGGAGCCGTGGTGCAACGTCTCCTCTGAACTCGTACCGATCGAGTAAGAACGTGAGACACGTCCCACCGCGGGTCGGCATATGCTGCCCCGCGGTGGGACAGCGATGTGTGAAGGAGGGTTGCCATGACGACCGCGCCTGCCGAGAGGAAGTCCACCAACAGCTGGTGGCAGTCGCCTTACGACCGCTGGCTCGTTGCGCAGGACGTACCGGTCTTCACCGGTTACTACGTCGAGGACCTGCGGACCATCGAGCTCGGTTGGTGGGACCTGCGCGGCTGTCCCGGTGCGGTGCTCAACCTCGTCGGCCACCAGGGCGTCACCGAGGCGCACCTCCTCCAGGTCCCTCCCGGCGAGACGATCCCTCCCTTCCGCATGGCAACCGAGGAGATCGTCTACGTCGTCGAGGGGCAGGGCATCGCCACCGTCTGGGCGGAGGGTCACCCGCAGATCAACTTCGAGTGGCAGAAGCACAGCCTCTTCCGCATCCCGTCCAACTACTACTACCAGTTGAGCAACGCGCGCGGGGACCAGCCCGCGCTCACGCTCCACGTCAGCTACCTGCCGCTGGCGATGGGCATCCAGCCGCGCGAGGAGTTCTTCTTCAACAACTCGTTCGTCGACCCCACCGAGTTGTACGGCAGCGAGGGTAACCCGTTCTCCTCTGAGGCATACGCCGTGCGCGAGACGGTGGACCGTGGCGGCGAGAAGCACGAGACCCACCAGTGGCACGCCAACTTCTTCCCTGACCTCAACGTCTGGGACAAGCTCACGGCATACGGGAGCAAGAACCGCCGTGCATTCGGCGCCGGCATCACCTTCCCCAACTCCGCAATCCGCACCGGCATGATGGTGCTGCCGCCCCAGCGCTACCGTGCCGCGCACCGCCACGGCCCCGGCGTCACCATCGTCGGCGTCGCGCCCGGCAGCGGCTTCGCCGTCATGTACCCGGAGGGCGGCGAGAAGATCGTCTGCCCGTGGACGGAGGCGAGCGTCTTCGTTCCGCCGAACAACTGGTTCCACCAGCACCTCAACCCGGGCGGCACGCAGAACCGGCAACTGCGCGTCTTCCCGCCCAAGGCCCTTATGGGCTACGACGGTGGGCTGAACAAGGAGATCCCCTTCTACGAGGAAGACCCTTGGGTGCGCGAGCAGTTCGAGGCCGCCCTTGCCGAGCAAGGCCTCCCGTCGCTCATGCCGCCCCAGATCTACGAGGACCCCGACTACGTCTGGGACGACCCGGAGATGCGGGACAAGGACTGACGTCCCAGCGTTCGTTGACGGAAAGCCATACGCCCTGTATGGTTTTCCATATGAAGACCACGCTCAACATCGACGACACCGTGATGCAGCGGCTTCGTGAAGAAGCCGCCCGCCGTTCGACGACCATCTCGGCCCTCGTGGAGGCTGGCCTCCGGCGTATCCTGGACGACCCGCCTGCTGGGGAAGGAGAGCAACGCGCCCTGCCTCCGCTGCCGATCTTGAAAGGCGGTTCGTTCTTGGTGGACGTGGCCAACCGCGACGAGCTCTATCGGGTGATGGAAGAAGAGGAGTAAGTGCTCGTCTTCGATACGAATATCCTCCTCTATGCGATTGATCCGGGGGCCGACGCTCATGAAGCGTGCCGCCGGATGTTGGACGAGGCCAGAACTGGCCCCTCGCCGACGTACCTGACATGGAACGTCTGCTACGAGTTCATGCGAGTCAGTACTCACCCGCGCGTCTTGCCGGTCCCGTGGCGTATCGATGAGGCACAACTTTTCCTGCAGATGTTGCTCGAATCCCCTGCTATTTCGGTTCTACGCCCGACCGAACGCCACCAGGCGATCCTCGCACAGACCATCCGGGAGTTCCCAGACATCAGGGGCAACTTCGTCTACGACGTGCATACCGCCGTTCTCATGCGCGAGCACGGCGTCAGCCGGATCTGCACTCGCGACACCGGCTTCTACCGCTTCCCCTTCCTCACCGTCGTAGACCCGCTGCGCTGACGCCCCTACCCTGCCGCCGCTTCCAGCTCCTCCCCCGACACGGGCGAGCCATCGCGGTACAGTACGCTGTTGCCGACCACTGCCGGCACGCGCTGGCCCGGCGTAAGCACACCCACGAGGTTCAGCGGGTCCGACCCCGATACGCGCACGACCTCGCCCGACGGCGCGCGGCGGTGCACCGCTCGCAGCGCGTCGACCGCCTCCGGCAGCGCGAACTGCTCGCCCACCAGCCCCGCGACGAACCGTCCGCCGCGCACCTCGCCCCGCGCCTCGGCTCGACGGTACGTCCGCACGAGCGCGCCCCACGGCGGGGCCATCGGCTCGCGCGCCAGCAGCTCGCGCAGCATCACGCCGTAACGACGCAGCAGCTGCGCCGCGCGCGCCTCGACCACGTCCTCCTCCGGCTCGGCCACCGTCGACTGCAGCAGCGACCACCGGCTCCCTGACCGCCCGAGCGCCGCCTGCGCCCGCACCCGCGACGCGCCCGACCAGCGCGACCTCCGCTGCACGCGCTTCGCGACGCCGGAGACGAGCCCGCGCAGCGCGCCGAACCCGTCAGCCGTCACGCGCCCCGCCGCCACCAGCAGCCAGAGCGCCTCTTCCACCTCGGACGGCAGTCGCCGTGAACCGCGCACGATGTCCGGCATGAACGACGCCCCGCTCGATTCGAGGTATGCCAGCACGTCCGCAGCCGCCCCGGTGAACGTCGTGTCCGGGTCGGGCGGGTCGAGCAGCCACGGCACGTCCTCCCGCACCGCCAGCGTCACCGGCCCGTTCCGCGAAAGCGCAGCCGACGGCGGAGGTCCGGCTCGGCGCGCGAACCGACCCCAGGCCAGCTCGCCGCCGAGCGTCAGCGCGTCGAGCGTCGAGGCGTGGAAGTCGGTCAGCCGGTTCATCAGCAGCCCGCTCTCCCATGCCGCTGCAGCAGCCTCGAACCCCTGCAACTGCTCGACCACCTCGATCAGCCCCGCGTCGCCCGCCAGGCGCGTCCCCGGCGTGGCGTGCTGCCACTCCAGCAGGAAGCGGATGAAACTCGCGACCGGCACCGGCTCGATCTCCCGCCGAAGCCGCCCGATGGTGCTCCGGTGGATACGCGCGAGTATCCGGCGGTCGCAGAACTCCTCGTCCGCCGCGCCCGGACGGAACCGCCCGCGCAGCAGTACGCCCTCCGACTCCAGCCTGATCGCCGCCTGCGACACCGCGCTCTCGCTCAGCGCCAGCCGTTGTGCCAGCCCGCCCGCCGTGAACGGCCCCGACGACTCCGCACGCCCGCGCACGATCTCCGCCACAGCCTCGACGTCCCCATCCTCGTACGCCGCGCGCACGACCTCAGCCCGCTCGACCGCGTACCACAACGAGTAAGCGATATCGACGTCGTTCCCTCCCTGCTCTCCGTCACTCCCGCTCTTTTCCCCGTCATTCCCGCGAAGGCGGGAACCTAGCCCCACTGCCTGGTCCCCTCTCCCTACAAGGGGAGAGGGCGAGGGTGAGGGTACTCCGGGGCTGGGGAAGTGGGGCGCCAGCGACCGCACCCTGCCCGCCTCGGCCAGCGACGCGTACCACTCGCGCCACGACTCCGCGGCGTCCGGGTGCTCCGCGAGGTCGTCCTCCGTCAGCACCAACAACGACAGCAGCGCGTCGTGCAGCTCGTCCGCGTCGCGTATCGCGGGCCAAGCGTACGCCTCCTCCTCGGCGATGGCGTCGGGGCTGAGCGCGCCGAGGTCGCGCGAGTCCTCCGGCAGCGCGCGCCGCAGCGTGACGGCCCGGGCGCGGCGCTCCTCCAGCGGCGCGTCGTCCAGGAACGCGTACGGCATCGCGTTCAGCAGCTGATGTGAGAAAGCCGACGGCTGGAGCGTGTCCTTGCCGAACACCTCGATCTCCCCGCTCTCGATGGCCTCCAGCACGCCCACCATCCCCTCCGCGTCCAGCGCCTCGGTGAGGCAGTCGCGCAGCGTCTCGAACACGAGCGGATGGTCCGGCGGCTCCACCCTGCCGCCCACCGGCATGTTGTCCTGGCACGCCGCCGCCGCGGGGAACACCGCCGCGAGCAGGTCGTCGGAGCGCATCCGCTGTATCGGCGTCGGGACGCGCTTGCCGCCGACCTGGCGCAGCAGCGCGAGCGACCGCGACGCCGTCCACCGCCAGCGCAGCGGGAAGATGGGCGACTGCAGCACCGCCTGCGTCAGCACGTCCTCTGCCGTCGCCGGTTTCAAGTAGCTGAACACCTCCTCGACCGGGAACGAGTGCTGCGGCCCGAGCGAGATGTTGATGCCCTCGTCCGTCGCCGCCGCCTGCAGCTCGAAGTCGAACCCGGCGCAGAACCGCTTGCGCAGCGCCAGCCCCCACGCCCGGTTGATGCGGCTCCCCAGCGGCGAGTGCACCACCAGCTGCATGCCGCCCGCCTCGTCGAAGAAGCGCTCCGCCACGATCTTGTCCCCCGTCGGCACGATGCCGAGCACACGCTTCCCCTCCTCCACGTACGCCACCACCTGCTCCGCCACTTCGCGCGACGCCCCGCTCTCCATCACGAGCGCCACCGCCGTATCCCGCGCGTGCAGCCGCTCGTCGACGTCGCGCCGCAGCGCCGACACCTCGTGCGACAGCTCGACCGTGCGCCCCGGCGCCTCCCCCAGCCAGAACGGGATCGTCGGCGGCTGACCCTGCGCCTCCTCCACGCGCACCGTCCCCTGCTCGATGCGGCGTATCTTCCATGGCGTGTTCCCCAGCAGGAAGATGTCGCCCGCCATGCTCTCGATGGCGAAGTCCTCGTTCACCGTCCCCACCATCGTGCCGTCCGGCTCCGCGATGACGCGGTAGTCCGCCGTGTCCGGTATCGCGCCCCCGTTGGACACGGCCATCATGCGTGCGCCGCGCCGCGCCTTTACCTTGTGGTTCACGCCGTCGCGGTGCAGGTATGCCGTCGTGCGTCCCCAGCGCCCCGCGACGCCCTCCGACAGCATCCGCACCACCTCGTCGAAGCGCTCGCGGGACAGTTCGCGGTACGGGTACGCCTGCGTCATCAGCGCGTACAGCGCGTCCTCGTCCCACTCCTCCATCACGCACGACGCCACAACCTGCTGCGCGAGCACGTCCAGCGGCCACGGCGGGATGTGCAGTGCGTCCAGCGCGCCGTCGCGGATGCACCGCAGCAGCGCGACCGTCTCCACGAGTTCGTCGCGTGTCAGCGGGAAGAAGCGCCCCTTCGGCGTGCCGCCCAGGAAGTGACCGGACCGCCCGACCCGCTGCAGCGCGACCCCGATGTTGCGCGGCGACCCGATCTGGCAGACGAGGTCGATGTCGCCGATGTCGATCCCCAGCTCCAGTGACGCGCTCGCGACGCATACCCGCACGCGCCCTTCCTTCAGCCGCTGCTCCGTGTCGTACCGCGTCTCTCGCGAGAGGCTGCCATGGTGCGCGGCCACGTTCTCCTCGCCGAGCCGGTCCGACAGCAGGTGCGCGACCCGCTCCACGAGACGGCGCGTGTTCACGAACACCAGCGTCGTCCGGTGCTGCTCTGAGAGCTCCACCACCTGGTCGAGCGTCTGTGCCCACTGCTCGTGTGTCGCGATGGGCCCCAGCTCGAAGTCGCGCGGTAACTCGATGGCAACGTCCATCGCCCGCCGGTGCCCCGTATCCACGATCTCGCACTCCGCACCAGCGGCGGGTGAGGGTGAACCCGTCAGGAAGCGCGCCATCTCCTCGATGGGCTTCTGCGTCGCCGACAGCCCGATGCGCGTGACCGGCTCCTCCGCCAAGTGGCACAGCCGCTCCACCGACAGCGCAAGGTGTGATCCCCGCTTGCTCGGCGCGACCGCGTGCAACTCGTCGAGGATCAGCGTGCGCGTTGTCCTGAGCGCGTGCCGTCCCCGCTCCGACGTAAGCAGGATGAACAGCGACTCCGGTGTCGTGATGAGCACGTGCGGCGGCCTGCGCGCGTGGAGCGTCCGCTCCTTCTGCGGCGTATCGCCGGTCCGCACCGCGACGCGTATCTCCGGCAGCGGCTGCCCCATCTCCTCGGCGAGCGCCCGTATCTCCTCCAGCGGCGCGAGCAGGTTCCGCTGGATGTCGTTCGCCAGCGCCTTCAGCGGCGACACGTACACCACCTGCGTCGCATCCGCCAGCCCCGCCTCGTCCCCATCGTCCCCCAGCGCCTGCTTCACGAGCATGTCCAGACTCGTGAGGAACGCCGCGAGCGTCTTGCCGGAGCCGGTGGGCGCGGCGATGAGCGTGTGCCGGCCGGACGCTATCGCGGGCCAGCCGAGCGCCTGCGCGTCCGTCGGCGCGCCGAACCGCCGCTCGAACCACGTCCGCACGATGGGATGGAACGCATCGAGACTCATGCCCGCATGCTACCAGCCCCACCGCTCCCGTCTACGGGCAGATGTCACAGTCTGTCTCGATGTGACACGCGCCCGTTGTGCGGTTGGGGCTGTGCTTCCTAGGATGATTGCAGGCAGAGGCGTATGATTCATAAAGTACGAGAAGCAATCAGGCTCGTGGAACGGGACGGCTGGGTGCACGTGCGCACACGAGGAAGCCACCGCGTCTACAACCACCCCGAGAAACCGGGGAACGTTGTCATACCTGGGCATCCTGGAGGAGACGTGGACCCTAGAACATGGCATAGCATCCTGAAGCAGGCTGGCCTCAAGGAGTAACCCATGCGGTACATGGCCGTCGTATCAAAACTCCCACGGAACTACAGCTCGTTCTCGCCGGACGTGACCGGGGGCGTCGGCATCGGCAAAACGCTCGAAGAGGTGACCACGTCCGTCCGCGAGGGCATCGAAATCATCCTCGAAGACCTCGTTGAGCGCGGCGAACCGATCCCTGAGCCGATCTCGTGGGCGATAGAAGTGAAGGGCTACGCCGTCCCTATCACGAAGACTCCCCACGGCTACCGCGCCGAGCCGCCCGACCTCTTCCCCGTCGTCGCCGCGGCGGACACGCGCAAGCGGGTCGAGGCGCTCATCCGTGAGACGATCAAGGACTATCTCGCGTGGCACTGCAAGCGGCCCCCGGAACCCACCGCCCGGATCGTCTACGTCGACGTCGAGGTCCCGCAGTCCGTCTCCGCCTGATTGCGCTCACCTGCTACGTTCTCGCTCTGCTAGCATCACCCCGCTATGCCCCCTGAAGTAACGCTCATCCCCGTCGACGGGCTGCCGGAGATCGACGAAGGCGACGACCTCGGACGCCTCATCGCCGACGCCTGCGCGGCCCAGCAGACGCCGCTCGCCGGTGGCGACGTCGTTGTTGTGACGCAGAAGATCGTCTCGAAGGCGGAGGGCCGCGTCGCCGACCTGCGGGGCGTCGAGCCATCCGCACAGGCGCGCGACTTCGCGCTGACGTGGGAGAAGGACGCGCGCGCCGTCGAGGTCATCCTGCGCGAGGCCGTCCGCGTCGTCCGCATGGAGGGCGGCGTGCTCATCACGGAGACGCGCCACGGCTTCGTCTGCGCCAACTCCGGCGTCGACGCTTCCAACGTCGGCAGGGGCGGCGACTACGTCGTGCTGCTCCCGCTCGACCCCGACGCCTCGGCCCGGCGCATCCGGGACACCCTCGGGGATGCCACCGGAGCGGACGTCGCCGTCATCGTCTCCGACACGTTCGGGCGGCCGTGGCGCGAGGGCGCGCTCAACGTCGCCATCGGCTGCGCCGGTATCGAGCCGCTCCTCGACTATCGCGGCGACGTGGACAGCGACGGGCGTGAGCTGCGCTCGACCGTCATCGCCGTCGCCGACGAGCTCGCCGCGGCGTCGGAGCTGGTCATGCACAAGCTCCACCGCGTGCCCGTGGCCGTCGTGCGCGGCTACCCCTACGAGAAGGGCGACTCCGGCATCCGCCCCGTCATCCGCGAGCCCGGCAAGGACCTCTTTCGCTGACCCGAAGGATGTCATGCTGAGCGGAGCGGAGTCGAAGTATCTCTCGGGAGTGTCTTATCCCCTCTCTCCCTGGGAGAGGGTGCCCCGCTTGCGGAGCGGGTGAGGGTGCCCGGCGAGTCAGGTATCATATCCCCATGACGACTGACGACCGCCTCCACATAGGCGACTTCTCCTTCTCCTCCCGCCTCCTCGCAGGCACCGGACGCCACCGGAGCAACGACGAACTCGTCGCCTCCATCGCGGCCTCCGGCGCGGAGATCGTCACCGTCGCCATCCGCAGGCTCAACCTCGACAACCCCACCGAGCCGACCGTCCTCGACGTCCTCGACCCCGACCGCTACACCATCCTCCCCAACACCGCCGGATGCGCAACTGTCGAGGAAGCGCTCATGATCGCCCGCCTCGCACGCTCGCTCGGGCTCCCCAACTGGGTGAAGCTCGAGATCATCCCCGACCCCAAGTACCTGCTGCCCGACCCCATCGGCACGCTCGAGGCCGCGAAAGCGCTCATCGCCGACGGCTTCACCGTGCTGCCCTACATCCACGCAGACCCCGTGCTGGCGAAGTGGCTGGAGGAGGCGGGCTGCGCGACCGTGATGCCGCTCGGCTCCGCCATCGGCTCCGGCCAGGGCATCCACACCGCCGAGGAGATCACCATCATCATCGAGCAGGCGAGCATCCCCGTCGTCGTCGACGCCGGGCTCGCCGTCCCCTCCCAGGCGTCGCAGGCGATGGAGATGGGGGCCGACGCCGTCCTCGTGAACACCGCCATCGCCCGGGCGCAGGACCCTGCCCTCATGGGCGAGGCGTTCAAACTCGGCGTCGAGGCCGGACGCAAGGCTTACCTCGCCGGACGCATCGAAGCCCAACGCTACGCCCAGGCCAGCAGCCCGCTGGAAGGCGTCATCCGATCCACCACCTAGAGAAGGACTACCTTTGAACAACGCCTCCCCCTCCAGTCTTCCCCACCCCATCGTCGCACTCGTTACGGACAGGAATCTCGCTGGAGGGCCGGACGCTCTCGTCGACGCTGTCGCGCGGGCCGTCGACAACGGCGTGAACCTCGTGCAGATGCGCGAGAAGGACCTGCCGGACGCCGTGCAGCTCGCGCTTGCCCAGCGTCTCCGCGAGGTGACGAACGGCAAGGCGCTGCTCTTCGTCAACGACAGCGTCAGCATCGCCGAAGCCTCCGGAGCGGACGGCGTACAGCTCACCGAGAACTCGCGCAGCATCGCCTCCGCCCGCGCACGGGCAGCCCGCCCGCTCCTCATCGGACGCTCCGTGCACGGCGTCGACGCCGCACGGGAGGCGGCTGCGCAGGGTGCCGACCTCCTCGTGGTCGGCACGGTCTACGACTCCCCGACGCACCCCGGCCAGCCGCCCGCCGGCGTCGGACTCGTCGGATGGTGCGCGCAGTCCGGCGTCCCGGTCCTCGGCATCGGCGGCATCACCGAGGAGAACGCGGTCGCGGTCGTGCACGCCGGCGCATCCGGCGTCGCCGTCATCAGCGCCATCCTTGGCGCCGCCAACCCCGCCGACGCCGCTGCCCGACTCGTCGCCGCCATCAGCGACGCCGTCCCCTCTGCCTGACCCCCTCTCCCTTGAGGGGAGAGGGCTGGGGAGAGGGTGAACCGGTGGGAAGCGGGGCTTTGCCCGTCATTCCCGCCTCCCTCGTCATTCCCGCGAAGGCGGGAATCCAGTGTGACCGCCAGGTCACGTGGGGCGGTGATGGCGGGGAATCTCTCAGGCTGCCTGGTGTAGGGGCGTCCCTTGTGGGCGCCCTGTTCGGCCCCCTCTCCCTTGAGGGGAGAGGGCTGGGGAGAGGGTGAACCGGCGGGGCTGGGGGCTGCGCCATAGCGGAACGCCTCCCCACGCGTTACGCTAATGGGCGAAGGCCGCTCGTCATGATCACCCTCACCATAAACGGCGCGACCCACGAACTCGACGCGCCCATCACCATCGCGCAATACCTCGACACGCTTGGACTCGCCGGACGCTACGTCGCGGTCGCCCGCAACGGCGACGTCCTGGAGCGCGCGACGTTCGCGAGCGTCACCCTGGAGCACGGCGACCGCGTCGAGATCGTCCGCCCCGTCGGCGGCGGGTGAGGGTTTCACCCCAGGGTCAGCACGGCCACGCCGCCCACGATCATCACCACCGCGAGCGTCTTCAGTCCCAGCGTCTCCCGGTCGAGCGGCTCGTTCAGCACGTTCCAGTAGCGCGTGCTCAGGGCCACGCCCAGCAGCAGCGTGATGAGCGGACGCGATGCCGACACCACGCTGACCTGGGATACCTGCCCCAGGTCGAGCGCTATGACGAACGTCAGCGCCGCGAGCGGGGCCAGCAACCCCTCTGCCAGCACCAGCGTGGAGAGCGTGAACAGGCTCCGTGAGGCACTCCTGAACTGGCGCACCGTCGAGGGCCGCGCCGCCAGCAGGAAGATGCACCCGCTCATCGCCAGCGAGCGCCACGCCTGGATGCCCCACACGTTCATCTCCCGCGTCGCCTGCTCGCTCACCACGAACGCCATCCCCAGCGAGAAGCTCCCGCCCAGCAGCAGGAAGAACGCCCGTCCCCGCGCGATGCGGAACAGCCCCTGCTCCGGCCTGGAAGACACCAGGATCGCCCCGAAGACCACCACCAGCACCGCTGCCCACTGCAGCAGGTTGAGCACGTCGCCCAGGAACAGCACCGCCACGATGGCCGCGAACACCGGCGCCATCTGCTGCACCGGCACCGCGCGCGACACCTCCTCTATCCGCAGCGCGTGGAAGAAGAGGAAAAGCCCCAGCCCCCACAACAGCCCGCTCGCCACCGCCCACGGGATGCCGGAGCCGCCGTCGAAGCCCACCGTCGGGATCACGAACGCGAAGTAGATGACGGAGATGCAGATCTGCATCACCCCGAACCCCACGTTGAACGCGCCCGCGCTGGGATACAGGCTGGTCGCCAGGCGTTTGTCCATCACCGTCACCACGGCGAACAGCGTGGTGCTGATGAGTACCGCCGTGAACCAGGTCATGCGCTACGACTCATATCCCTGCGCCTGTTCCAGGTCGGCGGCGGCACGCTCGGCGTCGCCGGGCTCGTTCCGCGCCTCGAATGCGGCGGCGCGGCCCCGGTACGCGGCGGCGTTCTGGAAGTCGATCGCCAGCGCGCGTGTCAGGTCGGCTATCGCCTCGTCCGTGTCCCCCTCGCGACCCCGGTCGAGGTACGAGAGCCCGCGGTTGATGTACGCCTCCGCCGACGTGGGACGTATCGCCAGCGTCTGCGTGAACAGCCAGATCGCCTCGTCGTAGTCGAACAGCTCCCCGCCCCGGTACGCCCGGCCCATCAGGAAGCGCAGGTTCGCCAGCGCCTCCGGGTCGGACGGCGGGCTCGTCGACGCCTGTATCAGCACCGTCTTCGCCAGGTCGAACTCCTGCTGCTCCAGGTACAGCTGGCCGAGCGTGATCAGCGCGACGTGCCGCACCTCCGCCGTCAGGCCCGCGTTGATGGTCACCGGAAGCCCCACCGGCGACGACGCGATGTCCACCACCTCGCCCGCGCGGGGCTGCGCTTCGCTCTGCGGGACCGTGAACCGCGCGATCACCCGCCCGCTGTCGTACTCGCCCCAGATCACCAGCCTCGCGCCGGAGCGTTCGCCCGCTTCTTCCGCGTCCTCCTCGTCCTCGATCTCCTTCGGCCACTCCACCGTCCGCGCCCCCGAGAGTCCCGCCTCGCGTATCTCGGTATCTATCGCGTCCTGGAGACGCCCGGCGACGTTGAACCCCTGCTGCCCCGACGTGTAGTTCACGAACGGCGCGAGCACGATCAGCGACTCGCCCTCTGCCGCCTCCGGGTAAACGGTCGTGTCCCGGAGCGCCAGGCCCGCAACCACTCCCGCGGCGGCGACCACGACCAGCGCGACGGCAGCCGCCGTCAGCCCCGTCCTCCGGCGGCGCGGTCGGATGGTGAGCAGCACGTCCGGTGCGCGCTCGGGCAGCGCCTCTCCCTGCGTCGCCGGCAGCAACGCCTCTGGAGGCTCGGGCGGCGACTCCGGCGCGAACCCTCCTGCCACCAGCAGCAGGTCGCGCTCCTCGTCCGTGAGGCGCAGGATCTCCGCGACCCGCAGCACGTCCTCGCGGTAGCGCGGGCGCTCGGTGACGCCCTCCTTCCACCGCACGAGCGTCAACCGGCTCACCGGTATGCGGCGGGCCAGCTCTGCGTCGCCGATGCCGGTGCGACTCGTAAATTCGGTCAGTAATTCGGCGAATGTCTGCATCTGATACAACTTTGATACACGGTTATGGCCGAGTGTGCCATCTCTGTCGTTGGGAGTGTACATGACCCAGCGCGATGCTGACCGCGCCGGGGACGGCGGGAGCCCGCCGCAAACAACCACCCCGGACACGATCGGCAAGGAGGATCCCGATGACAGGCACTATCCGACATATCACACTCGCTCTCGCGCTGGCCGTTCTGGCCGCAACGCTCGCCGCGTGCGGGGCAGATGACCCCACTCCTACCCCGCGCCGCGAATACCCCGCCCCCACGCCCACCCCGCGCGTGATCATTCAGGAACCGTCCGCCCCCACTGCGACCCCCGCGCCGCCGTCCGACCAGGGCGTCATCGGCGGGACCGACAACCCCAACGCCGCGCCCTACGACCTCACCTTCTTCGAGCACTCCGGCGTCAACCCCTTCATCGACACCGAGGACGACCGCCTCTCGACGTTCGCCATCGACGTCGACACCGCCTCCTACACCGTCGCGCGCCGCTTCGTCCGCGACGGCAACCTGCCCGATCCCGCCTCCGTCCGCGTCGAGGAGTTCGTCAACTTCTTCGACCACGACTACGCCCCGCCCACGCGCGACCCGTTCGCCATCCATGTGGAGGGCTCGCCGTCCCCGTTCGGCGGCGAGAACCACTGGCTCATGCGCGTCGGCCTGCAGGCCCGCGAGGTCGGCGAGTGGCAGCGCAAGGACGCCACCCTCATCTTCGCCATCGACGTCTCCGGCTCGATGGGACGCGAAGACCGCCTCGGCCTCGTCAAGCGCTCGCTCGCGCTCCTCGTCGACGAGCTCGGCCCGCGCGACGCGGTCGGCATCGTCGTCTACGGCAGCCGGGGCCGGGTGCTGCTCCGCCCCACGGACGGCGGGGAGCGCGGCGCCATCATGGACGCCATCAACTCCCTCAACGCAGGCGGCTCCACCTACGCCGAGGAAGGACTGCGCCTCGCCTACGACATGGCCGCCAACGAGGTGCGCCCCGGACGCATCACCCGCGTTCTGCTCCTCTCCGACGGCGTCGGCAACGTCGGCCGCACCGACGCCGACGGCATACTCGAGCGGATCCGCTCGGACGTTGACCGTGGCGTGACGCTCACCACCGTTGGCTTCGGCATGGGCAACTACAACGACGTGCTCATGGAGCAGTTGGCCAACGACGGCGACGGCGCCTACCACTACGTCGACACCCTCAGCCAGGCACGCCGCGTCTTCGTCGACAACCTCACCAGCACCATCCAGACCGTCGCGAAGGACGCCAAGGTCCAGGTGGAGTTCAACCCTGCCGTCGTCAGGAGCTACCGCCTCCTCGGCTACGAGAACAGGGCGGTCGCCGACGAGGACTTCCGTGACGACACCGTCGATGCGGGCGAGATAGGCGCGAACCACAGCGTCACCGCGCTCTACGAGCTGAAGTTCCACGACGGCGCGGCAGGCGACATCGGCACCGTCTCCCTCCGCTACGAGGACCCGGACACCCGTGGCATCACCGAGATCAGGCGCAGCCTGCAGGTGCGCGAGCTCGCGCCCTGGTTCGAGAGCGCCTCGCCCACGTTCCAGCTCGCGGCGGTCGTGGCCGAGTACGCCGAGGTCCTTCGCAACAGCTACTGGGCACAGGACGGCGACCTCCAGCGCACCGCAGCCGAGGCCGCCCGCGTCCAGCGCCTCCTCCCTTACGACCCTGACGTCGCGGAGTTCGCGGACCTCGTCGCCCGCGCCGCCCGCCTCGAACAGGGCCGGTAGGCTCAGCCTCACGCCTGCCCGACAGGCGCAACCTCAACGATGGGCGCCCCGTGCGGGGCGCCCATCTCCATCACTCCAGCGAAGGCTGGAGTCCAGGTGCGCTGCCGCACACACGGGTGGGGAGTAGTGGGAGGCTGTCATGCTGAGCGGAGCCAGCGGAGTCGAAGCATCTCTCGGGAGACGCCCGTAACCCCACAACCCCCGTCGTTCCCCTCTCCCTACAAGGGGAGAGGGTTAGGGAGAGGGTACTGTGGGAGCGGGGTGAGGGTTGCCCCGCTTGGTGGCGGGGGCATGGGGCCATGTGAAATACTCCCCCCATGCGGCAACGCCCATTCGGCAAACTCGGCGCCGCGAGCGCCCTCACCCTCGGAGGAGGCGGCATCGCAGGCATATGGGGCGAGACCACCCGCGAGGAGTGCGTCGCCACCGTCCGCGAGGCCGTTGACTCCGGCATCGACCTGCTCGACCTCGCGCCCTCCTATGGCAACGGCGAGGCCGAGGAGGTCATCGGCGAGGCGTTCGGCGGCAACCTGCCGGACGGCGTGCGCGTCACCACCAAGTGCCGCGTCGGCGACACCCCGCCGGACGAGGTCTACGAGCACCTCTCCGCCAGCCTCAACAGCAGCCTCGAGCGCATGCGGCTCGATCACGTGGACGTCATGTTCGTCCACAACGCCGTCACCCTCGGCGACGAGGGCCACGAGCGCCTGACCCCCGCATCCGTCATCGCCGGGGCCGTCGCGCCCGCGTTTGAGCGCCTCATCGCCGAGGGGCGCATCCGACACTGGGGGCTCACCGGCATCGGCGAGCCCGACGCCCTCATCCACCTGCTCGAGAATGGCCCGCGCCCGGACTACGTCCAGTGCATCGCCAACCTGCTCGACTCCCCCGGCGGCCTGCTGCGCGGCGGCATCGCGGCCCGACCGCGCGACGTCATCGCCGCCGCTAACACCAACGGCGCCGCCGTCATGGGCATCCGCGCCGTCCAGGCCGGAGCCCTCACCGGCGCCATCGACCGCCCCCTGCCCGAAGGCCACTCCGAGCTCGCCGACTACGACCGCGCCGCCCCCTTCCGCGCCATCGCCGCCGAGGTCGGCAGGTCAGCCGCTTGGCTCGCCCACTGCTACAGCCTTTCGATGGACGGCATCGGCACCGTCGTCCTTGGCGTCAAGAACCGCGACGAACTCCGCGAGTGTATCGACGCCGAGGCCGCCGCCCCCCTCGACCCTGCCCTCATCGCCCGCATCGACGACGCCGTAGGCCGCACAGGCTGGTAAGACCGTCATTCCAGCGCAGGCTGGAATCGATGCGCCCCGATGAAGTCCAGCACCAGCCGGTTCCACGTCTCCGGCTGCTCCCAGTACGCCGAGTGCCCCGCGTCCCCCATGAGCGCGAACGCGCAGTCCGGGATGCGGTCGGCCATCGCCTGCATCCTCGGCGGGGCCGCGTAGAGGTCGGCGCCCCCTGCGAGCATCAGCGTCGGCGTGCGGACCGTCTCCAGCAGGGCGAGCGTGAAATCGTTGCGCATCTTCTCCCGCCGCGTCGCCTCCTGCTGGCTGGCCCGTTCGATCTCCAGCCAGCGGTCGACGCCGTCCGGGTTCGCCACGCGGTACGTCGGTCCTATCTCGCGGAACCACACCGGCAGCGACTGGAACTCCGGTATCCGTCCGTACCTGCTGCCGATGGCCGTGAACTTCGGGTCTCCCTGGATCGGGCCTCCGCTGCAGGCGACCACCAGGCTGGCGAGCCGCTCCGGGTGGCTCACCGCATAGTCGAGCGCGACGTACCCGCCCCCACCCGTGCTGACGAGGTGGAAGCGTACGAGGCCCAGATGCTTGACCAGCGCGTGCAGGTCATCGCTGGCATAGGTCGTCTGCTCCGCGGTTGAGGAGTCCCGTGACCGGCCCCAGCCTCTCCGGTCGTACCTGACGCACCGGTAGCCGGCGTCGGCGAAGGCGGGCGTCTGGTGCTCCCAGGCCTCCGTGTTCCCCGTGAAGGCGTGCAGAAAGACAACAGGAGCGCCGTCGCCGCCTGAGTCTTCGTACCACAGGCTCGCATCGGGAAGGTCCAGGTACGGCATACAGGCCAAGCGTAACACCCATGTCGGCGTGGCGTGTCATGCGGGGAGGTCTGTCATGCTGAGCGGAGCGCAGCGGAGTCCCGCGCTTAGCGCGCAGTATCCTCTCGGGCTGTCCGGTCCCCTCTCCTGAGGGAGATGGCGAGGGTGAGGGCCCTGCGGTGGTGAGGTGAGGGGCCTGGTCTCCTCTCCCCCGGGGAGAGGAATCTGCCGCATGGCAGCCGGTGAGGGTGGGACCGGACGCGGGATGTAGCCCCCGTCGTTCCTGCGAAGGCAGAACCCTCGGCGCCCTTGCCTCGTCATTCCCGCACCGGCGGGAATCCAGGGTGCGCGGGCAGCGCACGCGGTGGGGCGGTGAGGGCGTTGGTCCCTTCCCCCTCGATGGGGAGATGGTTAGAGTGAGGGTGAATCGGCGGGGACGGGTGGGGCCTGTCATGCTGAGCGGAGCGCAGCGGAGTCCCGCGCTTTAGCGCGCAGCATCCTCTCGGGTGTCGCAGCCCACCTCTCCCCTCTGGGAGAGGTCGCCGCATGGCAGCCGGTGAGGGTGATACGCGAATCTGTGACACCCGCCCCTTTCGCGGTCGAGGCTCGGACGCGTACGCTGGCCGGTGGGACGCCCCGGCGGGAGCCGGATCGCGGGAGTGGAATGGCTCAGAATGTCCCACAATGTCTCACAATAACGAACGGAGAGCCAACGTGACCGATAACCTGCCGACCCTCGACATCAACCGCGACCGCCTCGGCGCCGACCTGAGACGCATCGCCGAGTTCACCGACCCTGACCTGCCCTACACGCGCCGGGCGTTCTCTCGCTACTACGAGGAGGCGCGCGTCTGGCTCGCAGACCGCTTCCGCGATGCGGGACTCGACACCCGTGTCGACCCCGCGGGCAACCTCATCGGACGCCTCGGCGACGGCGGCGGCCCCGTGCTCATGCTCGGCTCGCACACGGACACCGTCGAGTCCGGTGGTCGCTTCGACGGCATTGTCGGCGTGCTTGGCGCGCTGGAGGTCGTCCGCTGCCTGCGCGAGTCCGGCGTTACGCTCTCGCGACCCTTGGAGGTCGTCGACTTCGTCTGCGAGGAGCCGTCCGTCGTCAACCTCAGCCCGCTCGGCAGCCGCATCATGGCCGGCGACGTGACCGCCGACATGGTGGCGCTCGCCACGACGCCCGACGGCGGCAGGCTGACGGACGCCATCAGAAGGCTCAGCGGCGACCCGTCCCGTCTCGACGAGGCACGCCGGAAGCCCGGCGACATCTACGGCTACCTCGAGATGCACATCGAGCAGGGCCCCGTGCTGGAACGGGCGGGCATGGAGGTCGGCGTCGTCACCGTCGTCGCCGCCCCGTGCCGCGCCGTCGTCTCGCTCACCGGCGTCGCCGATCACGCGGGTGCGACAGCCATGCCGGACCGGCGCGACGCCCTCGCGGGCGCGGCGGAGCTCACGCTCGCCGTGGAGCGCACCGTCAGCACGCCGGACATCGTCCAGGAGAGTGTCGGCACCGTCGGCTTCCTGCGCGTCAGCCCGAACATGGTCAACGTCATACCCGGCCGCGTCGACCTCACCGTTGAGGTGCGCAGCACCCAGACCGAGGCCCTCCTGTGGGCGCGCGAGGAGATCGAACGTTCCCTGCGGGAGATCGCCGGCAGGCGCGGGCTCGGCGCAACCCTGGAGTGGCAGCATTTGGAGGAACCCGTAACCATACCCCTCGGGATGCAGGAGATCGTGGCGGAATCCGCCGAAAGCCTCCGGCTGCGGACGCTGCGCCTGCCGAGTCGCGCATCGCACGACGCCGCCCGCCTCGCGCCCGTCGCTCCCGTGGGAATGGTGTTCATCCCTTGCCTGGACGGACGCAGTCACTGCCCGGAGGAATGGGCCGAGCTGGACGATATCGTTACCGGCGCGCAGGTGCTTGGGGGAGCGCTGCTCAGGCTCGATGCCCAGTCCTGACGCAACCGTTAAAACAGGCTACACAGATTCGTAACAGAAACGGTTGATTCCGCCATTCAGGTGTCGTATACTGTCACCGTCGGCTGAATCGTGGCGCCACCAGAGGACTGCCGGAAACCGAGATAAGCGCACGGCGAAAGGATAGAGGTAGGAGAGATGTTTCGACTGATCACAGGACTGTACCGCGCGATGGAACAGGGAGCTGTCTTGGCGCTCATCGCAGAGCGCCATGCCAACAACCCTGCCACGATGGCCGACGCGATCCACACACTCTTCCACCCGCGAGAGCTGGTGGCGGCACCGGTGACGCTCACCCCCGCCGTCGAGGTCGAGGAGCTGGTGGCCGCGTAGGCCCCACGCTTCACGGGGTGACGAGAAGATAGGAAGGAGGGCGAAAAATGATACTACTCAGGGCATGTGCCAACTGCGGCGGCGACGTTCATTGCCGCAATGACATCGATGGCATCGAGTGCCGCTGCCTCCAGTGCGGCCGCGCGCTCGACCTGAAGACTGCCGCCGCCCTCATCATGGAGCAGCGCAAGACCGCTGCGTAAGCGCCACGAACAAGACGGCACGAGGAGAGCCGGGGCGACGCCCCGGCTCTTCTTGCTTTGTCATGCTGAGCGGAGCGCAGCGGAGTCGAAGCATCTCTCAGGTTCCCCTTCACGTTGTCCGTCATTCCTGCGAAGGCAGGAATCTCGCAGCCCCCGCCACGCCCGACGATCCGTCATTCCCGCACCGGCGGGAATCCAGGGTGCGCGGGCAGCGCACGAGGTGTGGGACGGGATGGGACACCTCTCGTTTTCATTCCCTTACGCGGCCTGATGAGGCGCAGCGAGCCGCGCGTGTCGCCTCACTCCCCCGCCGCCTCCAACAACCGCCTCAGATCGTGCTTCGCCTCCAGGACGTCCCCCCACAGATCGCCCACCTCCGCCAGCCGCTGGTGCACCGTATCGATGTTGAAATCGCTCGGGTACACGTCCGGCAGCTCGTCCCAGCGAAGCGGCACCGAAACCGGCGCGCCCGGCAGGGGGCGCAGCGAGTAGATCGACGCCATGTTCTTCCCCATCACGTTCATGTTGTGGTCCAGGAAGATCTTGCCCGCGCGCTTGCTCACGCTCCACTCCATCGTCAGGTCGCGGGGCCGCTGGCGCAGCAGGAACCGTCCGATCAGTTCGCACGCCTTCCGCGTCACCGCGTAGTCGTACTCCCGCAGGATGGGCACGTAGACGTGCAGCCCCGTCTTCCCCGACGTCTTCAGGAACGACGAGAGCGACAGCTGGTCGAGCAGGTCCTTCAGCGACAGCGCAACCTCGGCGCCTTTCGCGAATGCGCGCCGGTTCAGCTCCGGCTCCTCCCCCGCCTTCTCCTCGCCGGAGTAGATGTACGGGTCGAGGTCGAACACGATGAAGTCCGGGTAGTTCAGTACGCTCTGCCGCAGCTCCTCCTTCGAGCCGGTGAAACTCTCACGCAGGTGCACGGCATCCGGTTCGATGGCGGTGCGCGACAGCCACGGGTGCAGTTCGAGGTCGGCCAATTGCGCCAGCCAGATGAGCGTCGCGAGGTTGTTCACGACGAGGTAGTCCACGTCGCCCTCCGCCGCCGACGAGAACAGCCGCACTGTCTCCGCGAACGGCGGCAGGTCGTGCTCCCACCGCTTCTGGTAGAAGCTCCCGCCGTCGATGCCGTTCGGGTAGCGCGTCATCGTCAGCGGCCTGTCCCGGAGATGCGGCAGCAGGTAGGGCGCGACCTGCGCGTAGTAACGGAGCATGTCGCCCTTCGTCACCGCCGCGCGCTGCTCCGTCTCCGGCCAGAACACCTTGTCCATGTTCGTGACGGCGAACCGCTGCCCGCCGATCTCGACGTGGCCGTCCTTGCGGATGTGCGCCAGCTGCTCGGCCACGTCGCGCGACTCGGCGTGCGCGTCCGGCGCCGGCGCTGCCTCCTCCACGACCGACGACACGGGCTCCGGCGTCTCCCGCACGACGGCTCGCGGCTGCACGTCGTCCCGCAGCCCGAGGAAGACGGGGGCGCGCAGCACGCCGTCGCCCGTCCACTGGGAGAACTTCACCTGCGCCACTCGCTCCGGCCGCACCCACGTCACCTGCAGAGACTCGAGGTCGGCGGGCACGGCGGGAAACGGGCAGTCGTCCGTCTGCAGCGGCTCCAGCGCGGCCAGCGTGCTGCGGAGCGTCTGCTGCGTGAAGCCGCTCCCGGCGCGTCCGGCGTAGGTGAGCGTCCCGGCGTCGTAGTAGCCCAGCGCCACCGCGCCGAACGTCTCTGCACGCTCGCCCTCGCCTTTCGTGTACCCGGCGATGACGAACTCCTGCGAGAGCGCCTGCTTGATCTTCAGCCAGTCCCGCGACCGCTGACCGGCGTCGTACCGCGAGTCCCTGCGCTTCGCGACGATGCCCTCCAACCCCAGCTGTTCCGCCACGCGGAAGAACGCCTCGCCCTCCCCTTCCACGTACTCCATCGAGCGTATCCGCTCGCTCGGCGGGACCGCGATCCGCAACGCGTGCTTGCGCTGCTGGAGCGGCGCCTGCCGCAGGTCGCGCCCGTCCAGGTAGAGGATGTCGAACGGGTAGTAGGCGATGGGGGCCGCCTTCGTCGACACGTTCTCCGCTCCGGGCACCTTGTACATGCCCGCGTTGTTCTGCAGCAGCACGAAGTCCGGCAGGCCGTCGTCTCCCAGCGCGACGATCTCACCGTCGAGGACCATCTCGCGGTGCGGCAGAACGGACAGATCATCTGCGATGCCCCGGAAGTTCTTCGTCATGTCCTTGCCCGTGCGGCTGATCAGCCGCACGTTGCCGTCCTGCAGGAACGCGAGCGCGCGGAAGCCGTCCAGCTTCGGCTCGAACAGCCAGCCGGGCGAGGAGAAGACGCCGTCCACCGCGTGCGCCAGCATCGGCTTGAGCGTCCGCGGCATCCGTGCCGACTTGCCGAACGAGACCACGCCGGCGGCGAGCGACGGGTCTGGCAGCCTGCCCGATTTCAACTGCTCCAGCGTCAGCCCGCACACGACCGACCTGCCGTCGTCGAGGACGTCATGCTCGGCGTCGGTGTGAGCATCCTTGTGCTTGATGAGCAGCCACTCGTTCGGGCCGCGCGTCGTCCGCACGAGCGTCCACGAGCCCTGCAGCTTGTGGCCGCGCAGCGTGAACGACAGCTTCCCTGCCTCGAGCCCGGCGAGCATCCGGCGCTCCGCCTCATCGCGGTCGTGCCAGCTGAGACCGCCCTCGTCCGGCGAGTAGATGCCCATGTCCCAGACGATCACCTGCCCGGCGCCGTAGTTCCCGTCGCCGATGACCCCCTCGAACGAGGCGTAGTCGAGCGGATGGTCCTCGACGAGCACGGCGAGGCGTTTCTCGGAGTTGTCGGTCGACGGCCCCTTCGGCACCGCCCACGATTTGAGCGCCCCGCCGAACTCCAGCCGGAAGTCGTAGTGCAGGCGTGAGGCGGCGTGCTTCTGCACGACGAACGTCAGCGCGCCGGGCCGTTGCTCCGGCGCGTGCGGCGCGGGTTCGTTCGTCCCGCTGAAGTCGCGCTTCTCTTCGTATCGTTCCAGCGTCATCGCGTTTCTTGATGCTATCTCAGGCGACTATCCTTTCGCCTCCCCTATCCGCCACAGGACCGGGAGGACGCGTGCCGCTTGCGCCGAGTGCGTCTTCTCCCTAAAGTATGCATATCCGATACGCTTGAGAGGTAACGTCTCGATGAGTGTCCGCACGCTCGTGAATACAGCCGCTATCTGGCTGACCCTGGTTATCTTCCCCTACCTCCTCGGAGTCGTATGGCTCGGAGGTTCACTCGACCGGAGCTACGTCGTCGCATTCATGATCTGGTTCGTCATCGCTGCGACGCTCTCCGCGCTGGCGTACGTCATGCACGTCCGGGAGTCGCAGCAACAGCACTAGGGATCGCATACTTCTTTGGAGGGAGGCTGACATGCTCACCCAGGAGATGAACGACCGCGTCACCCGCGTCGGGCCCGGTACGCCGATGGGCGAACTCATGCGCCGCTACTGGCACCCCATCGCCGGAAGCGTGCAGTTGAACGCCGACAACCCCACGAAGGAGATACGCCTCCTTGGCGAGGACCTCGTCCTCTACCGCGACGCCAGCGGCACGGTCGGCCTCATCGAGCCCTCCTGCGCGCATCGCAAGGCGAACCTCTCCTACGGCATCCCCGAGGAGAACGGCATCCGCTGCGCATACCACGGCTGGATATTCAACGAGCAGGGACAGTGCGTCGACCAGCCTTCCGAGCCTGAAGGCTCCAAGTTCAAGGAAAAGGTACGCATCAAGGCGTACCAGGTGCAGGAGTACGCAGGCGTTGTCTGGGCGTACATGGGTCCCGCTCCTGCTCCGCTCCTCCCCCGCTGGGACGTGCTGGAGTGGGAGGGCCACCGCGAGTGGCAATTGCACGACCTCCCCTGCAACTGGCTCCAGTGCCAGGAGAACTCGCTCGACCCCCTGCACTTCCAGTGGCTCCACCGCTACTTCGGCGGCTGGATGATGAACCGCGGTAAGCCGCCCGAAGAGCGCGACGCATGGAACGCCGTCACCGGCGCGAAGGGCCGCGAGCACAAGAAGATCGGCTTCGACACCACCTACTACGGCGTCATCAAGCGCCGCCTCGTCGGCGATGAGACCGAGGAGGACGAGTTCTGGCGCATCGGCCACCCCGTCCTCTTCCCCAACATCCTCCGTGTTGCTCACGGCATGCAGTTCCGCACGCCCGCCGACGACACCCACACGATCCACATCTCCATGCAGTTCCGCCCGTACCACGAGGGCGAGGCCCCGCAGACCGAGGTTCCCTTCGTTGAGATGCCGGTCTTCGATGACAACGGCAAGATCCGCTACGACTACGTCCTCGCGCAGGACCAGTTGGCGTGGATCATCCAGGGCCCCATCTCCGACCGGACGACGGAGCGACTCGGCGTCACCGACGTCGGCGTCATCATGTACCGGCGGTTGCTGGACGAGCAGGCCCGCGTCGTGGAGGAGGGCGGCGAGCCCATGAACATCCACCGCGACGAGGCCGAGAACGAGATCATCGTCCTGCCCTGCGAGTACTTCCAGTACCCCGGCTACGAGGGCACGGGCGGGCCGTTCAGGGACCTGCCCGCCGGCCCGGCGGAGGTCGAGGCCGTCCTCTCCGGCGACGGTGCGAAACTCAGCGAGTGGGAAGGCGTACGCACCCTCACCGGCGAAGAGCGCTACGCCTTCAGGTAGACCGCCGGGTGACCCTCGACGCACTCCAGGCCCGTGAGCGCCCCTACGTCTGGGTGACGTGGTTGCCGCGTCTGCTCTCCGGCAACCACCGCTGCGAGTGGGCATCGTGGTTCAAGGCGCAGCACGAAGGCTCCAGTTGGACTCGCGCGCCCTCGACGTTCGACCACACTCGGTGGGCGCTCGACCACACCGCGCTCCTCCGCGCGGAGCAGAAGCGGCTGGAGGCCGACGGCGCGACCGTGAAGACCGAGCGCCAGAACCAGTTCCGGCTCAGGGGCTGGTACGCGACGCTCTCGGGCATGCCGGACATCGTGTCGCTCCAGGATGGGCAGGTCGTCATCCACGACGTGAAGTCGGGCGAGCCGCACGCGTACCACGCCATCCAGGTGATGCTCTACATGTGGGCCTTCCCGCTCGCGCGGCGCGAGTACGCTGGCATGCCGGTGACGGGACGCGTCGTCTACGAAGACCACGCCGTCGACGTGCCGGGCTCAGCCATCGACACGACGTTCATCGACCGCACCGCCGACCTCATCAAGCGGCTCGCCGACACGGAGCAGCCCCCGCCGCGAACGCCCAGCGCGTCCGAGTGCGCCTTCTGCGACATCACCGCCGCCAACTGCCCGGACCGCATCGAGGAAGAGGTGGAGGAGGGCGAGACGGAGCTGTTCTAGCCCTGCGCCATCCGGAAGAAGCGCGCCATGTTGTCGCCCAGGATGTCGCGCTTCGCCTCGTCGCTCAGGCCCTCCATCGTCTCGATGCCTGCCGCCGTGTTCGGGAACGTGGACGGCGGGTGCGGGTAGTCGCTGCCGACGATGAAGTTCTTGCTGCCGATGGTGTGCACTGCTCCCACGATAGCCTGCTCGTCCGGCTCGACCGCCACCATGCAACTGCGCGCGATCAACTCGCTCGGCGGGTCGTCGCAGCGGGCGCACTGCGGCTCGATCTGGTAGACGCGGTCGAGCGTGTACATGATCCACGGCAGCCATGAGCCACCGGCCTCGAAGAACGCCATCCGCAGGTTCGGGAACTCCTTGAGCACCCCGCCGAGCGTCAGGCTCGCCATCGACACCATGTACTCGAACGCGAACCCCAGGTAGTTGCTGATGTGCAGCCGCCGCAGCCGCTCCCACCCCAGCGTGAAGTTCGTCGGGATGTGGTCGTTCACTTGGCACTGGAACGGGTTGCCGTGCACGTAGAGCGGAACGTCCAGCTCCGCGACCACCTCCCAGAACGGGTACAGCTCGATGCTGTCCCAGTTCTTCCCTCGCCAGTTGCTGTTGATGGTCAGCGCCTGCAGTCCCAGCTCCGTCACCGCCCGCCGCGCCTCGGCGGCGCACGCCTCCACCGACTCCGTCCCGAACGGCACCACGCCCGTCCCAATCAGTTGGTCCGGGTACTGCCGTTGCGCGTCGGAGGTCGCGTTGTTGTAGGCCATGCAGAGCGCCAGCCGCAGGCCGGGGTCCCACTCGCGCTCGTTCGGGGAGCCGAACGGGTTGGCGTAGATGCCGTCCGGGATCAGCACCTGCATCTCGAACCCGGTCTCCGGCAGCAGCTTCACGCGCTGGTCCGCGACCCCGTGGCCGATGGGACCCCCGCGTTGCCCCGTCACCGCCGCCGTCGGGTTGATCGCGCCCGTGCGCTGCCCAGCAGCCGACGCCCGGAAGCCCCCGCGCCGCGCCTCCCGGTCGGCGAAGAACAGCGCGTCCCGCAGCAGCATGTCGATCGCCTGCTCGGAGACGCCTATCGTCTCGCTCACGCCGGTGAAGTCCGGCGGCGGGAAGAAGTGGCTGTCGCCGTCTATCCTGCGCGTCTTCGTCTGCTGGGGTGCTGTGTCGACCATCGCTGCGCCTCCGCCTGTGGATGTGCCGCGCCTATCTTACTCCCACTGTCGACGCGAGGCAGCGCGCCTACTCCCGGACCAGCGCGTACAGGAACAGGTCCCCCGTCTTGCCGTCCTTGGTGAAGCTGCGCCGCAGCCGCGCCTCCAGCGTGAACCCGCACTTCTCCAGCACGCGCGCCGAAGCCGGGTTCCACTCCTTGACCGTGGCGTAGAGCCGGACGAGATCAAAGCGCTCGAACGCGTACTCCGTCATCGCCCGGACCGCGTGGGTGACGATGCCCTGCCCCCAGAACGGCTCCCCCAGCCAGTACCCCACCTCGGCGGACCGACGGTACACGTCAGTCTGGAGCCTGAGTCCTATCCCGCCGATGGCCTCGTCGGCGTCCGCGATAGCGAACTCTGTTGGCGGGTCGCGGTCCTGCTGGAACTGCAGCCAGGCGACGGCGTCCTCCATCGTGTAGGGGTGGGGGAACACGTCTGCCACGTTCACCCAGATGTTGCGGTTGTTGGCGTACTTCACCAGCGCGGGTTCGTCCCCGGCCCGCCACGGACGCAGCACCCAGCCGCCTGCCGGAATCTCCATCGGTGCGCTCAGAACCCGGCCGCCATCACCTCGACCACGCGGTCGTACAGCGCGTCGGGGTCGTGGCCTGCGGCCTGCAGGTGGCGGCGCGTCATCCGGTTCACGAACGAGAACGCCGCCTGCATCACCAGCATCCCTTTGCCGTTCAGCGTCTTGCGGCCCGACAGCCGCGCCTGCCGCAACAGCACCGTCTCATCCGGCGAGTACACCGCGTCGACGAACGCCGCGTCCGGCTTGCACATGGCTATCGCCGCAGCCGACCGTGCGTTGTTCTCCGCTATCGCCTTGAACGACGCCGCGAACCACTCGCGCCAGAACGACGCTCCACCGTCGCCCTCCGGGACGACCGCGGGCGAAGCGGGCGCGAGCGACGAAAACGCTTCGAGCGAGGTCGCCTCGCCGTTGCCCAGCCGCCGCACGCCGGACTGCCCCACCGTCGACGCGTTGACGATGACGTCCATGCTCCAGACGACGTCCAGGGCCAGCTCCTGCGCGGTGGCGGTTACCCTGGCGCCGGTGGCCGCTGCCGCCTGCTTCGCCAGCTCCTCGGCGCGCTCCAGCGAGCGGTTCGTGAGCAGCACCGAGCCGTCGCCCACCTCCTTCGCCAGCGCGAACGCCGACGCCCTGCCCGCGCCCCCCGCGCCCAGCAGCAGCACGCGCTTGCCCGACAGCGTCGGGAGGAACGGCTCGGACTGCCCCGGCAGCGTGCGCAGCATGCTCGCGATCAGCCCGTCGGCATCCGTGTTGAAGCCGATCAGCCTGCCATCCTCGGTCTGCATGAACGTGTTGACCGCGCCGATCTCCCGTGCGATGGGGTCTATCTCGTCGAGCAGCGGCATGATGGCCAGCTTGTGCGGCACCGTCACGTTGGAGCCCATGAAGCCAGGGTACGCCCGCGCCGCCTCCACGAACCCCGTGAGGTTCTCCGGGCGCACGTCGAACGGGCAGTGCACCGCATCCAGCTCGATCTCGCGGAACGCCGCGTTCCACATCGCGGGACTGCGCGAGTACTTGGACGGCGATTCGCCCATCGAGCCGGACAGCAGCGAGCGCTCCGCCACCTGCTCTGGCAGCGGGTTATCGAGATAGCGTTGCAGGTCGTCGAGCGTGCTCATGCGTCGAGTCTAGCAGAGGGGATGTGCCGGAAACGGGGGGCTAGTCCGCCTCCCCTTCCTCCTCCGCGCTGCCGTACATGCTCTGCAGCAGGTCGAGGAACGCGGTTACCAGCGGGCCGTAGGACGACGCCCTCCGCACCATCGCCGCCGTCGGCAGCGTGATGCGGTGCCCCTCCTCCAGCTGCACGTGCGCCAGCGTGCCCATCCCGAACTCCCGCTCCACCGACTTGTACGGCAGGAAGCTCACCCCCAGCCCGCGCTCGATCATCCGCTTCGTCGACTCGATGCTGTCCAGGTCCATCGCGATGTTCGGCACGATGCCCGCCTCGCGGCAGACCCGGTCCATCAGCACGAAGTACGTGCTCTCCTTGTCGTAGATGATGAGCGGCTCCGACCCCACCTCGTAGATGCTCGCGTGACCGTCCTTCGTGAACCGGTGCTCCGGGTGCGTCACCAGCACGATCTCCTCGTCGTACAGGTGCGTCGTGACCACCTCCGGGTGGTTCAGCGCACGCGACACGCCCACCTGTATCTGCTCCGACAGCACCCACTCCAGCACTTCCGACGAGCGCCCCGTCTTGATCGCCACGTCCACGGCGGGGTAACGCTCGTGGAACGTCTCCAGTATCCCCGGCAGCACCGCCGACGAT
The DNA here is from genome assembly GCA_022820645.1 of Dehalococcoidia bacterium. Lineage (GTDB taxonomy): Bacteria > Chloroflexota > Dehalococcoidia > Lucifugimonadales > Australimonadaceae > Bin16. The sequence continues at coordinate 274,061 of JAJEFD010000009.1, read as the reverse complement.
ATCCCGCGCGCCGCGCCGATGTGCAGCCGTCCCGTCGCCGCGGTACGGCTCGCCACGACCGTCTCCTTGCCGCGCTCCAGCGTGTCGAGCGCACGCTGCGCGTACGGCAGGAACGTCCGGCCCGCGTCGGTCAGGCGCACGCCCCTGCCGATGCGGCTGAACAGCGGCTCGCCCAGGTCGCTCTCCAGCAGAAGGATGCGGGTGCTGAGCGTCGGCTGCGTGACCCCCAGCTCCGACGCCGCGCGGCTGAACGAGTGCAACCGCACCGCCGTCAGGAACGCTTCCAACTGGCCTATCTCCATGCTCTTCCCTTGCGCCACGCCGTCTTCGCGCGACAGGATATAGTACCCGCGTGCTACGTCGGCGACGGGTGTCTGATCCCCTCTCCCTTGAGGGGAACCTGCACAAGGAGAGGAACGATGGCAGACCTCACGAAGATCGGCTTCATCACGTTCGGAGAAGGCGCGGCGGTCGCGCTCGCGAGAGCGGGCGGCCTCTTCGAGGCGCAGGGCCTCGAGATCGAGGTGACGCGCACCCCGAGCTCCACCGAGCAGATGCGCGGCCTCATCCAGGGACGCTGGCAGATCGCGTCCACTGCGTTCGACAACGTGCTCGCGTGGTCGGAGCGGGAGGGGCCGGAGGTCGTCGCCGTGGCCAGGGCGAGTTCGGGCGTCAACCTCCCCGTCTACGTGCGGCCCGAGATACAGACGTGGGACGACCTGCGCGGGAAGGCGCTCGCGGTCGACGCGGTCGACACCGCCTACGGCCTCGTCCTGCGCCGCATCCTTCAGGAGCACGGGCTGGAACTCGACCGCGACTACACGTTCGTCCCCGCCGGCGCGACCGGCTACCGGCTCGAGTCGATGGAGAAGGGCGAGACGTTCGCCGGCGTCCTCAACCCGCCGTGGAACGCCCGGGCCGAGGAGGCAGGGATGCGCCTCATCGCCCGCCACTCGGACGTCGTCCCCGGCTACCCCGGAGGCGTGATCGCCGTCAGCCGTCCGTGGGGCGAGGCGAACCGCGGCATCGTCGTCGGCTTCCTCCGCGCGCTGCTCGACGCCGCCCGCTGGGCGGCCGACCCGTCGCGCCGGAGCGCGGCGGTCGCGCTGGTGGCCGGTGCGTCGGACCTCAGCGAGGAGCGGGCCGCGCGCGCGTTCGACGACATGCCGGACTCCCTGCGACCGGAGCCGGAGACGTTCGCCATCCCGCTGGAGATACGCCTCCGCTTCGGCCTCACGCCGCCCCACGGGCCGGACATCGCCTCCTACCTCGACCACTCCTACCTCGAGGAAGCGCAGACGGCCTGATCCCCTCTCCCTGAGGAGACCTTTGCGTAATGTCATGCTGAGCGGAGTCGAAGCATCTCTCGGGGGGTCTGATCCCCTCTCCCTGGAGGGGAGAGGGTTAGGGAGAGGGTGAATCGGTGGGGCTGGGGGTGAGGGTTGCCCATCACCACACGCCCAGCCGGTTTGGCAGTGCGCCGCCGTCGTCCTCGTCCGCAGGCGGCGGTTCCGCGAATGGCGGAGGCCGGTCGTAGCCGAACGCCTCGATGGTCGCCCTCCGGGGCGGATCGTCGCGAATGAACGGCTCCGCCCCCGTCCAGATGCCGAGCGACGGCGGCACGAGGAACGCGAGCGCAAGCGCGTCCGCCTTGTCCGGCGACGGCATGCCGCGCTTGCGCATCTCCCGCTTGCCCTCCAGCCGCACCTGGCCGGAACTGGAGATGTCGTACCGCAGCCCGAGCAACTGCCCCGCCAGCTCCTCGTCGCGCGGGATCGCGATCGCTTCGAGGTCGAACAGCCTCCGCAGCTCCCAGAAGATCTCCGACCGCCGGTTGTAGAAGCGCGTGGGACGCTGCGCCGAGCCGCCGAAGTGCACCCCGTAGACCGGCGCGCCGAGCTCCCGCAGCCGGTCTACGACGCCTCCGCCGACGCCGCCCTCGTCGACGAACACGGCGGTCGCGCCGGTGTCCGCCACAGTTCCCAGTACCTCGTACACCAGCCGCATCGTGTCCATGCGCTCGTACGACCGCACCGACAGCACGCGCTCGCCCTGCCGCACGCAGATCGCCGACTTGTCGAACCCGAACCGCGCCACGTCCACGCCGATGTACACGGGCTCGTCACTCGCCGGGAGAGGGGCTGGGGGTGAGGGCTCCCACCGCTCCATCGCGGACTCCACCGCCTCGCGCCCGATGAGCGAGTCCTCCAGCATGTCCGGGAACTCCGCAAGCACCGACGCCGCGTACAACGGGTGGTCCTCGCCCCAGTCCATCGCGAGCTCCTCCACGTCCTCCGGCGTGATCATGCCGCGCCTGCCGCCGTCCTCGCCGGTGAAGTTCGGCGTGTCGAACGCCGAGATCGCGATGCGGTGGTAGAGGCGCCGCTTCGCGTGGTGCGACTGGTAGAACTCGCCGTCGCGCGAGAGCGCGTTGCCCACGAGCAGCAGCCGGTTCGGCTGCAGCCGCTTGATGGCGTCCATCTGCGACTGCGGCATGGCGTGCGCCTCCGTGACGACCACGAGCAGTTCCTCCGAGTGGAAGCCCTGGATGTTGAGCGCGTTGTTCGTCGAGAACCCGAGCGCGAACCGCCCCTCGTCGATGCGGTACGCGGACTTCAGCATCCTGCCGCTGAGCACGTCGGCTGCAGCCGCGTACGCCTCGCGCATCTCCTGCCACACCACCTCATCGACCTGGCGCTGCGTCGGCCCGAGCGTGAGCGCCTTGCTCTCCGGGCGCGTCTCCAGCCACCAGAGCACGGCGCGCCCAGCCGCCCAGTCCTTGCCGGAGCCGTTCGCCCCGACGACGCTGACGCGCCGGTGGTCGACGAGCGCCTCGAGCATCTCCGCCTGCTTCGAGTACGGCGCTCCGGCGTCGCCGAGCACGTCCGTCACGAACCCGACGGGGTCGTTCGCGTATCGCGTGAGGTCTTCTGCCACGGGTCCACCTTTCTCACCCGGATAAGGGCTCTCACCCGGGTAAGGGCGGTTCGCGAACCGCCCCTATGGCCGGTTAAAACAGAAAGCCCCCTCGTGCTCTTCGCTGAGGGGGCAGCGTTCTTCCTGCGGCTCGTCCGCAAGGGTCGGTGTGCGCGCGTTATCGGTTGCGCCCTACCATCGTGCTGCATGGGCGGACATCCGCGCAAGTGGCCCGTGTCACATGGCCGACATGACCAATCCCCTCTCCCTACAAGGGGAGAGGAAGCTGCCGCGTAGCGTCAGTCGGTGAGAGTACTGGAGTGAGCGGGGTTGGGAGTTACTGGACCCTACTCCCCCACCACCTCGATACGGTCTCCGTAGCGGCGGAAGTCAGCAGCGTTGAACGTCAGCAGCCGGCGCTCGCCGTGCGCCAGCATGGTCGCCACGATGTTGGCGTCGTGGATCTGCCGCCCGCCAACAGCAACCTCCCTGCATAGTTGAAGCAACGACGCGGTCACGAGCGGGCCGTCTTCGAGCACGTCGCAACCGGTCATTATCCCTTCAACGTCGGCGAGCGCCTCCTCCCGTGTGATCGTCACTGGCCATCCCTGGGGTCGCGTGACCACGGAGAGGTACTCACGGAGCACTTGCCGGCTCACCCGCAACGGATCGCCCTCCTCCGAGGCGTGCTCCAGGCGGCTTCTTGCAACGTCATAGAATGGAGATTCAGGAAAGCGTGCGTAAACGAGGACGTTGGTGTCTACGAACATCGGGATTTCTACACGCGTTCCTCGTAGATGTCCTCACGCCGGAGACTCAGGCCTTCTGGCCACCGTGCCGTGGGATGGGGCGGCCACCACTCGTCAAGAGAAGGCTTACGGGCGGCCTCCGAGCGGTTCTGCCTCCTGAGCAGCAGCGTCTCGGCGTCCATGTCGACATGCGCCGTCTCCCAGCCCGCGAGGGTCCAGGCGAGGGATTGGCTGTGCCCATTGCCATTGCTCTGGTTCCCCCACCAGGGCCGGTGCAGCCGGGCGGATGCGGGTAGCGCAAAGCCCAGTACCGACTCTATCTCGCTGAAGGACGTGCGCCACTCCTGCGTTCCGAGGTTGCTGAGGTGAGTGTACAGCTTGTGATACTTGCCTCGCGCAGCCACCTCCCTGTACCTCTGTTCGCGGGCTATGGTCATGTCGGGACTTCTCCTGCCTCCACAGACATCTGTCAGTGCTTCTATATAGCAAGTGTAAGTTAGTTAGTGTCTGGACGCAAGGCCCATCCGTCACCCTTGTGACATCTGCCCATTGCCTAGTCGAACCCCTCCTTCCTACCCTGTCTCCGACGGCCCATCGCGCCTCTGGCCACCGCCGGGACCGCAGCGCCGAATACCCAGGAGGCATGTTCCACAATGTTGCAGAATGTGACAGCCACGAAGAACGATTCCCTCTCCCAGCGCCAGCAGGTCGCCCTGCCCTACATCGCGTCCGAACCCACCATTTCAGAAGGCGCGCGGGCCGCCGGCATAGCACGCATGACCCTCACGCGATGGATGCGCGACCCCGTCTTCCGAGAGGAACTCGAGCGCATCCGGCGTAACATCGCGGAATTCGCCTTCAACGAACTGGAAGGCCTCACCATCAAATGCGTCGTCCGGCTGCAACAACTCCTGGACGACCCCGACCCCAACGTGAGGCACCGCGCCATCAAGACCGGCCTCTCCACCTCCCTCAACTTCCGTAACCAGAAGGAGGTCCAGCACCGGCTCGATCTAATCGAGAACGCTCATGTCCTGATACGCCAGCAGCGATGAAGACCCCCGCGAGGAGGCGCCTGATGTAGGGGCGTCCCTTGTGGGCGCCCTTGTCCCCGCCGGGAAGGTGCCCCGTCAAGGGTATCGCCAGCCCTTACCCCGGCGTTGTGACATCCGCCCATTGCCCGTTCAGAGCGGTGGTCTCTACCGTGAGGTGTAACGCCCCCCGCTCCGCTTGACCGGGCGTGCTAGAATTCGGAGGAGTGACGCCATGACCACCCAGACCCCGGCCCCGGAAGAACGCATCAGCCGCCTCGAAGGCGCCTACGAGCAGGTCAACGAACGCCTCGGCGACCTCACGCAAGGCCAGACCTCCCTCCGTGAAGAGATACGCCAGGTCGACGCCAATCTCCGCGAGGGGATACGCCAGGTCGACACCAACCTCCGGGCTGAGGTCGGCGCCCTCCGATCGGACATGAACGCCCGCTTCAACATACTGCTGGTGCTCATCGGGGGCGTCTGGGCAACCATGGCCGGCGGCTTCGTCGCCCTCTTCACGCAACTCTGACCTCTGCCAAGCTTCCCCTCGTCCGCCTGGCGCTCACAGCTCCATGGGAGTGCGCTTTCGTGCCATTCTCCCGTTGACCCGCCGCGTCCGGCACACCTACACTAACTCCGCTCCCGGGGGTGCACATGGCCCGTGCGATATGGAAAGGCGCGATAAGTTTCGGGATGGTCGCCATCCCGATGAAGCTCTACATCGCCACCGAGAGCAAGGACATCGGCTTCGTCCAGCTCCACGACTCCTGCCACTCCCGCCTCAAGCAGAAGCGCTGGTGCCCCTACCACCAGGAGGAGGTCGAGTACAGCGAGGTCGTCCGCGGCTTCGAGTTCGCCCGCGACGAGTACCTCGTGATGGAGGCGGAGGACTTCGACAACCTCCCGCTCAAGACCACCCACACCATCGACATCCTCCGGTTCGTGGACATCGCCACCATCGATCCCGTCCACTACGAGAAGAGCTACTACATCGAACCCGAAACTGTCGGCGTCAAGCCGTTCGCTCTCCTGAAGAAGGCGCTGGAGGCCACGGACCGCGTCGCCGTCGCCAAGGTCGCGCTCCGCAACAAGGAGCACCTCTGCCTCATCCGCCCGTACGTCGACGGCCTCATCATGGAGACGATGTACTACCCGGACGAGATACGCGGCACCGCCGAGCTCGACCTGCCGGGCGACGTCGAACTGAGCGAGGCCGAGTTGCAGATGGCGGTGATGCTCATCGACCAGCTCACCGGCGAGTTCCAGCCCGGCGAGTACCGGGACGAGTACCGTGACGCGCTCCAGCAGGTGATCGAGGCCAAGCTCGGCTCCGGCGCGCCCATCTCCGCAGCCCCGGAGGCGCCGCAGGGCAAGGTGCGCGACCTCATGGAGGCCCTGCGCGCGTCCATCGAAGCAGCCCGCGCCCCCACGCCCGAGGTCGAAACCGAGGAGCCTGCTCAGCCCGCCGCCGCTCGCAAGGCGAGGAAGGCTTCCTGATCCCATGACGACAACCTCGCAGACCGGCCCCGAACGCGCTGCACTCGCCTTCGGTCCGGTCGAGCCCATGATCCCCACCCCTTCCCCCGAGCCGACCGACGCGCCCGACCGCCTCTACGAGATCAAGTGGGAGGGCATCCGCGCCATCTCCATGGTCAGCGGCGGCGAGGTGCGCATGCACACCCGGGGCGGGGCCGACATCACCGCCGCGTTCCCGGAGGTCGCCGACGCCCTGCGGAACGCCGTCGGCGGCGCGAGCGCCGTGCTCGACGGCGAACTCGTCGCGCTCAGCGAGGAGGGCATCCCGGAGCGCTACGCCGTGGTCGAGCGCTGGCTCGCCGGAGCGGACGCGCCGCGCCGCACGCCCGTCAACTACGAGGTGTTCGACATCCTCCACCTGGACGGGGAGCCGCTCCTGGACCGCCCGCTCTACGAGCGCAAGGCCCGCCTCCACGACGCGCTGCGGCCCAACGCCACCGTCCACGTCTGCCACTTCGAGGAGGGCGAAGGCGTTGCGATGTACGCCGCCGCGCGGGAGCTCGGCCTGCACGGCATCGTCGCCAAGGACAAGCACAGCTTCTACGAGCCCGGCAAGCGCTCGCGTCACTGGCTCTCCACCAAGCACTCCCGCTCCATGAACCTCGTCGTCGGCGGCTACACGTTCGGCGGCAGCACGCAGCCCTTCGACTCGCTCCTGCTCGGGGTCTTCGAGGACGGGCTGCTCCGGTTCACCGGCGCGGCGGGCGCGGGCACGACGCGGGGCGACCAGCGCCTCCTCCACCGGATGCTCTCCCAGCGGCACACCGACCAGTGCCCCTTCGTACGCGAGCCCCGCGTCAGCCTCTTCTCCCACTGGTGCGAGCCGTCCCTCGCGGTCGAGGTCGAGTACGGCGAGCGCTCACCGGACGGCACGCTCCGCTTCCTCGTCTTCAACTCCCTCCGCCCGGACATCAACCCCCGCGACTGCGACGCGCTCTCGCTCGCGTCCTAGCAATCCCCTCTCCCTTGAGGGGAGAGGGTTAGGGTGAGGGTGAACCGGCTGGGTAGGGGGCGGTTGGTGAACCGCCCCTACAACCCACCCAACCACCCCACCAGCACGCCCGCCGCTTCCGCCCACACGTCTTCCCGCGAGCGACCGCTCGACTTGAGCGTCGCGAAGCCGTGGTCCGCGCCGTCGAGCAGGTGGACGCGCGCGTCCGGCACGAGCGCGGCGGCTGCCGCCAACTCGTCCGGCGTGGCATAGGAGTCGCGCGTGCCGGAGCAGAAGAGCGCCGGGCACGCGATGGCCGGCAGGTGCGCGGTGCGCAGCCGCTCCGGCCTGCCCGGCGGGTGCACCGGGTACGCGAACAGACCGAGCGCGTCCACCCCTCCATCCTCCGAGGCCAGCATCGACGCGAAGCGCCCGCCCAACGACCTCCCGCCGATGGCGATGCGCGTCCCGTCCGAGCGCGATGATTCCAGCACGGCGCGCCACGTCGCGAGGAGCGTTGCAGGGCCGTCGGGCCTCCGGCTACCCGCCTCCTGGTACGGGAACTGGAAGCGCACGAGCGATATCCCCGCCTCCGGCAGCCGCTCAGCGAGCCGTTGGCCGAACGGGTCGCGCAGGTTCGAGCCGGCGCCCGGTGCGTAAACGAACGTCCACCCCGCGCCCTCGACGGCGTTCCGCAGAACGCTCACCCCACCGGCGCTGTCCGGAGTCTCAGCCACTGGACTCTCCGTCACCCTGGCCGCCGGCGCCGCGTTGACGACCACCGCCCTGCCCGCCGCCGAACAGGCCGCGCCCACCTCCGCCAACGCTCACGCTTGCCGCGGACAAGCTGCCGTCCGCCTCGCGCTGCACGAACGTCGTCACGTCCACGCCTGCCGTTAATTCAGCAGCGGCTTCAGCCGCCGTCGTCGTGATACGCACCGGCGTCTCGTCCGCCAGCGCGAACTCCGCAGGGCCGTCCGCCGTCTCCAGCGTGAGCACGCCGTCCGCGAACGACGCGACCGTTCCCATGACCACAGCCGCGAGCCCACCGAAACCGCGACCACCGCCCGCGCCCTGCCCTGCACCGCCCACGATGACCGCCGCGGCCGCCAGTCCGCCCGCGTCGTCCGGACGCGCGATCACCGACACCTCCGCTCCCTCCACGAGGTAAGCCCCCGCGTCGCTCACTGCCTTCGTCACGTTCACCGGCGCGTCGTCCGGCACGGCGATCGCAGCCTCGCCGTCCGGCGTCTCCAAGCGGAGCGTCCCTCCTTCGAACGACACCACCGTACCGGCCAGGGGTTCGGCGTTCCGCGCTCCCTCCTCGATTACCGCGCCGGGTGCGTCGTCCACTGCGCCTCCACCTGCCAGCCCCTCCAGGGCCTCCGGCGGGATCATGCCGGAATCGATGGCCATCTGTATCTGGGCGCGCGCCATCGCCGCGGCTTCGGGGTTGTTCTCCAGCTCCCGCCGCATCTCCTCCGGCATCGCCGCCATGACGTCGTCCACCGAGGGCTGCCCGCCGGTCTGCCGGGCGCGCCCGGTCCCCGCGCCGGCCCCTGCAGCCGCATCCGCGCCGCCGGCGCCCGGCGCGACGAGGTCCGCCGTCTCGGGCGCCTGCTCTTCCTCCTCCATCGGGACGAGTTGCGCCGCGCCGTAGCCCGCGCCCGCTCCGACGAGGGCGAACAGCAGCAGCGCCAGGATGAACCCTCTCGCACCCATCAGCGTGAACCTCCGTTACTCATGCCGCAGCGCCTCTATGGGGTGCAGCTGGGCGGCCCGCGCCGCCGGGTAGATGCCGAAGAAGAGCCCGATCGCCGCCGACACTGCCAGCGCCAGCGCCGCGATGTCGCCGCTGAACACCGTCATCAGCTCCGAGCCCGCGAGCGTAAACCCGTCCAGTATCCGGGAGGCCACGACGCCTGCGCCGACGCCCAGCAGACCGCCGCCTATGCTCAGCAGCACCGCTTCCGTCACGAACTGGGCGAGGATGTCCTGCCGCTTCGCGCCCAGCGCCTTCCGGATGCCTATCTCCCGCGTACGCTCCGTCACCGACACCAGCATGATGTTCATGATGCCGATGCCCCCGACGACGAGCGAGATGCCCGCGACCGCGCCCAGGAACACGGTCAGCGTCCCCGTCGTTTCGCTCAGCGCGTCGATGACCGATTGCTGCGTGTCGACCCGGAAGTCGTCGGTGTCCGTGATCTCGTGGCGGAGGCGGAGCACCGTCGCCGCCTCCTGCTGCGCCTCCTCGATCCGTTCGCCGTCCGCCTGCACGTTGATGAGGTCGATCGTGAGGTCGCCCGCCGCGGTGCGCTGGCCGCTCAACCGGAAGAACGCCGTCGTCAGCGGGACGAGCACGCGGTTGTCCTCATTCCCGAATGCGGTGGCCCCCTTGCTCTCCAGCACCCCGATGACCGTGAAGCGGATGCCGGAGATGGCGATGTCCACGCCTACCGGGTCGCGCTCCCCGAACAGGTCCTCGGCGGTCTGCGAACCGAGCACCGCCACGTTCTTCCGGTTCAGCACGTGCGCCGGTGAGATGAACTCGCCCGACGCAACCTCGAAGTTCCGCACGTCCGCGAACTCCGGCGTGACCCCTGCCACCTGCGTGAACGTGTCGGTCGACCGGTACGTCACCGAACCGCTCACGGACACCTCCGGCGCGACGCTCACGACGGAAGGCGCGAACACGGGGTCCACCAGCGCCAGCGCGTCGTCGAGCGTCAGGTCGCCGTCCAGCGGACGCACGTAGAGCAGGTTCGAGCCGAGCGATTCGATGCGGTTGGTGATGTCTTCCTGCGCGCCGCGACCGATGGACATGAGCGCGATAACCGCCGCCACGCCGATGATGATGCCGAGCAGCGTCAGGCCCGTCCGCAGGCGGTTCCCGCCGATGGACGACCATGCCGTGCCGATGAGCGCGAGCGGCGTCATGCGGGCGCCTCCTCCGCTGTCTCCGCACGCAACGGCTCCGCAACCGGCTCGTCGCCCACGATCAGCCCGTCGCACAGCGAGACGATGCGCCGCGTGTGGCGCGCCACGTCGGCCTCGTGCGTCACCAGCGCGACCGTCAGCCCCTGGTCACGGTTCAGCCGCTGCAGGATGGCCATGATCTCGGCGCTGGAGCGGGTGTCGAGCGCGCCCGTCGGCTCGTCCGCGAGCATGATCGCGGGGTCCTTCACCAGCGCCCGCGCTATCGCGACCCGCTGCTGCTCGCCGCCGGAGAGCTCCAGCGGACGGTGCTTGTAGCGATGCCCCAGCCCTACCGATTCCAGCGCCTGCAGCGAACGGGCGCGCGCGTTCCGCCGGTCGCCGTACTGCAGCGCCAACTCCACGTTGGCCAGCGCGGAGAGGCGGGGCAGCAGGTTGTAGGTCTGGAACACGAAACCGATCTTCCGGTTGCGGGCCGCCGCCAGCCGGGCGTCGCCCCAGCGGCTCACCTCCTCGCCCTCCAGCAGATAGCTGCCGGAGGTTGGCGCATCGAGGCAGCCGATGATGTTCATCAGCGTGGACTTGCCGGAGCCGGACGGCCCCATGATGGAGACCATCTCTCCGCGCTCCACGGCGAGGCTCACGCCGTTGAGCACCGGAACAGCCAGCGGGCCCAGGCGGTACGTCTTCCGCAGGTCGGTCACCTCTATAACGGCGGTCATGGCTACCCGCCACCGCCGCCGCGCAAGCGTCTCGCCCCGCCGCCGAAAACGGCCCCGAACGCCCCGCCGCCGCCCTGCGTCGCCGCCGCGGGCTCCGGCATCACCACCTGCTCGCCCTCCGACAGCCCATCGAGCACCACCACCCAGAAGTCATCGCTCGGGCCGAGCGTGACCCGCCGCTCCTCGACGACGCCGTCGACCGACACGCGTACGACCGGCGCGATGATGCTGCCGCTCACCGACGACGTCGGTATCAGCAGTTCGTCGGGGTACCGGGCCAGCACGATCTCCGAGACCGCGCTCAGCCCGTCGCGCAGCGTCAGCCCCGCCGGAACGTCCAGCCGTACCGTCACGGGGAACGTCACCACCCCCGTCTGCCCGGACGACGCCGCGCCGATCTCGACGATCTCACCCGTCAACGTCTGCCCGTCCAGCGCGCTCAGGCTCACCGCCACGGGCATCCCCACCGACACCGCCAGCACGTCTATCTCGTCCACGGAGCCGTCGACCTCCACCACGGACGGGTCCAGGATGGTGATCGACGGCGTCTGCTGACCGCCCTGCTCGCCCAGGCGGTCGCCCGCCTCCATCGAAACGTCCTCAACGATGCCGGATACCGGGGCTGTGAGCGCCGCGTTCTCCACAGCCTCCAGCGCGTCGGCGAGCGCGTGCTCCGCTACCGTTATCTCGGACTGCAGCAACGCCACGTCCAGCGACTCGGTCTCGACGGTCAGCTCCGCCGCCGCGTCCTCGTCGGCAACCAGCGCGTTCTCCGCCTTCTCCACCGCCTCCTCGGCCGACAGCACGTCCCGCGCCGTCTTCGCCTGCGTGTTCTCCAGCGCCGCACGCGCGTCGTCCACCAACGCACGCTTGTCCTCGACCACGGCACGGGCGTCTTCCAGCGCCGTCCACGCATCCTCCATCTCGTGCTCCGTGCACCGTCCCTCGTACGGCGGGCCGTCCGGACACGTTCCCGCCAGCCTGCCGACGTACAGCGTCCTCCACGAGAAGACGACCAGCTCGTCCCACAGCGTCGCGGGGTCGTCGTCGGGCGGGTCCATCCAGGACAGATCGTGGTTCAGCACCTGCCGGTCGTCGAACAGCGCGTCGAGGTCCAACTGCCATCCGTCGAGCACTTCCGAGGGCTCGTGCTGCGTGTTCACGCTCGACGCCGGAACGCCCAGCCACTGCACGAACGTGTCCGCGTACTCCTCCGCGTACTCGGCCGCCACGTCGAGCGCGTCCTCTACCGCGTCCATCGCGTCCTGTATCGCGTCGCGCGCGTCCTGCTCGTCCCTGGCCGTGTTCTTCATCGTGAGTTCGAGGTCGGCCTGCGCGTTCTCCAACGCCCGGCGGCTGAGCGTTACCGCATCGCTTGCCGCCGCGATCTCGGACGCGTCCGGCAGGCCGAGCGCGTCGGCCAGCGCCTCCTGAGCGTCGCGCAGGTCCACCTCCGCCTTTGCAACGTCACGCTCCAGCGAGGCCATCGTCGCCGCGTCCAGCCGCGCGAGCACGTCGCCCTCGCGCACGACGCTCCCCACGTTCACCAGCACCTCGCCCACCTCGCCCGCGACCGCGAACGAGGCCTCCTCGCGCATCGGGAACACCACCGTTCCGCTCGTGGCGATGGCGTCGGTCAGTGTCCCGCGCTGCACCGGCACCAGCTGTTCGCCCTCGGCGAGCCCCCCGGCCGGGGCGGTCGAACGTTCAGGCGCGTAGTAGTAGGCGGCGAGCCCGGCGCCGACGAGAACAGCGATCAGTATCGGGACCTGCCAGACGTAGAACGGGCCCGCCTTTGCGGACAAGAAACGCATGCTCAGCCTCTTACGCCGGGATGGAAGGCGCCTGGGCGCGTCAACGATAGAGCGTTACGCGGCGCGCAGGCGGAATCCTCTCACACTAGTACGCAGAATGCTTGCCTGCGGATTCATGCGGGGTCCGCGCGAGCAGAAGCGCTCCCCTAGTACTCAGCGTCCGGGAGCAGGCGGGGTGTCCCTTCATCCGGGACAACCGCACCCGCGTTCAGCACGCACGCGAGCATCGAGTAGTAGCCCGCCGTCGCCGTCAGGTCCGTGACCGTCCGCGTCCCGAACCGCTCCTGCGCCTGCCGGAACACGTCGTCGGGCACACGCCCCTTCTCCAGGAGCGAGCTGACGTACCGGAACACCAGCTCCTCGTCGCCGGAGAGCCCGTCCGGTGCGGTGCGGTCGCGGACCGCCGCGATCGTCCCGGCGCTCAACCCTTCGCTCTCTCCTATCGGCTGGTGGGCGGTCCATTCGAACTGGCAGTCCCACTCGCGCGCGACCGTGAGGATCGCCAGTTCGCGCAGCGGGCCCGGGAGCGTGTTCTCGAAGCGGATGTACGTTCCCACGTGCGCGATGCGCTGGGCGACGTCGGGACTGTTCAGCAGCACCGTGAACGGCCCGACCACGTGCCCGCGGCTTCCCGCTATGTAGTCGTAGTGCTGCTGGTGCTCGGGGGACACTTGTTCGCGGGTCGTGATCCGTGGAAATCGCGCCATGGCGTGCTCCTTCGTCCAGAATCTACAGGTAGCCCAGCTCCATCGCGCGTTCCTCGTCCAGCAGCGCCTCCGACACCTGCCGGCCCGAGCGCTCGTCGTGGAAGGGCTGCCGGTACAGCACGCCCTCGTCGCACAACTCGCCGATGGCGTCGCGCTTCTCTTTCGCCGTCCCGGGGATGGCCTGCCGGGGGTCCTGGCACCAGGAGTCGATGATGCGCAGGCTCCAGTAATGCAGAGGCGCGGGCCCGCGCTGCACCATCGCCACGATGGCCGCCTTCAACTCGTCCGGGTCGACGCTCTCCACTTCCGGCGTCTCGTAATAGTCCGTCTCGTTGCCCGCCGCCGCTATCAGATCGTTGCTCACGCTCTCCGGCACGCTGCAGATGATGACGCGCTGGCCGAAGCGGTTCTTCACCTGCGTCACCAGCCGCATGTAGTCCGCGTCGCCGGAGACCATCAGGAAGACTTTCTCCTTCCCGCTGTTGTCCGCGTCGAACGCCTCCACCATCATGTCGAGCGACAGGGCCATGTCGGCCGCATTCTTGACGCGCTCTATCTGCTGCCCGCCCTTCGTTACCAGCGACCGTTTCACCGGGATGTTGATCGCCTCGATACCGCACATGGACAGTTGCCGTGTTATCTCGGACGGATGCTCGCTGAAATCGGCGTAGGCCCGCATCATCGTGGGCCGCCCGTACTTCTGCGCCTTGTCCACTATCTGCCGGAAGTCCGGCTCCATACCGTAGTGGTTCAACAGGCCGTAGCGCAGATTCTCCAGATCGATGAAAACAGCTACTTCCCCAACCATAGAATCAACTCCCTTCATCCAGATGTCCGTACTGGGAATGCGAGCTTGTTCACAAACCGGCGCGCATTGTACGCCACTTCCGCGCACTGTCCAGTTAAGTCCCCTGCCCCGCCCGCGCGCTATAATGCCCCCGCCGCGCCCGGCAGGCGCGGCCACGCGCGTCCGGGCGCAGGAGCAACCCCATGCCAGAGATGACCGGCGGACAAGCGCTCATACGCTCCATGCGCCGCGAGGGCGCGGAGGTCGTCTTCGGCCTGCCCGGCGTCCAGATGTACCACGCGATCGACCCCATCCTGGACGAGCCCGGGATGCGCTTCATCACCGTCCGGCACGAGCAGGCCACCGCCTACATGGCGGACGGCTTCACCCGCGCGGGAGGCGGCACCGGCACCGCGATGGTCGTTCCCGGCCCCGGCCTCCTCAACGCGTCAGCCGCCATCGGAACCGCGTACGCGGCGTCCTCGCCCATCCTCGTCGTCTCCGGGCAGGTGCAGAAGGACCTTATCGGCAAGGACGTGGGCATACTCCACGAGGTCAACGACCAGATGGACGCGATACGCCCCGTGACCAAGGCGGCCTACCGCGTCCTCGACGCCGCGGACGTGCCCGGCGTCGTCCACGAAGCGTTCCGGCAGCTCCGCACCGGACGCCCGCGTCCGGTCGAGATCGAGATACCGCCGGAGACGCTCTCGGAGGTCGCGGACATCGACCTGCTGGAGCCCGGGGACTACCGCCGCGACGCCGCCTCCGACTCGGACATCGAGCGGGCGGCGCGCGCGCTGGCGGAAGCGAAGAACCCCATCGTCTGGGCGGGCGGCGGCGTCATCTCCTCCGGCGCGTCCGACGCGCTGCTGCGCGTCGCCGAGCACCTGCAGGCCCCGGTGATGACGACCCACGAGGGCAAGGGCGCGATACCCGACTCCCACTACCTCAGCATGGGCACGCTGAAGTCGCGCGCCGACGACTTCCGCAACCACCTCCGGCACCACGACGTCTTCCTCGCGGTCGGCACCCGCTTCGCCACTGCGATGCTCACCCACGACGCCCAGATCGTGCAGATCGACGTCGACCCCGACGAGATCGGGCGCAACTACCCCAACAACACGCTCGGCATAGTCGGCGACGCCAGGGGCTCGCTGGAGAAACTCGCCGACGCCCTTTCGGACGCCATGCCTCCCGCCGAGAGCAAGCGCGAGTTGCTGGACAAGCTGCGCGCGGCGCGCTTCGACCCGCTCCGCGTCGAACCGCTCGACTCCTACATGAACGCCGTCCGCGCCGCCATCCCGGCAGACGGCATCTTCGTCGCCGGCATGACCCAGCTCGGCTACTACAGCAGGCTCTTCTACCCGGTCGAGCAGCCCGGCACGTACCTCAACTCCTCCTATTTCGGCAACCTCGGCTTCGCCTGGCCCACTGCGCTCGGCGCGAAGACCGCGCAGCCGGACAGGCCCGTCGTCTGCGTCTCCGGCGACGGCGGCTTCCTCTTCAACTCGCAGGAGCTCGCCACCGCCGTCCAGTACGGCATCAACGCCGTCTGCGTCGTCTTCAACGACCACGCCTTCGGCAACGTCATGCGCGACCAGGAGGACCGCTTCGATGGCCGCGTCATCGGCTCCCAGCTCCACAACCCGGACTTCGTGAAGCTCGCCGAGGCGTACGGCGCACGCGGACTCCGCGCCGAAACGCCCGCCGCCCTGGAAGAAGCGCTCCGCAACTCCATCGCCTCGGACGACGCCCCAACCCTCATCGAGGTGCCTTTCGGCCCCGTCCCCTCGCCGCTCTAACCCTCATGCCGCCAACCCAGACCACCATCGACCTCCCCCAAGTCAGCGTCGCAGCCCTCCGCGCCGGGAACGGCCCGCGCCTGCTCTACATCCACGACGAGCTCTCGTCCGCATGGACGCCGTTCCTCGACCGCCTCGCCGAGCGCTTCGAGGTCACCGCGCCGGAGCTACCCGGCTTCGGCTGCAGCGAACGCCCCGACTGGGCCGACACGCTCGACGACCTCGCGTTCACCGTCGCCGACCTCGCCGACGCCCTCGCCCCCACGGCCATAGTCGGCGCGAGTCTCGGCGGTTGGCTCGCGGTCGAGGCCGCGACACGCGGTGCGCCCGCTTCCGCGCTCGTCGCCATCGGCGCGCCCGGCATCGACATCCCCGGCGACCCGCCGTTCGACTACTTCGTGCTGCGGCAGGACGAGCGGCCCGCCCTCTTCTTCGACAACCCCGAGTGCGCGCCGGAGGTGGACGAGGACTCCGCCATCCGCAACGAGAGCATGACCGCACGCCTTGTCTGGCAGCCGCGCTACGTCAACCCCGCGCTCGCCGGACGCCTCCACCGCCTGCGCGCCCCGGCGCTCGTGGTCTGGGGCGCGAACGACCGATTCCTCTCGCTCGCCCACGGCGAGGCGCTGGCGAACGGCGCGCCGGATGGGCGGCTCGCCGTCGTGGACAACGCAGGCCACTTCCCCGCGCGCGAGCAGCCCGACGCCACAGCAGCCCTCGTGGCCGGGTTCCTCAATGATCTCCCCTCTCCCTCTGGGAGAGGGTCAGGGTGAGGGTGTCCCCCATGCAGTTCGTCTACTTCCACCTCATGCCCTGGCCGCACCTCGACGAGTCGTTCGAGAGTGAGCGCTCGGCGTGGGTCACCTACTCCAATGCCCACTTCGACCCGGAGCGAGGCGCCGAGGTGTACGAGCAGTACCTCTCGCAGCTCGTCTACGCCGAGGAGTTGGGGTTCGACGCCATCGCCGTCAACGAACACCACCAGACCGCCTACGGCCTCATGCCGTCGCCGGACGTCATCGCCTCCTACCTCGTAGCCCGCACACAGCGGGCCAGGATCGCCATCCTCGGCAACGCGACGCCGCTGCGCGACCACCCCCTGCGCGTCGCTGAGGAGGTCGCGATGATGGACGTCATCAGCGGCGGCCGGGTCATCTGCGGCTTCGTGCGCGGCATCGGTCCCGAGTACCACAACTTCACGATGAACCCTGCCACCAGCCTCGAGCGCTTCCGCGAGGCGCACGACCTCATCGTCGAGTCGTGGACGCGCCCCGGCCCGTTCCGCTGGGAGGGGAAGCACTACCGCTTCGAGTACGTGAACCCGTGGCCGCGCCCCCTCCAGCAGCCGCACCCGCCCATCTGGATACCGTCGCAGGGCAGCGGCGAGACGATCGGCTGGGCGGCGGAGCGCCGCTACACCTTCATCGTCACCTTCACGCCGTTCCGCAACGTCGCCCGCTTCATGGGGCAGTACCGCGACGCCGCACGCGAGAACGGCTACGACGCCGCCCCCGAGCAGATGGGCTGGGCGCTGCCGGTCTACGTCGGTTCAACCGACGAGGCCGCTATCGACGAGGCGAGGCCGCACGCCGAGTACCTCTTCAACCAGCTGGTGCGCCGCCCGCTGCCCGTCTTCTTCCCGCCCGGCTACCTCTCCGAGGACTCAGCGAAGAACGTCCTGCGCGCCTTCTCCGCCATCGGGACGCAGCGCACCACCATCGAGCAACTCGATAACAACTCGCAGATGGTCGTCGGCTCCGCGGAGACCGTGACGCGCCGCCTCCGCGAGTGCATCGACGAGTCCGGCATCGGCACGCTCGTCCTGCTGCCGCAGTTCGGCTCGATGCCGCACGAGCAAGCGGTCGGCAACATGGAGCGCATCGCGGAGCAGGTCATGCCCGCCCTCCGCAACCACGTCAGCACGGTCTACCGCTGACGCGTGTCTGCTCCCCTCTCCTGAGGGAGAGGGTAACGCGCTTCAGCGCGTGGGTGAGGGCTCTGCGGAGGCGGGGGGCTAAACGCCCTCGGCCCGGACCCGCGTACGCCGCCCGTTCAGCAACGTCCCCACCGGCGTGTACCGCACGCCCCACTCGTAGACGACCAGCAGCACGCCCGTCGTCAGCGCGATCAGCAGCACCAGCTTGACCGCCGAGGGCAGCGCCCACTCGAAGGACAACCCCTGCAGCGCGATGATCAGCGGCAGGTGCGCCACGTAGAGCCAGTACGAGGCGTCCGACAGGTAGCGCACGCGCGCGTTCCCGGCGCCCAGCACCGCGCGGAAGAGCCCCATCAGCCCCAGCGCCATCATCCAGGCGTAAGCGGCCTGGAAGAACAGCGAGCCCCAGCGCGCGCCGCCCTGCGCCGTGCCGCCGTCCTCGGGGAACGTCAGCACGAGGCCCGCGAGCAGCACGACCACCGCGAGCGGCAGCGTCGCCTGCCACCAGCGTCCGATGCGCGCTCCTCCCTCGTTGCGTGTGAAGTAGACGGCCCCGAACGCGAAGAAGACACCGTAGTAGACCAGCACGTGCGGCGCGGGCAGGAGCCCCGTGAAGGTGTCCGCCCCGAACTCGGGGTATGCGCCCTCGACGCCCATGAAGTACTGCGCCGCCATCGTCACCGGCACCGCCCACAGGTAGAGCGCAGGGGTCACGACCAGCCGCGCCGGCACCCGGGACAGGCTGAGGCCCAGCCGCGCCGCTGCCCACACGACCAGTGCGAATGCCGCCACCAGCCAGACGAGATACCAGAGGAACCAGAGGTGGCTGAAGACGTCGTAGGTGAACAGCCCGCCCCACTGCTGCACGTACAGCGCCTCCCAGTACCACGGCACGAGCAGGCCCGTGTCGTCGTCTACGTCCGCATGCGGGTCGTCCCGGTACGGCGCCACGCCGCTTGCCGCGTCCGTCCGCTCCCCCGTGGCGTCGGCCTCCTCGTCCGTCCCAGCCCCGGCAGCGTCGTCCGCCGACTTCGGCCGCTCCATCGCTTCGGTCAGGAGCTGCACGACCTCCGCGCGCCCCGCGTCCAGCACCGCCTGCTCGTACGACAGCCCCAGCAAGCCCACGTAGTACGCCGTCGTCGCGGCGTCCGCCTGGCTGCTGTGGATCGGAAGCGCGCCGTTCGGGTGTCTCGCATGGGGGTCCGCGCCGCGCTCCAGCATCAGCCGCACGACCTCCGCCCGGCCCATGAACGCTGCCGAGTGCAACGCTGTGCTCCCGTCGCCGTTGAGCGTGTTCACACCCGCGCCGTTGTCGAGCAGCCACTCCGCCGCGTCCACGTGACCGTGCAGCGCTGTCCAGCCCAGCGGCGTCGTGCCCAGGGCCGGGTCGGGAACGTCCAGTGGCGCGCCCGCTTCCGCGTGTCGCTCCAGCGCGGCGACGTCGCCCCGCGACGCAGCCTTCCACACGTTGTCCTCCGGCACCGTCTCCGCTTCTTCGGCGGCAGCGCCGTCGTCGACCGCGTCGGACGCGCTCTCCGCGTAGCCCCACGCCGCCCACGTCAGCGGGATCACGACGATCATCGCGATCACCAACGGCAACAGGATCCGCCGCGCCCGGTGGGTCACCAGCGCCCGCAGCCCGCGCTGCCGCCACAGCATCGCCGTGAAGAAGCCACTCATCAGGAAGAAGACCGGCATCCGGAAGCCGTGGATCGCCGTCACCAGGATGGCGTACGGCGTCCCGTCGCCCTCGACCGACGCGTCGCTGACCGCCCACGCTCCGGGGATGAACGCGAGCGCCGCGTGCAGCACGATGCCGAGCAGCATCGCGAACGCCCGCAGCGCGTCGAGGTCGTGCCGCCGCTCGATGTTCCCGGTTGCCTGTTCAGCGTTGGTCATGTCCCGTCACCGGATGGCCTGCGGATTCTAGTGGAACGGGGCCTCGTTGTGGCGCGCGAAACGGTCGATTCGCGGCGAATCCGGTGATTCGCCCAGCATGACTGCCCGAATGTCATCGAAACGTCATGTAAATCGACGGGAACGTCACCCCGTGCCTCGAACCACCCACCACTTGCCACTCCAACCGCCCCTCCATACACTTGCGCCGCTACCCGTTACTCCTGAACTCCAGCACCGGAGAGGCGCGACATGACGATGCAACGCCACGAGACCATCACCAAACCCTCCACCCCGCGCGACAACCCCAACCTCGCCGACTACGACGCCACGCGGGCCTCGTTCGACTGGGACGAGGTCGAGAAGGAGATCGACGGGCTCCCGGGCGGCGGGCTCAACCTCGCCTACGAGGCCATAGACCGCCACGTCGCCCACGGCAACGGCGCCAAGCCCGCCATGCTCTGGGAGGGCAAGAACGGCGAGAGGGAGGACTACACCTACGACGATATGCGCCGCGAGACCAACAAGTTCGCCAACGTCCTCGGCGCGCTCGGCGTCGAGAAGGGCACCCGCGTCTTCACCTTCATGGAGCGCGTGCCGGAGATCTACTTCACCGTGTTCGGCACGCTCAAGGCCGGCTGCGTCATCGGCCCCCTTTTCTCCGCCTTCGGCCCCGACCCCGTCCGCGACCGGATGGAGGACAGCGGAGCGAAGGTGCTCGTCACGCAGCCGGAACTGCGGAAGAAGATCGCTGAGATACTCCCGCAGCTCCCGGACCTCCAGCACGTCATCGTCGTCAACAAGAACGGGCGCTCAACCGAGCCCCTCGCCGAGGGCGACCTCGACTACTACGCCCTGATGAACGAGGCCTCGGACGACTTCGGCCCCATCGCCACGACGCGCGACGACTACTCCATCATGCACTACACCTCCGGCACCACCGGCAAGCCGAAGGGCGCCGTCCACCGCCACAACGCCGTCATCCAGCACTACCTCACCGGCAAGTGGTGCCTCGACCTCCACCCGGACGACGTCTACTGGTGCACCGCCGACCCCGGATGGGTCACCGGCACGTCTTACGGCATGTCGGCCCCGTGGACGAACGGCGTCACGCAGGTCATCTACGAGGGCGGGTTCAGCGCCCGCAAGTGGTACCAGATACTGGAGGACTACAAGGTCACCGTCTGGTACACCGCCCCCACCGCCATCCGCATGCTCATGAAGTCCGGAGTCGAGCTCCCGAAGACGTTCGACCTCTCGAACCTCCGCTTCGCCGCGTCCGTCGGCGAGCCCCTGAACCCGGAGGCCGTCGAGTGGGGCGTCGAGGCCATCGGCATGCCGTTCCACGACAACTGGTGGCAGACCGAGACCTGCGGCATCATGATCGCCAACTACGCCTGCATGGACATCCGCCCCGGCTCCATGGGAAGGCCGCTCCCCGGCATCAACCCCGGCATCATCGACGCCGAAGGCAACGAGAAGCCGGACGGCCAGGAGGGTAACCTCGCCGTCCGCACGCCCTGGCCGTCCATGTTCCAGACCTACTGGCAGCAGCAGGAGCGCTACGACTCCCGCTTCGTCAACGGCTGGTACATCACCGGCGACGAGGCCGTCCGCGACTCCGACGGCTACTACTGGTTCATCGGGCGCTCCGACGACGTCATCAACACCGCGGGGCACCTCGTCGGCCCGTTCGAGGTCGAGTCCGCCCTCATTGAGCACCCTGCCGTCGCGGAGGCCGGCGTCATCGGCAAGCCGGACCCCATCGCGATGGAGGTCGTCAAGGCGTTCGTCTCGCTCAAGGACGGCTACGAGCCGAGCGACGAGCTGCGCCGCGAGCTGATGGGCTTCGCGCGCCAGAAGCTCGCCGCCGCCGTCGCCCCGCGCGAGATCGAGATCATCCCCGGCCTGCCCAAGACGCGCAGCGGCAAGATCATGCGCCGCCTCCTCAAGGCACGGGAACTCGGCCTCGACGAGGGCGACACCTCCACGCTCGAGGAGGACTAGGAACCCGTCATTCCCGCGCGAAGGCGGGAATCCAGCGTGCGCCACAGCGGAGCGCACACGGGGCCGGGGTGAGGGTTGCTACGGCGAACGTCCGCCGACTAGAGGGCCTCCGAGTCCGGTTCGCTCGCCGGGGTGTCCTTCGACGACGCCAGCCCCCGCCCCAACAGCACCATGTAGACGAGCCCGGCCACAGACATCGCCGCGAACACCGGCGCGAATGCAAGCTCCAGCCTGTCCGAATGCCACGCGGTGACGAACACCACCAGCGACGCCACGGCCAGCACCGCAACGACGCCGTTCAGCGCGGGGGGCAGACGCAGGGGTTCAGGCCGGAATGCGAGCCCCAGGGCCAAGACCGCCACCCCGGCAAGGCCGGCCACGTTGGACGTGAAGAGCAGCCCCCACACCACCCGTTGCAGGTGCTGCGCCGACTGCAGCCATTCCTCCGACTCCGTCCCGCTGCTCTCCAGCGACGCCACCCCCATGCCGGTGATCATGTAGTCGAAACCACGCATCACCATCTGCAGCACCAACGCGATCGCCATCGCCATGAGGCCGATCCGCGGCACTGGCGCCGCGTGCCGCCACAGGGTCACGATGCCGTTCAGCATGAGCACGGCCCCGAAGATGATGACGATGGGCACGGTGTAGGACAGCGCCTCGTTGCGCGCCATCGCCAGCGTGAGGTCGCTGAGGCTGGTGGAGGGCACGGTGTCCACTGCCCCGCGGCCTGGCGAGAGCGCATAGCCCACTGCCACTGCCGCGGACCCGACCAGCAGCGACCAGCCGCCCAGCTGCTTCTCTGTCCAACGCATGACGTGTCCCACGACGGCTACCCCTATCCGGACCCCGGCGCTTCCGGCAGCGCGCGGCGTCCTCCCTGATCTCTCGCGGTCGCCGGGCACCCCGGCGGGCTACCTCAGTCAGCAACCCGGTTGCCCGGGGTTGCCGCAGCACTCGTGCTCTCCTCCCTTCATCTTCCGCCCGTAGTTGGAGGCTGCGACAAGGAGCCTCCTGTGCCACGGCAGTTCGCTCTCCCGGAAGTTGGCGAGGGTCATCGACCAGGCTTCGGGCGAGAAAGCGTCTTTCCACCCCCGCCGCCGGCGGTGCTCATGCTCGCCGTGATGGTCGTGGTTATGGTCGTGGTGGTGATCGCCGCTCATCGCGGGACTCCTGGCCGGGCTGGACCGCCCCTTACTCCGGGGAGCCGTTATCCAGCAGGCCGCTGCGCACCGCCCAGACCACCATCTCCTGCTTCGTCCTGGTCCCCAGCTTGTTCTGGATGCCGTAGATGGCGTTGCGGATGGTCAATGGGCGGCTGCCACGGACTTCCCCGATCTCGGCGTACGACAGCCCCTTCGCAAAGAGCGTGAGTATCTCCTGCTCCCGGGCAGTCAGTTTCTCGAGGTCAGGTGGAGCGGCCCGGGGGGCTGCCGCGCGTATCCCGCTGAACACGCGCTTTATCACGTCGCCGGGTATGCGGTATTCACCGCCGGCAACGTCCCGGACCGCGCTGAGGAACTCATCTTTCCGGGTGTACTTCTGGAGGAATCCCGCCGCTCCGGCGGCGACCGATTCGATGACCGCGTCCTCTTCGGTCGCGACGGTCAGGATGAGCACGTGCGTATCGGGCAGCGTATCCGTGATCTCCCTGCACGCCTCGATGCCGTTCTTCACCGGCATCAGGACGTCCATGACGACCACGTCGGGTTTGAGCTCCTGGGCTGCCTTGACGGCTGTCGCGCCGTCCTCGGCCTGGCCGACCACTTCGAAGCCGCCCGCGTTCTCCAGCAACTCTCGAAGGCCGTCCCGCATGATCCCGTGCTCATCCACGATCATGACCCTGACAGGTGTCGACGGTTGATCCACTCTTACCCCTTTCAGCAGTGAACGATGGCACTATAAACCCCGGCAGCGCCCTTGTGTAGAATCGCCCGCATGACGAATCCCCCAACCCCCCTGAACATCCTCCTGTTCATGGACACCGAGAACGCCCCCGTCGCCGAGTTGGAGGCCGTCGCGCCCGGGCGCCTCAGCGTCACCGCCGTGCCCGCGCAGGCGTTCGTGGACGACGCGGGAATGCTCCCCGCGACCACCGGTCTCTGGAAGCCGCGGCCCTGGAGCACCGGCCTCACGCCGGAGCAGTGCGAGCAGATCCTCCACGACACCCACGTCCTCGTGCTCACCCTGCCCTACCCGAAGCGGCTCCTCCCCCGAATGCCCAACCTGCTCTGGGCGCAGTACCTCTGGGCCGGCATATCCGACCTCCAGCACTCCGACCTCTGGGGCGGGCGCGTCCGCCTCACCTCCTCGCGCGGCTACGTCGACACCACCCCCATCGCGGAGATGGTCATCGCCGCCGCGCTCCACTTCGCGAAGGACCTCCGCGTCGCCGTCGACCAGGCCGTGGCAGGCGGGATGGACGCCGCCGGGTACGACCTCCGCATGCTCGCGGGCAGGACGATGGGCGTCGTCGGCCTCGGCGGCATCGGGCTGGAGGTCGCACGGCTCGCGGGCGCGATGGGCATGCGCGTCGTCGCCTCCCGCCTCTCCATCGCGGAGCGACAACCCGGCGGGAACGGCGTCGAGACCCTCTACCCCGCGCACGAGTTGCACGACATGCTCGCCGGGTGCGACTACGTCGCACTCACGACCGCCCTCACCGACGAAACGCGCAACATGATCGACGATGCCTCCGTCGCCGCGATGAAGGACGGCGCCGTGCTCCTGAACGTCGGGCGCGGCGAACTGATCGACGAGCGCGCCCTGAAGGACGGCCTGCGCTCCGGCAAGGTCGGCGGCGCCTACCTCGACGTCTACGTTGACGAGTGGTTCCGCCCGCCGGACCCCGAACTGCTGTCCCACCCGCGCGTCCTCATGACGCCGCACAACTCCGGGCACGTCGACGTGGCGACCTCGTTCGCCATGGACGTGCTCAAGCGCAACATCGCCAGCTTCCTCGCCGGAGAGCCCCTCATCAACGAGGTCGACTGGCAACGCGGCTACTGAGGCGTCTGATCCCTTCCCCCTTGATGGGGGAAGGCCAGGATGGGGGTGAATCGGCGGGCTCTCGGGACGCTATACTCAGCACTCCACCCGCTCCGAAGGAGGACCCATGCTCGTACCGGTGAAAGACGGCGAGGTCAACGTGACCGTGCAGGGCGGCGGAGACCTCGTGGTGCTCGTCTCCTCGCTCGGACGCGGCATCGGCGACTTCAACGCCCTCATGGCCGACCTCGAAGCGGCCGGGTACCGCGCCGCCGGCGTAAGCCATCGCGGGATCGACGGCAGCTCCCCCGCCCTCGACGGTCTGACGCTCCGTGACTTCGCGGACGACGTTGCGGGCGCCATCGAGCACGTCGGCGGCACGCCCGCTCACCTCATTGGCCACGCCTTCGGCAATCGCATCGTGCGCTGCCTCGCGTCCGACCGCCCGGACCTCACCCGCAGCGTCACGCTGATCGCCCCCGGGGGCCAGGCGCCGCCCGCGCCGGACATCCCACCCACGCTCATGCGCATCTTCGAGCTCGACCGCCCCACTGCCGACCGCCTCGCCGACGTGCAGCGCGTCTTCTTCTCGCCCGGCCACGACGCCTCCATCTGGCTCGACGGCTGGTCGCCCGAAACCAAGAACATGCAGTGGAGCGCCCGCGACTCCGTGCCCTACGCCGAGTGGGGGCACGCCGGCTCCGCGCCGGTGCTCGCCATCCAGGGCCTCGACGACCCGATGGCGACTCCGGAGAACGGCTACGTCCTGCGCGAGCAGTTGGGCAGCGACCGGGTCGAGGTCGTCGACCTGCCTGACGCCAGCCACGCGCTGCTGCCGGAGCAGCCGGAAGCCATCACCCGCGAAGTGCTCGCCTTCCTGGCGAAGCACTAGCCCCATGCAGCTCACGCTCAGCGTCACCGACCAGTCGCCGATGCGGCGCGGCGAGTCGCCCGCGAGCGCGCTGCGCGACACCGTCCTGCTGGCGCAGGCTGCCGAGCGCCTCGGCTACGCGCGCTACTGGGTCGCCGAGCACCACAACACCGGCACGTACGCGGGCACCAGCCCGGAGATACTCGCCGGCCAGCTCCTCGCGAACACCTCCAGCATCCGCGTCGGCAGCGGCGGCGTCATGCTCTCCCACTACTCCGCGCTCAAGGTCGCCGAGCAGTTCTCCGTGCTGGAGGCGCTCTACCCCGGGCGCGTCGACCTCGGCATCGGACGCGCGCCGGGGAGCGACCACACCACCATGTTCGCGCTCGCCTACCCGAAGCGCCCCGCCGACATCGAGACGTTCCCCCAGCAGGTCGTCGACCTCATCGGCTACCTGCACGACGGCCTGCAACCGGACCACCCGTTCGCGGCGGTGAAGGCGCGGCCCGCCCCGCCCGAGTCGGCGCCGGAGGTCTGGCTGCTCGGCTCCAGCGACTACTCCGCCAACCTCGCCGCCTACGTCGGGCTGCCGTTCGCGTTCGCAGACTTCTTCGGCCACACCGGCAAGCACGGGCCCGCCGTCGCCGAGATCTACCGGCGCAACTTCCGCCCCTCTCCGCTCTGCCCGGAGCCGCGCGTCAACGTCACCGCGCAGGTCGTCTGCGCCCCGACCGAGGAGGAGGCGCGCTTCCTCGCGTCGAGCCGCAACCTCAACCGCGCGCGGCGCGCCATCCAGGCGCAGGGCGGCGAGCCGATGCAGGGCCTCGCCCCACCAGAGGAGGCCTCGCAGGTCGACCTCGGCCCCGCCGCTGTCGACTACCTCGCCCAGTTCACCGAAGGCTACATCGACGGCGACCCCGCGCAGGTGAAGGAGGCGCTGCTCGCGATGGCCGAGCGCTACGAGACGACCGACGTGGGCGTCGTCACCATCACCTACCGGCTGGAGGACCGCATCCGCTCCTACGAACTCGTCGCCCGCGAGTTCGGCCTGCAGGGCCGGTAGCGCACGTCGCGCCGCGCTGTCGTACCATCCCCCCACGACAACCAACCGCCGCTCCGGCGGCAGGAGACGAGACCATGGGCAGACGGCAGACCATCCACATCCCCGGCGTACAGCACAACGCGCCCATCCCCTACGGCGCGCGCGTGGGCAACGTCGTCTACAGCTCCGCCATACAGGGCATCAACGCCGACACCGGCGAGCTCTCCGAGGACGTGTACGAGCAGGCGCGGCAGTGCTTCCGCAACATGCACACCTTCCTGCAGCACGCGGGCGCGACGCCTGATGACATCGTGCGGCTCACCTGCTTCCTCGCCGACCTCGGCGACCGGCAGGCGCTCAACGAGCCCTGGCTCGAGCTCTTCCCCGACGAGAACGACCGCCCCTCGCGGCACACGTCCAGGTACGACCCGCCCCCTGGCGGTATGAAGATACAGATCGAGGTCGTCGCCGTCGTCGAGTAGTTCCCACCTCTCCCCCTGGGAGAGGTCGACGCGCGAGTAGCGCGGCGGGTGAGGGTGGATCGCAGCAGCCGAACAAGGAGGAACACGCCATGGTGATGCAGGGCACAGACATGAAGATCGCGGAGACCCCGGACGATCTCAGCGAATACCAGATGTACGACGCCTACGCCGACTGGCTCGAGCGCGAGGGGGTGAAGGTCATCACCGAGTTCGCGTTCGAGGACCTCGGCGAGGTCGAGCTCGGCCCGTGGGAACGCAAGGGCGGCAGCGGCGCCGTCATCAACATCCCCAACGACCACCTCACGAACGACTCCCACCTCGTCGAGATACGCCCCGGCGGGAAGTCGGAGCCGGAGCGCCACATGTACGAGGAGTTCGTCTACGTCATCTCCGGCAGGGGCGCGACGACCATCTGGTTCGACGAGTCGAACCGGCAGACGTTCGAGTGGCGGGCGGGCAGCCTCTTCGCGCTGCCCCTCAACGCCTGGTACCAGCACTTCAACGGCAGCGGTGAGGAGCCCGCGCGCTATCTCGGCGTCACCACCGCCCCGCCGATGATGCGCCTCTACAACGACCTCGACTTCATCTTCGACACGCCCCACGCCTTCACCGGAAGGTTCGACGCGCAGTCCAACTACTTCAGCGGCGAGGGCAAGCTCTTCCAGAGCCGGGTGTGGGAGTCCAACTTCATCCCCAACGCGCCGGACATGGCGCTCTACGGCTGGAAGCAGCGCGGCGCGGGCGGCATCAACGTCATGCTGGAGATGGCGAAGAACAACAGCCGCGCCCACATCTCCGAGTTCCCCGTCGGCACGTACAAGAAGGCGCACCGCCACGGCCCCGGCGCGCACCTGCTCATCCTCAGCGGCGAGGGCTTCTCCATGCTCTGGCAGGAGGGAACGGAGTACCGCAAGGCGCCGTGGAAGGTCGGCGGCATGGTCATCGTCCCCGGGGACGACATGTTCCACCAGCACTTCAACACCGGCGCGACGCGGGCCCGCTACCTCGCCATCTACAACGGCACGATGGGCCTGCACAAGCCGCGCGCCAACCGCGGATGGCTCGCCGACAAGAGCGTCAAGCTGGGCGGCTGGCAGATCGAGTACGAGGACGAGGACCCGAAGGTCCACGAGGTCTTCGAGGCCGACCTCGCAAAGACCGGCGCGACCTGCCGCATGAAGGCCTTCATCCCGTACTGCACCGGCGAGGTCGGCCCCACCAGCGAGCGCGACACCTAGTAGATGTCCAGCGTGAAGCGCGGGCTCGGCACGCCGCTGGTCTTGTAGTCCAGCACGGCGTTGGCGAGCCCGTCCGCAACGATCTGCTCGACGACGAGCACGGTCGCACCGTCGTGCGCATAGGCGACGTCCGCCGCGCCGCGCTGGTCGATCACGATGCCCCAGTCGCCCTGGCCCGTCCAGACCGGCGGCACCGCGAGACGCAGCAGCCGGCCGGGCTCCAGCGCCCGCGCGTCCCCCACCCGCCGAAGCTCGGCGAGCGCCGATTCCGTCACCGTCAACATCTCTCGTCCAACTCCCTGCTCAGGCTTCCGGCTTACGCCTGCCCGCGCAGCGCCGTGCCTGTGGATTCCCGCCTTCGCGGGAATGACGGGACTTACTGCAGGATCACCAGCTCGCCGTCCTTGTAGTCGAGCAAGTGGCCGGAGAGCTCCATCGACGCCTCGGCGGCGAGCAGGAAGCGCGGCCCGGCGTAGTCCGGCCCCGGCATCCGGTTGCGCGCCTCCTCCGGCGCGTCCTCCGTCGCGATGGCGGCGCCCGGCGAGATGATGACCACGCTGATGTTGGAGTCGCGCACCTCTTCCGCGTGGAACTTCGTGAACGTGATGAGCGAGTCCTTCGCCGTCGCGTAGGCGAGGGCGCCGGGCGGAGTGAGGCCGCCGCCGCCGTGCAGGTTCACGATGTTCCCGCCGCCGCCCGCCTCCATGTACGGCACCGCGTGCTTGGAAGCGAGGAACGAGCCGAGCAGCGCCACGCCCATCACCGTGTCCCAGAACCACGTCTTCTCCATGTCCTGGATCTTCGGCCAGCGCGGCTTGTCGTTCCAGTTGAAGTGCGGCACGATCGCGGCGTCGTTGATGAGCACGTCGATGCCGCCGAAGCGCTCGTTGACCTGCGCCATGAGCGACGCGACCGTCTCCTCGTTCGTAACGTCGGTGGGAACGGCCATCGCCTCCGCGCCGAGTTCGCCCAGCTCGCCGAGCGTCTGCTGCAGGCGGGTCTCGTCGATGTCGGCTATCGCCACCTTCGCGCCTTCCCTGGCGAACCCGTGGGCGATGTAGCGTCCTATCCCTTTCGCGGAACCCGTGATGACCACGGACTTGTCCTTCAGCATCTTCGCGCCTCCTTTGTGCTCTCCTCCCCTTCCCCCGCAACCTATGGGATACGGCGCGGAGGGTCAAGAGACTGACACCCGCCCCTTTCGCGGTCGCCCCTGCCCGCCCTACCATGGTTCCGGTGGCGGGTCTCCCCCGCCTCTAGAAGTGCCGTGGCTCACAATGTCCCGGAATGTCCCATTGGGCTCAGCTGTGGGGCGGCGTAGGCCAAGAGTGGAATGTTGCAGAATGTTGCACCTTGTTACAGGAATCTCAGGGGTGCACTCCCCGTCAGACCTGTCGGACGAGTGAGGCGCGAAGGACATTCCGCGCTATCCGCGCTCACTCGCGAGCAGGGCGCACTCATCCTGTGTCGTTCGCTGCTCATCCGCTGCCCATCCTGTGCATCCCGTCCATCCTGTTGATTCCCGGCCCACAAGTTGACACGTCACCCGCCCCGTCATAGTGTCGCGGGCGTGGGGAATAAACTCCGCCCCCTCTCCCAGGGGGAGAGGGCCGGGGTGAGGGTTCACATAGAAGGAGGGCGCACATGCTGGAAGGAAAGGTTGCCATCGTATCGGGCGCGGGCCCGAACATCGGACGCGAGATAGCGGGAACGCTCGCCCAGAACGGCGCGAGCGTCGTCTGCCTCGACATACGCCGGGACGCGGCGGAGGCCACCGCACGCGAGGTCGTCGACCGCGGCTACGAGGCCATCGCCGTCGACGGCGACATCACGAAGCCGGAGGACATGGAGAACCTCGTCTCCCAGGCGCTCGCGGCCTACGGCCACGTCGACATCCTCGTGAACAACGCGGCCATCACCAGCAGCCCCGGCCTGCTGGAGGAGGACCTCGGCACGTTCCGCAAGGTCGTGGACGTCATCCTCGCGGGCACGTTCAACTGCACGCAGCACGTCGCGAAGCAGATGGTGGCGCAGGGCACGGGCGGCGCGATCGTCAACGTCGCCTCCACGTCCGGCCACCGGGGCAAGAGCGGCGCCATCGCGTACCAGTCGGCCAAGGCAGGCATCCTCAACTTCACCCGCGCCTGTGCGATGGAGCTCGCCCCGCACAACATCCGCGTCAACTCCCTGACGCCGACGCAGACCGGCATGCCTGTGGGCGGCAAGCCCGCGCGCCCCGACGACGAGGTGCCCCTGAGCGTGCCGCGCGGACGCTGGGGCAGGCCCCGCGACCAGGCGCAGGCGGTGCTCTTCCTCGTCTCCGACAACGCGGACTTCATCACCGGCGCGGACCTGCCCGTGGACGGCGGCAACCTCGCCATGCGCCAGTCCGGGTAGCGTCTGATCCCCTCTCCTGAGGGAGAGGGTTAGGGTGAGGGCCCTCCGGGCTGGGCTGGAAGGGTGCCCCCGGATGTACGAGCGTCCCCCTTGGACGCTCGGTGAGAGGAGAGAAGTATGACGACGCACCAGCACGAACACCGAGGCCACGGCGAGCACGAGGGGCTTCGGTGGGGCCACTCCTGGAAGGAGGAGGACCGCGTCGCCGACTACGTCGAGCGCATGGATGAGCAGCAGGACGAGCGGCAGCCCGTCTTCGACCTGCTGACGCGCCTCGTGCAGGCCGAAGCGGACGCACCGATCCGCATCCTCGACATCGGCACCGGCTACGGCCCCGTCGCGACGGCCTGCCTCGACGCGTTCCCGAACGCCACGGCGGTCGGCCTCGACGTGTCAGAGGCGATGATGGAGGCGGGCAAGCCGCGCATGGCCCGGTTCGGCGAGCGATTCGCCTACATGTTCGGCGACTTCGCGGACGGCGTGCTGCCGCAGGACGTCATCGACGCAGGGCCGTACGACCTCGTCGTTTCCGCGCGCGCCATCCACCACCTCCCCGCGGAGCTGATGGCGAGCCTCTACGCCAGCATCCACGGCGCGCTCAACCCGGGCGGCGCGTTCTTCAACCTCGACACCGCGTCGCCGGAGACGGACTTCCTGCGCAACGCGATGCGCGGGGCGCGACGGCGCGACGATAACCGTCCGCCCCGCGAGGAGCGCCGCACGCCGGAGCAGATCGCCCACGACGCGATGCACCACCACCGCAACGCCACGCTCGCGCGTCACCTGGAGTGGCTGCGCGCCGCCGGCTTCACCCACGTGGAGTGCTTCTGGAAGAACCTCTCGCTCGCCCTCGTCGGCGGCTACAAGGTGTAGGGAAGGGCACGGCCTTTGACCCACTCGCTCGTTCCGAACAGAAGGGAATGACGGTGCCCTGAACCGGGGCAATACGAGAAAAACACCATATCTGTTGATATTGACCACAGATTACTATAGGCTGGCGCCATGGCTCCAGTGAAACCAAGCACGTACCTCTTCCGGAAGGAGAGCATCACCGAGCTCCGGCAGCGGCTCGGTCTGTCGCAAGCCGCTATGGCCGGGCGGATCGGTGTCCCCAAGAACACCGTGTCGCGCTGGGAGACAGGCGAGACAACGCCCGACGCGCAATCACTGGCAGCAATCTACTCTCTCGGAATGGAGGTTGGCATCATGGCAACATTCTTTGCCCCTGTGAAGCAGAAGGCCCCGGTGCGGGATGCTGCACTAGTCTACTGGGATGTTCCCACTAACTTCGGTTGGCACGGGATGGAACCGCAGAGCGCGTCCGTCGTGGCCGAGGTCAAGAAGCGTATGCCCCGTGACGCGCGGCTACTATTCAAGGCATTTGTGGGCCGGAACGACTCTTTCCTCACCAACACACTGGAAAACCTCGGGTGGCGCGTCTGGGAATCTGTTACTTGGACGGGCTTTGCCGACTGGACCGAGGAGATATACGACCAAGCGCTCAGCGACGCGGGACAGAACCCGGCCGGATCGGTCGTGTTTCTCGTAACCGCCGATGTAAGGCACGTAGAACTCATCCAAGAGTTGAGAGAGCGGGATGTCCGGGTCTACCTCGTAGCACTAGGCGAAATGGGAATCTTACCGCCCGTAATCAATACTCGGCTCATAGAGGCTGTTGGCCGAAGGCGGTGTATCGAATTGCCTTGAGCCGGTCCGCACACTAGGCCGCAGCAACCTTCCGCACGGCGTCCCCTACCCGGATGACGCCGGACTCAACGACCTTTGTGTTGATGCCGCGCAGGCAGAGCTCTTGCCCCACCGCCGAGCTGACGAGCCGAAGGGCATCCGTCCCGAACCGCCCGCTGAACTTGGCACAGCCGGTGTGCGGCTTGACCGACACCTCCAACACCGCCGGCCCGATGGCGAGCCGCGTGCCGGGCGGGAGGTTCTCTCTGCCAAGGTCCAGGTCGACGAACAGCTGGTCGCCCGCGATATGCCAGCGCTCCCTGCCGCCCGCCATGAGGTCGGCGGCGCGGGAGTTCATCAGCGTCACCTGCATCTCGGGATCGGCTAACCCGTCTGGTGTGACGGTGCTGCCGCGGGTCAGCCAGTTGTCTCCGACGAGCCCGACCTCCACGTCCAGCCTGCCCTCGTCAACGAGTACGCGCTCGCCGCGCTCCGGCCGTTGCACGATGAGTTGCAGTACGCCCTCGTCCTTCGGAGAGCGCCGGACCTCGTCGAGCCCCGCCTCCAACTCCGCCATCGCCCGGTGTTGTGCTGCTGTCGCCACCACGACCTCCTGAGGTCAAACTGCGTAGCTCATTCTAACCCGATACAATCGGCAGGCTGCTGGATTCCCGCCTGCGCGGGAATGACGGAGGAGAGGCGCGCATGACCACTTCGGGAGAGCGGGACGTCGTCATCGTCGGCGGGGGCATCGCGGGCATCGCCACGGCCTACTATCTCGCGGCGATGGGCGTCCGCAGCACCGTCATCGAGCGCGACGGCATCGCGAGCCACGCCTCCGGGTTCGCCTACGGCGGCCTCTCCGGCGGCGTCACGAACGGCCCGCATGTCAACACCCCGCTCATCGAGTACAGCATGTCGCTCTACCCCGCGCTTGCAGGTGAACTCATCGCCGAGACGAACGTCGACATCCAGTACCAGCCGCGCCCGCTGCTGCGGCTCGCCCTCAACGACGACGAGGCCGCCGCGCTCACGCGGCACCTCGACTGGCAGCAGGCGCTGCCTGGTTACACCGTGCAGTGGCTGACACCGGACGATGCTTGCGCGCTGGAGCCGCGCATCTCGCCGGAGACCGTCGGCGCGCTGCACGTCGAGGGCTCGTCGGACGTCGAGCCGTACCGGCTGACGCTCGCTCTGGGTCAGGCGGCGGAGCAGCGCGGCGTCACGCTCCGCACCGGCGAGGTCACCGCCGTCCACCGCAACGGCGGGCGCGTCGACGGCGTCAGCATCGCGACCGGCGCGGGGAACGCGGAGCGCATCGCCTGCGATACCGTCGTCGTCGCGATGGGCCCGTGGACCGCACGGGCGTCGGACTGGTTCGGCGTGCCGCTGCCGGTCACGCCGCTCAAGGGACAGATCATCCGCCTGCAGGCGCCGGGCGCCTCGTACACGCTGAGTGTCGGCCACCTCGGCAACTACGCCATGACCAAGCCGTCCGACGGCCTCGTCTGGTGCGGCACGACGGAGGAGCACGCGGACTTCGACGAGTCCCGCACGACGGAGGCGCGCGACGCCATCATCGAGTCCACGCTGCGGATGCTGCCGTCGCTGGAGGACGCGGAACTCGTGCTGCAGACGGCCTGCCTGCGCCCGGTCACGCCGGACGGCGCGGTCATGGTCGGTCCCGTTCCGGGCGTCGACGGCGCGTACGTCGTCACCGGCGGCGGGCGGCAGGGCATCATGATGGGGCCGGGCATGGCCAGGGCGACCGCCGACCTTGTCACGGGAGGCGCGGCGGCGATCGACCTCGCGCCCTACGCGCCGGGCCGCTTCTCCGCATGAGCGCCCAGGCGCAGCCGGACCAGCGCACGCAGTCCCGCGCCGCCCTGCTGAGCTACGGCGCATCGTTCTCCTACCAGATAACGCTGGGCCTCATCCAGGTGCTCATCCCGCTCTATGCCCTCCACCTCGGCTACGACCTCACGCTGCTGGGCGTTATCGTGGCGTCGCAGGCCGTATTCGGGCTGGTGCTGCGCCTGTTCGCGGGAGCGATAGCCGACCAGTTCGGCGAGCGGTGGGTGCTCTGGGCCAGTTTCGTGACGATGATCGCCGGCATGGTCTTCTTCGTCGCTTCCGGTTTCTTCTGGATGCTCATCCTCGGCCAGTCGTTCGTCGGCTACTCCCGGGCGACGTACTGGACGGCGACGCAGTCGTACGTCAGCCGCATCAACCCGGAGCGCTCCGGCGAGATATACGGACGCCTCAACGCCTTCGGCAGCGCGGGCGGGCTCATCGGCGCGTTCATGAGCGGCGTGCTCGTCATCACGCTGGGCTATGGCGCAGCGTTCGCCATCACCGGCGCGATCGCGCTGGCCGGGTTCCTGGGCTGCCTCGCGATGCCGCCGCTCGCGGCGCGGCCGGTGCGGCGCGGCTTCCGCGCCCCGCTCGGGCATATCCCCGGCATCGCGCGGCACCGGGGCATGGGCCTCGCAGCATTCGCCGCATTCGTCGCGTCCATGTCCATGATCATGGCGAGCGTCCTCTTCATCCCGTACCTCCGTGAACTCGAGTACACCGAGGACATCGTCGGCGGGATGCAGGCGGTCGGCGTCGCGGGCAGCGTGGCCATCGGGATGGTGTTCGGCCACGTGCTTGCGCGATTGGGGCGGCAATGGACCTACACGATAGCCCTGCTCATGGTGGGCCTCGTGACGCTCGGCCTGTCGGCGGGCGCGGGAGCATACGCAACGCTCGTGCCGCTCATGCTGCTCTACGGGACCTTCCGCTCGGCGCTCGGCATCCTCTACCCGATAGCGGGGGCCGACCACAGCTCCCCCAACCAGCGCGGGATGGCGATGGCCTACGTCGGCCTGTACTGGGGCACGGCGCAGCTCGTGGCGCCCCTGGGGTTCGGCGCGCTGGCGGGAGCGGTCGGCCTCGAGGCGACCCTCTGGACCGCGGGCGCGCTCTTCCTTCTTGCGGGCGTGCTCTTCCCGGTGCTCTACCGCTGGTTCGTCCCCGGCGCGGAGCAGACGTTCGGCGAGCGCGCTTGACGCAACCCCCGCACTGATACAGGATTGCCATGGTCCCGCCGTTGGCGCCCGGAGGGAGAGCACCGCGATGAGCGGCTACGACTACGACATGGTGGTCATCGGGTCAGGCCCGGCCGGCCACAGGGCGGCCGTTCAGGCCGCGAAGATCGGGAAGCGGGTGGCTGTCGTCGAACGCCTGCCGCACATCGGCGGCCTCAACGTTACCACCGGCACCGCGAGCAAGGCGCTGCGCGAGGCCGCGCTGCACCTGAGCGGCTTCCGCGAGCGCACCCTCTACGGCGAGTCCTACACCGTCAAGCAGAACATCACGATGAGCGACCTCATGGTCAGCACGAACCACGTGATGCACCAGCAGGCGGAGATGCTCCGGAGCCAGCTCGCCCGGAACCGGACGGACATGTTCCACGCGGAGGCGTCCTTCGTCGACCGCCACACCATCAACATCGCCACCGAGGACGACCCCAACACCACCATCACCGCGGACAAGGTGATCATCGCCGTCGGGTCGCACTCGACCCAGCCCCCGACCATCCACACGGACGGGAGGCTGATCTTCCTCAGCGACGACGTCATGGACCTGCCGGAACTGCCGCGCGTGCTGACCGTGGTAGGGGGCGGCGCCATCGGCCTCGAGTACGCCAGCACGTTCGCCGCGCTGGGTGTGCGGGTGACGCTCGTGGACAGGAGCCCGCGGCTGCTGCCATTCGCGGATGACGAGATCGTGGACGCGCTCGCCTACCACCTCCGGGAGAACGGAGTGACATTCCGCCTGAACGAGGATGTCTTCGATATCGAGTACCTCCCCGGCGAACGAGGCAACCACGTGCGCGTCCTGCTGAGGAGCGGCAAGCAGATCATGAGCGATGCGGTGATGTACTGCGTGGGGCGCACCGGCGCGACCGAGGGGCTGAACCTGGAGGCCGCCGGGCTGGAAACCGACGAGCGAGGGCGTATCAGCGTCGACGACAACTACCAGACGAGCGTGGAAGGCATCTACGCGGTAGGGGGTGTCATCGGCTTCCCTGACCTCGTGTCGACCTCACAGATGCAGGGACGGCTGGCCGCGTGTCACGCATTCGACATCCCCACCAACAGCGTCCCCGGCCTCTTCCCCTACGCGGTCAAGACGACCCCGGAGGTCGCGATGGTCGGCAAGACGGAGTCCCGGTTGACGGATGAGGGCATCCCCTACGAGGTGGGCAGGGCCCAGTACCGGGAGATCGCGAAGAGCGTCATAGAAGGCGACGAGTCCGGCATCCTGAAGCTGCTGTTCCACATCGAGACGCGGGAACTGCTCGGCGTCCATATCGCGGGCGAGGGCGCCGCCGAGTTGGTCCAGATAGGACAGGCGGTCATCGCCCACGGCGGAAATCTCGACTACTTCGTAGAGTCCGTCACCAGCTTCCCGACGCTGGCGGAAGCCTACGTGTCGGCCGCTTTGGACGGGTTCAGCCGCATCGAAGAGTGACCGCTCAACCGAGCGCCGCGACGACCTCCTCCGTCGATACGACCTGCGCGAACGTGCCCATGTTCAGCAGCGACGCCTCGTGGTTCTCGGTGCGCCCGTCGCAAGCGTCGCCGACGACGATGCTGTCGAAGTCCCGCTCGCGGGCGTCCCGCACCGTGCTCTCGACGCCTGCCTGCGTGGCGATGCCCGCCACGATGAGCGTCGAGACGCCAAGGCGCCGCAGCCACTTCTCCAACGCCGTACCCGTGAACGCGCTCATCCCGCCGCCCTTGCGGATGAGGAACTCGCCCGGCAGCGGCGCAAGCTCGTCGATGACCTCCGCGCCCCACGTGCCGTCGCGCAGCGAGCCCAGCGAGCGGGCGCGTCCGTGCCGCGCGGCGTCCAGGTAGTCCTCGCGCAGGAAGTGGCCGGTGAAGAAGACAGGCAGACCGGCGGCGCGCGCTGCCGATAGCAGACGGACGTGGTTCTCGATGAGTTGCGGCGTGCGCGGGTTGCGCCCCGCCTCGGGCGTCCGTCCTCCCTCCTTCAGGTAGTCGTTCTGCATGTCGTGACAGACGTATGCAAGCGTCTCCCGTGCGGGCAGTTCGAGCATGGCGCAGCCTCCTGGGTCGCTGATGTGCGCATTGTAGGCCGCAGGACTCCGCGCGCATGCGCGCATGCTTTGACACTCAGTCCGTGCGGTGCTAGTTTCCCATCTGTCGAAGTATGCATGCCCGCTCCGAAGGGTGGACGCCTTGAACGGCCGAACGGCAAGGAGGCCAGTCATGCCGGTTATCGACTCTGACGCGCACGTCGTAGAGACGGAGCAGACCTGGGACTACATGGACCCTGGGGACGAGAAGTACCGCCCGCAGATCGTGGACGACGGCAACGGCGGGAAGTTCTGGAAGATAGACGGCGAGATACGCGGCCGCGCAAGAGGCCCTGTCGCCGCGTTCGGGCTCTCCGACAAAGTGAAGCGCAACATGGTGACAGACGACGCCAAGCGCTACATGGAGGACATCCCGGGACGCATCGCTCACATGGATGAGTTGGGCATCGACGTGCAGGTGCTCTACCCCACCATGTACATCGGGCGCATGTGCGAGAACCCAGACACGGAGATCGCGCTCGCCAAGAGCTACAACCGCTGGCTCGCCGACATCTGGGAGCAGAGCAAGGGACGGCTCCGCTGGACGTCCATCCTCCCGCTCGCCACGATGGACGAGGCGTTGGAGCAGTTGCGGTGGTCAGCCGAGCACGGCGCCTGCGGCGTCACGATGCGCGCCATCGAGGACGAGCGGCTGCTGATAGACGAGTACTTCTACCCCGTCTACGAGGAGGCGGCTCGGCTGAACCAGCCCATCGCCATCCACATCGGCAGCTCCAACTCCTACATCCGCAACCTCATGGCCAACGACGGCATCGGCGGAACGTTCGGCGGCCTGCGCCTCATGTCCGTCGCAAGCTTTCACCAGCTCATCACCACTGGCACGCCCAAGAAGTTCCCAACCCTGCGCTGGGGCTACATCGAGGCGAGCAGCCAGTGGCTGCCCTACGTCATCCACGACCTGCGCCGCAGGCTGGAGACGCGGGGCCGTGAACTGGAGGAGGACGTGCTCGGCGCGTACAACATCTGGGTCACCGCCCAGACCGACGACAACCTCGTGGACGTGCTGAAGTACGTGAACCACCGCCACATCCTCATCGGCACCGACTACGGCCACCAGGACCAGTCGAGCGAGATCGAAGCGATGCGCATCATCAGGGAGGAGGGCGGCCTCGCGCCGGGTGTCATCGACGACATCATGGGGCAGAACGCTCTCGACTTCTACGGCATCACCGTCGAGTCCCCGGTGCTCGCCGGGACCGCCGGATAGGAAAGCAACCGAAGCAACCTCAACCCAGGGAGGAACACCGATGCTGACTGCTGAACAGAACGACCGCCTGACCCGGGTCGGCCCCGGCACCCCGACCGGCGAACTGATGCGCCGCTACTGGCACCCCATCGCCGCCGTCGCCATGATGAACGACCGCTCCACCAAACCCATCACCTTGCTCGGCGAGGACCTCATCCTCTACAAGAGCAAGCAGGGCGTCTTCGGTCTCGTGGACAACTACTGCCCGCACCGCCGCATGGGCATGGTGTATGGCATCCCGACCGACGACGGCATCCGCTGCCCGTACCACGGCTGGATGTTCGACGAGACGGGCCGCTGCCTCGAGCAGCCCTACGAGGAGACCGAGGCTCCGGACAACCGCTTCAAGGACAAGGTGCGCATCAAGGCGTACCCGCTGCAGGTCAAGGCGGGCCTCATCTTCGCTTACCTCGGCCCGGCCCCGGTGCCGCTCCTGCCCAACTGGGACGTGTTCGCGCTCGACAACGTCGTGCGGGACATCGGCTACACGGAATTGCCGAGCAACTGGCTGCAGTGCCAGGAGAACTCGCTCGACCCGGTGCACTCCG
This sequence comes from Dehalococcoidia bacterium, assembly GCA_022820645.1. GTDB lineage: Bacteria > Chloroflexota > Dehalococcoidia > Lucifugimonadales > Australimonadaceae > Bin16. The sequence continues at coordinate 234,613 of JAJEFD010000009.1, read as the reverse complement.
AGTGGCTGCACGGCGAGTGGGCGAACTACATCCTGGAGATGCGCGGCGAGGGCGACAAGGTGCGCAAGCGCTACGAGAACGAGCGCATCGGCTTCGACAAGTTCCAGTACGGCATCTACAAGCGCAGGCTCGTGAAGGGCGGCAGCTACGACGACGGCGAGTGGGCGCAGGGACACCCCATCGTGTTCCCGTACTTCCTCCGCCAGGGCGGCAGCGGCACCGCCATCGACACGTGGGACGGCAGGCGCGGCGGCGGCATGGGCGCGGGCGTCGGCCCGTCGTTCCAGATCCGCGTACCGCTCGACGACACCCACACGGGCCACTGGTGGGTGATGTGTCACCCGAAGCTGTCGCCGGACGACCCCGACCAGCGCGACGAGGACGTGCCCCTCTTCTTCCCGCCGCTCATCCAGCTCGCCGAGGACGGCCGCGTCCGCTTCGAGATACTCGACTCCAACTCGGCGCAGGACGTCGCCGCGTGGATCACGCAGGGGTCCATAGCAGACCGTACGAAGGAATCGCTCGGACGCTCGGACAAGGGCATCATCATGTTCCGGCGCATGCTGGAGGAGAACATCCGCATCGTCGAGGACGGTGGCGACCCCATCAACACGTTCCGCGACCCGGCGACCAACGTCTATCTGGGCATGGACACGGAGCACAAGTCCCGCCGGAACGAGCAGTACCAGGAGCGCGGCGAAGGGGACAAGGGCATCCGGCGCCAGGGCATGGCGAGCAAGTACAGCCCCATCCTGAACCAGCGCGGTGTCGAGGGCGGCGCAGACTCCATCGAGCGCCGCAAGATGGTGGGACAGAACGTCTAGCCGAACGCAGGGAGGAACGCATCATGCTGACGAAAGAGGACAACGAGAAGCTCACGCGAGTCGGCCCAGGCACGCCTGCGGGTGAACTGCTGCGCCGCTACTGGCACCCCATCGCCATCGCGTCCGAGGTCACAGACGAGCGCCCGACGAAGGCCGTCCGCATCCTGGGCGAGGACCTCGTCATCTTCAAGGACAAGTCCGGGCGCTGGGGGCTGCTCGCCGACCACTGCGCGCACCGCAGCGCGTCGCTCGTCTACGGTCGCGTCGAGGAGCGCGGCATCTCCTGCGCTTACCACGGCTGGCTCTACGACACCGAGGGCAACATCCTGGAGACGCCGCCCGAGAAGAATGAGGCGATCATGCGCTCCGTGAAGCAGCCCGCCTACGACTGCATGGTCTACCTCGGCGTCGTCTGGGCGTACATGGGCCCGAAACCCGCGCCTGTCTTCACGCCGTTCGACACGCTCGTCCGGGAGGACGGACGCCGCAAGATAAACCTCCACCCCGTGCTGGACTGCAACTGGTTCCAGGCCATGGAGAACTCCATGGACCCGGCGCACCTGCAGATACTCCACCAGGAGTACTACGCGCGCGGCCAGCGCGAGCCCGTGAACACGACGCGCGGCTTCACCGACGACGTGGAAACATTCGAGTTCTACACCACCAGCTACGGCATGATGAAGAAGCGCACCTACACCAACGGCGTCGTGGACGAGCACCCCGTCCTCTTCCCCTCCATCCTCCGGCAGGGGCCGAGCACCCAGTTCCGCACGCCGATAGACGACGAGCACACCTGGCACGTCCACATCAACTTCTGGCTCAACGAGGACGGCCAGCCCGACGAGACCACGTGGGACCCGCCCGTCGAGTACATCGAGCCGTACAAGGAGCCCGCGGACAAGAGCCACCCGGAGGCGTGGTACGACCGCCGCTCCGTGCTCTCGCAGGACCACATGGCCTGGGAGACGCAGGGCCCCATCACCGACCGCTCGGTCGAGCACCTCTCGTACTCGGACCGGGGCGTCGTCCTGCTGCGGCGCACGATGTTCGAGCAGATGGAGCGCGTCGCCCGCGGCGAGGACCCGATGGGCGTCATCCGCGACCCGGACCACCCCATCGTCGACACCAACATCGACGAGGACGTCTGGCAGAAGCAGCCGACCCACCGCTGGGGCGCCGTCCGGGCATAGGGGGCCAAGCCAGGAGGATGCCGACATGCTCACGGCGGAAACCAATGAGCGGTTGGCTCGGGTGGGCCCGGGGACTCCGGGCGGCGAATTGCTACGCCGCTACTGGCTGCCGCTCAGACCCTACGCCCAACTCCTCTCCGAACCGGTGATGAAGGTGCGCCTGCTGGGCGAAGACCTAGTGCTCTTTCGTACACTGAACGGAGAGGTCGGGCTCATCGGGGACAAGTGCGCCCACCGTTCGATGGGTTTGGAGTGGGGTATCCCGGACGAAGACGGGTTGCGCTGCTCGTACCACGGCTGGCTCTACGAAACCGACGGGCGATGCCTCGATACCCCACTGGAGGCACGCGACAACGTCTTCACCAGCCGCATCAAGCTCAAGGGTTACCCGACCCGGGAGATGGGCGGCCTCATCTGGGCCTACCTCGGCCCCGAACCGGCGCCCTTACTGCCACCCTGGCCCGTCTTCGTGTGGCCCAACGCCATCCGCCAGATTGCGTGCACGGTCCTGCCCTGCAACTGGCTGCAGAGCTGGGAGAACACGGGAGACCCCGCTCACAACCCGTGGCTGCACGGCGAGCTCTTCAAGTACGCGCTGGAGAAAGACGGACTGCTGGAGGACCGGGTGCCGGACGAACAGACGCACCGAGCCTTCACTTCCATCCGCTCCGGCATCGGCATAGAAGGGCTCTACGCGCGGCCCACTCCGTACGGCATGGAGAAGGGCATCACCTACTCCAGGGCACTCGGCGCCGACTTCGACGGGGAGGCCGGACACTCGACCGTCATCTTCCCGGTCATGACCGGCGGCGAGATCGGCAACACTATGTACAACAGGACCCAGGTGCGCGTCCCGATCGACGACACCAGCACCTATTACATCCACTACGAGATAGCCGCCGCACCGAAGGGCGTCGACACGCCCCGGCAGGACATCGTGCCCTTCTATGAGGTACCTCTCTGGGACAGGCAGGGAAAGGCCATCCTCGACCACACCTTCACCCAGGACATGATCGCGTGGTGGTCGCAAGGCGCCATAACGGACCGCACCGCCGAGAACCTCGGCCGCACCGACATCCCCATCGTCTTCCTCCGGCGTCAGTTGGAGGAGAACATGCGCATCGTGGAAGACGGCGGCGACCCCCTCAACGTGTTCCGCGACCCGGACCGCATGGAGGAGATCGTCGCGCAGGTCCGCTACCGAGACGAAGAAGAGGCCCTTCGGCGCATCGGCAGCAGGATCGGCGGCTACCGCGAGCAGTACCATCGCGGCTACTGGCGCGACGACGTGGGCCGGTACGCTCCCGCCAACGAGCTCGTGCAGGAACTCCACCGGCGCGTCGAAGAGGCCTACGGCGCGGTGCGCTGATCGGCGAAACAGGGACGCCCAGTATGAGGAATCCGACCACACCGACGGGACCCCGACCGGTCATCGCCTATGCTTGTCCTCGTTGCGGAGACACTACCGTCACCCAGCGCGAAACCGAGCCCCGGCAACTCCTCGACTGGGAGGACACGCTCTGGGTCGAGTTGGTGTTCGAGTGCGCCACCTGCGAATGGTCCCAGGTGGTCGCCAGGTACCCCGCCGGCATCAGGCCCACCGCGTCACGGTAACGGGGCGAGCAGACCCGCGCGGACGGGCTGCCCCCTACCGCCACTCCTCATACAGCGGGTCCTCGTCCACGAACGCGCGCACAATGCCGTCGTAGACCAGCCAGAACACGTCGAGCGTCGCGTTCAGCGACTCGCGCACGGACTGCTGCTCGAGATCGCTCACCGCGTACTTCTCGATGACGTACGGGCCCACCTTCATGTGCTCCTCGTCGACCGACATGTGGAGCGTCCAGTACAGGATGTCGTCGCTGTTGCGCTCGAAGCCGTAGTGGTTGACGAGACCATTGACCACGCGATGCATCCGACCACTGGCCGTGCCCTCCAGCGCCAACCCCTGCGACGCGTACAGCTCCAGCCAGGAGCGCTGGCCGATGAGCAGCTCCCGCCAGTTCAGCAGGCCGCGCGTCTCGGGCAGCGGCTGGGTCGCGTTGAGCTCGTCGCGCGGGATGCCGGCGGCCTCCGCAAAGCGGATGTACAGCTCCTTGTGCCCCGCCGTGCCGGTCTCGCCCCCCTCCGCCTCTTCCGACAGGTTCTCGAACCACATCCGCTCGAGCTCCGTGTCCTGCGGAGCGCGCGCGAACATCGCCGCGATGGGCTTCGGGAACGGCTTGGGGAAGAGCAGGTAGAACTGCTTGATGAAGCCGTTGAGCTGTGGTCGGGTGAGCCGCCCCTCCTCGATCATCTCGAACAGCGGGTGCTTGCGGCTGTGCTTCCGCTCCTGCAACTGCTGCATCTCCGCGAGAAACTCCCTGGTATCGAGCGCCATCGGTCAGCCTCCGTGCCGTCCAGTATGCGGCGGCAAGTATACGCGCCTCCCGCCTTCTCCTGTACCATGCACTGCATGATCGAGTTCGGGGTGTCGCTCCCCACCATCGGCATGGACGACCCCTCAGCCGTGCGGCTCGTCGCCGAGCAGGCCGAGGCGTCCGGCCTCGACTCGGTCTGGGCCGCCGACCACGTCGTGCTGCCGACCAGCCACACCTCCACCTACCCCTACAGCGCGGACGGCGAGTTCCTCATCGCGCCCGGCCTGCCCTTCCTCGACCAGTTCACGACGCTCGCCTGGGTCGCGGGGTTCACGTCCCGGGTGAAGCTTGGCACCGCTGTAACGCTGCTGCCGCTGCGCCATCCCCTCGCCGCCGCGAAGACGACGGCTACGCTGGACGTGCTCTCCGGGGGACGCAGCATCCTCGGCGTCGCGGCGGGCTGGCTGCGCGAGGAGTTCGAAGCGCTCGGCCTCGACTTCGACCGGCGCGGCGCCGTGCTCGACGAGAGCCTGCAACTCGTGCGCGCAGCGTGGACGGAGCAGGAGGTGCGGTTCGAGGGGCGCTTCTTCGACGTGCGCGGCGTCGAGTCCTACCCGCACCCCGCGCAGACGCCGCACCCGCCCATCTGGGTGGGCGGCCACACGAAGCCGGTCATGCGCCGCGCCGCCCGCTACGGCGACGCGTGGTTCCCGCCGCTGTTCGGCACGACGCCGCAGGCGCTTGCGGAGGCGCATCGCACCATGAACGAGGAGGCGGCTTCCCACGGGCGCGGCGACAACGCCGTCTCGCTATCGCTCCGCGTGCTCGTCGACCTGCGGAGCGAGCCGGACCTGCCGGGCGCGGAGAAGCGTGGCGCGCTCACCGGCGAGCCGCAGCGCATCGCCGAGACGCTCGCGGAGTACGCGGAGGCGGGCGTCAGCCACTTCGTCTTCCTGCCGCAGGCGCGAAGCCTCGCCGACGTGCAGCGCACCATCGACCTGCTCAGCGCGAAGGTCGTGCCGGGGTTGCGGTCATGACCTCAGGCGACTACCAGACCGGCGCCATCGAGGTCGCTCCCGGCGCGTACGCCTTCATCCAGGCGGGCGGCGCGACGGACGCGGGCTTCCTCGTCGAGGAGGAGGGCGTCGTCATCATCGACACGCTCATGACGCCCGCGCTCGCCGAGCGGCTGCTGGCTGAGGCGCGCCGCGTGACCGACAAGCCGGTGCGCTACGTCGTGAACACGCACTGGCACGGCGACCACCTCTTCGGCAACGCGCTCATGCCGCAGGCGCCCATCGTCGCACACGACACCTGCCGCGAAGACCTCGCCATGGAGTGGGACTCGCACCGCGAGTTCCTGCGCAACCTCTACCCCGCGATCTACGAGGAGTGGCGCGACCTGCCGCAAACGCCGCCCAATCTGACGTTCAGCGACACGCTCACGCTCCACCTCGGAGAGCGGCCCGTCGAGTTGCGGTTCTTCGGCAGGGCGCACACGCGCGGCGACATCGCCGTCTACCTGCCGACGGAGGGCGTGCTGTTCGCGGGCGACCTCTCCTTCCACCAGTACATCCCGAACGCGCGCGACGGCTTCCCGCTCGCGTGGGCGAACACCGCCGACCGCGCGGTGCAGGTCGAGTGCGACGTCGTGGTGCCGGGGCACGGACCGCTGGGGACGCGGGCCGACATGGCCGAGATGCGCGAGTGCCTGCAGCGCATCACGGCGCACGGCGAGCGTAGTTTCGAGGAAGGGCGCTCCGAGGAGGAGGCGCTGGCTTCGCTCGACCTTGGCCCGTTCTCAGGCTGGGGGCGACAGGAGGACCGCCTCCCGCCGCTCATGTCCCGCCTCTACCGCGAGTTGCGCGGCGAGTTCGACGAGTAATCCCGCGGTACGGGGACCTCAGTCCGCCAGGAGCGCAGTCGTCTCGTCGTGCAGAACGGCGATATCGCGCTCGACAATCTCCCAGACCTGGTCGGGCTCCAGCCTGTCGTACTCGTGAGCGATGAGATTGCGGAACCCGATGATCTCCTGGTAGCCGGTGATGCGTTCCAGGGTCGCTCGGTCCTGCCTGCCCAGGCGGGTAGCCGCCTCGCCGATAATCTCGAACTGGCGCTCCACGGCGCTGCGGAGGAACAGGTCGTCCAGGTAGTCGTCGCGTGTCTTTCCATCGGTGAACCGGACGATGTTTCCAGCGGCCTCGTTGATGTCGTAGAGCAGTTTCTTGATTCGCAGTTCCACGGCGGAGCACTCCGGAGCAGGATGGGAGGCGGTGAGCAGGGGACGTTCAGGCGCCGTCGGAGACTCGTAGAGGGGCGTCCGGGGGCCGGTATCAACGGCCTGCCGGAAATACGGATTGCGGATGGCCTGCTCTTCAACGAGGTCTACGTCCATGCCGAAGAGGTCCCGCAACGCGGCAGCGAGACGGAAGTAGGGTGCGGGCTTACTCCCGGAGGGACGCGGCTCGAAGCTCACGAGGAAATCGAGGTCGCTCTCGCCGGGGCGGAACTCTCCTGACGCAGCCGAGCCGAACAACTCCAGCCGAACGACCTCATGCTCGCGGCAGAGCCGTTCGATCTCGACGATGCGTTCTTCCACCAGCGGCGTCATCGGGCTACTCCTCACGGCTTATAATACCAGTGCGCTTGCTTGCTCATGCCCCGCCTCTACCGTGAACTCCGCGGCGAGTTCGACGAGTAACTCAATGGCTATTCTGATGGGGAGCCCCGAATGATTGGACTGTTGTACTGGCTGTTGTCCGGCATCTTCAGGGAAGCCAGCTTGGGCAGGAATCGGCTGCGCCGACCGAAGCGCTTCTACTCTACTCCGAAGTCTCACGTCGGCACGGCCAAGTGGGTCATCCGGTACACCAACCAAGCCAGAGCCCGTCGTAAGTTGCAGCCGCTGTCCCGTTATCTCGCGCTACAGTCGGCCGCACAGGGGCATAGCAACTGGATGACTCATCACAGTTTCTCCCACACTGGGCACAAGGGCTCAACTCCTCATCAACGCATAAGGGCCATCGGCTTCGCGGGCGAGATGACGGCAGAGAACATCTATAAGTTCCCTGCCAGGCACGACCACAAGAAGCTGGCTAGGGACCTAGTCGAGGGATGGATGAAAAGCCCGGGGCATCGGGCCAACATCCTCAATGGCCAACTGCGATATATCGGGGTGGGAATCGCCCAATCGGGCGGTTATATCTACGCCACCCAGAATTTTGGCGGATAGCAACGGCTTGGTTACGGCTCCGGCAGCCTCTCCATGAAGCCCTGCAAGGCTGGCAAATGCTCTGAGCCGGGTTGCTCAGGGCTGGTCTGCGGTCCATTTTCCTTCATCCAGTTGCGGACGATGGCCAGTATGGCGTTGACGTGCTGCTGTACCCGCAGAGGTGCCGTCCCGTCCCACCAGCAGGCGTCCTGCAGTTCACCGCTGTTAGGCCGCGGTTCGCCCTCTCCCTGAGCAAGGAAGATTTCGTGTGAAGCAACGTTTCCTGCATAACGCCCGACAAACTGGGGTTCATCAATCAGAACTCCGGTCTCCTCGGCCACTTCAAGAACCGCCCGGCGGCTTGGTTCTTCGGCGGCCTTGATGCGCCCTCCCGGTAGAGCCCAGTCGTTCTCACGGTTATGCTTGACCAAGAGGATTCGACCCTGGTTCACTACCACTGTAGTTGCTCTGAGATAGAGCATCCGCCGTTGGTGACTGCTTCGATTTCCCGTGCGGCGACTCTGATTGTGTCGGTTCAACTCTTCACCTCTGCCACTAGAGTCTTGGTGGATTCTCGCCTCCTAGTCCCAGCGGGTGTTCGGCTTCGGCTCCAGCTCGCCGTCGACGTACACGTCCGCCTTGCCCTGCGGGAAGCAGACGTACCCCGCAATCTTGGCCGACTCCGCCGTCGGGTCGCGGTACATCCACGCGATGTCCTCGAACGTCTCGCCACCCACGTCAGCGTGGAAGTAGCTCGCCAGTCCCTTGTAGGTGGAGCCCAGCACGCGCTCGCTCGAACGCAGCAGGTCCTTACGCACGTCCTTGCCGGGGATGTAGTAGCGGTGCGGCATCCCGGTCTCGAACAGCATCACCGGTTGGTGCGTCTCCGCAACGGTGACGCCGTTCAGTTCGACCCGGACGTGGCGGGAGCTCTGCAGGCAGTCCACGCGCGTGTACGGGTCCTTGGGGCCGATGAAGACCTCTTCTTCCTCCTCGAACCAGCCGTCCATCCGGTTCCAGTAGAACGCCAGGTAGTCGCGTGCGTCCAGACAGCCTTCCAACGGCTCCTGGTATGCCCAGACCGCGTTCTCCTCCACCCGGTCGCCGACCTTGACGCTCCAGTACTGAGCGTCTCCCTTGATCGGTCAGAAGGTGCTCTTATCGGTCTCCTCCAGCAGGTCCATCCGCACGTCCGCCATCGGGAAGTAGTAGACCGGCTGGTGTCTCGTCTCGTACATGAGGACCGCGTGCTTGCTGTCGACGATCGTTTCGCCGCCGAACGTCACGCGGATGCGCTTGGGCGTCGGCTCCAGGAAAGCGACATGCTCCCCGATACCCTTTGCGTCAATCTCGTATGCCCTGAACACCTGTGTCATGCCGCCCTCCTTTCGCCGTTCACGCTTCTAGTTCCACAGCGTGATGCCCATGAGCACGTTACCGTGGTGGACGTCCTCGATAGCCTCGTTGATCTGCTCGTAGCCGTAGCGTTTGGTGATGAACGAGCCAAGCTCGATACGGCCCTGCGACACGAGGTCGAGCACCTCGGTCACGTCGCTCGTCCGGCGCATCGCCACGCCCGTCACCTTGATCTCCTTGAACGGGAAGCGCGAGTCGTTGATGGTTATGGGGCCCGGCGGCATGGCGCCGACGATGGTGGCGGTGCCCGTGGGCCGCGTCGCCCGCACGATCTGGTCGGCAGTCACCGGGTTGCCGATCGCCTCGAACGTCTTGCGCGCGCCGCCCTTCGTGATCTCCTTCGTCGCCTCGACCGGATCGTCGGAGGTCGCGTTCACGATGTGGGTGGCGCCGTAGGAGAGCGCCGCCTCCAGCTTGCTGCCGACCACGTCCACCGCCACGATGGGGTACGCGCCGAACAGCCGCAGCATCTGGATGATGTTCAGTCCGACGCCGCCGCAGCCGATGACCATCGCCGACTCGCCCGGCGCGAGGTGCGCGCCGTTCTTCACCGCGTTGTACGCGGTCGTCACCCGGCATCCGACGATGCAGGACTCCTCCAGCCCCACACCGTCCGGCAGGTGGAAGACCATGTACGCCGGCACCGACAGCAGCTGCGTGAAGCCGCCCACGTTCCAGCGCGTCACCGTCTCGCCGCCTGACTTGCGGTACGGTGAGCCGAGCGGCATCTGCTGGCATAGGTTCGACAGGCCCGTCATGCAGTACTCGCAGCGCCCGCAGCGGAAGCGCATGCCGACGGTGACGTTGTCGCCGTCCTTAAAGTGATCGCGCTGGTTCTTGCCTGAGCCCACGACCACGCCGGAGACCTCGTGCCCCAGCACCGCGGGCAGGGAAGTCGGTATCGAGCCGTCCTGCACCTTCAGGTCCGTGTGACAGACGCCGCACGCTGTCACCTCGAGCAGCACGTCGTCGTCGCCAACGTCGGGGGTCTCGAAGTCCTCGATAACGAGGTCCTGGTCGGCGCCCTGCAATACCGCTGCCTTCATACGCTCCCTCCCGTGCTCCGGATGGCCGGATTCTAGCGCACGCTGCACGACGCCGCATGACGAGTCCATGTCGTTCCCGCGCAGGCAGTGACCTCGCATACGATCATTCGAGGTGCGCCAAAGTGCGCCATCGTGGGCCATCTCACCTCTGCGACCCCGCTGGCGTTCCGGAATGTGCTTGCCGCTCCACTCGTGTTGGCGGGGTTGTCAGAGGCGCGCCGGCGGAACGTGCCGCCTGAAGCTGTAACATTCAGCAACATTCGGCAACATTCACTCCTGCGACCGACCTGGCCGGGAAGGCCACACTCCAGCGCAGCGCCGTCACCGACCAGCGTACGCGGTCAGGGAACGACGGCGTAAGGGGCGCGTGTCATACCCTTCTCAGACGGGGAGCTGGTCGGCGTCCGGGGCCGCAACGACGCCGAACGCGGTGTTGATCGCCGAGATGTATTGATACTGGCCGACGGTGGCAGCGAGCTCGACGAGCCACCGGACGCCTTTGCGGCCCTCCAGCGCGTCGAAGAGGTCTTGCTCGACCTTGTTGTTCCGCAGGAGTTGCCGTACGAACTCGATGATGTCGCGCTCGTCCTCTTCGAGGCCACTGGTGTCCTGCCTGTGCCTGACGGCTTCGATGGCCTCTTCCCCCATGCCGGCGGCGCGTCCGGTTCTCACGTGCGCGGCCCACTCGTAGGTCGCATCCTTCTCCCTGGCGACGGCGATGATGGCCAGTTCGCGCTCGACCGGGCTGAGGGTCGAGCCCAACCTGACCTGCGCACCCGCCTCCATGACTTTCCGGGCGAGGCCGGGGCTGTGCATGAGAACGGCGAAGGGCCCGCGCACCCCGTGAAGCGTTTCGACGATCGCGTCGAACTCGGCGTGCCGGTCCTCGGGGATCTGAGCCTTGTCGGTGATCATCTCGATGCGTGGCATGACTTCTCCTGCGGCGTCTTGTCGGGGGCATTATCCCTCCGTGCTGCTCGTTCCGCATCCGAGTTGGCGCGCGGCGGCGCAAGGTGGGCCGTTGTCAGATCTATTCGGCTGACAGCAGGGGCTGGCATACTGCGCCATGCTCTTGTGTAGACTGTCCCTATGCCCGACTCCACACATGAACAGACCCTGAACGTCGCCCTCGGCGAGGCGCTAGACAGCCTCCGTCGCAGTTGGCACGTCCGTGCGGAGCGAACCGGCAACGTGCTCGAAGGCGGCGGACGCCCCGACGTGCTCGTGGAGGACGCGAGCGGCTGGCCTGTCGTCATCGAGGCCGAGCGCACGGACCATGCGAGCGCGGAGCAGGATGCGAAGGCTCGCTTGGGCAAGAAGGTCTCCGAGAGCGGCAAGACCATCGAGACCGCCATCGCGCTCGTCTACCCTGACGAACTGACCTACCTGGACGGCGGGCGCCTACGGAATGCCGTAGACCGGACGGACGCGTTTGAGTACGCGCTTTACACGCACCGCGTGGGCGAGCAGCCGGAGCGCCTGCCGGAGCAGGGGTGGATACGCGGCGGCGTGCGCGACCTTGCGATGCTGGCGCACCGCGCCGCCGCTCCCGCCCCACGCGTCGAGGCGCTAGCCGACAGGCTCCAGACCGGCGTCGAACGCGCTGCGGACGAGTTCACGCGGAGGCACGCTTACGGCGTCAGCCTCGGCCGTGAGGTGGCGGGCGTCCTCAGGCAAGCCGATGACACGGACGGCCAAACGCGCCGTATGGCGATGACCGTAATTCCCAACGCCCTCATCTTCCACGAGTCACTCGCGGAGGCAGGGTTTCAGGTGCCGGACCTGCCGCGCAGTTCCGTTCGCACTGTTCGTCCGGTCGGAACCTTCCGCTCGCTGGACGCGTTCGCGCCGGATGACCTCTGCGACGAGTGGTTGCGCATCCTGGAGGTCAACTACTGGCCGATCTTCTGGACGGCTAAGGAGATGCTGGCCCTGATGCCAGCCCCAACAGCCAATGGTGTGCTAACCTGGCTATGGCCAACGGCCCGCGACTTAGTGCATGGCGGCGTGACCCGCTCGCACGACCTAACCGGCATCGTCTTCCAGAAGCTCATCGCGGATCGGAAGTTCCTCGCCACCTACTACACCCGACCGGAAGCCGCCACCCTCCTCGCGGGGCTGGCGTTGCCTGCCGACAGAGCGCCGGGCGGCGCGGATTGGGGCGACGGTGAGACGCTGGCGGGCCTCCAAGTGGGCGACTTCGCCTGCGGCACCGGAACACTACTCTCCGCCGCCTACCAGCGGCTCTCCCTGCTGCATGAGTTGCACGGCGGCGATCCGCGCGCGCTCCATGCGCCCATGATGAAGCACGGCCTCGTCGGGCTGGACGTGGTCAACATCGCGGTGCACCTCACCGCGGCGATGCTCGCAGGCAGCCATCCCGATACGCCGTTTGACGGCGAGTGTCTTCTCACGATGCCCTACGGCGACCGCTACTTCAGGCCCAACGGCAACGGGAACGGCAGTGGCAAACCGAAGGAAGCGGTGACGGTTGGCTCGCTCGACCTGCTGGCGGAGAGTGTCCAGCCCGGGCTGCTTGGGGACGCCGCTGCTGTGACTTCTGGCGGACGCAAGCCGGAAGAAGTGCGCGACCTCGTCTCGCGCGTGGGCCACGGCAAGTTTGATCTCGTCATCATGAACCCTCCTTTCGTGCGCCCGACCGGTATGGAAGGAGGCAAGATTGGGTCGGGCAACCCGGCGTTCGCGGCCTTCAGAACCAGCCGGGAAGTGCAGCGCAAGATGCAGGACTCGCTCGTGCAACTCCGGGGAGGCGATCCGATCGCCAGCGGGAACGCCGGACTAGCCGCTGACTTCCTCGAACTCGCACTGCGGAAGGCCCGACCCGATGGCACTGTTGCGCTCGTGCTGCCGCTGAGCGCAGTCAGCGGCATCGAGTGGGAGGATGCGCGGCAGGCCGTAATCGGGCGTTGTTCGGACATCACCGTAGTAACGATTGCGGGCGCTGGCTCCTACGACGCCTCCTTTTCGGCTGACACGGGTATGGCGGAGTGCTTGCTGATTGCAAAGCGCGGCGCTTCCGAGGCAAAAAAACGTGCGACATTCATAGTGCTTCGCCGACAAGTGCATTCAGCGCAGGAAGCGGGATTGCTCGCCGCTGAGATCGGGCGCATCCGCGAGTCCAACCAAGCCACAGACAGAGAAGAGGTAAACGAGAAGAGGGCGATTACTATTGGAGAGCAAGAATACGGCGTCATTCTCAATTTTCCTCTTCCCGAATCAGGTCCATGGCCGCTAGTGGGTATAGCTGATGAAGAGATTGCAGACGTTGCCTGGAACTTACGGCAAGGAAGATTAGTTCAATTGAATCTTCCTGACAGTGAGCCTGTCCCCCTGCCGATAGCTCCCATTGGGCAGATTGCAGACCGTGGTCCCTACCATGCGGATATTTATTGGGAGAATGCGAATGGAACGCCTCGAGGTCCATTCGTTCTAAGGAAACTATCACGTAAGTCTTACCCAACCTATCCGGTTCTTTGGGGGCACGATACGGAACACGAGCGACAGTTCATTGTGAGCCCGGACACCCAAGGGTCAGTCAAAGGCGTATCCCCTAGCTACCGTGCGGTCATAGAGCAAAGGGCAAGAGTTGCTGTAGGTAGTACGGCATCTCAGGACGCTCTCGACGCTGAGGTTGCCAAACGCATTAAGGAGGCGAGAGCTACTCTTCGCAAAAAGGCTAAACGCATCTTGTCGACCGCTACTCGGGCACATTACAACCGTGATCTCCAGTTCAACGCGCAGTCGCTCATCGTGGCGATGACGGAGCGCCTGTGCATCGGAGGCCATGCATGGCCGTCGGTCATCTTCGAGAACCCGGAACACGAGTACGCGTTCGCGCTCTGGTGCAACTCGACGCTCGGCCTGCTGCTGCACTGGTGGTCGTCCAACAAGACGCAGTCGGGCAGGGGCAGAACGACGGTAACGGGCATCCCGAATATTCCCACGCTCGATACTCGCGCGCTCACGCCAGAGCAGCACGCCGCCGCTAAGGCTGCGTTCGAGGCGATGCGCGAGCGGCGCTTCCTCCCGTTCGACCAGGTGGACGAGGACCCGGCGCGGGCCGAACTCGACCGGTGCCTGCTCGTGGACGTGCTCGGGTTGCCGGAGTCGCTCTGCACGGAGCACGGCCCCCTCGACCTCCTGCGGCGCAAACTTGCACGGGAGCCGCAGATTCATGGCGGAAAGAAGAGCCGCGTCGTCTTCGACGAAGCCAAGGACGTGCAAGGGAACGTCGTCCTCACCGAGCGCAGCGAGCGCCGCAACGACCGCTAATCACACCACTGACGCACTATTACTCGCAGTCACACCCGCAAGCTAGAATCTCCTAATTCACTTGCCGTAGCAACGCGGTCACCAAAAATCTGACGTGCTTGTTCAGCGAAGTCATCTGGAACGATTATTCGAGTCACATCATCCAGTAATTCAGCGGGAGTAGGTTGGACGAGGACGAGAGCCTCGTCTATGCGAGGGATTGGTCTGCTGGAGTGAATGTTCTTTCCCCAAAAGGTGTCATCAAGCCTCAACAACAGTTTCTTTTCTTCCTCTTCAAGGTTTCGACCACGAGGTGTCCCGTTCACAAAGTAGTCTGCGGTAATTCGCCACTCACGCTGCCTGTAGTAACCAAGCTCCGTGTTCTGGTAGTCGTCGTCTGTTGGGTAGAACAGTGATTGCGCAATAGAAGTCACACCCATCATTGCATCAAAAGGAGCTCGCTTGAACCTGATGACACTTAGAATATCCCTGACTGCTGTCCATGGTATATGGAATGTCTGAACTGGCTTTCCGAAGTCATCGACGTTTGTAAGGGTAACCACACAATCGTCTGTTACGCCATCTGCTCCTTGATTCCGAAGGAATGCCGGGTTGTTGGGTTGATCCATCCTGTTGAGTAGGTCCAACGCACCGCGAATTTGGTCGAGATGACTAACAACGAATGGCCCGAGCAGGGCCAGGTGATCCTGTTCCGACAGGGCTTGGGGCATGTAGATGACAGGTAGCGCCCCGACACGCCTCAATGCAATCGTCTCAAATTCGAGAGCAAATGGGCCAAAACGTCTTGAGTGTTCGCTAAGTTCTTGTTCAGATAGTTCAGTGAAGCAAATGCGCCGCTGTGTGATTCGAGTGGGCGATGGGGTTCCTAGGCTTACTGGCGTGTGCCATTCGACGACTTCCGGAGCCAATACCAATCCCATCTTCTGTATTGACTGTAGAATGGCCCAACCACGGCGGGCTGTTTCGCTGTTCGCCTCGCCCTTCTTGGGACGTGGAAAGCTATGATAAAAGAATCTAGGTTCGTTCTTCACGCGATTGTTCTACCTCACTTGGATTTCCCATGCTTGTAGACCCGTGAGCCATCGGGTATCCCTCCAAGGCCTGCCGCTGTACGTGCTCAGGAAGGTTCCGGTATGCGTCCCAGAAACTCCTCTGCGCAAACGACCGCACGCCTACAGGTCTTCCGATGTGAGCCGCCGGGTCCGCCCTCCCCGGTGCTCCGCCAACGCCTCATCCGCCAGGCGTTCCAGCAAATCCTCCGATTCGGGACTGGCGAACAGTTCCGCCCACTGCCGCTCCGACTCCAGTTCAGCCAGCAGGAAACGGGCGAGCCTGTCCTGTTCCGCTTGTGGCAGCTCGGCCGCTCTCTCGAACGCCTCCTGAAGCAGTCGGGTCATCAGCATTCCTCCCGTTTACGAGGATACCCGTACATTATCTCTCCGCGTTGCTCGTTCCGCATCCGAGTTGGCGCGCGGCGGCGCAAGGTGGCACACTTTAACCAGCGCTCCTACGCCGTGCGCGGCGGGGTGCGCGATCACAGACAGGAGAACCCCATGTCCGTCCCGCTCGACTCGAAAGTCTTCCCCATCACCACCGCCATCAACGACGACGGCCACCTCGAGATCGGCGGCTGCGACGTCACCTCACTCGCCCGCGAGTTCGGCACGCCGCTCTACGTCTTCGACGGGGCCACGCTCCGCAACCAGGCGACAGGCTTCCTGGACTCCTTCCGCTCCCGCTACCCCGAAAGCCGCGTCGTCTACGCCTGCAAGGCGTTCATCAACGTCCCGCTCGCGCGCTATCTCGCGGGCCTCGGCCTCGGGTTCGACGTGGTATCGGGCGGAGAGGTTGCCGTGCTGCGCGCCGCGGGCGTCGACCTTGCCACGGTGGACTTCCACGGCAACAACAAGACGCCCGAGGAGATCGCACAGGGAGTCGCCTGGGGCGTCGGGACCTTCGTGATAGACAGCTTCCATGAACTGCGTCTGCTGGACGAAGCGGCGGGGGCGATCGGACGCAGGCAACCCGTCCTCATCCGCGTCTCGCCCTCCATAGACCCGCACACCCACCGCCTCACCACCACGGGTGTCCTGGACAGCAAGTTCGGCTTCCCTATCGAAACCGGTGACGCCGAGGAGGCGGTCCGGCAGGTTATGGCCGCGCCCAACCTGGACATGCAGGGCATCCACTTCCACCTCGGCTCGCCCATCTTCGAGCTGGAGCCGTACACCGAGGCGATCGAACGCGTGCTGCGGTTCGCGGCGCGTATGGGCGAATACGGCCTGGACATGCGCCGCTTCAGCCCCGGCGGCGGCTTCGCCATCGCCTATACCGAGGACGACGAGCCTCCTTCGATAGACGACTACGCCAAAGCCATCGTCGGCGCCCTCACGGACGGCTGCGCCGCGAACGGGCTGCCCCGGCCTGAACTGACCATCGAGCCCGGACGCTCGCTCGCCGGCCCTGCCGGGGTCGCCGTCTACACCGTCGGGGCCATCAAGGAAGTGCCCGGCGTCCGCACCTACGTCTCCGTGGACGGCGGCATGGGCGACAACATCCGCCCCGCGCTCTACGGCTCGCGCTACATCGCCAACGTCGCCAACCGCGCCAACGACGCTGCCACCGAGACCGTCACCATCGCCGGGAAGTACTGCGAGTCCGGCGACGTACTGATCCACGATGCCTCCCTCGCTCCCGTGCGCGCGAACGACATCATCGCCATCCCCGCGTCCGGCGCGTACGCCCCTTCCATGGCCAGCGTCTACAACATGAACGGCCGCCCCGCCATCGTCATGGCGTCGGAGGGCGCGGCGACCCTGATGCGACGCCGCGAATCGTACGAGGACCTCATCGCGCAGGACGTCGTCTGACCCATGCTCCGTCTGCACGGCCAGCAACTTCCCGTCCAGACCCTGGAGCGCTCACTGGCAGAGGGCCGCCTCCACCACGCCTACCTCTTCACCGGCCCTGCGCACCTGGGCAAGGCGACCCTCGCCGTCCAGTTCGCGCAGGCGCTGAACTGCGACGCGGATACGCCGCCGTGCGGCGTCTGCCCGAGCTGCGCACGCATCGCCGAGGGCAACCACGCGGACGTGCGCCTCATCGACCTCGGCGGGAACGCAGCGTCTATCGGCATCGACGCGGTGCGCGACATCATCAACTCCGCCCACCTGCGCCCCTACGAAGGACGCACCCGCGTGTTCGTCATCACCGAGGCCGACCTCCTCACCCGCGACGCCGCCAACGCCCTGCTCAAGGTGCTGGAAGAGCCGCCGGACGACGTGGTGCTGATCCTCGTCGGCACGAGCGCGGACAACCAGCTGCCGACGGTACGCTCCCGCTGTCAGACCCTCTACTTCCGCCCTTTGCCGGTGGATGAGGTCGCACACGTTCTGCAGGAGGAGCACGGTGTGAGCGCGGAGCAGGCGCAGGTGCTCGCCCGCCTCTCGCGCGGCTGCATCGGCTGGGCCATCGCCGCAACCGGCGACGACACGCTCTACGCGTCGGTGCACCAGCGGATGGAGCAGATCGTGGACGCCATAGACGGCGGGCTGGAGGAGCGGTTCACCTACGCGGGCGAACTGGCGCGGCGCATCGACCGCGACCGCGGCGCGGGCCGGGAGGAGCTCTTCCTCTGGCTGCGCTGGCTGCGGGACATCATGCTCATCCAGCAGGGACACGGGGCGAGCATCACCAACCTGTCCTGGCGCGAGGTGCTGGAGCGGCACGCGGGCGCCCTGCAACCAGCCGACATCGTCCGGTGGGCACAGAACGTAACGCGCACCATCGAGGCGCTGGAGCGCAACGCCAACGTCCGGCTCGCGCTGGACGTGTTCATGCTGGAAGCGCCGGTGCTGACAACACGGGTGTGACGGAGAGGGCAGTCCCGCGCGGAAGCGCGCCTACACCTGGACGAGCCCGCTCTCCGCGCGCTGGCGCGGCTGCGCCATCCACGGGAGGTACATGCTCCACTCGTCGGGCAGGCTCCGGTGCATCAGGTGGTAGTACGGGTTCGCCTTCGGAGGCGACGGCTCGCGCAGCAGGCGCATGTTCGCCTGCGCGGGCGTGCGCCCTGCCTTCCGGTGGTTGCACGGCACGCAGGCCGCCACGACGTTCTCCCAGGTATGCGGGCCGTTCAGCACGCGGGGCACGACGTGGTCGAGCGTCAGTTCCCGCGTCTGTCTGCCGCAGTACTGGCACGAGAACTGGTCCCGCCAGAAGACCTCACGGCGGGAGAGCCGGCGCGTGAAGAGCGGCCGCTTCACCATGTACAGCAGGCGTATGACCGAGGGGATGGGGAAGTTCTGCGACACGGAGTGGTACTCGCCGGTCCCCAACTCGAGGGGCTGCGCTTTCTGCCCTAGGACAAGGAGCAGCGCCCGCCTCACGCCGCAGACGTTCAACGGCTCGTAGTTCTGGTTCAGGATGAGAACTGCCTCGCTCAGAGCGTCCACCCCAGCGGGCCCACCGTCCGTTCAGAGGCCCGCCCTCTCAAATCATAAGAGGGCGGCGGAGCATACGGCAACCTCTGCCCGTTAACCGGCCTCAGGGTCTATGCCCGGGCCGCGCCGCCGAACAACGAGCTCTTCACGTCGAACTCCGACGGCATGAGCCCGCGCAGGAGCGTCGTCGCATCCAGGAGCGTGTCCGCCAGGAGCGAGTCCTCGACCGCCTGCCGCACCCCGTCGGACGGCACGGTGCTCGCTGCCAGCGCGACGGCAGACCCGGCAAGCAGGCCCACGAGCAAGCCCAGAGCCATCCCCGCGCCTCTGTCGACCCACCCCATCAGCAGGATGCTCAACGCCGTCTTGATCGCGCGTCCCAGCATCCATCCCCCTATCGAGACGGCGGCGACGATGAGGATGAATATGACGAACTGCCGCATGCCATCGCTATCGACCAGCGGGACGGCCCAATCGAGCGTCTCATAGAGCCTGCTGGCGACGAAGACGCCCACGATGAACCCGAGGAAGGTGAACAGCCACTTGACGAGCCCGTTCACCCAGCCGAGGAAACCTCCGCCTATCACCAGCACGAGGATGAGCAGATCTATCGGGTTCATGGACGTCAACTATGCACCCGCCGCCCTGCGCCTTCAACGACGTAGCGGTGCGCGCTTCGGGGAACCCGATCGATGCGATGAATCCGCACGGCGATGCGGCGCGTAGTGTCCTGTAGCGCGCGTTCGGAACCAGGAATACCGATCCGAAGATCGAGGAGGCAACATCCCATGCGAAAGAAATGGCTGATCATCCCGGCCCTCGCGGCCCTGCTCCTGACCGGAGCCATCGCAGGAACGGCGTTCGCCCAGAGCGAGCCGGACGACGACTCGTCTTCGGTGTCGCGCTTCGTGGAGATACTCGCGGGTAAGCTCGGCATCGACGAGGACCAGGTCCAGACGGCGGTAGAGGAAACGAAAGCGGAGTTGCAGGCAGAGCGGAAGGCAGCCTGGGAGCAGCAGCTGCGCGACAAGCTGGCGGCGATGGTCGAGGACGGCAAGATCACGCAGGAGCAGGCGGACGAGTACCTGGACTGGTACCTGAACCCTCCCGAACTGGCGTCCGGCGACTACGGGAAGAAGTTCTCCTTCGGGAAGCGCGGGCACCGGGGCAGGTACGGCGCTTCCTGGGGGCACGGCAGGAAGTCCTGAGAGGGGAAACGCCTAAACGGCGTAGATGGGGTTGTCCCGCGTGATGATCCGCGTCTCCGCGGCGACCGCCTCACGCACGTACTTCGGCAGGCCGAACATCCCCCGGTGCGCCGCGCCGTCGTAGAAGCGCAGCGGCGACGCAACGCGCTCGCGCACGCGCGCGTCCACCTCGGTCCCGCTCATCGCGCCGACGTCCGGCGCATCCGCGCCGCCGCAGGCGATGAACCCCCACGTCATCCCGAAACTGGGGATGTGCGCGTGATAGCCGGACGTGTGGTCGAACACCCGCTGCATCGTCCGGGCGATGGCCGTGAAGACCTCGCGCACGTTCGTGGGTCCCGTGGGGCCGGACTGCGCGACCATCAGCCCGTCCGGCGCGAGCCGCGCCCGCACCAGTTCGTAGAACTCCACCGTGAAGAGCAGGTACGCGGGGCCACCCTCCAACGGGTCCGGCACGTCGATGATGATGACGTCGAAGGGCGTCTCCCGCTGTTCGAGGTAGGCCAGTGCATCCTCGTGCAGCAGCGTCACCCGGGGGTCGTCGAAGGCGCCCCGATGATGCTCAGGGAGATGCTCCTTGCAGAGGTCGACCACCGCCTTGTCGAGGTCGACCATGACGACCTCCTCGACCGAGTCGTGCCGCAGCACCTCGCGGATGGTCGCTCCCTCGCCGCCTCCGGCGACCATGACGCGCCGGGGGGCCGGGTGCGCAAGCATCACCGGCTGGACGAGCGCTTCATGGTAGACCCACTCGTCAGACTCGGAGGACTGCGTCTTGCCGTCCAGCACGAGCATCCTGCCGAAGGAGCCGGTCTCGAGCACCTGCACGTGCTGATAGGGAGTGTCGCCTTCGTAGATGACCTGCCGGACGCTGGACGCCTGTACGAGGTCAGGCGTCAGGTACTCCATGTACCAGAGGGTCCGGGGAGAGAGTCCGTTCATGTCAGACGGGAGTGGCAACGGGAACGATGTCAACGCCGCGGTCTATCTCGGTCAGTTGAGCATCGCTCGATTCGAGGCCGGCGATGATGAGTCTGGCCGCTTCCGTGGGATCGAAGTTCTCGCCGCAGGTGAAGATGTCTACCGCGGCGTAGGAGAACTCAGGCCAGGTATGGATGCACAGGTGGGATTCAGCGATGGCGACGACGCCGGTAACGCCCTGGGGGCTGAACTGGTGGAAGATCTTGCCGATAACGGTCGCGCCGGTTTCTTCCGCGGCGCGCAGCATCATGCCTTCCAGCAGGGGAAGGTCATCGAGTGATGCGGGGTTACAGGAGCGGAGCTCCAGCAGGACGTGGCGACCCAGTGCTTCCAACCAAGCAGCCCCCCTTTCCGGAAAGTACCGCTTGCGGAGTTCCCTGACGGAACAAGCGGACACAAGGGCGCATGCTAACAGTCCAGGCAGGTGAAGCGCAAGCGACAGGCCGCACTCCCCGCGTCTTCCCGGCTTGACGCCCGTATCCCGGCCTCCATAGCATGAGCGCATGGAAGACTATCTCCGGCAGTACGGGCTCGTCCTCATGCTCTCCGCCGTTGCGGTCGTCATACCCGCCAGCGTGCTCGTGCTCTCCCAGGTTGCCACCCGGATCAAGGCCCGGCCGTTCCGGCCCAACCCCATCAAGTACACCCCGTACGAGTGCGGCATGGAGCCGGAGCGCGGACGCTGGGAGCGCTTCAACGTGCGCTACTACCGGTTCGCACTCCTCTTCCTCCTGTTCGACGTGGAGGTCGTCTTCCTCTTCCCGTGGGCATCGCAGGCAGGCGTGCTCGGCTGGTCCGCGTTCGGGGCCATCCTGTTCTTCACCGCCGTGATGGTCGCGGGCTGGGCCTACGAGTGGAAGCGCGGAGGCATGGAGTGGGACGAGACGCTCCCCTCGGCGTCGGCTTCCGACGCAAGCGAACTCGTCATGCTGAGCGAAGCCGAAGCATCTCTCAGGGAGCGTCCGTGAGCGGCAGATGTTTGCCCGAGAGATTCCTCGACTTCGCTGCGCTCCGCTCGGAATGACACCTCGTCAGACGGCTGCCTCCGCCTCCTCCAGCAACCGGGCCTGCTCGTCCCGCAGCAACGCATCGACCACCGCGTCTATCTGACCGGCCATGATCTCCTGCAGGCCGTGGACCGACATGCCGATGCGATGGTCCGTGAGGCGGTCCTGCGGGAAGTTGTAGGTGCGTACCTTCTCCGAACGGTCGCCCGCGCCCACCTGGGAGCGCCGCGTCGCCGACGTCGCGGCCTGCTGCTCGCGCAACTGCTGCTCGTAGAGGCGCGAGCGGAGCACGGCCATCGCCTTCGTCTTGTTCCGCAGCTGCGATCGTTCGTCCTGCGAGACGACCATGATGCCCGTGGGGTTGTGCACGACGCGCACGGCGGTGGCGACCTTGTTCACGTTCTGCCCGCCGGGGCCGCCGGAGTGGAAGATGTCTACCCGCAGGTCCTCCTGCTTGATGTCCACGTCCACTTCGTCCGCCTCCGGCAACACGGCGACGGTAGCGGTCGAGGTGTGTATGCGCCCCTGCGCCTCGGTCACGGGCACGCGCTGTACGCGATGTACGCCGCTCTCGTGCTTCAGGAGGCGGTAGGCGTCCGCTCCCTCGATCTCGCAGACCACCTCTTTCAACCCGCCCTGTTCGGTCTCGCTCGTGTTGACGATGTCCACGCGCAACCCATGGCGCTGCGCGTACCGCTGGTACATGCGGAAGAGATCGCCCGCGAAGAGCGCAGCCTCGTCCCCCCCGGCCCCGCCGCGGATCTCCATGATGACGTTCTTGCTGTCGTTCGGGTCCTTGGGCAGCAGCGCCTCGCGCAGTTCCCCGTTCAGCCGCGCCACCTCGACGTCGAGGCTCTCAGCCTCCTCCACGGCCAGCGCCGCGACTTCCGGGTCGTCGTCGGAAGCGAGTTCTTTCGCTTCGGCCAGTTCGTTCTGGGCGGTCTGGAGCCGCTCCCACGCGGTCACCACCGGCAGCAGGGCGGCACGCTCCCTGCCCAGCCTCGTCAGCTGGGCCGGATCGGCAACGACTTCCGGCGAAGCAAGGAGCGTGTCTATCTCCTCACGGCGCTTCAGCAGATTATCGAGCCGTTCGAACATGGCAGGTGCTCTCAGGATGGAACCCCGGGAGGCCCGGGAACGTAGTAGTCAGCATAGCATAGCGTCCGGCCGGGGCCGGAACCCGCACCCGGCACACCGTATCAAACAGGCAACGATAACTCATTGGAGATAGTCCCCCGGCAGCATAGAATCGCTCCATTGTCCCCGCCATGGACGACATAACTTGTTACCCCAAATGAGGCTTATGCGGATATCTCCGACTGCCCCTGTGACTGCCATCCTCGCCATCGCACTTGCGATGACGGTCGCTGTCGCCTGCGAGGACCCTCAGCCGGTGGTCGTGCCCGTCGCCGCGACGCCGACCCCGCTGCCCACGGCCACGCCTACCCCCACGGCGACGCCTACCGCGACGCCTACCGCCACACCCACGCCCACCGTGACGCCCACTCCCACGGCAACCCTCACCCCGACGCCTACCCCCACGGCGACGCACACGCCCACGCCGACCGCAACGCCGACCGCAACAGCCACCCCCACGGCTGAAGAGGTCGTTGACTTCTCCAGCAAGGCGATGGTCAGGCTGCTGGCGAACGAGACCGTCTGGACAGGCGCCGTCATCAACGACAGCGGGGAGATATTGACGACCTCCGCTGCACTGGGAAGTGCGCCGGTTGCCGACTTCGTCCTGAGTAACGGCAACCAGGGGCAGGCATGGGTAACCGGCAGGGACGACGACCTGGGGCTTGCCCTGCTCACCCCCGTCAACCCTTCGCCCCCGTACGACACCATCGCGCTCTCGGCCACTCCTCCCACGATAGGAGACCAGCTCGGGTTGCTCCAACACTCCAGCTTCTCGCCGGCACTGGACCAGCGCATCACCCGCGTGAACGGATACAACTCCTCTCCCATCGGGTACAGCTACATCAAGATACAGGCCACGGATTCCACGGCAGACGGAGCGATGCTGATCAACCCCCAGGGGAAGATCCAGGGCATCCGCATGCCTACCCTGTGGCTGCTGCAGCAACAGGTATGCGCCCCGGGCGAGGTCTGCGCCGTCGACGCGGCCCAGGTCGGGACCGCCGCTATCCCCGCACTGAGGACCGGACGCATCGTCATCAGAGACATCACAACCTCAACCGATGGGCCGGGCGATAGCCCACCGGCGCTCCCCATCATCTTCAAGGGCCACTTCACCATAGACGGCACGGACGCACCGTCCGGGACGCAGCTGTACGCCCGGTTGAAGAAGTCCGGTCAACCCGACTACTGGGAGTCGGCGCCAACGAATGAGCTCGGTTTCTTCCTCATCGAAGTGTCCGCTCCGAACAATAACTACGCCGGAGCAGTCGTAGAGTTCTGGACGAATGGCAAACTCGCCGGGGCAACGGGGTCCTACGACCGGCCTGCAGGGTCTGTCGTCGAGCTGAACCTCGCGTTCTAACCGATGCCTGCCTGAAGTGGGGCGAGCGTGTCCGCCGTCCCTGCGAGAACGGAACCGGGCCTGTGGCGCTGGAGAGCGGGCGAGACCCCTATAAGCTATGCGGAAATCCCTGCGCACCCCAACACTGATCATCCTTGCAGCCATCTTTGCGCTGGCGCTGGTCGTCGCGTACGACGCTTCCCGGGAAGAAGAGCCCGCGCCTACGCCCACCCCCACGCCGACTCAGACCCCGCCGACGGCAACGCCCACACCCACCCCGATGCCCACAGCAACCCCGACGCCGACGGCCACGCACACCCCGACGCCGACTCCCACGCACACTCCCACACCGACTCCCACGGCAACCCCGACGCCGGCGCCGACGGCAACTCCGACGCCGACAGCCACCGCGACACCTGTCCCGATGCTCACGCTGGAGGAGGCTGCGGCCCAGGCCAGCGGCGCGGTCGCGAAGCTCACGCTCGGCGAGACCATCTGGACCGGCACGGTCATCAGCGAGAGCGGCGAGATACTGACCGTATCCGGTCCGCTGGGGAGCGCGCCGCAGGTGGCGTTCACGCTGGCCGACGGCACGGAAGGGACCGCATGGGTGACCGGGCGGAACGACGAACAGGGGCTCGCGCTGCTCACGCCGCTCGGCGAGCCGCGCACCTACGACTTCCTGCCGCTCTCCTCCAGGGTCCCCACCATCGGGGAGCGGATGGTGCTGGTGCAGTACGACCCTTTCAACGGCTCGCTGGACCCGCGTCCGGTGAACGTGAGGGGCTACACCACGTCGTTCACCGGGTACGGCTACATCCAGCTGCACATCGGCGAGAGCTCCGCGTTCGACGGCGCGGCGCTGGTCAACGACGAGGCGAAGCTGCAGGGCATCCGGATGCCTGTGTCGTGGCTGCTCGCCAGGGACGACATCAGCGAGCCTCGGGAGGTCTATGCCGCGTCCTCCGCCGAGGTCGGAGGCGTTGTCATCCCGCAGCTGCGCAGCGGCTACACGCAGATCAGCCCGCCCGCGGTGGACACCTCCGGCCCGACCGGCGCGCCGCCGCAGATCCCCATCGTGTTCCTCGGCGACGTCACGGTGGACGGCCAGGCTCCCCCCGACGGAACCTGGTTGTACGCGAAGGTGATCAAGGAAGGGAAGCCCACTCTCTGGTTCGCCCGGCAGATCCGGGTCGCGGGTGAGTACGACTTGCCGGTATCGCTGAACGTCTCAACCTACCTGGGGGCGACCATCGAGTTCTGGGTGAACGGGGAAGCCTCTCTCATGACCGCCGAAGTCACGCGCGCAAGCAACAACGTGCACTCTCTCGACCTGCGGTTCTAGCGCGCAGGGGCGTCCGCCGCCTGCGCCATCGCCACTTCGCGCTGCTCGCTCGTTGCCATGTCGCGGTACGTCACCGTGCCGTTCTCGAGTTCCGCGTCGCCCAGGATGAAGACCCCGCGCGCGCCGAGTGCCGACGCGTACCGCAGCTGCGCCTTGAGGCTGCGCGGAGGCGCGACGACGACCGCCGCGTCCGAGGCGGAGCGAAGCGTCGCGGCGAGGCGCACCGCCTCCGCCTTGGCGCGCTCCCCGCGATAGGCCATCACCAGCGGCGCCGGGGCCGTCTCGGGCGGCTCCGCCCCCTGCTCTCTCAGGTTCAGGATGAGCCGCTCGACCCCCGCCGCGAAGCCGATGCCCGGCGTGGGGCGTCCGCCCAACTGCTCGATGAGGCCGTCGTAGCGCCCGCCGGCGCAGACCGCGCTCTGAGCGCCTTCGCGCGACGGGTGCACCTCGAAAACGGTGCGCGTGTAGTAGTCCAGCCCCCGCACGAGCGTGTGGTCGAGCCGGTACGGGATGCCGAGCGCGTCCAGGTAGCCGAGCAGCTCCTGCCAGTGCTCGCGCGCCTCATCGCCGAGGTAGTCGACGCTGCGTGGGGCTGTCGCCATGAACGACTCGCCCGCGAGCTCCTTGGAGTCGAGCAGGCGCAGCGGGTTGGTGTCGAGGCGGCGGCGGTCGTCCTTCCCCATGTGGGCGGCGTGCGGGCTGAAGTGCTCGCGGAGCGCCTCGACGTAGCGCGGCCTGTCGGCGGCATCGCCGATGTTGTTGAGCACGAGCGTCATGCCGCCGAGGCCGAGCCGTTCCATGCTCTCCATCGCGAGTTGCAGCACCTCGAGGTCGACCGTCGCGTCCGGGTCGCCGATGGCCTCGATGCCGAACTGGTGGAACTGGCGGAAGCGCCCGGCCTGCGGGCGGTCGTAGCGGAACATCGGGCAGAGGTAGTAGAGCCGCACGGGCAGCGGCTGGTTGTGCAGCCCGTGCTCCAGGTACGCGCGGCAGACGGCGGCCGTCCCCTCCGGCCGGAGCGTGATCTCCTGCCCGCCCCGGTCCTGGAAGCTGTACATCTCCTTCTGGACGATGTCCGTCTCCTCGCCGACCGTGCGGGCGAAGAGCGCCGTGTCCTCGAAGACGGGCGTGTCGATGCGCTCATAGCCGAACGCCCGCGCGGCCCCGGCAACCGTGCCGTACACGAACGACCAGTACCGCTGCTGCTCCGGCAGGACGTCGGCTGTTCCTCTGGGGGCCTGGTGCATAAAAGCAGTATAATGCAGGCGTGCATAGCCTTCTCGACAAAGTGCGCGGCTACCTGCCCGGCGACCGAGCCGAGATGATCGAACGGGCGCTCGATTTCGCCGCCGCCGCGCACGAGGGGCAGAAGCGCAAGTCCGGCGAGGACTACATCGAGCACCCGATCTCCGTCGCCGAGTACCTGGCCGACCTCAACCTCGACGCGCCGACGGTCGCCGCTGCGCTCCTCCACGACGTTCTCGAAGACTGCGACGTCTGCCTGGACGACCTCCGCAACGAGTTCGGCGAGGACGTGGCGAAACTCGCCGACGGCGTCACCAAGCTCACGCGCATGGACACCATTACCGGCGGCGCCATGCCGCTCATCGCCAAGAGCGACAGCGAGGCGGAGAGCCTGCGCAAGATGCTCGTCGCGATGGCGGACGACATCCGCGTCGTGCTCATCAAGCTGGCGGACCGGCTGCACAACATGCAGACGCTCCGCGCGCTGCCGCCGGACCGGCGCGTCGCCATCGCACAGGAGACGCTGGACATCTACGCCCCGCTCGCACACCGCCTCGGCATGGGCGAGATCAAGTGGCAGCTGGAAGACCTCGCCTTCCGCTACATCCAGCCGAACCAGTACCGGAGCATCTCCACCCTGCTCTCCACCAAGCGCACGGAGCGGGAGGCGTACATCAAGCGGGTGACCGACCTGCTGCGGGACGAGCTCGCCAACGCCGGCTTCGACGCCGAGGTGACGGGACGCCCCAAGCACATCTACAGCATCTTCCGGAAGACGCAGTCGTACGCCGCGCAGGGCAAGCAGATGAGCGACATCTACGACCTGTTCGCGGTGCGCGTCCTCGTCCCCACGGTGCAGGACTGCTACGGCGTGCTCGGCCTCGTGCACTCGCTCTGGCGCCCCGTTCCCGGCCAGTTCGACGACTACATCGCCAGCCCCAAGGAGAACATGTACCAGTCGCTGCACACGACGGTGCGCTCCATCGACGGGCTGCCGGTGGAGGTGCAGGTGCGCACGCACGAGATGCACCGCATCTCCGAGTACGGCGTCGCGTCCCACTGGAGCTACAAGGAAGGCGGCGCGCGCAGCAGCCAGTTCGAGGAGCGGATGACGTGGCTGCGCCAGCTGCTGGAGTGGCAGCGCGACGTGAGCGTGACCGACGAGTTCCTGGAGAACGTGACCGGCGACCTCTTCCGCGACCAGGTGTTCGTCTACACTCCGAAGAACGAGATACGCGAGTTGCCCGCGGGCGCGACGCCCATCGACTTCGCCTACCGCATCCACACGGAGATCGGCCACAAGTGCATCGGCGCGAAGGTGAACGGGCGGCTCGTCGCCCTCAATACGCCGCTGAAGAACGGCGACACCGTCGAGGTGCTCACCAGCAAGGTGGCGCGCGGGCCGAGCCTGGACTGGCTGAACCCGCACCTGGACTACGTGAAGACGGCGAGCGCGCGGCAGGCGATACGCTCGTGGTTCCGGCACCAGGAGCGCGGCACGAACATCGAGCGGGGCCGCGCCATCCTGAAGAAGGAGCTGAAGCGCCTCTCCTCGCAGGTGGACGAGGCCGAGGTCGCCCGCTGGTTCCAATACGAGACCACCGACGACCTGTACGCGGCGATCGGCTCCGGCTTGGTGACGATAGCGCAGATCGCCGGGCGGCTCTCCGCGGCGCAGGCGGCGGCGGAGCGCGCGCTGCCCCGGGAAGCGCCCGACACGCCCGAGGCCCCCGTGCTCGGCAGCGTCAGCGTCCTCGGCGTCGGCGACCTCCTCACCCGCATGGGCGAGTGCTGCAACCCGCTGCCGGGCGACGAGATCGAGGGCTTCATCACCCGCACGCGGGGCGTCACCGTCCACAAGGTGGACTGCCCCAACGTCCGCAGCGTGACGGAGACGGACCGCATCGTGCCGGTGACGTGGGGGCAGAGCCGCAACGTCTTCCCCGCCCGCATCGTCATCGAGTGCTTCGACCGCGTGGGGCTGCTGCACGACATCACCGGCGCGACGTCCGCCGAGCACGTGAACATCGCCGGTTCCACGACGGAGCCGACCGAGGGCGGGATGGTGGTCATCCACCTCAACACGCAGGTGACGAGCATCGAGCAGCTCTCGCGGCTGTTCACGCGGATCGAGGGCGTGCGGGGCGTGCGCAGCGTGAACCGGACGGCGCACAAGCCGCCCCCGAAGTCCGCCTCCCGCAACGGCGCTGCCGGACGCAACGGGGCCGCTGCGCGGAACGGCAAGGCAGGCCGCAACGGCAAAGCCCCGGCGCGCCGCGGCAGCCGCTCCTCGCGCAACTAGGCCGGGAGCGCCGTCGTTCTCACGGAATAGGCGTTCGTCGTTCCTGCGGAGAGATTCCCGTCATTCCCGCGTCCCTTCGTCATTCCCGCGAAGGCGGGAACCCAGCGTGACCGCCAAGTCACACGGCGGGGCGAGGGCCGTGGGGTTCAGGGAAGTTCGCCCGTGATGCGCCCGTTGAACTTGCCGTTGTCCCAGCCGAACTGGAAGAGCGCCATCTCGATGTCGCGGAGGTACCAGCGTTCGCCGCGTGGAGGGTCTATCCCCCGTTCTCTCAACCCATCGGCGATGTGCTCGCAGAAGACGATGAACTGCTCGTAGCTCCTGACTCGCTTGCCGCCGATCGTGAACTCGCTCAGGGTAGTCTGGGCGATGTTGTCCCAGATGGGGGCATTCCACGGAGAGCGCATCGCCAGCACCTTGCTGCCGAACGGGTAACTTACGCCTTTCAATGACCTGAACAACTCCATCGCTCGCACTGGATGCCCTTCTTTCAATGCAGAGAAAGCGGCGTTCGTCTGGTTCCGAATCTCATCTATCGGGTTGTTATTCATAATCTTGGCAAAGAGCATTGGGCCAAATCCACCTCCCCAACGATAGACAATCTCCATGTCATCTTCCGGTTTGATCGCATCATTCTTCCCTTTCAGTTTTTCGATAATGTCCTCAACCCGCCGGAAGCTCCCCCTGCACATCCGCGATTCCAAGCATGGGCTGCCCCAATTCCGCTGAACGAAGGCTTCCACCTTGAATGCGCACACGTTGCCTTCCACATACTTGTCCCGCCATTCTGGTGCTTGGAGAATGAACTCCTCAATAGATGTTCTGTTCAGGTTTACTGTCATGTCGTTCCTCTCTGGCTGTGGCCTCGGTCGCTTTGTACCAGAACGGTTCTCTGCAATGAGCGTCCGCACTTCTTCTCTATCCATCGCTCTTACTTGGCGTACTCTCACGCCAACCTTGCTCAGTATCCCAACGCATGACG
The DNA here is from genome assembly GCA_022820645.1 of Dehalococcoidia bacterium. Taxonomy (GTDB): domain Bacteria; phylum Chloroflexota; class Dehalococcoidia; order Lucifugimonadales; family Australimonadaceae; genus Bin16. The sequence continues at coordinate 204,279 of JAJEFD010000009.1, read as the reverse complement.
CACAGAATAAGCCCCACGATCTCTCATTAGAATACTCAAAGTACTCACTGCAACCCTCGCATTTTCCAGTTTTTGTCGTTGCCATGCTGACTCTCCTCTCTGTAGGGGCTGAACACCATTGCCAATTAGTAGACCATCCCTGGATCGTGCTCCATCGGAGGGTCAACACCGACGAGCTCCGCTCCGAACCTATCGATGGCCGCCTGAACGTACCGGGAGCCTTCTGGAAGTCCGCCAGGTTTGGTGACTCCTCGCTCGATGCCGTTGAGGAGTTCGAGCAGCGATTCGTGTCCTTCGACGATCTGCCAGTTGCCTTCGTCGTCGACGGTGACCGTCGCCTTGCCGATTTTCAGCGTCCATGTGTACATCGGGTGCTCCTCCCTACTCATAAGTTCACCGGCTACGTCCACAGCATCCTGCCTGGTAGTGTCTCGCTCGCGCCGCCCCGGTCCAGCCGCCGTCTCCTGACCTCGTGCAGCCAGTTGTGGTTCTCGTCATCGGTGAGGTCGATCGCTGGTGGCTCCGGACGGAGAGGGCCGTCCACCGCTCCGCACAGGCCGCAGTAGTAGTCGGAGGGAAGCGACCCGGCTACTCCCGTCCGCCGGACCTGCCGCGCTTGGGGGCTCTGGCAGCGCGGGCAAGGGACCTCGTTCTGCCAGGGCGCCTGCGTGGATGCCAGCAGATTCTTCGCCTCGGTCAAGGCTGCGATGACGGCATCCAGTTCACTTGGATGGATCACCACTCCTCTCTCGGTTGGGATGGAGTCCTCTCTCATCGGGGGCAGCCACCACTCGCGGATGTGTATCCCCCGGACGACATGACTCCCACGAGCACGATGGCTCACTCTGAGTTCGACATTCGAGACAAGCCCTTCCCGGGGGATGCGCGTGATGATGGTTTCTCGTTGCGGCATGTACGCTCCTTATTGCGGCCCTGTTCCCGCGTGTTCGCGAGGTTCCCCGATTCGGAACTGGGCAAAAAGAATGCAATATTATATCAGAATTCATAAGTGATTTGTCAATAGTCCCTGTGCCACGCGCGGGCTGTCGGATCAGTGACACGCGCCACTTACGCGGTCGCCGCGCGATTGCGTACGCTGTTTGCATGACCGTCGTGCGGACAGCAGCCATAGAGAGCGTCTATAGCTCGGCGCCCAGCCATAGATATGGTCTATGGGTCCGGCGACAAAACTTTCGAAAACACTGCACACCTTGTTCATTTCTCACGGGAAGCAGGCCGTGGCCTTGCGCAGAGCAACGCAAGGTGCTCAAGATGCTCAAACGGAGCCCCCGGTTTACTCGTAGCGACGGCAACAAGATGTGCAGATCCCGAGGCCGGTTGCACACCTTGTCCAGGGCCTCTGGATTCCCGCCTGCGCGGGAATGACGGTAGGGGGCTACCGCCCCTCCCCGCCGTACCCGCTGAGGCGGTCCTCCAGGCGGCGGAGCGTCTCCTGCGTCGTGCGGAGTTCGCGCAGCAGTTCCTCGCGCGAGGGTGGCGTCTCCAGTGTCATCAGTTGGTCGACCTTCGCCTTGTCCAGGTTGTTGATGACGACCGCGATGAAGAGGTTCGCCACGACGAACGTGCCGCCGACCACGAAGCTGAGGAAGTAGATCCACGCGAGCCCGTTGTGCTCCATCGCGGCGTACATGATGTCCGTCCAGTCCTCCAGCGTGATGACGCGGAAGAGCGACAGCAGCGATATGCCGAGGGTGCGCCAGTGCGTGGGGTCGGCCTCGTGGAAGAGGTGGTAGCCGACGATGGCGTAGATGTACACGACGATGCTCATGAGCATCATGATATTGGCGACGCTGGGGATGGAGCGCACGAGCGCCCCGACGATGAGCCGCAGCTCCTTGATCGCGGAGATGAGGCGCAGCACGCGCAGCAGACGTCCGAGCCGGGCGACCATCGCGAACGAGCCGGTCGCGGGTACGAGCGCGAAGAGGATGATGGCGAAGTCGAAGACGTTCCAGCCGTCGCGGAAGTAGCGCTGCGAGGTCGGGGCGAGCGCCAGCATCTTGAGCGCGGCCTCGACGATGAACACGCCGAGGATGACCCGGTTGCCCATCGCGATCGCGTCGCCGTACTGGTTGACGATGGCGGGCGAGGTGGCGAGTCCGAGCAGCGCGCCGCTCGCGAGGATGAGCGCGATGATGCCGTACTCGAATATGCGCGCGCCAACGATGCGCTGCGCGATGTGGGCTGTGCGGTCCATCGGGTGTCGTGCCTCCGTCGGGGGGAGAGTGCGTAGGGAAATCATAGCAGCGGCCCTTGCTATAATCGCCGCGCGCGGAGGAGTTGCATGAGTTCACCGGACCGCATGGAGATGCACGCGAGGGCCATAGCCAACCTCGTCCAGGCGATGGACCGGATGGAGGCTGAGCAGCAGTCGCACGACAAGCGCCTGGAGGCGCACGAGGAGTTGATGCGCAGGCACAACGAGTGGATGCTGGAGCACAACGCGTGGATGCAGAGGCATAACGAGTGGGTGCAGTCTCACAACGACTGGATGCAGAGGCACAGCGAGTGGGTGCAGTCCCACAACGACTGGGTGCAGACGCACAACGGATGGATGCAATCCCACAACGAGAGGGCACAGGACATCCAAACTGAGAGCAGGGAGAACCGGGCCCGCATCAGGGAGATGATCACCGAGCTCACGAGTATGCAGGCCGACATCGCGCGGCTGGACGCGGCATCGTGAAGTTCGGTCTCTCCCTCTCCGGCCTCCTCCAGCACTCCGGTGACGGCGACATGGTGCAGCGGTTCGCCGACGTGCTCCACCTCGTGCGCGTCGGGCGCGAACTCGGCTTCGACTACATCTACGCGGGGCAGCACTACCTGTCGCACCCGTTCCAGATGCTGCAGCCGCTCATCGCGCTCGCCCGCATCAGCGCCGAGACCGGCGACATGGACATGCTCTCGACCGTCCTCATCCCGCTGCAGAACCCGGTGCAGATGGCCGAGGATGTCGCGACGCTCGACGTGCTCACGAACGGGCGCGTCATCATCAACGCCGCGCTCGGCTACCGCGACGAGGAGTACGAGGCGTTCGGCGTCACGCACGAGGACCGCATCGCGCGGATGTTCGAGAACCTGCGCCTCGCCAGGCAGCTCTGGGCAGGCGGCGAGGTGACGTTCGAGGGGCGCTTCACGAAGGTCACCGGCGTGCACCTCGGCATACGCCCCATCCAGCAGCCGCACCCGCGCATCTGGATCGCCGCGAACGGCGACGGCATGGTGCGCCGCATCGCCCGCACCGGCGAGACGTGGTACCTGAACCCGCACGCGCCGTTCGACACGCTGGCGCGGCAGGTGGAGCTGTACAAGACGGTGCGCGCCGAGCACGGCCACTCGCCGCCGGACACGCTGCCGATGTCGCGCGAGACGTTCGTCGCGCCCACCCGTGAGGAGGCGATCGCCACCGCCCGCCCGTTCCTCGAGGGCAAGTACAAGGCGTACGCCGCGTGGGGGCAGGACAAGGCGCTGCCCGGCGAGGAGGACTTCACCCAGCCATTCGAGGAGCTGGCCGCCGGGCGCTTCATCGTCGGGAGCCCGGACGACGTCACCGCGGACCTCCAGCGCTTCGCCGACATCGGCGTCACGCACGCGTCGCTGCGCTTTGGGTGGCCGGGCACGCCGCGCGAGGTTGTCGAGGGCGCGATACGCCTCGCCGCCGCCGAGGTGCTGCCCGCGCTCCGGTAGTCCCCCGCATGAAGTTCAGCGAGCACGACCGCACGGAGTTGCAACTGCTCGAAGAGGGTCTGTGGCGCGCAGAGACGCGGTTCGACCGGGGTTCGATGGAGCGTGTCCTCGCGCCGCGCTTCTTCGAGTTCGGCAGGTCAGGCCGCATCTACAATCGCGAGGACACGTTGAGAATGGCCACACGTCCCATCGACGCTAGGCTCGATGGCCTCGACGTTCGCCTGCTGAGCGCCGACGTTGCGCAGGTGACCTACACCACGGTCGAGACATACGCGGGCGAGGAGCAGGTCGCGCACCGCAGTTCATTCTGGCTGCGCTCGGAGAACGGCTGGCAGTTGCTCTTCCACCAGGCGACCACCGTTGCATAGAGCTCCAATGCAGGCCTCTCGTGCTCACGTGAAGTCTCCGTTGCGGGATGGCGTACAATGCGGACTGAGGCCATCGTGGAGCCGTGAGAGCATGGAGTTGTACCAGTTGGACTACGTGTTGCACGAACCCTGCGAGGAGCAGGGGTGGTTCTACATGGCGGAGATACCCGAACTTCCCGGGTGCCGAGCCTGGGCGGAGACACCTAAAGAGACTCTGGCTGAACTGTGCACCGTAGCTGAGCACTTTATTCTCTCCTACCAGGACCGCGGCAAGCCTCTGCCTGCGCGGATAGCCCGGTTGCGGACAGGACAGGGCAGCATCTCTGTCGCTGTATGACCTACAGGGAGCTGACGAGGAAGCTCAGAAGGCTGGGTTGCGCCTTCGACCGCCAAGCGGGAGGTTCGCACGAAATCTGGATCAACCCAGCCAACAACCAGGAAACCACCGTCCCAAGACACGGCAATCGAGACCTGGCCACAGGAACGGTCCACGGAATCCGGAGAGACTTGGGCATCGGCAGGCAGGAGTTCGACCAAGCGTAGGGCTGGCAGGGAATTCCGGCAACGGGAGGCGCCCTACCCGCCCTGCGCGTCCAACTCCTTGACGAGCGTCTTCGGCGCGACGGCGCGGTAGCTCTCCTCGACGCACTCCAGCAGCAGATCGAGCGGCGGCGCATCGGCGTCGTCCTCGGCGAACGTCATCTCCACCCATCCGCTCCTGCCGAGGCCGTAGCCCGCCGGACGCGCGAACGGCATCGAGAGCAGCGCGCCCGCGGAGTCGGGCAGCTTCACGCCCATGCCGAACCCCGTACCCGGCACACCGAGGAACGCGAACACCTTCTTCCCCACCTTGATGGCGCTCTCGCCCCAGGGGTGGTCCTCCCACGCTCCGGGCAGCCCGAGCGCGTACTCGCGCACCGCTTCCTTCAGCGAGCCATCCACGTTCCGCGCCTCCGTGCAGTCGTGCGGCGGAGCATAGCACCCCACGCCGCAAGCTCCGCGTTATCCTATGCGGACACCAGTCGAGGAGTTACGCATGGCGCTCGTCTACGATGGCCCGCATCTCGTGTTCAAGGTCGCCGGCATGGGGCCGTACGACAACAACGGCTACGTCATCGCCGACCCGGCCACGAAGGAGGCGTACCTCGTCGACGCGCCCGCTGAGATCGAGCGGCTGCTGAGCGAGGCGGACGGTTTCCGGGTGAAGGGCGTCATCGTCACGCACACGCACCCGGACCATGTCGCGGGCTACCCCGACCTCAAGCGGCTCACCGACCTCCCCGTCTCGGTGCACGAGAGCGACGCCCGAAGGCTGCCCGGCGAGCCGGACGCCCTGCTCGCCCACAACGACGAGCTCGGCATCGGCGCGACGCGTATCCGCATCCTGCACACGCCGGGGCACACGCCCGGCGCGCTCTGCCTCTTCGCCGACGGCACGCTCGTCTCCGGCGACACGCTCTTCCCCGGCGGGCCCGGACGCACGAACACGTCCGACGACCTGTGGCAGGTGGTTGCGAGCATCGAGGAGCGGCTGCTCACCCTGCCCGACGGTTCGCTCGTGCTGCCCGGCCACGGCGCGGACACGACCATCGCAACCTCGAAGGCGGAGTTCGCCGTCTTCAAGAGCAAGCCGCAGCCCGCCGACCTGCACGGCCACGTGTCGTGGACAGCCTAGCGAGCCCTCTCCGCCCCGCTCCTGTCGCGCGTCCGGTATCCTGTTAGGACCATGCTCACCAAGCGCATCATCCCGTGCCTGGACGTCACAGGCGGGCGCGTCGTCAAGGGCGCGTCCTTCGTCAACCTGCGCGACGCCGGAGACCCGGTCGAGCTCGCCGCCTTCTACGACCGCGAGGGCGCGGACGAGCTCGTCTTCCTCGACATCACCGCCAGCTCGGACGGACGCGACACGATCATCGACGTGGTCGAGCACGTATCGGAGCAGGTGTTCATCCCGCTGACGGTAGGCGGGGGCGTGCGCACCGTCGAGGACGTGCGGAAGCTGCTGAACGCGGGCGCAGACAAAGTGTCGATGAACACGGCGGCAGTGCTGAACCCGGACGCGTTCGCGGCGGCGACGGCAGCGTTCGGCAACCAGTGCCTCGTCATCGCGATCGACGCGCGCCGCATCGCGCCGGACAGCCCGGCGGCGGACCCGTCGCTACTCGCGGACGGCCACCCCGGCAAGGGAGCGCTCGCCGTCGGCCCGGGCTCGCGGTGGGAGGTATACATCCATGGCGGACGCACGCCGACAGGCATCGACGCGGTGCGATGGGCGGAGTACACGGCGGAGCTCGGCGCCGGTGAGGTGCTGCTCACGAGCATGGACGCCGACGGCCACCAGGACGGCTACGACCTCGAGCTCACCCGCGCGGTCGCCGACGCCGTCCCCATCCCCGTCATCGCGAGCGGCGGCGCGGGCTGCATCGAGCACTTGGCGCAGGCGGTGACCGACGGCCACGCCGACGCGGCGCTTGCGGCCTCCATCTTCCACTACGGCCAGCACGTCATCGCGGACGTGAAACGTTCACTGGCGGCGCAGGGCATCCCCACGCGCGAGGTCCACTGACGCCGATGACGGACCTCCGCAACATCGAAGTCATCGCCTTCGACATGTTCAGCACGCTCGTGAAGAACGACACCGCCGAATGGCAGATGGCGCACAAGGCGATCGTGGAACAGCAGCGACTGCCCGTCGACGCCCTCGCGTTCTGGAAGGAGTGGGCCACGCGCGACGTGCAGTTCCGGAAGGTGCGCACGAACATGGCCGACCCGGAGGCGAGCCCGCCGTTCAGGTCGTACTGGGAGGCGTGGCGCGACGCCTTCGTTGGCACGTTCGAGGCGATGGGGCTGACCGGCGACGCGGAGCAGGCGGCTTCCGACAGCGTGACGGCGCTCGCCGCCAGGGACGCCTTCCCCGAGACGAACGCCGCGCTCGACGCGCTGGGGAGGACGCGGACGCTCGCGGTGCTCTCCAACGCGGACGACCGCTTCCTGTACGGGACGATCGAGCACAACGGCTGGGACTGCTTCTCCTATGTCCTCTCGTCGGAGGAGGCGTGCGCCTACAAGCCGGACCCGCGCATCTTCGCCCGACTCGTGGACGAGATGGGCGTCGCGCCGGAAGCGGTGCTCTACGTGGGCGACTCACCCTACGACGACGCGCACGGGGCGAAGCTCGCCGGTATGCGCACCGTGCTCGTGCAACGGACGCAGGACACGCCGGGGCGAACGCCGCCGCCGGAGAACGGCGCGCTGCTGCCGCCCGATTACATCGTGAGCGATCTGTCCGAGATCCCGGCGCTGTTCGACTGACGCGCCGCGAACGCGGGAGGGACCCGATGACGACCGCAGAGAACGCACGGATACAGCTGGACGCCCAGGGACTCGTGACGGCGATCTGCCAGGATGAGGCCACCGGCGAGGTGCTGATGGTCGCGCACATGAACCCGGACGCGGTCGCGCGCACGCTGGCCTCGGGCGAGATGCACTTCTACAGCCGCTCACGGCAGGCGCCCTGGCACAAGGGCGAGACGTCCGGCGCGTTCCTGCACGTCTCGTCGGCGCAGGTCGACTGCGACGGCGACGTGCTGCTGTTCAAGGTGCGGGCGGACGGCCCGGCCTGCCACACGGGCAAGCGCTCGTGCTTCTTCACGCCGCTGCCGGAGCAGCCGGAGTACGAGCGCAGCGACGCGGGCCCGGGCGTGCTCTCGGAGGTCTTCCAGGTCATACGCCAGCGCCAGCAGGAGCGCCCCGAGGGCAGCTACACCACCTCGCTGTTCGAGAGCGGCACGTCCCGCATCGCGCAGAAGGTGGGCGAGGAGGGCGTGGAGGTCGCGCTCTCCGCGGCCACGCAGGACACCGGGAGCCTTCCCGGCGAGGTCGCCGACCTCTTCTACCACACGCTCGTCCTGCTCGCGGACGCGGGGCTCTCGCCTGACGACGTCTGGGCGGAGCTACGCAAGCGCCGCGGGTAGTCCCGCCCCCCACAAGTGGCGCAGCGGCGGCTCGCCGTTTACACTCCCGACGCACCCCCTGACCGGAGGAGGACGCATGGCGCTGAACGCGACCGCTGACCGGCCCTACGGCTGGCGCGCACGCTGCGGGTTCATCACCCCGTCGCCCGCGCACGAGAACAACTCGTACGAGTTCTATCTCATCGCGCCCGAAGGCGTGACCATCGTCATGACCTCGCTCGGCGTCGTCCTCGCGGAGGGGGAGGCGTCGTACGCGGCGGGCATCGAGCGCCTGCCGGCGGCGACCGAGGAGATCATGACCCGCCGACCGCAGTCGATCATGCAGGCGGGCGTGCCCATCATCGCCGGGCGCGGCTGGAGGTTCGAGGACGAGATCCTGGCCCGCATCGGCAGCGTCACCGACACGCCCGCGGCGACCGACCTCGGCTCGTGCATCAAGGCGATGAACGCGCTCGGCATGACGCGGGTGGCGATGCTCACGCCGTTCGACGACAAGACGCACGCGCAGCTGGCCGAGTACGTCGCGAACGCCGACGTCGAGGTCGCGAACGCGGGCTCGGTGGTCGGCGAGGTGGCGGGCGGCGAGCTGCGGGCGTACGAGGTCTCCACGATGGACCTCGGCATCGTGCGGCGGATGGCGGCGGACCTGTTCCGCGCGACGCCGAACGCCGACGGCGTGTGGATCACGGGCGCGCTCATGCCGAGCGTCGCCGTCGTCGAGACGCTGGAGCAGGAGCTCGGCGTGCCGGTCGTGAGCAGTATGCAGGCGATGGCGTGGCAGTCGCTGCGCCTCGCCGGAGTGGACGACAAGATACCCGGCTTCGGCCGGCTGCTGCGGGAGATGTAAGCCATGTTCGAGACGAAGAGCATCGGCCTCGAGGAGGCCCTGAAGGCGAAGGAGGCGATATTCGCCGAGTTCGCAGACGGCACGGACAATCCCGGCGCGCTCTGCATCACGGACGCCCACGGCGCGGAGGTGCTCTGCGCCCGCGTCGACGGCGCTCCGGCGCGGATGCTGGGGCGCGCACGCGCGAAGGCGTACACGGCGGCGCGCATCGGTATGAACACCGTCGACTTCCGCGACCACGTCGTGAAGGCGAACGCGCGCACGCTGAACGACTGGGGCGACCCGAAGCTGACGACGCTCCAGGGCGGGCTCGCCATCGTCTCCGGCGGGCAGGTCGTCGGCGGGATAGCGATGAGCGGCAACTCGACGATACGGGACGAGGCGCTGGCGCGTATCGGGCTCGAAGCGATGGGAGTGGAGTGATGCCGGCGTACCTGATAGCCGACGTCGACGTGCACGACCCCGACTCCTACGCGGGGTACGGCGCGCAGGTGCCCGCGACGCTGGAGCCGTTCGGCGGGCGGTTCGTCGTCCGCGGCGGCGCGAGCGAGGTGCTCGAGGGTGAGTGGCAGCCGAAGCGCGTCGTCGTGCTGGAGTTCCCGGACATGGAGACGCTGAAGGCCTGGTACAACTCCGACGCGTACCAGGGCATCGTGGGTATCCGCTGGGAGGCCGCGGCGGCCTCCGTGATCGCGGTGGAAGGAGCCTGAGACATGCCCGCACGAGAGACCATCAGCCTGGAAGACGCCGAACGCGCGATAGAAGCGGCGATGGCCGCGGCGCGGCCCAACGAGCGCCCGTTCGCCCTGGCCGTCGTGGACGAGAGCGGCGCGCTCGTCTACTCCGTGCGGCGCGACGGCGCGTCCGCGACCGACGTGCGGAACGCCGAGCGCAAGGCGTACACCGCCGCGTTCATCGGGCGCGACACCCTCATCTACCGCCAGCAGATATCGCACGACGGCCGCACCGTCGCCGACTGGTCGAACGACGGCGTCACGACGCTGCACGGCGGGCTGACGCTGCACCGGGCGAGCGAGGTCATCGGCGGCATCGGCGTGAGCGGCACCGGCGACGAGGACCGCGACGAGCGGCTCGCGCTCGCGGGCGCCGAGGCGATGGTCAAGCCCGCGGGCGACGCACGGCTGGCGAACGCCGGGATACGTCCGAAGTTCCGCAGCGGCCCCGGCCCCGCGCTCAGCGACAAGGGCGCGCCCGGCAGGCCGAACAAGCGCACGACGACGCGGCTGCCCGGCCTCAGCGCTCCGGACGCCGTCGCACCGGACCTCGTGCAGGTCGGCGGGATGTTCTTCACCTCGGGCATCCGCGGTATCGACCTCGAGACCGGCGTGATGCCGGACGATCCCGCGGAGCAGTTCCTGAACGCGTGGCGGAACCTCCGGACGCTCGTGGAGTCCGCCGGGCTCTCGACCGACGACATCGGCATCGTCACGAACTTCATCGACAGCCAGGACTTCCGGCCGCACATCAACACCGGCTGGCTGGAGCTGTTCCCGGACCCGGACAACCGGCCCGCGCGCAAGACCACCTCCTACCCGCTGCCGCCCGGCGAGGGCGTCGAGCTGCACGCGATAGGCGTGGCCGGGCAGAAGCGGCAGCGCATCGAGGTGCCCGGGCTCACGCACCGCGACCCGCTCCCGAACGGCGTGCGGATGGGCGACTACGTCTTCTCGTCCGTCATCGTGCCGTGGGACCTCTCGACCTCGCTGCCGGTCACCGGCGAAGACGCGCAGACCGACCAGTGCTTCGACAACATGCGGGTGTTCATGGAGCACGCGGGCGGCACGGTGGACGACGTGGTGCTGCAGTGGGTGTACCTGAACGACTTCGCCTACCAGCCGTACATGGTGGACGTGTACCTGGAGGCGTGGCCCATCGGCCAGTACCAGGCGGCGCGCAAGACGTACCGCTACCCCATGGGCGGACAGATCCAGATACAGGTGATCGGCAGGATAGGCGGCGAGCGGACGAACCACGAGATCGAGGGGCACGGCCACCACGACCCGATCCCGATGGGCGCGCGCATCGGCGACCTCTTCTGCTCGGGCGGCGTCTCCGGCGTCGACACGGCGGGGCCGGACAAGCTGGAGCCGGTGAAGGGCATCGAGGGTCAGGCGCACCACGGCATCCGCAACATCCGGTCGCTCGTGGAATCGGGCGGCGGCACGATGGACAACGTCGGCCTCATCACGCTGCTCATCCAGGACTACGCCGACTTGGCCGCCATCGACGCGGCATGGACCGCGATGTTCCCGGACCCGGACGACCGCCCGGCGCGGCAGGTGATGAAGATGGGCGTGCAGCGCGGCAACCGCGTCCAGCACCACATGATGGCGGTGCTCTGATCCGTCATTCCCGCTCCTTCTCCCGTCATTCCCGCGCAGGCGGGAACCCAGCCCGAAGGTCGCCACGCTCGCGTTCTTGATCTGCTTCTTGATCCGGTCCTTACGAGTAAACGTATGGCATTTCGCAATCTTGCAGATCTTGATCGCCAAGGCCGTGGCCTGCTTCCGCGTTCTTGATTGCAAGATCCGGCGCCGGGGTGTGTGTGCAACCTTGACCCATAGGCCAGAGCCATAGCTGGGCCCCGAGCTATCGACGTGCTCTATAGGCGCTGTGCGGTCGACGGTCATCCAACCAGCGTACGGGGTCGCCCCTCGACCGCGATAGGGGCGGGTGTCACGAATTGGGGAGGGAGCGACCTCCGACTGCCGCGTGGGGCTTCTTCGAGTGAGGGCGAGACTCTAACAATCTGCATGTACGAATTGACAGAGGTAGTATAGCTCCCTAGACTACCTCTCCGCCAAGTTCCTTCTTGCGTGCCAGCACAATGCGAAGGTGAGTTGATATAGCCTTGGACATTGTATCGACCGAAAAGCGCAGTTGGATGATGTCGCGCGTCGGAAGTACCAACACAGCGCCTGAAAAGGCGGTCCGGTCACTTGTGCACCGAATGGGCTTCCGCTTCCGTTTACATTACCGCAGGCTACCCGGCAATCCGGATATCGCGCTAATCCGGCATAAGAAAGTGATCTTTGTACACGGTTGCTTCTGGCATCAACACGACAATTGTTCTTCAGCGAAAAGGCCAGAGTCAAACTCGCAATTCTGGAATACTAAACTCGACAAGAACATTGAGCGAGACAGGACGAATCACACTCTATTGACGCAACTAGGCTGGAAGGCGCTAGTCATATGGGAATGTGGCATGAGAGATGAAGTTCAACTTGAGCAAACACTCCAGAGGTTCCTCTATGCGGACTGAATCTAAAAAAGCGACACGATGGCCTACTGCTGTTGACCTGTTCTCAGGTTGTGGCGCAGTGACGGCGGGCCTCAAGGCAGCCCGATTCAAGGTTCTAGCAGCAGTTGACAACGATCCCGTTGCTTGTCTCACCTATAGATCGAACCACCCTTCCGTCCATCTTATCGAAGAGGACATCGTCCGAGTCGACCCTCAGGAATTGAAGGATACTATACTGACCGGAAGAAAATTGGATCTGATGGCAGTCTGCGCACCATGTCAACCGTTTAGCAGCCATCAGAGAATCGCAGGGAAAGACGATCGCGCACAGTTAATTCTCCAAAGCATTAAATTCGCTAGGATACTGAATCCCAAGGTGATTCTCTTCGAGAATGTCCCTGGGCTAACCGCCCCACGCTTTGACAAACTTCGGGCGCGGCTGGCGCAAGGACTTAAGGATGCAGGCTACCTCGTTGGAAGTCCTACTCGCCTGGACGCAGCCGAATTCGGCGTACCCCAAAGGCGGGCTAGGTGCATCATGTTAGCCAGTAAAGGGCAACCTCCTCCTCCGCTGCCGGAGCGGAATTGGACCAGAACGCAGGAGACAGTTCGCACGGCCATTGGCGATTTGAAAGTCTTGCAATCCGGACAAGCCGACCCTAACGACGTCCTGCACTTCGCCCGAGTTCATCGCCCCATCGCTGAACTGCGCCTTCAGCACATACCCAAGGACGGCGGCAGCAGGGACAGCCTACCTTCCCATTTGCAGCTCAAATGCCACAAGAACCACAACGGCCATCCAGATGTTTATGGGCGAATGCGTTGGGACGCAGTAGCACCTACTCTAACCACTGGATGCACGGATCTCACTCGAGGCCGGTACGCCCATCCCCGAGATGACCGCGCACTCACGCTCAGAGAGGCGGCTCGATTGCAGACTTTTCCCGATGACTACAAGTTTATTGGCAGTAGCAAGGACATCGCTTCTCAGATAGGGAACGCCGTTCCTATGCGATTAATCGCGCAACTCGCTCCCACTCTTAGAATTGCCCTTAGTAAACAGACATGAACTACACACCCGAGCAACAACAAGCGATTGACCACCGGCAAGGCAACCTGCAGATTCTTGCGTGCGCAGGCAGCGGCAAGACTCAAGTCATCTCCAGACGAATAGCCGAGCTTGTGGGCGAAGGAATACCGAAGGGAGCAATTGTTGCCTTCACATTTACTGATAGAGCGGCCAACGAATTGAAAGCGCGCATACGCACTCATCTTGAGGAAACTCTACCTACTGATCCCGCTGTTGGGGATATGTACATAGGCACCATCCACAGCTTCTGCCTCCAGATGCTCAAAGAGTTAGATCCTCAGTTTCGCAGGTTCGAGGTGATGGATGAGGCGCGCCAAGCTGCACTAGTCATGAGTAACTACCATCATTTTCCGGACAGCAATGCGGGTATTGGGCTCAACCTACTGCGTGATCGCACGCAATCCAAGGGTTATTGGGATACTATCCGGACCTTCATGACAACCGTCAGCGTGGCCCACCAGAAGGCAATATCTTTGGACCCACTCGACGATGCTGACCTTAGTGAGTGTATCAATCGCTATCGAGACCTTGCTTATGGGTACCCCAATTATTTCTTCGATTTTGACCATATTATTGCTCGGTTTCTGGCTGAACTAAAAAATCGGCCTGAAGCTCTCTCAATCCTGCGTCACAGATTTCAATACCTTGTTATTGATGAGTACCAAGATATTGATGATAGACAGGAGGAATTGATCGCACTCATTTCCAACCATGGATTAGACGTACATGTTACTGTTGTGGGGGACGACGATCAGGCGATCTACGGGTGGAGAGGTGCACGTATTGACAATATATTGTCCTTCTCTCAACGCTATTCCAATGTTACTCAAATCAAACTCACTCACAATTTCAGAAGTACACATGCAATTGTTGAGATCGCTGACTCTGCTGTTCGCAAGATTCCCACCACTCGCCGTTTGCCCAAGAAAATGGAGGCTCGGCATTGGGACGCATCCTCTAACAGCTTTATTGAGACCATGGCTCTACCGCGAGATGTCAGGGTACGTTCATTACCCTCCGAAGAGGATGAAGCCCAATGGATCGCTAATCGTATTCGCGAATTGAGAGGTGTCATAATCGAACAGCCTGATGGTGATTCCAGAGCAATTGATTACGCCGATATGGCCATCCTTTTGAGAAGTGTTAAGGGGTCAGGGAAAGTAATCTTGGAGGTTCTACAAAAGCAGAAGATACCAGTCGTCATTAAGGGAGTTGGTGGCCTATTCGACCACGACGAAGTTCTCCTGATCTATGCCACTTTCTGCCTTTTAGCTAGGTCTGAAATGGTCAACAACCAGGCCGCAGCTACGCGTCGAAGAAACGAGGCTGAGATAAGGGAATTCATCCGCGCCACCATACGCCGCCTGAGCAACGAGACAGGGGACATGCCGAATGCTAATGAGTCGCAATACCTCGCGTGGATCGCCGCGAAGCGTGAGCAACTTGATCGGCGAAACCTTGAAAGGGAGAGGCGAGGGCGGCTCGCACGGCGTATCTATCCGCAAAAGATATTCCAAGATATGCTAGAACAACTCGGGTCATCAGCAGGTGTAGAACCGTGGCCTGAACGAGTCCTTTATAATCTTGGGAGGCTAAGCGGACTCATTACCGACTTTGAAGCCGTCCATCAATGGATCACGCCTAGCCAGCTTCAGGCATTGTGTTTCTATCTGGGTGGATGGGCAGCGAGTCAAGTTGATGAAGGCGGACTAGAGGAGAGCGCGAGCCCTAACGCTGTGCAAATCATGACTGTTCATGCTGCAAAAGGTCTTGAGTGGCCCGTGGTTTTTGTTCCTCGCGTCTCCAGTGCCAACTTTCCTAGTAGTTTAAGAAACAGGGGGCCAGCTACCTTCCTAAATGCAAAAGTATTTAATCCTGCGGACTATGCCGGCGGAGACGAAGGTGAGCGGCGCCTCTGGTACGTGGCCCTCACACGATGTCAACGATTTCTGAACATATCCAGTCCCAATCGCAAGAATAAAAGGCCGACGTCCTATTTCACCGACATCAAGCATGACATTGTAGGAAGAGACGACCATGTGGTTGAACTGGCGAAGGGTGAGCCTGTTCCACCGGCAAACGCTCAATTGCTCCCAACCACATTTACCGAGCTCAACTACTATTGGCGTTGTCCTTTTGAGTATCAGCTTAGGGCTTTGATGGGTTTTGAACCAGGAGTCCAGGAGTCATACGGATATGGCCAACAGATACACAACATCCTCGCCGAAATCCATCAATCTGCCCTTCAAGGGCAATTCATGTCCGCCGATCAAGTTTCAAGGCTAATCCAACAACGTTTCCATTTGAGATATACTCGAGACGGCAACGACTACAAACCCCTTACGCGGTTACGTGACGCCGCAAGACAGTCAATCGCTCGCTTTCTAAACACTTATCCGGACACCACGAAGTTCGTGCTCCACGCGGAGAAACCGTTCGAATTTGTTGACAAAGGTTCTGGAGCGTTGATTAGCGGAGTAGTCGACCTAATTGAGAGGGTTGACAATACGCAACCAGAATCATCCGCTAGGATACCCGTGGCCATTGTAGACTTTAAGGCCCATCGCTGGGGTACGATCGATCAGTTCGTGTTAAGGAAAAGCGAAGTAGAAGCACAACTCAGGCTTTACGCAGTCGCTGCAGGAAACTCGTGGGGGCTGGATGCAAGGACCGCATACGCTCATTTCTTAAGTCCTCGACCGCCAACACAAGACATGGTTGACCAAGGGGTTGAGGAACGAGTCACCGTAGATGTTTCGGAAGAGGCACGTGAAGGCGTTCGACTTCGTGTCCGCGACGCCGTGACCGAAATCCAAGTTGCAATTCAGGAAGGTAGGTTCGCACGTCGAGGAGTCGAGAATGGCAGTTGTCATAAATGCGACTTCAGGCAAATATGTCCAGGATACAAGCGCTGGCAAGAACGTGACACAACTACACCTAGATTAGGGACCCCCGAAGAAGAACAGGAAAAAGAAATGCAATTCATAGCCGAGGATGTAGATGCCGGGCAGACGACTCAGTGACGAAGAAAGAGCATTGCAACATCTTTGGGATAATCCCACAGATGACATCCACAGGCCATATCTCGAGAGTATCGCCATTAGTGGTGGCTTGCGAGGTATACATGGCCTTTACGTACCCTTTCGGTATCCAGTCACTGCGTTGTGCGGAAAGAATGGTGTAGGGAAGAGCACGATTCTAGCTCTAGCAGCACTGGCATATCACTCGCCGGCAGGCTGGCGTATTCCAAACTGGCTACACCAGCCAAAGTCCAAAGCCGCTGATAGGTCCTATTATACATTCGAAGATTTCTTTCTTCGGGCTTCCAGTGAGCAGTCCTTTGATGGTGTTTCGGTAACTTGGACATATAGGCACTCCAGGCCAACTCCTTCGGTCAAATTTAGGAAGACTCCTACCCGGTGGGGAAGATACACTGCACGGCCCGAACGAGAAGTGGCTTTCAGTCCTCTTAGGCGTCTAATCCCTGCCCATGAGATAGCAGGTGTTCGGAGCGCATTCGCCAACCAACAGATCGGTACCTACTCTTCTTCATTAACATCAACATCGACCCAGCAATTGTCTTACATTATGGGTAGAATCTACAGTTCGGCTGAAATCCAAGAAATCAAGCGCCATGCTCTTCAGAGAGCTCGCTCGGGAGTTGAATTCACAGGCTTCAACATGGGTAGTGGCGAGAGTTGGATTATCAATCTCCTTCACACACTACAGGAACTGCCAACTTCAAGCCTTCTACTGATAGAAGAGATTGAAGCTGGCTTGCATCCTGAAGCCCAGGTTCGGTTAGCCGAGATTCTCGTTGAAGTCTGTCTGAAGCGAAAGACACAGATAGTCTGCTCAACACACTCGGAGGCATTTCTTGACGCATTGCCACGGCAAGCGAGAATCCTGCTTAGTAGACAAGGCGACAACCACGAAGCAATAGAATCACCTAGTACGCGGTTCGCAATCCACGAAATGAGTGGTGTCTTTAAGCCAGAACTGGTATTGTATTGTGAAGACTTCAGCGCGAAGGCATTAATTGAGGAAGCTCTTCCCTATGGCCTTAGAAATCGCACGGACGTTAGAGAAGTAGGCAGCAATGAGACTGTGGTCCGTCAAGGTGTTTCCCATCTGCGTTCAGGGTATACAATGAGAGCCATGTGCGTACTGGACGGCGATTGTTCTGAATCGGACATTAAGAAGGCAATAGCGAAAGAAGCTCCTTCTGATGAAAGCTTACATCCAGAGTATATCATTCTGCCAGGTGCATTGCCACCTGAGCAATGGGTCATGGAACAACTGCTCCTCCCCGATTATCACGCCCAACTTGCCACTCAATTCGGCTGTTCGATAGGAGAAGCAGATACCCTAATCGAGTCCATTCGCTCGGAAATCGACTATCACAACCTCGGCCATCGCCTAGAGCAATTGACTGGTATAGAATCACGAGAGTGTCTGAGGAGGGTGATGCGATCCGTAGCTCCTCTTCATCCACAGCTCCAAGAATTGCGCGAAAGAATCAAAGCACAGGTTGATTGAGCATGACTATGCCAACATGGACGATCTTCGGGTCATTGACATAGACCTACAAAGCAATAGCAAAAGGCGAAAGCGGGTCGACATGGTCACCAACCGTAAATGGACACGGAGCGAACTACTGGTCGCACTCAACTTGTACTGCCAGTTGCCCTTCGGGAGGCTTCACGCTAGCAACCCGGTAATCATTCGGTTTGCGCAGGCGATGGGGAGATCTCCATCAGCGCTCGCCATGAAGCTGGTGAACATCGCCAGCCTTGATCCCAAGATTACCTCTACCGGTCGCAGCGGCCTACGAAACACTTCTTCTGTGGAACGCCTAGTGTGGGCAGAGATGCAAAACGACTGGGACCAGTTCGCCATTCAATCAGATCAGGCTGTAAGCGAGATTGGCTTGGCAGAAGAAGCACCCGACGATCAACCGGAGGAGAGCCGCCTAGGGGAAGACAGGCCGGTAGAAGCAACGACACGCGTCGGGCAGAGGTTCTTCCGAAGGACTGTGCTGAGTTCCTACACCGGGCGCTGCTGCATCACCGGCCTGTCGAACCCCAGTCTACTGATAGCGAGCCACATCATTCCGTGGAGCCACGATAAGGCCAACCGAGTCAATCCCCGGAATGGCCTACTCCTGTCCGCATTACACGATAAAGCGTTCGATTCCGGAATCATAACCGTAACCGACGATATGACTGTCCGTGTCTCCAGCGAACACCTGCAGGGTGATGACGATTTCTTCGTAAAGTCGATAGGGGTCTACGACGGCCTTCAGATCGCCCTCCCGCAGAAGTTCGAGCCAAGTAGAGAGTTCCTTCGCTACCATAGAGAACACGTCTTCAAGGGTTGATGGCGAGCCATAGCCCCGGTCATGGCACCTCTGGATTTCCGCCTGCGCGGGAATGACGGAGGCTGCGACACGCGCCCCTTTCGCCGTCGCGGCAGGGGCGCGTACGCTGGTCGGTGACGGCGCTCCGCCCCGCGGACAGCGTCGGGGGCCTGCCCCGGTGCGGAGGTCGGGGTCGCAGGAGTGGAATGGCCCACAATGGCGCACTTTGGCGCACAATTTTGGGGGCGAAGCCGGGGGGTTCACGCCTGAGCGGGGGTTTGGTAGAGGAGGCGCGGGAAGGACAACCCAGGACACGGATGCCCGAGAGATGTTTCGAATCCGCCTGCGGCTGCGCTCAACATGACAGCCCTCACCACGCCACGCCGCCTCCTGGATTCCAGCCTCCGCTGGAATGACGGAGAGGCGCGGGAAGGACAACCCAGGACACGGATGGCCGAGATGTTTCGATGAGGTTGGCCGGGGGCGGCTGCGCCCGTTACACTAATCTCCCATGTTCGACACCGTGCTCATCGCCAATCGCGGCGAGATCGCCTGCCGCGTCATCCGCACCTGCCAGCGTCTCGGCATCGAGGCGGTGGCGGTGTATTCGTCCGCCGACGCGAAGGCGAAGCACGTCGGCATGGCCGACCGCGCCGTCCAGATCGGCGGGGCGCCCGCGTCCGAGTCGTACCTGAACAGCGAGAACATCATCAAGGCCGCGAAGAAGGTCAAGGCGCAGGCCATCCACCACGGCTACGGCTTCCTCTCCGAGAACCCGTCGTTCGTCGAGGCGGTCGAGAAGGAAGGGCTCACGTTCATCGGGCCGTCGTCGAAGGTCATCGCGCAGATGGGCGACAAGATTATGGCGCGCAGGCTCGCGCGGGAGGCCGGGGTGCCCATCAGCCCGGGCGCGGAGGGCGAGATAGACGACGCGCAGGCGGTGGCGATCGCGCGGGGCATCGGCTTCCCGCTGATGATCAAGGCGGCGGACGGCGGCGGCGGCATGGGCATCCGCGTCGTGAACAGCATCGAAGAGGTGCCGGAGGCGGTGGAGCGTGCGCGGTCGCAGGCGCTGAACGCGTTCGGCAGCAGCCGCGTCTACATGGAGCGCCGCATCCTGAACGCGTCGCACGTCGAGGTGCAGGTCATCGCGGACCACTTCGGCAAGGCGCTGCACCTGTTCGAGCGCGACTGCTCGGTGCAGCGCCGCAACCAGAAGGTGGTCGAGGAGACGCCGTGCGCCAAGCTGACGCCGGAGGTGCGGAGCGCCCTGCTCGAGTCGGCGGTCCGGCTCGTGAAGAGCATCGGCTACACGAACGCGGGCACCATCGAGTACCTGTACGACGCGAAGGAGGAGCGCTTCTACTTCCTGGAGATGAACACGCGGCTGCAGGTGGAGCACCCCGTCACGGAGATGGTCACGGGGCTGGACCTCGTCGAGCTGCAGCTGCGGGTCGCGGCGGGGGAGCGTCTGCCGCTCTCGCAGAGCGACGTCCACCAGCACGGGGCGGCCATCGAGGCGCGCATCTACCCGGAGGACCCGGTGATGCTGCTGCCGACCGCGGGCACGGTCTCGGTGCTCGTCGAGCCGGAGGGGCCGCACGTTCGCGTCGACAGCGCGCTGTACCAAGGCTACGAGGTGTCGCCGCACTACGAGTCGATGATGGCGAAGCTCATCGTCCACGGCGAGACGCGGGAGGAGGCGATCGCCCGCATGCTGGCGGCGCTCGACCAGTACGTCGTCGAGGGGCCGGTCGTGAACATCCCGCTCGTCCAGCGCGTGCTGGAGCACAAGGACTTCAGGAGCGGCGCGTTCGACAACGCGTTCCTGGAGCGGATGCTGAACGAACCGGCGCGCAACAGCGCGCTCGCCGCCGCGATAGCGGTCGCGATGGCGCTGGAACAGGAGTCCCCGCAGGAGATACAGTTCAGCAGGTGGCGGATGCACGGCCGGCGTATGGCCATGGTGAACCGCCTCAGCAACGGAGTGTTGTAGTGAAACGGATGCGCGTGCGAGTCAACGACGATTGGTACGACGTCGAGATCGCCGACCTCTTCCAGAACCCGGTGGAGGTCGTCGTGGACGGCGAAACCTACACGGTCGAGGTCGGCAACCCGGGAGACGCCGGCGTTCCGGTGCGGCGTTCCGCGCCCCGCAAGGCGGAGCTGCCCGGTCTGCGCGGCATCACGCAGGGCGACGAGCGCGTCATCCGCTGTCCGCTGCCGGGGAAGATCGTCTCCGTGACGGTCACGAAGGGGCAGGAGCTGGAGGCGGGCGACGAGATCTGCCTGCTCGAGTCGATGAAGATGGAGCAGAGCGTGCGCATGGCGCGCAGCGGCGTCGTGAAGGGCGTGAAGATCAAGAAGGACCAGGCGGTCGAGGCCGGTCAGCCGCTCCTGGAGATCCAGTAGCCCATGTTCAGCCAGGCCCCCACAACCCTGAACGAGTACTACCTCTGCCCGCTCAGCGAACTGCAGGAGAAGGGCGCGCTCGCCATCGAGATCGAGCACCCGAAGTACCGCGGGTGGGAGATAGCGGTCTTCTGGGACGGGGAGCGCATCGGCACGCTGGAGAACTTCTGCCCGCACCAGGGCGCGATGCTATCGTGGGGCACGGTCGAGCCGGGGCAGGTCATCTGTCCGCTGCACTCGGCCATCTTCGACATCGTCACCGGCGAGTGCCTCGACCGCTACACGTACGACGCGACGGCGTTCGAGACGTTCGTGCGCGGCGACGAGGTGTGGGCTCGCCTGCCGGGGCGCCCCATCGCACAGCGGTAGGTACCCTCACCCGCCGCCCTGCGCAGGTGATACCATCTAACCCCATGGCCCTCGAAAGCATCGTCGTTCGCGGCGCTCGCGAGCACAACCTCAAGAACATAGACGTCACCATCCCCCGCGACAGGCTCGTCGTCATCACCGGCCCGTCCGGCTCCGGCAAGTCCACGCTCGCCTTCGACACCATCTACGCCGAGGGCCAGCGGCGCTACGTCGAGTCGCTCTCCGCGTACGCGCGCCAGTTCCTCGGGCGCATGGACAAGCCGGACGTCGAGTACATCGAGGGGCTGTCGCCCGCCATCTCCATCGACCAGAAGGGCGTGTCGAACAACCCGCGCTCGACGGTCGGCACCGTCACCGAGGTGTACGACTACCTCCGGCTGCTCTTCGCGCGCGTCGGACGCCCGCACTGCTACCGCTGCGGCAGGCCGGTGCAGCACCAGACGGCGCAGCAGGTCACCGAGGCCGTGCTCTCCCGCCGCGGCGCACGGCTCATGCTCCTCGCGCCCCGCGTCGTCCACAAGAAGGGCGAGCACAAGGACGTGTTCGACGACGCCCGCGCCGCGGGTTTCGTCCGCGTCCGCGTCAACGGCGAGGTGCGCAGCCTCGACGAGACCGTCGAACTGAACAAGCAGCAGTGGCACACCATCGAGATCGTCGTCGACCGGCTCGTCCTCGACGGCGAGACCGAGCGCAGCCGCGTCCTCGACTCGGTCGAGACGTCGCTCCGCTACGGCGACGGTCGGATGGTCGCGGTCGACGCCGACTCCGGCGAGGAGCAGGTGTTCTCGGAGCAGTTCGCGTGCCCATACTGCGGCATCAGCTTCGCGGAGATTGAGCCGCGCACGTTCTCGTTCAACAGCCCGCACGGCGCGTGCCCCACCTGCTCCGGGCTCGGCCAGAAGCTCGTGGTCGACCCCGAGCTCATCGTGCCGGACGTATCTCGCAGCCTGGACGACGGCGCGATACACCCGTGGGCGCGCGCAGGCTCCAGCACCGCGTGGTACTTCAGCATCCTGCGCGGCGTCGCGGAGGCGGAGGGCGTCGGGATGCACACGCCCTGGCGGAAGATGCCGGAGCACGTGCGGAAGACGATCCTCTACGGCTACCCGGACCGGCGCAGGGTGAAGGTGCGCCACCGCACCCACCACGGGCGCGTGTTCGAGTGGGAGTCGCGCTACGAGGGCATCATCCCCAACCTGGAGCGCCGCTACCGCGACACGCAGTCCGACTACATGCGGAACGAGATCGAGCGGTACATGACCGCCCTGCCCTGCGAGGCGTGCGGCGGCGAACGGCTGCGGCCCGAGGCGCTCGCGGTCACCATCGCGAACCGCTCCATCATGCAGGTCACCGCGCTCTCGGTCGCCGAGGCGAGCGAGTGGGCGCTCTCCGTGCAGGCGCTGGCGCCGGAGGTGCCCGTCGAGCCGCGCTGGCCGGAGCACGCCGACGCGCCGGTGTTCAACGAGCGCGAGCTGACCATCGGCAACCAGATACTGAAGGAGATCGGCTCGCGCCTCTCGTTCCTGCTCAACGTGGGGCTGGAGTACCTCTCGCTCTCCCGCGCCGCGGGCACGCTCAGCGGCGGCGAGGGCCAGCGGATACGCCTCGCGACGCAGATCGGCTCCGGCCTCATGGGCGTGCTCTACGTCTGCGACGAGCCGTCCGTCGGCCTCCACCCCATCGACAACGCGCGCCTCATCGAGACGCTCAAGGGTCTGCGCGACCTCGGCAACACCGTCCTCATCGTCGAGCACGACGAGGCGATGATGCGGTCCGCCGACCACCTCGTGGACCTCGGCCCCGGCGCGGGCGAGCATGGCGGGTGGGTCGTCGCCGAGGGCACCATCGACGACGTCGAGGAGAGCGAAGGGTCGCTCACGGGCGCGTACCTCTCGGGGCGGCGCGAGATATCGATGCCGCTCGCGAGGCGCAAGGGCAACGGCAAGCGGCTGCGGGTGAAGAACGCGCGGGAGAACAACCTGCGCGGCCTCGACGTGGACTTCCCGCTCGGCAAGCTGGTCTGCGTCACCGGCGTCTCCGGCTCGGGCAAGTCCACGCTCGTCTACGAGGTGCTCTACAAGTGGCTGGCGCAGCGTCTCTACCGCGCGAAGGACCGCCCCGGCGCAAGCGACGGCGTCGACGGCCTCGACCACGTGGACAAGGTCGTCAACATCGACCAGTCGCCCATCGGGAGGACGCCGCGCAGCAACCCGGCCACGTACACCGGCGCGTTCACGCCCATCCGGGAGCTGTTCGCCGCCCTGCCGGAGTCGAAGGCGCGCGGCTACATGCCGGGCCGCTTCTCGTTCAACGTGAAGGGCGGGCGCTGCGAGGCGTGCCAGGGCGACGGCTACGTGCAGATACAGATGCAGTTCCTGCCGGACGTGACGGTGCCGTGCGAGATCTGCAACGGCAGGCGCTACAACGAGGACGCGCTGGAGATAGCGTTCCGGGGCAAGAGCATCGCCGACGTGCTGGAGATGACCGTCACCGAGGCGCACGAGCTGTTCGCCAACATCCCGCGCATCAAGTCGAAGCTCGAAACGCTGGAGGCGGTCGGCCTCGGCTACATCCGGCTCGGCCAACCCGCGACGACCATCAGCGGGGGCGAGGCGCAGCGCGTGAAGCTCGCCACCGAGCTCTCCAAGCGCGCGACCGGCAAGACGCTCTACATCCTGGACGAGCCGACCACCGGGCTGTCGTTCGAGGACGCGGCGCACCTGCTGCGCGTGCTGCACCGGCTGGTGGACGGGGGCAACACGGTGCTGCTCATCGAGCACCATCTGGACCTCATCAAGAACGCGGACTGGATCATCGACATGGGCCCCGGCCCCGGCGTCCACGGCGGCGACGTCGTCATCGAAGGGACGCCGGAGCGCGTCGCCGCGCACCCGGAGTCGCGCACCGCGTCGTTCCTCCGCGACGCTCTCGCCAAGCACGGCGTCGCGCCGGAGGAGCCGTCGCCCGCCCCCACCCCCAGACCGCGCAAGCGCGCCAAGGTGGGGGTGTAGCCCCTCAACGCTATCCCGCGTAGCCGCACAGCTGTTGATGCATTAGAATGCATGTATCACACGATTGAATCGTGTGATACATCGATTTAATCGTCGCTATGCTCTACCTGCGCTTCAGTCCGTCGCTCGACGCCAGCCGCCTGCTGGAAGACCTGCAGCGCGCCCGCGAGACCCTCGACGAGTACCAGGATGCTCCCGACTCCTACATGGGCGAACTGCGGCGGCACGCCATCGCCCTCAGCGTCCACTACTCCACGCGTATCGAGGGCAACACGCTCACGCTGGAGCAGGTCGAGAGCCTCCTGCGGGGCCGGCAGATCGCCGCGCCGGTCAGCCAGCAGCAGGAAGCGCTCAACTACCGCGAGGCGATGGAGTACGCCCAGGTCGTCGCCAACGCAGCCTCGCCGTGCATCACCGAGGAGACCGTCAAGACCATCCATTTCCTCGTCACCAAGTCGCTGCCCGGCGGCTACAACCCCGGTCAGTACCGGTTCGTACAGAACTTCGTCATCAACAGCGCAACGCAACGTCCGCTGTTCCGGCCTCCGCCGCCCGACCGCGTCCAACCGCTCATGGAAGAGTATGTGCAATGGCTCAACACGCCGCGCGAGGGACTGCCCCCCTACTACCGCGCCGCGCTCGCCCACCTCAACTTCGTGGCCATCCATCCGTTCGACGACGGCAACGGGCGTACGGCTCGCATCCTCGAAGCGCTCGTCCTCTATCTCGCAGACTACAAATCGCAGGAACTCGTCTCGTTGGAGGCGTACTTCGGGCGCGACACCCAGGGTTACTACCGCGCGATAGCCGACTCGCTCGGCCCTGCCTACGACCCCCAGGACCGCGACGTGACGCCCTGGACGGACTACTACCTCCGCGCGCACGCGGCACAGGCCGAGGCCGCCGCCGCTGAGACGCGATTGCACAGGATGCAGATCGACAGGCTGGAAGAAGCGTTCACAGCGCAGCTGCGCGGCAACCTCGACCGGCAGCTCGGGCTATGGGTCGCCTGCCAGAGCGGGTCCATCACGAACAGCGAGTACCGCCACTTCGCGAACGTCGGCAACCAGACGGCGGCCAGGCACCTGCGCGAGATGCTGACGGCAGGGCTCCTCACCCGGCACGGCACCGGCCGCGGCATACACTACGTCCCCACGGAGGCCGTGCTGCGGGTGTATGAGGAGGTAGGGGAGGAGACCAGGAAAGGGAGTAGCTAGCCCGAAGGCTCGTCCAAGCTGCGCACGTGAATTGTCAGAGCCTACCCTGATTCGCCAGCGTGACGAACTGCTCCATTGAGACGATGTTCACCATGTCCGCGTTTGCGAGATAGGGCTTCAGACCACCACTCAAGTAAAACTCCTTGTACTTCCACCCCTCGCCGCCCAGCACAAGGTATGCCTTGAAGAATCGTTCGTCTCTCAGCATGGTATCTACAAGACATATGACTTCGAACGGTATCTTCTGCTCTGCAGTGCCCTGCACCTGTTGCCACTTCAGCGAAATGAGGTGCAGCCTGCCATTTGCATCGCCTGCAAGCGTATCTACGATGTGACGGGAAACCCCAAACCGCGACCCGACGTTTACACTGCGCGTGACCTCGTACCCTCCCATCTCCAACGCAGGCAGTACCATCCGCTCCATAACGTCGCCTGTCCGAGTATTGCGCCCAGCCATATCTCAATGCTCTCTTTTTTCGAACAATCTCGGCCTGTGATAAGAGATTTCCGCCGAGTACTCTGAGTGAATATTTTCGAGATTCGTAGCATTTCCTGAATAATTGGGGGGGGGGGGGGTAAAGCACTGATTCCAAGCGCTGCTGCGCGATGTCAGCGTACTCCGCAACAGCCTCGATGCCGATGAACTTTCGACCTTCCTGCAGCGCGGCAACGCCCGTGCTTCCGGCACCGGCGAACGGATCGAGCACGAGGCCGTCCGGGTCTGTGCTGGCGCGCAGGCATCGGGCGATGAGCGAAACCGGTTTCTGCGTCGGGTGCTTCCCGAAGCGCTTCTCCTCGCGGCCAGGCGTGCGGAAGCCCCAGACCGTTTTCATTTGCTTGCCGCCGTTCTCCTCGCGCATCAGATCGTAGTTGAACGTGTACTTATGCCGGCTGCCTTTCTCAGCCTTGCTCGCCCATAGCACAACCTCGGTGGAGTGCGTGAACGTTCTACGTCCCATATTCGGTGGCGGGTTCGGTTTCTCCCAGATGATGTCGTTGAGCAGACGAAAGCCGTTCTCCAGCAGGGCCATTCCCACGCTCGGATAGAGATGCAACGTGCCGGATACCCAGATGGTCCCGGTTGGTTTGAGCACCCGCTTGCACGCAGCAATCCAGTCGTGGTTGAACTGGTGGTCGACCTCAAGCCCCTCGCTCCGATCCCACTCTCCTTTGTCAACGCTCACCATCCGGCCCGCTACGCAGGTGATGCCGCCGTTGGACAGCTTATACGGAGGGTCGGTCCAGACGCAGTCGACCGTCTCTGGAGGAATCGTGGCGAGAACTTCCAGCGCATCGCCAACGTAGAGTATGGAATCCCTCGCAGGGGACGCCCAATGGGGTGTCGGTATGTCAAGCCCGCATGAGGCGGCGGCTGTATCCGTGAGGGCCATGCGCTGATCGTTGATCGGATCAGGGGGCAGTTGTCAACAGGGGGCTGGCGCACCCCCACCCGCCCCCGATAGCCTCGGCCCATGCGCGTGATCAGGCTCGGACTCGCACGGTGGATGGTGGTGACCGTCATCCCTGCCGTGTTCCGCCGGGTGAACGCCGCCACCGCGTGGGTCGTGCGGTCGCGGTTGCACCCGCTGCTGCGGGGAAGCGTGCTCGTCGTGCGCTGCGAGGGACGGCGCACTGGCAGGACGTACCTCGTGCCGGTAACGTGCCGGCCGGCCGGCAGTGGGGCGCTCCACGCGCTGACGAGCGTCCGCGCCCTCTGGTGGCGCAACGTCGCAAGCGGCGCTCCGGCGACGGTCTACTACCGGGGCCGCGAGCGCGAGGCGCGCATCGACGTCGTGCGCGGCGTCGACGACCCGCCGGAGGTCGAGCGCGCACTGGCGTCCCGGGGCGTGGTCGCGCGGACGCTCGTCGCGCTGCCGGCGTCGGAGTCGGTGCTGCTTCGGGTGTGGCTGTCGCCGGAGATGTGACACGCGCCACTTGGACGGTGCCGGGGCGGGCGGTAGACTGGCGGTGTGCGCCACGCCGCCGGAGAGAACACGATGAGCACGCAGCGGAAATTCCGGGAATCACTCGACCTCAAACGGATGAGCGCAGAGATGGCGCAGTTCAAGCGGGACAACCGCTACCTGCGGTCCATCATGGAACGGATGCGGGAAGAGCACCCGGACTGTTGGGTCGCCGTGTACGGCGAGGAGGTGGTCGGAGTCGGGGCCAACCTCGAAGAGATGATCTCCACTTTGGGCGCTGAGGGTATCCCGACTGCGCACGTTGCCCTCAAATACGTCTCGAAAGAACCACAACGGTTGACCCTCGTCAGCCTAGAACCACGCTCCAGTGCACAACGCTACAGCGGGGTCGTTGCCGACCCATCCACGATCTGAGCCTCCTAGCGGCTCGGGGGAGGGGACGAGAATGGAACGCTGCCCGCGAGCGAGCCGCCGTCCACCAGCAGGTCGGCTGCCGCGATGAAGTCGGCGTCGTCCGATGCCAGGAAGACGACCGCCTTCGCGATGTCGGGCGGCATGCCCTGCCGTCCCACGAGGTTCGACACGCCCCGGCCCTCCGCAGGCAGCTCTTCCTGTCCGACCGGAGAGCCGATGCGGTTGGGGGTCAGCGAGTTCACCCGCACGCCGAACTGCGCGAACTGGATGGCGAGCGAGCGGGTAAGGTTCAGCACGCCGCCCTTCGCCGCCGAGTATGCCGTCGCGTCGGCGCGGCCCCGGTGGCCGGACGTGGACGCGATGTTGATGATCTTGCCCCCGCGCCCCTGGTCGCGCATCTGCCGCCCCGCGTACTTGCACGTCAGGAACACGCTCTTGAGCGTCACGTCGATGATGCGGTCCCACTCGTCCTCGGGGAGGTCGAGCGCAGGGGTGTGGTCGGTGATCGCGGCGTTGTTCACGAGAATGTCCACGCCGCCGAACGCCTCGACGGCCGCGCTCACCATGTGCTGCACGTCCTCGCTCGACGACACGTCCGCCTGGACCGCGATGGCGCAGCCGGGGTGCTCGGCGTTGATGGCGTCGGCGACGGCCTGCGCGGCCTCCAGCCGTACGTCGACGAGCGCGACCTTCGCGCCCTCCCCGACGAAGTAGTGGCCCACCGACTCGCCGATGTTCCGTCCCGCGCCCGTAACGATAGCTACCTGGTTCTCCAGTCTCATGCGTCTGCTCCTGTTGGGGTTAGCCCGCCTGTTCTGCCGCCGCGACGGCCACGCCGACCGGCACGACCCGGGAGGCCGATACCTTGAAAGATAGCGCAACCGTGTCGTTCTCGTTCACGTCCTCGCCGGGATGCACGTCCGCCTTCACCAGCGCGCCGTTCACCTCCACCTGGCAGTCGAGCGTGTTGCCGAGGTAGACGACGCTCGCCACCGTGCCGGAGAGCACGTTGACGTCGTCTCCGGCAGGAGGCGCGCCAGTGTGCAGCATGACGTTCTCCGGCCGCACGGCCACGGCAACCCGCGTCCCCTTGCCCACCGCCTCCGCCGTCGTACAGCGCAGCACGCCGTGCTCCGTCTCCACACCGGTGACGCCGCCCGTCTCCGCGGCATCCGTGACAGTGCCCTCGAAGAAGTTGGCGGAGCCGATGAACTCCGCGGCGAACCGGTTGCGCGGGGCCTCGTATATCTCGCGCGGCGGGCCGTACTGGACGAGGCGTCCGCTGTCCATCACTGCCACCTGGTCGGAGAGCGTCAGCGCCTCCAACTGGTCGTGCGTCACGAAGAGCGTGGTGATGCCGAGCGTGGAAGTGAGCAGCTTCAGCTCATTGCGCATCTCCTCGCGCAGCTTGGCGTCCAGGTTGCTCAGGGGCTCGTCGAGCAGGAGCGCCTTCGGCTCGTTCACGAGCGCCCTCGCAAGCGCGAGCCGCTGCTGCTGGCCTCCGCTCAACTGCGGCGCGGGTCGCTTCTCCAGTCCGTCCAGGTGGACGAGCGCGAGCGAGCGCATCACGCGGTCCCGCGTCTCCGCGTTGGAGAACTTCTGCGGCCCCTGTTTCAGCGGGAACGCCACGTTGTCGAAAACGTTCATGTGCGGCCAGATGGCGTACGACTGGAAGACCATGCCCATGGGCCGCTTGTGCGGCGGCGTCCACATGCCCCGGCTCGACGACACGAGCACGGCGTCCTCCAGCGTGATGTCGCCGTCGTCCGGGCGTTCGAGCCCCGCGATGCAGCGGAGCGTCGTGGACTTGCCGCAGCCGGACGGACCGAGCAGCGTGAAGAACGCGCCCGACTCGACGTCGAACGTCACGTCCTCGACCGCGCGCACCTCGCCCTGATCGGTGTCGAACCGCTTGAAGAGGTTCCTGACCTGAAGCGCTACCGCCACGTTGACCTCCCCCTACTGTTGCCTGCTGAGCCGCTGACCCACGACCCGCGTGAGCACGACGAGCAGGATGATGAGTATCACCAGCAGCACGCCCGCCGCCGCCGCGAGGTTCAGCCGCCCGCCGAAGAACTGCTGCCAGACGTAGGCGGAGATGATGCGGTTGGAACTGGACTGCAGCAGCAGCGCCACCGTCAACTCGCGTCCGCTATGGATGGCGACCCACAACCAGCCCGCGACCAGCGACGGCATGAGCAGCGGCAGGATGATGCGCCGGAACGTGCTGAACCACGCCGCCCCGCTCATCGCGCCGGCCTCCTCCAACTCGCGGTGTATCTGGAACATCGCCCCGTTCGTCGTCCGCGTGCCATAGGCGATGAACAGCGAGATGTGGGCGATGACGATGAGCCATATCGTCCCGTAGGTGGGCACGAGGACGAACAGCCCGATGATGAGCCACGCAAGCCCCATGACGATGCCGGGCACGGTATGGGGCATGAACGCCAGCATGTCCAGTATCGACTTCCCCCGCGCCCTGCTCCGCACCACGAACCACGAGACGACTGCCGAGAGGAGCATCGTCAGCGCGGGCACCACGAGGATGAGCAGCAGCGAGTTCCGCAGTCCCTGCATGAACTCGTGCCTGCCCGGTCCGGTGAGGATGAAGCGGTAGGCGTCCAGGCTGACGAACTCCAGCGCCTTCGGCAGCGGCGCCTGGTAGAACGGGATGAGGCTCGCCCACAGGAGGATGAACATCGGCAGGCCGAACGTGAGGATGAAGAAGAGGATGATGAGGCCCGCGCTGATGAACCGGCCCGTCGGCCCCAGCTCGATGCGCCGCGGACGGTAGCCCTTGCCGGTCACCGTCGCGAACCGCTGCTGTATCCGCGTCACGCGGTGGTAGATGAAGATGCCGACCACGCCGAGGATGCCCGCGATCGTCGCGAGGCTCGTGGCGAAGCCGTAGTCCGGCGGCACCTGGCTCGTCGCCAGGTAGATGCGCGTCGCGAGCACGTGGATGTCCGCCGGCATCCCCATCACACCCGGGATCTCGAAGACGCCGACCGTCGACGTGGCGATGTAGACCACGACGCCCAGGATGCCCGGCGTCATGATGGGCAGCGTAACGTGGCGCGCCGTCTTGAACGTGCCCACCTGCGACATGGAGGACGCCTCCTCCAGCGACGGGTCCATGCTGCGGAAGAGGCCGATGACCATGAGGAAGATGGTGGCCGCGAGCCGCAGTCCCTCGACGAAGATCAGCGCCCACATCGTGTTCGGGTTGAACGGCCCCCTGTCCCAGTCCAGCCACGCCGTGAACGGAAGGTTCACCAGGCCGGTGCGGGGGTTCAGCACCAGCACCCACGCGATGGCGAACATCGCCGCGGGCATCGCGCTGTTGATGACGATGGATACGAAGCCGAAGTTGCGCAGCGGCGTGTTCGTGCGCTCGATGAGCCATGCGAAACCGACGCCGATGATGAGACCGACGATGATCGAGCCGACCGAGAACCAGAACGTGTTGATGAGCAGCTCGTACGTGAGCGGATTGAGGAAGGTGTCCACGTAGTTGCTGATGGTGAACGTGCCGCCGCGCTCACCAGGCCCCGCGGTGCGGAAGCTGAACCACAGCACGAGCACCAGAGGCACGACGACGAGAAACGCCAGCAGCGCCCCCAGGGAGCCGATGACGATCAGCACCTGCGGGTCCGTCCGCAGCCCCCGGCGCAGAGTGCGCCCCATCGTTGTCTGCTGCCCAATCATGACGCGCCGCTCACTCCTGGGGCAGAGCTGTGCTGCCCCTCAGGCTACAGGGCGCCGGGGTGATTCCGTCATCATCCCGGCGCCCTGACTGCATCAGACTTCGAGTCCTATCCGGTCGGGATGCCGATAGCCTCGAGGTACCTGTCCGTGAGTCTGCTGAAGTGGTCGTTCAGCTCGGTCCCCGGCGGTACTATCTTCGAGCCCTTGGACTTGACCAGGTCGGCGTACGGTGTGTTCTCGGAGAGAGTCAGGTCGGACGTCGGGCGAACCTGCGTCCAGAGCGCCCGCCCATCAGGCCCCATCAGGAACGCGGCGAACAGCTTGGCCGCGTTCGGGTTCGGGGAGTTCTTCGGCACGAAGTGGTGGACAGGCTCCACGGAGATGGTCTCGACCGGAACGATGTCCAGCGGCGCACCCTTCGACCAGAGGTCCTGGAACGAGCTGAGGTTGATCTCCAGGGCGCATGAGACCTCGCCGGACGCCACGAGGTCGCCGACGACGCCGTTGCCGCGCTGTGCCTTGAGGTTGTTCGCCTTCACAGCGGACAGGTATTCCGCAACGCGGTCTTCCTCCCACAGGCCCGGCCGCGTGTCACCGTACTCAGGGAGATTCGTCAAGTAGATGAAGCCCTTGAGCCGGTTCTCTACGACGATCTCGCCATCTAGGCTCGGGTCGAGCAGGTCTTCATAGGACTGCGGGAACTCGCTCGCGGAGAGCCGGTCGGTGTTGCAGATGGGCGCGTGCGGCACACCCACCTTCAGCCAGATGCGGTTATCCGAGTAGACGAAGTTGGGGTCAACTCCGAGCTCCTCGACGATGTCGGTGAGGTCTTCGGCGAGGTCCTCCTCGATCACGCGGTTGTCGCGTCCGGGGTCGGTAACATCAACCGTGATTCTGCCTGCCTGCGCCTCCAGGAAGAGACGCTCCCGCAACTCGGCGCTGTTGGCGGTGATGAGGCTCACGTTGACGCCGGGGTACTTCGCCTGGAAGGCGCCGATTATGGCGGTGGTGCGCTCCTCGGTGTCGGTCGTCGCCCAGACGATCTCGCCTTCCTGCTGGGCTGCTGCGTACAGCTGGTCCAGCAAGCCCGGCACCGGCGTCGGAGTCGCCTGGGGCGCAGGCGTCGCGGTTGGCGTGGGCGTCGGGTCGCTGCCGCATGCAGCGAGCGACGCCACTGCCAGCAGCGCAACCAGCGTTGCCAGAACGGCGCGCGTACAGATGCTGATCACCTTCCGGTTCATGTCATCCTCCCTCTGACCGGATGAAGGGTCTGCCGTCCTGCGCCGACCTCCCTTACGGCAAAGCCCTGCACAGCGGCGTTACCCACGCGGGAACCTAACACCGCGTATGCCGAGCGTCAACGCTCATACACAGGGGCAGAAGAGGGGAAGTCGTCCGGCGCCTGGGATGCGGGGCGGCTCGCTATGCACTGACGAGCGAGGGGTCCATGCGCGGGATGAGGTCGGTGCGCCAATCATCGTCCGCCGGGAGGATGCTCTCCGCGGCGCGCAACTCGTAGTAGCTGGGCGAAACGCCCGGCGGGTCGCCGCCGTCCTGCACGGTGCGCACCGCCTCCTCCAGCAACTTCCGCGCGGCGATGATCGCCTTGTCAGCAGGGCCAAGGTGCTCACGGGAGCGGTCCACGATCGGGCCCATCATCTCCTGCACCGCGCGGTCCTGCGTGTTGATGCCAACGATGCCGGTGAAGGTGTCCGTCTTCTGCACAGCACGGTCTATCAGCCAGTTGTTGGAGCGGTTGCGTATGGAGCGGAACCCGTTCTCCGCATCCACGTCCACACCGAAGATGTTGCCCGTCTCCTCGGGCCCGGCCTCGCCCTTGTCCAGCGGCACAGACTCGTTGTAGTACCAGTTCCACACGAGGCAGTGGTAGTCGTCGATGGGCACCCAGTGATGGCCATGCGTCTGGCTCTGCACCCCCCTGCCTGCGGGGCGCAGCTGCGTCCACGGCATCACGAAGTGGTAGCCGCGCACGTACTGCTGGTCCGTGCCGAGCGGGCGGATGCCGAAGTAGCGGTAGCCGTAGTCGGTCACGTCCACTTCCAGCGACGGCGCCGCGCCCTGTACGAATACATCGTTCACCGGTATACCGGGTTGCGAGGGGTTCGGGCGCAGCGCCCGGTGCATGATGGGCGCGTGCGAGGTGTCTATCCCGCCCTCGAGCGCCTGCAGCCAGTTGCACTCCTCCACCACTTTCGTCACCACGCGATGCTCCGCGGGCACGCCCGTCCATGCGAAATTGGGGGGCGGGGGCTGCTTCTCCTTCGGCCCCATGTATACCCACAGCACGCCTCCCACCTCTGCAACCGGGTAAGAGACCGTCTTGATCTTGGCCGCGAACTGGTTCGGCTCGTTCATCTGGTCGACGCACTGCCCGGTCACGTCGAACTTCCAGCCGTGGTAGACGCAGCGCAGACCGTTCTCCTCGTTCCGGCCGAGCCAGAGCGACGTGAGCCGGTGCGGGCAGTACTCGTCGAGCACGCCCACGCGTCCGCTCGTGTCGCGGAATGCGACGAGGTCCTCGCCGAGGAGCCGCAAGCGCACGGGAGTACAGTCCGGTTCCGGCAGTTCCCAATCGAGCAGCGCCGGTAGCCAGTATCGCCGGAGCGTGTCGCCCATAGGTGTACCGGGGCCAACCCGGGTGAGCAGTTCGTTCTGCTGAGCAGTGAGCATCGCCTGATGCGCCTCCAACGTGCGGACTCTCCCGCACGATACTCCCAGCCCCACGGACGGGCAAGCCTTCACGATGCTGCTAACAGCAACCCAAGCCACAGCGGATGCGGTAGGATGAACCGGTACTCTTCTACCATCCTCCCCAGCAGCCTCTGAGCAGCCTCCCTTGAACACCATCTGCCCGCAATGCGGCACCGCGAACGCCGTGCACCACCGCTTCTGCTTCTACTGCGGTCATGCCCTCGTGCCTGCCAGCGTCCCTTCCGCCTCAATTCCTTCACGAACAGGTCGATGGCACACGTCCACGGAAGCGGTCAGCAAGGGTATCGGGACAGCATGGAGAACGGCACGAGGACTGAGCCGGCAGGCCGCGCGGGCGCTGGCTCCCCTGGCAGGTGCGTCCGCCGCTCTCCCCGTGTTCGCCGAGCAGACCGCCCGCGCAGGCAGCCGGATACGGCTGTGGGAGATAGCGGTCGTCGCAGCGCTGACCTTCGTCGCAGCGATCATCCGCACACAGAACCTTGAGACCGTGCCGCCGGGCATCGCGAACGACGAGGCAGAGTTGGCGCTCGAGGCGCTGCGCATCTCTCGAGGCGAGGTGTGGCCCGGCGCCTGGACCGGCGTGACGCTGGGTACACCCGCGGGGCTCGTTCACCTGCAGGCGCTGCTCCTGTTCTTCCGGGACGCGAGCATCGCTACGGCCCGCTGGAGCGCCGTACTCCCCGGCGTCGCGCTCATACCCGTCGCATACTTCCTGATGCGGCAGCTCTTCCCCGCCCGGACGGCCATCCTCACCGCAGCGTTCCTCACCTTTCACGTCTGGCTCCTCGTCTTCAGCCGCATCGCGTTCCCGGCCATGCCCGCCGTCTTCTGCTTCGCGGCGAGCATCTGGCTGTTCATCGCCGGCGTACGGTCAAACCGCTCGTGGGTTGCCGGGCTCGGCGGCGTCCTGTTCGGACTCGGGTGGTACACCTACAAGTCCTTCCCTCTCTATGCGATCGCTGTGTGGGGGGTGCTCGTCCTCTTCCTGCTGTTGCGCCCGGAAACGCGACGCAAGGAGGTCTACTGGTTCCTCGGCGCTTCCGTGGCGGTCAGCGCGCACATGGTCTTCTTCTATCTCACGTCGGACGTCATCGAGGCGTCCCTGCGCCTGTACGACAGGACGCCTCTCTCCCCTTCAGCGCTCATCAGCCGGGCGTGGGAGGTGGTCACGTACGTCCACACGCCGATGCCGCGCGAGGGGAACGTCGGGACCGGAGGGATACCGCTGCTGCACTTCAGCACGGAGGTGTTCTTCTGGACAGGACTGGCGATGCTCCTCCTGTCCATCAGGAAACGCCCCAGCCAGCTGCTGCTCGCAGGCTGGCTCATCTCGCTCGTACCCGCCGTTCTGACACCCGACGCGGAGAGCCGGCGCTACCTGCTCGGCATCTTCTTCGTCCTCGCGATCGCGGCAGTCGGGCTGGACAC
The DNA here is from genome assembly GCA_022820645.1 of Dehalococcoidia bacterium. Classification (GTDB taxonomy): domain Bacteria; phylum Chloroflexota; class Dehalococcoidia; order Lucifugimonadales; family Australimonadaceae; genus Bin16. The sequence goes on along the minus strand of JAJEFD010000009.1, from coordinate 168,454 downwards.
CGTCGTGTCGCTGGTGCATAACCGCTGGAACCGGTTTGCCGGCGCGCTCCCTATCCCCATCCTTGCCGGGTGGTTCGGGAACGCGGTAGCCGCGGTAGCCCTCGCCGCATTCGTGCTCCTCTTCGCCGGACAGCAGGCCCGCGACTACGACAGCTGGCTCGTCGAATCGGAGTGGGCCCTGGCCCGCAAGGAGGTGGAGGCGGTGCGGTTCGCGCAGTCGCTTGGCGCCGTGTACGAGGTGCGCCTTTACAACGACCGCCTGCCCCGGACGAATGCCGTCGTGCAATGGTTCCTCCACGACACGGAGACCGCGAACGGCAGCCCGGTCTTCGGGGGGAGCGGCGAGATAGACGCGGAGACGGTGCGCGGACCGACGGTCTGGTTGCTGGCCGAGAACTACCTGACGCTCATCCCGCAGTTGGAATCGACCTTCCCCGAGGGGAGCCTCACGTTCGAGAACAACGAAGAGGGGGAGTTGCTCTACGCGGCGTACGTGCTGGATACCTCGTAGGGCGTGCACGATTAACTGTCAGACTGCTGTCACAACCAGTTCCGTGACGCGCGGTCGTACGGCGCAGGGAATCACTGCCGGAAAGTAGGAAACTGCGCTGCTTGCGCGGTTTCCTACTTTCCGGTAATACAGAGTCGAGGCTCCCATGGACCCATCTTTCTCCGACATAACCCGCGAAGCATGGCTCCTCTTCGGTGCTGTTCAGCTTGCTGCAGTGGTCGTGTTTCTGACCGTCCGGCCCATCAGCAGATGGGCGACGCGCGAACTGAGAGGCTACAGCGCCACCTCATGGACGGTCCCCCCGCTCTGGGTTGGGATCGGGAACGGCATCATCGAACGTCTCCTGATGGGAGGAGTCGTCTTCTTCTCGCCGGAAGACGCTGTTCTGGCGGGCATCGCCTGGCTCACACTGAAGACAGCGCTCTCGTTGCGGGGATTCTGGGGTGAAGACACCGCGCGAAGGGTGAACGGCATCATCTTCCTCTGGACATCCGTCGCTTCCGTGCTCGTCGGGGCGGCCTCCGGCTTTCTCCTGCGAGCTCAGGCGGGTTGAACATGCGCCCGCGGCACGGACGCATGCGCTCCGCTTACGCAACGCGTGACCTGACGCAGGGCGACGTCCGGCGCAACCTCTGGTTCATCGCCTGGCCACAGATGGTGGCCGGCGTCTTCAACGCGTCGGACCAGCTGGCCGACATCTTCTGGGCCGCGAAGGTCGCCGGATTCAACGCGATAGGCGGAGTGGGCGTCGCGCAGGCGTACGGCCACCTCATCATGATGGCGCGGATGGGTCTGGACGTAGGGATGCAGGCGGTTATCGCCCGTGCGGTCGGCGCGCAGCGGATCGACCTCGCGAACCACGCCATGCTGCAGGCATTCACACTCACCTTCCTGCTCTCGTTCGTGCTGACCATCTTCGGAATCGTGTTCGCCCCGTTCCTGCTCCGTATCGTCGGGGTGAGCGAGGCCGTGGCAGACGTGGCGGTCTACTACCTGCAGTTCCAGTTCGTCTCGTCGGGGGTCCAGAGCTTCCGGCAGACCACCGGGGCGGCGCTGCAGGCGTCCGGCGACACGTTCACGCACATGAAGTCCACGATAGCGTCGCGGGTGCTGCATCTCATCATCAGCCCATTCCTCATCTTCGGCTGGTTCAGCATGCCGGAGATGGGCATCGCCGGCGCAGCGGCAGCCAACGCCGCGGCGCAGGTCGTGGGCGTTATCTGGAACCTGTACGCGCTCAGCTCCGGCTCCTCACGGCTCAAGCTTTCGCTGCTCGACTACCGCGTGGACCTGCCGCTGATGTGGCGCATCATCAAGATCGGCGCCCCCGCCACGGCCACGCAGATGGAGCGCGGCCTCTCCGAGATGGTCCTGATCAGGCTCGTCTCTCCCTTCGGGGACCTGCCGCTGGCGGCATACTCGCTGACCCGCAGGCTGGAGCGGATGACGAACATCGGCAGCCAGGGGATGGGGCGGGCATCCGGCATCCTGGTTGCGCAGAACCTCGGCGCGGAGCAACCAGCCCGTGCGCGGAGCACCGTCAAATGGGCTGTGGGCTATGTGATGGCCATACGGGGCGCCGCCGGGATACTCCTCATCGTTTTCCCCGAGTTCTTCATCGGTCTGTTCAGCAGCGACCCGGAATTCGTCGATACGGCGGTAGTCTGGCTGCGCATCCAAGCGGTGGCAGGCACCCTGCTCGGCGGAGGACAGGTGTTCCAGCAGTCGTTCAACGTGGCAGGCGACACCCTCGCGCCCATGCTCGTGACGTTCATGAGCATGTGGGTCATGGAGATCCCCATAGCGTTCGTGCTGTCGAGGTGGACGTCCGCCGAGGCGCTGGGCATCGCGATCGCAATCGCCATCGCGATGCTCATCCGGTTCGCGCTCTACGGCGGGTACTACTTCACGGGCAGATGGTTACGTATCGGTATCCTGCCCCCGCCTTCGCCTGCCGAAGAACCGGCACGTTCGCCCTGACGCAGCGCTAGCGGTTCAACTCCATCGGCTGCGAGCACTCGCCTGTCGCTTCGTCTATGTGCTCCAGCCGCTGACCACGGCCCTTCATCAGCACGAGTTCCACGGCTCCTTCGGCCTCCGCGGCCTGCCGGTGCACGTTGAACGGCCCGTCGTACAGGTAGCCGAATTCCCCGGGCAGGATGTGGTGGTCCTGCACCAGTTCCAGCGTCGCGAGGGGCGTCGAGCCGTCGTCGACGCGGCGCCAGGACGTGTAGCGTTCACTCCCTTCGAGCAGGCCGATGACGACCCATCCCTCGTGGCTGTGGATGGCGGTCGGCGTGTTCGGCGGGTACTGCGCAAGCAGCAGGCGGAACAGGCCGTCCGGGTCGTCGTACAGCTTCTGCCCGGGCAGGCCCGAACTGATGGTGGCGGGTTCGCCGATGCTCCAGAAGTAGTCCCGGCTATTCTCCCCACCGAAGCGCTGCAACAGATGCCCGAGCCGGAGGATCGACTCCATGCCGGCTTCATTGGCGTCGAGCGACCGCCGGACATCATGCCCGAACTCTTCAACGGTGTAGCGGCTGACGATGTTCACGAAAGCCTCCTCGTATAGGTTGGATCATGTCGAACAGGACAATGAACGGGAGAATCCTACTACTATCCGCCCTCCTGTTGACCCGCGACCCGCACATACCTTTGATACACGGTATCGGATGGATTGTGTCTGTAGTAATTGACTGTTGCATGTACTATAATGCGTCACCGCGACGGCACAATCCGCCGCTCGGCTTCCAACGATGGGACCGAAACGAACCTTGGGAGGGTCATCGAAATGAAAGTGCGAATGCTACTGGTCATATCGGTTCTTGCCGTCGCCTTGACCGCGGTGGTCGCCTGTGGCGACGATGGCGAGTCGGAAAGAGTCATGGAACTCGAAGCCGAAGTCGCCTCACTCCAGTCCCAGATCTCCACGCTCGAGGGACGGCAGGCTGCGGAAGACACGCTGAGTGTGGTGCTTGACCGTGGCAACCTCATCTGCGGCGTCAAGGCGGACACCCCCGGCTTCGGGGTCTTCAACGCCGACGGCACCGTTGACGGGAACGACGCGGACTACTGTCGCGCCGTCGCCGCTGCGGTCTTCGGCGACAGCAGCAAGGTTGAGTTCAAGGAGGCCACCTCGGCCAACCGCTTCGAGCTTCTTGCCGCCAAGGAGATCGACGTCCTGATCCGGACCACCACGTGGACGGCGAGCCGGGACGCGGACCTGAACGTCGCCTTCGCCCCCACGACCTTCTACGACGGCGCGGGGATCATGGTGAAGGCCGACGCCGACCTGTCGAGTGTGAGCGAACTCGGCGGCGCGACGATCTGCATCCTGGACGGCACCAGCACGCAGGGCGCGGTCTCCGACTACTTCACCGAGCAGGGCCTGACCTACGAAGAGCTGACATTCCAGCAGAACCCTGAACTGCGCGCCGCATTCATCAGCGGCCAGTGCGATGCCTGGTCATCCGACAAGTCCCAGCTGGGCGGCCACCAGTTCACCCTCCAGACCGACGACGGCATCTCCGCAGTCGTGCTCCCCGAGACGCTGTCCAAGGAGCCCCTTGGCCCCAGCGTCCGCGACTACGACTCGGAGTGGGAAGACCTCGTGCGGTGGGTCGTCAACGGCATGATCATCGCTGAGGAGCAAGGCGTTACGTCCGGCAACGTCAGCCAGATGGCTGCCAACCCGCCGAACAACACCGTTGCGCGTCTGCTCGGCGTCGGCTTCGACGGTGGCGCTCCCAGCAACCTTGGCATCGGCCATGGCAAGATCAAGGGCACGTTCATGCAGGACGTCATCGCCCAAGTCGGCAACTACGGCGAGGCCTACGAGGCCACGCTCGAAAGGGTCGGACTGACGCGTGCGGGCTCCCCGAACGCCTCCTACCTGGACGGCGGACTGATCTACGCCCCGCCCATGCGCTAACCTAACGCGCATAAGCAGGAAAGAGAGCGGGCAGGAATTGACGGATTCCTGCCCGCTCTTGTCAAATAGCGCCTGATCACCCTTCCCGTGAGCATGAGACTGGCTGGTTCACACGATGCAAGAACGCCTACCCGATACCCGGCGACGCAGCAAGCTCCCACCCATGCTCGCCAGACCCTTGGCTGTCGCCGTTGCGATCGGGGCGGGGATTTGGTTCCGGAACCGGTACCGCCACCTGGTGATAAACGTGGCGGTAGGCGGCTTCGCGGCAGCGTTCGTCTTCTACATCGCCAGTTCCGTCTACGCCGCCGACTTCTTCGACTTCGATTTCCTCGTCGAGCCGTACGGCAGCCCGGACCGGAGCTCCATCTTCCCCGGCCTGAACGTAGAGGCAGGTGATCCCCGCTGGCAAGCAATCCTGAAGGGCGCCGGGAATACGCTCTCGGTCGTTGTCTTCGCCATCGCCGTATCGACGTTCCTCGGTCTCCTCATCGGCGTGGCGCGGCTCACCCCGAACCCGCTGCTCAGTCGCGTGGCCAAGCTCTACGTGGAACTCTTCAGGAACCTCCCGCTCCTACTCATCATGTTCTTCTTCGCGTTCGCAATGTTCAGGGAACTGCCCCAGATACAGGACCGCGCAGGTTTGAACGGCGTGCTCTTTGTCAGCAATCGCGGCATGGCTGTGCCCTGGGTCGAAGCAGGCAATGGGCTGTGGCCCCTCTGGCTGATAGCTCTGGCCATTGGAATAGTGGCGGGGGTGATAGTCCGAAGCCGGCGGATGAAGCAGGAGAACGACACCGGGCAGAGCACGCACCCCAACGCCTGGGGAGGAGCAACCTTCGCTGCCGTAGCAGCCGTCAGCTACTTCGCCCTGCTGCTGCCCGTCCGCATCACGCTTCCTGAAGTGGTGCAGGCCGCGTCCGGGTTCTACTCGTACGCGGGTGGCAACGTGCTCAAGCTGGGCTACGTCAGCGCGCTCATCGCACTCTCCCTCTATTTCAGCGCCTTCATCGCGGAGATCGTTCGGGGCTCCATACAGGCCATCTCGCGCGGACAGAGCGAGGCGGCGGCGGCGCTGGGCCTCTCCGCGTATCAGCAACTCACCCTCATCATCCTGCCGCAGGCGCTGCGGATCATGATTCCCGCGCTCAACAACGAGTACCAGAACGCAAACAAGGACTCGACGCTGGCCCACGCCATTGCCTATGGGGAGATCGTCCTCATATCCAACCGCATCGTGAATAACGAGGGCAGCCTGCTCCAGACCTACTTCTTCATCTTCGTCGTGTTCGTGCTGACCAACCTCGTCATCTCCTTCATCATGAACACCATCAACCGGAACGTGCAGGTCAAATGAGCGCCGTCACCGCACCCTACTCACCGGTAGCACAGCGCATCGAATGGGCGCAGGCGAACCTCTTTAATTCGAAACTCAACTCGCTCGTCAGCGTCGTCACGATCGCTGTGGGGCTCCTCATCGCCTTCCTGGTCGCGAAATTCGTCCTGTTCGACGCCAACTGGGCCCTGGTTTCGCTCAATCGCAGGCTGTTCTTCGTTGGCGGCTATCCGGGCGAGGAAGTCTACCGGATATGGATAGCAGTCTTCGCCGCCGCCGTACTTGCCTCAGTCTCCTACGGCATCTGGGTCGGCAGGATGCGGCCCTACGTCATCACCGTCGGCATCATCGCCGTCATCGTGCTCACCTTCGGCCTGGGGACGAACCTCTACATCGAGGAGACGCCGTTCACCCAGGAGATAACGTCCGGTGGCCAGACTTCTACCATCAGCGGCATTGACCGCGAGTTGGTATGGGAGCAGGGCTGGGCGCCTCGTTGGCTCTACGCCTTCTCCCTCGGACTTGCGCTGCCGTTCGGCGGCACCTGGCTCATCATGGCTGCGCTGCTCGCGCTGCTGGTCTTGGGCGCCCTGTTCGGCAAGCACGTCCTGAGCAGGTGGAAGAGCAGTCCGGTGCTGCTGCAGTCCGTCGGCGCTGCGTGGGTGCTACTCGTCCCCGCTGCAGTGCTGCTGCAGATCGGCGTCTCCATCAACAGTTGGGGAAGTGCGTTCCTGGACATCCTCATCTTCGCGGTGGGGGGCTTCTTCTCGTTCTTCATCGGCTTGGTGCTCGCACTGGGGCGTATCTCCCCCTATCGGGCCGTACGCTTCGTTTCGGTTGGGTACATAGAGGTGGTCCGTGCCGCGCCTCTTCTGGTGTGGCTCCTGTTCGCGACCTTCCTCAAAGACGAGCTGGGACCGCTCGGTGAAGCGTTCAGCAGCATATCCCTAGTCTACCGGGTGATGATCGTGTTCGCCTTCTTCGGCGGCGCCTACATCGCGGAAGTCATCAGGGGAGGCTTGCAGGCCATACCGCGCGGGCAATACGAAGCATCGAATGCGCTGGCCCTCTCCTCCCTCCAGAAATACGTCTTCATCATCCTGCCCCAGGCGATTAAGGCCGTCATCCCAGCGATAATCGGCCGGTTCATCGCCCTGTGGAAGGACACTGCCCTGCTCGCGGCGATATCCCTGATCAATACCCTCGAGCAGGCCAAGAAGATACTCGCCGGGCAGACGGACATCGCGGACGGCGCGTTCTTCGAGATATACATCGTGGTCGGCCTCATCTACTGGAGCGTTTCCTACATCCTGTCGCGGCTCGGTGGAGCTGCGGAGAAGAGACTGGGCGTGGGCGAGAGGCGGTAATAGATGGAACAGAAGACAGACAACGAGATAGTCCGCCTAGAGCGGGTCGTCAAGCGGTTCGGGGACTTCACCGCGCTCCGGGACGTCGACCTCTCTGTTCAGGAGGGAGAGGTCGTCGTCATCATCGGCCCTTCCGGTTCCGGCAAATCCACCCTGCTGCGCACCGTCAACCAGCTGGAGAAGCACGATCAGGGCCGGATCGTCGTCGACGGCATCGAACTGACGGACGACGCGCGAAGCCTGCACCAGATACGCGCCGAGATCGGCATGGTGTTCCAGCAGTTCAACCTCTTCCCGCACCTCACCGTCATGCGGAACATCACCCTGGGCCCGCAGAAGGTGCGCCACATGCCGAGGCAACAGGCGGAAGAGCTCGCACTCCAACTGCTCACACGGGTCGGCATCCCCGAACAGGCCGACAAGTACCCCGGCCAGCTCTCCGGCGGACAGCAGCAGCGCGTCGCCATCGCCCGGGCTCTTGCCATGAATCCCCGGCTCATGATGTTCGACGAGCCAACCTCAGCCCTGGACCCGGAGATGATCAACGAGGTGCTGAAGGTTATGATCGAGCTCGCGGGCGACGGCATGACCATGCTCTGCGTCACGCACGAGATGGGCTTTGCGCGGAACGTGGCGGACCGCATCATCTTCATGGATGAGGGCGAGATAGTGGAGATGAGCAAGCCGGAGGAGTTCTTCACCAACCCCAAGGAAGAGCGCACCAAGGCCTTCCTCGACCAGATCCTCTGACGCTCACCCCAACGACCGCCGCATGACGTGCCGCCGCTTCCCCGCGCGCCCAACCTCCGAGAACCCGTGCGCTTCGAACACGGGCACGAACCCGCAGAAGCGGTAGCTCGGGCCGTCGGGCGGAACGGGGTACGCCTCGATGACCTCCGCTCCGTGCTCTTGCGCGTGCCGCGCCGCCTCCTCGATGAGACTGTCCATCAGCCCGCAATGGCGGAACGCGTTCCGCACGTAGAAGCAGGTAAGCGACCAGACGGCAGCGGGGTCCTCGCCCGGCTCCTCCACCCCGCCGAGGCCCACGAACGTCTCGCGAGGCGCAACCGAGCACCAGGCGGCGGGTTCGCCGTCCACGTACGCCAGCAGACCGACGCGCCCGCCCGAGGCGATCCTCTGCCGCATCGCCTCCTTCATATGGGCGCGGTCGTGCGGCATCCTGCCGTCGGCGTCCCTGCGCCACATCCGGCACCAGCACCAGCGAGGCCCGCCGCGCGACTCGAACAGCCGCTCGAAGTCGGGCCAGCGCGCGGCGTCCACCTCGCGCACTTCCACCGCGCCGAGACCGCTCGTTGGGGGAGTCGCCGTCATAAGATGAGGGATATACTCCTCTCCAACGGAGGACGCAAATGCTGAACGGACAGAGAGTCTTCGACGCAGACACGCACATCCACCCGTCGGTGGAGGCGCTGGAGCCCTACTTCGACAGCGAGTTCAGGGAGCGGCTGCCTGAACTGGAGCAGTACAAGGTCGGCGCGCGGTCCGACCAGACGACGACGCCCCGCGAGGACCCCGCTCGTCACCACTACGCGGTGAGCCTCAGCCCCTACCGGCGGCACCTGGGCGACGCCGAGCCGCGCGAGGTCCCGAAGGACGCGCACTCCCGCCTGCACTTCGGCGAGTACACCGGCGAGAAACTTCCCGGGGTGGGCGTCATCGACGATGCGTTCGAGCAGCGCGTCGCCGACATGGACGAGGAAGGCACGGACGTGCACATGATGGTGCCGGACGTCGCCATCGGCGTCTCGCTGCTCGGCGACCCCGCGCTGGAGATGGGGCTGATCCGCGCGTATCACCGCATGGTGAACGACCTCGCCGCCGCGCACCCGGGCCGGTTCAAGGCGCTCCTCGCCGTCTCCGGTACGGACGTCGAGGGCTCGGTCGCGGAGGTCGACCGCTGGGGGAAGGAACGGTGGGCCGCCGGCGTCCTGCCGTTCGCGGGCGTCGGCGAGCCGATGGACCATCCGCGTATGGAGCCGCTCTGGGCCGCCGCCGCCAACCGGGGTCTCGGCGCAGTGCACCACAGCATGACGTGGGCGCCGCCGTACTTCCCCGGCTACAAGGACATGGACAACAACCGCTTCCTCGCGCGCCTCTGCTCGCACCCGTGGGGCGCGATGAAGACGATGGCCGCGTTCATCGGCGCGGGGATCATGGACCGCTACCCCATCAACTTCGGCGTCCTCGAGTCGGGCGTTGGCTGGCTGCCGTTCTGGGTGCGCCGTATGGACGTGAACGCCGCCTACGTCGGTTTCACCGCCGACCTGCAGCACAAGATGAGCGAGTACGTCGCGAACGGGCGCTTCTTCGCGAGCATCGAGATGACGGAGGAGGAAGACATGGTCCGCATGGTCATGGACTTCCTCGGCGACGACATCCTGATGTACGCGTCGGACTACCCGCACGCGGAGTGCCAGTTCCCCAACTCGCCCGCCATCGTGCAGGGCTGGCCGAGCATCGGGCCCGACACGATGCGCAAGTTCATGTGGGACAACGCCGTCCGCTTCTTCGGCGAGCCCTAGTCGATGCCGTAGAGCGCCGCGGGGTTGGCGGTGAGCACCTTCTCCGCGAGGTCCGCGGGGATCTCCTCTCGCTCGCCCTTCTCGCGCAGGATGCTCAGCGCGTTGATCTCCGCCGACTGGTCGGCGTGGCCGTAGTCCGTCCCGATGACGAGGTTGTCGCTGCCCGTGCGCGACGCGATGTAGTTCAGGTCCTCGTGCGTCTGGCAGGCGACGTAGAAGCGGCACTCGCGCAGCAGGTCCTCCTGCAGGTCGATGTCCATCAGCCAGGCCATGCGCTCCTTCCGCGCCTCCAGCTCCGCAAGGGCGAAGGGCACCCAGGACGACATCGCTTCCACGAAGCCGACGCGCAGCCGGGGGAACTTCTGCGGCACCCGCTCGAGCACGAGCGAGACGAACGCATCGATCGGCGGGAGGCGGTGCTGCCAGATGGGGTTCGTCATCCCCTCCGTCACCTCGCCCGCGCCGATGTGGATGCACATCGCCATGTCCAACTCTTCAGCCTGCCGGTAGAGCGGGTAGAAGTACGGGTCGCCCGCCGAGCGCTGCCCCGCCTCGACGCCGCGCTTGATCGCGCCCGCCGCGCCGTTCTCCTTCGCCCACGCCATCTCCTCGACGGCAACGTCGATGCTGAGCACGGGAAGCGACGCGACCCACCGGAGGCGGCCGCCGGACTCGGCGCACCGGCCGGCTATCCAGCGGTTGTAGGAGCGGCAGAGCGCGGCCTCCACTTCCGGCTTCTCGCTCACGGCGCTCAGCATCATCGTCGGGTAGAGCACCTGCACGTCGACGCCGAGCTCATCCATCTGTAGCAGGCGCGCGGGAACGTCCTTCAGTTCGCGGGTGGCCTCGGTGGTGCCGGTGCGGACGTCGTCGCGCATCCGGCGCAGGCGCATCCGGCCGTCCACGTTCCAGTAGCGCAGGAAGTTCTTCGAGATGCCCTCTGTGGCTGCGTCCTCGACCGCGACCGCCGTGATGGGGCGCAGCTTCGCGTGCTCCGGCTCCAGGAAGTCCCAGGTAGCGTCGGTCTCGTCAACGTGCGCGTCCGCGTCAATGACCTTCATGGCGTTACACCTCCTCCGCTCAGTCGCCGCGCAGCAGCCCCAGGACATACTCCGCGGTGACCGGCAGCTGGAGCACGGGTTTGCCGATGGCGTCGCTGACCGCATTGGCGACCGCCGCCGCCGTGGGCACGTTCGCCGACTCCGCGATCGCCCCGCTGTTGAAGGGCCCCGGCCCGTCGTCGCGGCTGACCAGCACCGTTTCGAGCGTGGGGACGTCCATGATGGTCGGGATCTTGTAGTCGGCAAGGTTCAGGGCAACGGGCTTCCCGCCGTCCAACGCGAACTCCTCCATCATGGCCATGCCGAAGCCCTGGACAGCGCCGCCGGCGATCTGCCCCTGGTGGCCCGCCGGGTTGATGATCGTGCCGACGTCATGCGAGGTGATGACACGGAGCACCTTCACCTGTCCGGTCTCCGGGTCGACCTCCACCTCCGCCGCCTGGGCGGTGAACTCGGTCGTGGCGGGCTCGGGAATGAAGGGAGTCTTGCGGTAGACCTCGACGGTGACGTCGCCGCCTTCCGCCGCCACGAGCGCCGCAGCGGCCTCGTCGAAGGGGGCGTCGCCCGCGGTCTCCTTGAGACGCGCCGTCAGCGTCTCCGCCGCCTGGGCGACCGCCACACCCACGGCAAAGGTCGTGCGGCTTCCGCCGACGCCCATGTCGAAGGGCAGCTGGTCGGTCGGAACCAATCGCACGGCGACGCGGTCGGAACCGACGCCAAGGTGCTCGGCTGCGATCTGCTGCATCACCGTAGGGCCGCCCTGTCCGGGGTCGGGGATCGGCAGGATGAGGCTCAGCGAACGGTCCGCGTGCAGGATGAGCTTGCAGCTGGAGTCGCCGCCGATAGGGCCGCGCTCGTACATGGCGAGCCCGCGTCCCACGAGCGGCGCCTTGGGCTCGTTCCAGTCGACCGCGTCCAGGGCGGCCTGCAGCGTCTCGACCGCCTTGATGTTGACCCACTGCTCACCGTTCGGAGCGGTGTCTCCGGGCTGCACGAGGTTCTTCAGGCGCAGCTCCGCCGCGTCCATCCCGAGCTCGGCGGCCACGATGTTCAGCTGCGACTCCACCGCGAAGGTGATCTGGGGCCCGCCGGGCGAGCGCATGTGGCCGGAGGGGATGACGTTGGTGTACGCCACGTAGCTCTTCACGTCGAAGGCCGGGACGCGGTAGCAGCTTGCGGTCTGCTCCATCGCGTGGAGGTTGACGTTGGGGACCGCCTTGAACGCGCCGTACGCGCCGCTGTCGAAGCAGGCGCTGACCTCCAGCGCGGTCAGCATGCCGTCGTTGGTGACGCCGGTGCGGACCGTGATCTCGCTCGGATGCCTCGTGTTCGCGGCGAGGAGCTCCTCGTCGTAGCCCATGACGATCTTGACCGGCCTTCCGGCAACCTGCGAGAGCAGGTAGGCAACCGGCGTGTCCATGGGCGAGCCCTTGCCGCCGAAGTCGCCGCCCACCGCCATGGGGTAGATCCTGATCGACGCAGGCTCCACGCCGAGCGACATGGCAAGCTGGCCCCGGAGCGCGTACGGGCTCTTGTTGGAGGCCCACACCTCGGCGGCGCCGTCCTCCGCCACCGAGACCACGCAGGCGTGCGTCTCCATGTAGACGTGGTGCTGCTTCTGCGTGCGGAAGGTGTTCTCCAGGATACGGTCAGCCGCCGCGAAGCCCGCCGCAAGGTCGCCGCGCGACCAGCGGTCGAAGGAACAGAGGTTGGGGAGGTCGGGGCGTTCCGGATGGACGAACGCGCCCGTGTAGGCCGTCGGGTCGTCGTGGACGATGGGCGCGCCGGGAGTGAGCGCCTCCTGCATGTCGAAGACAGGGGTGAGCTCCTCGTATTCGACCTCGATGAGGTCGACTGCCTCCTTCGCGGCGACGGCTGTCTCGGCGGCCACGGCGGCGACCCGCTCGCCGATGAACCGCACCTTCTCGTAGGCCAGGACCGGGAGGTCCTTCAACGCCCGGCCGATGAGGCGAGGGGAGTCGGCCCCGGTGATGACGGCGTGGACACCGGGCACAGCTCGAGCCTTCGACGCGTCGACCCGCACGATCCGCGCGTGGGGATACGGACTGCGGAGTATCTTGCCCCAGAGCAGCCCGTCCATCTCCATATCGGCGGAGTACCGCTGCCGGCCGGTCACCTTGTCCGGCCCCTCGACACGCCTCGTCGGCGTTCCCACGACCCGGTTCGTCATGCTGGTCTCCTCCTGTCGCCCCCATCCTGACCTTCCCCCATCGAGGGGGAAGGAAGCAAACACCCTCTACAGGCCGTAGAACGTCCTGGGGTTGTCCTCCAGTATCTTCCCGGCCACGTCCCCGCTGATCATGCCGGAGTCGGCCCAGCGGCGGACCTCGTTCAGCGCGCTGACGTTTGCGGATATATCCGAGTGGCAGTAGTCCGTGCCGATCATGAGGTTGTCCTCGGTGCCAAGCGTGAGCAGGTACTCGACGTCGTCCACGGGATCGATGGAGACGTAGAGACGGTTGTCCCTGAACAGGTCCCCGGACGTTGCCAGTTTGACGGTCCGCTCATGGAGCGTGTCCGAGCGCTCGTTCATGGCGATCTGGGACAGGACGTACGGGATCCACGACGCTCCGGCCTCGATGAACCCGAACCGGAGATTGGGGAACCGGGCGGGCAGTTTCGACCGCACGACCGAGAGGAACGCGGACATGATGGGGAAGCCGCGGTCGCCGTCGCTGCCCGGGTGGCCCGTGTGCACGCAGAGCGGCATGTCCAGGTCGTTCGCCGCCTCGTACACCGGGAAGAAGTGTGGGTCGCCCACCGGCTTCAGGAGGTCGAGCCCCCGCTTGAAGATGCCGCAGGCGCCGTTCTCTTTCGCCCAGCGCAGCTCCCTGATGGAAGCGTCGGTGTCGAGCCACGGCAGCACCGCTGCCCAGCGCAGACGCCCGCCCGTCTGGTCGCATCTCTCCGCCACCCAGCGGTTGTAGGCGCTCGCCAGCGCCGCTTCAGGCTCCGGGTTGAGCGAGATGTAGCGTATGAAGAAGGTGGGGAAGAGCACCTGGATATCCACGCCCATCCGGTCCATGTCTTCCAGCCGGCCCTCGAGGTCGTCCAGCTCCCGCCGGGCGCGTGCCGGGTGATGCTCGTCGTCCCGCACCGCCCTGACCTGCAGGCGGCCCTCCACCAGCCAGAACCGGCTCCGGTGCGGGTCGAGACTCGCGTGCTCGATCGCCTCATCGGGCGGCGTCATCGTGGTGGGGGTGTACCTGGCGAGAGCGCCTTCCAGGGCCTGCCAAGTGGACTCGGTCTCATCTACGTGCGTATCGGCGTCGATTACCGGCATCGTCTCCCTCCTGTCCCGCAGCGTGCCCGTATCATACGCCGCTCAGAGCGAACTGCACGACGGGTATCCAAGGATATGAAAATCGTAGCGTTTTTGCTCTATAGCGCAGATTATCGTATTCATAACTTGACACTCCTGTTGAAGGCTCCGATACTCGGCGCACGCTGCAACGGAATCACGCATAACCGTTCAGGGCAGGAGTCCCACAGGGAGGAGGCCCCCCAATGAGCGACTGTCTGGCCGCAGTGGTGACAGGAGTGCTCGCCCCGGTGGAGTTGCAGCGCGTATCCCTCCCCGACCTCGACGACGGCGGCATCCTCGCGCGCGTCGACGCAGCGACCCTCTGCGGCACGGACGTCCACTACTGGCAGGGCGACCTCATCCCGCCGGGCACGACGCCGTACGTTCCGGGGCACGAGACAGCGGCCATCGTCGAGGAGGTCCGCGGCGACCGCCGGGACATACTCGGCCAGCCCGTGGTGAAGGGCGACCGCATCATCGTCAGCTACCCCTATTGCGGCCACTGCTACTTCTGCACCGTAGCGCACCAGACCAACCTCTGCATGAACAGCTACGCCTTCGGTCGCCAGCGGGCCGATGTGTTCCCCTACGTCCAGGGCGGCTGCGCGGAGTACCACTACTACCCGGCGCTGAGCGACGTCGTGAAAGTGCCCGAGGAGGTCTCCTCGCCGCTCGCCGCATCCGCTGCCTGCGCCCTGAGGACCGTCGTGCACGGATTCGAGCGGCTCGGCGCCATCGAACCGCACGAGACGGTCGTGGTGCAGGGATGCGGCCCACTGGGACTTTATGCCTCAGCACTGGCGCGCGACCGTGGAGCGGCGAAGGTCATCGTCATCGGCGCTCCCGCTGAGCGGCTCGCCGTTGCGACGGACTGGGGCGCGGATGAGGTCCTGAACATCGACGAGGCCACCGAGGCGTCCGACCGCATCGAGTGGGTCCGCGAGCGAACACGCGGGATAGGGCCGGACGTCGTGGTGCAATGCGCGTCGTCCGCGGCGAACCCCGAAGGCCTGGCGATGGTGCGCCGGGGCGGGCGGTTCCTCGCCATCGGGGTCGAGGGCAGGGACATCACGCTGCCCGGCGGCCTGATCACGGTGAAGTCGCTGCAGGTGAACGGGGTGATCGGCGCGGTGGGACGGCACTTCTACAAGGCGCTCCAGTTCCTCGCCACCCGCAGCGACCGCTTCCCGTTCGAGCGCCTCATCAGCGGCACCTACACGCTGGACACGGTCACCGACGCGCTGCAGGCGATGTCGGAGTTCCGGGAGGTCAAGCCGGTCGTGCTCCCCCGCGCCGGGTGAGCCGCCACCTGTTACACGAAGCATTCCAAGAAGGAGTTGGGAGTATGGCGGACAACGAGTACCTGATCATCGACGGCGACGGACACATACAGGAACACGACGACGAGATACGGGAGTACCTCGACGAGCCGGTCAGGAGCGGCATCAAGGACGGGCCCAACTTCCCGTTCTTCCCCACGCTGGACGGCTACCAGCGCGACGTCTTCCGTGCTGCCGCCGGCATGCACCCCGGCTACGTCGGCGCCGAGGAATGGCTCAGCTTCATGGACGAGACGGGCATCGAGTCCACTGTCCTCTACCCGACCGCCGGCTTGTCGGTCGGCATGATCCAGGACGCCGACTGGGCCGTGCTACTCTGCCGCGCGTACAACAACTGGTTCCATGACCGCTACACGCGCAGGAGCCCCCGGTTCAAGGGCGTGGCCCTGCTGCCGCTGCAGGACGTGGACGAATCGGTCAAGGAGCTGCGCCGCAGCGTTACCGAGCTCGGCATGGTCAGCGCCATGCTCCCGGCCAACAGCGCGGACATGGGCGTACGCAGGCCGCTGGGAGACACGTGCTTCTGGCCCATCTACGCCGAGGCGGAACGGCTGAACATCCCGCTGGCCGTCCACGGCGCGCCGTCCATAGGACTCGGCACGAACTCCCTTGCCCGCACCGAGGCAGTGCTGCTTGAGCACCCGCTCGCCCAGATGATCCAGGCGAGCAGCATGATGATGTCGGGCCTCTTCGACGAGTACCCCAAACTGCGCATGGCCTACCTGGAAGCAGACACGGGCTGGGTGCCGTACCTCATCGACCGGTTCACCGGACGGACGCGCGAAGGCGTCACCGACCCTATCGACCTGTTCACGAGCGGCCGCATCTTCCTGAGCTGCCAGAGCGGCGAGCAGAGCCTCCGCTACGCCATCGACCGCCTGGGAGACCAGGTCGTGCTCTACGCCAGCGACTACTGGCACGAGCATCCGGCTGAGATCGTCGAGGACATCGAGATCCTCCGGAACCGGGGCGACCTCTCCGACGACGAGAAGCGCAACATCTTCCGGAACAACACCATCCGCTTCTACGAACTCGATGAGGCGGTCGCTTAGTCAGGAGCCGTTCGGCGGCCCCACGCACTACCGAAAGGGAGGAGATCATGCTACGAAGATTCCAGTTACTGATCGGGGCCGTACTGTTCATCGCGCTGCTCGCTGCGTGCGGTAGCGACGACCCCACGCCCACACCGGTACCGGCCCAGCCCACGCCCACGCCGGAACCGGAGGTGATCGAGCTGCGCATGATCAGTTCATGGGCCGATGGCATCTCCCTTGAGGAATTCGGGGACAGGAACGTTATCGGGGCCATCGAGGACGCCACCGGCGGACGTGTCCGCGTGGTCCGCTCGGGCGGCCCTGAGTCCGTCCCCTCGTTCCAACAGCTCGTGCCGATGAGGGACGGCCTGTTCGAAGTGAACTCGACGACCTGCGCCTACCACCCGGACTTCACCTCGCTGGCTTGCGGGTGGAACGCCATCAAGGGCTCGCTGGACAGCAAGGTGGCCTGCGGCATGTGGGACCTGATCGACGAGTTCTACCAGAACGAGGTCGGCGTGAAGTACCTGGGCGGAGTCAGCCCGCGGGTCGGCAGCCGCACCTACCTGACCAAGCCGATCGACCCCACCACCGGCCGGCTCGACGGCATCAAGCTGCGGGCATCGGGCCCGACCGCGACGGCGTTCGTTGAAGAGCTGGGCGGCACCGCCGTCGCCATGCCGATCGGCGAACTCTACGAAGCCCTCGACCGTGGCCTCGTGGAGGGCGGGACGATAGGCGGCGGCGCTCAGCTCGCGGTGCAGTTCGGCTGGCACGAGCACTTCAAGTACGTCGTCGAGCAGTCTGTCGGGTCCGGGCAACTGATGTTCCTGATGAACCTGGACGCGTGGAACAGCCTGGAGCCCGACCTGCAACAGGCCGTCATCGACGGCATGGTGCTTGCCAACCACAGGGCGGCAAGTGAATTCTTCCGGCTCGACCAGGAAGCGCTCCAGGTGATGGCCGACTCGGGTGTTGAGATCGTCACGCTTACGCCAGAGGCGGCGCAGCGCGTAGACGACGTCAACGCCAACGCCCAATGGGCATACATGGCTGAAAACGAGCCCGCCGAGTATGTCGAGCGCTTCCTGGACACGGTTGCCTGTGTAAAGAATTCGACTGGATAGGCGCCCGGGAAGATAACCGGGGATGAGCACCCGGCGGTCCGGCCTCGGCTGGACCGCCGGACACCCGCCTGTGAACGGACGGCGGCAGTGCCGCCGTCCAGAAGGAGACACAGCCCTTGAATCGAGCGCTGCACGTGCTGGGCAGGGCATTCGACATCGTGATCGACGTGGGGGCGTTCGCCGCCACCTGGCTGATCGCGGTGATGGCGCTGACCATCGGGCTGGAAGTGCTCATGCGGCGCGTCTTCAACGACTCGCTGCCCTGGGTGATCCAGATCAACGAGTACGCCGTGATGGCGATCCCCTTCCTCGCCGGCGCGTGGCTGCTCAAGCACGACGCCCACACGCGCCTGACTCTGATCATGGAGCGGGTGAGCCCGCGAACAGCCAGCCTCATGCGGGTGGGCACTTCCATCCTCGCAGCCGCGATCTGCGGCATGCTCGTGTGGAAGACGGGCAGCCGCGTCTGGGAGGGCATCGACGCGGGGACGATCATCCGGGGCGACGCGTTCAGCATCCGCCAGGCCTGGATCTGGTGGGTGCTGCCGTTCGGATTCGCAACGCTCGGCATCCAGTTCCTCCGCGACGCATACGCAAGCTATCGCGGTCGGAACCGTGTTGAGGGCGAGGTGGTATCCCCATCGGAGTTCGCCGAGATATGACCTCGCCCACCCGCACGACGTCCGCGCGAGATTCCCAACCGCGTAAGGCAGGAGGCTAGCCATGGAGTGGTGGGCTGTCCTGCTCATCGGCTTCACGCTGCTGATCCTGCTGCTCATGTCCGGCATCCCGGTCGCGTTCGCGTTCGCCGGGCTCAACATCGTCGGCTTGATCTGGGTCACGGGCGGAACGCAGGGCCTGCTGCTACTGACCGGCAGCATCGTGGACTCGGTCGCCAACTTCCGGTTCATCGCCGCGCCCATGTTCTTCCTCATGGGTGCCGTGCTCTACCGTTCGGGCGCATTCGGGCTGATCATCGACGCGGTCGACAAGTGGGTCGGCAAGGTGAGAGCACGCCTCCTCTACGTGACGATGGGCTCCGGAACCATTTTGGCTACTCTGAGCGGAGCGGGCATCGCGGATACGGCGTTGCTCGGCTCGACGCTCTACCCGGAGATGGAGAAGCGGGGCTACTCGCCGCGCCTCGCCCTGGGGACGATCTTCAACTCCGGCCTGCTCGCAGCCATCATCCCGCCCAGCGGTCTGGCCGTGCTCACGGCGACGCTCGCCCAGATACCCGTCGGCAAGCTGCTCGTGTCCGGCTTCTTCCCCGGCCTGATGATGGCCACCACTTACGTCATCTTCGTGTTCATCCGCGTGCGCCTGAACCCGGGCCTCGCCCCGATATACGATGCGCCGCCGGCCCCCATGAAGATCAAGCTCTACGCCACGGTGAAACTCGCTCCGTTCTCCATCGTCTTCTTCATGGTGATGGGATTCATCCTGTTCGGCATCACAACCCCGAGCGAGGCGGCCGCCACAGGAGCCATCGGCGCCGTGATCGTTGCCCTCATCTACCGGCGCCTCTCGATGGGCGTGCTGAAGGACGCACTCCGCGACGCCATGCGCATCGCCGGCATGATCCTTCTGATCATCAGCGGGTCCATCGCCATGAGCCAGACGCTCGCGCTCAGCGGGGCTACGCAGGGCTTCCTGAACGTGCTGGTGGGCCTGGACCTGCCGCCGACGGTGCTGCTGCTCGCCATGCTGGGGGCACTGATCCTGCTGGGCCTCTTCCTCGACCAGATATCGATGATGATGGTAGCGATCCCCATCTTCTCGCCCATCATCGGCCCGCTGGGGTTCGACCCCATCTGGTTCTGGATGCTGTTCCTGGTGGCGATATCCATCGGGGCGGAGACACCGCCCTTCGGCCTCGTCCTGTTCGCGCTCAAGGGCGTTATCCCGACCGCCAGCATCACGGAGATCTATAAAGCCGCGATACCGTTCGTCGTGCTCGACCTCATATCGCTGGGGATCCTCGTCGCCTTCCCCCAGATCGTCCTCTTCCTGCCGAACCTTACGCTGGGGACCTGACCGCTCGCATCGCCACTTCAAGAACGACGCACGTGAAAGGGGCGCCCCGATGGGCGCCCCTTCGCAGGTCGTAGCGGTTGCGGACCTGATTCAGTTCTGGATGCCGTACAGCTCCCTGGGGTTGTCCCAGAGGATGCGCTCGCGGCTCTCCGCCGGCATGCGCTCGTCGTTCTCGAAGGTCTTGAGCGCGTATATCTCGGTCGCGGAGTCGGCGTGGCCGTAGTCGGTGCCGATGACGAGCCGGTTGCCGCCCACGTAGCGGTGTATCTGCTCCAGGTCGTCGTTCAACTGCACCGTCACCCAGATGTTGTTCTCAGTCAGCGGGTCGGCGCTCAGGCCGTCGCCGCGCCGCTCCATGCGGCGGGCAAGATCGTTCAGCATGTACGGGATCCAGTCGGCGCTGAACTCGATGATGCCCCACTTCGTGTTGGGGAACCGTTCCGGCAGGCCGGACATCAACAGCGTGTGGAACGCTGAGAGGCCGCTGAACTTGTTGCGCTCGAACTGCGTCTCCCGGCTGCCGAAGATGGCGTCCAGTTCGAAACTCCCGGTGCCGGAGTGCGGGCAGATGGGCATGTCCAACTCGGCTGCCCACTCGTAGACCGGGTAGAAGTACGGGTCGTTGATGAGCCGGTTGCCGACCTCGATACCGCGCAGGTTGATGGCGACGGCGCCGTTGTCTTTCGCGAACCGCAGCTGGCGCTCCGCCTCCTCCAGGTCCAGCACGGGCATCGCGGCTGCCCAGCGGAAGCGGCCCTTGCCCTCTGCATAGATGTCGGCCATCCAGCGGTTGTAGCTCCGGCAGAGCGCGACCTCCTCCGCGGGATTGGTGGTGATGGGGCCCGTCCACATCGAGGGGTAGAGCACCTGGAGGTCGGTGCCGAGCTCGTCCATGTGAGCGATGCGCGCCTGCACGTCCAGCATGAACTTGGAGTCGGTCGGCAGCACGACGTTGCCGATGAAGAGGCCGAACTCGCCGCGTGGACCGCCGCCCGGCCACGCCGTCCTGATGGCGCGCCCGCCGATGATCCAGTACTTCATCACCTCCCCGTTCTCGAGCGTCTGGTAGGCCGTGCCCGGCCTGTAGTGACGCTCAGACGGGTCCATGTAGTCCCACGTCTGGTCTATCTCTATGACGTGCGCGTCAGCGTCTATGATGCCCATCGTCTGCCTCCTCGATTCAGACCGGCAACACCGGCTCCGCCGTTTCCGGCAACGCTATCTCAAATGCGTTCAGGAAGCACGCGTTGGTCACGTACTGCCCTGCCAGCGCGATGAGGTCTACCGTCTGCCGTATCCCGAACTGAGCGATGGCCGCATCATACGCCCCCTGCGACACGCGGTGACCGCCCAGCATCTCCGTTACGAACGTCACGACCGCCGACTCGTCCTCCGCCATCGCGGGGAGCGGCGCGCGCTCGCGCATCGCGTCCACCAGTTCGGCGCTTACACCGGCCTTCCGGGCCATGGGGGCGTGCGCATTCCACACGTACGGACAGTCCATCTGCCGCGCTGTCGCAAGGATGGCTAGCTCCTGCACGTGCTGGGGAAGCGTCAACTCCCAGCGCACGTAGTTGCTCAGCGGACGCCGTCGAAGCGCCATCTCCGGGCTCAGCGCTGCGACGGCGCCAGGTCCCAGGGGCACCTCCCCGCCGCTGTCGGCAACGAGTGCATCGAATGCGTGGCGCAGCTCCTCGGCCACGGCGTCCCGCGTTACCTCCGGCAGTCGAGTCATCGTGCGCCTCCTTCCCTGCGTTCAGCCTCGTGTAGCGCCTCGTGCGCGCGCAGTGTGCTTGGGCGCACGTCGCGTCCACGCTCAGTGCTGAGACTGATCGAGTTCAGCCACTTCACGTTCGCGCACGTATCCACTTCCGCGGTGCCGCACGCGGCGGGGTTCGGGATGAGGAAGCGTACCGGACCGCCCTTGTCGTGCGGCAGCGGCCCGCCGTCCAGCGCATACAGCAGCAGCGCCTGGTCGGCGACCGCCGCGAGCGGGATGCTCGCCGCGAAGCCTCCGTCGGCCTCCAGCGTGAGGAACTCCGCGCTCGCCTGCGCCGACGCCGCTTCCAGCACCGACGTGAAACGCACCGCCGACCCCTCGCGTCCGGGCGCGAGAGTCGAGACGTCGTCCACCTGTCCGGGCAGCGCCGCGAGGTCTGCATGGCCCAACTCCAGCGGACGTCCTACCAGCCCTGAAACGCTTACCGTCATTGCCTCATCCTCCTTCCTGGTCCTCGAACCACTCCGGCGGCACCCGAACCGCGACCATCTCGCCCGTCGCCGTCTCGACACCGCCCGACTCGAGCGAGCAGCTCACCAGCGCCTTGCGCCGCACCAGCTCCGTCACCCGTGCACGCATCGTCAGCGGCTGGTCTATCGGCGTCGGCTTCAGGTAGGTCACGTGCAGCGACGCCGTCGCGTACCAGATGACAGGCCCGGAGCCGATCTCGCGCTCCTCGACCTTGTACGCCTCGGCGATGGCCGTCCAGATGCTGTGGCAGTCGATGACGCTGCCGATCATGCCGCCGTAGAGGATGTGACGCGGCCCCGCGGCGAACTCGGGACGCGGCATCCACGTGCACACCGTCTCGTCGCCGTCCCAGTAGCTCCGCAGCCTCAGGCCGTCCTTCGCGTCCGGTCCGCATCCCCAGCAGTGGTTGCCGGCCAGCATGTCTTGAAACGCAACGTCGCTCACGGATCGTGCTCCTTGGGCGGGTCGAGGGTCGGCCATAGTTTAGGCCAGTTAGCGACGTAGCGGGGGCGGCCGCCCGGTGCGCTAGAATGGAGCGCGCCGTGGAACTGGAGCAGGGGATACACCAACTCACGTTCGGACGGGAGCCGCTGCCCGGTTTCCCGCCGCCCAACGCCTACCTCGTATTCGGCTCGGACACCGCGGTCCTCATCGACACGGGCTGGGAGAACGAGGACGACCACCGCGCCCGCGCCGCCTACATCCGGGAGGTCAACGCCCCGCCCGTCTCCGAGATCATCATCACGCACCGCCATCCCGACCACGGCGGCGGCGCGCTCCACATGCACCGCGAGACCGGCGCGCCGCTCGCGTGCCACCCCAACGACCGCGAGGCCATCGAGAACGACCGCCTCCACGGCGAGTTGCACGTCGCCGACGACCTGCAGCACGGCGACCGTCGCGAGCTCGGCGGCCTCTCGCTCGAAGCCGTCTGGGCGCCCGGCCATACCTCCGGCTCGCTCGCCCTCTTCGCGCCGGAGCGCAAGGCGCTCTTCACCAGCGACACCGTCCTGGCAGTCTCCACCACGAGCATCGGCCCGCACGACGGCAACCTCGCCGACTACATGCGAACGCTGGAGATGCTGAAGGACGTGGACGCCCGCATCATGTACACCGGCCACGGCGGGCCGGTGAAGAGGCCGAAGGCGCGGCTCAACGCCCTCATCAAGCACCGGCACGAGCGGGAGCAGGCCATCCTGAACGCGCTGCGCGACGGCCCGCTCTCACCCGCCGAGCTCCGCGTCCGCATCTACAAGCGCCTCCCGCAGTCCCGTGAGCGCCTCGCCGAGCGGCAGCTCGTTACCACGCTCACCAAGCTCATCGAGGAACAGGCGGTCGTTGCCGAAGAGAATGACCGCTACGCCCTGCGGTAGAGGAGAACGGACGGAGCGCCATGCGTATCCTCGGCGTCGACCCCGGCACCCAGACGATGGGCTACAGCATCCTCGACCTCGACGACGAGGGCGGCACGCAATGCCTGGCGTGGGGAACGTTCGACGGCGGACGGTCGAAGGAGATCGCGGAGCGGCTCCACCTCTTGCTCGGCGAACTGCAGGCTCTCGCGGAGCGCTGGATGCCGGACCAACTCGCGATAGAGGAGCCGTTCGTCGCGGCGGCGCGCGGCGCCAAGTCCGCGGTCGCCGTGGGACAGGCCCAGGCCGTCGCGCTGCTCGTCGCGGCGAACGCCGGCATCCCCATCCACCGCTACTCGCCCGCCACGGTCAAGAGCGCCGTCGCCAACTACGGCGCGGGCGACAAGGCGCAGGTGCAGCGCTCCGTCCGCATCCTGCTGGAACTCGGCGACGAGCCGATGGCCGAGGACGCGTCGGACGCCATCGCCATAGCGCTCTGTCACGCGCAGACGCTCCGCACCGCCGAACGGGTGAGGGCCCGATGAGCATCATCGCGGGCGTCGAGGGCACGATCGAGGCGAAGCACGCCGACTCGGTCGTCGTGCGCGTAGGCGGCGGCATCCTGCTGCGCGTCTTCGTTCCTGCGCACGACCTCGGCGGGCTGCCCGGCGCGGACAGCCCCGTGCGGCTGCACACCCACCTCATCGTCCGCGAGGACGACCTGCAGTTGTACGGCTTCGCCTCTGAGCACGGACGCCGCCTCTTCGAGATGCTGCTCGGCGTGAGCCAGGTCGGCCCGAAGGCCGCGCTCGCCGTGCTGAGCGTGCTCCCGCCGGAAGACCTCGCCACCGCCATCGTCGCGGGCGACGCCACCGCCATCAGCCGCGCGCCCGGCGTCGGCAAGCGCACCGCCGAGCGCATCATCCTGGACCTCAAGAGCAAGCTGGAGGACGAGATCGGCGCGCCGCTCGTGACCACCGCAGGGGTTGCCACGACTGCAGGTGCAGCGGGCGACCCCGCCCTCCAATGGCTCATGGCGCTCGGCTACTCCGCACTCGAAGCGCGGCAGGCGCTCGCCGCCGAGGACGGCGCGGCGGACGCCCCCACCGACGAGCGCGTCAGACGCGCTCTCCAGCGCATGGGCGGCGGCTGATAGGCTAGCCCCATGCCATTCGACTTCCCCTACGACGACTGGGCCGACATCTACGATGCGGTGCACGCCGACCTGACGCACGACATCGACTTCTACGTCGAGCTGGCACGCGAGTCGGGAGGCCCCGTCCTGGAACTCGGCTGCGGCACGGGGCGCATCAGCCTCGCCATCGCACGGGAAGGCGTGGCCGTCGCCGGCATCGACATCTCGCCCCGCATGATCGAGGTCGCGCAGGAGAAGGCAGCGAAGCGCGGCCTCGCCGAGCGGTGCGTCTTCCAGTCCGGCGACATGGCGGCGCTGCAACTCGCCGAGCGCTTCCCGCTCGTCATCATGCCGTTCCGCTCCTTCCAAAGCATGCTCACGACGGAGGAGCAGCGGCAGGCGCTCGCCCGCGTCCGGGAGCGGCTGGCGCCCGGCGGTATGTTCGTGATGGACACGTTCAATCCGGACGTGAGTTCCCTCGTGACCGACGAGCAGTCCCGGCTCGCCTACCACCTGAAAGACGTCGAACGGGAGGGGGGCGGCACGCTCGTCGTCTGGGGACAGAACGGCTGGGACCCTGTGACGCAGGTGAACGAGATGCGCCTCATCATCGAGGAGGTGAGCGACGAGGGCGTGGTGGAACGACGGCTGCTGCGGGACGTCGATCAGCGTTACACCTTCCGGTACGAGATGGAGCACCTGCTCGAACTCTGCGGCTTCGATCTCGAGGCCGTCTACGGCGATTTCGACGGCGGCCCCGTCACCGGGGAAACGGAAGACCTCGTCTGGGTGGCGAGGGCAGCGTAGGAGCACGCCATGGCCGACTACTTCGACCGCATCACGGACAAGCAGGCCGACCTCATCCGGCAGGCGCAGGTCTTCTTCGTCGCCACCGCCGACCCCGGCCTCGCGCCGGGAGCGCACGGCGTCGGAGCGGTGAACGTCTCGCCAAAGGGCGGCGTGCCGCTCCACGTACTGGACGAGCATCGCGTGGCGTACCTCGACTACACGGGCAGCGGCAACGAGACGGCACGCCACTCGATGGCGGGCGGCCCCATCACCGTCATGGTCTGCTCGTTCGACCGGGAGGATGCCGCCGTCGTGCGGCTGTACGGTCACGCCACGGTGACGCCCATCGCGGAGTCGCCGCTCGCCGAGCGGTTGCTCGCCGCCCCTGCGGAGGACATCGCGCTGCCGGAGCGGCAGGCCATCGTGGTCGACGTCGAGAGCACCGCCACGAGTTGCGGCTACGGCGTGCCGGTGATGGAGTTCGGGGCGCAGCGCACCGTGCGCGAACGCGGACGCCGCTACAAGGTCCCCCGGAAGGCGTAGCGCACTTTACACCCGCCCCTCGTTAGGCTAGGTTCACGCCGTATCGGATGGCGCCCAAGCGCACTGGAGCAGATATCCCTTGACAGCCCTCCTGGAAGTGAACGGCCTGCGCACGCACTTCTTCACGTCTGCCGGCGTGGTGAAGGCCGTGGACGGGGTCACTTTCGACCTCATGGAAGGCGAGTCGCTCGCCCTCGTCGGGGAGAGCGGCTGCGGCAAGAGCATCACCGCGCTCTCCATCATGCGCCTCATCCCCAGCCCGCCCGGCCGTATCCTGGCCGGGACGATACGCTTCATGGGCGACGACCTGCTCCAACAGGATGAGAAGACGATGCGGGACATCCGGGGCAACCGCATCGGCATGGTGTTCCAGGAGCCCATGACCTCCCTGAACCCCGTGCTCACGATAGGCCGCCAGCTCACCGAGGCCGTGCAGCGGCACCTCGACTACGACACGGACACGGCGCACGCCCGCGCATCGGAGCTGCTGGAGCTCGTCGGCATACCGGACGCCGCGAACCGGCTCCGCGCCTATCCCCACGAGTTCTCCGGCGGCATGCGCCAGCGCGTCATGATCGCCATGGCGCTCTCCTGCAACCCGAAGCTGCTCATCGCCGATGAGCCCACGACCGCGCTGGACGTGACGATCCAGGCCCAGATCCTCGAGCTCATTCAGCAGGTGCAGCGCGAGCTCGGCATCGCGGTCATCATCATCACCCACAACCTCGGCGTCGTGGCGCGCTACGTCGACCGCATCAACGTCATGTACGCGGGCCGCATCGTCGAGCGCGGCACGCTGCACCAGGTGTTCGACGAGCCGCAGCATCCCTACACGAAGGGGCTGCTGGCGTCCGTGCCACGGCTCGACAAGCCGAAGGGTGAACGTCTCATCCCCATCGAGGGGATGCCGCCCGACCTGAGCAACCTCCCGCCGGGCTGCGCGTTCCGCGAGCGCTGCGCCTACGCCATCGCACGCTGTGAAGACGACGTGCCGGAGGTGCGGCACGTGCGCGGCGCAGGCGTCGAGCACCACGTCGCCTGCTGGGCAGTGGAAACGGGAGGCGGCGCATGACGACAACCCGATCGGAAACGCCCCTCGTCGAAGTGAGCCGGGTGAAGAAGTACTTCCCGGTCACGTCCGGCATCGTGTTCAAGAAGCGCATCGGCGAGGTCAAGGCCGTGGACGACGTATCGCTCACGATACAGCGCGGCGAGACGCTCGGCCTCGTCGGCGAGAGCGGGAGCGGCAAGAGCACGCTGGGGCGCTGCATCCTGCAGTTGCACCAGCAGACCGAGGGCGAGGTGAAGTTCGACGGCGTGGAGATGAGCACGCTGAGCGGCAGGGAACTGCGCTCCATGCGCAGGCGCATCAACGCCATCTTCCAGGACCCGTACTCGTCGCTCAGCCCCCGCATGACCGCAGCCGGCATCATCGGCGAGCCGGTGAGCGTCCACGGGCTGGTGCAGGGCAAGGCCCGGATGCGGGAGCGCATCCAGGAGTTGCTGGAGGTCGTCGGGCTCAACCCGTACATGGCCGACCGCTTCCCGCACGAGTTCTCCGGAGGCCAGCGCCAGCGCATCGGCATCGCCCGGGCCATCGCGGCGGAGCCGGAGTTCATCGTCGCCGACGAGCCCGTCTCCGCGCTCGACGTCTCCATCCAGGCCCAGATCATCAACCTCATGCAGGAGTTGCAGGAGCAGTTCGGGCTCACGTACCTCCTCATCGCGCACGACCTCTCCGTGGTGCGGCACATCTCGGACCGGGTCGCGGTCATGTACCTCGGGCGGCTGATGGAGCTCGCGCCCTGCGACGACCTCTACGAGGACCCGCAGCATCCGTACACCAGGGCGCTGCTCTCCGCCGTGCCGGTGCCCGACCCTGGGGTGGAGGAGGTGCGGGAGCGCATCGTGCTGCAGGGCGACATCCCCAGCCCGCAGAACCCGCCGCAGGGCTGCGTCTTCCACACGCGGTGTCCCATGGCAGTCGACGAGTGCCGCGCCGTCGTCCCTCCGCTCAAGGAGACGAGCCCCGGCCACTGGACGGCGTGCATCCGCGTCGGGCCCGGCGCCATCTAGCTCAAGCGCTGACCTCGATCCCGTACAGCTTCGACACGTTCTCGCGCAGCAGTCTGGCGCGCACGTCCGCGGGCAGGTTGCCCATGTCGCGCGCGACGATCTGCCGCGAGTCCGGCCACGTCGAGTTGCCGTGCGGATAGTCGCTCGACCACATGCAGTTGTCGGCGCCCCACCAGGAGAGCAGCCTGCCGCCCACCGCGTCGTTGAAGAACGTTGCGTACACCTGCCGGTTGAAGTACTCGCTGGGGAGCATCGTGAGGTCGAGGGCGGCCCTGTCCGTACCGTGGCGCCGGAAGTAGTAGTCCCACTGCTCCAGGACGAACGGGAGCCAGCCTATCTCGTTCTCGACGAGCACCAGCTTGAGGCGGGGGAAGCGCTCCAGCACGCCGGAGAAGATGAAGTCGTACAGGGCGTCCATCGCGTAGACGAGCTTCAGGTTGACGCTGGTGCGCTCCTGCTCCATGCCGCGCTCCCCCTGCCCGAACGACTGACGCAGGTTGTAGCCGTGGCCGCTGAGGATGTGCAGCGAGACCGGCATGTCGAGGTTCTGGGCGCGCGCCCACAGGGGATCGTAGTGGCGGGACGTGAAAGGAAGCGAGGGGTCGGGGACCTGCCAGACGATGACGCCGGCCATGCCCGCCTTGCGGCTGCGCTCCATCTCCTCGACCGCCGCCTCGATCCGGTACGTCGAGAGCAGAGCGAGGCCGATGAGCCTGTCCGGCGCCGCCGAGCAGTAGTCCGCAAGCCAGTCGTTGTAGACCCTGGCGCACGCCTCTTCGAGGTCGCGGTCGCCGAGGACGAGCGTCTTCAGGCCGTGCGTCGGGTACAGCACCTCGGCACTGACGCCGTCGCGGGCCATCTCGCTGACTCGCTCCGCCTTGTCCATCCCGCCGGGAGCATCGTTCCTGCGGGCGCCGCCGAGGTCGGGAGCGCGGTCGCGGAACTCCCTGGGCAGGTTCTCCTTCCACAGGCCCGCGGGCTCGATCACGTGCGAGTCCGACGAGATGAGCACCTCGTCGACCGCAGGGCCGACCTCGGGAGCGTACGTCCGTTCGAGGATCCCCATGGCAAGCCTCCTTGCGCGTTAATTCCCGGTCTCATTCGGTCTCACCACGCCTCTGACAACGCCGCATCGGCGTTCGGCGCAGATGAGACATTCCGGGACATAGTGGGACATTGCCCCCCCAGACGCCTCAGCGGTGACCATTGGTGCCATTCGGTGCCACTGCACTCCCGAACGCGCTGGATGGTCCGTGTCAGGTGCAGGGCCTCGTAGTCAAGACCATGGTAGGGCGGATGAGGACGATTGCGTAAGGGGCGCGTGTCGCGGGTCCCCTACAGCATCCGCCCGACCGCCCCTCCGAGCGGCGATGCCGCGCGGCCCGGCGGAACGTCGATGCGTCCGCGAGGCTGAGGCGCGGCACATCGGGGCCATTGCGGTTCAGCAGATCCTCAATGGTCGCTATCTGCACCGCACGGGAACTGCCGGTCCGGGAAATGCTCCGGCACGTAGAAGCACCACCATGAGACCGAAGCGCCCAATGCTCGAAGCAGGAGGGGTGTTCATAATCTAAGCCCCCACTCCCCCCGGCATAATCTCGAAGAACCGGTCTGCGGTGACCTGCACCTGGGTTAGATCGCCTCGGAACACCTCAGCAGACAATCGCTCGCAGCCCTGCGTGATGCAGTCGATAGCCGTCTGCTCCCAGAGAGCCTTGCACGACCACGTCTTCACTACGACGGCAAAGGGTGCCGCCGTGCGGTGCTGCGCCAGTCGGCCGTCAGCATCGATGCTGAATCCCACCTTGAACCTGGCTGGATCCAGCTCCGGCTCGAGTTGAACCAGATAGAAATAACCCGCTCCCTCGGCACTCACGCCCTGCGCTCGAGAGACGCCAGACGTCAACCTATCGGCCACTTTCTCGTAATCCTCGCGGGAGACATACAGCCTAGTCTTTGCAGGCTTACCGCTCTTCTGCGTAACTGTCGCAATGCCAAGCGAGCGCAGGCTGCGCCGGACGTTGCCCGGTGCCCGCCTGTGTATGCGGGCGATATCGACGATCGATATGTACAGATCATTCTTCAAGTCCGCCATGGGGATCATGGTAGCAGGCGCGGGCGCGGCGGGGTCTAGGGGGCGGTGTCGCGAGTCACCCGCGCCCGCAGGCAACCCTGCCATGCCAGCGACGGACAAGACTCAACTGACAGGTCGCGTATAGAGTTTCCTGCTGCCGGATGCTTGGGATAGCTCTGAAAAGAAGTCTTCATAGTCCATGACAAGCGTCTCGGTTTGCCCATTCACCTGTGTCTGAATGCGAATCTGTTTCGAGTCGATATCAGGTTCTAGGTAGAAGCTGGGTGTAGTGAATGTCACAGTGACAATGGCTTCAATGCTCTTTAGTTCCTGGCTCTTGGGATACATTGCATCGAGATGCTTACTGGCGACTCTATCAAGGATAGTTTTCAATGGGCCGGAGTGAATTGGTTCTGTGCCCACTAGTGATTCTCCCAAGGCATACAGATTCTGAGTTAGAAATATTATATCCCGTATGTTTGAAGATGTAGATATTTTCTTAGTAATTCCCCACAGTCTACTGATTAGATCCTTAACAGTCAGCCCGCCTATGGCTTTCTGGACTTCGTCAAGATATTCGTTGAAATCAATCTGCAGGCCCATCTGAGGTTGTCCAGCCATAAAGTTTTCATCCGAGAACAAGTCCACGATACGGGTATCCCGAATTACCATATAGCGATTGTGGACAAGTAGATCTGTTACTTTGCTAAGCTCAATACTGCCAACTTGACCACCATCGTAGTCGTAGACGTCCACTTTGTATGCCTTGAGCTTATTCGGGAAAATCTCAGAGAGTATTCGGATGTTCACTGAAATCATCGACAAAATCTCTTCAATCAATCTATCTTGTTCGTCAAGAATCTGGGATGTTATTTCGGATTCGGGTAACGTCGAAGTATTAGAAGTCGTTATGACAGGTTCAACACCTTTGATTTCCAGTGCAGCCTGTGTTTCTATGTTGAACTTCTCTAGCCGATCAAATTGTGATGAAATTTTCTTTAGAATCGCTTTGACGGTGCCGTAAACTATTTCTTCTCCATTGGACATCTTTTTGGAGACTACGAATGGCTTCTCCCACCATTGATTCTGCAAGCTACCACCCACAATATGCACTGCCCCGTACAGGTAGGGTGGGTGCTGTGCATTGTAGAGAATCTGTATCCTGTTCACAGGGGATGCCGTCACGTTCTCTCTCCTAGTTACTAGCAGTTTCGAAACCACCCTCTATTGAGTTTAGTGGCCTCGCTGGATGATGTGCCTTGAGTGGATGTGAGGCTACACTTTGGTCTGATCGCCTGACGCATTGCCTAGTCTAGCATGCGCACCAACACCACCTCCACCGCTCATCCACACTCGACTCTAGCCTCTGCTGAGTAACGGAACCCCATCTCATCCATCCCTGTCGGATTCCTGACACCCGCCCCTTTCGCGGTCGCGCCCTCACCGCGTACGCTGGTTACATGACCGTTCCTTCGGCCCAGTAGCAAGCGCGATGAAACAGAATGCAACGGAATGGACACCGGTGGGCACTGCCAAACTTTGAATTCGATGAAATCTTGATGCCTTGCTCCCTCGAAACCGCGGGAAGCAGGCCACGGCCATGAAAATGGCCCCGGAACAAGATTTCAAGATTCCAAAACGGACATGTCGTTCACTCCTGGACCGCCGAACAAGATTCCAGAATTCGAGGGGCGTTGGAATCTTGCTCCCCGCCACACGCCTGAACCGCTTTCGGCTAAACTGATACCTCACAGTGCCCGACCCTTGGAGCGACGTATGACGACCCGCCAGCGCATGGCCCCTCTCCGCTACGACCCGCGCGAGATAGACCGCAAGTGGCAGCAGCGGTGGGCCGACGACCACCTCTACCAGGTGAACGACGACGACCCCCGCCCCCGGTGGTACGCCCTCACCATGTACCCCTATCCCTCCGGCGACCTCCACATCGGCCACTGGTACGCCATGGCCCCGTCCGACGCCCACGCCCGCTTCATGCGCATGCGCGGCTACAACGTCCTGCACCCCATGGGGTTCGACGCGTTCGGCCTCCCGGCGGAGAACGCCGCCATCAACCGGGGCATCCACCCCTCCATCTGGACGATGGGGAACATCGACCGCATGCGCGACCAGCTCCGCTCCATGGGCACGGTCTACGACTGGGACAGGGAGATCGTCACCTGCCAGCCGGACTACTACGCCTGGAACCAGTGGTTCTTCCTCAAGATGTACGAGCAGGGCCTCGCCTACCGTGCGTCCGCCCCCGTCAACTGGTGCCCCACCTGCCAGACCGTCCTCGCCAACGAGCAGGTCGTCGACGGCAAGTGCGAGCGCACCGGCGACGTCGTCATCCGGCGCGAGATGGACCAGTGGTTCTTCAGCATCACCGACTACGCCGACGAGCTGCTCGACTTCTCCGGCGTCGTCGACTGGCCCGAACGCATCAAGACGATGCAGACGAACTGGATAGGCCGCAGCGAGGGCGTCGACATCTCGTTCGACATCTCGGAATACGGTCTGGACGAGCGCGAGATAACGACGTTCACGACGCGCATCGACACCATCTTCGGCGTCACGTTCGTTGTCCTCGCCCCGGAGCACCCGCTCGTCGAGCGTCTCACGACGCCGGAGCAGCGTGGCGCCGTCGAGGCGTACGTCGCCCGCGCCCGCGAGGCCACCGAGATAGACCGCCTTTCCGTCGAGCGCGAGAAGACGGGCGTGTTCACCGGCTCCTACGCGGTCAACCCGCTCAACGGCGACCGCGTCCCCATCTGGGTGGGCGACTACGTACTGCTCACCTACGGCACCGGCGCGGTGATGGGCGTCCCCGCCCACGACTCCCGCGACTTCGACTTCGCCCTGAAGTACGGGCTGGAGATCCGCGTCGTCGTCGCGCCGCCGGGATGGAACGGGGCCCCGCTCCGGGAGGCGTGGGTCGAGAAGAGCGGCTCGCAGGTCAACTCCGGACAGTTCAACGGCATGCCGAACGCCGCCGGGTACGAGGCCATCGCCGACCACGTCGAACAGCAGGGCTGGGGCAGGCGCACCGTCGGCTACCGGATGCGCGACTGGCTCATCAGCCGCCAGCGCTACTGGGGCACGCCCATCCCCATCGTCTACTGCGGCGACTGCGGCGCGCAGCCCGTGCCGTACGACCATCTCCCCGTCGTGCTGCCGGACGATGCCCAGTTCAAGCCGACCGGCGAGTCGCCGCTCCGCTACCACGACGGCTTCCTGCACACGACCTGCCCCGGCTGCAACGGCCCCGCGACCCGCGAAACCGACACGATGGACACGTTCGTGGACTCGTCGTGGTACTTCCTCCGCTACGTCAGCCCGGATTTCGCCGAGGGCCCCTTCGACCCCGCGCGCGTCGGTTCGTGGAACCCGGTCGACCAGTACACCGGCGGGGCGGAGCATGCGGTGATGCACCTGCTCTACGCCCGCTTCTTCACCAAGGTCGTCCGCGACCTCGGCCTCATCGACTTCGGCGAGCCGTTCCTCCGCCTCTTCAACCAGGGCGTCGTGCTCTCCGACCACATGAAGATGAGCAAGAGCCGCGGCAACGTCGTCGCGCCTGACGAGTACGTGCATGAGCTGGGCGCGGACGTCGTGCGCCTCTACCTGATGTTCATGGGCCCGTGGGAGGGCGGCGGCGACTGGAGCGACTCCGGCATCAACGGCGTCGCCCGCTGGGTGAACCGCTTCTGGGACCTCTGCCTGCGGGACACCGGCACGTTGCCCGAGTCCGAGGGCGCCTCCGATCGTGCAGTCGTGCGCAAGACGCACCAGACCATCCGCGCCGTCATCGAGGGGCTGGAGCGCTTCAAGTACAACACCGCGATCGCGGCGATGATGGAACTCACCAACGAGATGGGGCCCGCCTACGATGCCGGCTCCGTCTCGCGCGGCGCGTGGAGCGAGGCGGTCGAGTCGCTGCTGCTGCTGCTCGCGCCGATGGGCCCGCACCTCGCCGAGGAGCTCTGGGAACGCACCGGACACGAGTACAGCGTCCACAACCAGCCCCTGCCGGAGTGGGACGAGGCGCTCGCCGCCATCGAGGAAGCCACGCTCGTCGTGCAGGTGAACGGCAAGGTGCGCGACCGCATCGCCGTCCCTGCCTCGATCTCCGAGGGCGACGCGAAAGAGGCCGCGCTCACCTCCCAGAAGGTGCTCGCCTGGACCGACGGCAAGAGCGTGGACAAGGTCGTCTTCGTCCCCGGCCGCTACCTCGTCAGCGTCGTCGTCAAGTGACGCGCGGGAGGAAGTGTCATTCCGAGCGCAGCGCAGCGGAGTCGAGGAATCTCTCGGGCAGCCCTTCGACAAGCTCAGGACAAGCGGGGCTGTACTCACGAACGTTCCCCGAGAGATGCTTCGACTGCGCCTCAGGCTTCCGCCTTCGGCTCCGCTCAGCATGACAAGGAAAGAAGTGCACGGAGACCCCGCCCGCGATGAACCCCATCGAACGCCGCAGGTTCCAGATGCTGGTGCGGGGGATGCTCCCCGCGCCATTCGTCTACGTCGCCGTCGCCGTGATCTACTTCGCGATCGTCGACAGCGAGCCGTTCTTCGGGGCGCGGCTCGCGACCATCGCGGCGGTTGCCACCGGCATCGCAGTACCCATCGCCTCGCTGCTCATCACCGCGAATGCCCTGGCGAGCCAGCGGCCCCCCGCCCGTCTCGCGCAGACCCTCCTCATACTGGCCCACGCCCCCGGTCTCGTCGGGTTCGTGCTTACGGTGGGGGCAGATCAGCTCTGGTACAGCCTCGTGCTCGGCGCGGAGGGGTTCGTCATCCTGCTCGTCATCCGCGCCCGGCTGGGCGGGTGAGCACCCCTACTCAGGGCGGAGCAGCCAGACGCGGGCGAACGGGTGCGGCTCGGAGGTCTCCGCCTCGACGCGCATCCCCGACTCCGCGAGCACCCAGCGCCAATCGTCCAGCGTGTACTTGTTGTGGATGCGGAACTGCTCCAGCGCTCGCTCGTAGCGCGTCTCCTCGGGCTCGCCCGGCTCGATCAGCCGACGCTCGACGTAGTCCCGCATCGGCTGGCGGAACCAGTCGAACAGCAGCATCCGCCCATCCGGCTTCAGCACGCGGGCAGCCTGCTCCCGCAGGAACGAGAACGGGTCGTCGAACGTGTGGAGCACCGCCGCCATCGTGAGCAGGTCGACCGACCCGTCGTCGTAGGGCAACGGCGAACTCTCCGCGTCTGCCAGCACGAGCGTGGGCACGGGCCCGGCGTAGTCGATGGCGCGGGCGTTCTCGACCATCGCCTCGTTCGCGTCCACGCCGTGGAGCGTCGCGTCCGGCAGACGCTCGGAGAGGTCGCGCAGGAAGAGGCCGGGCCCCGGCCCCACGTCCACGATGACCGGCGCGGGCGGCAGCACCGGCGCGACCTGCTCGTCCCAGAACCGCCAGAACGCATCGTTGAAGCGGAGCGTGTACCGCTCCAACTGGCGCCGCAGAGCGCGCTCGTCCCGCTGCGTCATCGCGGCGCCCCCGCGAGCGCGACATGGCTGGTGCGCGGGTGCGCCTCACCGACGAGGTCGAAGCCGCCTTCCGCGAGCAGCCAGCGCCACTCGTCCAGCGTGAAACGGTTGTGGTACGGCTGGAGGCTCATCAGCGCCGCCGGATCGTTGCCGAACCCTCCCCTGCCCTCGACGTAGGCCGGGAGCGTCTGCCGCTTCCAGTCGAACAGCAGGTAGACCCCGCCGGGCCGCAGCATCCGGCGCACCTCCGCGAACAACACGAGGGGGTTGTCGAGGAAGCAGGTCACGTTCGCACTGATGCAGAGGTCGAGCGACGCGTCCTCGACCGGATACGGCGCGTGGTTCAGATCGTGCAGCGTGAACGTCGGCGTGGCCGCGGCGTAGTCGAGTTCCCTGGCGTTCGCGAGCATCGCCCTGGACACGTCGATACCGCGCAGCGTGGCGTCCGGCAAGCGCGACGACAGCTCCTGCAGCAGCAGCCCGGCCCCGCAGCCGAGGTCGGCGATGGCGGGAGCGTCGCCGGTGCGCGGGCGCACCTGGGACTCGAAGAACTCCCAGAACGCGAGCGGGTAGCGGCGTCCGAAGTCGGACGACATCCGCTCCACCATCGCGCTCTGGTCCCAGCGGGAATCGATGGTCATGCGCCGCTACGCCTCCATGTTGACGGTGACGCCCTGCTCCTTGAAGACGTCGCTGCCGGCCTGCATGGCGTTGAACGCGGCGGGCAGCCCTGCGTACGGGATCGCCTGCATGAACACTTCCGCAATCTCCTCCGGCGTGATGCCGAGGTGCAGCGCGTAACGGGTGTAGGCCCCGACCTGCGGCGTGCGGCCCAGCG
This sequence comes from Dehalococcoidia bacterium, assembly GCA_022820645.1. GTDB lineage: Bacteria > Chloroflexota > Dehalococcoidia > Lucifugimonadales > Australimonadaceae > Bin16. The sequence continues at coordinate 132,298 of JAJEFD010000009.1, read as the reverse complement.
CCGTCATCATGCCGAGCACGATCATGCAGCGCGTCCTGAGGTCGATGCGCTCGCGCGACCATATCTCGCCGAAGTTGAAGCCGATGACGAAGTCCTCCAACCCCGGGACCATGTCCAGCCCGGCGGCGTTGCCGGTGCTCCGCGAACCTTCCGACCCGCTGATCGCCTTCCGTACCGCGCGTCCCCGCGCCTTGCTCTCCTCCGCCTGATGCAGCGTCATGGGCAGTCCTCCTGTCAGTGAGACGTGTGCGCCGGCGTTCGCCGGCGAGGCGATGCTACACGAGAAGGCGCGCCTTCGGCGCGTCAGGAGAGCGAGAACGTCGAGCCCTTCGGGCCGCGCGTGACCTCGATACGCACCGGGAACGCCTCTTTGATGTCGTCCATGTGGGTGATGACGAGGATGCGCTCGAACCGGTCCTCGATCGCCTGGATGACCTCCAGGATGCGGTCGCGCCCCTCGGCGTCCTGCGTACCGAACCCCTCGTCGATGAAGAGCGTGGGCAGCGGCGCGCCGGAGCGCCACGCGAGCACCTTGCTGAGCGCGATGCGGACGGCGAAGTCGATGCGGAAGCGCTCGCCTCCGCTGAACATCTCGTAGGCGCGGGAGCCGAGTTCGTCCGCGATGACGATCTCCAGCGTCTCGACGGCGTCTCCGCCGCTCCTGCGCTCCTTCTGCGTCTCCAGCTTCAGCGTCATCCTGCCGTCCGTCATGCGGCGCAGCAGGTCGTTTGCCTCGTCTTCCAGGCGCGGGATGGCGGCCTCCATCAGGAGCGCCTGCACGCCGCCCTTGCCGAACGCGAGCGCAAGCTCCGCGTAGGCGCTCGCTTCGCCGGTGAGCGTTTCCCGCCGGGCCTCCGCATGCGCAAGGTCGGCGGCGGCCTGTTCGATCTGGAGCATCTCGTTCTCCAGCGAGCCCTTGCGGGCCTGCAGGCTGTCGCGAGCCGCGGACGCGACACGCAATTCCTCCTCGACCTGCGCGCGCTGCGCCTTCCACGACGGCAGTTCCGCCAGCTCCTCCGCTATCGCAGCGCTCGTTTGCTCGGCGCGGGCGGCGTCACCCGCCGCCTCCGACGCACGGGCGCGGGCACGCTCAAGGGCCGCGGTATCGTCATCCATGCGTTCGCGCGCCGTGACGAGCGCCTGCCGCTCCTCTTCCCAGTGGATGAGGTCCTGCACCTGCGCCTCCGCGGCATTGAGCGCGGCGGGGTCGAACGAGAGCACGGCAAGCCGTTCCCGCAAGCCTTTCGCGGCCGCCTGCTCATCCTGCGCGTACGCGCCGTTCGCAAGCGCGGCCTCATTCTGCCGGAGCAGAGGAACGGCCTGCTTCAACTGCTCCACGGCCCGCTCCGCTTCCTCCCGCTGCACGGTCAGACGGCTCTGCTCCTCCGCGATGCGCTGCTGCTCGGCGGTCAGCTCGCTCTGCGCGCGCTCCGCGCCTGCCGCGGCCTCGGTCGCCTGTCGTTCCAGCTCCTCCGCGCGCTGCTTCTGCGCGGCGTATCGCTGGCGCAGTTCCGCGATCTCGTGCTCGTAGGCCGAGCGTATCCGCTCGACGCCGTCCGGCCCGAGTTCGCTGCTGCAGAGCGGGCACTCCGCGCCGTCTTGGTGCTGGTGTCCCAGCAAATCGAGCTTCTCACGCGTCCGCGTGCCGACTTCCTGCAACTGCTCGTTGTCGCGCCGCAGGGTCTGCGCCTCGAGTTCGAGTTGCCGTCGCGACTCCTCAGCCTGCGTCGCATCGTTCCGGCGGCTCTCCATCGCCGTCTGACGCTCGGCCAGCGCATCATGGCCGCGCTGGAGCGAAGGCAGCGACTCCGCCCTCGGTGTGAGCTGGGTGTCGACGTGCTGCCGCTGCGCCTGGATGTCGCTCTCCAGCCGCGCGCGGGCCTGGCCTATCGCGTTCTCCAACGGCGCGAGTTGCGTTTGGAGCGCATACGCCTGCTGCGCTGCCTCAGCCAGAGACCGTGCGTGTTCGCGTGCCCCCTGCAACGCGGCGACCCCCTGCTCGATCTCGCCAGCGCGCTCGATGGTGCGCTGCCAGCCGACGAGACGCTGGTTGAGGGTCGCGGCTTCCGCTTCCTCGCTTGCCTGCCGCTGGCGCGCGCGTTGCGCAGCAGCGTCCTGCTCATCCCGCTCCGCCTGCCGCCGTTCGAGGTGCGCGACCTTGTCGCGGAGGAGCTGCAGTCGCTCCGCGAGGCCGTTCGCGTACGCAATCGCCTCGGCGAGTTCACGTTCGGCTTCGGCCAGCGCCACGCGCGTCTCACCGGCCTTCGCGGCACGCTCGCGCAGGCGGTCGATGTTGATGGCGGTGGCGTCGAGCTTCGCCCGTGCGTCGCGTCCCCGGAGACGGGCGCGCTCCGCGAGCTCGTCGTACCGCCCCAGCCCGAGCACCCTGGAGAGCACGTCCTTGCGCTCGCCGGGAGTGGCCATCGTGAACTCGTCGGCGCGTCCCTGCACGAGGAACGCGCTGTTCACGAACGTTCCGTAGTCCATGTTGATGAGGCGCTCGATCCTCGCCTGGGTCTCCCGGATGGTGTCTCCGGTGCCCTCCGTCCCCGCCGTGGTGAACTCCCCGCTGGCAGTCCGGACCGCCAACTCCAGCGAACTCTGCGGATTGCGTCTCGCCTGGGAGTAGCGGCGGGAGACGCGATAGCGCTCGCTGCCGACGTCGAACACCAGCTCGACCTGCATCTCGGTCTGGCCGTGGTGGAGGAGCTGCTCGTGGCGCTGGCCGCGCGCCTTGCCCCAGAGCGCCCACGTGACGGCGTCCAGCAGCGCGGACTTGCCGTTGCCGTTCGGGCCGCACAGGCACGCGACGCGGATGCCCTCCAGGTGGAGCGTGGGGGCGGCGTCACGGTAGGAGAGGAAGTTGGAGAGCGAGAGGCTTATCGGAAGCAATGCAGCCTCACTGGCGGGAGTGGCAGGATTCTAACAGCGCGGGATGCCGCTACGGACGCCAACCCGCCTCCCGCGCGAGGCGCTCCAACTCGCCGTCCTCGTCGATGACGGCGACGCGTTCGAGGAACTCGGCGAGGCCCGCAGAATCGGCGCGTATCGTGCGCAGCTGCGGCTCGATGGGGTTCTCGTGCGACACCGCCCCACTGTCCGCGTACGTGCCGTGGAAAGCGAACCACGCCGTGTTAAGCTTACGGATGCTGTAGCCCTCTTCCACGAACCGGAGCCGCCGCTCTTCCAGGTAAGTCTCCGCCTCCTGAACCTTCCCCTCCTCCAGCAGCTCTTCCAGCCGGGCGCGCGTCTCCCGCATCTCATACCGGAAGTCGAACACGCCGGGCTCCGGTGTGGGTCGAGGTTCGCCGGCCTTGGGGGGCTGCCACGGGTCGCGCTGCACCACTTCGCCGGTCAGCAGTTCCAGTGCCCGGTCGCTCAGTTCCTCCGCGGCGATGTTGGCCACGGTCTCGTTCACGCTCGTGAGCTCGCCGCCCGCGAACCACGCTCGCCCCAGCGGGCGGAAGATGAGCCAGTGGTGCATCCACTCGTGGCTGGCGACCGACAGCGCGCCGCGGAGCGACGTGTCCGGCGTCACCTGCGCGGGATATGTCGCCACCCCGCCGATGCGGGCCACGATCGCGGAGATGTTGTCGTCGAGCGATTCCACCTTCCGCTCCAACTCGTCCTGCTCCGGCAGGCTGATGTCGGAAGTGAGCAAGCGGTCGTCCAGGCGGACGATGTCGTCCCGAGGCGAGCGCACCAGCACGTGGCCGCCCTCCTGGAACGTGAAGTCCACCGGAGGCCAGCGCACCGGACCGAAGCGAGCGATGACGCCGAGGTCGTCGGCGCTCTGCGATATCGCGCCCTCGAGCGTCTCTTCCACCAGCGGCGACAGCTCCGCGCGGCGGCGCTCCAGCCGTTCTCTCTCCGCCTCCAGAGCCGCGACCTCGGCATCCGATGCCCCCTCTGCGAGAACGCGCTCTATCTCCCGCCGCTTTGCGTTCAATTCCCCGCCTACACGGAAGAACTCCTGCGCCCGCTCCAGCCGTTCTTCCGCATCCGGCCTGCCAAAGACGCCCACAGCGAGGTTGAACCACTTGTCCGTGAAGTGAACTATCTCCCACCGCAGGATGTCCTGCTCGTAAGGAGCGGAGGCGCGGTGCAACTGCTCGATGGAATCGCCGCGTCCCATGCCCGCGGCGATCAGGAGCATGGCCGCCAGGGCCCACAGGCCGAGCGTAAGGTTGCCCGTCAGCGTGCGCATCGGTCAGCCTTGTCTCATCTTGGGGCGCCTGCGGTTGTTCTGCCGTTTGTGCGTTGCACGTTCATGGCCTGATAACTATTATGCGCTGCACAACCCACTCCGGCGTTACAGGGGAGGCGCCTATCGTGGACCAATTCACGACGCAGCAGATCCGCAACGTAGTACTCCTGGCGCACTCAGGCGCAGGCAAGACGTCGCTCGCAGAAGCGATGCTCCACGCAACCCAGGCCATCAACCGGCCGGGGCGTGTCGAGGACGGCAACACCGCCTCCGACTTCGAGCCCGAAGAGCATCGCAGGCAGACCAGCCTGCAACTCGCCGTGCTCCCGTGCGTCTGGAAGGGCGTGAAGATCAACGTGATCGACACCCCCGGCTACGCGGACTTCCTGGGCGAGACCGTCTCCGCGCTGCGCGCCGCCGACGCCGCGGTGATCGTCCTCTCCGCCCCCAGCGGCGTGGAAGTGGGCGCCGAGATCGCGTGGCAGCGCGTCCGCGACCTCGGCATCCCCACCATCGTCTTCGTCAACAAGATGGACCGCGAGCATGCCGACTATGAGGCCACGATGGCCCAGGTCCGCTCGCAGTTCGGGAGCCGGTGCGCGCCTATCAACCTCCCCATCGGCGCTGAGTCCTCTTTCAGCGGCGTTGCCAGCTGCGTCTCGGGCAGCGCGCCCGCCGGGATGGAGGACGCCATCGCAACGGCGAAGGACCAGCTCGGGGAGGCCGTCGCCGAGACCGACGACGACCTCACGATGAAGTTCCTGGACGAAGGCGAGCTCAGCGACGAGGAGATAGCCCAGGGTCTGAGCATCGGCGTCCGGACGGGGCAGACCGTCCCCGTGCTGGCCGGCTCCTCCACCACCGAACTGGGTATCGGGGAGCTGATGGACGCCATCGTGAGCTACATCCCCTCCCCTGCCGACGTACCGGCCGTGAAGGCCACGAAGGGCGGCGCCGACGTGGAACTGACCGCCGACGCGAACGGCCCGCTCGCAGCCTTCATCTTCAAGACGACCGCCGACCCGTTCGTCGGCAAGCTCTCGTTCTTCCGCGTGATGAGCGGCACGCTCTCCGCGAACAGCGAGGTGTTCGACAGCGGATCGGGTGACACCGAGCGCATCGGGCAGGTGTTCGTTCCCGTAGGCAAGAAGCAGGAGAGCGTCGCGAGCCTCGCCGCCGGCGACATCGGCAGCGTCTCGAAACTGGCGCACGCCGTCACCGGAGACACGCTCACGACCAAGGCTGACGCCGTATCGCTACCCCGCGTGGAGTACCCGGAGCCCGTCTTCCGCATAGCCGTGCACCCCAAGAGCAAGGCCGACCTCGAGAAGCTCTCCTCGTCGCTCGCCCGGCTTACGGAAGAAGACCCGTCGCTGGTGCTCAACCGCGATCAGGCGACGGCCGAACTGGTCATCGCAGGCCAGGGCAACACGCACGTGGAAGTGATGGCGGAGCGCGCGAAGCGGAAGTTCGGCGTCGAGCTGGAGCTCGCCGCGCCGCGCGTGGCGTACCGCGAGACCATCTCCCGGATAACGAACGTCGAGTACAAGCACAAGAAACAGACCGGCGGCCACGGCCAGTACGGGCACGTGTTGCTCCGGCTGGAGCCCCGCGGCAGGGGCGAAGGCTTCGAGTTCGCCTCCGAGGTCGTGGGCGGGAACGTGCCGCGCGAGTACATCCCCGCCGTGGAGAAGGGCATACACAAGACGATGGAAGAGGGCGCCCTCGCGGGCTTCCCCATCGTGGACGTGAAAGTCGTCCTCACGGACGGGAGTTCGCATTCCGTGGACTCGTCCGGCCAGAGTTTCGAGATAGCCGGCAGCATGGCGATGAAGAAGGGAGTCGTGGAGGCCTCCCCCACGTTGCTCGAGCCGGTGATGCGCATGGCCATCGAGACGCCGGAGCAGTTCGCCGGCGCGGTAGTGAGCGACCTGAATACACGGCGCGCGCACATATCCGGCATGACCCCGGTGGGCGGCGTCGCACACATCGAGGCCGAGGTGCCGCAATCGGAGGCGCAGCAGTACTCCACCCATCTGCGCGCGCTCACACAGGGACGCGGGACCCTCTCCATGCAGTTCGACCATTATGGCGAGGTACCGGCGCACCTGACTCCGAAGATAGTGGAGGAGTCCCAGGAGCTGGCCAGGGCTTAACCGCCTCAGGCTGTTTTCTCTCTCGCGCCCTGGCAAGCTGAGGGCGCCGCCTTCCGTCATTCCCCCGGCGGACAGGCTTCTATAGCACAACGCTGAAGGAGCGTGCCATGCAGGGAGTGATCCTCGCTGCCGGTGACGGCGGCAGACTCCGGCCATTCACGTACCGGACGCCGAAACCGCTGATACATCTGAGAGAGCGTCCGCTCATCTGGTACCCGCTCACCGCCATGGCGGAGGCAGGCATCAGGGAGGTCGGCATCGTCGTCGGCTACCGGGCGGAGCAGATCATGGAAGGACTCGTCGATTGGGCGCCCGACGGGGTGCGGCTGGAGTTCATCCACAACCCGGAGTTCGAGGGCGGCAATGCGGTCTCGGTCCGCGCCGCGCGGGACTTCGCGGGAGGCGGGCCGTTCATGCTGGCGATGAGCGACCATATCATCGAGCCGGGTGTTGCCGTCCGGCTGGTGGGAGAGTGCGAGCATCCGGCGATGCTGGGCGTGGACTCGGCTGCGTCGATGGAGAGCCAGTTGAGCGACGCCACGAAGGTGCTGGTCGACGGCGACGGCTTCCTCAAGCGCATCGGCAAGGGGCTGCGGCGCTGGAACGCCGTGGACATCGGCGTCTTCGTCTTCCAGCCGTCCATCTTCGCCACCCTCGACTACCTCTATGCACAGGATGGCGCGGCACTGGAGCTGAGCCGCGTGATGCAGCACCTGGCGAACACGCCGTGCGGAGTCACGACGCGAGACATCGAGGGCCTCTTCTGGACGGACATCGACACCCTCGCAGACTTCAAGAGCGCTTACGACCACCTCAACTCTGCCGCAGACCTCCCCGTATGACGGGCCGGCTGACGCCGTGTTGAACGGCTGCACGACGACGCGCATCTTCTGCCGTCCCAACTGCCCGCCGGGCCGCCGCACGAGGCCGGACCATCGCGTCACCTTCGCTGACGAACGCGAGGCCGCCGGGGCGGGCTACCGCCCGTGCCGCGTCTGCACGCCGCTGGACGGCCCGCCCGGTCCCTGGGTGAGCAAGCGCCAGCGAGGTTAGAGCCCCCGCTCCCGCCGTGCCTCCTCCGGCGTGAGGATGCCCGCCTGCACGAGCGCCACCTGGCGCCTCGTGCGCTCGCTCTCCGTCTCCGACAGCGCCTCGACCTGCGTGAGGTCGAACGCCACGGACAGCCCCCGCGCCGACGGTCCGAGCCTCGGCATCAGGCCCTCGTTGATCGCGCCCGCGAGGAACGTCAGCTCCGGGACCATCGTCTTCTCCCAGAACATGCGGCGCGCCTCCCGCACGTTGTTGAGCGTCGCGTGACTGAAGTCTTCCAGCAGCGGCAGCGGGACGCCGTACACGCGCGCAACGCCCTCCAGGCTCCACCGCAGTCCGGCGAGCCACTCCATGTCCCGCTGGTTCAACCCCAGACGTTGCACGTCCCAGGCCTCGCCGGTGACGAGCGGTAGATGCGCTCTGCCCGGCCCGGTGTGGCGAGCTTCCAGCCTCGAGTAGAACTCGGTGATCTGGCCGTCGGTAACCGGCCCGTTCGCTCGGAAGACGAGGTCCTGCGGCTGCGCGCCGTTGCGGAAGAACTCGCGGTTGAACCGCAGCGCGTCCATCCCCATATCGGCTGTGAGCCGCGCGGCTGCCATCGGCGAGAACCCGGCGAACTCCTCCAGCGGGTTGAAGTAGCGGAACCAGACCACCTCCTCCGGCAGGAGCGCCGTCTCCCGTCCCCGCTCCTCGTAGACGAACCCCGCCACGTACCGCTCCGGGTCGCGCACCACCCGCACGCGGTCGGGCCGCAGCGCCCATATCTCGTCCGGCACGCCGGACGCGGACGCTTTCACCGAGCGTCCGAGGTACCAGAACGCGGCACCCCAGAGGCAGAGATAGGTCTCCGTGGCGATGAGCAGGTCGCTCCTGCTCCACCAGCCGTTGACCGTATCGAGCAGCCGCTGCGCCGGATGCTCCGGCCCTACCCAGCGCCACGCGCCCGAGGCATCGACCTCCCGCACCTGCAGCGGCGGACGGGACGCCGCCTCCGCACGGAGCTTCACCGCCGCATACACGTCGACGCTCCTGGCGTAGTACTCGCCGTAGCCGGTCGCCTGCCACTCGGCGCCGGTCCCTCTGTCCGGCGCGAGCGTCCGCAACGACGCCGCAAGCGGCGTGTTCGCCCGTCGTACCGCGATACCGTCCATAACTTCCCGCAACGTTCCCAGCATCTCCAGCCTCCTTTGCCGGTCCCTGTGTGTGCGACGCACGTTCGCGAAACGCGAAAGAGCCCCGGTCTCTCTCAGACCGGGGCTCTCCCCGACGTATCGCTCTGTCCTATGCCGCTGTAGACATCATGTCAGGCAGGCGCCGGAACGCGCAACGGGCGGATGTCACCTCATCGGCTCGGTCATCGCCGCTCCGGTGCGGCCCACCGCGAAACGCTCGTCTTCCGGCGGCGACGCCTGGCCGTACGCATCGCGCCCCCAGCAGACCGCCGTCCCGTCCACCTCCAACGCGCAGGTGTGCACACCGCCGCTGCTGATGGCCGCGTACCGGGCGTCCGGGTCCGGCGGGGACGACTGCCCCTGCGCGTTGCTGCCCCAGCAGACGGCTGCTCCGTCCGACCGCAGCGCGCAGGTGTGCCGGATGCCGCTGCTGACGGCGCTGAAGTTGACCCCTTGCGGCGGCGACGCCTGGCCCATCTCGTTGGCGCCCCAGCAGACGGCTGCCCCGTCCGTGTCGATGGCGCACGTGTGCAGTCCGCCGGCGCTGATGGCAGTGAACGTCCCGCCGTCCGGCGGCGTGGTCTGCCCGTAGCGAGCGTCGCCCCAGCAGACGGCGGAGCCGTTCCTGCGGAGCGCGCAGGTGTGCTGCCCGCCGCTGCTGATCACGTCGAACCGCTCGTTCGGCGGCGGGTCGGCGCGCTTCAGGCCGTCCCAGTAGTCCGGGTCGGTGCTGGCGGGCGTGGGAGTCGGGACGCCTGCGAGTTCAGGCCCGTTGCTGCCCCAGCAGACGGGAGCGAAGTCGCGGCGTATCGCACAACCGTGGAGCGCGCCGACGTCCAGGCCGATGAAGAAATCGCCGATACCGGGCGTGGTCCGCACGCGCGGAGTCGATTGGCCTTCGCTGTCGTCGCCCCAGCAGAGCAACGTGAGGTCCGGGCGCAGTCCGCACGTGTTGAAACTGCCCGCGCTGATGGACGTGAAGAGCAGCTCTTCCGGAGGAAGCGGGTCGTCGTTCTCATCCTTGAGCTTCTCGGGCGACGACTGTTCGTAGACGTCGCTCCCCCAGCAGACGACAGTCATGTCCGGCCGGAGCGCGCAGGTGTGGTCGCCGCTGCTGCTCAGCGTCGTGGGCTGATTGCGCCGGGAGAAGGTGGAGTCCTGGGGCGGCGGGTTGCTTGCGGGCGTTTCGAGCATCCACGTGCCGCAGCCGGTCGAGGTGATGATGGCCGCATCGGTGGGCAGGACCGCCACGCGCAACACGCCGCTGTTCGCCGAACCGGAGCCGATGACCTCGCCCTCGCGGGCGCGGATGTTATGCGCGCGGATCCACTCGCAGTTCTCCGTGAGCCTCTCACTCACGTACACGCCCGGGACGATATCCGCGTCCACGCGCCACCAGCCAGGCCTGAACGCCGTCCACGGCTTGGGAAGGGGAGTGGGCGTGGCAGTGGGGGTCGCCGTGGCGGTGGGCACCGGTGTAGGAGTGTGGGTAGGCGGGATGGGTGTAGGCGTGTGGGTGGGCGGAACCGGAGTGGGCGTCGCGGGCGAAGGGAGCGGAGTGGCGGTGGCAGTCGGACTCGGCGTAGGCGTTGCCGTCGGCACCGGAGTAAACGTAGGCGCCGGCGTGGGCGTCGGTGTGCTCGTGGGAGTCGGCGTCGGCTCAGGGGAAGGCGTAGGGGTCGGCTCTTCCAGCCTGCATGCGGCCAGCACAACGAGCGCCGCGCACGCGCACAGGAGCACGGCGCAGGACATTGACCGCCCCGAAAGCATCGTCGCGAGGCGGGAGATGGGGAGGGTGCGTAAAGGCGACATAACCCTCAACGAACATTAGCGACGCGCCCCCGCTCCGTCAACGAGACAGCGCGGCCTGTTACACTCAACCCCATGCCGGGGCTAACCGGCGACAAGCGCGTCCCTCGATATCTGTGCGTGGGGCGCTTGTCTGTGTCTATCGAGACTGCACGGAGGGATCGCTTGAGCCTCACGGGACTGCTGGATGTGCTTGGGCAGGCGCCAGCCTACCGGCGGACGACGGAAGCGATGGCGGTCGGCGGCGTCCATGCCGCGGTTGCGCCGGACGCGGCCAAACCGCTCGTGATCGCCGGACTGTGGCGCGACCTCCAACGCCCGATGCTGGTGCTCTGTCCTCATCCTGACGACGCGCGGCGCCTGCTCGACCAGCTGGAGGCGTACTGCGGCGAAGACGCCCCGCTGCTGCACTTCGCGGAGGCGGAGGTGCTGCCCTACGAGCGGCTCTCCGTGGAAGCGGGGACGGTGCACGAGCGCATCCGCGCCCTCGGTGCGCTGCACCGGACAGCCGATGCGCCTGCGCTCATCGTCGCGTCGGTAACGGGCATCCTGCAGAAGACGCTCCCGCCCGCCGTGCTGCGGGACGCGATGCACACGCTCACGCGCGGACAGCGCCTCGCCGTCGAGCCCATGTTGGCCCGCTGGGCGCGCATGGGCTACGCCGTCGGGTCGATGGTGGACCATCCCGGTACCGTGGCGAGGCGGGGCGGCATCGTCGACGTCTACGGGCCGGGGCACGACCGTCCCGTGCGGATAGACCTGTGGGGCGACGAGGTCGACTCGATCCGTGTGTTCGACGCGAACACGCAGCGGTCCGGCGAGCATCTGGACTCGGTTACGGTGCTTCCCGCCGGAGAGACGCTTCCCCTGCTCGCTGACCACGAGCGGATCGACGAACTGATACGCGGTCTGGACTTCGCCAACACGGGAACGTCGGAGCGTGACCGCATCCAGGACGAACTGGCCGACCTGCTCGCCGGGGTGTCGCTGGACAACGCTTCGTTCTACGCCGGCTTCCTGCTGCGTCACACGCTGCTCGACCACCTGCCGGAAAACGCCGTCGTGGTGATGAACGAGCCCTCCGAGACCGTCGAGGCGGCGCGGCACGTGGAAGGCGGCGCGGAGAAGATGCGCCTTGCGAAGGAGGAGCGCGGGGCCCTGCCGATGGGGTTCCCAGCGCCGCTCGCCGACTGGGACACGGTCTCCGGCACGCTGGAGGGGCTCCCTCGACTGGAGCTCAGTCGCTACCACCAGGGAGAGACCGGCGGCGCTGCAGTGGCGCTGCCGTTCGACGCGGCGCCGTCCTACCAGGGCGCCATCGAGGACCTGGCCGAGGCCGTGCAGGCCGGAGATCGAGGCGCGGTGGTGATCGCGACGCAGCACTCGCAGCGGCTGAGGGAACTGCTCGCCGAGGCGGACGTGGGAGCTGCGGAGGAGCGGACGCTGGACGCCGCGCCGGAGCGGGGCGTCACCGTCGTGCACACAACCGTCGCGGGAGGGTGGACGCTCGCAGCAGAGGAAGGCGGCGAGCCCCTCGTCACGCTGCTGTCGGACGCGGAAGTGTTCGGTGCGCGCAAGCAGCGCGTTACCCGCGCCCGGAGGCACGCACAACGTTTCCAGGCGACGACCGTCGAGGAGCTGACGCCCGGTGCGTACGTCGTGCACGTCGACCACGGCATAGGACGGTTCGCCGGCACGGGTTCACGGTCGGAGGAGACGGACGCACCCGGAGGACGCGAGTACCTCATCCTCGAATACGCGGGCGGCGACCGCCTCTACGTACCGATGGAGCATCTTGCACGACTGTCGCCCTACGCCGGAGGAGAGGAGAAGCCGCCGTCGCTGACGAGCCTGGGGGGTCAGGAGTGGACGCGCGCGGTGTCACGGGCACGGGAGTCCACCAAGCGGCTCGCGATAGACCTGCTGGCGCTCTACGCCCGGCGCGAGTCCTCGGAGGGCTTCCCGCACGGCAACGACACGCCATGGCAGCGGGAGATGGAGGACGCCTTCCCGTTCGTCGAGACGCCCGATCAGCAGCGCGCGATAGACGATGTGAAGGAGGACATGGAGATCGCGCGCCCGATGGACCGGCTCGTCTGCGGCGACGTGGGCTACGGCAAGACGGAGGTCGCGCTGCGGGCTGCGTTCAAGGCGGTGATGAGCGGCAAACAGGCGGCGGTGCTGGTGCCCACAACCGTCCTCGCGCAACAGCACTACCGCAGTTTCGCCGAGCGCCTGGGCCCCTTCCCGGCACGGGTGGAGATGCTCAGCCGGTTCCTCACCCCGAAGGAGCAGGACGAGGTGGTGCGCGGGCTGAGGAGCGGCGAGGTGGACGTGGTCATCGGCACCCACCGGCTCGTGCAGAAGGACGTGGACTTCAAGGACCTCGGCATCCTCGTCATCGACGAGGAGCACCGCTTCGGCGTGGCGCACAAGGAGCGGCTGCGCGAACTGCGGAGCGAGGTGGACGTGCTCACGCTCACGGCAACGCCCATCCCGCGCACGCTCCACATGGCGATGTCCGGCATACGCGACATCTCCACGATCGAGACCCCGCCGGAGGAGCGGCTGCCCATCAAGACGTACCTCGCGGAGCGCTCGGACGACCTCGTGAAGGAGGCGGTGCAGCGCGAGTTGGACCGGGGCGGGCAAGTCTTCTTCCTCCACAACCGGGTGAAGAGCATCCACCTGGCGGCAGGAGCGCTGCGCGACCTCGTGCCGGAGGCGCGGATACTCATAGGACACGGGCAGATGCCGGAGGACGAACTCGCGGAAATCATGGAGCGCTTCGCCGACGGCGAGGGGGACGTGCTCGTCTGCACGACGATCATCGAGTCCGGCCTGGACATCCCCAACGTGAACACGCTGGTCGTGGACCACGCGGACCGGTTCGGACTGGCGCAGCTCTACCAGTTGCGCGGGCGCATCGGGCGGCGGTCGCAGCGCGCCTACGCCTACCTGCTCGTGGAGCGCGGGCGGCGGCTGACGGATACGGCGAAGCGCAGGCTGGAGACCATCATGGCGGCGACCGAACTCGGCGCCGGGTTCCGCATCGCGATGAAAGACCTGGAGATACGCGGCGCGGGCAACCTGCTCGGCGGAGAGCAGAGCGGGCACATCCAGGCCGTGGGGTTCGACCTCTACACGCGGCTGCTCTCGGAAGCCGTGGCCGAACTGCGGGCGATGCGGGAAGGCGGCGCCCCGCCTCCCCAGACGCCCGACCCGGTGATAGACCTCGGCTTGCCTGCATCGATCCCGGAGGAGCTCGTACCGCACATGCCCGCGCGGATGGCGATGTACCAGCGGCTGGCGCGCGCCACGACCGTCGCCGACGTAGACGACCTCCCGCGCGAGTTCATGGAGCGCTTCGGTCACCGCCTGCCGGACGAGTTGCACAACCTGCTCTTCGGCGTACGCATACGCGTGCTGGCGAAGACCGCCGGGGTGGAATCGGTAACGCGCCGAACCGACCGCGTCACGCTGAAACTGGTGGACGAGGTGGGAGGAGCGCGCATCGCGCTGGAGCGCGCGCTCGGACACGGGACGACGGTCGGGAACCAGCAGGTGCACGTCCCGCTCGAGCAGGGACGCACACCCTGGGGGCAGGCGCTGCTGGAAGTGCTGGAGGAACTTGCCGCGTTCCGGGAGCGGGCGGGAGCGCTCAGTGTTTCTTACGCCTAGAAGGCCTGACTCCCACTGATTCTAAACGAGCTAGCCATTCATTGAAACGCGGACACTCGTCTCGGATTCTCTGTAAGCCGACCGCCTCGGCAATAAGCGGACTATGGTTCCGCTTTCGATAGGCAGGGAATAATGCTTCTATTCGTTTGCTAGGTGCTGTAGTTGAATTGTCATTGATGTCCTCTGGAGTAGGGAAATCTGAACGTATATTGATAAGGTTATCCATTGAAGTCACAGGCACGTCAATAACCTGTGAAAAACAGTGCACATCAGAAAACAACAGGCCTTCAAATTCGTGTCTTTGAACGTAAGAGAATACGCGTTGACGTGGCCGCAGTCTACCCTGTGAATCCAGCATAAGTTTATTAACTCTCAAGTTAATGCTGTTTTCCAATTGAACAACGGTTAAGTTACCCTTTTGGCTAAAACCGTAGTAATCAACCAGCGATGTCACATAGCTGTACATGCCAGCAAGTCTTGCCATGTCTGATGCGAGACGGTCAACGGTAACATTACCCCCTTGGTCATCTATCAGAATGGGGATTGGATTGACATCACTTGCGCGAAGGTGCTCGGCGAGAACAGTCTTAGTGAACTCTTCTTCAGTCGGTCCCTCCACGGAAATCGCTACATCAATCACGGGCGCCCTCCGAACAGGTTCTTTTCCCAGAGTGCCCCCGACGTATATTCATCTCGCCACATTCTATAGTCGTCTAGGCTCAATCTCTTGATCACTGTTCGGCCTTCCTCAATCTGAAGAACAAAGATTTCGTCTATGTCGAATAAGTCTACTAGCCGTGGGGATTGTGTCACTACAATGATCTGTTGTTCCGTAGCAACCGATTTAATCATCTCGCCTATCAGAGCAACTGCAGATGGATGAAGTCCCAACTCCGGCTCATCAATGAGCATGACATCCGTTAACATATCTGAAGGAAGATTGAGCAAGGTGACTAGTGCAAAAAATCTCAGTGAACCCCTTGAAGTTAAATGCGGTTCGATAATCTTCTCGCCCCATTTTGTCTTCCATTGGAGCAGTGAACTCTGCGAATCATCGTCCAATACAAAACTCTCGAATCCTGGTAATATACGCCCAATTTGGCGGCAGATTAGACGATATCTATGAACGTCTTCATGTCGTATCCGATTCAAGACAGCTGCCAGATTACTCCCCGCTGTATGTAAGTGACCGGCATGACTCATGTTTTGCATTCTTCTAAAGACGGAGATGTCATCCATATCGTGAATAGAGCTGATATCAAATACGCCCATGATTGCTCTCGCAGCCCTAAGGTCGTAAGTTGATACCTCTCCATTGTCACCTGAATACGCAATATCAGCAAGTGCGGCTTCCGAATGTCCGCGCCCTAGACTCCTCCAATCAGTTCGACCGAACTGGAATGCCTCCTCTTCAAAGGTCAGATTATCGGGTTGAGTATGCGATAGTGTGAATCGATAGCCACCTCTGCCTATTCTCGTTCGTAGTGAGACTTCCGTCGTCAGTCTCGGTGTACGACGACTTCCGCCAAACAACTGGTCGTCTGCTCCGCCTTGATGCTCGACAAAACTAGCGAAGCGGCGTCCACGCATGAAACTCATCATTGCGAAGAAGTTGATGAAGTTTGATTTTCCGGAACCATTGGGTCCGATGAAAACCATCGCATTCGGCAAATCCGTAACCGAGACATCCACTAGAGAACGAAATCCGTGAATGTGTAGGGATTCGATGGATGCCAGCCTAGCCATCGGAGACTCCTCTCTGCCTATACCAACGCTAGTGCTGCTGCGTTGGTATATGGCACCCCTCTAGAAAGCTAACCAACGCGAACCTGTAGGGTTGATATACCTACAAGAACCTTTGTTAGCCCTCGATGCGGTAGGCGCGTCCGTTGGAGGGGCCGCGGCGCGGGCCGCGGCGGCCGCCGCCGCGGTTGAAGTGCTGCCGGGGCTGGGGTTCTTCCGCTATCGCGGGCCAAGGGGTGGGGCTGCCGCGCAGCTCTTCAAGGAGCCTAGCCTCGTCAGGCTCGATCTCGCCCGCCTCCTCCTTCAACCGCAGGAGGGTCATGGTGAGCCCGCGGTTCTCCTCGGTCAGATCTGCGAAATAGACCTGGTATGACATATGCCTCGCCTCAGCGTGCTTGCGCCGCTGCGCTCCTGAGTGTTCACGCCGGTGGGGAATCTCCACCATTATCGCAGGCAATGGCCTGCCCGCCAAGTAGACAGCGGCGCGGGGGCCGCCGCTATCAAGGCCCCTATTCCGCTATGCCAGCGCCGACCATGTGAGTAATCGCATCCACCTCCCGCTCGCGTGTATTGCCCCCTTGCAACCCCATGCAACCCCCGTTAGCCTGCTATCGCTACGGATCGCCGCCCTACCCGGTGCGGTAACAGGGCGCGGACTCGCTCCGCGCCCTCGGCGGCTACGCATCGGGTAATCCGGGCGATCCGTAGCAGGAAGTCCGTTTCCTGATAGCCGCCGGGGGCTCCCTTGTTGCAACCCCTGCCCGTCCTCATCCCGTTGCACCCCCAGCCGCGAATAGCCCGGAGGCCCCGCGCGGGCAGCCGGTTAGGGATGCAACGGAGGTCCCATGAATACGTTGACCGGAGTGCTACTGGTTGCGTTGACAGCCGCGCTGCTCATGTTGGCAGTGGCGGGGATGGTAGGCACCTTGGAGGCGCTCGAACGGCGAGGCATCGTTGCCCCGATAGCCCGGCGGGTGAAGGCAATCACCGGATGGTCCCCGCGCTGGCTTGGCAATCTGAGCAGGTCGAGTTATTGGGCCGCGCTTGCCACCCTTGTAGTGGTCAGCCTCTTTATCCGAGCCGTTGGCGAGCCAACGCTGGCGTTGGCGTTGAGCATCCCTTACGCGGGCGCGCTGGCATGGGTGACAGCCTCCCGCCTACGGAATGCAGGGCAATGGCCCTGGTGCGCCCTCGGATTCGTGCTATTGGCTTTCGCGCCCCTTGCCGCGCCCGAACTTGCACTGGCCGCTGGCATGGTCACGCTCGCCGGTGTGGGTATCATCGGAACCCTCGGTCCGGCCATACAACAGGAGAACGGATAAGCCATGACCGAAACCATAATTCTCACCCTCGCGGTGGGGGCATCGTTTATCGGGATTGCCCTACTGGGGCTGGCGTTGTACACCCTCAACGATGACCGCCCTCGGGATGCCGCTGCCCAGGGTTGATCGGGTTAGCCTTTGTGTTAGGCGGGATATATCTCGTGCAAGCCGCCTTGACTCCTGGATCATGAAGGAGGTCATCAGCCCGCTAGGTAGGCATACGCCATAACGATCATCACGAATACGTCTGTTTTCGGCGTGAACTGAAAACAGTGACCATCTGAGCCGCGCTCTGTGACATCCGCCCCTTACGCCGACGCTCCATGACCGCGTACCCTGTTCTCGTACGTCGCAGTGGGTAACTGCGTCCCTAGCCGGGGACCGCGCCGGACAACCGTGAATGAGTGGTTATGAACGCCGGATGAGCGGGAATGCACAGCCGGTGAGCGGTTTTGAGCGGTTGGACCGCTCGCGTCCATGACCGGACCCAGAGGTGAGATTAGGGTGAGTGAGCGGAAATGAACAGTGATTCCCCCGGAAACTCTCCCGGCCTGCCTCACGCCGACGTGGTCGGCAGCATGATCAGGCCGGCAGAACTGCTGACTGCCCGCGAGGACTCCGACGCCGGGCGGACCACGCCCGCGGAGTTCAAGCGCGTCGAGGACGCCGCAGTCGATCAGGCCGTGGCCGCACAAGAGGAGGCGGGGCTGGAGATACTCACCGACGGGGAGATGCGCAGGCTCTCGTTCCAGAGCCAGATGCCGGAGGCGGTTGAGGGGTTCGGCGAGTTCGACCTCAACGCTTTCCTCTGGGGTGACTGGAAGGGCGACGAGCGGGTCGGAGACCTGAACAGGGAGCGCCCATCCACGCTTGGGGTCACCGGCACGCTCCGGCGCAAGCGTCACCTCTCAGCCGAGGAGTTCACCTACCTTCGAGGCCGCACCACCCGCATCCCCAAGGTGACGCTGCCAAGCCCCAGCCTCTTCGCCAACTTCTGGTCGCCCGCGAAGTCAGCCGCGGCCTACCCGACCCTCGACGCGTTCCTTGCCGACGTCGCGCAGATACTCCGGGAGGAGATCGAGGAACTCGTCAGGCTCGGCGCAACATACATCCAACTCGATGCCCCGCAGTACCCGCTCGTGCTGGACCCCACGTGGGCCGAGTTCTACCGGAGCCGTGGCTGGACGGCGGAGGACTGGGTCGCACAGGGCGTCGAGCTGGACAACGCGGTCATGGACGGCTTCCCGGACGTGACGTTCGCCTTCCACCTCTGCAAGGGCAACCAAGGAAGCCGCTGGCTGGCCGAAGGCGGCTACGACCGGCTCATCGAACCCGTGCTGCGCCGTGTGAACGCGCAGCGGCTCATGCTGGAATACGACGACGAACGCTCAGGCTCGTTCGAACCGCTGCGCTCCGTACCTGACGACAAGACGGTCGTGCTCGGGCTGGTGACGACCAAGTCTCCGCGTCCCGAGACGCCGGAAGGGCTTGCGGAGCGCATCGCCGAGGCCGCACGGCACTTTCCCCGGGAGCAGCTTGGGATCAGCCCGCAGTGCGGTTTCGGGACGTCGATCGTCGGCAACAGGCTCAGCATCGCGGAGCAGAACGCGAAACTCCGCGTGGTCGCGGATACAGCGCGAGCGGTCTGGGGCTGACTCTCCGGCGCGAAGCGCTGCCGGTCAGGAGCCGTTACGCGACCAGAGCGTGTGGTAGGGCCCCTGCCCGCGGATCATCGCGATGGTGGAGCGCCGCTCCCACTGCCGCAACTCGTCCAGTGCCTCGTCGTACTGGCGGTGCACCGAGTCGAAGCCGGAGCCGCTGACGCGGCGGTGCAGCATGTCGCAGACGCCGGACTCCTCGAGGCTCCGGATCGAACCGACCCAGGGGATGGCGGCGAGCTCCCGTGCGTGGGGCATGTTGGGGCGGGCGCGGTTGACGTGGCGCAGACGGCGCTCGGCCGAACCGAGCGGCGGCGACACCGAGATACGCGGCGGGTCATCCGCAGTGCTCCGGTTGTCGTAGACCAGGCACTGGTTGATAAGAGGCAGGATGATGCAAACGACCTCCGACGTCTCGGCGTGCTCGATCGCTTCAGCCATCTCGCGGTCGTATTCCTGGTCTGCCATCGTCCGACCTCCCTCTCGCTTAATCCTACCCCATCAGCTCGTGCAGTTGTTCCATGAATGCGGGCAGCACTTTCTGCCAGTCTCCGGCGACCCCGAAGCGGGCCTCCTTGAAGATGTTGGCCCCGGCATCCTTGTTGATGGCCACGAGCGTCCGGGAGTTGCTGCATCCGGCCATATGCTGGCTCGCGCCGGATATCCCGACGGCGATGTACAGGTCCGGCGTCACCGTCTTGCCCGTGAGGCCGACCTGGTAACCGGAGGGAACCCAACCGGCGTCGCAGGCCGCGCGGGACGCGCCGACCGCGCCGCCGAGCATGTTCGCCAGCTCCCGCAGCGAGTCGAACGGCTCCGGCCCACCGAGCCCACGCCCGCCGGAGACGACGACGCGCGCATTCTCAAGGCGGACGCCCTCTCCTGCCTCCTCGACACGCTCCAGCACCCGGGTGCGCACGTTCGCCTCGAAGGCTAGCGGCGATACCTCCCCGATGCGCGAGGTGTCCGGTTCGAGCGCATCCACGCTCTTGGGCCGCAGCGAGGCGACAGCAACACTGCCGAGGCAGGCAACCGACGCCTCCGCGTTGCCGCCGTAGACCGGCCGGGTCGCGATGAGGCGTCCGGAGTCGTCGAGGGAAACAACGGAGCAGTCGGACGCCAGCGCGGTCCCCAGCCGGAAGGCGAGGCGCGGCATCACATCCCGTCCGGTGAGCGTCTTCGCGCCGATGACGTAGCGTGCCCCGCTCAGCGTGACGGCAGCCTGCGCCGCGTCCACCAGCGCGTCGAACTCGCCGTCAGCAGCCGGGCCGTCGACGATGGTGTAGACGATGTCCGCGCCGCCCGCGATGGCGGCGGAGGCTGCGCTCGCGGCGTCCGCGCCCGGCAGCAGGACGGCCACCTGGCCGGCACCCATGCGGCGCGCGGCGGCGATGCCTTCCAGCGTGGCAGACGCGGGCGCGCCGTCCGTGATCTCACCGATGATGAGTGCGTCAGCCATCAGAGCACCCGCTCCTCGCGGAGGCGGAGGGCGAGCTTGCGTCCGGCGTCCGCGTCGTCGTCGCCGGTGATCATCTCGGTCTGCACCGCGCGCTCCGGTTTCTTCAGGGACACGAGTTCGAACGCAGGGGATGCCGTGCCGTCGAGGTCGAGGTCGGCAACAGTCCAGACGGTGGGCTGCACGCGCCGCGCCGCCATGATGCCGCGCATGTTGGGGTACCGGGGCGTGCCCAGCTCGTTCGAGACGGTTACAACCGCGGGCAGCGGCGCCTCGACGGTCTCATGTCCGTCCGGCAGGACGCGCTCGACACGCACGGTGCCGTCCTGCACGTCGACCTTCCGCCCGATGGTCGCGACCGCCCATCCGAGAGACTCAGCGACGCCGAGCGGCACCTGCGCGTTGTCCCAGTCGCTCGCCTGCCTCCCGGAGATGACGAGGTCCACGTCGCCAAGTTTGCGTATCGCGGCGGTGAGCGCCGCGACCGCCATGGTGGGGTCTATGGAGTTCTCGAAGGCAGCGTCCTGCAGGAGAACGAGCTCGTCCGCCCCCATCGCCAGTGGCTTCTTGATGACGTCCAGAGCGAAATCCGTACCGCAGGAGAGCACGGTGACTTTCGCGTCGCCGTGGGCTTCCTTGATGCGCAGCGCCGCCTCGACGGCCTGCTCGTCGTACCCGTTGACGACGGGGGGGATGTTGCCTGCGGTGGAGACGGCGTTGTCAGCAACGTTGAAGGCGGATAGCGGGGTTTCAGGGTCGAGCACTTGCTTGGCGGTCACCACTATGTGCAGCGTCATCCGTGCCTGACCTCACTGTATCCGGGATCGTCTGCAGCAAAGATTGAGAAAGAATGCACAATCGGATGGTAGCACCCTCGATGTTACCCGGCAATAGAGGCGGGAAGATTGCAGATGAGGCGGTTAAGCAGCGGTTGGAGAGGAGGCTAGTGGTGAGCGCGGAGGTAGTGAAGGATCTCCTGCATGACCTTGCAGTCCACTTCGTTGTAGGCGGCGATCTCTTCCATGAGCGGGGTATCGATGAGGCGAACATCACGCTCGGCAGCCTCGTCGTCGCAGCGCCACGCGCCGACCATCGCGCCCATCCCGTCCACCTTGGAACTGCCCCAGTCAGTCTCGATGAGACCATGTTCGTGGAACGCTCGCGCGACAGACTTGAGCCCGAAGCCCATCGAACCCTTCACGACGACCGGCTCCTTGCGAACGACCTTCCGCAGCAGGTCGAACCAGTTGACCAAGGGCCAGCCTTTCGCAGGGTGCCGCTTCCGCGCCGAGTTGTACGCCGTCTCGTAGTTGATCTCCTCGGCAGGCGCCCAGTGGAAGAGGTGCGGCTCTTCCTCACCTCCCAGCCGGGCCTGGGTCTCGTGCATGTGGGCGAGCCACGCGTCGATCGCACGGGCCTCGCTGGGTTCGTCCAAACGGTCAGTGGTGAACTGCGCGAACTTCCACTCGCCGTTCTCCATGTGCCCGCAGCCGATCATGAAGATGATGGTCTGCCCGCCGCGTTCAGGGAACGTAGAGAAGTCGTCCTTCAGATCGGTGACGTACTCGAAGTCCACGAAGAATTCGAGCGGAGGCTGCGCGCGCCATTCGCTCTCCGCGGCGCGGACGTGGGCGGGGCGGACGACCGGGCCGTCGTTCCGGTGCACGTCCAGGATCGCCTCCAGGACCGGTTGCGTGGTCGGTCCAGTAACGCCGAGCGACTCGGCGGTCGCCCGGGGATCCAGCCAGGAGGTGATGCCGTTGCGCACAGCCTTGTCGCGCCTCTCAGTGCCGACCTGCCAGAGCTTCGTGAGGTCCTCGAGTTCATCCACGATCTGTTTGACAGCGTTCTCCCAGGGCCAGTCCCCACCGGAGGGCCACAGCTCCGGCACCGTTGGCGTGGGCAGCGGCTGCCACTGCGCACCCTCCGAGCGCAGTCTGCGCACCCACGCAGCCGCAGCCTCCACTTCCACTTGCACTTCCGCGCTCATGGAAACCTGGCCGAGCCGCTTCATGGCGTTGGTCACGCGCTCCGAGCTCTGTTCCCAGCTGCGTCCGAGCAGGAACGCCCGGCGCGGCGCGTAGCCCTGCAGCCGGGCAAGCGCGTCGTTGTAGACGTACAGCTGCGCCTTGTAGGCGGGCGACGAACCGCTGTTGCCGACCTCGCCCTGTTTGGAGGCGTGTACCGTGGTGAACTTGGCGTCCACCACGACGTAGTGCCACGGCCCGCCGAGGTCCGGCGCGGCGATGGCGGCTTCTCCCGGGGCGAGATGCCCTGGGAACAGCGCGTCGAAGATATCGGAACGGATGAGGAAGTCAGCCGCGCCGTAGGTCATGGATTCCGGGTTCCAGAGCACCGCCTGATGGACGATAGGGCGGCCTTCCGCGAGCGCCTGGAAGGTCTGTTGCGCAATCTCCAACTCACGCACGTCTTCCGCTTCGCGCGAGATAGTGGTGAGCTCGTGGAAAGAGGCCAGATGCCGGGCGACAGCCTCCTCGAACCTGCCCCCCTGGCCCATGATGAACGGCGCGAAGACGAGCCGCTCGTCGTAGCCCTCCGCCGTGTCGTCGCGCTGGAAGCCGTTGGCCTCGCCGTACAGGTTGAGCCAGTCGCCGAGCGTGTTCTTCAGGAGATAGCCCCTGAGCCGCGTGGCCGAAACCCATGCTCCCCATGCTTCGGGAGAAGCAGGGGCGGCATAGATGCCTGCATCGTTGTAAGTGAGAGCGTCGATCCCCACGAAGGGAGGCTACCAGTCCGGGAAGGTCGCCGTCGCACCGGACGTAAGTTGCTGCTGGCCGTCTGCGTCCGCGATGAAGAGCGCCGTCCGGTCCTCCGGGCCGGAGGGGAAGACGAGGCTGCCGTCCGGGCCCCATGCAACCGACAACTCGTTCACGGCGTTCTGCGTGATCATCGCCAGGCCGCCCCCATTCGGGGAGATGGTGTAGACGTCGGCATTGCCGGAGCGGTCGGAGATGAACGCGATCCTGCTGCCGTCCCTCGACCATGCGGGGTTGTAGTCGTCAGCGCTGTCCTGTGTGACCCGGAGCGGTTCCGAGGTGGGGCCGAGAGCGCTGACGTTGATGATGTAGATGTCCTGCTGACCATCGTTCTGGGTAGAGACGTAGGCGATGCTCTTTCCGTCCGGCGCCCATGTGGGGAAGTGGTGGGGGCCTGCGGTGAGCTGGACGATATTCACATTCGAAGGGTCGCGCAGGAAGATGCCGTCGGACTCGCCGTTGTCCTTGAGCTTGGCAAAGACGATCAGGTTATCGGTGGGAGACCACGCAGCGTCGGTTTCGCCTTCGCTTCCGAATACGACGGCGGTCGGGACGAGCTCGTTGAGCGCAACGTGCTGCACGGTGCGCCTCCCCTCATGGTCCTCGGACGTGTACGCGATGCGATTGCCGTCTGCGGACCAGGAGACCTGGGACTCGTCGAACTCCGAGTTGGTGATCCGGTAGAAGACGGGCGCGTCCTCGGAAGCCACACCGACGTAGACCTCTACATTTCCATCTCGGTTGCTGAGGAAGGCGATCCGCTGGCGGTTGGGGTCCCAGACGGGTTCGAAGTTGTCGGAGGAGAGCCCCTGGGGGTCGTCGGTAAGTATGAAGGCATGGCCTCCATCCGGCCGGACGACTGCGATGTCGCGAGCACCCGGAAGTCCCGACGTGTAGGTGATGTAGTCGGGTTCGGGGAAGGGGGTGCACGCAGGCGACACCGTCCCCAGAAGGAGAACGGCTGTGAGCAAGACGATAGGAACGCGAACGAAGTGATATCGCATGAGAGAAACCGCGTTTAAGGATACACGGCCAAAATAGCAGGTGCGACGCCTTAGCGACGGCAGTTGCGCGGAATCCGCCGTGCCGTATCCGCTCTCAGAAGGGCAACCATGGAGACTCCGCCGGAGGCGTGGAACCACGTGCTCTGCGCCCCGGTGAGGCTATGCCGTAAGCAAGGCCCCCCACCGCGCCAAGGGCTGCGCCCCCAACCACCATGATGACGGGCAACCAGACCGGCGGATCGGTGAACTCGTCAGGACAGGTCAGCGTCACATCGCCTCCCGCCTCGGCCATTTCGATGGCCTCGATGCACCGCTGGGCCTCACCGACGAATATGGATTGGATGAAGAGGGCCGGGACACCACTGAGCCCGGCACCGGCCAAACCAACGATGAGCGCGAATGCGAACCCGCGATAGAGCCGCCGTCCGATGCCGGGGGCAGGACGCGCCTCCGGGTTGGTCGTCATCAGCCGAGTACCTGTCCACGCTGGGCAGGCTGCAGCTTGGTGGCAGCGGTCTGGAGGATGAGGCGAGGGCTCTGCTCTCTCCATTCCATGAGGAACTCCACAACCCGGTCGGACCTCAGGCGAGTCGCCTCCATGAGCATGGTACCGACACCACGCTGCACTTCCTCGCTGTCGTCTTTCATGACGACCTCGGCGACTTCGAGTGCATCCGTCATGAACCGCCCTTCCCGCACGAGCGGGCCGAACGCGGAGACGGCTGCGCGCCGCTTGGAGGGATTCGAGGAGCGCGCCCACTCGCGCATCGTCTTGACGAGGGAGGGCTTGGCGGCAAGGGCCGGGCTGAGGCAATTCGCACCCAGAGCGTCAGCCGTTTGCGGAGCGGTCAACGTATCCCCCCACGGTTCGATGCGCTGGAAGTCGTCGCCAGTGATGAGGCGCGCCAGCGCGCCGACTATCTGCGCGCCAACGAGTCCTTCCTCCACGTTGCCGGTGTGGAACAGGTTGTCCGCGATGGCGATGGTGGCAGGAAGCCCCACGGAGCGCAGCCGCCGAACGAGGTCGAGTCCGATGCGATAGACCTCGGCTGACGGCACGCCATAGCAGGGCGCGTCCCGGCCTGCCTCCTTGCGGATGCGGTCGGCCACGTCTTTGCGGCCGGCCTGGCGCAACCGGCGGCGGACTTCATTCGCACTGCCTTCCACGAGCGCAGGATCAGGAGGAGGCGTAGGCGCCGAGCGTTGATAGCGACGGTTCGTCATGACGTGCAGTCATTCTAACCGAGCCGGTGCGGTTCGGTATCGTGCGCCCCGGAATAACTAACGAGGGCAGGAGAGATCCCCCTGCCCTCGTTGTTATGACCAGTGGGTGGACTCGCTACCAGGTAGCGGTCTGCAGGTCCTTGATCTTCTGGTCGTGCACCCAGTTCTCTTCGGGGGAAAGAAGGACATCCCCGGCTCGCACGTAGTAGACGTCGCCGTGCGAGGCGGCGTAGGGTTCCTCGCCGTCCTGCAGCGCGGTGGCCTCTTTCAGCAGACGGCGGCGGGACTTGATGATGCCGATGTCCGTCGTGCCGAGGTGCTCCTTGTTGCGCGGGGTGATGTGCCCCATGCCTTCCTGGACGGAGAGGTCCTGCTCGCCCGTGCCAGTGATACCCGTGAAGGTGAGGCGCTTCTGGTAGTCGCGGCTGACGAGGTAGTCGTTCTCCTTGTTCCGGAGCGGGAAGTGCTCCGCGAAGACGGGAACGGAGTCGGCGGTGGAGCCGATGCGGAAGTAACCGGGCAGCGACGCCGCGTGCAGCCCCGCGCCGTTCCTCCACTCTTCGATGGAGCCTGCCGGCAGCGCGCTCTTGAGGTTCCACACGAACGTCCACCGCATGTTGTGGAGGTCGTCGATGGGCACGAACGCATGGAAGAACTTCTGGGACGGAGCCGACGGCGGCATCGTGTAGAACGGAAGCAGGAAGAGGTTGTAGCGCCAGTAGAACTCGCCTTCGCCCGTGTCGCGCCGCGCGCCCGTGATGACGCCGTAGTCCGTGTCCTCAGCGAAGAACTTCGGGTGCTGGTCGCGCGCGTGGTACTTGTCGCGCAGGTTCTGGGAGCGCTCCCACGTCGAGCGCCAGGCGTCGGTCATGTGGTAGGCGTCCAGCGTGGCGTGCAGGTAGTTGGAGTGAGCGGAATCGATGCCACCCTCGATCGCCTGAGCGTAGTTGGTCTGCTGCCAGTTCCAGGAGACGAACCGGTGGGACTCCGGCACGCGCAGGTACTCGAAGTCCGGCAGTTCGGGCGTGAGGTCTTTCGGCCCCATGTACGCCCAGAGGATGCCAGCAACCTCCTCCACGGGGTAGGAGACGATCCTGATCTTGTCCTTGTAGGTGCTCTCGTCCGTCTCCGTGGGCATGTCGATGCACTGCCCCTGCGTGTCGAACTTCCAGCCGTGGTAGGTGCAGCGGAGACCGTGCTCCTCGTTGCGTGCGAAGAAGAGGTCTGCCCACCGGTGGGGGCAGTTGCGTTGGATGAGTCCGACCTTCCCCGACGTGTCGCGGAAGGCGAGCAGCTCCTCGCCCATGAGGCGGATGCGGACGGGCTCGCCGTCAGCCTCCGGCACGTCACTGGAGAGACGGAAGGGCAGCCAGAAACGGCGGATGTAGTCGCCCATCGGCGTTCCGGGGCCTACCTGCGTCAGTTTCTCGTTCTCTGTTATCGACAGCATCTTGCCGTTACCTCCTGATGGAGACCTTATCGTACGTCGTGTCGGCGCCTATTCCCAAGGCAGGACGGAGACGTGGATGGCGTTATCGAAGCCTTCTCCGGCCACCGCGCGGATGGCAGTGTGGACGTCCACGAGTCCGAACGTGTGCGTCCGCATGAGTTCGAGCGGGAAGCGGTGCGACGCGATCTGCCGCAGCGCGAGCTCCACGGCCTCGAAACTGTGGCCGCGAGCGCTGGCGAGGGTCATGTACTTGCGCGTGAGCCTGCCGATGGGGAAGTCCGGGAAGAGCGGGGTCTCTGCCTGCGCGACCATCCTGCCGCCCTTGCGCTTCGTCGCCTCGATGGCGAGGAGCGTGGGCGCCTTGCCCGCGTGGGAGGTGCAGTCCACTACGACGTCCACGCCGGCCTCGGGGCCGCCGCCGGTGATCTCCTTGATGCGGGGAAGCGGGTCTTCTTCATCGATGTCGATGGTGAAGTCCGCGCCGAGAGCGCGGGCGACCTCCATCCGCCTGGCGTCCTTCGGGCCCTTGCCGGTGACGATGATGCAGTCCGCCCCGGCCTGTTTGGACGCGACGACGCAGGCGAGCCCCTGCTGCCCCGGGCCCTGGATGAGGACGCTCTTACCGTAGCCGACCTGCCCCTCGATGAGCGCCCACTGGATGCCGTTGCCCATGGGGAGCGCCATCGCAGCCTCCTCGGCCGTGATGCCGTCGGGCACCTTGTGCAGCGGCGCGTTCGGGGGAACGTAGAGATACTGCGCGTAGCCGCCCCAGAGCGACGGCGCGACCTCCACAGACGTCGAGCCGTAGCGGATGGCGGCGTCGTTCGCGGAGGCGTCGGTGGCGAAGCAGTGGCGGTACTCGCCAACGCGGCAGAACTCGCAGCGTCCACACGGGAGGTATTCCTCCAGCGCGACCATGTCGCCTTCCTTCACGCCCCAGCGGTTCGCGAAGACGTGGCCGACCTTCACGAGGTAGCCGACGTTCTCATGCCCCATGATGACGGGGCCGCCCTTCATCTCACGCTCGTAGCCGCCGACGTCGCTGCCGCAGACGCCCGCGGCCTCGACCTTCAGGAGCGCGCCGTCGACCGGGATGTCCGGCAGGTCGAATTCCATCTGCTCGGTCTGATTGGGACCCACCTTCGCTGCAACCAGTGCCTTTTCAGCCATCGCGCCTCGCCTCCACTACAGTTCGTCGTTGTCGTTCCCTGAGGCCACGTCCGCGCACGGACGCAACCGAGGACAAGATACCCCCAGCGCCCGAGAGGGTCAACGTTAGGGCGCTGCCCTCTGTCGGCTCCAGGGCGGACGGAGCCGACCAAAGGTGGCCAACCGGACAGGAATTCTGGCCCCCTTAACCGGCCATCACGAGTGAACCGAAGGCCCGATCTGGCCACCTTGGCCACCTTAAAATGAGGTGTTTCCAAGGCCACGGCCTGCTTCCCGGTATTAAGGGGGCAAGGGGGCCAATGAAGACGAAGTTTTTGCGCCGCACCCATAGACTCCGTCGATAGCTGAACCCGAGGGCCATAGACGCAATCTATAGGCGCTGTTGATGCCTCGACCATGCAACCAGCGTACGTGCCACGCCACGACCGCGAAAGGGGCGGGTGTCACCGTTGGGCCGTGTTTCAGGGACGAACACACGGCACCGTTCCTTGTGGCGCCCATGACCGGGGTGTATGCTCGCGCCGATTAGCATGTGACGACTGCACAGTCCGGTAGAGTCCTGCGGTCTTCGAGGCTGCGCGCAGGGGAGGCGCTATGGCTGAAACGGTCCGTGCCGCGGTGGTGACCGAGTTCGCCAAACCTCTGTCCGTTCAGGACGTTCCCCTCCCCGAGATGCAGGCCGGCAGCGTGCTCGGCCGTGTCGATGCGGCTACGCTCTGCGGCACCGACGTGCACATCTGGGGCGGACACAGTTTCGTCGGGCCCGAGAAACTCCCCTACATCCCCGGCCACGAGACAGCCGTGACGGTTGTCGACGTCGCAGGAGACCCCAGGGACGTCTTCAATCGCCCGGTCCAGCCAGGTCAGCGCATCATCGGGAACTACCCGTTCTGCGGCCATTGCTACCACTGCTCCGTAGCGATGCAGCCCAGCCTGTGCCTGGAAGGCGCCCGGTACGGCCGGGAGCGCGTCGACCAGTACCCCTACCTGCTCGGCGGAACCGCCGAATACCACTACTACCCTCCCGGCGCCGATTTCATCCCCGTCCCCGACGACGTGCCCGCCGCGCTCGCCGCGTCGGCGGCCTGCGCTCTGCGTACCGCGATGCACGCGTCAGAGCGGCTCGGCCCCATCAAGAGCCACGAGACCGTGCTGGTGCAGGGAGCAGGTCCCGTGGGGCTCTACTGCCTCGCGGTCGCGCTCTCGAAGGGCGCGGACAAGGTCTTCGTGTTCGGAGCCCCGGAGTCCCGCCTGGAAGTTGCCAGGAGCTGGGGCGCAGCAGGGACCATGGACATCGAACAGACGACGGCGGCGGACCGGAAGGCGTGGCTCGCCGAGCACACGCGCGGCGTCGGAGTTGACGTCGTGATCCAGGCAGCGACCGCACAGGCCATCCCCGAAGCGGTGGACATCGTCCGGAGAGGAGGCCGGGTGGTCAGCATCGGCGGCGGGGCCGGCAATCTCGAAATATCGGCGTTCGCGATGACCACCAAGTACCTGACCATATCGAGTGTCCTGCAGGCGGAGGCCCGGCACTTCCTCCAGGCAGTGCAGTTCCTGTCTGCGCAGAGCAAACAGTTCCCCTTCGAGTCGATGATCACGGGGACCTACTCCCTGGAGGGCACCGGTGACGCACTGCAGGCGATGTCCGAGTTCCGGGAAGTGAAGGCGGTTGTACTGCCATAACATTCAGCGACGTAAGAAGGAGCCAGGCACGGTACGAGGAGCGACAGCATGGTAGTCCAATCGAAGATAGCGATCATCGACGGTGACGGACACGTACTCGAAGACGAGCCTGCCATCGCCACGTACTTTCCCAAGGAGTACGAGGAGTTCCTGAGCCGGCGCGTGGGGAAGGTGTTCCCCGCTCTCGATCATCTGCACGAGGGGCTGAACATCCGCCCGCCGGGTTCGTTCATGCCCGCCCCCGTCGATCGCTGGGTGGGCTTCCAGGACCGCGCGGGCATCGAAGGCGCAGTGCTGTATCCGACAGCCGGCCTCGCGTGCGGGCGCATGGTCGATCTGGACTACGCCACCGCGGCATGCATGGCCTACAACGACTGGCTGTACGACACCTTCACGAGGCACACACCCCGCCTGATGGGCATGGGGCTCATACCCATGCAGAACCCTCCTGCCGCGATAGCGGAGATGCACCGCTGCATCGAGGAGCTGGGCATGGTGGGCATCATGCTGCCCTCGACCGGCCTGGCGAACCATCTCGGCGCAAAGGTGTACTGGCCCGTGTACGAGGAGGCCAACCGGCTGGGCATAGCCCTCGCCTTCCACGGCGGCTGCCACATGGGCCTCGGCATGGACAACCTGAACCTCTTCGCGCCGATCCACGCGATGGGGCACCCGTTCGGCATCACCATCAGCTTCGGCAGCCTGCTGTTCAACGGCGTCTTCGACCAGTTCCCCAACGTGCGCTGGGGCTTCCTAGAGGGCGGTCTGGCCTGGTTCCTGCTGGCGCTGGAGCGCTTCAACGGTTCGCACAAGGCATTCACGCCCGCGGACCCGCACTCCTCGTTCCTCCAGTTGCCCAGGGGCGAGAGCATCGCTGAGTACATCATCCGCCTGTGCCGGGAGCGGAGGCTCTTTGTGGGCGTCGAGGGAGACGAAGGCGCTATCGGCTATGCAGTCAGCGTCGTTGGCAGCGAGCCGTTCATGTTCTCCTCGGATTTCCCCCACGAGGTCAACGACGACACGATCAACGAGGAGATCAACGAACTCCTCGAGCGAGAGGACATGTCCCAGCGAGACAAGGAAGGCATCCTTCGTACGAACGCCCAGGTGTTCTACGGCCTTCATGCATCATGAAAGTAGCACCCGAAGCACATAGTCACACAGCAAGGGAGGAGTCATGAGAACGACGAAGAGATGGATGCTGATAGCACTTGGCGGGCTGCTGGCTGTGCTCGTTGCGGCATGCGGCGCCGACCCAACGCCGACCCCGACAGCTACGCCCGTTCCTGCTGCGACCCCAACCCCTACGCCAGAGCCCGCACCTTACTACGAGGGCAAGACGATCAGCATGGTGATCGGCTACGCCGTTGGCAGCGGGGCAGACACAGAGGGACGGTTCATCGCCTCCAAGCTCTCCGAGTTCATCCCCGGCAACCCGTCGATAGAGGTCACCACCGCTCCTGACCGCGCCGGGTTCGAGGCGTTCCTCAACGAGTTCTACACAGGTTCGGACGACGGATTGACCATCACCTACGGCGTCGGCGGGTACCCTGACAACCAGTTGAGCGTACCCGGCGTTACCTACCAGTGGGAGGACTTCCGCCGGGTGTTCTACCTGAACCGCCCGAACATCTACATGGTCCACCGGGACATCCCCTACAACCGGATGCAGGACTCCTTCGGCGGTGACACACCGGTCATATTCCCCCAGATCGGCCCGGCGGGCTCGGGCTTCGTCATCGACCGGATCCTGATCGAAGAGCTCGGCGTGCCGATCGAGCACATCTTCGGAATCTCGCCGTCGTACAACGTCGGCGTGACCGTGATGGAGCGCGGCGACGTCAGCGGCCGCACGTTCAGCCCTTACTTCCTCCAGCGTCTGAGGCCGGGCTGGATCGAGAGCGGCGAGTTCCGTCCGTGGGCCATCGCATCGAATGAGAGCATACCGATCCTGCCGAGCGCTGAGTTGCCCTCGCTGCCCGACGACCTGCTGAACGTCGCAGACATCGTCCCGAGCGAGTTGCGTTCCGACATCCAGACGCTGCAGAACGGCGGTTCGAACGGCATCTTCTTCGACGGGATGACCATGGCACCGAGCACGCCTGACTCGATAGTGGAGATCCTCCGCGAGGCCGCATATGCAGCCTTCGCCGACCCGGACTTCGGGGCAGAGTTCCAGGAAGTCACGGGCAACCCGCCGAGCATCGTCAGAGGTGAGGATGCGGAAGAGGTTGCGGCGAACTTCGACCTGCGCCGCCTCGACGCCATCTACGACGAGTGGGTCGAGACGTACGAATCGAAGTTCTAAGGAACACGTCCCAGAGGTAAGGAACCGTGGCCTGCTCTCCCTGGAGGCAGGCCACGGTTGCACTGAGAGGCAGGAATGGAAGCTCTCGCGAAGAGCGTACCCCTGATAGCGGATTTCCTGACCAGCCCGCAGTTCTGGCTGATCCTCGGAATCGCGCTGGTGCTCGCCGGGCCCCTGGGGATGATCCCGGGGGTGGGCAGCCTGACGATAGCTTCCATCCTCGTCCCATTCGCCATCCTGAACCTGGACCCTGTCCATGGCGTCATGCTTGTCGCGGCGATCATCTCGCTCGCCAACACCATGGACTCGGTCCCGGCCATCCTGTTGGGATACGTCACCGCCCCCACACAGGTCACCTTCCTCGAGGGGCATCAACTCGCTCAAAGAGGAGAAGCAGCACGCGCCCTGGGGGCAGTCTATGCCGTCTCGACCATAGGGGGCGTGGCCGGCGCCATCGCCCTGGCCTTGCTGCTCCCTGTCATCAGGCCGTTCATAATTCGCTTCTCTTTCCCCGAGATCACCGCGATGGCCCTGTTCGGCATCCTCATGATCTCCGTGCTCTCGCGCGGTGCTTTCCTGCGAGGGCTGGCAGGCGCAATGCTTGGGTTGGTCCTGGCAACGATAGGGCTGAGCTCGTTCTCAGCCCAGCCACGGTTCACGTTCGACATCCTCTACCTCAACGGAGGACTGCCCATCATTCCGGTCGTACTCGGGCTGTTCGCTCTCCCTGAGGTGCTCGACCTGACGATGACGGGCAAGCCCGTATCCGCGCCCGGCACGAAGCTGTCCAACCGTCAGATATGGGAAGGCATCCAATACGGCCTGCGGCGCTGGCGCATAGCCATACGGCAGGGGTTGTTCGGCGTAGGACTGGGAGTCATTCCAGGAGTCGGCTCCGGCGTCATCGACTGGCTCTCTTACATGCTCGGTATCGTGTTCACGAAGGATCGTTCACAGTTCGGAAAGGGGAGCCTGGACGGCCTGCTCTTTGCCGAGTCCGCCCAGAACGCTCAGAACTCCGGCCAGGCGGTTCCGACGCTGGGGTTCGGTATCCCCGGCAGTCTTCCATGGGCGATCCTGCTCGCCGTGATCCTCGGATACGGGATCGCGCCGGGGTTGCCGTTGCTCGGAGAGCACCTCGATATCACGGTCGGGGTGGTCCTCTCTATCGGTATCGGCAACGTGCTCATGGTCATCCTTGCGCTTGTGATGACGCCGCTCCTGCTCAGGCTCACGCAGGTGCCCTATCCCTTCATCGCCGCCACGCTTTTCCCCCTTATGTTGCTGGCGGCCTACCAGTCCCGATTCAACATGGCCGATATCTATGTCGTGCTGGCGATGGGGGCGCTTGGGCTTGCGATGAAGTGGTATGGGTGGCCACGTCCCCCGTTCATCATCGCCTTCATCCTGGGCCCGGTGGTCGAGCAGAACGCATGGCCCGCACTTCAGATGGGCGATGGCATACTCATCTTCCTTACCCGGCCCTTCACCCTCGGCATCCTCATACTGGGCGCCATGGCGATCGGCTTCCTACTCTGGGCACTACGGCCACAGGCAGAGAGCGTCATCGAACAGCCGGTCATCGCCGGCGGATCAGGCGATGACCGCGCACAGGAAGCCAGACGAACGGGGGTGCTGGCATGGTTGCCATCGCTCTCTTTCAATCTTCGCTGGCAATGGGAATACCTGCTCTGGGCCATCCTCATCGGTTGGGTAACCGTGGTCGTGCTGCGTGAAGCACTGGGCCACGTCCCGAGCGCAGCGTTCGTGCCTATGTGGGCCACCATCGCATTCCTTTCACTCATGGCTCTCCTGGCGATACTGGAGCTCACTACGCGCAGGAGCCAGCTGCGGATCATGGATATCGGCATGCGGACCGGCACGGACATCGCGGCCGTACGGCGCCTCCTCCCACTCATCGCATGGCTCCTGGGGTTCATCGTGGCAATCGGTCTCATCGGCTTCCAGGCATCCGCCATCCTCTTCCCGCTCTTCTACCTCCCAATCGCGATGGGGCTGCGGGGGAGGGCCTGGATCTGGGTTATCGTCTCCATGGCAATGATCGCCGCAGTCACACTGGGGCTCATGGAAAACCTGCTCAACGTGTTCTGGCCCAAGCCCTTCATCCGCGACTGGTTGTTCGGGTGAGCACATGCCTACCCTCCTGATCAAGGGCGGTTACCTGCTTCAGCCTGACGAACCGCTCGTCCAGTCTGACCTGCTCATAACAGACGACGAGATCGCGGCGGTCGGCAATGTGACGGCGCCACCCGGAGCGGACGTCCTCGACGTCACCGGGAAGATCGTCATTCCAGGGCTCATCAACGCCCACACCCACTCGAACCAGTCCATAGAGAAGGGGCTGTGCGACAAGCTCCCGCTGGATGCATGGATGGTGCTCGCGTCGTACGGCGGCGCGGGAGCACGGCTGGAGCCGCGCGACCTCTACGTCTCCGCCATGCTGGGAGCCATAGAGATGCTCAGCACCGGCACGACCGCCGTACTCGACTGCAACCGCACCGAGCCCGCCTGGTACGACGAGGGCATGGACGCCGTCATGCAGGCCTACATCGATATCGGGATGCGGGCGAGCGTCGCCACCCAGTACGCCGACCTCGATTTCTTCTCCTCCATCCCGCTGGGGCTGATCGACGCCCCCGAAGACCTCACGAGCCGCGCCCGGCGGGCGAACGTCAACGACTCGCTGGACCGCGCGGGACGCTTCATCGACCGTTGGAAGGACCGCCACCCACGGCTGACCCCGATGCTCGGCCCCTCCTCCGTGCCGCGGTGTTCGCAGGAGCTCTTCGAGAGTTCGCTTGCGCTCGCGCGGCAGAAGGACGTGCGGCTGCAGACCCACCTGCTCTCGGCGAAGTCGCAGGTGCCGGTAGCGGAGGAGCGTTTCGCCGGGTCGACCGTCAGCTACCTGCGTAGCCTCGGCGGCCTGCAGGAGTGGACATCGTTCGCACACGGCATCTGGCTCAGCGACGAAGAGGTCGCGATGCTCGGCGAGACCGACACCGGCATCGTCCACAACCCGGTCAGCAACCAGAAACTCGGGGCGGGCATCGCTCCCGCTCCCGCGCTCGTTCGGGCCGGCGTCAACGTCGCGCTCGGCTCGGACGGGGCGTCGAGCAACGACAGCCAGAACATGTTCGAGACGGTGAAGTCAGCAGCCATCCTGCACCGCATCGCGAACCCTCCGGACGAGTGGCCGGGGGCAGAGGACGCACTCCGCATGTGCTGGCAGGGCGGTGCGGCTGTCATGGGCAAGCCGATAGGGCGCATCGCCCCCGGGTGCAAGGCCGACCTGACGGTGCTCGCCACCGATTCGCTGCTCATGGCGCCCAAAGAGCAGTTGATGAACCAGATCGTCTACTCGGAGTTGGGCATGTCCGTCGAGACGGTTATCGTCGGAGGAGAGGTCGTTGTCCGGGGCCGCCGGATACAGACTATCGACGTCGACGCAGTGCTCGGCGAGGCGCAGGAGCTCGCATCGCGGATATGGGCAAGCCTCCCCGAACGCTTCACTCGGTTCGAGGAGACGGAGCCCGTACTGCGCCAACTGGAACAACGGGTCGGCGCGCTGGAACTGCGGTTCGCGCGTACGTGCGGATGAAAGGGAGGCACGCGATGGCAGACCTCGTACTGGAGAACGGCAGGCTCGTCACCCCATGGGGTGTGCTCGACGCAGGTGTGGCGGTCGAAGACGGGCGTATCACCGCGATCGCCGCGAAGTCCGACCTACCACCGGCAGAGGAGGTGATCGACTGCAGCGGACAGTACGTGTTCCCGGGCCTGTTCGACCCCCACGTCCACATGGGAGGGCGGACCCCCTACGAGGAGAACATCATCACGGAGACGCAGAGCGCGGCTGCCGGGGGAGTCACCTCCTTCCTGCAGTACCTGCGCTCCGACAGCATGGGATATGAGAACGTCTCGAGGCGTATCGAACTGTCGGCGGAACGGTCGCTGGTGGACACGTACTTCCACTTCATCGTGAGCGGGATGGAGCAGTCGAAAGACATCCCCAACTTCTCCGACCGGTTCGGCATCAAGACGTTCAAGTACTACATGGGCGGATACGAACCGGGGAACCCGATAGGCATCGTCACTGCCGACGACGGCGTCCTCTACGCAGGGATGGAGCGCATCCGGCATCTCGGCGATTACTCGTTCTGCATGGTCCACGCCGAGGACCACCCCCTCGTCGAGTTGTTCACGGCGGAGGTGAAGCAGACCGGCAGGCAGGACCTGCGGGCGTACACGGACTCGAGGCCCGACTTCGTGGAGGAGCAGGACGTGCTCCGTGCCATCTGGATGGCGGAGTTGCTGGGCTGCCCGCTCTACATCCCGCACGTCACAGTCGGGGCTGCTATCGATGCGGCGATCGCGGCAAAGAACCGCGGCGCCCGCATCGTCCTGGAGACGTGTCCTCACTACCTGGGACTGACCGCCGACCACGAGGTGTTCCACGGCCATCGCGCCGGCATCGGCAAGGTGAGCCCGCCCCTCCGAGACACGGAGAACCAGGACCGCCTGTGGGAAGGGCTGGCGACCGGCGACATCACGACGGTGGGCTCGGACCACGTGCCTATCGAGAAGAGCGGCAGCGCGCTGTGGGAGGAGCGTCCGGGGTTCGCCGGGATGGCAACGATCCTGCCTGCACTCATCACGTTCGGCCTGAAGCCGGGACGCATCAACCTCGAGAAGATCGCCGAGGTGACCTCGCTCAACCCGGCCCGGACGTTCGGTTACTACCCGCAGAAGGGGGTCATGGCTGTCGGCAGCGACGCGGACTTCGCCATCGTCGACCTCGACCTCGAGAAGACGGTCAACGCCGCATCGACCCACAGCCGCTTCACGAGCGCCTTCGACGAGATGACGCTGACGGGTTGGCCGACGATGACGATCCGGCGTGGAGAGGTCATCTTCCGGGACGGCGAAGTGCTCGCCGAGCCGGGAAGCGGGCGAATCATCCAGCGCGCCGGCTCCTCGGCAGCCTAACGCACCACTGTCGGGCGCTGGTAGCCCGGCCCTGCCTGCTCGTACGCGCGCGCCGCCCTGAGCACCACGTCGTCCTCGAAGGCGCGTCCCACCAGTTGCAGCCCGATCGGCAACCCCTCTGCAGAGAAGCCGCACGGCACCGAGATCGCGGGCAGCGCCAGCGCGTTGAAGGGGACGGTCAGCCGCGTCGTGATCCTGCCCTGCCCACCCGGCGCTTCGACATCGACCGTTCCCTCGCGAACCGCAACATCCCTCGCGTCGGCGCGATAGGCCGGCGTGGAGTTGGTAGGCGTGAGCAGCAGGTCGGTCTCGCGCATGAGGTCCTGCACCTCGTGGCGCAGCATGCTGAGTATCCGCGTGGAGCGCATCGTGTCGACGGTGTTCGTGAAGGCGCTCGCCAGGATGCGGTAACGGATGTCGTCGTGGAGGAACTCGTCGCCGCGCTCCAGCGCCAGGTCCAGCAGCCAGCCCTTGTTCTCACCTTCGAACGAGGACTCGATCAGTGACCAGTGCTCCAGCATCCCGATCTCGACCTCCACGACCTCGGCGCCCAGATCGGCGAGCGCGCGGGCTGCCGCGCGCACGCTCTCCGCCACCTCCGGCAACGTGTCGCTGTAGAAGTAGTTCGTCACGACAGCGATGCGGAGCCCGCGCACACCCTCGTCGAGCCGCGCGGCGTACTCCCGATGCTCCGCTTCAACCGACGACGGGTCACGGGGGTCGTATCCGGCGATGGCATCCATCGTCAGCGCGACGTCTTCGACACGCCGCGCGATGGGGCCGAGGGTCATGTACCACGAACTGGTCGGCGGGAGCTCCCCGAACCGGCTGACAAGCCCATGCGTGGGTTTCAGCCCCACGACGCCGCAGTACGACGCCGGGTTCCGGATGGACGCGCGAGCGTCCGTGCCGATGGACATGAACGCCTGCCCCGCAGCCACCGCAGCCGCCGATCCGCCGCTCGATCCGCCAGTGATGTGGTCAGTGTTCCAGGGATTGTGCGTCGAGCCGAACACGCTCTGGATGCAACTGCCCGCGAGCGCCCATTCGTGCATGTTGTTCTTGCCGAGCACGACTGCCCCGGCACTCCGAAGGCGCTCAACCACGGCGGCGTCGAAGTCGGTGACGTGCTCGGCCAGGATGGGCGACCCGCAAGTCGTAACCCATCCTTCCACCGCGATGTTGTCCTTCACGCCGACAGGGAGGCCGTGGAGCGGGCCCAGCCAGCGTCCCTGCACGAGTTCGGCGTCGGCGGACTTCGCGCAAGCAAGCGCTTCTTCGGCCTTCATGACGGGAAACGCGTTCAACCGGTCGTCCGTCGCTGCTATCTGTTCGAGCGCGGCGCTGACCAACTCGACGGACGAGACTGCTCGTGTCCGCAGCTGCTCTCCTATCGACGAGATGGGTTCGAAGAGCAGCTCGTTCATGGCGCCAGCCGCTTGTCGGAGATGTACGACACGAGCCGTGGGTCGAGGCCCTCCAGCGGGAACGCCGCGAGGCGCTCGCTTGTGGCCTGCCCGCGCCGGACATAAGGCAGCAGCGTCTCGACCTCTTCAGGAGAGAGCTTCCCGGCGAACCGGGCCTCGATCAACTGTCGAATGAGGTCGTCTGAGGCTGGCATGGCCATATCCTAGCCCTCTTGTGGTTCGACGCCTAGCCATGAAGACGCCTGTCGACCGTCCCGTGACGGGGCAGAAGCATCATTGGAGCGAGGTTACAAGCGCCTCATCGGCCCGCCGAATGATTGCCTCGACCGTCTCCGCCACGCTCATCCCCGACGTGTCCAGCCACAAGCCCCAGTCCTGCATCTGCTTCCGGAGCTCCGCGTCCAGGTAGGAGAACCTGTTCGCCACATGCTTCTCCGCCCGCCCCCGGTCACGTTGCAGCGCAACCCCGACGGGCGGCGCCAGCACGACCAACCGGAGCGGCCAGCGGGTGAGGACCTCCCGGTAGCGCGCGAGCTGTAGTTGAAGGACGACGTCGTCAACGATGGGCGTGAACCCGGCGTCCATCAGGGAGTCCGCGAGGAGCGCCGCGTTGTGCGCCCCCAGCGCAAGTTGCCGGTCGGACTCGGTCAGCGGCTCCTGACCGGGACCCAGGTTGCCTGACACCACCATGTCCCGGAGCAGGTCAACCTCGACGTGCGCCGACAAGGGGAACTGCCTCGCCAGCTCCCTCGAAACCGTACTCTTCCCAGCGCCGGGGATGCCGGTGATGAGCCAGACGCTGTCACTTGGGGCAGGCATCCACCCTCCGAGGGTTACTGGCGCGTCGTCCAGTTGCCAGCATGGATGCTGTCGATGATCGACTTCATCACGTCGAACATGAACTTGGCGCCGTCGGGGCGCCCGTCATCACGGCCGATGGTGGCGTATGAGTAGCCTGTCCCGCTCACCATGACCTGGATCTTGCCGTCGGCCTCCGGCGGGGCCTGCCCGCCGATGACGGGGATGCGGAGGCTGGAGCAGACGTCCGCGTAGATGTCAGGCGTCACGTTCGTGAGGTCGATCATGGCTGCGCCCGCTTCCTCGATCTTGTGCGCCCACTTCTGGACGTACTCGTGGACCTCCGACCCGCCCTGGATGCCACGAGCTGCCCCCTGTGTCGGGAAGCCGATCTGGGGATAGGCGTGCAAGCCGACCTCCTGGACGGCGTAGACCTCGTCGAAGAGCTCCTCCTCGTGCGTCCGGATATCGATCTTGCACATGTCAACGCCCGCCTCTTCCTTGAACCGCTTGGCCGCGGCGGCGACCGCCTCCACCCCGGCGGCGGAGGGGACGGTAGGCATGTCCACACTCACGATAGCCCGCTCTCTGCCACGTACGACCGCCCGCGCGAAGGGAATCATGTCGTCCACGGTGCACTCGTCGACGTGGTCGTGCCCGAGCATGTTCCGGCCTAGGCTGTCGCCGACCGACAGCACGTCCACACCGGCCATCTCGCATATCTTCGTCATCTGGAACTCGTAGACGACCGCTGCGGCGATCTTCTGTCCGTTGCGCTTCATCTCGTGCAGGTCTTCGACCGTGAGCATCGCCATCGTTCCCTCCTTCGTGTATGCCGAACCACCCTACACTCAGGGCAGCGGCAGGTCGACCCACCCGCCGCGAGTAAGCGAGAGCGCGGACGCCTCCAGGAACTCCATGTTCCTGACGCCGTCCAGGAAGGTGTCGTTCTCTGGGACGTCTTCCCCACGGACGAGGCGTACGAAGTCCTCCTCCGCATGCCACGTCTCCTCCAAACCGGCCGGAACCGGCAGCGGGGCCAGCGCCTCGTCGCCCACGCGGGCGCCCATCAGCTCGCCTCTCCGGGGATAGACGAGCGTGCCCTCTTCTCCGTATATCTCGATGCGCTCCTCGCCGAAGAGCGTCACCCCGCTCTGAACGCAGGTAACGGTGGCCCATCCCGGCATCTCAGCGACGACCGTCAGGGCGTCCGGCATCTCAACGTCGATAGGTCCGCCTCCCGGCCCGTCGGCCCGCCGCGGTATGAACGTGCGTCCCCACGCGAGGACCCGCTCGGGGTCGCCGAACCAGGGCCGGAGCACGTCCCAGTCGAGGCCGAGGTGCAGCGGGTTGACCGCGCCGAACACGCGGTGGTCCTGACGGCGCTGCAGCGGGGCCGAGCCGTCGGCGTAGTCAGAGACGAGGTAGTAGGCAAACACCTGGCGAACCGTACCGACGTAGCCGTCGTCCAACAGGTGCTTCACATAGCGGCGCGCCCGTTCGTACGAGGTGGGCGGCGCCAGGCGGGCCTTCAGCCCCGTCTCCTCGGCCTTGGCCAGCATCTCTCGCGCTTGCGCAAGGCTCGTGGCCATCCGCGTCTGGCAGAGCACGTGCTTTCCCGCGTCAAGCGCTGCCATGACGGCCTCGTGGTGAAAGTAGGGCTGGGTGCCGACAAAGACCGCGTCGATATCGTCCCGCGCCACCAACGCCTGCCAGTCGCCCATCGGATCAGGAATGCCGAACTCCGCCGCGACCCGCTCGGCGCTTTCGAGGCTGCGGTTGGCGACGGCCACGACCTCCGCTCCCTCGACCGCAAGCAGGTTGGGAAGC
Source organism: Dehalococcoidia bacterium (assembly GCA_022820645.1). GTDB lineage: Bacteria > Chloroflexota > Dehalococcoidia > Lucifugimonadales > Australimonadaceae > Bin16. The sequence goes on along the minus strand of JAJEFD010000009.1, from coordinate 91,363 downwards.
ATACGGCGGCGGGTGAACCCCCCGGCTCCGACTATGCCGATACGGACGGTATCCGACATGCTCCTCCTGAGCGAGCAGCGCTAAAGCTTGAGCCCCATCGTGGTCTTGTCGAAAGTGAACTCCCCCGCCTTCTTAAGCCAGGGGCGGCTCCATATCTCATCCGTGTAGTCCGACTCCATGCGCTCGATCGGCTCCGGCATGGGCTGACCATAGACCTTCGCCAGCGTCTCGCCCAACACCTTCCGCCGCGTTTCGGACGGCAGGTCGCTCAGGGTGAGCTCGATCGTGTCGTCTGTGTACGGCCAGATACCGCCTGCGTGCGGATAGTCGTTCGCGTAGACGAAGTTGTCAGCGCCCCACCGCTGCATCAGGTAGCCCCCAACGCCGTCCTGCATGAACGTCGAGTACACCTGGCGGCTGAAGTACTCGCTGGGATACAGATCGAGCCCTACGTTCCTGCCTCTGCCCAGCTTCCGGTCGAGGTCTTCGAGGTAGAAGGGGATCCACCCCACTTCGAACTCTGCAAGGACGATCTTGAGCCGAGGGTGACGCTGCAGCACGCCGGAGAGGATCATCTCAGCCATCGTTTTCATGGCGACGACCTTGTGGCCGTAGGCCTGGCGCGTGATAACTCCGAACCGGTCTTCGTCGGCCCGCGTGACGTAGGCGCCGAACCCCGTATTGATGTGCCAGCCGATGGGCATGTCCATCTCTTCGGCCGCCGACCAGAACCGCTCGTAGTGGTCGCCGGTGAATGGCAATCCATCCGGCGGTGCTATCCAGGTCGCCACTCCCTTGAGCCCGCCGTCTTTCGTGCGCTGCATCTCCCTGATGGCATAGTCGATGTCCCAGAGCCCGATGAAGGCCTGACCCCAGAGCCTGTCCGGGGCTTCCTTGCAGAAGTCCATCATCCAGTCGTTATAGACCTGCTCTCCGGCCTGGACGAGCGGGAGGTCCACCGGCTCGAAGAAGAACTGCTCGAAGAGCCCCTTGGCCAACGTAGGGTAGAGCACCTCGGCGCTGATGCCGTCGGCTGCCATGTCCTTCAATCGTTCCTTTGAGTCCCATCCTCCGGCGCGAGAGTGGTTGTGGCGTCCGTACTCGATGCGGGGAAAGCTGAGCGCGCGGTCGCGGTACTTCAGGGGCATCTCCTTCTGCCAGAGGTCCGGGGGTTCCGAGACGTGCGAGTCCCCGGATATGCGTATCTCCTGATCACTTGCAGGTGACGTGGTCATGGCATCCTCCTCTGCCCGAAGGATTCTCGAATCGTAGCCCGGCCTCAGTGTGAATTCAACGCACAGTGGACTATGAGGCGCGACTCCGCCTATGGTAGTGATGCAAGTGCTTCGGTTTTCAGCATCGCTGCTCTTCAGCCAGACGGATTACGCAATGCAACAGGAGGCTGTGGCCGCCGGTGCACAGCACTCATTTGACAGTCCACGGACAGCGTCGTACCGTCCGAGCGAGCAGCGCTCGCTGCGCCCTCACGGGGCCTCTGGAACTCGCCCAGGCGCGGCGTCAACAGGAGGAGGTCCTATGGTCACAGAATCCGCCCTTCCCGAGGTAGTCGATTTCTGGCGCAACCACGCCTACGACGGCTGGTTGGCCAAGCAGGACGTCCCCGTCCACACGGGCTTCTACGTCGAGGACGCCCGCACACTCGAACGCGGGTACTGGTCCCTCCGCGGATGCCCCGCCGCGGTCATCAGTCTGGAGGGCCACCGGGGCATCGAGCACGTCCACGTGCTGGAGATACCTCCCGGAGAGACGATCCCTCCGTTCCGCATGGCGCTCGAAGAGGTCATCTACGTCTTCGAGGGCAACGGCATCGCGAACGTCTGGGCCGAGGGCCAGCCGAAGATCACCTTCGAGTGGCAGAAGCACAGCCTGTTCCGCATCCCCGTCAACTACAACTACGAGTTGAGCAACGCACGGGGCGATCAGTCCGCGATTACGCTCCACGTGAACCTGCTGCCCATGGCTATGGGCACGAACCCCAGCGAGGACTACTTCTTCAACAACCCGTACGTCGACACCAGCCAGCTCTACGGGAACCAGGCGAAGTTCTACTCGGCGGCGGCGCAGCCCGTGCGCCTCTCGGGGTCGGCGAGCTTCTCGTCGGGCGCCCGGTCGATGGGGTACGAGCCTGGCGCCGGGGCCGGAACACTGGCGGAGGACTCCCGCTCCGCGGGCCGGAGCAGCATGCGGTGGTACGGCAACTTCTTCCCTGACTTGTCGGTGTGGGACAAGCTGGAGGTCGGCGGTGGGGCTGGGCGCCTCTCCTACCGAGGCGGCATCTTCTTCCCCGGCTCGGCGTTCAGCACCAGCCTCATGGTGCTCCCTTCCCGAAGGTATCGGGCCGCACATCGCCATGCGGCGGGCGTAACCATCGTCGGCATCCAGGAGGCGGACGGGTTCGTCCTCATGTGGCCCGAGGGAGGCGACTACCTGATCGCTCCGTGGAAGGAAGGAGCTGTGTTCGTCCCGCCTTACCACTGGTACCACATGCACATGAACGCGGGGCCCGTCGAGAACAGGCAACTCCGCATCCGGGCGCCGCGGCCGGGAGCGAACCCCTCCGCCGACCCCAAGCGCATGATCCCCTTCCACGAGCAAGACCCTTGGATCCGGCAGAAGTTCGAGGAGGAACTGGCCAAGCGCGGGCTCACTTCGCTCATGCCGGAGGAGGCATACACGAATCCGGACTTCGAGTGGGACGAAGAGTGGCTGAAGGAGGACTGACATGCTGAGCGCCGAGCAGACGGAGATGCTGACGAGGGTCGGCCCCGGTACTCCGATGGGCGACCTGCTGCGGAGGTACTGGACGCCGATCCTGCTCCAAGAGGAACTGCCCGGGCCCGACTGTCCTCCTGTGCGCGTCCGCATCTTCTGCGAGGACCTCGTCGCGTTCCGTGACAGCGAAGGGCGGCTCGGCCTCGTAGAGGAACTCTGCGCGCACCGGCAGACCAGCCTCTTCTTCGGACGCAACGAAGAGGGTGGCCTCCGCTGTCCCTACCACGGCTGGAAGTACGATGTGACCGGGAACTGCATCGACATGCCGACCGAGTCTCCGGAGAGCAACTTCAAGCACAAGGTGAAGCTGGTCTCCTATGAGGTAAGGGACGGCGGAGGGCTCATCTGGGCGTACCTGGGGCCCAGGGAGTTCATGCCTCCCGAGCTCCCGAAGTTCCGGTTTATGGATGTGCCGGAGGAGCACCGGCTCCATACCAAGTACCTCAGGGAGTGCAACTTCGCCCAGGCCATCGACGGAGGCATCGACTCCGTCCACACCAACTTCCTGCACGCCGGCCTCGACCGTTACCACAAGACCGACGCCTACCAGGAGCGCATCAAGGGCAGCACCGACCTCGACCTCCTCTACCGGACAGCGGACGACGCGCCGAAGTTCATGACCAAGCGCACGGACTACGGTCTGCTGGTAGGCGCGCGCAGGAACCTCGAAGCCGAGAACAAGTACTACTGGCGCTTCAACCACTTCCTCATGCCCTTCTACTCGATGACGCCACGCGGCGGAGGCGGACACGCCTTCGTACCCATCGACGACTACAACTGCTGGTCATTCAACCTCTCTTCCCGGGTCGACCGTCCGTACACGGAGGAGGAGCGGGAACACCAGCTCGCCGGGGTCGCCTCAGACCACGACCTCGCCGGCGGAGTCAACATGCACGGCGGACTTGTCCCCGGCACTTACCGGACCATCCGCAACCGCGACAACGACTTCCTGATCGACCGCCAGATGCAGAAGGAAGTGAACTTCACCGGCCTTGCCGGCACGGGCATCCAGGACTCGATGGCCCAGGTGACGATGGGCGCCATCGCCAACCGGACGAAGGAGCACCTCGGTGTGACGGACATTGCCATCATCCAGGCGCGACGCCTGATGCTCGGCCAGGCGATCGACCTGCAGGAGGGCATCGAGCCCGCCGAACCGCACACGCCGGAGGCATACTCGGTCGTCGGCGTGCAGTTCGTGGAAGAGAAGGACGTCACGTTCGACGAGTGCATCGAGCGCCAGCGTCCCAGGCTCTATGCCGCACTCGGCGGCTGAACGGGGAGGTCGAGGATGGTCGCGAAGACTCAGGCCGCCACCCTCGTGGCGCCGAAGCAGTTCGAACTCCGCGAGTACGACGTACCCGAACTCACGTCAGAGACGGGGCTCATGAAAGTGGAAGCCGTCGGCATCTGCGGCAGCGACGTCCGGTCGTACCGGCAACCCGTCCCCGTGCCCAGGATCATGGGACACGAGAACGTTGGAGTGATGGCTGCCGTGGGGAGAGAGGCCGCCGAACGCTGGGGGGTGAAGGAAGGCGACCTGGTCATCCCCGAAGAGTACGTGCCGTGCTTCCATTGCAAGTACTGCTACACAGGACGATTCCGATTCTGCAACCAGACCGACCGCGGCTACGGAACTCTGCTCAGGCACGGCTCCACGACGACAGACGTCTGGCCTTCCATCTGGGGCGGCTTCAGCCAGTACATGTACCTGCCCCGGAACACGGTGATGCACCGTGTGGACAAGCCCGTCCCGGTGCACGTACTGGCCCTCTATCTCCCCCTCGCCAACGGGATCGAGTGGGCGTGCCGCTACGGCGGAGCGCAACGCGGCAAGAACGTCCTCATCCAGGGGCCGGGGCAGATGGGACTCGCGTGCGCTTTCGCCGCGAACCAGGCCGGCTCCGACTGCGTCATCGTGACCGGACTGAGCCGCGACTCCGTTCGCCTCAACATGGCGAAGCGCCTCGGGGCCGACTACACCATCAACATCGAGACCGAAGACTTCAGGGAGCGCGTGCATGAGATCACCGGCGGCGCAGGCATCGACGTGGTGGTGAACGTGACGGGCGGCGGCGCAGGAGCCGTCTCCGACGCGCTCGCAGTCGCGAGCAAGGAGTGCACGCTGGTGCTCGCCGCGGCGGGAGACGACCCTATCTCCCTGAGCGCGGTCGGCGAGCGGCGGCGGAAGGACATCACCATCAAGACCGCGCACGGACATTCGTACTCGTCGGTATCCGAGTCCATCGCTTACCTGACTTCCGGCAGCTACCCGGAGTTGCTCGAGATCTCGACCCACCAGTTCCCGCTGCCTGAAGTGAGGCATTCCCTGGACACCGCTGCGGGCGAGGGTGAGCCGGGCGCGATCCACGTAACCCTTATGCCGTAGAACAGGAGGAGGTGTGCGATGGCGGAGATCGTTCTGGGGATAGGGGCATCTCACGGGCCGACGATCCAGTCGCAGCCCGAGGACTGGCTGCGGCTCGGACAGAAGGACATGGAGGACCCTCGCTACGATTTCGACGCGGTGCTCGCATCGGCCTCGCCGGAGATCGAGCGCGAGCTCGAGCCGGAGGTGCTCCAGGAACGCTACGAGTCCATCCAGCGCGCCATCGAGGAGATGTCGAACGTCCTGCAGGAGGCCGCGCCCGACGCCATCGTGTGCGTCAGCAACCCCCACGGCGTACCTCCGCAGGACCGCATGGAGCCGGTGTTCGGCATCTACATGAGCCACACTGAGTCGAAGGTCGAACGCTCCGGGCACCAGACCAGCGGCCGGCGCAAGGCGACCGAACCTCAGCAAACGTTCAGGCAGGTGGAGCCATACGCCATCTGCCCGGAACTTGCGGACCGCTTGATGCACTGCCTCATCGCCGACGGCATCGACGTGGCAAGCTGCTTCCAGTCCGACCCCACGGCCGGCATCGAAGGTCCCTTCACCTTCGCCTACGACATGTTCCTGCCCGACCGCAGCACACCCGTCGTGCCGTTCCTCCTCAGCCGTTACCTCCCGCATCAGGCCACATCAGCGCGTTGCTACACGGTGGGGCAGTCCATCCGGCGTGCCATCGAGTCATGGGACAGCGACATGCGCGTCGCCATCATGGCGTCCGGGGGACTCAGTCACCAGATCATCGACGAGGAGCTGGATCGCCAGGTCATCGAGGCGCTCCAGCACAAGGACGTCGAGACGCTGAGCTACCTGCCGCGGGAGCGACTCAATCGCGCTCCCGGTACGCCGGAGATCCTGAACTGGGTCGTTCTCGCGGGCGCGGTGGACGATCTGGACATGACCTTGATCGATTACATCCCCTGTTACCGCTCCCTCGCCGGCACCGGCCACGGAGTAACGCTCGCCTACTGGCGATAGGAGGAAGATCGCGATGAGCTACAACGGGCATGTGGTAGTGGACTCGGACTGCCACCTCCGCGAGTACTGGGAGCTGGACAGGACGTACAAGGAGACCATGGACCCTGAGTACCGGGAGAAGTACGCCTGGTTCAGCGCTGCCGTACGCTCCAGGCAGGCCAAGCCCGGCGACGTGGGTTTTACGCCGCTGTTCTGGCCGCGCCACCCGGACCGTCCCCTGGGGCTGGACGAGGCGTTCGAGCTCGCCGACCCCGCACTGCCCCAGGACCGCCCTGATCGACCGGCGCCCACCGTCACCGGCAGGGGGTACGACATCGATCCCACGTGCAACTGGGACCCGTCGATACGCCTGCGCGACATGGAGACCGCGGGCGTGGACGTCAGTTTCATCTTCCCCAGCCAGGCCGACGGCTTCTGCACGCTGGGCGATGTCGGGTTCGAGAGCGCGCTCCACCGCTCCTACCACCGTTTCATGAGCAACTACTGTGCCGACGCCGATGGCCGACTCTGGTGGATGGGTGTGCTCACCATGCGCGACCTGCCGGAAAGCATCGCCCAACTCGAGTACTGGGCAAAGGAAGACCCCCACTTCGCGGGTGTGCACCTCCCACGGGCCTGCCCCGACGGGCGGATGCTCGACAACCCGGACCTCTACCCGTTGTACGGGGCGTGCCAGGACCTCAACCTGCCCCTCTGGGTACACGGGGGCGCCAACCGACCCCCGCTGACCCCATGGGTGCATGCCCCCAACGGCCTCTACCACGCCATCGGCGGGCAGTACGCGCTGACGGCCTTGGTCGGCGGAGGAGTCTTCGACCTGTTCCCCGACCTCCGCATCGGTCTGTTCGAGAGCTTCGGCGGGTGGATGCCCTACCTCATCGAGAAGCTGGACGACGGCTTCACTCCGGGTTCCACCGTGACGCCCAAGATGAAGCGCACCGCCTCTGAGATCGTGGAGAGCGGGCAGCTGTTCGTCTCCGTCGAGGCAGACGAACAGCACATCCCCTACGCGGTCGAGACTCTCGGGGAGCACCTGTGGCTGTTCTCCACGGACTACCCTCACGGCGGCAGTCCGTGGCCGGAGGGAGTGCCGCTGATCGCAGAGCAGGAGATGCCTGAAAGCGCCAAGATCAAGCTTCTGGGAGAGAACGCGCTCCGGTTCATGCCCCAGCTGAACGGTGTGGTGCCGTCGCTGGTCGGCGTCGGGGCGTAAGCGAGCCCAGCAAGACCCGACAAGGAGGGCACATGGTCGACCCTACTGCGGAAGTCAAAATCTCGGCCGACGCGCACGTCGCCGAGCCACTCGACCTGTGGCAGCAACGGATGCCGGCCAGGTACCGCGACCGCGCCTTCCACTGGCCCGGCCAGCAATACGGCAAGGGGCAGTACCGGCGGGAAGGCGGCTGGGACCCCGTCGCCCGCCTCAAGGATATGGCCGCTGACGGCGTGGTCGCGGACGTCCTCTATCCCACGCGAGCCAAGAGCGTGTTCCGGCTCGACTACGAACCGGAGATATCGGAGGCAGCGGCCCGCGTCTACAACGACTGGATGATCGAGTTCTGCCAAGAAGACCCGACCCGCCTCTGGGGACAGGCGCTTCTCCCTCTCTGGAACATCGAGAACGCCATCATCGAGATGGAGCGGTGCCGGAATGAAGGGCTGGCCGGCGTCACAACATGGATGGTGCCGCCGGACCCCCTGCGGTTCTCGTCCGACCACTACGAGCGGTTCTGGGACGCCGCCGAGGCCACGGAAACGCCCATCAGCATGCACATCAACAACGGCTTCGGCCCCTACGCCGAGGCAGCAGAGTCGGTCCGCACTCGCAACAAGGGAGACGCGCTCTCCGAGTTGAGCTTCACCGCCACCGGCCACAAGAAGATCGCCGCGGACACTCTGACCGACATCATCTGCTCCGGCGTGCTCGAACGGCACCCCCGACTGAAGATCATCGTCGCCGAGACCGAGGTCGGATGGATCCCGTTCTGGCTGGAAGAGCTCGACAAGCGGCTGCGACGCAAGGGCGACCTCCCACTCGAGCCCAGCGAGTACTTCTACCGCCAGTGCTACGCCACGTTCAGCGACGACCCTGTCGGGGGGCAACTGCTCTCGCGCTGGGGCGCGGACAGCTTCCTGTGGGCGAACGACTACCCCCACCCCGGCACCGGCGACACCTGGCTCTTCTCCGGAGCAATCATCGAACGGGACCTCGGCCACCTGCCCGGCGAGACACGGGCGAAGGTCGTGCGCGAGAGCGTCGCCGCGCTCTACGGCAAACCCATACCGGAGCCCATGCCCGCGCCGTCCGAATACGACGAGTCGATGCAGGAGTGGTGCGCGGAGCGGGACGGGTATTACGTCGGTATCTCCTGACCATCCCGTAGAGGTACGCGTTGGAGGTGAATCCTTGAGCACGTCAGTAGGCGACCGCCAGCCCCGCATATCGGCGGACTCCCACATGTGCGAGCCGCTGGACCTGTGGGAGACGCGGCTCCCAGAGCGGTTCCGCGAGTATGCGATCCACCTGCGGCACGAGTACGGCACCGGCTTCTACTTCAGGTCGGGCGGGTACGAGCCAGGCCCCCGACTCGAAGACATGGCCCGCGACGGCGTGGTCGCCGAGGTCCTCTACCCAACATTCGGAAAGGACATGTACGACACGGAGAGGCCGCCCGAAGCCGCTGAGGCGTGCGCCCGCGTATACAACGACTGGATGATCGAGTTCTGCCAGGAGTCCCCCGACCGTCTGTGGGGCCAGCCTGAGATCCCCCTCTGGAACATCGACAACGCCATCGGTGAGCTGGAACGCTGCCGGAAAGCGGGTCTGGTCGGCGCGACGGTCTGGATGGTGCCGCCTCCCGATATCCCCTTCAGTTCCGACCACTACGAGCGGTTCTGGGCGGCGGCACAGGACATGGATGCGCCCGTCAGCATGCACATCAACACAGGGTTCAGCTCCTACGATGCCGGAGCGCGCGAGGCAGGCCGGGGGCGGGACCACCTCGCATCGCTCAAGCGCAGCGCCAGCGGCCACAAGCAGGTCACCGCCGAGGCGCTGACGGACATCATCTGCTCAGGCGTGCTGGAGCGTCACCCGCGCCTGAAGATCATCGTGGCCGAGGTGGAGGTGGGCTGGATCCCGTTCTGGCTGACGGAGATGGACAAACGCTCCCGGCGTCAGTCCCTCCCCCTCAAGCCGAGCGAGTACTTCTACCGGCAGTGCTACTCCACCTTCACAGAAGACGAGGTCGGCGGCCGCCTGCTGGAGTGGTACGGCGCAGACAACTTCATGTGGTCGACGGACTACCCTCACGTGGGAACGGGCAACATCTGGCTCTTCTCGGATGAGGTCATCGACCGCACGCTGGGACACCTCGAACCAACGACGCAGGCGAAGGTGCTGGCCGACAACGTCGCCCGGCTCTACGGCAAGCCCATCCCCGCGCCCATGCCGGAGCCTCCCGTCGACCCCGTACTCGAAGAGTGGCGCAAGACCCGCACTCTGGCCAGCGCCTGAGACAGGAATCCAGAACGTATAGCGGAAATATGAGGTATGAGAACAGCCGCCTCCTTGAAGCAGGCTTGCTCTGGCAAGAAGAATCAGCGTATTCTGCCCTCACTCGCAAGCGAGCGCGAGTTCGCACAGTCATCGCAGCTCAGCCACATGCTCGTATACAAGTGAAGAGGACTCGCAACCTACTGCAAACCGACGGCGGGAGGGGAACGATGCAGAGGGTCAAGGTCACTTTCGGACTGATAGCTGTGTTGGTCCTACTCGGGCTTGCCGCTGCCTGCGGGGGAGATGATCCGACTCCCACGCCGGCACCCCCAGCCGCTACTCCCACACCCGTGCCTTCCGGGGTGACGCCGCAGCCCACGCCCACACCGGACCCCTTCGCCGAGGAGTGGGCGGAACTGATCGCCGCCGCTCAGGAAGATGGGGAGCTCGTCATCGCGCTCAGCGGCTCGGACTCACGCACCGGGCGCTTCGCCTTCGAGACCTTCGCGGACACGTTCGGCATCAACGTCATCACGAGCAGCGGGAGCGGCGCCGACAACGCGAACCGCATCCTCGCCGAGCGGTCGCGGGGCGCGTACACCGTGGACATCTCCACCGTGAGCGGCGGCTCGATGGAGCGCCTGCGGGAAGCCGGAGCCTTTGTTCCGGTGGAGCCCCTGCTGATCCACCCGGATGTGCTCGACCGCTCCACCGGCTGGTACTTCCCCAACGTCCTCTGGTCCGACTCTGAGAGCAAGTACGTCATGTCCGACGCGCTCAGCGTCGGAGCCATCGGCAGCATCTGGTACAACACCGACAACGTCACGCAGGAAGAGCTGGACCTCATCAACACCTACCAGGACCTGCTCCGCCCCGAGTTCAAGGGACGCATGGCCATGCGCGCCATGAACAACCCCGGCAGCAAGTCCGTTATCGCAAGGCTCTGGCTTGCTCCAGGACTCGGGCCGGAATTCCTGGACGCCATCCACCGCGAGACCGACATGGACCTGGTCGGCGCCGAGGATGACAAGGAACTGGCAGAAGGTGTGGCCCAGGGCAAGTGGGACTTCGGGCTCTTCGGCGGCGGGCGTGACTTCAGGGCGCTTCAGAACCTCCAACTTCCGGTCCGGGAGCTTACCCTCACCAAGACCATCGGCGCGCTCTCGACTGAGATCAGCGGAGGTGTCGGCGTCCTGGACCAGGCTCCTAACCCGAACGCCGCCAAGCTGTTTGTGAACTGGTGGTACTCCAAGGCCGGTCAGACCGCAGACATCGAGAGCACGTCCTCCTTCGGGCCATTGGGCGCCGTTTCACTGCGCTCCGACGTGACCCTGGGCACATTCCCCCAGCATCTGAAGGAGACGCTACAAAACGTCCCTAAGTGGAGGGCTGAGGGCACCATAGACCAGTACCTCGTGGTCTACGAGCTCAACGACGAGTGGTTCCAGGTCCGTGAGAGCACCGAGGTGTTCTTCAACGACCTCTACAAGGAACTCGGCTACGACGCCTGGGTGAACTACAACCTGCCGTAGTCAGCATGGAAGGCCGGCTCCAGGGGTCGCCCAGCGACCCTCGGAGCCGGCCTCAATCCCACACTGGAGCTTCGATTGGCCGCCATACCGATTCGGTCAGGCGTCCCGAACTGGCTGGTTTCACGACTGCGGTCGGAGACCGGCACCATGGTGATGGCTGTCACCATCCTGGTGCTCGGCTTCTATCTCCTTTTCCCTGTCATCCTGCTGCTCGTCCTCAGCTTCAACGTCGCGGACGACTTCCTCGTCCCGCCCATAGTCTGGGGCTTCGACAACTGGCTCGAGTCTTTCAGGGACCCCCGGATCTTCGAGGCGATACGGAACACATTCACCCTGTGGTTCCTCAACTTCATATTCAGCTTCCCTCTGGCGATAGGCATCTCCCTGGTTCTGGCTCGCACCCATATCCCCTGGACCCATGGACTCGAGTACCTCTTCTGGATCTCCTTCGTCTTCCCAAGCCTCGCGAACACCGTTGGCTGGATCATGCTGCTCGACCCGGACATCGGCATGGTCAACACGGCGCTCGAGGCGCTTCCGTTCATCGAGGAAGGCCCGTTCAACATCTACAGCTTCTGGGGCATCGTCTGGACCAAGCTCCAGTCCGACAGCGTCTCCTACTTCGTCATCCTGCTCACGCCGGCGTTCCGAAACATGGACCAGGCGCTGGAAGAGGCCGCGCGCGTTGCCGGTGCGTCCAAGTTCGGCGCCATCTTCAAGGTGACGCTGCCGGTCATGATCTCACCCGTTATCCTCGTCACCGCGCTCCAACTCCTCCGCATCTTCAGCGGTTTCGAGACCGAATGGATCCTGGGTGCAAGCTGGGGCTTCTTCGTCTACTCCACCCTCATCTTCAACCAGACGTCCCAGTTCATCCCGCAGTACGGGAACGCCATCGTCCTCGCCAGCCTCACCATGGTGATCATCGCGGTCATCTTCCCGATGCAGCGCTGGGTCGTGAGTCGACGGCATTACACCACCATCACCAGCCAGTTCAGGCCGGGGCTCATCGACATCGGGCGCTGGCGGTGGGTGGTCCTGGGCGGCATCATCCTGCTCATAGCGATGTTCACGGCCCTGCCCTTCTTCGTCATCATCGTAGGCAGCTTCATGTCGCGAGTGGGCTTCTTCGAGGCGGTCCCTCTGTGGACGACCAAGCACTGGGTGGACGTCTTCACCGACCCCCTCTTCCTGAAGGGCTTGCGGACGACCACCATCCTCGCCTTCAGCGCGGGCATCGGCAGCCCCATCCTCTTCTCCCTCATCGCGTACATGCTCGTTCGCACGAAATGGCGGGGAAGGCGCATCCTGGACGGCACCATCTGGGTATCGGCGGTATTCCCCGGCATCATCTCCAGCCTGGGGCTCCTGCTGATGTTCCTCTCCGTCCCCGGACTCCAGTTCCTGTACGGCTCCATCTGGGCGCTGATCCTGGTGGTGCTCATATCCGGGAATACCACCGGGACCAACATCTTCAAGGGCGTTATGGTGCAACTCGGGGGCGACGTGGAGGAAGCCGGACGCGTGGCGGGCGCCAACTGGTTCAGGACCTACTTCAGGATCGTCATCCCGCTCCTTATGCCCACCATGGTCCTGATCGGGATGCTCAACTTCATCAGCGCGGCATCCACTACGTCGAGCATCATCCTCCTTGCCTCACGCGACACCCTGACCCTCTCCATCATCGGGCTGGAGTGGGCCTCTCCCGAACTCGGCAGGACCGAGAACGCCGGAATCATCAGTCTCGTAATCATGGTTTACACCCTGGTTCTCGCTCTCATCGGGCGTCACTACGCCCTGAAGCTGGGCCTGCGGCAGGACATGAAGGTCGCACGCAGGTTTGGCGTGACCGAGACTCCCACTTCATCGACTGCACCAGCCCCGAATGTCTAGGAGGCCATCATGAAACTCACCGGCAAACCGTCAGCCTTGTCAAAGGAAATCCGCTTCACTAGACTCGCTGGAAATCTGATCGCGCGTCGTCGGCGCCCTATCTGCGCCTCAATCGACTCCAGGGCGCCCCGAGGCCTATCCATTCGCCGGGTTGGAGGTCGTCGGATGCTCACTCTCAAGCGCACAGGGCTGGTACTGCTCCCAGTCATCCTCCTGTCCCTGCTGGCGGCATGCCAGGCAGACCCCACGGCAACCCCGGTCCCAACGGCCACTCCTACCCCGGCACCGACCGCTACGCCAACCCCGGTTCCTCCCCCTACACCGACGCCCACACCCGACCCTGCCGCAGGCGCGCTCGTTATCGAGTCGATCGTGTTCGAGGACAAGGACATCGTCCTCACGATGGGCCCTGAGGCGGGGGGCGGATTCGAGGCGGGAGAAGTCGCCCGCTCCACCGAAGGCGACGGATGGGCGATCTGGCTCGACGCAGGCGACAAGGTCTTCGTCAGGGACATCCGCCAGAGCGCGGACGCCGTCGAGCGCCACCAGTTCGGCATCCCCGACCTGTTCGTCGGTTTCCCGCTTCATGAGATCGATGCCGGCGGGCCGGTGACCAATTGGAAGTTCACGTTCCACGACGAGGGCATCTACGCGATCAAGGACGCACACAATCACGGCAGGGCGTTCTTCGCCGTCGGCGACGTCGACCTCACCGCATACACACCCGTAACGTACATCCTCGACGAGATCCGCGTGCGCGACGACGTGTGGGAGCTTCGCACGGGCACGGAAGCCCTCTGGGGCTACGAAGCCGAGCAACGCGTACGCACCGACGAGGTCGGAGACATCCGCATATTCCTGAATGCCGGGGACAAGATCGTCTTCCCGGACGGCCTCACCGGCAGCAGCGGCAACGCGGCCACCTACAACGTCACCATCGACGAGATCGGGCTGGACGTTGCAGTGCCGCCGGGCGAGGACGTCAGCCCCGGCATCGAGCTCGAATTCCCCGATCCCGGCGTCTACCGCCTCTACGATTCCTCTGACCCCGAACACACCAAGGGCAACTTCTTCATCATCGTCGCCACCCCACCGACCGGTCAGCCGGCCACGTACGAGCTCGACGAGCTCAGGGTGCGCGACGACGTGTGGGAGCTCCGCATAGGCGCCACTGCGTACTGGGGCTACGACGTCGAACAGCGTGTCCGCACCGACGAGGTCGGCGACATCCGCATCGCCCTGAATGCCGGGGACAAGATCGTTCTCCCGGACGGGCTCACCGGCAGCAGCGGCAACGCGGCCACTTACAACGTCACCATCGACGAGATCGGCCTGGACGTCGCGGTGCCCCCAGGCGAGGACGTCAGCCCCGGCATCGAGCTCGAATTCCCCGAGCCCGGCGTCTTCCGCCTCTACGACTCTTCAGACCCCGAGCACACCAAGGGCAACTTCTTCATCATCGTTCAGTAACCCTCAGCGGAGCGGCGGCAGTGCTGCCGCTCCGCACAACGACGCAGGCTGACGCGGGGGAGCTATGGAAACGCAGGAGATAAATGACCTGCTGACGCTCGTGGGGCCAGGCCAGCCTGCGGGTGAGTTGCTGCGGCGCTACTGGCACCCTATCGCGGTCGCGCGAGAACTCACGGACGAACAGCCGACGAGGTTCGTACGGCTGCTGGGCGAAGACCTGGTCCTGTTCCGTGACAGGTCAGGCCGCGTGGGGCTTCTTGCGGACCATTGCGCGCACCGCAGCGCGTCACTCGTCTACGGGCGTGTCGAGGAACGCGGCATCGCCTGTGCCTACCACGGCTGGCTGTATGACACGGAAGGGAACGTCCTCGAAACCCCGCCGGAGCGGAACGAGGCGATCATCCACTCGGTGAAGCAGCAGGCGTACCCCGTTCAGGAGATGGTAGGCCTCTACTGGGCGTACCTGGGGCCCCTTCCCGCACCGGTCATCCCGAAGTTCGACGTATGGGCGAGGCGCGACGGCACGCGCAAGATCTGGGTGCAACCCATGCTGGACTGCAACTGGCTCCAGCCCACGGAGAACTCGATGGACCCCGCGCACGCGCACATCCTGCACCAGGGGTTCCGCAAGGTCGTCAGCACCACCCGCGGCACTATCGACGATGTCGCGCAGTTCGACTTCTACGAGCTTCCGTACGGACTGATGAAGAAGCGCGTTCTCAAGAGCGGAGTCGTCGATGAGCACCCGTTGCTCTTCCCGAACATCCTGAGGCACTTCAGAGAGACGCAGATACGGGTCCCCGTCGATGATACGCATACACAGATATTCATCATCGACTTCTACCCAACAGCCGATGGGAGCGAACCGGCCGACGACGAGCCCGAAGTGGAGTACGTCGCCCCGTTCAAGTCTCCGGCGGACGCGCTGCACCCCTTCACTCGCTTCGAACTGAGACCGCCCTGGCTCAAAGGACATACTGCCCAGCCTGAAGACCACATGGCGTGGGAGACACAGGGCCCCATCGCTGACCGGACGAGGGAGCATCTGAGCTACTCCGACAAGGGTATCGCTCTCCTGCGAAGGGTGTTGCGAGACAACATCATGAAGGTGCAGGCGGGCGAAGACCCCAAAGGAGTGATACGCGACCCGGACCACCCGATCATCGACACCAATCTGGACGAGTCGCTGCGGTTGGAAGGGAGGCGTGACGACTCCGTGTTGGAGTCTGTGGCCATGCCCGCCGGAGTGCGCGGCCCCTTCCAATGGAACGAGAGGGACTCCTAGCGCTCCCCGTCCGGACCGCGACTCGCGTTACAGGAGATGAACCGACGATGCCGCCTCTTTCGTTGAAGATGGCAACGGGCGATTACGGGCACACGCGTCCGCTCAAGGACGGAACCGTCACCTCCGAGTGGGTAGAGTTCGAGCACGTCGAGGTGCCGAACATCATCAATGCCTTCCGCCGCATGATTCGCGACCTCGAGTTCGACGTCTCGGAGATGGCGCTCTCCACCTATCTCTGCGCTCGGGCCCACGGCAAACCGATCACTGCGTTGCCCGTCTTTCTCGTCCGGGCCCTGCACCACGGCTCGATCGTCTACAACGTCAAGTCCGGGATCCGTACCCCGGCGGACATCCACGGGCGAAGGGTGGGCGTGCGCGCCTACACGGTGACCACCGGCGTCTGGAATCGCGGCATCCTCCAGTCGGAGTACGGCGTCAACCTTGATGAGGTCACGTGGGTCATCAACAGCGACGAGCACGTTGCCGAATACCAGGCCCCGCCGAACGTCGAGTCAGCGCCGTTCGACCGCAGCCTTGCGGACCTGCTGAGCGACGGGGAGATCGACGCAGCCATCGGCGTGGCGCCATCGGCAGAAGCCGGCTTCGCTCCGCTGATCCCGAACGCCCGCGAGGCAGGCATCTCGTGGCTGCGCGCGACCGGCGTCTATCCGATCAACCACACGCTGGTCGTCCGCAACGAACATCTGGCAGCCAACCCCGGGCTTGCCGTCGAACTGTTCAGGCTGTTCAAGCAGGCGAAAGAGCAGTTCCTTCCCACACTCGACACAGCGCCAGCGCTGGCAAATGAAGACGCGCGCGCCAGAGATATGCACGGGATCCTCGGGGGAGACCCCCTGCCATTCGGGGTCGAGGCCAATAGGGCATCCTTGGAGACCTTCATCGGTTTCACGGTCGACCAGCAGATCATCCCGGAGGCCATATCTCCGGAAGAAGCGTTCGAGCCGAGCACGCGAGCGTTGGAAGGGTAGGAAGCCATGGCAGACCTGCGACTGAAGACCGCCACCTTTCCTCACGGTCAGTGGGATGGACTGAAGGACGGGCGGGTCAAGCCGGAAGGCATCGAACTGGAGCACGTTCAAGCCAGCCCGAACACGTACCGCCGGATGGTGCGGGACCTCGAGTTCGATGTCGCCGAAGTGGCGCTGACGACCTTCGTCGCGGCGAAGTGGTTCGGGGTCCCCATCACCGGTATCCCCATCTTCTCCAACCGGGACGTGACCATGAGCCCCATCTCCTACACTGTCCGGTCGGGCATCAAGAGTCCCAAGGATTTGGAAGGCAAGCGGATAGGGCTTCGCTCCTACACAGTGACGAACACCACCCAGTGCCGCGCCCTGCTCAACTACGAGTTCGGTGTCGACACGGACTCTATCCGGTACTCGGTGAGCGAGGACGCCCACGTGGCGCAGTACGTCAATCCGTCGAACGTCACGCAGATCGCTCCGGATAAGACGCTGGAACGGATGCTGGCGGACGGTGAGCTCGATGCGGGGCTTCAACTCGCGGTCAAGCCGGAAGGCGACATCCGTCTGCTGTTCACCGAAGAGGAAGCGAACGAAGTAGGCCTCGGGTTCTTCAGGAGGACGGGCGTCTATCCGATAGGACACGTCATGACTATCAAGGACGAGGTGCTGCGAGAGCACCCGTGGGTGGCTCCGGCGATGTTCAGGGCTTTCGCCGCGTCGAAGGACCTGTACGTTGACTCACTATCGAGCATCGCCGATCCGGGACACCGCGACCTTCAGGCCATACGCAACCGGGAGCTCGTCGGCGGAGACCCGTTCCCGATGGGCATGGCGAAGAACCGCACAGCGATGGAGGCGATGGTCCGGATAGACGTCGACCAGCACATTATCCCAGAGCCGATGGACGTCGACAGCCTCTTCGCACCCGGTACGCTCGACCTCGAATAGGCTGGCTGCTTGGGCCTTACCCGAAATGCGCTCCCAAGCCGATGGCATCGGCGCGCAGGGCGCCGTGCTCGAGGATGGCGACCAGCCCGGTCCAACCGCCGCCTTCGCGGTCTGCACGGGAAGGGTTCCGGCTGCGGCGCCGCCATTCCGCCTTGTCCTCGTCGGAGATGTCGGGCGCGCCGCCGCCGAGGTGCGCAAGCCAGTTGATACGCGCAAGGTTCTCGAGCGCCAGGGCACGAGAGACCGCCTGCTCCACCGTCCTCCCTGCGACGACGATGCCATGGCCGCGCATCATCACCATGTTGTGGTGTGCCATGAGGTCGAGGAACGGCCCGGTCTCCTCAGGCGTCTGCAGCGTGATCGAGCGGTCGTAGAGGGGAGCCTCGTTGTTCAGCGCGATGCGCATCGCGCCCGGCTCGTAGCCGCTGAAGATGGGCCGCAGTTCTACCCTGTTCATGGTGCAGAGCAGGACGCCGGGAGGATGCGCGTGGATCACCGCGTTGACGTCCGGGCGGTACTTGTAGAGGTCGGTGTGGAGGTAGATCTCGCTGACGCGATTGACGCCGCCGTTGTCTCCGACGGGCTGCCCTTCGAGGTCCACGCGCATAATGCTCGTCGGCTCGGCGAAACGCAGCCCTCTGTCACTCTGAGGCCGACCCCGCACGAGGATGTTGTCGGTGCCGGGTTCGCGGGTGCTGACGTGACCCGTCGAACCTTTCACGAGGCCGTGCTGCGCCAGTATCTGACACGCGAGCGCAACCTTCTCTCGTAGCTCGTCAACACTTGGCTGGCTGGATGCTGCCTGTGTCATGGGGTTCCCTCCTTCTACTGGGTTGTGGTCCTCGCGCGCCAGGCGGCGCATTCCTGCTCGAAGAGCTCACGGATGCGTGGATCTTCGTCTTCGAACTCGATCTGTCCCTGGCCCGCCCCGGCCCTCCTTCCACTGCCTGTGAACCCGGGATTCCCTTCCCGCAGGACGAGGTAGCGCGCCGGTTCATCGCTGACGTTGAAGTGCTGATGACCACCGTGCCCGTTCGACATCAGCGAGCCCGGCTTGAACTCGATCCGCGACCACTCTGCGTCCGGCCCCGGCAAGACTCCCGGAGGCCACTGAAGGTCGTACCCCTCTCCGGTGAGAAAGAGGTAGCTGACGTCCGTCGTCTGCCCCCTGCTGGGGTCCTCATACGCCATCCCGAAGCCGTGTCCCTTCTTGTACGAAGCGGTGGGGAACTCGGAGACGTGACAGACGTAGCGTCCCCCGGCCATGATGACGTACATGTTGGAGCCCGGCCCCCGGTAGGACCACTGGTCAAGCGACATGTGCGTGATGCTGGGGATGAAGTTCGCGGCCATCAGGCGGTCGGCGACGCGGACGGTCTGACCGCTGAAGTACATCTCGTCGCTCGGGTCGAAGCGGTCGGGGAATGCCTTCGGCGTGTTGAACACGAAGTCGGCGCTGGCGAAAAGGTTGAAAACGTGCGGCATGTTGGTGGCTGCGTACAGACGCACGGGGTCCGTGCCGCTTCCGTTGTGCAGTTCGTGCCACGCGTTGAGCGGTATCGCGAAGGCGCTGTCCGCGTGCCACTCGAACGTCTGCCGGGGCGTTCCGTCGTACCAGAGAGTTGTTGCCCCGCGCCCGGTGAGCACGTAGAAGATCTCCTCGTACATGTGACGTTCGAGGTTGAGCGTGCCGCCCGGCGGGATCTCGATCAGGTAGCGGATGCCTCCCTGGTTCTGCACGAGGCGCTCCTCGGACGGATGGTGCGTCAGATCGAGCAATGCGGCGTCGCAGCCTGTGCGCTCCCAGGGCGCGAGCTCCTCGGTGAACACGCTGGGGACCGTATGCTGAGTGATGATCTTCAGGCCTTCGTCCTGCACCCACCGCTCGAAGGGGGTCAACGTCCAGGCATCGTTTCGTTCGTTGGTCATGAGTCCCTCCTTACAAATCGCTGCAAGACGACTGCCGCCCACGAGAATGCTCGCGACGCCTCCGGCTCTCGCAAGCGTATGATACGTCGTGTGTGGAAGCTAGGCTCGTAGATCAGCCGAAGGCTGTCAGGGTTCCAAGGCCTGGAGGCATGCGATGCGATGGGAGGAACCATGAGGTCTATGTTGAGAGTTGGCATCGCCGGCCTGGGCAGCGTCGCACGAACTATCCTCGGAAGTGTCGACTTTATCGAAGGCGTGAAACTCACGGCGGTCGCGGACATCCGGCAGGAGCCGCTCGACGCAGCGCGCGGGAAGTACGACGTCGAGACCTTCGACAGCGTGGAGGCCATGTGCGAGAGCCCCGACGTCGACGCTGTCTGGGTGTGCACCCCCAACCTCTTCCATGCCGAACACGCCATCATCGCCGCCGAGCATGGCAAGCACGTCATCTGCGAGAAACCCATGGCCGTGACACTCGAACAGGCGCAGGCCATGGTGGACGCCGTCGAACGGAACGACGTCCGGTACGTCCAGGGACACTCCAAGATATTCGACCCTCCCATCCGCCGGATGCGCGAGGTCGTCTCCAGTGGCGAGTTGGGCAGATTGATCCAGCTCAACACCTGGGAGTACAAGCCGTGGATCTCCGGGCAGCCACGCCTGGGGTCGGAAGTGGACTCCAGCATGGGCGGCGGCGTGCTCTACCGACAGGGACCGCACCAGACCGACATCGTGCGCGGCATCGGCGGTGGCATGGTGAAAAGCATCCGTGCTGTCGCGGGCCGCTGGAACCCGTCTTTCCCGCTGGCGGAGGGCGACTACACCGCATTCCTGGAGTTCGAGGACGGCGTTGCCGCAACGATGATGTTCAACGGCTACGGCTACTTCGACATCACGGAACTCACGTGGGGCATCGGCGAAGGCGGTCAGCGCCGGGACATCGATATCCCGGTACCCTTCGAGCGCTACGACAGCTCCGTGGAGGCCGACGCCAAGTACGCCTTCGCAGGGAAACGCGCCAAGCGCGAGGAAGCCCAGCGGTTGTCGGGGCGCCGCAACCAGCCCTTCTTCGGGCTTACCATCGCGAGTTGCGAGCGGGGCGACATCCGTCAGTCTCCGGACGGGCTGTACATCTACGACGAGAACGGCAGGCGCGAGATAACGTTCGACAACAGGGGACAGGGACGCGGCGAACTGACCGAGCTCCGCGATGCTATCCGGGAGGAGCGTCCGACCTTCCCCGACGCACGATGGGGGATGGCGAGCCTGGAGGTCATTCTCGGCATCCTCCAGTCGTCCAACGAGCGTCGGGAAGTGACGATGTCGCTTCAGACGCCGGTCCCGTACTAGCGCCCGCTCCAGCGCTGCTCTTCAGTTTGCGAGACGCCACGGGGCTGGCCGATACACTCGGATATCGTAGTGGTATAGTTGTCGTGCGACGCCAGTCGTCGCTGTCCGGGTTATGACGCTGCCTTTCCGCTCCCCGATAAGCCTTCCTCACAGCCTCCCTCAGTACCGGACAGTCCACAGCGGTAACGAGTATCGATGACAGGAGGCATGGCGATGCTGAGCACTGCACAGAATGAGAAGTTGACCCAGGTAGGACAGGGAACGCCGATGGGCGAGTTGATGCGCCGCTACTGGCACCCCATCGCCGCGGCTGGAGAACTGTACGAGCGCCCCACCAAGTCGGTGCGAGTGCTCGGCGAGGACCTCGTCCTCTACAAGGACAAGTCCGGCACCCTCGGACTCATCGACCGTTTCTGCCCCCACCGGCGCGTCGATCTCTCCTACGGCATACCCGAGGAGCACGGCCTCCGCTGCATGTACCACGGCTGGATGATGGACGAGACCGGCCAGTGCATCGAGCAGCCCTTCGAGGAGACCGTCCACCCGGACGGGCGCTTCAAGGAGAAGGTGAAGGTCGCGGGCTACCCAGTCAGGGAGCTTTCCGGTCTGATCTTTGCCTACATGGGGCCGCAGCCGACGCCCCTTCTGCCGCACTGGGAACCGCTGATCGCTGAGAACGTGGCGTGCGACATCGCCATCACCGAACTGCCGTGCAACTGGCTCCAGTGCCAGGAGAACTCACTCGACCCCGTGCACACCGAGTGGCTCCACTCCTACTGGACGCGGTACCAGCAGCTCGCGGCAGGCCAGACCGTAAACGTGCGCGGCGAGTCCGCACCCCACGAGCGGATAAGCTTCGACCTGTTCGAGCACGGCATCATCAAGCGACGCATCCTCAAGGGGCTCGACGAGAACCACGACCTGTGGAAGGTGGGACATCCCATCCTGTTCCCCAACATCCTGCAGGTCGGCTCTCCGCAGAAGCTCACGATGCAGTTCCGTGTCCCCGTAGACGACGAGAACACGCTGCACGTCTCGATCTACATCTTCCGCGCCGCCGATGGAGCAGTCGTGCCCAGGCAGGACCCGGTGCCGTACTACTACAACCCGCTGATAGGCGAGGACGGCCGCTTCATCACCAACGTCACCTTCAATCAGGACTACATGGCGTGGGTGACGCAGGGGCGGGTGGCCCGCCGCGACCTCGAGAAACTGGGCGAGTCCGACAAGGGCATCATCATGTTCCGCAAGATGCTGAACGAGCAGATGGAGATCGTGCAGGACGGGGGCGACCCCATGAACGTGTTCCGCAGCGACCTCGACGACGCGCTCAGGCTGCCAGTGGAACCGAGCAGGGGGTTCGTCAACGGCGCCCCCACGAGGTACGTCCCGCAGGAAGCAGGCCCCAGCGTCGCTCACGCCGACATCGAGCGCGTGCTCGCCACGTACGTGTAGCCGCTGGCGAACGCGCCTGCTCTCTCCGGCAGAGAGGGTTCCGGCGGAGGATGCTTGAAGGCCAACGGGCCTCTGCCTATGATGCGGGCTGATTATGCAGTTGGCTCGTGAAGGAGCGTGACATGCTGAGCGCCACGGATAACGAACTGATGACTCGCGTCGGGGCTGGGACTCCCATGGGGAACCTGCTCCGGGAGTACTGGATACCCTTCCTCTTCTCCTGGGAGATCGAGGCCAACGGGTCGCCGGAACGGGTACGGCTGCTGGGCGAGGACCTGCTGGCGGTGCGCGACTCCTCGGGCAGACCGGGACTCATCGCAGAGCAGTGCCCCCACCGCGGGGCGTCGCTCTACTTCGGGCGCAACGAGGAGAATGGGCTCCGGTGCATCTACCACGGCTGGAAGTTTGATGTGGCGGGCAGGTGCGTCGACATGCCGAGCGAGCCGCCGGACAGCAACTTCCAGTGGAAGGTGCGTACAACGTCGTATCCGGTGGTGGAACGCGCCGGCATGATCTGGACGTACATGGGGCCGAAAGACGAGCCGCCGCCGCTGCCCGCCCTGGAGTGGCTGGACCTGCCGGAGGACCACATCGTCGCATCCAAGCGGGTGCAGTACTCCAACTGGGTGCAGGGCATGGAGGGAGACCTGGACCAGAGCCACGTCTCCTTCGTGCACTCGCGGCTCAACCTCGATCCGAACTCGCCGAGGGCTGGTGTGGACGCCATACGCCACTACGACACGCACCCCCGGTTCCAGGTGGTCGAGACCGACTACGGCGTGTGCATCGGCTCCGGCCGCAAGGCTCCGAACGACGAACGCTACTGGCGCATCAGCCAGCACCTGATGCCCTTCCACACAATGACCGGGCCCTACGGGAATAACCCGACGCGGAACTGGCGCGCGTGGGTGCCCATCGACGACGAGAACGTCTTCGTCATCGGCGTGACCTTCCACCCGACCAAACCGTTCACCGGAGAGCAGCGCGAGAACCTGCTCACCAGGGCCGGAGTCTGGAACATATCGCCGGAGCACCGCGCCCCGGTCTCCAGCGCTCCGTTCGGTCGCTGGCGCCCCGCACTTTCCATCGAGAACGACTTCCACCAGGACAGGGAGATGCAGAAGTACGAGACCTTCTCGGGCATCGCCGAGTTCTGGGCACAGGACGCCGCGCCGCAGCTCAGCATGGGTAAGATCTTCGACCGCACGCAGGAACATCTCGGGACGTCGGACCTCGGCATCATCTCCATGCGAAGGCGTCTCATCCGGAGCGCCAGGGCATTCGCCGAGACCGGAGAGACTCCTCGCGAAGTGCTCGAGCCCGAGGTCTACGCAATCAGGTCGGACGCGGTGCTCATACCCGCCGAGGAGTCCTGGTTCGATCACACGACCGAACGCCGCAAGGTTGCCGCCGGCAATCCGGACTGTCCGGCGTAGCGACCCCGGGACGGAGGCACGATGGACGGACCTGAGCTACGGTTCGGCGTGATTGGGTTGGGGCGCGCCGGCAGCGGGATGCTGTCCGCGCTGGCGAAGCATCCCGACATCCGGGTGACGGCGGCGGCGGACCTCCATAAGCAGCACCGCGACCGGTTCGAGGCAGACTTCGGCGGCGAGACGTTCTCTGATGCCGAGGACCTCTGCAAGAGTGCGAACGTGGACGCCGTCTACATCGCCACGCCCCACGCGATGCACGTGGAACACCTGCAGACCGCCGCAGCGAACGGCAAGCACGCCATCGTTGAGAAGCCGATGGCCCTGACACTGGCGGACTGCGAGGCAATGACCGTTGCGGCTGAGCAGGCCGGAGTCGCGCTCGTCATAGGCCATACGGCAAGTTTCAACCCCATCGTCCGGAAGATGTACAGGCTCGTCGTCGATGAGGAGTTCGGGCGCCTGGGCTTCATCACAGCGTCCGCGTACACCGATTTCCTCTACCGTCCCCGGCGCCCCGAGGAGCTCGTCACCGAACTGGGCGGCGGCATCATGTACAACCAGGTGCCGCACCAGGTCGACGCCGCGCGATTCATCGCGGGCGGCATGGCTCGCAGCGTGCGTGCAGCAGCGTTCGACCTCGACCACGAGCGGCACACAGAGGGCAGTTATACGGCGTTCCTCGATTTCGAGAATGGCGCAGTAGCCACACTTTCGTACAGCGGCTATGACCACTTCGACTCGTCCGAACTGGCCGGCGGAAGCGCTTCGAAAGAGCCTGCGGGCTACGGAAAGACGCGCAGGGCGCTGCGTGCAGCCCGGTCTCCTGAAGAAGAAGTGTCGATGCGCATCAACACCGGCTACGGGGGAGAGCAACCTGTGGCGAGGGCGCGCGCCGCTCAGGGAGCGCCGTCGCTGCTTCAGGGCGAACTCGGTTCATTCCTCGTGACATGCGAGGGAGCCGACCTCCGGATGCTTCCGGACGGCGTTGGGGCATACACGACCGACGGCTTCAGACTGATCGAACCCGATCCATGGCGAGGCGTCCAGGGTCGCGGCGCAGTGATCGACGAACTGTACTTCGCCGTTACCGAGGGCCGTCCTCTCGTCCATCACGGTCGGTGGGCAAAGGCGACCATGGAGGTCTGCCTCGCCATGCTGGAGTCCTCGCAGACACGACGTGAAGTCACGCTGGAGCACCAGACCCCGACCGTCGACCTGCGCTGAGACCACAACTACCTGCGACGCTCCAGCGTTGCCGGGGCTGCATGCCCTGATAGCAATCCCCCGTTTGCTGCAATAAGATGTGCATGCTTCGTCGTTGAGAGTGAGGTTTGTGCAGGAAGGCAGGAGGTAGCCATGCTGACGAGGGAAGATAACGAACTGATGTGCCGCGTCGGAGCGGGGACTCCCACGGGAGACCTGATCCGGCACTACTGGATCCCTGCGCTGATGTCGTCGGAGCTACCCGAACGCGACGGCCAGCCGCTCCGCGTGCGGTTGCTTGGCGAGGATCTCGTCGCCTACCGGGACACCGCCGGAAACATCGGCATGGTCGACGACCGCTGTCCCCACCGCGGCGCGGGCATGTTCTTCGGGCGCAACGAGGAGTACGGACTCCGGTGCGTCTACCACGGATGGAAGTTCGACACCACCGGGGCGTGCATCGACATGCCCAACGCTCCTGAGGGCGAGACCTTCAAGAACAAGGTCAGCATAAAGGCGTACCCCTGCCAGGAGCGGAACGGGGTCATATGGACGTACATGGGCCCACGAGAACCCGCTCCTCCCCTGCCGGACCTCGAATGGAACATGGTGCCGGCAGAGCACCGCCACATAGCCAAGCGGCTGCAGATCAACAACTTCGTGCAGGCGTTGGAGGGCGACATCGACAACTCCCATAACTCCTATCTCCACACGAAGTTCCCGTTCCAGATGGCCCAGCCGAACGAAAAGACCATGGGGCCCTACTACAAGGAGATCGACCGCTGCCCGGTGTTCGAGGCGATCGACACCGACTACGGCGTGCTGATCGGGTGTCACCGCAATGTGGACGAAGACACCTACTACTGGCGGATGAGCCAGTTCGTGCTGCCCTTCTACACCATGACCGGCCCGTACGGGAAAGACCCGCTGCGCGCCTTCCGCGCCTGGATCCCCATCGACGACGAGAACACCATGGTCTTCGGGGCAACGTACCATCCCAACCGCCCGCTGACCGAGGAGGAGCTCGACAACATGGAGAAGCGCCCCGGCGTCTACAACATCGGCACCGTGGGCTTCATGCCTCCCGACCCGACGCTCCCCGGGAGCCAGTGGCGTCCGCGCCAGAACATCATGAACGACTACTGGAACGACTACCACGCTCAGCAGACCGAGCGCTGGTGCGGCATTCCCGGCACATGGGCACAGGACTCCGGCATGCAGGAGACGATGGGCCCCATCTATGACAGGACGAAAGAGCACCTCGTCTCAACGGACTCCGGCATCATCCATACCCGCTACCGCTTGCTGAACGCAGCCAAGGCCTTCCGCGACACCGGCGAGCTGCCACCGAGCGTGGACGACCCCACGCTGTTTGCGGTCCGGTCTGCGGCTACCGTCCTGCAGAAGGAAGAAGACTGGATCGAAGCGACCAGAGAGCACCGGATCGCTCTGCAACCGGTCAACCACGCGGGAGCCTGAGTGCCTGAGGGTGCACGTTGAGTGAGACCGGCGCCTCATCGGTGTGCCACGTCTGCGGGCATACCAATGAGATGGGTTCGCGGTTCTGTGCCGGGTGCCGCACGCAGCTTCTGCCCGCTTCCGACTCTTCGCTCGTCGCTCGATGGCGCGCCCGCGCGAGGCTCCGGCGGACGCTCATCCGGGCTGCAGCAGCGGTCATCGTACTGCTCGTCGTATCGTGGATTGCCGTCGAGAATATCGGTCTCGCCCGCTTCCTGCCGGATCCCGCGTCAGATCTGACGTCCGAGCCCCGGATCGGCGGTTGGCCCACCGAAGGCGGGAGCCCGCTCCGGGCGAATACGATACCGGAGGCGGCCATGTCGCTGGCCGGCGATGTGGCCTGGAAGGCAGACCTCGGCGCCTCTCCGGGAGGCGGCCCTGTCGTACTGGAAGACGTCGTGTACGCAGGCGACGTCGACGGATGCATGCACGCGTTCTCCGCCCCGGACGGCGCTCCCCTGTGGGATAGATGCCTTGAAGCGCCCATCAGCTCGACGCCATCCATCGCCGGACACCTCGTCTACTTCGGCATGCTGGACGGACGGGTCACGGCTCTCGGCCGTGATGACGGCAGCGTAGTCTGGACGTTCCAGGCCGATGCCCCGGTGCGCTCCTCTCCGGCTGTCGCCAACGGAGTGCTGTATGCGGGCTCCAGCGACCGCCGTCTCTATGCGCTCGATGCGCTCACCGGCGAAGAGCGGTGGAGCTTCGCCACGAAAGGACGCATCACGTCCGGCCCTGCGGTGAATGAACAACTCGTCGTTGTCGTCTCCCAGGACAACCTCATCCATTTCATCGACAGGCACACCGCGAAACGGTGGTTCGACTACGAGACATCGCTCGCCGACGGTTCCGTGGCGATCGCTGGAGATTCGGTATATGCCGCAGACATCAGTGGGACCATCCGGCGTGTGCGTTGGGACAACCGGGAGTGGCCGTTCGAGAAGTCGACTCGAAACGTTCGCCAGTGGATGTTCAGATGGGGGATGGCCAATGAGTTGCCACCTCAGAAAGGCGTGGTCTGGGTGCGTCAGGAAAGAGGGGAGAGCTTCACCGAGACTCCCGCAGTCGATGCAGAGAAAGTGTATGCAACAACGGCAGGCGGGACGGTGTTCGCTTACGACAAGGAGACGGGCGTTCCCTTATGGCAAGCTCACCTCGATGCGCCTGCAGCAACCTCCCCCACGGTTATCGGGAACGAAGTCGTTGTCGGAACCCGAACAGGCATGCTGGCCTCAGTTGACTCTGCGACAGGGGAGATGCGATGGCGCATCCAGCCGGGAGATGGCGCGGTCCTCGGCATCGCGGCCGGCGCTGACGCACTCTACGCGACCGGAGCGAGTGGCATGTTGGTCGAAATCCGTTGAATTTCAGCAGAATTGTTTTGCCACTTGCCTATCGCGCCCTGACAATCTTGTGAAATCAGTCACATACAAGCCTTTTGCCTTTCGGATTTTGTTGACAGGTCACACACCCATTCCTAGAATGCGCTGGCTGTTGGATGCCTGAGTCTGCTCTTCGGAATGGCACGTGAGAGGGAGGAACTCCGATGCGAACCACTCCAGCCATCTGCGTTCTGATGCTCGCGCTCGCACTGGTTGCTATGGCATGCCAGGGCGAAGCGGGACAGACTGGCCCCGCCGGCCCCGCGGGACAACAGGGACCACAGGGAGCCGCCGGACCGACCGGCCCCGCCGGACCTCCAGGCGTTGATGGCGCTCAGGGCCCTCCCGGCGACCCCGCGCCCGTATCCGCCGCAGGCATCTCGCTCGACAAGGCCGTCTACACCCTCGGCTCCGAGCGCACCTTCACCGTCACCGGATGGGGATTCCAGCCCGGCGAGTCCGTCCTCATCATCTTCCACACCGACGTCTACGGCCCAGGCACCGTCGGAGGTGTCGACGCATCCCCGTACGGAACGTTCGAATCAACGCAACGCGGACGGTTCAGGATGGACCGCATCCGCTCGTCACCCGGCACCTATACCGTAAGGGCCGAAGGCAGCATGGGCTCCCTCGCCACCGCGCCCATCACCTTCGTGGCGCCAGCGCCGGCCGAGTAAGGGAACGGCAAGTGGACCAGGGAGGATTCCGATGATGATCATAAAGCGTGCACTCAAAGCACTGATGCTATCCATAAGCATCCTCGCCCTGACCATGGTGCTGGCCGCTTGCGCGTAGGACGACGAGCCTGACCCCACCCCCACCAGAGCGCCGGACACGCAGGCTCCGGCGCCGACCGCCGCGCCGTCGGACGGCGGCGACGGGGCTGCTCCCGCCCCTACCCCAACGGCCATGATGATGGAGGAGAAGTCCCGATACGGAGGCATCGCCAACTTCTCCACTCGCGCCGACCCGCCCCTCGGATGGGACCCGATGCGGTCCGGCAGTATCAGCGTGCTGATGCCGGCGGGGTCGATCTTCGGGATGGGGAACATGATCCGCCAATGCCCGGACGACGGTACGGCGGTTTGCCCCGGCGTGGCCACCGAGTGGTCATCTAACGACGACAGGACGTCCTGGACGTTCACGCTTCGCGACGATGTCTACTGGCACGACGGCGTCAAGCTCACCGCTGCGGACGTGAAGTTCTGGCTGGACATGGCCGTATTCGGCGTAACGGTCGGAGAGAACTCCAGGCGCCCCGTAAGCTGGAACTTCGCACGGTGGGTAGAGAGCGTCGAGGCGCCCGACGACCTCACCGTGGTCATCAACCTCAAGAGCGCCGTCTTCGACTTCGACCAGCTGCTTGCCGTCGACAACCAGATCATCGCTCACCCGCGCCACCTGATGCAGCCCGAGATAGACGCCGGGAACGTCAATGTCTCCCCCTTGGATGTAGGACTCGTCGCGCTCGGCCCGTTCTACCTCGAGGAGTACCGACCCGGCAGCGTTGCGAAGATGCGCCGGTTCGACCAGTACTACAAGACGGACGAGGACGGGAACCAGCTCCCTTACCTCGACGGCATCGACTTCTACATTACGCCGGACCCGTCCGGCATGGATACCGCTTTTCGAACGGGACGGCTGGACGCCACGGCCCGCGGTTCCGGCTTCCAACTCACTCCGGAGCGTGAAGCAGCCATCCTCTCCACCCTCGGCACCGAAAGGGTGACGATCCTGGAGATGGCGCAGTCCAGCTTCTGGGCGCTCGCCTTCAACACACTGCGCGAGGGGCCGCTGCAGGACGTACGGGTCAGGCAGGCCATACACCTCTGGCTCGACCGCCCGGAACTGGTCCAGGTGACGTTCGGCGGCTTCGGGAAGATGACCGGCATGTTCGACCCGGACACCGCATGGGCGAACCCCGGCCTCATGGAGACGCCCGGCTGGAATCCCGCGACCAAGGACGCCGACCGGCAGCAGGCCAAGGCTCTGCTGGCCGAGGCAGGCTACCCGGACGGCTTCGACGCCGAGTTCATGTGCCGCAGGCTGTGGGGGTTCGTCTGTGAGCCCCTGGTTGGCCAGCTGGAAGACCTCGGCATCAATATCGACCTTCAGCTCGTGGACGACGCGACGCGAGCAGCCAGGACACTGGAAGGTTCGTACGACATGGTGATGAGCGGCCCGACGCTCGCGCTGCCCAGCCAATACGGGTCGATCACGTCCAGTGCAGGCACCAGCGCCACAGCCGACCCGAAGCACAACGACGCGAAGGTGGACGACTTCTTCGTCCGCCTGGCGAGTGCAGGCAGTGTCGAAGAACGGATCGAGATCGCGCAGGAGATGGAGCGGTACGTCGCCGTGGAGCAGGCCTACGGGGCGTGGCTCTACACGGAGAACACCCACACGGTCGTGCGCGAGTACGTGAAGGGCATCCAGGTGCCCATCGACAACTACCGCCGGAACCTGGACTTCGCTACAGTCTGGCTGGACAAGTAAGAGCACGGATGATAAGCCGCATGGGAAAACGAGCTTGAGAGGCCCGGGATGCAGAAGTACATAGCACGGCGAGTACTGCTGTTCATCCCGACGCTCCTGCTCGCGAGCGTCCTCATCTTCGGGATACTCAGGATCCTGCCGGGAGACGTGGCGCTTGCCATCCTCGGGCAGGAAGCCGTTGAGGGTGGCGGCGGGTACACCGAGACCCAGATCAGGGAGCTCCGCGAGGAGCTCGGCCTGAACGACCCTCTCCCCATCCAGTACGCCAAATGGGCCTGGTCGATGGTCAACGGAGAGTTCGGCGGGGAGTCGATCCGCTCCACGGAGCCGCTCTCTTCGATCATCGCCCGGCGCCTGCCGGTGACGCTCCAACTTACCGTCTACACGGTGTTGCTCTCCATAATCGTCGCCGTGCCGCTCGGGGTGTTCTCTGCCCTGTACCAGGACAAGTGGCCGGACTATGTCCTCCGCATGGGGGCGATCCTCGGCCAATCGATGCCGAACTTCTGGATAGCGCTCCTGCTCCTGCTCTTCATGGTGACGCAGATCGGATGGTCACCCCCGTTGGGCTACTCCAACATCTGGGTGGACCCGTTCCACCATCTCCAGATAATGATCTGGCCTGCATTGATCCTCGCCTGGCGCTTCAGTGCGTACATGACACGCATCACGCGCTCCGGCATGCTGGAAGTGCTCGCCCAGGACTACGTGCGGACCGCCAAGGCGAAGGGGCTCGGCCAGCAGTTGGTGGTGCGCCGGCACAGCCTGCCGAACGTCCTCATCCCGGTCATCACGCTGGGAGGCCTGGAAGTGAGCACGCTGCTGGGCGGCACCGTGATCTTGGAGAACCTCTTCGGGATCCCCGGTCTCGGTCAGGCTATCGTTGAAGCGGCCGTGGGCAGGGACTTCCCCGTCGTGCAGAGCCTGGCGATGATGCTCGTCTTCTTCATGCTCGGCCTCAACCTCGTGGTCGACATCGCGTACTCTTACGTAGACCCACGGGTACGGTACTCGTAGGTGGACTGGGAGGTGTGGACAGCATGGCGATAGAAGCAACAGCAGGGGGCCAATCAGCCTTCGATCAGTTGGTCCAGGAGGCGAGGCCGAAGCGCACGGTAGCGCAGAACCTGAAGCGGTTCGCCCGCCGGAAACCCGCGGGCGCCGTCAGCGCCGTCGTGCTCATCCTGCTCGCACTCATCGCGCTGTTCGCGCCAGTGATTGCAACGCATGACCCGATCCGCGATCAGGTCGCGGCAGAACGGCTGGAGGCCCCTTCGTCATCTCACTTCATGGGGACCGACAACCTTGGCCGCGATGTCTTCAGCCGGGTTGTCTACGGTGCGCGCATCTCGCTCCAGGTGGGGTTCCTCGCCATCGGACTGGGCACGGTCATCGGCATGATCATCGGAGTCCTTTCGGGTTACCTGGGAGGCAAGCTCGACCTGGTGGTGCAACGGGTGGTGGACGTGTTGATGGGGTTCCCGTTCATCATTCTGGCCATGCTGCTCGTCGTCGCCCTAGGCGCATCGCTGCTCAACGTGGGTATCGCGTTATCGGTCGCCATCGTGCCCCGGGTCGTGCGCCTGTCGCGTTCGAGTACGTTGAGCGTGAAGGAAGAGGTGTACGTGCTGGCAGCGGTGACGATCGGGGTGAGCCTGCTGCGCATGGTCTTGCGGCACATCCTGCCGAACACGCTCGGTCCGGTGTTCGTCCTCGCGACGGGCGCGCTTGGCGGCGTGATCGTCGCCGAGGCCGGACTGGCATTCCTCGGCCTCGGCATACCACCGCCTTCGCCGAGCTGGGGCGGCATGCTGAACATCGGCGCGCGCGGCTACATGGAAGCGGCGCCGTGGATGGTCATCTTCCCCGGCATCGCGCTGTCGGCGGTCGTGTTCACGTTCGCTCTGCTAGGCGACGCTCTGCGCGACGTGCTCGACCCGCGTCTGCGGCGAGGCGATTCTTAGCAGACTGCCGGTTGCAGGACGAACGAGTCAGAAGGGAGTTGCTGTTTGGGTACGTTGCTGGAGGTGCGTGACCTTCGCACCGAGTTCAACTCCGAAAGCGGTATCGTCAAAGCCGTGGACGGCGTGAGCTATGACCTGCAGGAGGGCGAGACGCTGGGCCTCGTCGGCGAGAGCGGGTGTGGCAAGAGCGTCAGCGCCCTGTCGCTCCTCAGGCTCATCCCGAACCCGCCCGGCAGGATCGTCGGCGGGGAAGTCATCTTCGAAGGCCAGGACCTGATGAAGCTGACGGAACGCCAGATGAGGAGCATCCGCGGCAACAAGATCGCCATGATCTTCCAGGAACCCATGACCTCCCTGAACCCCGTGTTGACGATAGGACGACAACTCACAGAAACGGTCGAGCTCCACATGGGGTACTCGCCGGAGGCAGCGGTCCGCCGGAGCGTGGAACTGCTGGAGATGGTCGGCATACCGGACGCCAGGAGCCGCCTGAGCAACTACCCCCACCAGTTCAGCGGCGGGATGCGCCAGCGGGTGATGATTGCCATCGCCCTCAGCTGTACCCCGCGACTGCTCCTCGCCGATGAAGCAACCACCGCTCTGGACGTGACGATCCAGGCCCAGATACTCGAACTCATCAAGAATCTCAGTACCGAACTGGGCACCGCTGTCATCATCATCACGCATAACCTTGGCGTGGTTGCCCGGTACGCAGATCGCGTGAACGTTATGTACGCGGGCAAGATCATCGAACGCGGGACCGCGGATGAGATATATGAAACGCCGAGGCACCCGTACACGCGCGGGTTGCTGGGTTCCGTGCCCCGGCTGGATGTCGACCGCGAGGACAGGCTGGCGTCTATCGAAGGGATGCCGCCGGACCTGGACCGGCTTCCTCCCGGCTGCTCCTTCGTCCCCCGTTGTCCCCATGCGGACGACCACTGCCGCGCCGAGATGCCTCCGCTTTCGTCGAAGGACGGCACCGAACACGTGTACGCGTGTTGGAAAGGACACGAGTTCGGTCCCCTGGAACTCGTGCAGACACAAGCATGACACAGACCTCCCCTGCCCCCACCCCGGCAGCGTCGAGCCAGGACAACCTGCTGGAAGTCAGCGCCGTCAAGATGTACTTCCCCGTGATGTCGGGCGTCATCCTTCAGCGCAAGGTTGGAGAAGTAAAGGCTGTGGACGACGTGAGCTTCGCCGTACGACGGGGCGAGACGCTGGGGCTCGTGGGTGAGAGCGGCTCAGGCAAGACCACCATCGGTCGCGTCATACTCCAGGTCTACGAGCCCACGAGCGGTCACATCACGTTCGACGGCGTCGACCTCGGGACCCTCAAGGGCGGGGCCATGCGGGCGATGCGCCGGCGCATCCAGGTCGTCTTTCAGGATCCGTACAGTTCACTCAACCCCCGGATCAAGACCGGCGACATCGTCGGTGAGCCGCTGAGGGTGCATAAACTGGTCGAGACGAAAGAAGAGTACCTTGCCAGGGTTGCCGACCTGTTCCGTACCGTGGGGTTGAACCCCAATATGGCAGACCGGTACCCGCACGAGTTCAGCGGGGGACAGCGCCAGCGTATCGGTGTCGCCCGGGCGCTGGCAGTGCAGCCGGACTTCATCGTGGCCGACGAGCCGGTCTCCGCGCTGGACGTCTCCATACAGGCGCAGCTCATCAATCTGCTGGAGGACCTGCAGAAGCAGTTCGGGCTCACCTACCTCTTCATCGCACACGACCTGTCGGTGGTGCGCCACATCTCCGACCGCGTGGCGGTCATGTATCTCGGCAAGATCATGGAGATAGCCGACAGGGTCAGCATCTTCCAGGATCCGCTGCATCCTTACTCGAAGGCGCTCATGTCCGCAGTGCCGATCCCGAACCCCAGGGCTGAGCGCAGCAGGGAGCGGATCATCCTCGAGGGGAGCATCCCCAGTCCTCTGAACCCGCCGGCAGGGTGCGTGTTCCACACCCGGTGTCCCATGGCCATAGATGAATGCCGTACCACGGTGCCTCCGCTCGAAGAGAAGAGTCCGGGACACTCCGTCGCCTGCATACGCGTATAACGAGACCCGTTCGTACAGGTCATCTCGGTCACCTGAGGCTGACTGCTCAGACCTCGTAGCACGCCACGAAGTGTCCCGGGCTTTTCTCTTCCATGGGAGGATGCGGATGGTTTAGACAGTGCTCGGTGGCGGCGGGGCATCTTTCGTAGAACCGGCAGCGGGAAGGCGGATCTATCGGTGTAGCGAGATCGCCGCGTATGTCCGGCGCCAAGCGCCGGCGCCCCGGATCAACCACGGGCACGGCAGACAACAGCGCTTTCGTATAGGGATGCAGCGGATTACGGAGCAACTCCTCCGTCTCAGCCAGTTCCACCACCTTCCCCAGGTACATCACGGCGATGCGGTTGCACATATAGCGCGCCACCGCCAGGTCGTGCGTAACGTACAGGTAGGCTACTCCCATCTCGGTGGCAAGGTTCTGCATCAGGGACATCACCCCCGCTCTGCTGGAGACGTCGAGCATGGAAGTCGGCTCGTCGGCCACCACGAAGGATGGCCGGATCACCAACGCGCGAGCGATGGCCACCCGCTGGCGCTGCCCACCCGAAAGCTCGTGGGGATGTCGGAACAGGAACGCTCCTGCCGGCGTGAGACCGACCAGCGTCAGGATCTCCAGCACGCGGTCGACCCGGTACTGAACGTCGCCCATGCCCTGCACTGACAGCGGCTCGGAGATGATGTCGTAGATGGTCCGCCGGGGATTCATGGACTCATAGGGGTCTTGGAAGATCATCTGCACACGCCTGCGGAAGGAGCGCAACAGCCGTCCTCTGATGGCGGCAGCATCCCAGGGAGCCTCAGCCGAAGAGACAGCCGGGGCATCGGTGAACCGGAAGAGTATCTCGCCGCCGGAGGGCTCGAACAGCTTGACCAGCAGCTTGCCCACGGTGGTCTTGCCACAGCCCGACTCTCCCACCAGCCCGAGGCTCTCTCCGTGCCCCAGTTGGAAGCTGACGTCGTCAACGGCATGGATGAAGCTCGAGGGCTTGCGGAAAGGCCCCCCGTCCACCGGGAACAGTTTGGTCAGGCCGTGAACGGCCACCAGTGGCTCGCCGTCCGAAGCGTTAGAACCGGCTGCCCGGGTATCCGGGGTCTCAGGAGTGTTGCTTGCGCTTTCCATCCGTCAGCTCTGCACGGCCATCGTAGCGTCCAGTGGATGCCAGCAGACGGCCCAATGACTGCCGTACCTCGCCTGGGGCGGGTACTGGGTCCGGCATACGTCAGTGGCATAGGCGCAGCGGGGATGGAACGGGCAGCCCTGGGGCAGGTCCGAGAGGTTCGGCGGCTCGCCGGGGAGGCCGGTCAACGGACGCCTCTCCCCACTGACGCTGGGGAATGAGGACATCAGCGCCGCGGTGTAGGGATGGGCGGGGGCGCGGAACACGTCGGATGTGTCTCCCATCTCCACCAGCCGCCCGGCGTACATCACTCCCACCACGTCTGTCACCTCGGCGACAACCGCTATGTCGTGGCTGATGTAGATGATGCTCATGTCGAGCTGCTGCTGAATGGCCTTCAGCTCCCGGAGTATCCGGTCC
Source organism: Dehalococcoidia bacterium (assembly GCA_022820645.1). Lineage (GTDB taxonomy): Bacteria > Chloroflexota > Dehalococcoidia > Lucifugimonadales > Australimonadaceae > Bin16. The sequence continues at coordinate 55,247 of JAJEFD010000009.1, read as the reverse complement.
TGCACAATCACGTCAAGGGCAGTGATCGGCTCGTCGGCGATCATCAGGTCGGGGTCGCACGACAGGGCCATCGCAATGACCGCTCGCTGGCGCATACCGCCGCTGAACTCGTGGGGGTAGCGCTCCATCAGTTGCGGGTCCAGCCCCACCATCCGGAACAGGCGGGCGACCCGCTCCCTAGCTGCGGTGTCAGTGGACTCGACGCCATGAGTCTCGATGGCTTCAATGATCTGTCGGCCCACGCGGTACACCGGGTCCAGAACGTTCATGGCGGCCTGAAAGACCATGGAGATGCGCCGCCACCGCAGGAGCCGCATATCCTCCTCGGCCAGAGGCAGGATGTCCTGCCCGTCCAGGAGCACGCGGCCTGCCGACAACCGGGCGTTGTCGGGCAGCAGGCGCATCAGGCAGTTGGCGATGGAAGTCTTTCCGCAGCCGGACTCACCCACCAACCCCAGAGCGGAGCCCCGGGCCAACTCGAAGCTGACGTTCCGGACGGCCTGTACCTCTCCCAGCCTGGTCTGATAGCTCAGGCTCAGACCGTCCACCTTCAGCAAGGGGTCGTGCCGGTCAGTCATTGCGCCGCCTCAACCGGGGGTTCACCACCTCGTCCAGGGCTCGCCCGGCCAGGTAGAACGCGCTGCAGAGAAGGGTGATGGACGCCCCGGCAGGCACGATCAGCCACCAGTACCGGGTGCCGCCCAGCAGATAGCCGCCGGTGTTGGCCGTGTGGATCATGATTCCCCAGCTCATCCTGATGTCCAGAAGGCCGAGGAACGACAGCACAGCCTCGGCGAAGATGGCGCTGGTGACGGTGAACATCATGTAGAGCAGGGCCAGGGGCAACAGGTGGGGAATGATGTGCACGAATATGATGTGGAAATGGCCGCCGCCGGCCACTCGCGCGGCTTCGATGAAGGGCTTCACCTTGATGCTGAGCGCTTGAGACTTCAGGATGATGGCCGTTCCCCCGAACCCGCCCAGCACGCCGATGATCAGCGCCAGGTAGAACAGGTTGAGGTGGAACAGGGCGCTCAACACTATCAGCAACGATATGGCCGGCAGAGCGATGATCAGGTCTGCCAACCGCATGAAGAAGGCGTCCAGCAACCTGCCGTAGTAGGCGGCCACCGCCCCGACGAAGGTCGCAATGCCTACGGTCACGAGTGCCGCGGTTATCCCCAGCACGAACTCGGAGCGGGTGCTGTAGAGCAGCTGGCTCAGCACGTCCCGCCCCAACGGATCGGTCCCAAGGGGATGCTTCCAACTCGGCGGAGCCGGCTGCTCCACCTGGTCGAAGGAGTAGCCGGTGACGGGGTCGTAGGTGGCGGGGTCCCAGACGAACGCCATCAGTATGGGATGAGCGGCCGCCATCAGGGCAAAGGCGATTATGGTGAACAGGGACAGCATGCCGATCCGGCTGTCCATGAATATCCCCCAGCCGTTCCTGAACGACCGCCACATCAGTCGCAGTCGCGCCAGCACGAAACGCACCCTGCCGCGGCCGGGTTCGACCCCGGACTCCGGGGTGGGAACGGGGCCTACCGGTACTGGGGTATTCACTGGTAGCGGATCCTGGGATCAAGGTAGACGTAGAGGACATCGACGATGACGTGCGCCAGGAGCGAGAGCATCCCGATGAAGAGCATGGCCCCCATGACCAGAGGCAGGTCTTCGCTCCTCACTGCCTGGAGAAGGGTCAAGCCGGTGCCGGGCCAGGAGAAAACGCTCTCGATGATCACGCTCCCGTCTATAGCGAATATCAGGCTGTAGACCAGGCTGGTCACGATCGGCAGCATGGCGTTCCGGGCCGCATGGCGGTCGCGCACCAGCTTGTCCGGCAGGCCCTTGGCCCGCGCAGCCATCACGTAGTCCTCGCGGATGGTCTCCAGCATGCTGTTGCGGGTCAGCAGCATGGTCCCGGCGAAGGATATGAGCGTGAGAGTAGCGACGGGCAGCACCATGTGCTTCACGATATCCAGGGCCAGCCCGCCGATACCTGAGAGGGCCCAGGCCGCCACGATGATCAGCGCGCCGCCAAGGACTATGGGAAAGGCTGCCACGGACGGCACTCTCCGGCCGAACCTCTTGAGGCACAGCATGACCAGCAGCGCGAAAGCGATGAAGGCCGCCGCGCTGAGAAGCATGTTGCCGAAGACGTAGTTCGCGCTGACGTCGGCCCCCCGCCACACCAGGGGATCCAGGAACTTGCCCACTGGGAACCAGCCCAGCTTGAAGGCGAACGCCCAGATCATCATCAGGCCGAAAGCCGGAGTGAAGGCGGTGAACAGCAGGGCTCCCGAGATGGTAGTCGCGTACTCGAACAGGCCGCCCCGGCGCCATGCCATGGCCTTTCCCAGGAAGAACCCGATGTAGAAGGACACGGCGGTGGCGGTGAGGAACAGCACCAGCGTCCGGGGCACCCGCTCCACCAGCACGTCCAGCACAGGCCGCGGGAAGTTCCCGAAAGAGACCCCGAGGTTGCCCGTGAAGGTGTTCTTGAGATGGATCAGGTACTGCTGCCACGCCGGTTTGTCCAGCCCGAACGCGGCCCTGATCTGGTCCTTCACTTCGGGCGGGAGGTCGGGATTCAGCACGTAGAAGGAAGCGTAGTCCCCCGGCTGCGCCTGCACCAGGAAGAAGGTGAACGTGATGATGAGGAACAGCGTCAACACCATCTGCCCGGTTCGCCTGACCAGATAGCCTGTCATCGGTTCTGACTTCTCAACGCGACGCTCAGGGCTACCTGAAGTCCACGAGGGTGGGCATCCCGGCGACGCTTTGCAGACCGCCCCAGGTTTCCGTATAGGGAAAGTCGACCCGGTCGCTCCGGTAGGTTTCCACGATGGGAGTGTCGAACAGCACCACGTAGGGCAGGTCTTCCGCGAGGAATGCCTGCATCTCGAAGGCCTGCTGGCGCGCTGCCTCCAGGTCGGTTTCGGTGAGCAGTCCGTCCGCTAGGCGGTCGAACTCGGGGTTGTTGTACCCGCCGGGGTTGTACCCTTCCAGTTCCGAATGACGGCTGTGGAAGAACGACTCGAGGTAGTCCGGGAAGGGGTCGAGACCCCAGCCGAGGATCCACATGTCGAAGTCCTGCTGGTCGAACACCTTCTCGACGATGACGTTGAAGCCGGTGAGGTTGGCCCGCAAGGGGATGCCCACCTCGCTCAGCCATCGCTCGATCCAGATGGCGAATGTGGAGCGCAGCGGGTCGTATCCCGCACTGGGGGCGAGCACCTCCATCGCCGGTACCGGCTCGCCGTTGGGCATCCTCAGCCCTTCACCCTGTTGTTCGATGAAATTGCCGTCCTCGCTGACGCGGGGCTCCGTCTCCCAGGTGAACCCTGCTTCCTTGAGCAGCTCCACGGCCCTGCCGACGCGCTCCTGGCGGTTCAGTCCCTTGCCGATGAGCGGCACGTCGGCGTTGTACCAGGCGCCGTTGCCCTCCGGCACCATCGTGTATATGGGGATGGCTACGCCCTGCAGCACCGTGTCCACCAGGAATTCCTTGTCTATAAGGGTTGCGACCGCCTGCCGGAACGCTCTGTTGTCCATGGGCGCTCTGCGGAAGTTGAAACCCAGGTAGCGGAGCCCGTCGGATGCGTTCTCGATGGTGGTCAGGCCATCCTCTCCCGCCAGCTGCTCCTGCAGCCCCTTGGACAGCCCCAGCGGGTTCAGCATGAAGTCGATGTCGCCCTTCTTGAGGGCCAGAACGGCTGCGTCCTGGCTGCCGTAGATCGAGTAGATGGTGCTCGCCGCGTTGGGGCCTTCCACGTACTCCAGCACCGTCTCGCCGACGGGTTCGCCGTAGGCCGTGAACTCGGTGAGCCCGGGAGTGGTGGCCGAGTATGCGCCGCTGGCGTACAGCGCAACCTCCGTCCCCCTGAAGGAGTAGGCCGGGTTCTCGTCCTTCTCTGCGAAGGCGCCCCGCTCCCACTGGTCGAAGATGAAGCCCCCGGCGCTCGGTTCGCCTTCAGGGACGTGGGAGAACAGCACCTTCTGCTGCTCGGTGGTCTCGCCGGCCTGCCGGGCCTCGGCCACCACCGGCTCCCAGTAGGACTTCGAGAAGATGGGCATGAACGCCAGCCCGAACTGCCATCGCGCCAGGCCCGGCTTCTGCTTGAAGAAGATCTTGAGCCGGTGTGGGCCGTCCGTTTCGGCGTGGTCGAAGAACTCCGGGTCCACTATGGACGGCCAGTTGCCGGTGAGCTGCATCTCCACGGCTGTATTGGCCGTGAACGCGAAGTCCTCGGCGGTGACGTCGCTGCCGTCGCTCCACTTCACGCCTTCCAGCAGCTCCACCTCCGTGGTCCAGAACGTCTCGCCTTCAACCGCCTCCTCCTCGAGCGGGGTGGGGAAGTCGGCCGCCAGCGATGGGACCCAGTCGTACCGCTGCGCCGAATACGCGTAGAGCGACGGCTTGCTTCCGCCGAGCACGTAGCCGTTCCATATCGTCCCGTCCGGCCCGAGGTAAGCCCAGTGGTTCGTGGTCGTCAGGTCCGACGCGATACCGATCCGGTAGACCTTCTCCGTCTCCGCTTCGGATGGAGCCGTCGGCGTCGCCGCGGGAGTTTCGCCGGCGTCCCCTTCCCCGGTACAACCCAACAGCAGGGACAGGGCCAGCAACAGCCCGCAGAACGCAAACCGACCGCTCAAACGCATTCCGGCTTCACCTCAGGCGTAGAAGACGACTGAGCATAGCACGAGGAATATCGTCGGTGCGCCCAGAGATCGCCCTCAGCCACCGGGTATGGAATCGGTAATGCGTGGTGGACCTGGGGGGATTCGAACCCCCGGCCTCCTCAATGCCATTGAGGCGCGCTCCCAACTGCGCCACAGGCCCACGCTTGGGACGAGCCAGAGAGCCCCGGCTCAGCATGGAAGCAGGATAGCACCCGGTTCGCTCGGCGAACAAGGCAGGACGGCTGTGGCGGCGGAAGCGCGCTCGCCGTAGCATGCGGGCCACAGACCAACCTGAAGGAGAGCAACATGCCGCTAAACGTTCGCAGAGTAGTCACCGGCCACGACGACCACGGAAAGGCCGTCGTATTCATCGACGACGTCGCCGGCAACAAGCGCAACCCGCGCCCCGGCGTCGAGACCGTGCTCGCCTGGATGACCGATTCGACACCCGCGGAGCTCACCGGGCGGGAAGACCTCGGCGCACGCACCGTGGAGCGTCCTCCCTCCTACCGGGGTTCCATCTTCCGCATCATCGAGTTCTCCCCCGGCAACGAGCGCGACATGCACGTCACCCCCACCATCGACTACGCCGTCGTGATCTCCGGAGAGATCGACATGGAGCTGGACGACGGCGTCGAGGTGCACCTGCAGGCAGGCGACGTCCTCGTGCAGCGGGCCACCGTCCACAACTGGAACAACCGCGGCCCCGCCCCCTGCGTCATCGCCTTCATCCTCATCGACGCCCAACCGTAATCTCCCCTCGCCCCCTGGGAGAGGGAGACGCGCTTGCGCGTGGGTGAGGGTTGCCCCGGTTCATTGACACAACGCCCCAGAAAGCGTACAAACGCTCGCGCAGCGGGCGTGCTCCGTTGCTATACGTAGTTGTGCCCCGGGAGGAAGACATGACCAGAGGATGGACACTGCGGGCATTCGCTCTGCTCGCTCTTGCAATCGCCGGCTTGGCCGCGCTCGCTGCGTGTACGTCGGAAGACCCCACGGCCACGCCGACCGCGACCAGCGCTCCCCAGATGGAGGCGACCGAAGAGCCCGCGATGCCCGCAACCGAAGAGCCCGGCATGGAGGCGACGCAGGAACCCGCCATGGAGGAGACGGACGACTCCATGATGGAGCCCGAGGGGCAGTACGGCGGCACGCTCGCCTACTGGATCCGGAGCGACCCTCCCGGCTGGGACCCGTGGGGCCGCACCCGCTTCTGGGACCCCACCCGCAAGATCGCTGAACTCGTCTTCAACCCGCTCTACTCGCCCGCGGCGCAACTCGGCGACAGCTGCGAGATAGACCTCGATCCCGAGATCGCGGAGAGCTGGGAGTACGTCGAGCCCACCGTCCTGGAGTTCAAGCTCCGTGAGGGCATCCAGTGGCACGACAAGGCCCCGCTGAACGGTCGCGAGCTCACGGCGGACGACGTCGCCTACACCTACAACGAGCGCTTCGCCAAGGGCCTCGCCGGCCAGGCGTACGTCGGGCAGGTCTTCTTCGACCGGGCCGAGGCGGTGGACGACTACACCGTCCGCATCCACCTCAAGCAGCCGTTCGACTTCGTCAGGGGCGTCACGTCCGGCAACCGGCAGGGCTGGATCGTGGCCGAGGAGGCGTCCGGCGAGGAAGCCCTCGCAGACCCCAACCTCTCCTGGGTCGGCACCGGCCCGTTCATGTTCGCCGAGCACGAGACCGGCACGAAGGTCGTATTCGAGCGCAACCCCAACTACTTCAAGGAAGGGCTCCCCTACGCCGACACGGTCGAGGCGCACATCATCCCGGACGCGGCAACGCGCATCGCGTCGCTCCGCTCCGGCCTGATCAACGTCTTCCCCGCAGCCGGCCCGCGCGTGCAGGAAGAGATTCAGCGGACCAACCCGGACTTCTTCGTGAAGTCCTGCCCGAGCCTCTTCCACCTCGGCATCCGCATGAGGCTCGACAAGGCGCCGTGGAACGACGTCCGCGTTCGCCGCGCCGTCTCGATGGCGCTCGACCGCCAGGCCATCATCGACACCGCGCTGCGCGGCAACGGCGAGATCGTCCTCCAGGGCTGGCCGCTCGACCCGGAGACGCTCCAGTTGGAGGACTACCCGGAGGAGATCGCGGAGTACCAGCAGTACAACCCCGAGAAGGCGAAGGAGCTGCTGGCCGAGGCCGGCTTCCCCGACGGCTTCAGCACCACGGTCGTCTGGACGCCCGCGTACGGCGACCCGTGGCAGGGCGTCGCGGAGATCATGCTCACGATGCTCCGCGCTGTCGGGATCGACGCGCAGTTCAACATCCAGGAGTACGGCCCGTTCCTCGGCATGGGAAGCCAGCAGACCTGGGACGACCTCTACTTCGGGTGGAACAACTCGTTCGACTTCAACGACCTCGCTTCCACCTACTACTGGAGCGGACAGCGGCCGCCCAACGGGCTGACGCTCGCGCCCGACGCGACGCTCGACGGCCTCGTGGCCGACCTGTGGGCCTCCACCCCGGAGACCCGCCCCGGAGTGCTCACGCAGCTGCAGCACTACGTGGCGAGCGCCCAGTACCGCATCACCAGCCCGGTGTGGGGCAACGGCATCGTCGCGAGGCCGGAGGTGAAGAACGTCGGCTGGCGCGGCACGAACAAGATGTACCACCAGATATTCGAGAACGCCTGGCTCGAGCAGTAGCCAGGACAGACAGCCACGCATGACGAGAGGCCCCGGATGTTCCGGGGCCTCTCTCTAGTCCAGCCAGCCGGCGCCCATCATCGAGGTGAACTGCTCCCGGCAGAGGTCGGCGTAGCGCCGGTCCAGCGCCATCAGCTCGGAGTGGGTCCCGCGCTCGACCACCCTGCCCTCCTCGACGTACAGGATCACGTCCGCCGCCCTCACCGTCGAGAGCCGGTGCGCGATCACGATGGTCGTGCGGCCTTCGGTCAGCCTGGCGAGCGCCGACTGCACCGCCCGCTCCGAATGCGAATCGAGGGACGAGGTAGCCTCGTCGAGTATCAGGATGCGCGGGTCCTTGAGCAGCATCCGCGCGATGGCCAACCGCTGCTTCTCGCCTCCGGAGAGACGGTAGCCCCGCTCCCCGACCACGGTGTCGAACCCGTCGGGGAGGTTCTCCACCACGTCGAGCACTGACGCAGCCCGGCACGCCTCTACCATCTCGTCGTAGGTCGCGTCCGGGCGCGCGATGCGCAGGTTGACGCCCACCGTGTCGTGGAAGAGGAACGTCTCCTGCGAAACGTACCCGATCTGCTCCCGCAGCGATTCCAGCTTCAGCCCCCTGATGTCGGCGCCGTCGAGCAGCACTCGTCCCTGGGTAGGGTCGTACAGGCGCGGGATGAGGTAGGTGGTGGTCGTCTTCCCTGCTCCGCTCGGCCCTACCAGCGCCGCCATCTGGCCCGGCTCGATCGCGAAGTCCAAGCCGTCCAGCGCTCTTCGTCCGGGTGTGTACTCCATGACGACGTTCTCGAACTCCAGGGCTCCCGCGGCGTTATCCACGTCCACTGCGTCCGGCGCGTCCGTGATGTCGGGTTCCAGGTCCAGGTACTCGAAGATGCGCTCGAAGTAGGCGGCGGACGTGACCACGTCCACGTGCAGCGACATCAGGTCGGTCGCGGGGGTGTAGAGGCGGCTGAGGAGCGCAACGAACGCCACGATCGTCCCGATGGTCAGTGACCCGGAGATGACCTGTCCGCCGCCGAACCAGTAGATGACCGCCGGCCCGCCGGTCGTCACGATGAACAGCAGCATGAAATACCAGCGCCCCACGAGCGCCTCGCGGACCTGCAACTCCATCAACTCCCAGTTCTCGCGCTGGAACCGCGACAGCACCTCGCGCTCGCGGGTGAACGTCTTGATGAGCATGAGCCCGCTGATGCCAAGGCTCTCGGCCATGAGCGAATTGACCGACGCGCTCCGCTGCTGCCGCTCAGTCCGCAGGCGGCGCCGCAGCTTCCCGACCGTCAACGTCGGGATGATGAGCCAGGGCAGCACCATCAGCGAAACGATCGTGAGACGCCAGTCGAGCGCGAGCATCGTTACGAGGGTCGTCGTCAGGATGAGCACGTTCTGCGCAACGGTCACGAGTGAGCCCGAGATGATGGTGTCGATGCCGGCGATGTCGCTCGTCAGCCGGGACATCAGTTCGCCCGTCCGGGCCTCGGTGTAGAACCGCAGCGACAGGGACTGCAGCCGCGTGAACATCCGCAGCTTGAGGTCGTACATGATCCGCTGGCTGACGACGGTGTTCAGGTAGCTCCTGAGCACGCCGACCAGCCCCAGCGCCACCGCAGCCGCGAACAGGCCCACGGAGAGCCACAGCAGCAGCGGCTGGTCCGCTCCCTCGATCGCCGAGTCGATGATGCCCCGCACGAGCAGCGGCGGCACGAGTCCGATGAAGGCCGCGGCAGCAACCGTGAAGAGGATGAGAACGAGCCGGAACCAGTACGGCGCGAGGAAACCGAAGATACGCCAGAGGTTCCCTTTGCCGAGGGCGGTCTCCGACTTGATGGGCGCGATTCTTCCGTGACGCATCGGTTCAGTATACGTACTCCATGTCTACGCTATCGCCGCGGCGCACTGCGAAACCGTTACAGCCGCGTAACGCCCACGTAACACAGCCGCAACAGACCTCCCCGTAAATAGACATAGCCTCCGTGTGCCGCCATGCGAGATGGAGGCAGTGCCGCGGCGGCGTCTGTGGGAGAGGTGTCGGACGCGGCACCCGGCCCTCTCTCACAGACGACCCACCTGTATGGGAACCGGCCTCTCAGCCGCCTGCTGCGAGGTTGACCGGCTTGCCGTGCGGTGTGTTGAGGTACGCCCTCCGCCACGCTTCCTTCCGGTCCGACGCCTCAGGCTCGGACACCAGCCCCCGCTCCCTGCACAGGCGCTCTAACGCGCGCAACCAGTGCCGGTAGTACGTGTCCCCCAGGTCCGGGTCGCCCTGCCGCTGCGCCGCACGTATCTCCTCGCTCAGCGTCGCCGCCCACTCGTCCCACGTGAAGTGGCCCTCACCGGAGAGCCGCACCGCGAGCGCGAACGCCGACGCTTCCCACGGCTCGGCGAACACCGGCCTGCCGTCGTCGCCGAGTGGGATGTCCCCCAGCCTGCTCGTACCGCCGGGCAACTGCGCGTACGTCATGGCGCGGGCTCCAGGTAGTCCTCCCACAGGTCGACGTATACGACGCTGTTGGCGTCGGCCGACTCACCCCACAGTTCGCTCGCGTCGAAGCCCACGCTGTAGAGGTGATGCCCCTCGTCCACGCCTTCCGCACTCAGGTCCGGGTAGACCTGCGAGCCGTAGTGCTCGCGCACCGTCCCGATGTGGCCGCGGACGTAGCGCGGCTCGCGCGTGTGCCCGCGCGGGTGGCGATTGAGCGCGCGAACGCGGTCGCCCGGCGAGAACCGGGGCTCCGCGGGCGTAGGACGGACGTAGCTCGTGGTCATGATGGGGACCGCGCGCACCTGTTCAGCGTTCACGACGCGCTCCATGATGCCTTCTGGGACGGGAGACGACGCCCTGCCCGTCTGCAATTCCTCCTCTGAGATGAGGCCGGAGTTCACCAGTTGCTTCAGCAGACCCGCGAACCAGCTTTCGTAGTAGGTGTAGGAGAGGTAGTCCGCGGGAGGCAGCTGCTCCCGGTTGTAGCGCGACTTGTCCAGGTTCCACAGCCCGAGACGGCCCATGAGCCGCGTTATGCCGTACACCCGGCTCTCCCACTCCGCGTGGAAGACCGGCTCTTCGGACTCCGGCTCCGGCTTCACCGGCCCGAACCCCTGCATCCCACCGAGGTCGTGGACGCCGTTCATGCCGTACCCACCGCTGCCGGAAGCCGCGCCTCTTCCACGCCGACCATGGAGTTGCGCGTGACCAGTTCCATCAGTTGCTCCACGCTCCACCCTTCGGTGCCTGCGGGCCGCTGCGGGAGCACGAGGTAGCGCATCTCGGACGTCGAGTCCCACACGCGCACCTCTTTCTCCTCCGGCATCTCCGAGCCGAACTGCCGCATCACGCCGCGCGGGTCGGCGACGGCCTGCGCGCGGTACGGCGCGGACTTGTACCACACGGGCGGCAGCCCGAGGAGCGGCCACGGGTAGCACGAGCAGAGCGTGCAGACGACGAGGTTGTGTACGTCGTCAGTATTCTCAACGACGCGTACCTGCTCGCCCTGCGACCCGACGTAGCCCATCGAGGCGATAGCGGCGTTGGGGTCGTCCAGCAGCCACCGCTTGAACTCCTCGTCCGCCCAGGCATGCGCCACGACGTGCTTGCCGTTAGACGGGCCGATCTTGTCCTCGTACAGGTCGATGAGCGCGTCGAGCGCCTCCGGGTCGACGAGCCTCTTTTCGACGAGCAACGACTCCAGCGCCTTCACGCGCAGCTCGATGTCGGACGGCGGCTCGGTGTGGTCGTGGTCGTGGTGATCGTGATGGCTCATGGTCCTCGCTCCCCCCATGTTACTCGACGAGAGTGTGCCAAGCATCGCCCCGCAGGTCAACGGTGTACGGTTCGGACAATCAGGACCCGCTCCCGCCCCGCGAGGTCGCGCACCGCACGAACGTGCGCGCCGGGGAAGCACGTGACAGCCGTGTCGCTTGCCGCTGCGATCTGGCGCGGGTCCATCTCCAGCACGAGCGCGCCCCCGGGCAGCAGGTGCCCGCCCGCCTCGGCGAGCAGGCGCCGTATGAGCGCCAGCCCGTCCGCACCGCCATCCAGCGCCTCGCGGGGCTCGTAGCGCGAGACCTCCGGCTCCAGCAGCGGAATCTCCTCCGACGTCACGTACGGCAGGTTCGCCGCGACGACGTGCACGGGGCGCGGCAACGCCGCGAGCAGGTCGCTCTCCAGCACATGGATACGCTCGCTCACGCCGTGAGTCGCCGCGTTGTGCGCGGTCAGCTCCAGCGCTCGTTGCGAAACATCCAGCGCGTAGACGACTGCTTCCGGGCGCGCGACCGCCAGCGCAACCGCGATGGCGCCGCTGCCGCAGCCCACGTCGGCCAGCACCGGCGACGCCTCGCCCTCCACGAGCCGCAGCGTCTCCTCGACGACGGTCTCGGTCTCGGGACGCGGGATGAGCACGCCGGGCCCGACGGCGATGGGGAGGCCGTAGAACTCGCGCGTGCCCATCAGATAGGCGACGGGTTCGCGATTGAGCCTCCGCTCGCAGAGCGCTTCCGCCCTGCCCGCCTCTTCCTCGGAGGGCGTATCGCGGAACGCGGCGTAGAGCGCGGCGCGGTCGATACCGAGCGCCGTCGTCCAGATGAGGTCGGCCTCCAGCCGCGCGTCGCCGATGCCGGCCGCTTCCAGTCGTCTTGCGGTCTTCTGCACGAGGTAGGCGAGGGTTGGCAGTGCTGCGTGCGGCTGCACCTCTTCCGCCATCGCTACGGCAGCAGGGCGCGTATCGCCGCAAGGTCCGGCGGAGCGCCGCCGCGGTACACGACGACCGCATCGTCGAACCCGGCGTCCGCGAGGCGCTGCAGGCGCACCGCTGCGTCGGGCGGCGCGCAGCGCAGGTGGTAGGCGTTCTCTGTATCCCGCAGAAACTCCGTCGGCGCGTTCAGGTCGAGCGAGATGTTCGTCACGACGGCCCGCTTTCCTCCCGCGGCGCGGTAGCGGTCGAGCCCTTCCTTGAGCGTGTTGTACCCGGAGAAGAACGCCGACGCTATCCAGCCGTCGTAGTCGTTCGCCGCTGAGGCGATCCATCGCGGCCCTGCCCAACTGCCGATGAGGATGGACGGCCCGCCGAGCACCGCACTCGACGGCGCGAGGTTCACGCCGTCCACCGTCTCGCCGTCCCATAGCCGCTTCATCGTCGCGAGCCCGTCGCGCAGCAGCGTCATCCGGTCTTCGAACCGCTTGCCGACCGCCTCGAAATCGCCGCGTGTCGAGCCGGAGCCGACGCCCAGCAGCAGCCGCGGACCGCATACCACCTGCGCCGTGAGGACGCGGTTCGCCAGCTCCACCGGATGCCGCAGCGGCACCTGCAGGATGCCGAGCCCGACCTCGATACGCTCCGTCGCCGCTGCCGCCACCGCCGCGCCCATGAGCGGATCGAGCGCCATCCGCCCTCGCCCGATCGAGTCGAAGAACCAGACGCTGTCGAAGCCGTTCGCCTCCGCCGCCCGTGCCCCTTCCGAGAGCACGTCGCCCGCAGGGTCGCCGCCGAAGTCGATGGGCAGCGCTATGCCGAGTCTCATCTTCGTTCGCTCCTTGCTTGCACCTGCCGATTACGGCAGCGGCGGCCACTCCCGCACGAGCCGCCCCTTGCCCTCGATGCTGAACGTGCCGCCCAGTTGCGAAGCGACCGACCAGAGCATCGCGGGGTTGCTCGCCACGACGGGCAAGCCGAACTCGGCCTCCATCTCATCGATGACCGGCAGCGGGTTCAGCACCGCGCCCTGGAAATAGAGCGCCTGCACGCCCTCTGCCGCCCGTACCGCGCCGCGCGCCATATCGAACACGACGCTCGAATCGAGGTCGACCGCCTCCTGCTCGCTGTTGAAGCCGAGGTCGGCAAGCTGCACGTCGAACCCTGCTGCGGTCAGGTGCGGCACGACGAGCGAGTTCATGTACGAGTCGAACGGCGTCAACAGGAGGATGCGGCTCGCGCCGAACGCCCGAAGCGCGTTCTCCCCTGCGCCCAGCGCCGTCGTGAACGGCACGTCCAGCGCCTCCGCCAGCCGCGCACGGAGGCCGGGGTTCTGCACCTCGACCGGCGCGCCGGGGATGATGACGCCCTGCCAGCCTGACTCGCGTGTCTGGTTGACGGCGCGCTCGAGGATGGCGTCGGCCCGCCCTGCAAAGTCGGTGAGTGCGGTGCGCAGGACGCCGAGCTCCACCATCTCCAGGTCTATGCCGGGCGGGATCATGGCGGCGAACTCGTCGTAGTGCGTGTTCCCCGCGCCGGGTTTGATGAACCCTATCTTCAGGTCGCCGTCGCTCATGGGCGCGCCTCCTCGGGTGGTGTCCGCACTATACGACACGCAGCGCGGGAAGGCGTATGGTACGCGCAGCGAACGCACGAGCGAGGAGGTGGCGCATGGCCATGGAGCGGGAGAGCATCGGCGGGATGGAAGCGATCCGGTACGAGACGCCTGACCTGGCAGGCTCGCCCAAGCGGAGCTCGATGCTGGCTAACAGCGGGCTGCTCAGCGTGAACGTGCAGGTCGTCAGCAGGGACGGCGGCGAGACGAATCTGCACGCGCACTCCGGGCAGGACGCCGTCTGGTTCGTGCTGGCGGGCCGCGCGAAGTTCTACGGCAAGGAGGGCGAGTCCGTCGAGCTCGGACCGAAGGACGCGCTCTTCATCCCGAAGGGCACGCCCTACTGGTTCGAGTCGGTGAGCGACGAGCCGCTGGAGATCATGCGGAACGCCGCGACGGACCCGGCCATCAGGAACCAGCGCGTCAACTACGAGGCGCTGCGCGAGCGTCAGCAGGACGGCCGCCACGCCGGCAGCGTCTACGTGAACCGCTAGCGCGTAGCTTTCGCGCGGGCGCGGTTGACCCGGTACCGCTCGTCCGGGTTGAGGATCCGCTTCCGCATGCGGATGCTCTGCGGTGTGACTTCCACGAGCTCGTCGTCGTTGACGAAGCCGAGCGCCTCCTCGAGGCTGAACCGCACGGCGGGCGCGAGCCGCTCCACGATCTCCTGCGTCGCGGAGCGCATGTTGGTCATCTTGCGCTCCTTGCAGACGTTCAGGTCCATGTCGCGCTCGCGGTTGTGCCGCCCCACGATCATCCCCTGGTAGACCGGCGTCTGCGGCTCCACGAACGTCTCGCCGCGCTCCTGCGCGTTCTGCAGGCCGTACGTGACGGCAACGCCGCTCTCCGCCGAGACGATGGCCTCGGCGCGCTCAGGCTTCACCTCGCCGCTCACCGGCTCCATGCCCGTGAACTCCGTGCTCATCTGGCCGTTGCCGCGCGCCGCGCGCATGAAGAAGCTCTGGAAGCCGATGAGCCCGCGCGTCGGCAGCCGGAACTCCAGGCGTACGTTGCCGGAGCCGTCGCTCTGCATGTCCATCATCTGCGCGAGGCGCGCGGACAGCTCCTGCGTGACGGGGCCGATGAAGTCGTCGCGCGTTTCGAGGAAGAGCAACTCGTACGGCTCGTGCAGCCTGCCGTCGATGACGCGGGTGACGGCCTCGGGACGCGAGACCTGGAACTCGATGCCCTCCCGTCGCATCTTCTCGATGAGGACGGAGAGGTGCAGTTCGCCGCGTCCGCTCACGAGGAACTCGTCCGCGCTGTCGGTGCGCTCCACGCGCAGCGCGACGTTCGTCTGCAACTCGCGCTGGAGCCGGTCCCACAGCATGCGGGAGGTCGCGTACTGGCCTTCGCGGCCCGAGAAAGGCAACGTGTTGACGCTGAACGTCATCCGCACCGTCGGTTCCTCCACCTTCATGCGCTCCAGGGGCTCCGGCGCGGTCGGAGACGCTACCGTGTCGCCGATGCGGACGCCGCGCAGGCCGGACAGCGCCACGATCTCGCCGGCGGACGCCGACTCGATCGCGTGCCGCGCGAGGTCGCGGAACGTGAACAGCCGCTCCACCCGGTACGGGGCCGCGCTGTCGTCCTGCCCGAGCAGCACGACCTGCTCGTCCTTCGCGATGCGCCCCCGCGACACGCGTCCGACCGCGATCTGGCCGAGGTGGTTGTCGTAATCGAGCGCTGCCACGAGCATCTGCAGCGGCGCGTTCGGGTCAGCGACGGGAGGCGGCACGCGCTCGACGATGGCGTCGAACAGCGGCCCCATGTCCTTCGGCGTGTCTGTCTCCTCGGCGAGCGCGTACTGGTTGCGCGCGGACGTGTACAGCACCGGGAAGTCCAGTTGGTCGGGGTCTGTCGCCAGTTCGAGGAACAGGTCCTGCACCGCAGACTGCGCGGCGGGGACGTCCGCCGTGGGCCGGTCGATCTTGTTGATGACGAGGATGGGACGCAACCCCTGCTGCAGCGCGACGCGCAGCACGTACCGCGTCTGCGGCATCGGCCCCTCGACCGCGTCGACGACCAGCAGGCAGCCGTCGGCCATGTTCACGACGCGCTCGACCTCGCCGCTGAAGTCGGCGTGGCCCGGCGTGTCGATGATGTTGATCGTGGCGTCGCCGTACCGGATCCCCGTGTTCTTGGCGAGGATGGTGATGCCGCGCTCCCGCTCCTGCGGGTCCGAGTCCATGATGAGCTCGTCGACCTGCTGGTCCGGGCGGAAGACGCGGCTGTAGCGCAGCATCGCGTCGACGAGGCTGGTCTTGCCGTGGTCGACGTGCGCGACGATAGCGATGTTGCGGAGGTGGGACTGGGCTGTTTCCGTCATGCGCCTTCCATTGCTGTACATGCGTCGGCGCCCGCCGGTGCGGACGCCGCTCGATGACCGGGGTTCCGTGCTCTCCATAGGATACCGCACCCGGACGGGGTCCGTGAGGGGGAGCATCAACGAGCGGGGGCTGCGGGTCCCCTGCCTCCGCAGGAACGACAGGGCAGCCTGCGCTATACTGCGCCCCACCACACGGGGGAGGCGCGACATGGCGGAGCAGTTCCGGGTCATTGACAGCGATACGCACGTCGACGAGACCGACGATACCTGGGACTTCATCTTGCCGGAGGACGAGGCCTACAAGCCCACGACCCAGTACCCCTCCAACCCGGACCCGAACCGTCCACCCGTCCGTTACTGGCTCGTGAACGGCAAGCGCAAGCACCGCCGCATCCGCGACGACGGCAAGAGCGGCACGCCGCTCGAGGCCCGCGAGCTGCTGGACGTACCAACGCGCCTGCGCCATATGGACGAACTCGGCACGCAGACGCAGGTCATCTACCCATCGCTCTTCCTCGTGGAGCCGTCGGACTCGGCGGAGACCGAGCTCGCCATCACCCGCAGCTACAACCGCTGGCTCGCCGACCGCTGCGCGCAGTCGCACGGGCGGCTGCGCTGGGTATGCGTCCCCCCGGCCCGCAACATGGAAGCCGCGTTGGAGGAGTTGCGCTTCGCAAAAGACAACGGCGCGTGCGGCGTGCTCAAGAAGGGCGACCTCGAAGCGGACAAATGGTCCGTCGACCCGTACTTCTTCCCGCTGTACGAGGAGGCAGAGCGGCTGGACATGCCCATCTGCTTCCACCTCGGCTCAGGCACGCCGGACTTCACCCCCGCGCGTGAGCTCTCCTACGGCGCGTTCATCAAGCTGCGGATGCCCGCCATCCACGGCATCTACTCGCTGATCCTCCACCGCGTGCCCGAGCGGTTCCCCAGGCTGCGCTTCGGCTGCATCGAGTCCGGCGTTTCGTGGGTGCCGTTCGTCGACTACGACCTGCGCCGCAGGCTCGCGCGCAGCCAGGAGTCGAACATCGGCAGCGACCCGTCGTTCGAGTTGCCGGACGACATCTTCAAGGCCAACCGCATCTACGTGACCGTACAGGTGGACGAGGACCTGCCCTACGCACTGCGCTACATCAGCGAGGACAACCTGCTCGCCGGCTCGGACTACACGCATCAGGACCAGTCCAAGGAGCTGGAGTTCCAGAAGCTCCTCCAGGAGCGCGCCGACAACGGGGACATCCCTCAGTCCACCGTTGACAAGATCCTCTACGACAATCCCAAGGCGTTCTACGGGCTGTAGGCGAGCGATGACCACGAACGCCCGCCCCATCCCCGTCCCCGACCCGGAGTCGCAGCTCTACTGGGACGCCGCGGCACGGCACGCGCTGGAGCTGCCGTACTGCGACGCCTGCACGCGCTACGTCTTCCCACCCCGCCCCACCTGTACGCGCTGCCTCGGTGCGCTGCGATGGGTCGCGGTGAGCGGTCGCGGCACGGTCTATTCGTTCGCCGTCATGCACGAGAGCTACATGCGCGGCTTCGATCCGCCCTACCTCGTCGCGCAGATCGAGCTCGACGAGCAGCCCGGCCTCCGCCTCACCACGAACCTCATCGACTGCGAGCCGGGCGACGCCCGCATCGGCATGCGCGTGGAGGTCGCGTTCGAGGACCGCGGCGAGGATGTTGCCGTTCCACAGTTCCGGCCCGTCTCCGATGGAGGCGCGTGATGGACCCGTCGCTCCGCAACAAGACAGCCATCGTCGGCGTCGGCTACACCGCGATGGAGCGCAAGTCCGGGCGCAGCCTGCCGGACGTCGCGATGGAAGCGGCGAAGAACGCCATCGCCGACGCGGGACTGACGCCCGCCGACATCGACGGCTACGCCGGCACGCCGAAGGCGCCCAACGCCTCCGCCCTGCACTGGGACGGCGTCGACGAGATCAGCGAGCGCTACATGGCGAACGCGCTTGGCCTCAACCTGCGCTGGGCGTCCGACTTCAACCGGGGGGTCGTCGGCGACGCCGTCGCGGCGGCGATACAGTCGCTGGTCACTGGCACGGCGAACTACGTGGTCTGCCTGCGCGCGATGTACGAGCGGCCCGGCGTGCGCTACGCGGCGTCCGAGTCGTCGGCCTCGGGCGGACCTGAGCAGTTCACCGCGCCGTACGGCGTCGGCATCGGCGCGATGGCGATGTGGCTGCAGCGCTATATGCACGACTACGGAGCGACCCGCGAGGAACTGTTCGACGTCGTCAGCGCTCTGCGCGGGCACGCGCAACTGAACCCGTACGCCTACTGGCGCGGCAAGCCGCTCTCGCTCGACGACTACCTCTCGTCGCGCTGGGTCTACGAACCCATGTGCCTCTACGACTACGACATCCCCGTAACCGGCGCGGGAGCCGTCGTGCTCACGACCGCCGACCGCGCGAAGGACCTGCCCCACAGGCCCGCCTACATATCGGGGTTCGTGAGCACCCGCGAGCGCGGCGACGCCATCTTCGAGGCGTCCGGTATCGGGCGCGAGGCAGTACAGGCCGCGCAGCTCTACGACGGCTTCAGCCCCGTCGTCTGGAAATGGCTGGAGGAGTTGGGCTTCGCGGGCAGAGGCGAGGCGCACGAGTTCACCCGCGACGGGCGCATCGCGCACGGCGGCGCGTTGCCGGTGACGACGTTCGGCGGCAGCCAGGGCGAAGGGCGGCTGCACGGCATGGGGCACGTCCGCGAGGGCGCGATGCAGGTGATGGGACGCGCGGGCGAGCGCCAGGTGCCGGGACTGGAGAACTGCCTCGTGGCGCTCGGCTTCGACGCCGTCCCCAGCTGGGTGCTCATGCTGAGCACGGGCTGACCGGAGTGTTGATCTCGTCCCCGCTCGACGGCATCCGCGTCATCGCCCTGACGGGTGAGCGCGGCGCGTACTGCGCGAAACTCCTCGCCGACCTCGGCGCCGACGTGTTCGACGTCGAACCGCCCGGCGGCTCCGAGGAGCGCCGCCTTCCACCGTTCCTGCACGACGACCCGTCGGTAAGCCTGCACTTCCTCCACTTCCACCGCGGCAGGCAGAGCGTCGTGCTCGACCGCGGGACTCCGGAGGGATACGACACGTTCGAGCGGCTCGTGGCGTCGGCGGACGTGCTCATCGAGGACGAGTCCTCCCCCTCGCTCGACCACGCCGCCCTGCGCGCCGTCAACCCCGGCCTGCTCCACGCGCGCATCTCCGGCTTCGGGGCGAGCGGGCCCCGCGCGGGCTGGAAGTCGTCCGACCTCGTCGCGCAGGCGGCGGGCAGCCTGATGTATCGCATGGGCTTCCCCGAGGACCCGCCGAACAGCATGGGCGAGGGCTTCGCGCACCACCAGAGTTCGGCGCATGCGACGGGAGGCATCCTGCTCGCGCTCGCGCGACGCGACGCCACCGGCGAAGGCGGTTTCGTGGACGTGTCACTGCAGGAAGGCATCGCGCTCATGCAGTACGACGTCATGCCGATGTACGTGACCCACAGGACGCTCATCAAGCGCGCGGGGCACGGCCAGGGCTCCAGCGGCAAGCGCTACCGCCGCATCTGGGAGTGCAACCCTGGCCTCGTCCGCTTCCAGTTGCTCAGCCAGAGCTCCGACCGCGAGTGGCCCCTGCTGCTGGACTGGCTCGAGTCGCACGGCCACGGCGAGGGGCTGCGGGACGAGCGCTGGCTCGACCCGGCGGCGCGCACGGCGGGGCTCAACGAGCTGGAGCCGGTCTTCGACCGCTTCTTCCGCACGATGGACGCCCGCACGCTCATGCACGAGGCGCAGGGCCGGGGCATCATGCTCATGGCCTTCAACAGCGTCGGCGAGCTCACCACCGACCCCCAGCTCGCGGGCGAGGGCTTCTTCCGCACCATCGCCCACCCTGTATCGTCATTCCCGCGAAGGCGGGAATCCAACCCCCAAGACGGCGCAGCCCTCACCGACGCCGGCCCGCCCTACCGCTTCACCGGCGGCCTCCGCGAGGGGGCGCCCGCCCCCGCCCTGGGCGAGGCGGAGGATGTCATTCCGAGCGGAGCGCAGCGAAGCCGAGGAATCTCTCAGGCGGCAGGCCGTGCTTCCAGACGTCTCCCGAGAGATGCTTCGACTACGCCTCCGGCTGCGCTCAGCATGACAACCGGCGGCGGGGAGCGAGGCGCGGGTGAGGGTGACACAGCGCAGGGAGCCGCACGCCCCCTCGCGGGCCTGCGCGTCTGCGACTTCACGTGGGTCATCGCGGGGCCGCTGCACACGAAGTGGCTCGCCGCCTACGGCGCGGAGGTCATCAAGGTCGAGCGGTTCAAGAAGGGCGCCGCCCTCAACCGCGGCAACATGAGCCCGGACTCCGTCGTCAGCTTCAACAACCTCAACGTCGGCAAGCGCTCGCTCGCCCTCGACATGGGCTTTGAGGAGGCGCGCGACGCCATCGTGCGGCTCGTCGAGCGTAGCGACGTCGTCGTCGACAACTTCGGGCCGGACGTGCTGCCGAACTGGGGCTTCACGCCGGAGCGCCTCGCGGAGATCAACCCGCGCATCATCACCATGAGCATGCCCGCGCTCGGCAAGACCGGCCCGCACCGCCTCTACAAGGGGCTCGGCTCCTACTTCCAGGCCCGCGCCGCGCTCGACGGCCTCATCGGCTACCCCCACCGCGACATCACAGACGTCGGCTTCGCCTACGCCGACACGACCTGCAATGCGGGCCACGCGCTCGTCGCGCTGCTCGCGGCGCTCCATCGGCGCAACGTCACCGGCCTCGGCGAGCACATCGAGCTCCGCCAGTTGGAGTCCACTATCAACTACCTCGGCCCCGCGCTGTTGGAGTACGAGGCGAACGGCGCGGAGCCCGCGCGCACCGGCAGCCGCTCCAGCCACCTCGCGCCGCAGGGCGTCTACCGCTGCGACGGCGACGACCAATGGTGCGCCCTCACCGTCGCCTCGAACGAGGAGTGGGCCGCGCTCTGCCGCCTCATCGGACGCGACGCCTGGGCCGACGACGACCGCTTCGCCGACGCCGCAGGCCGCATGGCCCATCACGACGAGATTGACGAGGCCATCGGGGCGTGGACGTCACGGCGCGGCCCGCACGATGCGGCGGAGGCGCTGCAAGCGGCGGGCGTCGCCGCGAGTCCGGTGCTGCACGCCGGACAGCTCATCGACGACGACCCGCAGATGGCGAGCCGGGGCTTCTACCGCCGCTTCCCGGATGGTGGTGTCGTGGAGAGCGCGCCGTTCATCCTGAGCGACGCGGAGCCGCACTTCCCGTCGGCGTCCGCCCCCGACTTCGGCGAAGGCACGCGCTACGTCCTCTCCGAGGTCATAGGCCTCGACGATGCCACGGTCACGCAGATGTTCGAGAGCGGTGCCGCAGGTGAGTGATCGATCCCCTCTCCCTTGAGGAGTGGACCTATCGTTGGAGGTCGATCTTGACGCCTCCAACCCGGCTGGCCACCGAGTTGTACAGCCAGGCTCCGAACGCCCCGGCCACGAACCCCGCAACTCCGCCGATAACCGGCATTCCGAGGAGAGCGCCGAAGGCAAGCGCTGTCCCGGAACTCAGCCCGGGTGTTTCGTCCGAGGTTACCCACCCTGCGCTGACCAGTGCGTCGATGATGGCGCCCCCGAAGGAATAGGCGATCCCGGCGAGCAACCCGAGGACGACGCCTCCGGCAGCTGACAACTTCGCTGCCGACCCCACTCCGATCCTGTTCAGGACTTCCATCGCCTCCCCGCCTCCAGGCATGTTGACCGGGATTCCCTACCCCTACAGCCCGTAGAGCCTCCGTGGGTTGTCCGAGAGGATCTTGATCTTCTCTTCCTCGGTGATGTCGTAGTCGGTGGCGCGGAAGATGCCGATCGCGTCCGTCTCGCTGGAGATGTCCGTGTGGCCGTAGTCCGTCCCGATCACGATGTTGTCCGGGCCCGCGTACTTCAGGATGAACGGGATGTCGTCGTCCGTCTCGCACGCGGCGTAGATGCGGTACTCGGGGAAGATGTCGTACGGCACGTCGCGGCTCAGCTTCCTCGCGCGGCGGCGCGCTTCCTTCACCAGCCACGGCACCCACTGCGCGCTCACCTCCACGAACCCCCACCGCAGCTCCGGGAACAGCGTCGGCACCTCGCTCATGATGTACTCGTGGCAGCTCGTCACCGTCGGCACCCGCAGGTTCGAGAAGCTCGACCCCATGTCGTACGACGACTTCAGCCGCTCCGACAGCCACGCGTCCGCGTTCGAGACGTGCACGACGATCGCGAGATCCAGGCGCTGCGCCTCCTCGTACAGCGGGTAGAAGTACGGGTCGATCAGGTGACGGTTCCCCTCGTGTGCCCGCAGGCAGACCGCTACCGCGCCGTTCTCCTTGCAGTAGCGCATCTGCACGATCGCCTCGGAGATCGTCATCGTCGGCAGCACGCACGACCAGCGCAGGCGCCCCTGCCCCTTGTGGTAGGCGTCCGCCATCCAGCGGTTCCAGCACCGGGTGAGCGCGGCCTCCGTGTCCGGCCGCTCGGCGATAGTCGTGATCCAGAGCGTGTTGTGGAGCACCTGCACATCGACGCCGAGCTCGTCCATGTGGTCCAGCCGCAGCTGCACGTCGTCCATCTCGCGGGCGGCGACGGCGGTCACGACGTTGTAGCCGGAACGCTTCGACAGCTCCTCCAGCTGCTTCTCTGCGAGCGTCGGGAGCTTCGTGCCGCGCGGCTTGCCGTCGATCACCCAGAACTCCGTCTGTGGCCGGTCCGGCGAACTGAACAGCGCGGGCCGGTACTTCTCCTCGTCCGCGTCCAGGAAGTCCCACGTGTGCGGCGACTCCACGACGTGCGCGTCCGCGTCCACCACCAGCGTCTTGACCTCGGTCGTCATGGCTGCTCCTTTCGCTCCCACGCTCGTTGGGACGGCCCTATCCGGGCTGACGTCCCCCGTTCACGTTGATCACCGTCCCCGTGACGTACGACGCTTCGTCCGACGCAAGATACAACGCCGCGGCGGCGATGTCGTCCACCGTGCCCCCGCGACCCACCGCCGTCGTCTGCGCGACCGGCGCGCGGCCCCGGGCGTACGGGTGGACGGCGGCGCGGTCGGCGTGCTCCACGCTGCCGGGCGCGATGGCGTTGACGCGCACGGGCGCCCACTCCACGGCCATCGTCTGCGTGAGCGACAGCACCCCCGCCTTCGCCGCGCCGTATGCGCCGTTGCCGGGACTCGGCCCCTGCCCGGAGATCGACGCCAGGTTGATGATGCACCCCTCGCCGCGCTCCACCATCCCGGCCGCGAACGCGCTGCTGCACAGGAACTGGCTCACCAGGTTCAGCCGCAGGCACTCCTGGAAGTCGCGCGGCGTCAACTCCAGCAGCGGGGCCATCTTGAACGTCTCGCCCCACGTCGCGCCCGCGTTGTTCACGAGGATGTCGACGCGTCCGAACGCTTCCGTCGCCTGCGCGGCCATCCCCTGCACCTGCTCCGAGTCGCGCACGTCGGCGAGGATGCCCAGCGACCTGCGGCCCATCGCCTCGATCTCCTCCACGACCGGGTCCACGGGTCGGTGGATGCGCTCCGTGCAGCCCGCAACTGCCTCGGGCTCGCGCGCCACGACGATGACGTGCGCCCCGTGCTCCGCCAGCGTCAGCGCGATCCCGCGCCCGATACCCTGGCTCCCACCGGTGACGACGGCCACCTTGTCCGTGAGGTCGAATCGCATACCCGCGCCCTCCCCTGCGTCCGGGGATACCGCCGCAAGATTACACCAGATGCTCCGTCGGCGGGGAGCGGGAGATCGTCCGGTTGCGGTTTGCTGGAATTCGCTGAAAAACAGCGGAGCAGCGTACTGATTCTTTATATATCTCTTCATTTGACAGGTGCTTTACGCCTATCTACAATGCGCCGCGCTTCGGCGTAGCGGGAGGTTACGCCGGATGGGTGAATGGCGGCGGCGGTGGCTGTCCGGCTGATCCCCGAATGCGCATGAGAGGGAGGAACTCCGATGCGAATGATTCCAGCCATCTGCGTTCTGATGCTCACGCTCGCACTGGTTGCTACGGCATGCCAGGGCGAAGCGGGACAGACTGGCCCCGCCGGACCCGCGGGACAACAGGGACCACAGGGAGCCGCGGGACCGGCCGGCCCCGCCGGACCCGCTGGCGCCGATGGCGCCCAAGGACCTCCCGGTGACCCCGCGCCCGCCTCTGCCGCGGGCATCTCGCTCGAAAAAGCGGTCTACACCCTGGGCTCCGAGCGTACCTTTACCGTCTCTGGATGGGGATTCCAGCCCGGCGAGTCCGTACTCATCATCTTCCACACCGACGTCTATGGCCCCGGCACCGTCGCCGGCATCGACGCGTCCCCATACGGAACATTCGAAGCAACGCCGCGCGGACGGTTCAGGATGGAGCGCATCCGTTCCGCCCCCGGCACGTACACCGTAAGAGCCGAAGGCAGTATGGGCTCGTTGGCAACCGCACCCATCACATTCGTCGCCGCTCCGTCGGAGTAGCAGGACGACAGTGGATCCGGCAAGGCACAAGGGAGGGACCCCATGACCACCGATAATCGTGTGCTCAAAGCACTGGCGCTTCTTGTAAGCATCCTCGCCCTGACCATGGCGCTGGCCGCCTGTACGTCGGACGACCCGGACCCGACCCCGACCAGGGCCCCGGACACGCAGGCCCCTGCAGCCACTCCAACGCCCTCGGACACGGGCGACGGCGCAGCGCCCGCCCCCACCCCGACGGCCATGATGATGGAGGAGGCCCCTTACGGTGGCATCGTCAACTTCTCCACGCGCGCCGACCCGCCCCTTGGATGGGACGTGTCCCGCTCCGGCACCATCAGCATCCTCCAGCCGGGAGGCTCGATCTTCGGCATGGGGAACATGATCAAACAGTGCTGGGACGACGGCGCGTCGATCTGCCCCGGCCTGGCAACCGAGTGGTCGTCCAACGACGAAAGGACGACCTGGACGTTCACCCTGCGCGACAACGTCTACTGGCACGACGGCGTCCAGCTCACCGCCGCCGGCGTGAAGTTCTGGCTTGACCTGATGGTCTTCGGCGTGACGGTCGGACAGGACGCGAGGCGCCCCGCGAACTGGGACTTCGTCCCGTGGGTGGAGAGCGTCGAAGCCCCCGACGACCTCACCGTCGTCATCCACCTCAAGAGCCCCGTCTTCGACTTCGACCAGCTGCTGGCGATCGACAACCAGATCATCCAGCACCCGCAGCACCTGATGGAGCCTGAGATACAGGCCGGGAACGTCAACGTCACCCCGCTGGACATCGGGCTCATCGGGCTCGGCCCGTTCTACCTGGAGGAGTACCGGCCCGGCAGTGTCATCAAGGTACGCCGGTTCGACCAGTACTACCTGTCGGACGAGAACGGGAACCAGCTCCCCTACCTGGACGGCATCGACTTCTACGTCACCCCCGACCAGTCCGGCATGGACACCGCCTTCCGCACGGGACGCCTGGACGCCACCGCCCGCGGCGGCGGGTTCCAGCTCACTCCCGAGCGCGAGGCCGCCATCCTCTCCAGCTTCTCCCCCGGTGAGGTCACAATCCTGGAGATGGGCCAGTCCAGCTTCATCCCGCTCGCCTTCAACTCGCTCCGTGAGAGCCCGGTGAAGGACGTGCGCGTCAGGCGCGCCATTCACCTCTGGCTCGACCGCGAGGAACTCATCCAGGTCACCTTCGGCGGCTTCGCCAAGCGGGTCGGCATGTTCGACCCCGACACCGCATGGGCGACCCCCGGCCTCATGGACACGCCCGGCTGGAGCACCGAGACCAAGGCAGCCGACCGTGAGCAGGCGAAGGCGCTGCTGGCGGAGGCGGGCTACCCGGACGGCTTCGACCTCGAGTACATGTGCCGCAGGCTCTGGGTGCACATGTGCGAGCCGGTAGCCGGCCAGTTGGAAGCCCTCGGCATCAGCATTGACCTCCAGCTCGTGGACGACGCCACGCGGGCATCCAGGATATTGGAGGGCGCGTTCGACATGCAGCACGGCGGAGCAACTGTGGCGGTGCCGAGCGAGTACTTCTCGACCATCGCGAGCGCCAGCACGAACACCGCGGCTGAATCGAAGCACGACGACCCGAAGGTGGACGAGTTCTTCGTACGCCTGGCTGCCGCGCCCACCATCGAGGAGCGCGTGGAGATCGCTCGGGAGATGGAGCAGTACTTCGCGGTGGAGAACGTCTACTCGGCGCCGCTCTACACCGAGAACACGCACACGGTCGTCCGCGAGTACATCAAGGGTATCCAGGTGCCCGTGGACAACTACCGCCGCAACCTCGACTTCGCGACGGTCTGGCTGGACAAGTAGCAACGCCTGTTCCCTTCCCCTTTGATGGGGGGCGGGCCTGACGAGAGGGGCTGCGCCGCACACCGCGTGTGGCGCAGCCCCTTTGCATTCCCGACGGACCCCTACGGCGCCAGCGTGCCCGGCTCAGCCGACCAGACCCAGTAGCCCTTGCCGTTCAGGATCTCCTGCGTTACGACCTCGCCGTCCACGAGGCGGAACCCGCTCTCGTCCGCAGTCGTATCCTCTGGGGCAGTCCTGTCCGCGCCCGGGATGCTCCGCACCCACAGGCTGTGCACCGTGTCGTAGGTGTAGGCGATGCGCCACGGGATGCTGCCGAAATAGTTGTCGGCCTCGCCGTCGCCGCCGTCCGGGCCCGGAGGCATGCCTGCCGGGCTCTGGAAGATGTCCATCACGCCCAGCAGGTTCCAGCCGTGCCGCACCGGCGCGGTCAACGGGGTGTCCGTCCGCTCATGCTCCGGGATCAGCGGGTTGAGCGTCGCGTACGTCGTGGCCAACAGCCAGTAGCCGAAGCCCGCCTCGAACCGCTTCAGGTTCCCACCCCACTCGCCCTCCTCGTTCACCACCGCCGTCAACCAGTCCCCGTCCTGGTACGCCAGCACGGGCGAGATGCGCGCGCCGGACGGAATGACGCCGCCCAGCGACGGGTCCCCGGGCGTGCCGGGGAAGGAGATGAGGTTCCAGCCCGGCTGCACGTTCAGCTCGTACGGCTCGCGCTCGACCACCGAGAACGTGAACTCGAACGTGGCCACGTTGCCGGCGTCGTCGACCGCCATGTACTCGATCTCGTGCGCTCCGAGCGCCAGGTCGCTGGCGAGGAGCGCGAACTTCGAGGCGTTCACTCGTGAGAGCTGCCCCATCGCGTCGTTGTCGTCCAGCGTGACCGCCGCGATGGTCACCCCCGCGTGCGAGTCAGAGAACCCGGCGTCCGGATTGTCGCCGCCGCAGCCGTTCCCCGGGCAGACCGCGTACTCGCCCTCCTCCGCCGGGAAACTGATGCTGACGATCGGGGAGGAGCTCTCCGTCTCGTCGTTCCGCTGCCTCCGCGTCGGGTTCAGGGCGAACTCGGGCGTTGCGCCGCCGTTGAACTCCTCGTCTATCTCCAGCAGCACTCCGGCTTCGTGCATCTCCGTGAGGTCCAGGGCATGGTCCTCGACGGGTGGACCTGTCTCCGGCGTCCGCTGGTGCCTGGGCGGTGTCCAGCCGCCCGACTCGCCGATGTTGTCCTCGTAGTCGAACCCGTACACCACGAGGCCGAACAGCCCGCCGAGCCCGGTCAGGCCCGATGCCGGGTACGTCCCGGCCCAGTGGGCTTCGTCCTCCTGCACGGTGAGCGTGTGGCCTGCCTGGAGGCCGCCGATGTCGTAGCCGTACGCACCGGCGCCGTCCACCGTGGCCTCGATGCCGGTGAAGTAGACCACCGGACGGCGCCGCAAATCCTCGTCCGCGCGCACGTCCACGACGAACTCCCCGCGCGCGTTCGCGACCGGCCGGTCCTGGGCTGTTGCGGTCACCGTGACCGTGAAGCGCGGCGCGATGCCGTCGCGCGGCGTGATCTCCTCGGTGGCGCTGGCATTGCCCGCGAGGTCGAGGACGGCGCCGGCGAAGATCGTCACCTCCGGCGTCTCGTCCGCCTTCAGCTCGCGCGCGAGTTCGATGTAGATGCGCGTGCGCGCGTCGTCGATCTTGTCGCCGTTGATGTCTACCGGCCAGTATCCCAGGTCTGCCAGCGCCTCTGCGTGGGTGAGGCCCGTTATGTCGACGACGTAGGCGGCGTTGTTCCCCCCTCCCAGGACGTTCGAGACGGGCCAGAGCCGGAAGCTGAACGCGTCGTTCCCGGCGATGTCCTGGATCGGGTTGGCGCCCGGCTTCGTATAGCTGAGCGTAACGAACTCCCCGGCCGTGACCGGCGAGCCCAGCGTGAGCGCCACCTGCCTGCCGATCACCGACACCCCGTCGACCGCGCGCTGCGCCCCGTCCACGCGGACGTCGAACGCGTTACCGTCCGGTGTCGAGCCGCCGTCCAGCGCCTCGTTGTAGGTCAGCCTGAGCGTCGTGCCGCTGACCGCTGCCGTCTGGAGCAGCGGCGGGCTCCTGTCCACGTTCGGGTTGGTGACCGAACTGCCGGTGCATCCGACGGTCCGCACCGCGCCCGCGAGCGTCCTGCCGTCCTTCCGGTACACCGCCACGACTTCCCCTTTGGCGTTGTACACCTCCGGGCTCGAGTTGTAGTAGTGCTGGAAGCTCACGCTCGTCTCCCAGCCGTCCGCCCCGACCGCGGTGTAGTCGAAGAGGCGGTTCAGGTCGTCGGTGCTGTAGTCGGGCGGGTAGAAGAGCTGCCGGTAGTACCCCACGAGCTCCCACCCGCCGACCGTCAACGGGGTGTGCGTGAAGGAGAACACGACTTCATCCCAGGAAGGGTCCCCGGAGGTGAAGCCGCACTCGAGCGAGGCGTCGCTCGCCGCGATCGCCGGCAGCACCGCGGGCGCCGACGCCGGGTGCAGCAGGAACGGCGCAACCACGCTGCCGGTCACCGCCGCCGTTGGCGCTGTCAGGCCGGCGAGGTCCACGGTCGCGCTCGCCGTCCTGCGTCCGAATTTGTCCGTGTTTGCGGCTACGGAGGCGTACCGCAGCCCTGCCAGGATGGTCAGGTCCTCCGAGTCCGAGTCCCCGGCGTCGGCCTCGATGTACCGCCCCAGTTCGGACGCCCTCGGTATGCTGAAGGACACGGTCGTCCCGGAAGCGGGCCGCTCCAGGTCTGCGATGAACAGCACCGCCCGCCCCGAGAGGATGGCGAGCCGGTAGCCGTCGCAGTCGGCGTTGCTGAGCCGGTTCCAGGAGATCGTGGCGTTGCCCGTGGTCTCGTCGTAATCGAAACCGAGGCCGGTTATCCCGTCGGTGGAGGGGTCCGTGCACACCTGCGCCTGGGGCGCGAGCGAGGCCGCGGCGCGGAGCACGGGCGGCGCGAACGTCGGTCGCTGCGTCCCCGCCGGCAACGTGTTCGTGCCGCTGCTGTCGACGATCCTCACGAACGACGGCGCGTAGTTCGGTTGGAAAACGCTGACCACCTCGTGGTCGGCGACCCGGATCCGGTCCGGGTCGATACCCGTACGCACCGGCTCGTTGAACTCCACCATGATCCATGAACGGTCGGCGACCTCCCCTTGTACGACCTTGCCCATCATCGTGAGGTCCGGGTCGTACGCGATGCCGGTCCACGCCTGCACCACCGACGGGTCCGTGTCGTCCACGGTGAACGCGTACGGGCCCGGGTATTCGTCGTCCGGCGCTTCGGTCACCGTCCTGTTGCCGGCGCGGTCATAGGCGGACACCTCCATGAGGTACACACCCTCGTCCGTGTTGCCGCCGTCCGCCGAGAACGAGTACGCGACTCCCGGCGTGTTCCCCTGGAGCGTCCAGCTCCCCGTTTCCGTGATGTCGTCCGCAGCGTTGCGGTCGGCGCCCCTGGGCCACACCTTCAGGTCTATCTCCGCGGCCTCCCCGTTCGTGCTGATCTGTCCCCCGGAGGAGCCGACCGAGAGCGGCTCGCCGGTGGTGTCGTGGTCTTTGTCCCGGTTCACCTCCGTGTAGTCGCCGTCGCTGGAGATGATGCTCTCGCCGTCGTGGCGCAGGCCCGCGTCGTTGTCGCGCACCGTGAACGAGTAATGGAGGCTGCTGGAACGCACGTAACTCAGGTCCTCCGGCGTGATGCCGGTCACGTCCGGCCCCTTGCCGTCCACGTCCACCGTCACCTCTCCAGCGCCCTCCACCTCTATCGTGATGCGGTCGCCG
Source organism: Dehalococcoidia bacterium (assembly GCA_022820645.1). Classification (GTDB taxonomy): domain Bacteria; phylum Chloroflexota; class Dehalococcoidia; order Lucifugimonadales; family Australimonadaceae; genus Bin16. The sequence continues at coordinate 25,170 of JAJEFD010000009.1, read as the reverse complement.
TGCCGCGCGAGGATGGCAGCGGTATTCGCATGAATAACGCCCGTCGTGTAGTCCGCGCACGCCGGGCCGGAGTCGCTCGACTCGTGGGCAAGCGTGCCGTCGTGGTTCTCTTCCAACGGATCGAGGACACGCACGAACGCCTGGTAGTACGTGATCCCGTCCGAAACGCTCGCCTCGGCCATCTGCACCGCGATGGAATCGTTGGCGCGCGGGTTCCGCACCGTCGCAACCGCACAGCCGTTCGCATCCGGCGCCGGCGTCACACTGTCCTTCTCCGCAGCGATGAGGATGGTGTTGTAGGCGCCTTCGACGAGGCTTTCGTCCACGCCCGTCGTGGCCGGGTCGTCGAAGTCGTTCACCCGGTTGTTGGAAACCCAGAGCCTCCCGCCGAAGAAGGTGTGTTGTGGCGAGACCAACCCGGTTGCGAGGTACGCGATATCGCCCTTGAGGTGTGAGCCCCGCGTCCCCAGGTAGGTGCTGGGATTTGCCAGGGGAAGGTAGACGACCGTCCCGTCCGTGTAGGGCGTCAGCGCGTTCTTCTGGAACTGGGCATCCTGGATGTCGTCGAACACGCCGACGCTGAGGCCGCCGATGCTGATCTTCCCGTCCGTGCGGTTGAAGGTAGATTGCCCGAACGTGGGCAGCAGCAACAGCAGCAGGAAGGCTGCCGCCATGAACGCTGGCAAGAGGATACGGGTCGAAGCGCCGGGGACGGATACGGTCAGGTGTCTCACGCTGCTCCTGGGGACACGGAACTCGCGTCGGGATCGTATGTTCGGATGCCGCAGGGGCTCGCTCTTCAGGCCCCTGCGCCACCCGCCTGGTCCGCCGTGGGGGACTGGGCGAACCGTGAGTGAACCTATGTTGGCAACCGATTCTCCGGCACCGAAGCGCGTCCCTCAATGCGATAAGCGTGCGGGTGTATGAGAAGTGCGAGGGCGCACCCCCCGTCATTCCCGCACCGCGGGAATTCAGAGTGACGGGGCAGGTCACGCGGTGGGGAAAGTTCCCCCATCGACGGGGGAAGGTTAGAGCCTGCCCCGCGCTTGATGCAGGGATGGGGGTGAACCGGGGTGGCGTCGGGCGGTGCCTGGTGTCACCACTGGGACGGAGGCTCCTTCTTCGCCTCTATGCCCGCCTTCCCCAACAGATGGACTGCCTTGTCCACGTCCTCAGGATGCACCGAGAGCCGGTTCACCACCACCCAGCCCTTCTGGTACGGCGTGTGTTGCTCGAACTCCTCGAACGATGCGATCCGGTGCGGCCGCAGCGACTCGGTTGTGTACCGGACGCGTGCCCTGACGCGATGGCTGTATTCGTTGGAGAGCGGGTCCAACGTAGAGATGCTCAGCCGCATGCGGATGTTCTCCATGAGCAGCAGGTATGCGCCTCGGTACTCGGCTGCATCGCGCTCGTTCTCCGTGGGCTATCCATCTCGAGCGTCACATACGTGGGTCCTGACAGACGCTTGAAGAAACACATAACGCTCTATGTCTACCACACGGCCATCGACTCGTCAGGAGTGCAGTAGCCCGAACGCCACGCACTCCTGCAACCGGCGACGCTGACGGCCACTGGCGAAATTATCGGGGTCGAGCCAGCGCCTGAACCCTTCCTGGAGGCGGGGCCACTCGGCGTCAGTGATGGAGAACCAGTCCGTATCGCGATTGCGTCCCTTGTAAACGGTCGCCTGCCGAAAGGTGCCCTCGAACGTGAATCCCAGCCGGAGCGCCGCGTTCCGAGAAGGCGCATTCAGCGCGTCGCACTTCCATTCGTAACGCCGGTACCCGAGCGAGAAAGCATACTCCATGAGCAGGAACATCGCCTCGGTGGCTGCCCGGCTCCCCTTCAGGGTCGGCCCGAGGTGGATATGCCCCACCTCTATCGTCCCTGACTGGGGAGTGATGCGCATCAGGCTCGCCACCCCACCGGTCTTCCCGGTCTCGCTGTCCGGAACCGTGTAGAACAGCGGGTCGTCTCCGAGGCACCGCTCCTGCACCCACTCTCGGAACGCGGCGAGGTCTGCGAACGGGCCGTACGGCAGGTACGTCCAGTCCGGTTCGATCGCGCACAGTGCCTCGAACAGGTCCGGCACATGCGAGTCGATATCGAACGGCTCCACGGTGCAGTACGCTCCCTGCATCGTCGTTCGCTCAGGACGCGCAGGCGGCATCCAGTCGGGCACGGCGGAACCGATGGGTTGGCCGAACTCGTTCGTCAGATTGGACATTCGCGGACTCCGGAAGCGCAAGCGGCTCCGAACAGGATACAACTACGTCGTTCCTCCAGCCGGGCCCTCGTTCCTGCGCAGGCAGGAACCTCGCAGCCCTGCCTAGCCCCTTCCCCCTTGATGGGGGATGGGGGTGAACGCGGAGCATGGTAGCAGGCGTGCCCCACGCGGCCTGTTAACGGTGGGTCCGCCACGCGAGGTGTGATAAAGCAGCCTGCCTCCCGAGAGATGCCTCAGCTACGCTCGGCATGACAGACCCACCGCCCACCCCTGGACTCCAGCCTCCGCTGGAGTGACGGCCCCAATCCCTGGGGCAGTTGCGTGCCGGACAGCGGGGCATCTGCCTGTCCAGCGTGAGCGTCGGGAGGATCCCCAGTGACAGCCCTACGAGAATAGAGGTATCAATCCCGATATGCCGCGGGGTCATACCCTTCGTCCCGGAACTTGCGGATGTCGAACGGGGGAGCGTCCGGGGATATCTTGTCTCGCAGTCCGCCGAGCCTCGACAGGTCAATCGCTTCCATCCTGTTCATCCTGTCCATCGATGTGAGATTGCTGACACCCGCCCCTTTCGCGGTCGAGGCCACCCGCCCTACCATGGTTCCGGCTGCGAAGCCTCTGGCAGCCCTCCCGCCAGGAGCGTGGCATGTTACCAATTGTTACCGAATGTTACCCGCAGGACGATCGGACCGCCCACGCTCGCGGCGGGGCGCGGGGTCGCCTATACTCCCCGCAGCAGACCGGCATGAGCGCAGGAGGAGCACCTCATGGCAACCAAGAGCGTTGACCTGGAAACCATCATCGACGCGGACGGGCACCTCTTCGAGGACCCGGAGGGCATCAGCGCCCTCATGCCGCCCGGCTACCGCGAGCGCGGGCCGTTCGAATTGGGGAGGCTCTTCCCGCCGCTCGACCACCTCCACTCGGCGTCGCTCGTCCAGCTGCCGCCTGGCTCGTTCGAGCGCTCCGGCACCGAGGGCTGGAAGCGCTTCATGGGCGCAGCCGGCATCAGCGCATCTGTCCTCTACCCCACCTCCGCCCTCGCCTACGGCAAGATCGTCTCCATCGATTGGGCGATAGCGGTCTGCCGCGCCTACAACGACTGGGTCTACGACGCCTACATGCAGAACGACTCCCGCTTCAAGGGCATGGCCCTCATCCCCATGCAGGACCCCGTCGCCGCGGTCGCTGAGTTGCGCCGCGCGGTCGAGGAACTCGGCTTCGTCGGCGCGATGCTGCCCTCCACCGGTCTCAAGGCGCACGTCGGCTCGCCGGAGTACTGGCCCGTCTTCGAGGAGGCGGAGCGCCTCGGCTGCTGCCTGGGCATCCACGGCGGCTGCCACAGCGGCATGGGGCTGGACGACATGAACATCTACCCCGCCGTCCACGGCCTCGGCCACCCGTTCGGCATCATGATCTCGTTCGCCGGCATCCTCATGAACGGCATCTACGACAAGTTCCCCGGCATCCGCGTCGGCTTCCTGGAGGGCGGCGTCTCCTGGTTCCTGCTCTGCCTCGAACGGCTCGACGAGTCCTGGGCCACTCACATCCCGTTCGACCCGGACGCGAAGTACATCCGGCTGCTGGACGGCGAGTCGATCTTCGACTACACCGTGCGGCAGGTGCGCGAGGGTCGCATCTACGTCGGCTGCGAGGGCGGGGAGTTCTCGCTCCCGTACGCGATCAAGGTCGCGGGAGCGGAGGCGTTCATGTACTCGTCCGACTTCCCGCACGAGGTGAACCGCGAGAGCGTCCGCCACGAGATCGAGGAAGTGCTGGAGGCCGACCTCACCGCCGCCGAGAAGGCGATGGTCCTCCACGAGAACGCCGAGCGCTTCTACGGCTTCCGCGCCCGCGAGGTCTGAGCCCCTCTCCCTTGAGGGGAGAGGTCGCCGCGCAGCGGCGGGTGAGGGTGAACCGGCGGAGCTGGGGGTGAGGGTACCCCTTACGCCACTGAGGGCGGCGCCCCCGCCGACACCTGCATGGACGGCCCGCCGCCCTCTTCCGCCTCGACGAACGCCGCTTCCGCCGGGAGCAGTCGGCAGTCCCCGGCGTTCATCGCCAGGAACACACGGTCGCCGCGAGTGATCGGCTGCGATGCGTGAACGAAAGCACGGATGACCGCACCGCCGACGTCCACGCGGCAGTCCACCGAGTCGCCGAGGAAGACCACGGTCTCGACCTCGCCCTCGATGACGTTGTCGGCCTCGCGCCGCTCGGTTGAAACGCCGATGTTCGCGGGACGGATGGCGATGGCCGCGCTGTCGCCCGGCTCGACCAGTTCGACCGCGGCGCAGTTGATCGTCCCCTGCGGCGTCTCGACGCGCATCACGTTGCCCTCGCGGCTGGCGACCGTCCCCTCGAGCAGGTTGGTCGTGCCGATGAACTCCGCCGTGAACCGCGAGTTCGGGTCGTCGTAGATGTCCTTCGGCCCGCCGAGCTGGACGATCTCGCCGTCCCGCATCACGGCTATCTTGTCGGAGAGCGTCAACGCCTCCAGCTGGTCGTGCGTCACGAACAGCGTGGTGATGTTCAGCCGCTCGGTGAGCGTCTTCAACTCGACGCGCATGTCGTCGCGCAGCTTCGCGTCGAGGTTGGAGAGCGGCTCGTCGAGCAGCAGCGCCTTCGGCTGCCGCACGAGCGCCCGTGCGAGCGCGAGCCGCTGCTGCTGGCCACCGGAGAGCTGCGGCGCAGGCCGCCGCTCCAGGCCGTCGAGCCGCACCAGGCTCAGCGCCTCCAGCACGCGCTCGCGCACCTCGGCCTTGGGCAGCTTGCCCTTGCCCTGCGAGATGGGGAACGCCACGTTGTCAAACACGTCCATGTGCGGCCAGATGGCGTAGGACTGGAACACCATGCCGATGGGGCGCTGGTGCGCCGGGACGTGCGCGCCGCTCCGGGAGATGACCACGAGGTCGTCGATCACGATCTCGCCGCCGTTCGCCTTCTCGAGCCCGGCGATGCACCGGAGCGTGGTCGACTTGCCGCAGCCGGACGGGCCGAGCAGCGTGAAGAACTCGCCGTGCTCCACCTCGAACGACACGCCGCGAACGGCGTTGACCGCTCCCTCGTCCGTGGCGTACTGCTTCTCCAGATCCGTGACTCGTACCGTAGCAGCCATACGTTCTCCCTAACCCTGTTCTCTCGAAAGACGCAGCGTCACCAGCCTCGCCAGGACAACGATGATGGTCATCATCACCATCAGGATCATGCCGATCGCGGCGGCCTCGTTGCTCCGTCCGTTCTCCCACGCGCCCCATGCGACGAGCGAGAGGATCTGGCTGTCGCGGGTGCTGAGCAGCAGCGCCATGGACAGCTCGCGTCCGCTATGGATGGCCACCCAGAGCCACCCCGCGATCAGCGATGGCACGAGCAGGCGCAGCGTTATCTGGCGGAACACCGTGAGCCAGCCGACACCGCTCACCGACCCTGCCTCCTCCAGCTCCTTGTGCAACTGGAACATCGCGCCGTTCGTCGCCCGCGTGCCGTAGGCGAGGAAGCGCGCCACGTGAACGATGACGATGAGCCATATCGTGCCATAGACCGGTATCCAGTCCACCCAGAACGCGATGAGCAGGAAGGCCAGTCCGAACACGATGCTCGGCGCGGTGAACGGCACGAACGCGAGCGTGTCGAGTATGCCGCGGCCGGGCGCTTTGGAACGCACGACGATCCACGAGACGACCGCCGACAGAAGTATCGTGGCGATAGGCACCGTCGCGATGAGCATGAGCGAGTTCCTCAGCCCGATCCAGAACGCCTCCTGCCCGAATATCTCCCGGTATGCCTCGAGGCTTCCGTCCTGGATGGCAGAGAGAGAAGGAGGCCTGAAGAAGGTCTGCGTGCTCGCGTAGATCAATACGATAGACGGCAGTACAACCATCAGGAGAAAGTACCCGATGATCGCCGCTCCGGCCCACGGGCGGTATTTGCCCAGGTCCATGCGGCGCGGGCGGTAGCCCTTGCCTGTTATCGTGGCGAACTTCTGCTGCACCCGCGTGACGCGGTGGTAGTAGTAGATGCCGACGATGCCAATCAGCGCAGCAACGGTGCCCAGGCTCGTTGCGAGGCCATAGTCGCGCGGCGTGGTGTCCATCGCGATGTAGATGCGCGTGGCGAATACGTGGATGCCGCCCGGCATCCCCAGTATGGCCGGCAACTCGAACAGGCCGATCGTCGCGGTGCCGACGAAGATGATGACGCCCAACAGGCCGGGGAGCATGACCGGCAGCGTCACCTTTCGAACGGTCGTGGCTGTGTTGGCGCCGGACGTTGAAGCCGCCTCTTCCAGCGCCGGGTCCATGCTGCGGAACAGCCCAACCACCATGAGGAAGATGGTCGGCGTGAGCCGGAATGCCTCCACGACAACGAGCGTGCCCAGCGTGTAGGGGTTGAAGATGCCCTTGTCCCAGTCCAGCCACTGCGTGAACGGGATGTTGAACACGCCGGTGCGCGGGTTGAGCAGGAACACCCACGCCATCGCGTAGAGGAGCGGGGGGATGCCCGCCGTGATGATGGCGACAACGAACGCGAAGTTGCGGAACGGAGCGTTCGTGCGCTCCACCACCCACGCCAGCGACACGCCGAAAGCCAGACCAACGGCAACGGAGCCGATGCCGAACACGGCGGTGTTGAACAGCAACTCATACGTCGTGCTGGAGAGGAACGTCTTGCGGTAGTTCTCCAGCGTGAACGAGCCGCCGTCGTCCACCGGCCCGACGCTCCACAGGCTGTAGAACAGCAGGATGGCCAGCGGCGCGATAACCAGCAGCGCGAGGATGAGTCCCAGCCCGCCGACGAAGATGACGTACTGCGGCTCCAGGTTCGCAAAGCGTCCCGGTAAGACTCTCCGTGCTACCTGGGTGGCCGTCGCCATGACGCCTCCGGTGTGTTCCCGCCCGTCGCACGCACTACCGCGAGACGGGACAGGAAGAGGTTGGGGGACGGGCCCGGATGAGCCCGTCCCCGATCAGACCCGGTCGCCACCTAACTGGTGGGGATGCCCATCGCCTCTCGATACGTCATCTGGAGCCGCGAGAAGTTGTCGGCCATCTCGATGCCCGTGTAGCCGATCTTCAGGCCCAGTCGCGCCGCGCGTTCCCCGATGATGTCGCCGGAGTCGGGGTCGAGGGTCGTGCCCGGCTGGACCGAGACCCGCACCGGGATGCCTTGGTCCGAGCTCAGCAGCCAGCGGAGGAAGAGCCTGCCGCCGGCAGGGTTCGGCCCGTCCGCGACCGCGCCGATGAGCCACTGCTCGATGGCGTTAGGCGTTACGGGAGCAAGGTCCACGGGGTGGTCCTGGACGATAGCGTTGCCTATGGAGGCGACGTTCACGTCCGGGCTGATGGGCCGCTCGCCGCTGGCCACGGTGTTGGAGACCGTGGTGTTGCCGTGCTGGATGAGCACGTCCTGCTCCGCCAGCTTGGTCAGGTAATCGACGATCTGTGCCTCGGGCCAGAGGTTCTCGTAGCGCCCGTTGTACTCGGGCAGGTCAGTGAGGTAGATGAAGCCCTTGAGCCGGTCCTCCAGCACCATCTGGCCCTTCCACTTCGGGTCGAGCAGGTCCTCGTACGTCTGGGGGATGTCGTCGCCCGTGACGATGTCGGTGTTGTACATGACACCGTGCGCCAGCGGGACGTAGAGCGTCGCAAGGCCGTCGGCATAGATCGCGGCTTCCGCGATCCCCACGTCTGCGAAGATGTCGCTGCTGTCGCCGAAGATGCCCCTGTCGAGCAGGCGGCTGTCGCGTCCGGGGTCGGAAACGTCCGCGGCGATCCTGCCGAGCTGGTGCTCGAGCAGCAGCCCCTCGGTCACTTCACTGGTGCTCTTGGTCGTCAACTCCACGTCGAGTCCGGGGTACTCCGCCTCGAACGCTTCCATGATGGGGTCGCCCTGCGACGCACGCGTCGGGAACACCCAGGCGATCTTGCCGTCGTTGGTAGCGAGCGCCTCTTCGTAGAGCTGCTCCTCCAACGACTTCTCTTCCATCATTGCCGTAGGCGTCGGTTCCTCCGCCATCGCCTGTGTCGGCGTCGGCGTGGGCTGGGGGACCGGGGTTGCCGTCGGGTCGGAACCGCATGCGGCTGCTACCACCAGCAGCGCAAGCATCGTGCTCAGAAAGAGCGCTATCTTTCTCACAACCATCCTCCCTCGGTAGCGGGGCGCAACGCTCCCGCGCGTGATTGACGAACGCTATCCCGTGCAAGCCGTTAACGTCAAGAAGCAGCGCCCCGGTTCAGGGGCGCTGCGAAGCGAGTCCTGCGTTGCGCGAGATGCTAATCGGCCTCACTGGTCTCGGTGTGCGTCCAGTCGGACGACCAGACGCTGTGGCCGTCCGGACGCAGCACGAGGTTCACCTTGTTGCCTTCCTCAGCCGGGTTGTGTCGCTCGCCGAAGACCTGCAGCGTCCCCTGGCCGTCCACTTCGACCTGATACTCGAAGCGCTCGCCCGTGAAGAGGGCTGCGCTAACGGTCCCGCCGATAGCCCCTGATGGGATGTCGTTGCCGGTTGCAGGCTGCACCTCGATGTCTTCGGGACGTATGGCGGTGTACACGTCCTGCCCGGTAGAGAGCCCGTCCGGGTTGTACGAGCGTCCGAATATGACGCAGTTGGGGCCTCCTGTGATAGCCACGGAGACCTGGCCGGAGGGATTGCTGCTCTCCACCTTGCCCCGCAACAGCACGGTCTTGCCGATGAAGTCACGGACGAACTCGTTGGCAGGCTCCTCGTAGAGCAACTGCGGCGGGCCCTGCTGCTGCATGATGCCGAGGTTCATGAGCGCGATCCGGTTGGAGAGGCTGAGCGCCTCGATCTGGTCGTGCGTAACGAACAGGACCGCGATGTTGAGTCGCTTCTGCAGCAGCTTCAACTCCACGCGCATCTGCTCACGGAGTTTCGCGTCGAGGTTGCTGAACGGTTCGTCGAGCAGCAGTATCTTGGGTTCGATGACGAGTGCCCTTGCGAGAGCAACGCGCTGCTGCTGGCCGCCGCTGAGCAACGGCGCGGGGCGCTTCTGCAGACCGGGAAGGTTCACGAGGTCCAGCACGTGAGCGACCCGCTCCCGTATCTCGGAGCGCTTCATGTGGCGCGTCGCGAGCGGGAATGCGACGTTCTCTTCCACGGTCATGTGCGGCCAGATGGCGTAGGACTGGAAGACCATGCCAAGGTCGCGCTTGTCCGGCGGGAGCCGGAAGCGCTTGCTGGTGACGACGATCTCGCGGTCGCCGAAGAAGATGTCGCCTTCGTCGGGCACTTCGAGCCCCGCGACCATGCGAAGCGTCGTCGTCTTGCCACACCCGGACGGGCCGAGGAGCGTGTAGACCTCGCCGTCCTCCACGTTGAGAGAGAGCTCGTTCACCGCCGGGATCTGAGCGCCCGGGTAGGTCTTGCTCAGCCCATCGAGCTTCACCGCTGCGTTCCGTTCGGTTGTTGCGGTGGCTGTCGTCATTGTTCCCCTCCGTCATCCGTCGGAATCCGAACGGGCCAAGCCCGCGCGCACAGGAAAAGTTGCGTGAACGCTAACCCCATGAAGCCCAAACGTCAAGGCAGGTCCCCCCCCCCCCCTTGCTGGCCTACCTCCTCCGGAGCGCTATCTGCCCAGGCCGGTTGCCTGGTTCGCTGCCGCTATGCCTTGCGACCCCGCGTCTGCGGGTGCGGCGTTGGCCGTGCTCCGCACGTCGTGCCGCACGCCGAGGACCAGACCGAACCGTCGCGCGATCAGGGCAACGACAACGGTCATGCCAACGATGAACAGGCTCACGATGCCGGCCTGTTCGAGCAACGTGCCGTCTGCATGGGTCATCTTCTCCAGCGCCAGGATCGACAGGGTCGTGGTGCCTCTGCTCGCCAGCAGGATGATGCTGGCGGTGGCTTGAGCCGACAACACGAAGTTGATCGTGCCGATGAGCACCAGCGTGGGCATGATGAGCGGCAACCAGATGCGGAGATAGGTGCGGAACCATCCCGCGCCGGCAACGCGCGCAGCCTCCTCCAGGTCCAACCCCATCTGCAGATAGGCGCCCTTGATGAGCTGTGTGCTGGTGAGCTTGCCCTGCAGGATGACCACCAGAAGCAGCGCGAAGATCGTTCCATAGATGGCGACCAGGCCGGGTGTGCCGAGGAACACCCAGAGCAACCCCAGGCCGGCCAGCATGCCCGGGATAGACGCCGACATCCAGAAGAGCGAGTCCAGGATGGCGCGCCCCCGCCATCTCGTGCGTACGAGCACGTAGGCAACCATCGAGAAGAGCAACGGCGAGATGATGGCTGTGCTCATGCTGAGGATGATGGTCGTGCGGAGGGCCTGCATGAAGAACCGGTCGCCGAGCACGTCCTGCCAGTGCCCGAGCGTCCATACGTCGTTGATGTTGAACCAGCCGACCCGGGTCATGAAGCTGCCGCCGACAAGCACGAGAACGGGGACAACGGTGAGCAGCGCCACGAGGAACACAATCGCGCCCCAGGCGACCCACTGCCACGGGCCGAGGTCGATCAGGCCGGGCCGGAAGCTTCCCGTCACGGTCGTGTAGCGGCGCCGGTTCAGCAACCAGCGCTGCAGCGGAATGACCACGGCGATGATGATGAGCGTAAGGCTCGCGAGCGCGGTGGCCTGCCCGTACTCCGGCGGATCGAAGTAGCGGACGAACTGGAAGATCTTGGTGGAGTAGACGTAGAAGTTGATCGGCGTGCCCAGGATCTGCTCGGTCTCGAACGACTGGAAGATGCGGACGATGTTGAGCATGAACACTACGGAGAGGGCAGGGACCATCACCGGTAGGGTCACCCGGATCATGGTACGCACATTCGAAGCGCCGGAGACTCTCGCCGCCTCCTCCATGCTGAGGTCCATGTTTCGGAAGGCGGGAGTGAGCAGCATGACCTTCTGGGAGATGGCGTTAGCCATCAGATGCGCCCAGATGATTCCGGGAACGGAGTAGATGTTGAACGGCCCGCCGTCGAAGCTCCTCTCGAAGAACGGCAGCTTCCAAAGCAACTGGTTGATGAATCCGATGTGCGGGTCGAGCAGGTACGTCCATCCGATGGTGACCGCGATGCCGGGCAGCATGAACGACACCCAGAACATGAACTCCAGACCGTAGCTGAACTTCATCTTGGTGCGGGCGAGAAGCCAGGCTATGACGATGGCCACGGGGAAGCTGATGCCCGTGTACAGGAAATAGACGACGAAGGTATTGCGAAGGGCTTCGAAGAGCGTGGCATCGGAGAACGCCATGCGCCAGTTGTCGAAGGAGAAGACGAAGGGGTCGCGAACACGCTCGGCGACATTGAAGCTGTTGATGAAGATGAGGATGACGGGATAGACGATGTAAACGCCGAACACGATGATGAGCACGGCCATCACGAACGCGCCGGTAGGCGACTGGCCCCGGATGACGGCCCTGCTGCGAGACACGAGTGCCGGCGTTCTCATCATGAGTGCACTTCGTCCCTGCCGGGGACCGAGGGCCTAGCGTCCCCGGTCCCCGTTCTCGTTTCTCAAGCTGCTAGTAGCCGTACTTCGGCAATTCTGCACGGAACCAGTCAAGAGCGTCATCGATCTTGCTCTGGTGTCCAGGGTCGGCGCTCGGCACGAGGTACTCGATGCCGTCCTTGGGCAGGTTGCCCGGCACGACGTTGTCCTTTGGGATGTCGATACGCAGGGAGTTGTCGCCGTTGGCTTCCTGGTAGAGCGACTGGCCCTCCGGGCCAAGCATCCAGTTGAGGAAGAGCTTGGCGGCGTTGGGATGCGGCGCCTGGTCCATGACGAAGATGTTGTTTCCGCCGGTGCCGATCGTCGCGCCCTCCTTCAACGGGTGCGGGAACTGGTCCTGCACGGGCAACCCCTGGTCCTTGAGTTCCTCGACTTCAGTGGTGCAGGAGAAGATGCAGAGAGCGAACCTGCCTTGGGCCAGCCATTCCGCGGCCTGGCGGGCGTCCGATGCGATGACAGGCTCCATGTCGCGGAACAGGGGGATGAGGTACGTCTCGTCGAGACCCTGCGTGAAATAGAACGGGTGATTGTTCGCGGTTCCCGCCTCCCGGGGGTCGCGCATGACGATCTTGCCGACGAACTCGGGCTTCACGATATCGACGTACGACTGGATGACCGTCGGGTCCGGCAGCAGGTCGGTGTTGTAAGCGATGGGAGCGTTGGATGCGTTGCCGCCGTAGCCGACGATGTACTTCATCTCGGGGTCGCCCCAGAAGAGCTCTCCGAAGTACCAGTTGTCGCCGCCCAGCACGTCGGGGTGGATGAGCAATGGCCGCAGGTCGGTCAGCGCACCCTCGGGGACGAGTCTCGTGTTGGTGGTGGTGAGGCCTCCCGTCCATACGTCCAGGCTGTACACGCCGGCGGCACGCTCCGCGAGCACCCGGTCCGCCTGCTGCCGGGATGAGCCGGTGGCGCTGACGATCTCGATGCCGAATTCCTCCTGGAAGGCGTCGATGTGTGCATCGAACACGCGGCCAAGCGCGCAGCAGATGAAGGCATCGAGTCTGCCCTCTTCCTGCGCAGCGGCGATGAGGGCGTCCCACTCTGCTTCAAAGGGGTCTGCCGTAGGCTCCGGCACGGGCGTTGCCGTGGGGTCGTCGGCCATCGCCATTGCGGTTGGCGTCGGGGTGGGTGGTACGGGTGTGGCTGTGGGTCTTGGTGTCGGGGTGGGGTCGGAGCCGCACGCAGCGGCGACCACCATGAGAACGAGCGCGCTTACGAGCGCGAGTGCCAACTTCCTCATGTCCGTCCTCCCTCGGAGCCGGGCGCGACATCGCCGCGTCCGCATAGGAAAGTTGCGTGCACGCTACCTCTACGAGGAGTGAACGTCAAGCGTTGCCGTGATGTGAACGCAATCGGGGAGTATCCGACTCAGCAGGCGACGTTATCCGTAACGGATGGCGGAATCTCCCGGAACGGCGTGGCGGGAGTGCGAGGGAGTCGAACCCTCCCCGAACCAGGAAGCTGGCCCGGCAACGGTTTTGAAGACCGCGAGACCCACCGGGACCCATCCACTCCCGCGAGATCCGAGACGCGCAGTATAGAGGCTGCCTGACCCCTTTGGCTGGCGTGGGAGCGAGTTAACAGCACAGGCGGCGCCCCTTACGGAGAAGAGACACCGCCCGTGTGCTTATCGACTTGAGCGGAGGTCTTACTCCTCGAGCACCTTGTCGATCTTCTTCTTGAGCACGGCCTTCGGCACCGCGCCGATAACGTTCTCGGCCACCTTGCCGTCCTTGAACAGCAGCAGCGCCGGGATGCTGCGGATGCCGAACTGCATCGCCGTCTGCGGGTTGGAGTCCACGTCCAGCTTGGCGAACGCGAAGCGGCCCTCGTACTCCTCGGCGAGTTCGTCCACCACGGGCGCGATCATCTTGCAGGGGCCGCACCAGTCCGCCCAGAAGTCGACCAGTATCGGCTGGTCGCTCTCGAGCACGGTCGTCGCGAAATCGGCATCGGTTACGGGCTGGGGCTTTGCCATCTCAGAACCTCCGTTCACTTGCGCCAGGGCGTGAGCGCCACTGTACGTCCAGATTGGTTTCATGCACCTGCTGGCAGTATACCCCAACGACGCTTCGTCAGCCCGCTCCCTTGTCCGCAACACCCGTCCGGGTCCACAGGTCGCCCGCTCCCATCGGCATGTGCGGCACGAACCCTGTCACCCGATCGCTGAACGCCCATCGCTCCGCAGCGCCTGCCGCCATGAGGAAGAGCGCCTCGCTGAGCATCTCCCGTTGTATCTCCCGTGCGAGCTCCGCTCGGGCTGCATCGTCCAGCTCCGACGCCTGCTGATCGATGAGCGCGTCGAGCGCTGTCGTGCCGCCTGTCACATTGAATGCGCCGTCGGAATGCACGAGCCCCAACAGGAAGGCATTCGGCGTATCCGTCGGCGGCATCGGCCCCACGAACGCATCGAAGTCCCGCTCCTCCCACACCCGGCGAAGGTACGCCGCGCGGCTCAGCACCTCGACCGTGACGTCGAATCCCGCATCCTCGAGTTGCTCCGCAAGCAGGCGGCCGTGCTCCACGTGCGTTTCGCCGAAGTTGGCGACGATGACCGTGATCGACTCCTGCAACACGGCAGCATCGAGCGCCGGCTGCGCCCGTGCCGGGTCGCCGAGGACGCCATCCACCTCTGCCTGCGGGATGCCCCATGTGCCGTCGGCAAGCGGCAACCCTGTGGAGACGGAGCCGATGCCGAATGTCTCCCGCAGTGCATCGTGGGGCGAAAGCGCCAGGAACGCCGCGCGGCGCACGTCGCGGTCGTCGAAAGGGGGCCGAGCCGAGTTCAGACCGAACAACACGCCTCTGCCTGAACGGTGCACGACCTCCGATGAGAACCCCTCCGCTTCGAGCTGCGGCCACTCGGACTCCGACACCTGCGCGAGGTCGACACGACCCTGGCTGAGCAGACGCGTCACCAATTGAGGGTTCGATGCTGGGTGGAACACGATACTTTCGACCTTCGTCCCGGTGGCGTGGCCGTCCCACGCGTTGAGCGTCACCTGGCCGGTCCTGCCTCGTTCGTACAGCCAGGGTCCTGCGCCGGGTGCACCGCTCGTGCGAACGTCCACGCCGTCCAGTGAGTCGGGGGCAAGTATGACCGCGTAGGGACTCGCCAGTTTGATCGGCAGGTCGGGGTCGGGATAGCGCAGGTTGAACCGGACGACGTCCTCGCTCGCCGGCTCGACGCTCTCGACAGAGTCGAGTAACGAAGCGTGCGACAGGCGGTACATTCGCAGGCGGTCCATGCTGAACACCACGTCCTGCGACGTCACCGGTCTCGATTCGAAGCCTTCGGCGGGTTGCCACGCCGCCTCCGGATCGAGGCGGAACTCGGCGGTCAGGTCGTCCACGAACCCCCACGACTCACAGAGGTCGCACTCCACCTCCAGCGTGGGAGGGTCGTCGGCTTCGAGCACGAACCGCATGAGCCGTCCATGACTGGGGCCGGGGCCAAACAGCGCCGCCCACTCGGAGAGCATCGCGTGCATGTCCTTGTGCGGCGCCGCGCCGGTGATCCCCACGCGCAACGTGCCCTCGGGCGGTGGGAGCGGGGTAGGATCGATGATGGGAGGTGCCGTTGGAGTAGCAGGAGGACCCGGCGTGGGCGTGGCGCTGCTGCACGCGGCGCAGACTGCCAGCAGCACTGCCACGGCCACGAGCGTCGCGCTTCGTATGTGGAGAGGGATATGCAACCTAATCGCCTGACGCGCCATGGGGAGCGCCGGACGGGTCGCGCAACGTGCCCAGGCTCATCCTGCCGGTCATGAACAGAGCGATAGCCGTCGGTGGCAGCACGATCAGCAGGTGCATCATCAGCGCGAAGTTCAGCGCGGCGACCTGCTCCGTCCCTGATTCGGTGAGCATCGTTATCACGGCGAAATGGTACGTCCCGAGGCCGGACGGCACGGACGGCACGGCGGATGTGAAGAACGTCGCAGCGACGAGGATGGTCGCTATCGTCACGGGGTGCACGTCCATCCCCAGGCCTGTCCCCAGCACCCATCCGCAGACGCCCAACAGCAGCCAGTGCGCAATATTCACGCCCAGCGACAGCCATAGTCGGAGAGGCTCTTCCTTGAGTTCGGTGAAGCCCCGGATGATCCGTTGCAGGAAAGCGAACCTGTTCTGCCACGGCACCGCCCCGCGCACGACGGCGGCGAGTATCAGCGCGCTGACGATGAACATGATGATTGCGCCGATGAGCTGGATGTTCGCATTGCTTGCGCGGACGCCCGGGCTCAGGAGGACGCCAAGTCCCATCATCAGGGCAGTCGTGAATATGTCGAGCACGTTCTCGCCTACCAGCGTTGCGAACGCCTGCGGGAACGGCACGCCGTAGCGGCGGTTTATCATCGCCAGCTGCACCGGCTCGCTCACCATGCGCACGGGCGACAGGTTGTTGAAACCGAGGCCGGTGTTCTGTGTCAGCAGCACCTGCCAGAGCGAGACGCGCTCCCGGTGCAGCAGCACGTGCCAACGCAACGCACGGAGCGCGATAGCCGCAGCGAGGGGGACGAGAGCGAGGAGTGCAAGCTCGGGAGGGAACGCGAGGAACGCCTCCGCTACTTCCTTCCAGACGATGTTGTGAGCAACGAGGTACGCGAGCGAGCCGCTCGCGACGACGCCGAACGCGGCCTGTGCCCACCTGTTCCTGGAAAGTCGTAACGCTGCCTGTGCCCACGAAGGCATGAAGACCGTTCTCCTCCCTCAGCCTTCATCGTCTACAATCCGTCCATGCAGGCACCCGCAACCCAGGATTCCCGGAGCGACCGCCCACTGATCGACGGGCACACGCACATAGACCAGTTCGCTTCCGAAGATATCGGCCCGCTGCTCGACAGGGCACGAGAGGCCAACGTGGGGGTGATTATAGCAGCGGGGGTCACCCTGGACTCCTGTCGGCGCGTGCAGACGCTCGCCGACACCCACCCCATCGTCTATGCGGGCGTCGGCCTGCACCCCGGCGACCTCACCGGCTGGGTGGACGAACGCACCGCCGTCGAACTGCGGCATCTCGCCAGCCATCCGAGGGTCGTCGAGTGGAGCGAGACGGGGCTCGACTACATGCCCCACTCGCCCGCCTACGATGTGCAGCAGGACGCGTTCCGCCGGCAGATACGCCTCGCGCGGGAGTTCGGCCTGCCCCTCGTGACCCACTCCCGCGAGGCTGACGACGACACCGTCCGCCTGCTCCAGGAGGAGGGCGCGGGCGAGGTAGGAGGCGCGTGGCACTACTTCCAGGGAGACCTGCGGTTGGCCGAGCGCGTCATCGACCTCGGCTTCTACATCTCCCTCGCCAAACCGTTGCTCCGCCTGCCGGAACTGCAGGCCGCAGTGGAGCACATCCCGCTCGACCGCATCGTCATCGAGACCGACTCCTACCCGCAGCCGTTCAAGAAGAACCCCATCCGCCGCACGGAGCCGTGGCACCTCCCGCAGGTCGCGGAGAAGCTCGCCGAGCTCCAGCGCACCGACGTCGAGACGGTCGCCGAGGTCACGACCGCCAACTACCTGCGGATGCTGCGGGGACGTATCGACGGGAGCGTGCTGCAGAACACCGGCTAGGGGGCTGCCGGCGGAACTCCGAACACCGACCAGCCCGGTCGCAGTTCGAACGAGTCCTGGTGCGAGATGAACCCGCTCCCGTAGTCCCTGGCGAGCGCCAGCTTGATCGCCCACAACGACATCGCCTGCATCCCCATCTTCTCTTCGAGCTCCGGAAGGGTGAAGAAACCCGCATCGAGCGTCTCCACTCCGTCCCCGCGCGGCTCGCCCGATACCCATTCCAACCAGAAGACGACGTAGAGATTGGCCACCGGACGGTCGGGGATGCTCGCCGAGTGCCGGAAACCGATCACCTCCCGCACCTCTGCAATGACTCCTGCCTCCTCGCGCACCTCGCGCTCCGCCGCTGCCGGGATGGCCTCGTCGGCTTCGACGTAGCCGCCCGGTATCTGCCACGTACCTCTGCCGGGGTTGAGCCCTCGCTGGATCAGGAGCGCCTTGCCGTCCCGGATGACGACGCCACCGCAGCCGATCGACGACTCGCCGAAGTGCAGGAACCCGCAGTCGTCCGCCAGGCACGCGGGCCGCTCACGGCCTCCATCGAACTTCGCGCCCAGCACCGATCCGCACCGCGGGCAGTAGACAGGTGGACTCATGGCGTCAGCCCCCTCGAAATCTCCGAGCGTCCACACATCCTACCCCGTCCGCAAAGCCTCACCGAAGCCTGAGCCCCAGCGTTGCGCCTCACCCGGCAACCCCGTACAGTGGGAAGGTCACCTGCAAACGCGAGGAGAGAGGCCATGGCCATCTGGGACAAGATACGGGGCGAATTCGTCGACATCGTCGAGTGGACGGACGATTCGCAAGATACGCTCGTCTACCGCTTCCAGCGGTACGACAACGAGATCAAGTACGGCGCGCAGTTGGTGGTGCGCGAAGGGCAGTCCGCTGCTTTCGTGAACCAGGGCCAGTTGGCCGACGTCTTCAATCCCGGCAGGCACATCCTGGAGACGGCCAACCTGCCCATCCTTTCGACCCTTCAGGGCTGGAAGTACGGTTTCTCCAGCCCGTTCAAGGCGGAGGTCTACTTCGTCAGCACCCGGCGGTTCACAGACCTCAAGTGGGGCACCAAGAATCCCCTGATGCTCCGTGACCAGGACTTCGGACTCGTGCGCCTGCGCGCGTTCGGCACCTACGCCATCCGCGTGCACGACGCTGCTGTCCTGCTCCGCGAGCTCGTGGGGACGTCCGGCCACTACAGGACCGACGACATCACCGACCAGTTGCGCAACATCATCGTCTCGCGGTTCGCAGACCTCCTGGGCGAGAGCAACATACCCGCCCTCGACCTCGTCTCGAACTACGACGAGCTTGGTTCCTTCATGGCCTCGAAGGTCAGGCCGGAGTTCAATGCTTACGGACTCGAGCTCACGAAACTCCTCGTGGAGAACGTCTCACTCCCTGCCGAGGTTGAGGCCGCTCTCGACAAGCGCACCAGCATGGGCGCCGTCGGCAACCTGAATGCGTTCACCCAGTTCCAGGCGGCAACGGCTGTGGAGGCCGCCGCCAACAACCCCGGCACCGCGGGCAGCGCGGTCGGACTGGGCATGGGCATGATGATGGGCGGCCAGCTCGGCCAGACCGCCGCGCCACCGGCAGCGGCGCCCGCCCCACCGCCTATACCCCAGCCTGTGCAGTTCTTCGTAGCCGTCAACGGACAACAGACCGGGCCATTCGGCATGGACGTGCTGGCAACACAGGCCCAGCAGGGCCAGCTCACTCGCGACACACTCGTATGGCAGGCGGGTATGGCGCAGTGGACCAGAGCTGCGGATGTCGGCACGCTCACCGCGCTGTTCGGCGCCACGCCGCCTCCGCTGCCGCCGCAGGCTCCCTAGGAGCGTCCGCCCACATGGCAACGGAAAAGCAGGTAGAACGCGGCCCCGATGAGTTCTCGTGTGAGCAGTGCGGCTCGTTGCTCGAGTTTCAGCCGGGCACCGGGATGCTCGTCTGCGGGCATTGCGGCTTCGAGACTCCCGTCCCCGAGTCCAACGAAGAGATCGAGGAGCTGGACTTCCACGAGCGGCTGGCGTCGCTGGAGAGCGGTGAGGACCTCGAAGAAGTCATCACGATCTCCTGTCCCAGTTGCGGCGCGGAATTCGAGCGGGACGCGAACCTCTCCTCCGAGGAGTGCCCCTTCTGCGGCACCACCATCGTGGCGGAGGGCGGCTCCCACAAGCAGATCAAGCCGCGCTCACTGCTGCCCTTCAAGGTCGAGCGCGATCGGGCTCGTGCGTTGTTCCGCCAGTGGGTGTCGAAGCTCTGGTTCGCTCCCAACGATTTCAAGCAGCGCGCCCGGCTGGACACGACGCTCTCCGGCATGTACGTCCCGCATTGGACCTACGACGCCTCGGTAACGACGCAGTACACCGGCCAGCGAGGTGTCTACTATTACGTGCCGGTGAGCACAGGCAAAGGCACGACGATGGTCCGGCGTACGTGGTGGACGCCGGTCAGCGGTGTGGTGGACAACGAGTTTGACGACATCCTGGTGCTCGCGAGCCACTCCCTGCCCCGGACATATATGGAGAAGCTGGAGCCGTGGGGTCTCTCCGACCTCGTCCCATTCCAGAACGAGTACATGAGCGGATTCCGCGCCGAGAGCTATCAGGTCGGCCTCGAACAGGGTTTCTCTGAAGCCCGCCGGCATATGGACAGACCCATACGCCAGACCATTCGCTACCACATCGGCGGGGACGAGCAGATCATCCAGTGGATGCACTCGGAGTTCGACGACATCACCTTCAAGCACATCCTGCTGCCCGTTTGGATCAGCGCGTACCGCTACCGGAACAAGCCGTTCCGCTTCCTCATCAACGCACGCACGGGGGAAGTGCAGGGTGAACGGCCCTGGAGCTGGATAAAGATAGCCTCGGCCGTAGCCGGGGCCGCCGCAGTGTTGGCAGCGGTTGTGGGAGCTATTCAACTGGCCGATTGACCACGCGTGAACGCTGCCGTGTCGACGCTCCTCCCTATGCCACCGCACCGGATGCGTGGAGCGCTGCGGCCTGTTCCGCGCCAACCCCCGCCTCGGCAAGCACCGCATCGGTATGCTCGCCAAGCTCAGGCGCTCCGCGCCGCACCCCGCCCGGCGTGCGCGAGTGCTTGACGGGCGTGTTCGTGAACGTCACCCGCCCCACCTGCGGCGCTTCAGCTTCCACGAACATCCCACGGAAGTTCAGCTGCGGGTCGACCGCGACCTGCGAGACGTCCTGCACGGGGCCGACCGCGATGCCCGCCGGGCCGAGCAGGTCCACCCACTCGCCGGTCGTGCGCTGCGCCAGCGCCGACTCTAGGTGGGGACGCAACTCGTCGTAGTTGACCCGCCGGAGCCAGCCGGACGCGAAGCGCTCGTCGTCCTTGAGTTCGGGTTTGCCGATGAGTGTGGCGAAACGCCCCCAGTGGCCGGTGGGGCCGTCCGACACTGCGACCGCCACGTAGCCGTCCTTCGTTGGCAGCGCCTGCACCGGCGCGGTGACCGGATGCCGCGTGCCGATGCGCTCCGGCATCTCGCCGACGGCGAAGTAGCGCATCAGCGGGTTCTCCAGTATCGCCGCCTGGCAGTCGAGCATCGCCATGTCGATGTGCTGGCCGAGGCCTGAGCGATCGCGCTCGACGATCGCCGACAGCACGCCGATGGTCGTGAACAGCGCGGCGGTGATGTCGCCCATGCTCACGCCGGGACGCACCGGCCCGCCGCCCTCGTCGCCGGTGATGCTCAGCATCCCGCCCATCGCCTGCACGATCACGTCCAGCGCGGCCCGTTTGGCGTACGGGCCGTCCTGCCCGAAGCCGGACACCGACGCCATGATGAGCCTCGGATTGCGCGCGCTCAGCGTCGCGTAGTCCACGCCGAGGTTAGTCATCGTCCCCGGCCTGAAGTTCTCGGTCACTACGTCCGCGCCGTCCACCAGGCGCAGGAATGTCTCCTTGCCGTCAGGGTTCTTGAGATCGATGACGATGCTGCGCTTGCCCCGGTTGACGCTGGTGAAGTAGGTGCTGCGCTCCCTGCCGTCCCTGCCCGCGAAGAACGGCCCGTTGCGGCGCGCCTGGTCCCCGCCCGGCTGCTCCACCGTCACGACGTCCGCACCGAGATCGGCGAGGATCATCGTGCAGTAGGGGCCTGCGAGGATGCGGGTGAGGTCGACGACGCGTATCCCTTCGAGCGGGCCGGGCATGGGGTGCCTCCTTCGTGGCAACCGGATGGCGGGATTGTAGCCGCTGCGCAGGGAGAGTCGCCGGAGTGCGGGTGGAGGGCTAGACGCCCATCACGTTGTAGCCCGCGTCCACGTAGAGGACGTGGCCGGTGATGCCGGATGCGAGCGGGCTCGCGAGGAAGAGCGCCGCGGAGCCGACTTCCTCCTGCGTGATGTTGCGCTTGAGCGGCGAGCGGCTGGCGTGTATCTCGTGCATGTTCGTGAAGCCGGAGATGCCGCGCGCGGCCAACGTGTTGAGCGGCCCAGCGGATATGGCATTCACGCGCACACCGAGCACGCCGTACTCCGCCGCGAGTTGCTTCGTCTCGTTCTCCAGCGCCGCCTTCGCCACGCCCATCACGTTGTAGCCGGGGTACACCTTGTCCGCCGCGTGGAACGTGAGCGTGAGGATGCTTCCCCCCTCGGTCATCTTCGCGGCAGCAGCCCGCGCTACCGGCAGCAACGAGTACGCGCTTACCTCCAGCGCGGTGCGGAACCCATCCATGCCCGTCCGCGAGAACGCCCCTTCGAGGTCGTCACGGTTCGCGAACGCCACGCTGTGCACGGCGACGCCGAGCGGCACGGCCGACGAGGCCGCGTCCACCGCAGCGACGACAGACTCTTCGTCCAGCACGTCGCACTCCACGGCCTGCGTCCGCTCCATGCCCTCGACGAGGCCGAGCACAGAACGTCCCATGCGCTCGTTCTGATACGTCACCGTCAGGCTCGCGCCCGCCTCGTGTAACTGCTGCGCGATGGCCCACGCGATGCTCCGCTGGTTCGCCACCCCGAACACCACGGCGCTGCGGCCGGAGAGGTCTATCGCAACCGCCATATCAGGCGCTCTCTCCGGGCCTGCCTGCGTACTGCGCCTCGCGGGCGGCGGGGCCGTGTCTGGGGTCGGGAACGAATGCGACATCCGGGCGGCGGCGGCCCCGGCGCATCTCGTGCTCTATCAGCTGGAAATCCCGCTTGGGGATGAGGTGCAGCAGCCCCTGGAATGCGAGCGGCCAGTCTTCGGGCGGCCACCGCTTCACGTACTCCATCCGCGGAGCGATGAACCGCGCGTCGAGCACGTGGTCGTCGTCGGGTACCACGTCAGGCTTCGTCTTCACCCGCCACGCCAGCGGGTCCGCGCCCTCGAAACCGGGCCAGAGCGGCGTCTTGTCCTCGTAGTGCGTGCCGGATATCGACGCGATAGCCCCGAACACCAGCCGGTGGGTCACGTAGAACAGCACGCGGTCGCCTATCTCCATGCGCTGCACCCGCCGACGCTGCTGACGCCCCATCGCCAGCACCGAGAAATCCTTCTCGGCGCACGCGTCGAAGTACTCCGGCCAGACGGAGACCATCCAGTAGTTGCGGGGAGCGTTTGCCACGTCCTCATACTACCATGCGCCCATTCTGCCTCGGGCAGACCACTAACGGGGATCAGGAGGCTGCACTCAGATGATGCGTGTGAGACGGATCGTTCCGATGGAGATGGTCTACGCCGTCTCCCCGACGGGCACGGTCATCATGGGCGACTCGTTGATGTACGTCGTGCTGCCGGTGGCTGCGCTCGAGTTCGGCGTCGACGGACACCTCGGTCTCGCGGCGTCGTTCTGGATAGGGCTCGCACTCAGCATCAACCGCTTCATCCGCCTCGTAAGCAACTCCCTCGCCGCTTCGGTCTACCAGCGGTTCGGCGTGCGCTGGCCGTTCGTCGCCTCCATCGCCGTTGGCGTCCTGTCGACGCTTGCATACGGCCTGGGGAGCGGCGTCGCGGTGCTGCTGCTGGCCCGCGCCGCCTGGGGCGTTGCGTACTCGTTCATGAGGCTCGCCGCGCAGCTGACGGCGTTTGCGGTCGGCACATCCGCGATGCGGGGCAGGTTGATGGGGCTGTTTAACTCCGGGCAGCGGTTCGGCAGTTTCGTCGCGGTCACCGCGGGCGCGATGGTCTTCCACCTCACTTCGAGGGAAGTGACCTTCACGATCCTTGCGGCCATCGGGCTGCTCGGCGTGCTCATCGCCACCCGGGTGCCCGACCTCCGGCCTGAGCGCATCCGCTTCTCCGTGGGAGGCCTGCGGGAGCGCCTGAACGCCTGGGATCTTGCGATATCCCGGCTGCCCAGGTATGGCCGGAAGCTGCGTCTCCCGCTCCTGTCCATCAGCCTCATGCGCTTCGCCACCGCGTTCGGAGCGAACGGGTTGGCCATCGCCACCATGGCTCCCTACCTCGCCAGGTTCGCCGACGACAACGACAGGGTGCTCGGCGGGGCGTTTGCCGTGGTGACGCTCGCAGGTCTGCTGGTCGGCTCCCGGTGGCTCGCGGAGATAACGCTCGGCGTGCTGATGGGACACCTCTCGGACCGCATCGGCAGGCGGATGTCCATCGCTTACGGGATGGCCGCGATGGTCGCCTCGCTGGCCGTGATGGTGGCGTTCGATTCCGTGGTCGCCGTGGTCCTCACGATGCCCGTGCTGTTCATCGCGGCGGTGGGTGTGAACACGGCGTTGGACGCCGCCATAGGCGAAACGGCAACCAGCTCGACGCGCGCCGCCGTGCTCGGCAGGTACTCGACGTGGCTGGACCTCGGGGCGGCGCTGGGCCCGTTCGCCGGATTCCTTATCGCGGACAGGATCGGCTTCGAGGGAGGATTCCTCGTCGCGGCCGCGCTCCTGGCGGGCACATGGGCGCTCTACGTGGGAGCCATGGGCGCCCCGCGCAGACGGCAGCACCGGCAACAGTAACAGGAGCCTGGACCTGCGCTCATGGGTCGAACGGGGGACGAGGGCTGTACTACCCGCTAGAATGACCCCTGCGAACGACACGACAACGCCATTTTAGGAGGCGGGTGCATGAACTACCACTACATCTCCGGTGACTCTCACATGGAGGTCGACACCGCGAACTGGACGCCCCGCGTCCCGGAGCAGCACCGCGACCGCGCGCCCAAGCTCGTGCGCCTCGACGACGATACCGACGCCTGGTTCATCGACGGCAAGCAGACGCGCAAGGCGAACCCGGCCGACCTGTACGGCGGCAGGGGCCGCGAGCACTACCTGCCGTCCGGCGTGAAATACGAGGGCACGCCAGGAACGGGCACGCCTGAGCAGCGCATGCAGGAGCAGGACATCGACGGCGTGGACGCCGAGGTGCTCTTCCCCGCGCAGGCCACCGGCCCGAGGATGTGGCGGATGGTGGACGACAACGAGGCTTACCTGAGCATCGTCCGGGCGTACAACGACTGGCTCATCCAGGACTACTGCGCCGAGAACCCGGACCGTCTCATCGGCGTGACCATCATGCCCATCATCGAGGACCTGGACGCCCATATCGATGAGCTGAAGCACTGCAAGGAGATCGGCGCGAAGGCAATCATGCTGCAGGACTTCCCGTCCGGCAAGCAGTACCCGTCCATCGAGGACGACCGGTTCTGGGAGACGGCGCTCGACCTCGACATGCCGGTGACCGTCCACGTGGACATCGAACGCACCGGCAAGGGCCCCTTCCTGGACTACCCCGGGGCCACGCCCGAACTGCTGAAGGAACTCGAGGCGCCGGGGCGCAGTTTTCCGGAGCAGATGGCGCGGTTCAGCCCCATCAAGGGCAGCGGCGCGATGCCTGCCGTCCAATGGACGCTCTCCGGCCTCTTCGACCGCTTCCCCAGCCTCAAGATACTGTTCGCGGAGAACCAGATCG
>JAJEFD010000005.1 GCA_022820645.1 Dehalococcoidia bacterium | reverse complement strand
TGCGACCCGCAATGCCGGCAGCACGACGCTCCTCAGGAAAATGTTCCCGAATGCGCTCCCACTGCTCGTCGGTCAGCTTCACCATCAACATGCAGCATAGCGCATCTCAATGCTTGCTTCAATTTTGAGATAGGTTCTAGTAAAAGTTGTTACTGTCTCGACCGCTGTCGCGAACGCATGCTGCAATCGCGAACGGAGCTGCACCTCGATGCGCTGACCGTTCCATGGTTTTCGCGCTTCGGCGCGCGCGGCGAAACGTCCAACTACATGGATACCTCTGTATCCGTCGGCCTTTGGTGACCGGAGGTAATCATAGACTTTCAACGCCGCCTCCTGCTCCGCGTGCTGAGCGCGATATATGGCGGCGAGTTCATCGACGGCACGAACGGAGGACATGATCGCGCGACAACCGCCTAAGTCTTGCATTTGCGACAATTTCATATTCGGTTCTCGCGCCAACTTGTCCATCACGGACGAGAATCGCTTAAGCCTTTGAGCTACCAGCGCGTCTCCCTCGACTCTTCGGGCTCGTGAGCGAAGATTCACCTGGAAGGCGTTTAGCGGGTAGGAATGACAGGTCCGCCAGTTCTCGACGACGCCATAAGCGTGGCCTAGTTCCTGCCCATGCGGATGGAACCGTCCGTGCCACCACGGCACTAGGAACGCGCCAGCCTTGTCAATGTCGGCTTTCGAGTAATCGCGAGCAATCCACTCGACCATATCAACGCTACGTTATGCATTATAGGTGATGCGGCCATCGTCCACACTAGGCGCGGCGTGTGCTCTTACGTTCGATTATTGCAGTAGCGTGGACTGGATATTCCAGATCGACTGACCGTCATCGCGACGCCTATCACGAGTTTATCTGACACGAGGTTCTTGCCGTGCTTGATCGACCGGATCCACCGTGGTAGCGTGCCGGGCCATGCAAGCTGAACTGACTCGGCGGAGCCTGTTGCGAAGCGCGTTGGCTGCCGGCGGCGTCCTGGGGACGGGCCTCGCGCCAGCGTTCCCTGCCGCCGCTCGGGAGATGCAGCCGCGCGCCGCGTCGCCGACCGGCTCATCAGCGTCGATCAGCCGGCAGTTCGCACGCTGGGTCGCCGGCCTGCGCTACGAGGACCTGCCTCCGGAGGTCGTCGACCGCGCCAAGGGACTGACGCTGACCGCCCTCGCGTCCGCGCTGCTCGGCTCCGACGTGCCCGCTGCTCGCCAGGCGATCCGGATCGTCGCCGACGATGAGGCGGGCGCGGCGAACGGCGCCACGCTCCTGGTGGAGGGGACACGGGCCACGAAGGCCGGCGCCGCCTTCGCGAACGCCGAGATGGTGTGGGGCGGCCGGAAACTGGACACGTTCCGCATGCTGCTGCATCCCGGCACGTGCATCGTCCCCTGCGCGCTGGCCGCCGCGGAGGCCGAGGAGGCCTCGGGCCGGGACTTCATCACGGGCCTCGCGGCCGGCTACGAGGTTACGTCACGGATGGCGGCCGAATTCATTCCGACGGTGATGTCGCGCGGTTTTCACGCGGGCCCGGTCTTCGGCATCTTCGGCTCCGCTGTCGCGGCGGCGAAGATCATGCGCCTCACCGAGGACCAGATGACGCACGCGATCGGGCTGTGCGTGAACCTCGCGGGCGGCAACCTGGAGAGCCTCAGCCTGCGGGAGAGCGCGGCGGCGCGCAACGCCATGCTGGCGGTCGCGCTGGCCAAGCAAGGCCGCACGGCAGGCGAGCGGGCCATCGAGGGCGACGCCGGGTTCTATCACGCCTACGCCGGCAACAACCGGGGCGAGTTGACGTACAGCTTCACCGGCGACACTCGGGCCAGCCTGGACGCGCTCACCGCCGGCCTGGGCGAGACGTGGCTGCTGCTCGAAACGCTCTACCGCAATTACTCCACGGCCGGTTACAACATCGCGCACGTCGCCGTGACGGCTGAGCTGTGCGAGGAGCACGGCATCCGCTACGAGGACGTCGATCGCGTGGAGGCCGTGGTGAACTGGCTGGAGACGCAGTACCCGAGCCCCGCCTTTCCCACCCGGAGGGAAGACACGGCGCCCGCCGCTCCGGGCAGGACCAAGTACTTCGCCGCGTACGGCGTCGTGAGGGGCGGCTACCCCCTGCTGCCGGGCGCGCCGGACCCGCCGGAAGTGCTCGATCTCATGCACCGCGTGACGATCATCCCGTCGCACGAGATGACGCTCTTCGGCCCCCGCATCACCATCTTCACGAAGGACGGGCGGAGCTACACGAAGCAGGCCACCGGGCGCGAATTCATCTGGGACTTCGACGAGCAGGCGCGGCGCATGCGCGAGATCATTCCCGGCATCCCCATCCCGGCGGCGCGCTTCGAAGAGCTCGTCGCGACCTGCCGCGACCTCGACCGGGAGCGCCTGGCGCAGCGCCTGGTCGAGCTGACCCGGGCATAGCGACCCGGCGCGCGGCGGCAGCGTTGCGGTGGCGCTACCGCGGCACTACGCCAACGCCAAGTCGCAGGCGCGGGTCGCCGGGCGGTGGGTTCCAGTTGAATGACGTCGACTGCCCGGAACGAATCGTCGCCGCAGCCTCATGGCGCCATGTCAATCGCTCGTGCCGTTTTGCGGCATCGTCTCGCGGTGCCCTACACACCTTGGGGAGGTTTGCGCCGGCTGGATCCTGCAAACTATGGGTATACATTTCGACCACTCCGTAAACCCGCAATGCGGATTATGGAGGGGACAACACAGATTCCACGAGTGAAGACTCACTTGGTAGTCGTCGCCGGGTGCAGCGCCTTCGCGGCAATCATGGCGTCGCTTCACGTCCTGCGGCCGGATCTGCCGCCCTTGGAACGCGGAATGAGCCGGTATGCAGGCGGCGACACACTGGCGCTTGCGACGGTCGCGTTCCTCGCCCTCGCCGGTGCGTGGGTCGCACTGGCCAACCAACTTCGCACCACTCCGGACGCCCGGATTTCGCTGAGCGTCGCAGTCGTCGGGCTAGCGGGCGTGGCCGCCACGCCGATTGGCGGTCCCTCACCCCACACGATCCTCTTGCTTGTTCACACTATCGGTGGTCTGCTCTTCTACGTTGGAACCGCTCGGGCGATGATGCTGGTCGTTCCCGTTGCAGGTACCGCGAAGCGTCCGTTACTCGTCGTCTACGTCACCGCCCTGTCGCTATTCGCGCTCGGAGGCATCGGCATGCCGCTGGTTTCAAACGCCGTCGGATTGCTTCAGCGGATAGTCTTTGCAACCGCCCTCCTGTGGGCGCTGCGTTGCTCCGAGAGGTGAAAACCTTGGAAACCTTGAAGATTACGGAGCTCATCGCACGTGCGCCGTGGCGGGAGGCGGTCACCTATCGGGAAAGCTGGCCGCATGAGTACGCGCTCAGCCGCAAGGACGGCCAGCGTGAGCTGATCGAGGCGGTCTGCGCCCGGTTCCGCGCCGGAGAGGGCATCGCGTGCCGGTTCTTCAACATGCGCAACACGTACCTGTTCATAGGCGACTACAAGTACTGGCTGATGACCCACTGGGACGACATCGACCTGGACGGCTGCCCGGACGACTACGTGCTGAATCGCGCGCGGCTGTACCGCGACCGGCGCGACTTCGCGATCCAGCCTGGCGACACCGGCCGGCGTGAGGATTATCCGGTCAACCCTGCACGGTCGCCTTCGTGAGGATGAACCAAGAGGAGTGCTGTTGTGGCTGACAACGATACACTGCTGGCCTATCTGTCCCCATGGTTTGCGCCTCGAACTGAAGATATTGCGGTGGAGGCCCTGGGGTACATCCTGAAGAAATCCTCCGCATCGAGGGAGGCGATGGACGATGTCGTACGGACCGGAGTGAGGAATGTGGGGCCGGTTGCCGACATCCGAACCCACGCGTCCGATCGTCCTGCAGCGGCTGGCCTCATGGCGAGAGCGTCCATCGGAGCTCGGCCAAAAGAGGACAGAGTCACGCCGAAGTTCAAATGGTGAGCGCGGAGCTACCCGTGTCTCACGCCCTCCATTCCCCATTCGTCAGAACCAACCGTACAGCCTTGTTCGGGTCCACCCCCACGTGCCAAGCGCGAGGGATCGGTCTATGACCTCCCGCATCGCCTGACCTGGCTGCACGATGGAGAAGTAAAGGCCCTCTTCTGCTCCCCGGTGTTCGACGCAGGCGATGCCCCGCCGGTGCTCACGTGCCCAGTCGACGAGCGGGGCGGAATTCGGGACGTTCAGGCGGTACATGCTGTTGTGTGCGTAGAACCTATCTCAAAATTGAAGCAAGCATTGAGATGCGCTATGCTGCATGTTGATGGTGAAGCTGACCGACGAGCAGTGGGAGCGCATTCGGGAACATTTTCCTGAGGAGCGTCGTGCTGCCGGCATTGCGGGTCGCAAG
>JAJEFD010000016.1 GCA_022820645.1 Dehalococcoidia bacterium | reverse complement strand
GAGGTCGGCGGCGAAGTGGAGATGTCCGCTCACCTTTCCGGGGCCCTCTATCCGTGGAGTGCGCTTGCCGACTACGCGCATCGTCATGCCGCGTCTCCTCCGCCCATCGGACGCATCGCGCGCCGCACCGTCCGTGGCGTGGCGGAGCGTATCACGCACGAGGCGTCAGGAGAAGGCGTGCGGCCTATATCTGCGTCCCGATGATGACGGTGACGACCCCGCCGACGGCGAACAGGGTGCCGAGGACGAGCGGTAGGGTGATGCGCTCCAGCCGCTGCAGGAAGAAGTGCGCCAGCACGAGCGCCACGACCGGGTTGAGTGCGAACACCGGCGAGACCACGATGACCGGCGCTTTGCTCAGCGCCAGGTAGAGGAACGCGACGCCTGAGGACATGAACAGGCCGCCCAGCGCCACGGACAGGAGTGCCCGTCGCGGCGCGTCCCGCAGCATGACGGGTATGGACTTAGCAGAGAACAGACCCATCACGATAAAACCGACGAGCATCGTGTACGTCGCGGTGACGAGCGGAACGGTGAGGTCGGTTACGGCCACGCGCCCCAGCACCGTGATGGTGCCGTAGGCCCACGCCGCTCCGAACGCCGCGAGGTAACCGAACAGGCGAGGTCGGCGTTCGATGAGCCCGAGCCGCTTGCCGTCCGGGGGCGGTCCGGCAACCGGCGGCGGAGCGCCTCCTCCGCCGCGCGCCTTCACCTCACCGTAGACCGCGACGATGACGCCGGTGACCGTCAGCAGCGTCCCTCCGGCTATCGCCCAGTTCAGGCGCTCGCCAAGGAAGACGACGCCCTCGAACGCGGAGATGATAGGGGCCATCGCCAGAACAGGGTTTGCCCTGAGGATGCCGAGGTTCTTGATGCTGACGAAGTTCAGGAACCGGCCGGCGGGGAAGTTGATGATGCCGATCATCGTGAGCCAGGCGAACGCGCCGAGCGTGATGCCGAACAGCGCATCCGGATAGAGCACTACCGTGATGCTTGCGATGAGCACCCAACCGACGATGAGCGACACGAAGTTGCCCGCGCCCGCGGGGATGTGCACCAGCCCGACGCGCGCGAGCAGCATCCCTGTGCCGAAACACATGGGGACGAGGAGCGCTGTCAGCGCCCCGGTGAGTTCAGGCGACATGCGCCGTCGGCCGGTCTGGTCCGGTATCGATGCGGGTACTCATAGCTGCGTCCCGATGATAACGGCGATGACTCCGGAGACGGCGAAGAGGGTGCCGACGACGAGCGGGAGAGTGATCCGTTCCAGCCGCTGCAGGAAGAGGTGCGCCAGCACCAGCGATACGACCGCCGTGAGCGAGAACACTGGCGATACCACGATCACCGGCGCCTTGCTCAATGCCAGGTAGAGGAATGAGACGCCCGTGGACATCGCTGCCCCGCCAAGCGCGACCAGGAGCAGCGAACGGCGTGGGGCGTTCCGCAACATCCCCGGTATCGACCCCGCGGAGAACAGCCCCATGACGATGAAGCCGACGAGCATCGTGTACGTCGCGGAGACGAGCGGGATGGCGAAGTCGGTCACTGCGACGCGGCCGAGTGCGGGGACCGTCCCGTAAGCGCACGCAGCCCCCGCCGCCGCGAGGTAGCCGAACACGCGCGGGTGGCGTTCGATGAGCCCGAGGGGTTTCGCATCCGGGGCCTGTACGGGCGCTGCCGGCTGGGGAGCCCGGCCGCCCCGCGCGGACACTTCCCCGTAGACGACGATGATGATGCCCGCGACCGCCAGCAGCGTGCCTGTCGCTATCGCCCAGTTGAGCTGCTCGTCGAGGAAGAAGACTCCCTCGAACGCGGAGACGATGGGCGACATCGCGAGGATGGGGTTGGCCCTGAGGATACCGAGGTACTTGATGCTGACGAAGTTGAGGAACCGTCCGCCCGGGAAGTTGACGACGCCGATCATCGCGAGCCACCCGAACGTGCCCAGGGTGATGCCGAAGAGGGCGTTCGGGTAGAGCGCCGCGGTGATGCTCGCGATGAGCGCCCACCCGACCACGAGCGAGACGAAGTTGCCTGCGCCTGCGGGGACGTGCACGAGGCCGACGCGCGCGAGCACCGTGCCGGTGCCGAAGCAGAGCGGTACGAGGAGCGCTATCAGCCCGCCGGTGAGTTCAGGCGACATGCGCCATCAGACCACCAGGTTCGGTAGCCAGGTGGCGATCTGCGGGAAGGCGATGACCAGACCGACCGCGATGGCGTCCAGGATCACGAACGGGATGCTGGCGCGGTACAGGTCCGACATGGACGCCTGCGGGACGACGCCCTTGAGCGCGAACAGCATCATGCCGAACGGCGGCGTGATCGCGCCGATGGAGATGTTCATCAGGAACAGCACCCAGAACCAGACCGGGTCGATGCCCAGCGGCTCCAGGATCGGCACGAGCACCGGGATGGCCACCAGCATGATGGAGAGCTGGTCTATGAAGAAGCCGAGGATGAGCACCGCCAGTTGCACGATGATGACGAGCATGACGGCGGAGAGGCCGAGCTCGACGATGAAGGCGAGGAACTCGCGCGTCGCCCCGGTGAACGCCAGCAACTGGCCGAGCGCCACCGCGCCGGTGATGATGAGGAAGATCATGCCGCCGATGTAGAGCGTGCCGTACAGCGAGTCCTTGACCACCCTGAAGGTGAGGCGGCGGTAGAGCGCCGCGACGATGAAAGCGCCGATCGCGCCGGTGGCCGCTGCCTCGCTCGGCGTCGTGACGCCAAAGAGGATGAAGCCCATGACCATGATGACGATGATGCCGAGGGGGCTCATCTGCGCGAGACCTAGGAAGCGGTAGCGCCAGGTAACGACCTCACCCGTATACGGCGGTGCGAGGCCCGGGTTCATCCGTACTCGCACCCAGATGTAGACGGAGTAGACGGCCACCATCAGCAGACCGGGCATGAACCCGGCGATGAGCAGCCGCGCGATCGAGACCTCCGCCAGGCTGCCGACCAGCACCGCCAGCGCGCTGGGCGGGATGATGGCGGCGAGCAGTCCCGACGACATGATGGTGCCGAGCGAGAGG
Organism: Dehalococcoidia bacterium; assembly: GCA_022820645.1. Classification (GTDB taxonomy): domain Bacteria; phylum Chloroflexota; class Dehalococcoidia; order Lucifugimonadales; family Australimonadaceae; genus Bin16. The sequence continues at coordinate 101,234 of JAJEFD010000016.1, read as the reverse complement.
CGTCGGTCGTAGCCGCGCTTCTCCATCTCCGGATGGAGCGTGGTGCCGAGCAGGGCGGTGTCCGCCATTCCCGCGCCGCTGAGGGTCGCGAGTATCGTTCCCGCGCCGAGGGAGGTGAACAGCAGTCGCGCGCGCACCTTGCCTATCCACCGGTCCATCACGTCGATTGTCAGTCCGATGACGCGCGACTGGAACAGTACCTCGCCGAGCAGGAAGAACATCGGTATGGCGAGCAGGTTGAATGTTGCGACCGACCTGTAGACGCTGCCAGCGAGCAGTTCGAGGCCCTTGAACCCGTCTACAACGAGCAGAAGGCCGGCGATGTTCAGCAGCGCGAACGCCATTGCCACCGGCATCCCCGTCGACATGAGCGCGAGCAGGAGCGCGAAGAAGATGATGAGCGTGGCCCACCATGAGAATTCGAAACCGAACAGTTCCATGGGCCGGCCTAGATGCCTGCCTCCTCGGCTCTCTCCCTGTAGCGGCGCAGGCGGATGGCGTTGACGCCCATGCGGAGGAACTGCAGGCCGAGCAGGATGAACCCGTAGGGGATGACCCACGTGACCAAAGCCCGCTGGACCTCGATACCGGAGAGGAGGATGGCTCCGGACTGGAACTCCTCCACGGTCTTCTCGAACGACTTCCAGGCCATGACGCCGCAGACCGCCGAGGAGATGAACGAGCCGATGGTGTAGAACCAGAGCCGCCCGGTGTTGCCCAGCCGTTCAGTGATGGCGCTCATGCGCACGTGGCCCTCGCGCCGGAGCACCACGGGCGCCGCGAGGAACGTGAGATACAGCAGGCTGTACTCGGTTGTGGGCAGCGCCCACTTCAGCGGATTGTCGAAGACGTAGCGTCCCAGCACGTTCGCGCCGATGGTCAGCGCCACGTAGAGCACGATGAGCGCGCCCGCGAAGGCCGAGATGTCTATGACCCAGTCGAAGATGCGTGAGGCCAGCGGGTTGTACGAGCGTTGCTCCCGCTGCTGGTCGGTGACGTCCAGCAGCGTCGCGGCCAGACGTGAAGGAAGGCTCCTGGACTCCTCCGGCTGGTCCTGCTGGGTGTCAGTCGCTTCTGCCATGGTCTCCCGCTGTCATCCGCCCTCCCGACCGCAGGGAGAGTGGACCGCTGCGGGCCGGGCCTCCGCACGGAAGCCCGGCCCGCGTGTACGGGTCCTTCCTACTGCCGGTCGGGCAGGATGATGTCGTTCACGCAGCGGATGGCGTCGGCCAGGGGCTGACCGAGCACGGGGTCCGGCGCGATGATGAAGTCCTCGATGATCTTGTTGTAGTGGTCGTTGGTGAAGGTTGCCTTCATTTCGTCCGACCACTCGATGCTCTCGATGCCCTGCTCCGCCAGCGTCGCGACCTCGGTTCGCTCCACCTCGTCGATGTACTCGGTGTAGAACTTCGAGGCGGACTTGGTGGCTGCGCGGACAGCCTCCTGCTGGCGGGGAGACATGTTGTCCCAGGACTCCTGGTTGAACATGATGCCGATACCGCCGCCGCCCGCGAGGGAGTCGGGGTACTGGTACTTGATGACCTCGTTCCACTTGCCGGCCAGCGCGCCGGCGCCGCCCCAGTAGAGACCCTTGATGACGCCCTTCTCGAGCGCGGGGTAGATCTCGGAGAACTGCAGCGGAGTGGTCGTTGCGCCGTATGCGTGGAGGAACGGCTGGTAGATGGTTGCAGCCCGCAGGTGCACGCCGTCCAGGTCGCTGATCTCGCGGATCGGGTCTACCGTCCACAGCCGCGCGCCCCAGCCGCCGGTGATCGAGCCAACGTACTGGATGCCGAGCGGGGCGTAGATGTTCTCCAGCGCTTCGTACATACCGCACTGCACACGCGGGGTGTGATTGTCGGCGATGCGGGTGTAGTTGGCCGCGACGTTCTCGCCGAGGCCGAGCTTGGTGTGGTCGGTGTGGTACGCGCCCACGGTGGCGATGGCGTCGTAGACGCCGTCGCGCGTCGGAGCGAACTGCTCCAGCGAGTGGGTGACCTCCGGGCCGCCGACGCGGTTGATGGTGACGGTGCCGTTGGAGATGCGGTTGACCTCTTCGATGAAGAAGGCCGTGGAGCGCGCAACGTCCAATACCGTCGGGAATGCGTCGATCAGGTCGATCGTGACCGGTTCGTCCACCTCTTCGCGGTCGGGGAGGACGATGTCGTTCACGCAGCGGATGGCGTCGGCCAGGGGCTGACCGAGCACGGGGTCCGGCGCGATGATGAAGTCCTCGATGATCTTGTCGTAGTGGTCGTTCGTCCAGCGGGTCTTCAGGTCCTCGGGCCACGGGATGCTCTCGATGCCGCGCTCCCCGAGCACGGTAACCTCGTTCCGCTCCACGCCGTCGATGAACTCGGTGTAGAAGACCGACGCCGCTGCTATAGCGTCCCGCACAGCCTGCTGCTGCTTCTCGGAGAGCTGGTCCCAGGCGTCCTGGTTGAACATGATGGAGACGCCGCCGCCGCCGGCGAGGGAGTCGGGGTACTGGTAGTTGATGACCTCGTCCCACTTGCCGTTGAGCGCGCCGACGCCGCCCCAGTAGAGACCCTGGATGACGCCCTTCTCGAGAGCGGGGTAGATCTCGGAGAACTGCAGCGGGGTGGTGGTTGCGCCGTATGCGTGCAGGAACGGCTGGTAGATGGTCGCAGCGCGCAGGTGCACGCCGTCCAGGTCGGTCACGTCCCGGACGGGTTCGTTGGTCCAGAGCCTCGCGCCCCAGCCACCGGCGATGGAGCCGACGTACTGGATGCCGAGCGGCGCATAGATGTCTTCCAGCGCGTCGTACAAGCCGCATTCCACGCGCGGACCGTAGTTGTCCGCGACGCGGGTGTAGTTGGCGGCGACGTTCTCGCCGAGGCCGAGCTTGGTGTGGTCGGTGTGGTACGCGCCCACGGTTGCGATGGCGTCGTAGACGCCGTCGCGCGTCGGAGCGAACTGCTCGAGCGAGTGGGTGACCTCGGGGCCGCCGACGCGGTTGATGGTGACCGAGCCGTCGGAGAGCTTGCTCACTTCTTCGATGAAGAAGGCGGTGGCCTTGGAGACGTCGAGCACTTCAGGGAACGCGTCGATCAGGTCGATCGTTACCGGCTCGTCCTCCTCTTCCATCATCGCCGCCTCTGTCGGCGTTGGCGTCGCTGCCGCGGGGACGGGCGTTGCCGTCGGTTCCGGTTCATCGTCGCCACAAGCGCTCGCAAAGAGGCCGAGCGCGGCGATGAGTGCGATCGCTACCAGGTACCTGCTGACTCTCATGGTTCCTCCCTGACCCTGATAAAGGGACGTGTGTTCCGGCATGCCCCCGGCCGGCTTACGCCGCCGCGGAGCTGAGTCCGTAGAAGTCCAGCGAGTTCTTCCAGAGGATGGCTTCCTTCTCCTCCGGCGTGAGCTCTTCGATCTCGATCAGTTCCTCTATCTCATGCCGGATGCTCCCGAGGTTCACCTCGTGCGGGAAGTCGGACGAGAAGATGAACGCCTCCGGCCCGGCGACGTGCACGGCATAGGCGAGCGCGGGCTCGTCGCCCTCGACGCCGACGCGGATGCGGCCCTGGCGGCAGAGGCTGACCATGTACTCGCGCACGCTCATGCCCTCGGGCAGTTGCAGCAGCTCCTCGCGCGGGTCGAACGGTGTGAACGCCTCGTAGGAGCCGTTGAACCGCTCCAGCGCCATCAGGAACCAGCCGACCCCGCCCTCCAGGAAGCCGACCTTGAGGCCGGGGAAGCGCTCGAACACGCCGTTGAACAGCATCCCGGCGAGCCCGATCATGATGCCGACGGGGTGGCCGATGGCGTGCGTGGCCGCGAACACGTTCATCGTGTTCATGCCGAGGTCGTGGTGTGCGCCGCCGTGCACCGCGAGCGGCACCCCGAGACGCTCCGCCTCCGCGTAGATAGGCCAGTAGGTCTTCGCTCCCAGGTGCGTCATCAGCCCGGTGGACGGGAGCATCGCCCCGCACATGCCAAGCTCGGTGACTGCCCGGCGCAGCTCCTCGACCGCGGCGTCCGGCTCCTGCATGGGGATCAGCGCCACGGGGTGCAGGCGGCTGTCCTTGTAGGAATACGAGTCCGTCACCCAGTCGTTGTACGCCTGGCAGGCTTGGATGGCGAAGTCCAGGTCGATGATCTTGCCGTAGGAGAGGCCGGCGGTGGGATACAGCACGGCCGACTCGACGCCGGCCTTGTTCATGAATTCGCCCCAACCCTCGACACCCGGGTCCTTGAAGACCCCGTTGCTGATGCCGAAGGAGTCCTCGGGGTTGCGCACGACGCTGTGGTGGAGGTGGTCCAACTGGGGAAAGATGCTGAACAGTTTCGCGATATTTGCATCCGCCAGCGGACTCCGGAGGTGCTTCCGCAGCCCGGCCGCGTCTTCGAAGATGTGCCCGTCGCCGTCGATAACGATCTCGAGGTTCGCCATAGCACTGCCTCCCTCGCCATGTCGTCCTGATAGTGATGCGCCCTCGAAGTGGGCGCACTCGCGCGAATCATACCTGCAACCTTTTCGCTCGTGTCAACAATTTGCTCGGATTTCGCGCGGATTTGTGAGGAAGGGGGTGGATTCCCCCGCGCGGTGCGGCCATGCTTGTCGTTCCGGGCGCAGCGCAGCGGAGAGGCTTGTCATGTAGAGCGGAGCGCAACGGAGAGGTTGTCATGTTGAGCGGAGCACAGCGGAGTCGAAACATCTCTCGGGTCCGTCGTTCCTGCGAAGGCAGGAACCTCGTCCGGTGTAGGGGCGTCCCTCGTGGGCGCCCTTTACCCCACCTCTCCCTTGGGGAGAGGTCGACGCGCTTGCGCGGGGGGTGAGGGTTGGAAGTGTGCCACCTGCCACTTCTGTCGCCGCTGTGTCATTCGCTATCATTAAAGAATGACAAACATCCCGCTCACTCCCCAACAGCACGCCTACCTCGACGCCGTCGGCCGTGCCCTCCGCTGCGGTGACCCGGACTGCGGGTGCGCCTCCGTCCCCACCGACCGCGTACACTGTCCCGTCCACCCCAGCCCCGATGTCCCAACCCTCCGCGTCGACTACAACCCCGATGCGGAGATGCTCTCCTTCTCCTGTGCCTCCGGCTGCCCCCAGCGCGCGATCGAAGAAGCCCTTGCCAGGCGCGGGCTGCCGACGGAGGTCGTGCTCCGCGCCGTGGCTGGCGCCACTGAAGCCGGGCTCACCCCCTACCGGCTCCTCATCCCCCAGCCCGCCGACTGGCTCTGGCCCAACCGCATCCCCATGGGCGAACTCACCCTCCTCGCCGGGCATCCCGCCTCCGGCAAGACCGCCGTCGCGCTCGACGTCGCCGCCCGTGTCTCCCTCGGCGCGCACGCGCCCGACCAGCCGGGCGTCTCCTTCGTCCGTGCCCCTGTCGTCATCGCAGCCCCGCTCAAGAACCCTCGCGCCTCCATACTCCCTCGCCTCAGGGCGCTCGGCGCGGACCTCAGCCTCGTCTTCCACGCCGACGTCCTCTCCTCCGTCCACCTCGCCGATTTCTCGGAAGACGACCACGTCGACAGCCTCGAAGACCACGCCGAAGCCGTCCGCGAGCACACCCGCTACAGTGAGCCTCCTGCCATGTTCGACTTCCACGCCCCGCCGCCACCTCCGCCCGAACCTGAGACACCGCCGCGAGGCCCCTCGCTCCACGTCGTCATGAACAGGCTCGCCAACCTCGTGACCCGGGGGAGCGCCGCACTCCTCGTCGTCGACCAGATCGAGCATCTCGCCCTCCTCCACAACGCCCGTGTCGCCCGCGTCGCCGGGATGCTGAACGCCCTCGCCGCCCGCACCGGCGCAGCCGTCCTCGCCCTCATGAACAACCCCGCCCACTCCCTCGATGCCGCTGCCCGGCACATGCAGTCCCGCCTCGGCATGGCCGGGACCGTCTACACCATCGCCCTCGTCGGTGAGGAACGCTCCCGCTTCCTCGTGCCCCTCAGCCCGCCCATGCACGACGCCCTCCCGCCCATACCCTTCAACTTCCACGACGCCCCGCCTATCGCCTGGCGCGAGCCTGTTCCCCACGAGCGCCTTCTCGCCATCAGCGCCCCCAAAGCGCCGCTCACTCGGCGTGCGGACATGACCGCCCACGCCTGCCGCTTCCTCACCGAAACCCTCGCCGCCGGCCCCAGACCCGCCGCCGAGATCAACCGCCGCGCCGCCCAGCTCGGCATATCGAAGCATCAGCTCTATCGCGCCCGTGCCATCTGCAACGTCGCCACAACCCGCGTTTGCCCGGAGGACGGGGTGCGCGGAGGTGGGTATTGGCTCTGTTCCCTCCCGCAGCACGACACACCCTCTCCGGAACCGGATCTTGAAATCTTGAACCCGGAACAAGGCCGTGGCCTGCTCGATAAAGATCTGCAAGATCTGGAATCCCCCGCGCCCACGAGTGAGGACCTGATGAAGAACCGGATCAAGAACGAACGCACGAACATTGACCCCGCGCGTTGGTGGTAGCATGCGGCCAGCAGGACGGGGGAGGAGAACCATGACCGGTACGCAGGTCAGGCTTCTGGACTCGGACGGCCACCTGATCGAGTCGAACAGCGAACTCGGCGCGTACGTGGACGACTCCATCAAGGCGGTTGCCACGGGGCAGGTGCCCGCGCAGGACGGGCCCTTCCCGACGCTGGACGGGATCCACAACTTCTTTAAAGGGCAAGGGGGACGCTTCGGCGGGGAGCGGACGATGGCCAGCGAGGAGCGCACGGGCTCCGGCGAGGACTGGACCCACTTCCTCGACAAGACCGGCATCGAACAGACCGTCATCTTCCCCACGCGCGGCCTCGCGGTCGGCTTCATCCAGACCCCGGAGTACGCCGACCGCCTCTGCCGCGCCTACAACGACTACGTGTACGACCGCTACCACAAGGTGGACGCGCGCATCCACCCCGTTGGACTGATACCGATGCAGAGCCCCAGCCTTGCGGTCGCGGAGCTGCGCCGCATCGTGCGCGACCTCGGCATGCCCGGCGCGATGCTGCCGACCACCGGCCTGCCGCTGCACCTCGCCCACGAGTTCTACTGGCCGGTGTACGAGGAGGCGGCCAACCTCGGGTGCGTGCTTGCGCTGCACGGCGGCTCGAACCGGGGGATCGGCCTCGACACGTTCACCGACTTCGTGGGCTCGCACGTGCTGCACCATCCCGTGCCGCTCATGTACTCGCTCGTCGCCCTCGTCTACCACGGCGTGTTCGACCGGTACCCCGGCCTCAAACTCGCGTTCCTCGAAGGCGGCCCCGGCTGGCTCGTGCCCGTGCTCGACCGCGCGATACGCGACGACGAGTTCTTCGGCAAGGTGGCGAAGCGCCCGTTCGACGAGTACATCACGAGCGGGAACGTGCTCATCGGCTGCGAGGGAAACGACGTGAGCCTGCCGTACGTGGCGTCGCGCATCGGCATCGAGCCGTTCGCCTACTCGTCCGACTATCCGCACGAGGTCGACCTCGCGGCGGCGATGCACGAGATCGAGGAGACGCTGGAGGACGAGACGCTCACCGACGACCAGAAGCACGCGGTGCTCTTCGAGAACACCCGCCGCTTCTACGGGTTCTAGGAACAGCACTGCACAACAGGAGGAGAGACCATGGTCAGCAAACCGAAACTCCGGCTCAGTTTCATGTCGTCCAGCAGCGACCGCGTTGCGCCCTTGCTCGACGGGCGCGTCCAGCCCGAGGGGATCGAGCTGATCCACACCGCCGGGGGGATGTCCGAAGGCGCGTGGCGGCACCTGAACTACCACGAGTTCGAGTTCCACGAGTTGTCTATCTCGTCGTACCTCATCTCGAAGGAGCAGGGCGCGGACTGGATCGCGATACCCGTGTTCCCGCACCGCAGCTTCATGCACATGGGACTCCACTACAACACGGACTCCGGCATCGAGAAGCCGAGCGACGTGGTCGGCAAGCGCATCGGGGTCGGGGAGTACAAGCAGACGGCGGCGCTGTGGATGCGCGGCATCATCGACCACGACCACGGCGTGTCGCAGTACAAGGTGCACTGGTACATGGAGCGCACCGAGGAGATGAGCCACGGCGGAGCGACCGGTTTCGAGCCGCCGGAAGGCATCTCCTTCCAGCGCGTCCCCCCGGACGAGAGCCTCGCGTCCATGCTGCTCTCCAACAAGCTGGACATCGCGTCGGTGAACCCGGCGGCGCTCAACGAGCCCGGCTCACAGGGGGCTAACCTCGTCGACCGCTCGTGGCGCATCCGCGGCCAGGGCGACCTGAGCAAGATCAAGCCGCTCTTTCCCGACCGCATCGCGGAGGGATCGCGGTTCTTCAAGGAGCACGGCTTCATCCCCGCGAACCACACCTACGTGATCCGGGGCGACGTCTACCGCGAGAACCCCTGGGTGGCGTTGAACCTGTACAACGCGTTCGTCCAGGCGAAGGAGCTGTCCGTGCGGATGTTGCCTGCGCGGATGCCGACCGATCTCGTCTTCGGGAACGACTACATGCGGCAGACGCGGGCGGTGTTCGGCGACGACCCATACCCGTACGGCGTGAAGGCGAACGAGGCGATGCTCAACACGCTCATCGACTACTCGCACGAGCAGGGGCTGACGAAGAAGCGGGCCAACATCGAGGAGTTGTTCGCGCCGATCACGCTCCACGTCTAACGACTATCCCTGGCCGTCCCCGGGCGTGCCGGTAGGGGTCCCTGCTACGTCGCGGCGGCGGCGGGCGCGCGTCTCCGGCCCGAACGCCGCCATCGCCAGCCCCGCGATCACGAGGAAACCTGCGACCGCGATGAACGCCGTCCCGAACCCCCAGACTTCGGCGACGGCGCCCGCGGTCAGCGGGCCTACCGCGGAGCCGAAGCTCTGGAACGCCGACCAGACGCCGAGGAACGCGCCGCGCTTGTCCTCCGGTGCGAGGTCCATGGCGAAGGCCTGCGTCGACCCCATCGTCATCGCCTGCGCCAGGCCGAACACCAGTATCGCCGCCAGCGCGCCGTTGAAGTCTCCGGCGAACGAGAGCAGGACCGACGCTCCGGCGGCGAACAGCAGCCCGGGCACCAACGACGTCTTGCGTCCGAAACGGTCCACCAGCATGCCGTTGGGGAAGGAGCACAGCAGCGTGATCAGGCTCGCGATGCCGATGAGCAACCCGATCTGGCTCTCGTCCAGTCCCGCCTCTTCCTTCCCCGCGACGGGGAACATCACCTGCACGATGCCCTGACCGATGAGCGCCGCCGCGATGGTCGTGAGGCCCAGCGCGATGAAGGCGCGGCTCAGGATGATGGGGAGCAGGTCGGCGCGCAGGCCGGTGCGCTCCGTTGCGGGACGGCGCTCGCGGACAGGTCGGGTCTCACCGATGAGGTAGAGCGTGATGAACATGACCAGGAACTTGGAGACGCCGTTGACCACGAACACTTCCTGCAGGCCCCAGGTGGCCGCGATCACGCCGCCGAGCACCGGCCCGATGATCTGACCGAGGCGCAACGACGAGTTCCGCATCGCGACGGCGCGTCCCCGGTTCTCCGGCGTGCTCATGTCCGCGATGACGACCTGTGAAGTGGTCTGCCACATGGACACGCCGGTGTTGCCGATGAGCTCGATAACGAAGAATGCCGCGTAGTTGTCGATGTAGAGCACTGCGAACGAGGCGACGCCGCGCAGGGCGGCGCCGATCACCGCCAGCGGCTTGCGCCCGATGCGGTCCGCCAGGAAGCCGGTGAGCGGAGCGGAGATGATGCGCGACGCGCCCAGCGCCGCGATGAGCAGCGTGACGAGGAAGATGGAGTCAGCGAGTTCGTATGCGAACAGCGGCCGGCCCAGCGTCTGCGCCCCGCTCCCCGTTCCCCAGATGAGGTACGTCGCGAACAGCGGCAGGCCCTGCCTGCTGAACATGCTGGAACCGGGCCCTGCCCGCATGCTCCGTCTCATGCGCCGCTCCTCCGTGCCTCGCACCGGAGTCTACTCCCTATCCCGTACGGCTAATGGCGCGTTCCTTGACGCTCCCCAAGCGCGCTCCTACACTTACTCCCGCCGCTGCACCGCCTCAGAGCGGACGCGCGCGCCCCGGAGTTCCATTGACGCAACCGCAACGCGAAGGTTTCACCGGCTCTGACCGCTCTTTCATGGGCGAGGAGGAGCTGCATCTCACCAGTGTCGGCGTGGACATCGGCTCGTCCACGTCCCACCTGGTGTTTTCGGCGCTGGAACTGGAGCGCCGCAATACCCGCTACGTCATCGTCAAGCGCACCATCATCCGCGAATCGGACATCCTCCTGACGCCATACGTGGACGACGGCGCGACGATAGACGCCGCCGCGCTCGGCGCGTTCATCGACGCACAGTACCGCGCCACCGGACTCCGCCGCGAGCAGATAGACACCGGCGCGCTCATCCTCACGGGCGTGGCCGTCCGGCGGCACAATGCACGCGCCATCGCGGAGCTCTTCGCGCAGGAGGCCGGGAAGTTCGTCGCGGTCAGCGCGGGCGACGGTCTCGAAGCAGCGATGGCCGCCCACGGCTCCGGTGCGGTGGCCGAGTCGGAGAAGACGCACGGCGTCGTGATGAACATCGACATCGGCGGCGGCACCAGCAAGGTCGCCGTCTGCCAGGGCGGCAAGACGCTCGAGGTCACGGCGCTCGACGCGGGCGCGCGCCTGCTCGCGTTCGACGAGGAAGACCGCATCGTCCGCATCGAGGAGGCAGGGCGCTTCTACGCGAATGAGGCCGGCGTGAACGTCGAACTCGGCGCGACGCTCTCCGACGACGAGAAGCAGGCCATCGCCGGAAAGATGGTGGACCGCCTCATGGAGGTCGTTCTCCGCAACGGCGTCTCGGACGAGACGAAGGGGCTGCTGCGCCTGCCTGAGTTGTCCTACGAGGGCCCGGTAGGCTCCGTCATCTTCTCCGGCGGGGTCTCCGAGTTCGTCTACGGCTACGACAGGAAGAGCTACGGCGACCTCGGCCCGCTGTTCGCCCGCACGATGCGGCAGCGCATCGGGGAGCTCGGCGCGATGCTCATGGCGCCCGCGGCGGGCATCCGCGCTACGGTTGTCGGCGCGTCGCAGTACACGGTGCAGGTGAGCGGCAGCACCATCTTCATCTCGCCCATCGAGACCGTGCCCATCCGCAACATCCCCGTGATGACGCCCGACCTCGACCTGACCGTCGACGACCTCGACTCCGAGACGATCGCCAACGCGGTGACTGCCGGACTCACGCGACTCGACCTGCACGACGCGGACACGGCGGTCGCCATCGGGTTCCGGTGGGGCGGTTCGGCCACCTTCCACCGGCTGGACGCCTTCACGCGCGGCGCAGCGTCCGCCATGAGCGCGCTGCTGGACAAGGGCAACCCGCTCGTCCTCGTGAGCGACGGCGACATCGGCGGGCTGCTGGGCCTGCACCTCCGCGAGGAGGTCGGCCTGTCCAACCCCGTCATCTCCATAGACGGCATCGAACTGCGGGAGTTCGACTACATCGACATCGGCGCGCTCATCCCGTCGTCCGGCGCCGCGCCTGTCGTCATCAAATCGCTCGTCTTTCCCGGTCAGCAGGACGGCGTGTAAGAGGGAGGGCTCATGGAGTACCGGCGGCTAGGCGGCACGGACATGGACGTATCGGTCATCGGCGCAGGTGGCTACCCGTTCGGCCCGCCGCTGCTCGGTCAGGACGAGACGACCGCCGTCGTGCATCGCGCCATCGACTGTGGCATCAACTTCTTCGACACGTCGGACGTCTATGGCGGCGGCCAGAGCGAGGACTTCCTCGGCAATGCACTCGTTGGCAAGCGAGACGCCATCTACCTCTCCACCAAGTTCAACCTGCGCGACCTCGGCGACCAGACCCCGCGCGACCGCATCTTCGCCCGGTGCGAGGAGGCGCTGCGCAAACTGCACACGGACCACATCGATCTCTTCCAGGTGCACTACTCGACACCGGAGGTGCCGCACGAAGAGCTGCTTGGGCCGTTGGACGATCTTGTCCGGCAGGGCAAGGTGCGCTACATCGGCAACTGCAACACTGCATCGTGGCGCTGGTTGGAGGAGATCGAGACCTCCCGCGCCAACGGCATGGCCGAGTTCCAGTCCACCCAGAACCACTACAGCCTCCTCTACCGCCACGCCGAAATCGAGCTGATCCCGTTCTGCCGTGCATACGGCAGGTCGCTCCTTGCGTACTTTCCGCTGGGCGGCGGCTGGCTCACCGGCACGTACCGGCCCGGAGAACCGCCGCCGGAGGGGAGCCGCGCCGCGAAGGTGCCCACCGGCATCGTGACACGCCTCCGCTCCGAGCGTGTCGATCGCCTCGTTCCGATGCTCGAATCGTTCGCCGGAGAGCGGGGCCACACCGTCACGGAGCTCGCGCTTGCGTGGGTCATCGCGCATCCGGAGGTCGTGCTCGCCCTCACGGGGTTCGACCGTCCGGAGCACGTCGAGGCGAACGTCAAGGGCGCGGACTGGAAGTTGACCGCCGAGGACATGGACGAGCTGAACGCGCTCACCTCGTGGTGGGAGGGCCGCAACGCCATCATCGACAGCGCCACCCCTCCTCCCCGCCCGGACGTCCCGTGATGAATGACTGGTTCCTCATCCGCCACGGCGAGACGCAGTGGAACGCGGAGCGGCGAGTCCAGGGCCACACGGACGTTCCCCTGCACGACGTTGGCCGGGAGCAGGCAGCGCTGACAGGCCGGCGTCTCGCTGACACCCGGTTCGGTGCGGTCTACTCCAGCGATCTCATCCGCGCCCGCGAGACGGCGGAGATCATCGTCGCTGCCAGCAACACCGGCCCGTACGAGATCGTCTTCGACGAGCGCCTTCGCGAGGTCTCCTTCGGCACGCTGGAAGGCAAGACGTGGACGGAGATGGACGAGGGAGTGAGGGCAGTGCAGAACGAGCGGAACCTCGACTTCGCACCGCCCGGCGGCGAGTCGTACCGCCAGATGCTGGACCGGCTGGGGGCGTTCGCCGACATGCTGCAGGAGCGCCACTCCAACGACGACGTGCTCGTTGTCGGCCACGGCGCGGCGTTCCGCGCACTCGCCGTGCGGATGCTCGGCCTGCCGGACGAGACGTTCTGGTCGCTCAGCGGACTGCGCTCCGCGAGCATCTCTCGCGTTCGCAGGCGGGACGATGGGCGCACCGCGCTGTTCGCGTGGAGCGACGCCGGACACCTGGACGTTCCTCGGGCCGAAGGCGGTGCTGGTATACTCTCTCACGCACACCTCACCCAGTAGCGAGTAGCCATGCCCCGCATCAAGAAAGCGAAGAAAGAGAAGCCCGCCGAGACGACCGAGCAGTTCGTCGCGCGGGTGAGCAAGAAGGACGAGACGCGCAACGGCAAGCGCGTCCGGTTCGGGTTCACCAAGCGCGTCCGCTAGGTTCCGATCACCACACCCCCCTCTTTGACCGGCTCTCTGCGCCGCTCTCTGGATACCAGCCTTCGCTGGTATGACGGAGTTGCTAGAGCGGAGGGTTGAGTTCGACGCCGAGGGCCTGCTCGACCCATGCGGCAGCGCGCAGGAGTTGCGCCTCCCGGAAGGGGCCGCAGGCGAGTTGCGCGCCGAGCGGCAGGCCGTCGCTGGCGAGCCCGGTGGGCACCGAGATGCTGGGGAAGCCGGTGTAGCTCCACGGACTCTGGAAGCGCGTGTCGCCGGTCTGCGTGCGGTCGCGGGGCGCCGGGCCGGACGCGGTCGGCATGATGAGGGCATCGACCTGCTCCATCGCGTCGGCGGTCAGCCGCTGAACCTCGCGGCGGTAGTCCGATGCCGCAACGTAGTCCCGCGCCGTGTGGGAGAAGCCGTTCTCCAAGTAGACGGTGATCTTCGGCCCGTAGAGCTCCTCGTTGCCGACGTAGAGCGGCGTGTGCCAGACGGCCATCTCCGACTCCTGCATGATGCGGTGCGAGGCGTAGGAGCGCGCGAAGTCCACGCCGGGGTCGATCTCCTCCACGACGGCGCCCGCGTTCGCGAGCTCCTGCGCCGTCTCCTCCATCAGGAGACGCGTCTCCGCGTCCGCCTCGTTCGCGAACCAGCCCCGCACGAGGCCGAGTCGCGGCGCGGGCAGGTGGCCACTCACCGCGGCGACGTAGTTGTCAGCCGGAACGTCGGCGCAGTACGGGTCATCCGGGTCGTGCACGGCGAGCACGCTCAGCAGCAGCGCGACGTCCTCGACGCTCCGCACGAGCACACCGACGTGGTCGAACGACGTGGCCATCGGCACGACGCCGAGGCGTGGGATGCGTCCGAACGTCGGTTTGAAGCCGACGACGCCGTTGTACGAGGCGGGGCGCAGTACGGAGCCGACGGTCTGCGAGCCGAACGCCCACGGGACCATACGCGCCGCGACTGCGACGCCGGAGCCGGTGCTGGAGCCTCCGGGCGTGTGCTCGGCGTTCCAGGGGTTGAAGCACGGCGCCGGGTCGCCATCGGCGAACTCGGTGGTGTGCAGTTTGCCGAGCAGCACCGCGCCCGCGTTGCGCGCGAGGGCTATGGGCGCAGCGTCGGTGTCAGGCACGCGCTCGGCCCATATCTTCGAGCCCGCCGCCGTGCGGATGCCCGCGGTGTCGAAGATGTCTTTCGCGCCGTAAGGGACGCCCGCGAGCGGGCCTCGCGAGCCAGCGGGTGCGGTGTCGGCGGCGCGGGCGGCAGCGAGCGCCTGCTCCGGCAGGAGCGTCGCCCAGGCCTGCAGCCGCGGCTCCAGCGCCTCGATGCGCGCGAGCAGCGACTCGGTCAGTTCAACGGATGAGAGCCGCCGCGCCGCGATCTCGGCGGCGGCCTGTGTGAGGGTGAGTTCGTAGGGTTCAGCCACCGAGCTATGGCCGCGCTTGGGCTGCACGCTTGCCGGCGAGGGCCGGACCGAGCAGTTGGCTGGCATGTTCAATCGTGAAACCGACCACCTTGCCATCGGTGTCGAAATCAACGATGACGTCTTCGGCGATTTCCTCTGCCTCAGCAGCGGGGCGGCTTGCCAGGTCAACCGACAAAGTGTCGGTCTCGTCGAAGTACTTCACTACTGGTTTCATGGCCTGCCCATTATCCTCACGCAGGTGCGAGGCCGGGGACTTCGTCGTCGAACTCGTTGGTGGGAGCGTAGTCCCGCTTGGCGCCTGACGCAGCGAGGCGCGCGTGCAACTCGTACTGCTTCGCGTACAGCCCGCCGAGCGCGACCAGTTCGTCGTGGTTGCCGAGTTCCACGATGCGGCCCTTCTCCATCACCACGATCTTGTCCGCGTTGCGGATGGTGGAGAGCCGGTGAGCGATGACGATAGCCGTCCGACCGTGGAGCATCCTGCCTATCGCCTGCTGGATCAGCTGCTCGGTCTGGGTGTCGACGCTTGCTGTCGCCTCGTCGAGCACGATGATGCGCGGGTCCGCGACGAGGGCGCGGGCGAAGCTGACGAGCTGGCGCTGGCCAAGGCTCATGTTGCCGCCGCGCTCCTCCATCATCGTTTCGTAGCCGTCCCGCAGGCTCGCGATGTGGTCGTGCAGGCCGACGGCCTTCGCGGCCTCGTACACCGTCTCGTCGCTCGCCTCCGGGTGGTTGTAGCGGATGTTCTCCATGATGGTGCCGGAGAACTGGAACGGCTCCTGCAGCACGATACCCATCTGCTTTGCGAGCGACTCGCGGGTCACGTCCCGCACGTCGTGGCCGTCGATCGTGATGCGCCCGCCGACCACGTCGTAGAAGCGGGAGACGAGCGCGGCCATCGTCGTCTTGCCTGCGCCGGTGCGTCCGACGAACGCGATCGTCTCGCCGGGCTGCACGTCCAGGTTCACGTTCGAGAGCACTTCCTTGCCCGGCTCGTACTCGAACGACACGTTCTCGTACCGTATCGCGCCCTGTATCTGCGGCATCGGCACCGCATCCGGCGCGTCGACGAGGTCCGGCTCCGTGTCCAGCAGGTCGAAGATGCGCGCGCCGGACGCCATCGCGCGCTGCAGCTGCGTGAACTGCATCGTCAGGCTGCGGATCGGGTCGTAGAAGCGCTGGATGTAGAGCGTGAACTGCACGAGCTGGCCGGCGCCCAGCGCCCCGCCGAGCACGAGCCTGCCGCCGAAGATGATGGTCGCCGCGAGGCTGAACGACATGAACATCTCCACCACCGGCATGAGCGAGGAGGCGAGCCGCTGGGCGCGCAGGTTCGTTTGCAGGTGGTGGTCGTTCAGGTCGTCGAACGCCAGCATGTTCGTCCGCTGGCGGTTCATGCTCTGCACGACGCGCACGCCGTCCAGGTTCTCCGCGAGCGACGCGTTCACCTGCGAGATGGCGACGCGGACGCGCAGGAATGCCGGGCGGGCGTGTCTCTGCCACACCCAGATGATGACCATCAGGACGGGCAGGCTGGCGAACGAGAGCAGGGACAGCTGCCAGTCCCTGACCAGCATGAACGCGATGATGCCGCTGAGGCTCAGCAGGTCGCCGATGCTCAGCACCACGATGTCCAGGAACTCCTGCAACTGGTAGACGTCGTTCTGGGCGCGGGACATCACGGACCCGACCTTGTGCCGGTTGTGGAACGACATCGGCAGGTCCTGGAGATGCTTGAAGAGGTCGTTCCGCAGGTCGTAGATGACGTGCTGGCTCACGCGCGCCAGCAGCACCTGGTGCGCGTAGTTCGCGGCGTAGTGCACCACCAGCACCACACCGAACCAGACGGCGAGCGTGTTGAGACCTGAAAGGTCGCCGTTCTCGATGTAACGGTCTATCCCTATGGCGATGATGAGCGGTATCGCAACCGTCGCTCCGGTGTAGACGACCACCGCCATCATGGCGAGGAAAACCGGGAACTTGTACGGCACCACGTAGCTGAGCAGGCGGAGGATGACACGCTGGTCGTACAGCTTCGTGCCATCCTCGTCGATGTCGCCCTGCTGGCCGCGCATCACCCAGTGGCCGCCGCCCGTGTTCATCATCATGGCGCGGCGCTCCTCTGCGCGGGCGAGCCCATGCGCACGGCGGCGACGCCGTTCAGGCTGGTGGCGTACTGCAACTCCGTAACGTGGGTGAACAGCCCGCCGGACTCGATCAACTCGTCGGGCGTCCCCATCTCGCCAATCTCGCCGTTCTGCATCACGATGACGAGCCCGGCGTGCTGGATGGACGAGAGCCGGTGGGCGATGATGAACGTCGTCCGGTCCTTCACCACCTCAGCCATCGCATCCTGGATACGCGACTCCGTGCCCGCGTCGACGCTCGACGTTGAATCGTCGAGGACGAGTATCGGCGGGTCGAGCGCCAGCGTCCGCGCGATGGAGAGCCGCTGCCGCTGGCCGCCGGAAAGCGAGACGCCCCGTTCGCCGATAACCGTCTCGTAGCCTTCCGGCAGCGCCATGATCTCGTCGTGGATCTGGGCGGTCCTGGCCGCGGCGATGATGTCGTCCATCGTCGCGTCCTCACGTCCGTAGGCGATGTTCTCCGCCACCGTCGCGCTGAACAGGAAGACGTCCTGCTGCACGATGCCGATGGCCGACCGGAGCGAGGCGAGCTGGCATTCCCGGATGTCCTTGCCGTCTATGGTGACGCGCCCGGCGTCCGGGTCGTAGAAGCGCGCGAGCAGGCTCATCAGCGTCGTCTTTCCGGAACCCGGCGCGCCCATGAGAGCGGTCACCTGCCCCGGTTCCGCCTCGAATGAGACGTTCCGCACCGCGTCGCGGTTGGTGTAGGCGAACGAGACGTTCTCGAACCGCACGTGGCCGCGCACCTCGCCGATGGGCGCAGCCTCCGGCAGGTCCCGGACCGGTGAGTCGGCGTCGAGCACCGCGAAGACCCGCTCGCCGGCGGACGCCGCCCGGGCGAACGTGTTGACGAGGAAGCCGAGCATGCGGATGGGCTGCACGAGGAGGCTGATGTAGAGGAAGAACTCGGTCAACTCACCCGGCGTCATACGCCCTTCTATGACGGCTCTCCCGCCGAACCAGAGGATCACGCCGGAGGCGCTCCAGAAGACTATCTGCATGAGCGAGGTGTTGAACGACTGCGCCTTCTGCACCTCGAACGTGCGGTTGAAGACTTCGTCGTTCTGGCTCCGGAACTTACGCTCCTCGTGGTCCTCCGCGCCGAACGCTTTGACGACGCGCTGGCCGGAGAGGTTCTCCTGCAGCACGGTGGTGAGCTTGCCCATCTCTATCTGCGTCTGGAGCCACATGTGGCGCATCCGCCTGCTCGCCCAGATGGCGCGAGCGGCGATGATGGGAGCGAACGAAAGGCTGATGAGCGCGAGCGGGAGGTCCGTCAGCAGCATCATCGTTGCGGAGCCTGCGGTAAACAGGACTATCTGCCCCGCCCGGATGAGCCCCATGCTCACGAACATCCGCGTCATCTCCACGTCAACCGTGGACTTGGACATCAGGTTGCCCGTGTGCTCCCGGTCGTGGAACGCGAAACTGAGGTGCTGCAGCTTGTCGTACAGCAGATTGCGGATGCGGTAGGCGACGCGTTGGGAGACGGCCTCCGCCATGTAGAGGTTGCCGTAGTTGAAGACGCTCCGCGCGGCGATGACGCCGATGACGAGCAGGCCCAGCCGCACGAGATTGCCGCTGTCTCCCTGTCCCCCGGCGCCGACCGCGGCGTCGACCGCGTTGCCGACCAATCGTGGCACCGCGAGGAAGAGCACTGACGCGGTGATGAGCGAAACCCAGGCTATGATGAGCCGCCCCTTCTCCAGGGCGGCGAGTTTCGTTATGCGCCAGAGGATTCTTCGCATCGAGTTTCAGGGACGGGAACGAGGGTACGAATCCCGACCAGTATACGCCACCTTTAAGGACTCGTTAAGACGCTGCGGTTGCGGCGTGTCGCGGACGCACCTGCATGCGGCAGATGCTAGAATCGGAGGCGTTCCCACAGGCGGTTCTGACGACGTGCGCCGAGAAGCAGTGCTCCCCTACTCATTGCGCCCCATGGACTGGGACGACCTCGACCAGGTCGCCGAGATGGAGCGCGAGGCGTTCCCCACCCTGTGGCCTCCCACCAACTACCGCCGCGAGATGCGGAACCGCACCGCGGAGTACCTCGTCTGCGTGCGGGAAGGGGAGTACCGCGCCGTGGAGCGCAGACAGGGCGCGCTCCGGCGTCTCTTCCGCCGCAACAAGCCGGAACCGCCGGAGCAGCGGCGGCTATTGACCGGCTTCCTGGGTGTCTGGCATATGGCGGGGGAGGCGCACATCGTCTCCATCGCCGTGCGCGAGGAGTACCGGCGACGCGGGCTCGGCGAGCTGCTGGTCATCGGCGCGATCGAGATGGGTATGGCGCGCGGCGCACAGGTCGTGACGCTCGAGGCGCGCGTCTCCAACGAGCCAGCCATAGCGCTCTACACCAAGTACGGCTTTCACCAGGCCGGCATCCGGCGCCGCTACTACGCCGACAACCACGAGGACGCCGTCATCATGACCACGGACACGCTCGACTCCGCGGAGTACCGTGTGCTCTTCGACCGCCTCCGGAACGCCTTCGACGAGCGCTATGGCGAGGCCGTCCGGGAGTACATCCAGTGAGGGCTCCAGGCTCACCACGATGGTTCGATAAGCTCACCACGAGCGGTCCGACCGCGCTACAATCCTGACCCATGCTTCGCTTGATCCTCGTCCGCCATGGCCGCACCTCGTGGAACGTACAGGGACGCGTACAGGGCGGCGGCGGGCTGGACGAGGCGGGCAGGGCGCAGGTCGCCGCGCTGACGGAGCGCCTCGCCGCCGAGCCCGTCACCGCCGTCTACGCCTCGCCCGCGTGGCGCGCCCGCCAGACCGCCCAACCGCTCGCCGATGCGCTCGGGCTGCCGGTTCGTCGCCGCCGTCTGCTGCGCGACCTCGACTACGGACGGTATGCGGGCGCGCTCGTCGCTGACGTCATGCGGGAAGCCCCTGACCTCTTCCACCGCTGGCGTACCGAACCACACACCGTCACGTTCGACGGCGGCGAGAACCTCGCGGCGCTCCGGGGACGCATCGAACGCTTCATCCGCGACGTGGCGGCGGCGTACCCGGACGGGACGGTTGTCGCGGCGACGCACGACTCGCCGGTGCGGATGGCGGTCACCATCGCCCACGGCCTGCCGGACTCCGTGCACAGAGAAGAGTGGATCAAGACGACGTACGCTTCGGTGACCGAGTTGCACGTGGACGACGGTGCGGTGAGCGTCGCGTGCCACAACGACGCGGCGCATCTGGCAGGGCTCGAATGACCGGCGCGCCACGCAGGACCCGCCGCAAGGTGCTGCGCCCGCGCAGCGTCCGTGGCGTGAAGCCGTACACGCCGGACGAGGTCTACGATCTGCTGGAGGACTACTACGGCGTCCCGACGCGCCGCCAGCGGCTCGACGGCATGTCCGAACTCGTGTGGACGATCCTGTCGCAGCACACGTCCGACGTGAACGCGGAGCGCGCGTTCGCCGCACTCTCCGACCGGTACGAGACGTGGGAAGACGTGCTGCATGCGCCGGAGGCGGACCTGGCCGAGACTATACGCAGCGGGGGGCTCGCCAACCAGAAGGCGCCGCGTATCCAGCAGGCGCTCGGCTCCGTGCGGGAGCGCACGGGCGGGTTCGACATCTCGTTCCTCGAAACCATGCCGTTGGAAGAAGCGAAGGCATGGCTGCGCGCGATGCCGGGCGTCGGGCCGAAGACGGCGGGCGTCGTGCTGTCGTTCTCGATGGGGCAGCCCGCGATGGCGGTCGACACGCACATCTACCGCGTCTCGAAGCGGCTCGCGCTCATCGGGCCGAAGGTGACGGCGAACGAGGCGCACGACGTGCTCGAGCAGGCCATCGCGCCGGAGCGGGTGCTCAACCTGCACGTTTACCTCATCACGCACGGGCGCCGCGTCTGCAAGGCGCAGCGTCCGCTCTGCCACGCCTGCCCGCTGAGCGAGCGCTGCCCGGAGCGCCCGCGCCACGTTCGCGAGGACGACCCGCGCGTGCCAACCGCCACCCTCAGCCACAAGCCGCTATGAGCGAACCGCGCCCCATCACGCCGCTGGAACGCGCCTCGGTGGAGCGTCTGCTGACGGCGTTGTGCGAGGAGCACGGCATATCGCCGCAGCCGGCGCTGGAGTGGTCGCGGCGACTGCGCCGCGCGCTCGGCAAGGCGTACGGACGCCGGCTCATCCGGCTCTCCGCGTGGCTCGACCACGAGCAGGCGCAGGCGACGCTCCGCCACGAGCTGGCGCACGTCGCGGCGATGGGGCTGTGTGGGACTCCGCATGGCGTTCAGTGGAAGGAATGGGCGGTGCGGTTGGGCGCGGACCCGCGCGCCACGTCGCATACGGGCCCATCGCTTGCGCCGGAGCCATCGCCGCGCAGGACTGCGAGCGGGTTGGAGTGTCCGGGCTGCGGGGTGCGCATCGTGCGGTTCCGCGTACTGCGCGGCCTCTACTGTCGAGCGTGCGGCCCACG
The DNA here is from genome assembly GCA_022820645.1 of Dehalococcoidia bacterium. GTDB lineage: Bacteria > Chloroflexota > Dehalococcoidia > Lucifugimonadales > Australimonadaceae > Bin16. The sequence goes on along the minus strand of JAJEFD010000016.1, from coordinate 79,896 downwards.
GAAGGGGATGCTCAAGCGCGCGGTGAGCGGCCCGTACGCGGCGGTGGTGGCGTGGGCGAAGGGGGACAGGTGAAGCGCGCACATCTGCCTGAAACTTGCAAGCGATGGGCTTGGCAAGCGGGGATTCGCCCCCTAACATGGCGCGTGCGGCGATAGGCCGCAGAAAGGGGGTGATCCGTAGTGCATACATCATTACCTAGCACTGCTGCGTCACCCGCTGCTCGCCGCTAGGGACCGACCGGTCGATGTCGGTCGCCCCGCGGTGTCCCGTGGGACCTCAGTGGTGGGTCCTTGCGGGAGGCGCGGCAGGGTGCACCCTGTGGAAGCTTCGCTCCGGCGGCGCTGACACGGGGAACAGGACGGGCGCCTCGGCTCCTCCACGGAGCCGGGGCGCTTCGTTTAAGGCGGGGGGCGCACCGGCGCAACCGTACCGGGAAGCTGCTGGTAGAATCAGGCGTTGAGAGAGATGCGGCTGTTCCTGCAATGAGCAGGCGGAGGTTGGCATGTCGGTGAAGATAGGGCTGGCCGGGGCTTCGGTGATGGCGCGCGAGGGGCGCGAGACGTTCCTGCAGTACATCGACGCCGCCGAGGAGCTGGACTGGGACTCCATCTGGTTCTCGGACCGCATCGTCGGCCCGGCGTGGCGCATGGACCCGATCGCGGGCATGGCCATCGTCACCGGACGCAGTGAGAAGCTGAAGTTCGGCACTGGCGTCCTGCTGATGTCGATGCGCAGTCCCGTGACGGCGGCGCGCGAGCTCGCGACGATAGACCTGCTCTCCAACGGACGCCTCGTTCTGGGCGTCGGCGTCGGGCAGGAGTCGCCCGCCGAGTACGAGGCGATGGGCGTCCGCAAGCGCGACCGCGGCAGGCGGCTCGACGAGGCCATCATGCTCATGCGGCGCCTGTGGACAGAGGAGCGCGTTACCTACGAGAGCGAGTTCGTCAAGCTGACGGACGCCACCATAGGCGTGCGTCCGAAGCAGGCGAACGTGCCGATATGGATCGGCAGCAGGTCGGAGGCCGGGCTGCGCCGCACGGGCAGGCTGGGCGACGGCTGGCTGCCGACGCAGATGACGCCGGAGGAGGTCGCGGCGGGCATCGCGCGCATCAAGGAGTACGCCGCGGAAGCCGACAATCACATAGAGGACGACCACTATGGCCTGCAGATCAGCAGCTACCTGGTGGAGAGCGGCAGCGTGCCGGACCGCATCAGGGAGCGATACCTGCTCCAGCGCCGTGCGGACGTTCCGCCGGAACAGCTGAACCTGCTCGGCACGCCGGACCAGATCATGGCGCGGCTGCGCGAGTACATCGACGCCGGAGCGTCGAAGTTCGTGTTCAACCCCGCCTGCGGCGCTGACGAGATGCTGGAGCAGATGCGGCTGCAGGCCGAGGCCATCGTCCAGCCGTTCCACCAGAAGCTCGTGCCGCTGGGGGCGTAGCCGCCTCCTCTATAATGAGAGGCGCGTGGCCAGCCGGGCCGCTCTGGATTCCCGCTTCGCGGGAATGACGGGTAGGGCAGGAATGACGAACATGGGTGAGAGTGTATGAAGATAGGCATCATCAACGTGACGGGGTACGCGGGCATCGAGCTCGCGCGCATCCTGTACCGCCATCCGGAGGCTGAGGTCGTCAGCGTCACGGGGCGCAGTCAGGCCGGCGAGGAGTTGGGCGACGCGCTGCCGCACCTGTCGCGCATGGACATCACCATCGAGCCGGAGATCACCCGCAGCGTGGACGTCGTCTTCTCGGCGCTGCCGCAGGTTGCCTCGGCCGAGGCGTGCGTCCCGTTCGCGCGGGACGGCGTGAAGGTCGTCGACATCTCCGCCGACTTCCGCCTGCACGACCCGGACGAGTACGCGCTCTGGTACGGCGCCGAGCACCCCGCGCCGGACCTGCTGGAGACGTCCGTCTACGGCCTCACCGAGTTGGACAGGGAAGGCATCTCCTCGGCGCAGCTCGTGGCGAACCCTGGCTGCTATCCCACCGCCGCACTGCTCGCGCTCGCGCCGGTCGTCGAGAAGGGCCTCATCGGCGAGCAGATCGTGGTCGACTGCAAGTCCGGCGTATCCGGGGCGGGACGCGGCCTGAGCATGACGACGCACTTCTCCGAGGTGAACGAGAACGTGTTCGCCTACTCGGTCGGCGGACACCGCCACCTGCCGGAGATCACGCAGGAACTGCGCCGCATCAAGGACGGCTACGCACCGAAGGTGCTCTTCCAACCGCACCTCATCCCCATGACGCGCGGCATCCTCGACACGATCTACGCCGACTTCGTGGACGGCGCATTCGCCTCGACGGAGGAAGCGTCGGCCTCGGTGACCGAGCTCTACCGCGAGTACTACCGCGACGAGCCGTTCGTGAAAGTGACCGACAAGTCGCCCCAGACGAAGCAGACCTGGGGCAACAACGATTGCCTGGTTTATCCTACGGTGGACAGGCACACGGGCAAGCTCGTTGTCTTCTCCGCGCTGGACAACCTCGTCAAGGGCGCGGCGGGACAGGCGGTGCAGAACATGAACCTCATGTTCGGGCTGCCGGAAGCGACGGGGCTGGAGCAGTTGGCCATCTACCCGTAGGCGCGCCGCACGCGTGCCCCTATAGTCTAGCGGCCTAGGACGCCACCCTTTCAAGGTGGAGATCGCGGGTTCGAATCCCGCTGGGGGCACCAGGTGCGGAAGCCGGTCCTCAAAGGTCGGCGTTGACGTTCCTGAGGAAGTCCTCTGCGCCGGTGCGGAGCAGGCTCCAGGCGGAGACGGTTACGAAGTTCGCGCCTTGCCTGATGAACTCGGCGACGCCGGCAGGGTCGGCCGGACTGTTGCCGCCCACCCCAACGAATTTGCCACCGGCCCGGATCCGTGGGATGACCTCGCTCATCACCCGCCGGACTTCGGCGGCGCCGGGGTTGCCCAGGCTCTGGCCCAGGTCGGAAGGGGCCACGTGGAGAACGTCGGCGCCGGCAACCTGGAGGATATCGTCGAGGTTGTTAACGGCTTCGACGTCTTCGACCATCGGGATCACCAGCACCTGTGAGTTGATCCACGCCGTCGCCTCGTTCCGGGAGACGCCGATGCCGTAGTCATGGGCCCGGCCGGTGGCCACTCCCCGGTAACCGTCGGGGTGGTAACGAGCGGCGCGGGCAACCGCTGCGGCCTGTTCTCCGGTGTTGACGTGGGGGGCGATGATCCCCTGGAGGCCGCAGTCGAGGAACCGGAGGATGGTCTGCTCGGTGTGGTCGGGGATGCGGGCGATGGGAGTGATGCCGAAGGACTCGGCGGCACGGACCATGTGCTCGACCTGGTCCAGGTTGGCCGGGCCATGTTCGCAGTCGATCATGACGAAGTCGTACCCGAGAGCGCCGAGGATCTCCACGGTGTCGGGAGCATACCGGGTGACGATGCCCCCGAAGACGACTTTGCCTTCATGCAGTCTGGCCCTGGTGGTATTGGTGCGCATGAACGTGCCCCCGCTTCCTAGCGGTTCAACGCCGTTTCAGCCGACGTGATGAACTCCAGCAGCGCCGCGTGCCCCTCCTCGGTGGCGCGGCGGGCGCGCAGGATCGCGGGGCCGACCTCCTCCGGGTCTTCGACGCGCTCCGCCCAGCCGCCCAGTGAGCGGGCCAGGTCGGCGTAGTTGCCGCCGACGTCCCGTGTGCCGTACTTCTCGTGGGAACCGACGAGCCGCCTGGTCTCGATGGCCATCGTCGAGTTGTTCGACACCAGCGTCATGATCGGGATGCGGTTGCGCACGGCGGTCTCGAAGTCGAGGCCGGTCATGCCGAACGCTGCGTCGCCCATCCAGTTGATGCAGACCTTGTCCGGTTCGGCGAGCTTGGCCCCCATCGCGAAGCCGAGGCCCGTGCCGAGCGCATGGGACTTGCCCCAGCCGATGTAGCTGCGAGGACCGGCAGACCGGTAGAACGGGACCATCTGGTCGCGCGGGCTGCCGGAGTCGTGGGTGACGATGGCCTCGTCCGCCGGAATGACGCGGTTCAACTCCCAGACGACCCGGTACGGGTTGATGGGCGCGTCCCGCGATTCGAGCTTGCCGCGCCACTGATCGACCCACGCGCTGTACATCGACGCGACCTCCGCCTCGACCGCAGAGCGCCGGCCGGCGTTCGCCCCACCCATGTCGCTGACGGCGTCGATGAGCTGGCGCACGCCCAACCTGGCGTCCGCCAGCAGGGGATGCGCGGCGGCGTAGTTCCGGTTCAGGTCCGCCTCGTCGTTGGTGATCTGGATGATGGTCCGGCCCTCGGGCAAGGGGAGGTTCATCTGGTGCTTTGCCAGGCTCGCTCCCACGGCGAGGATGACGTCGGCCCTGTCCAGGAAGCTGCGCACCATGGGCGAGGTCGATGTCGAGGCCGTGCCGATGGAGAGCGCGTGCGTCTCGGGGAACGCGCTCTTGCCGAGGAGCGTCGCCGCGACGGGCGCCCCCAGCATCTCGGCAAGCTCGACGACCTCGTCCGTCGCTCCGGCCCAGAGGACGCCCTGTCCGGCCAGTATCACCGGCGCATTGGCGTTGGCCAGGGCGCGGGCGGCGCGCTCCACGTCGCGCGGGTCTGCGAGGGTGCGCGTCGACGTGACCGGCTCGTAACCCGTCTCGCCGATGTCCAGCTCGGCGACGTCCGTCGGCAGTTCGACCATCACGGGGCCCGGCCTGCCGTTGCGCAGCCGGGAGAAGGCGCGGCGCATCGCGTCGTCGGTCTGCTCGGGGACGTTGATGGTCTCGAGCCACTTGGTCACGTTGCGGTAGCCGCGCTCCGCCGTGAAGTAGCGGGGCCAGCCCTCGCGGTCGCGCGGGTACCCCGACGGCAGCACAAGGAGCGGCGACGAGTCCGCGTAGGCCGTCGATACGCCGGCGAACGCATTCTCGGCGCCCGGCCCCGCCTGCATCGCGAACACCCCGATCTTCGAGCCGTTGCTGACCCGGCTCAGGCCGTCCGCCATGCCGAGGCCGACGCGCTCCTGGCGGCACACGATGGGCCTGATGCCGGCCTCGGCAGCGGCGTCGATCAGGTCGGTCGTCGGATAGCAGAAGAGATACTCGACCCCCTCCCGCTTCAGGATCTCGGCCATCGCTTCCAGAGCCTTCATGGTCTTCTCCTGCCGGACTCGACTAGCGCGTCCGGACGAACTTCTGGAGCCGTGCGCCCTGGAGCACCTCGGAGACGTACATCGCACCCTGGGAGTCGACGCAGATCCCGTGTGGCGCCGTGAACCTCCCCGGATCGTGGCTGGCCTCTCCTCCCCAGCGCCACAGCACATTCCCCTCCAGGTCGAGGATGCTCACGCGTGCGCCCAGTTCGGCCACGTATATGACGTCTTCGCTGTCGACGTAGATCTTGCAGGGCTGCAGGAAGCCCGGCCAGGTGTCGAGGTGTTCACCCTGCGGGGTGAAGATCTGGATGCGGTTGTTGGCCCGGTCGCAGACGTAGACCTTGCCCTTGTGCTCCCAGACGGCGTGGACGAGGTTGAATTGCCCCGGGCCCTCGCCCGGCTCACCCCACGAAAACAGCAGCGTGCCATCGGCACTGTACTTGTGGACGCGGGAGTTGCGATACCCGTCCGAAACGTAGAACTCCCCGTTGGGGGACAGCCCCACATTGGTTGGATGGTGAAACGGAGGCCCTGCGTACTTCACGGTCGGGCTCTCCGCCGTGTAGCCGGTGTCGGACGGCTTCCCGCGTTCGCCCAGGGTGAATACATGCCGCCCGTCCCCGGTGAACTTGAGAACGATCTGGGGGCCGCGGTCGGTCAGGTAGACCATGTCGTCGGGACCGATGCAGATGCCGTGGGCGTCTTCGAAGATGCCGTAGCCCCACGAGTGCAGCAGCCTGCCGGTGCTGTCATAGATCCGATAGGGCGGATCGACACCGCGGGTGAACACGTGGACGCGGTCCTGCGAGTCTACGGCAACGTCGCCGACCAGACCCCAGATCCAGTTCGGCTTGAGCTCTCCCCAGTCCTGGACCAGTTCGTAGGTACGCTCGCCAACATTGATGCTGACCATTGGCTCCTCCACCGGAAGGTCTGCCGCCGAGTATACGGGCTCCTCGACGACGCCGAGAAATCGAGAGCATCGGGACACCCACGCGTTGCTATCATCCCTGCAATCCGCCCGCAAGGAAAGCAAGTGATGAAGGTTGTCATCGCACCGCAGAGCTTCAAGGGAAGCATCTCGGCGCTCGATGCCGCCAGGGCTATGGTGGAAGGGGTGCTGCGAGTCGTCCCGGACGCCGAGACGGTCCTCGTGCCGGTGGCGGATGGCGGCGACGGAACGCTCGAAACGCTTGTCGACGCAACCGGCGGGGAGGTCCGTACCACGACGGTGACCGGCCCCATCGGAAAGCCGGTCACGGCGACGTGGGGCGCGCTCGGCGACGGGCAGACCGCCGTGATCGAGATGGCGCGCACCTCCGGCCTGGCGCTGCTCTCGCCCGCCGAACGCGACCCTCTGCACGCAACTACCTTCGGGCTCGGCGAGGTGCTCCGCGAGGCGCTCGACGCCGGCTTCCGCAGCTTCATCGTGGGTATCGGCGGAAGCGCAACGAATGACGGCGGCGCGGGGATGGCCCAGGCCCTTGGCGTCCGGCTGCTGGATGAGGCCGGGAAAGACCTTCCACCGGGGGGAGCGGCGCTTGCCGACCTCCGGAGGGTAGACGTGTCGGGACTGGATGAGAGAGTGATGGAGGCCCGGTTCTCCGTGGCGTGCGACGTCTCGAACCCGCTGACCGGCCCTGAGGGCGCGTCTGCGGTATACGGCCCGCAGAAGGGGGCGACACCCGATCTGGTCGAGCAGCTGGACGCCGCCCTGAAGAACCTCGCGGAAGTTGTGGAACGCGACACCGGAACGAGCATCGAGGCCGTTCCCGGCACGGGCGCCGCCGGCGGACTTGGCGGGGGAATGATGGCGTTCCTCGGAGGTTCGCTGCGGGCAGGCGTGGACATCGTACTGGACCACGTCGGGCTGGACGAGAAGCTGGAAGGGGCCGACCTTGTGATCACCGGCGAGGGCCAGATCGATTTCCAGACGGTCTACAACAAGGCGCCGATCGGGGTCGCACGGCGGGCGAAACGAAGAGGCATCCCCGTGCTGGCCGTCTGCGGTTCGCTGGGCAGAGGATTCGAGGAGGTGCACGCAGAGGGCATCGACGCCGTCGTGTCCATCCTTCCCGCTCCGATGACCCTGAATGAGGCGTCGGCCCGCGCCGGTGAGCTCATCGCGGATGCCGTAGCCGGGGCGATGCGGTCCATGAAGGCAGGAAGCACGGTCTTCCGGCAGGACGATTAGGCCTTCGCAGGTGGCGGGGCGGTAGAATCGCGGCGAGAGGAGTTGCGGAGGAATGGGACTCCACGCAAGGCAGTTCGATCCCGGTGATCGTGGACCGCTGGACGGTCTGCGCGTGCTCGACATGTCGCGGCTCGTGGCCGGGAACATGCTGACGCTCCAGCTCGCGGACTTCGGCGCTGAGGTCGTCAAGATCGAGGCGCTGCCGAACGGTGACCCGCTGCGTGCCTGGGGCGACAGCGCCGTCCAGACGCACTGGAAGACGTACTGCCGGAACAAGAAGAGCGTGTCGGTCGACCTGCGGCACGACGACGGTCGGGCGCTCGTGCGGCGGCTGGCCGGGAACGCAGACGTGCTCGTCGAGAACTTCATCCCCGGACGGCTGGAGGAGATGGAGCTCGGGCCGGAGACCCTGCACGCGTACAACCCCGCTCTGGTCGTCGTGCGCGTTTCCGGGTTCGGCCAGACCGGGCCGTACCGGGAGCGGCCGGGGTTCGGCACGCTGGTGGAGGCGATGTGCGGGTTCGCCGATCGGAACGGCTTCCCTGATCGCGAGCCTGTCCTGCCCCCGATGGCGCTGGCTGACATGGCGGCGGGCCTGTACGGCGCGATGGCCGTGCTGATCGCGCTGCGCGAACGGGAGGTGAAGGGCGGCGCGGGGCAGGTGGTCGACCTCTCGCTCCTCGAACCCGTCTTCTCCATCCTTGGCGCCGACGCGGCCGGCTACAAGGTCGACGGCAGCGTGAAGCAGCGCGTGGGCAGCGCCTCCAACACGGCGTCCCCCCGCAACGTCTACGCCACGAAGGACGGCAAATGGGTGGCCCTGTCGGCGTCCATCCAGTCGATGGCGGAGCGCGTGTTCCGTGTGGTCGGCAGGGAGGACGCCATCGACGACCCCCGCTTCCGGAACAACGCCCAGCGGGTGCGGCACCGGGACGAGGTCGATGCTATCGTCGGCGGCTGGATAGCCGAGCGCGGGCTGGACGAGGCGCTCGCCGCGCTCAACGATGCGGGCGTGACCGCCGGGCCCGTCTACGACATTTCCCAGTTCCTCGACGACCCCCACGTCATCGAGCGTGAGGTGGTGGTCGATCTGCCGGATGAGGACGTGGGGACGGTCCCGGCGCACAACATCGTGCCCCGGCTCTCGCGGACGCCGGGCACCTTCCGCTACCCCGCGCCCAGGCTGGGGCAGCACAACGACGAGATCTTCGGCGGCGCGGGCGTCTCCGCCGGGGAGATGGCCGATCTTCGAGCGCGAGGTGTGATCGGATGACCGACGAACGAAGGCCCCCGGTGTGGCGGTCCCTGCTGTACGTGCCGGCGAACGTCGAGCGCTACCTGTCCAAGGCCCACGAGCGCGGCGCCGACGGCATCATCCTCGACCTCGAGGACTCGGTGCCGCTCGCGGAGAAGGAGTCGGCGCGGGCGGGCGTGCAGGCTGCTGCGGAACGCGTCGGTCAGGCGGGCGCCGACGTGCTGGTGCGCGTCAATCAGCCCTTGCGGCTCGCCGTGCGGGACATCGAGGCCAGCGTGTCGCCTGCGGTCGACGCTCTCGTCCTGCCGAAGGTCGCCGGACCGGCCCACGTCAGGCTGCTCGATGAGATGGTGTCGGAACTGGAAGCGGAGCGCGGTATGGCGAACGGCACGACAACGTTCCTGGCGATGGTCGAGACGCCGGAGGCGTTCTTCCAGATCGGCGAGATCGCGAAGGCGAGCGCCCGCATCGCGGCCATCACCATCGGTGCGGAGGACCTGGCGTCTTCGCTGGGGATGCAGCCGGACGCCGAGACGCTGCTCTACCCCAAGACCCAGTCCGTCTACGCGGCGAAGGCGGCAGGCATCATGGCGCTGGGCATCTTCGGCACCGTCGCCGACTACCAGGACCTCGAAGCCGTGCGGGAGGTGGCGCTCAAAGCGAGGCGGTTCGGACTGGAGGGCGCATCGTGCATCCACCCGAGCGTGGTGCCCGTGCTCAACGAAGCGTTCAGCCCTGGCGAGGAGGAGGTCGCCCTCGCCAGGCGCATCATCGAGGCGAACGCCGAGGCGGAGAAGACCGGTCGCGGCTCCTTCCAGCTCGACGGCAAGATGATCGACGTGCCGGTGGTGCAGCGGGCCCAACGCCTCCTCGCGCGCCACGAAGCGATCGCTGCGCGAGGGTGAGGCTATGGCTATCTCATCACGCCGCCCGCTCGGTTGGGTAACGCGGGACGCCTGGCTGATGGTGAGCGCCCGCTTTCTGAGGACGTTCGCCCAGTCGCTCATCGCCGTCTTTTTCGGGATATATCTCATCGAGCTTGGCTATAGCCTGGTGGAGATGGGGCTGCTGGTTACCATCGGCTCCATCGGCAGCGCTCTGTTCGCCACCCTGATCGTCTTCATCGGCGACACCCTCGGCAGACGCCGACTGCTCATCGGATTCACTGCGATGATGGCTCTCGCCGGCCTCGGATACGCGTTTACGGAGCGGTACACACTGCTGGCGTTCGTCTCGTTCTTCGTAGGGAGCCTTGCTATCTCGGGGAGCGGGCCGAGAGGACCGGTGCAGCCGCTGGAGCAGGCGGCGCTTCCCGACACCACGACGGCCGAGCACCGCACGGACCTCTTCGCGCTCGCGGGCATCGGCGAGCGGGCAGCGCGGCTGGCGGGCACGATCGGGGCAGCTACGCCCGCTGTGTTCGTCGCACTCCTCGGGATCGGGGAGATCCAGGCGTTCAAGCTCATGTTCGTCGTCTACGCGGTCATCATGCTGGTGTCCGCGGCTATGTATGGCCTGCTGTCGCCGTCGGTCGACTCCGGCGTAGGCGGCGGTGGATGGCGGAACCCCTTGCGGCTGGAGTCGCGGAAGACCATCTTCTCCCTCGCCGCCATCGTCTCGGTGGACGGCTTCGCGACGCGCTTCGTCTTCTTCAGCCTCGTGGGAGCGTGGTTTCACCTGGAGTACGGCTTCGATCTCACGGAGGTCACCTACGTGCTCGCCGGGTCCACGGCCCTGAACATGGTCTCGCTCTGGGTCGCCGCGCGCCTGGCCAACCGGATAGGCCTTCTGAACACGGTCATCTACACGCATATCCCCGCCGTGGTCGCCACCATCGCCATCCCCTTCGCCCCGACGGCCTGGCTGGCGGTCGTCCTCTGGTACGTGCGGGCCTTCTTCGGGCAGATGGACGTTCCCGCCCGGCAGTCCTACACGATGGCGATCGTGAACCGCGATGAGCGCGTGGCTATGGCCAGCATCACCAACGTGAGCCAGGCGGCGGTCGGCGCGGTCACGCCGTCGCTCGCAACCGTTCTCTGGCAGGCGGCATCGGCGAGCGCGCCGTTCGTGGCCTCGGGCGCCCTCAAGACCGTCTACCTCGTCGGCCTCTACATGGCGTTCAAGGACGTCCATCCGCCGGAGGAGCAGGAGCGCGCCGAGCGGAAACGGCTGGAACGCGAAGCGCGGCGCTCGGGGTCGGCGGACGCCTGAGGTGAGGTTGAGGCATTTGTGCCTTCCTCATGGTTGCGATAGGCTCGCGCCATCTCGAATTGGAGGCGCGCGATGGTAATGCAAGGCACCGACATGAAGGTGGCGGAGACGCCAACCGGACAGCTCGAGGACTTCCGCATCCCCGACGCCTACGAGGACTGGCTTGAGCGCGAGGGAGTGATGGTCCACAAGACCTTCTACATCCCCAACTGGCACGAGGTCGAGGTCGGCCCGTGGGAGCGCAAGGGCGGCGATGGCGCGGTCGTCCACATCGATAACGCCCTCCTGCCCAACGACCTGCACGTGGTCGACATCAAGCCCGGCGGCAAGTCCGAACCCGAGCACCACATGTACGAGATCAACTTCTACATCGTCTCGGGGCGTGGCGCGACGACGGTTTGGATGGATGAGGACAGCAAGCAGACGTTCGAGTGGAGGACCGGCTCCCTCTTCACCGTGCCCCTCAATGCCTGGTACCAGCACTTCAACGGCTCCGGCGATGAGAAGGTCCGCTACATGGCGACCACCAACGCCCCGCCCATGATGCGCCTCTTCCGCGACAGCGACTTCATCTTCAGCAACGACTTCATGTTCCGCTCACGTTACTCGGACGACGAATCCTGGTTCTCCGGCAATGGCACGCTCTACAACAAGCGCGTTTGGGAGAGCAACTTCATCCCCAACGCGCCCGACATGGCCCTCTACGGCTGGAAGGAGCGCGGGGCGGGCGGCATCAACGCCATGCTGCAGATGGGTAAGAACGACATGGGGAACCACATCTCCGAGTTCCCCATCGGCACCTACAAGAAGGCCCACCGCCACGGCCCCGGCGCGCACCTCTTCCTCCTCAGCGGCGACTCCGGCTTCTCCCTCCTGTGGACCAAGCCCGACCGCTCCGACATGATCAAGTGCGACTGGCAGGTCGGCACCATCGTCATCATCCCCGGCGAGGGCACCTACCACCAGCACTTCAACTCCGGCACGACGCGCGCCCGCTACATGGCGTTGCGGGACGGCAAGGGCGGCTTCGTCGCACCGAACACCGCCGTGGGCGGCGATGTCAGCATCAAGGAGGGCGGCATCCAGGTGGAGTACGAGGATGAGGACCGCGAGATCCACGAGATCTTTGAGGCCGAGCTCGCCAAGTCCGGCGCCCAGTGCAACATGAAGGCCTTCATCCCCTACTGCACCGGCGTCGCAGGCGTCACCGATGAGCGAAGGACGTAGAGTGTAGCCCTTCCCAGGTATAGAGGAGGGGTAACTTCGTTGGGCGGGAAGCATCTAGTGCGACGGTCCCTGCAGAGAGGCTTGGGCGTCGCGCTGGCTGCTCTCGTGCTGGCCGTATCAGCGGCCTGTTCGGGTGATTCCGGGCCCACTCCCACGGTGACCTCAACTCCAACCATCGTGCCTGCCGCTGGGACTACCGTCACACCTCTGCCTGACGTAACTCAAACGGTTGAGCCAGCGCCGATCACTGCACCTTTGCCATCCCCTACAGCCACGCCGACGCCTGCGTTCCCTGACGTCGATACGGAACAGGTGTTCAGCGGCTACTTCGATATCGCGAGCGGCAGTGGGCCGGGGACGGAGGTCATCGGCAGGATCAACCTGGAGCGCAATCGCAACGTTGCGAGTTCGCCTGTCCCGGATGACTACACGTTCGCCATTATCGAAGACGACAGCGGCGGGATGTTCGACCTGCGCGCCGAGCGGGACAGTGAAGGCAGGCTGTTCGGCGTGCTCAGCGTCGCTGAAGGGAAGACTGCGCAGGCCGGGAACTACTCGCTGCGGGTCGAGTTGCGCCAGGGCTCGACCGTGCTGTCGCGCTTCACCGCGCCGGTGACCGTGGCTCCGCAGACCCAGTGGGACATCTATTACGGCAGGGTAAGGGAGTTTGTTCAGAGCCACGGACGTCTGACTGGCAGGCAGAACTACAAGGACACTGAAGTGGCCGCGCTGATCGCCGAATTGGAGACGAACGACGGCGTATTCGAGGGGATGCGGTTCTATCGTGCTGCCACTGTCGCAGAGTGGCAGGCCATCGGCGCCAACAAGCTCGGCAGGGAGCTGCAGGAGGCAGCCAACCGCATCGGTGGGTTGGGGCGCGCTTACGCAGAGAGCGGGAAGTACGGACCATCGGGACAGGACGCCGACAGAGAACGGCTGCGCAACGCCATCTACCTGGCGCTCATCGCCTACGTCGACCACTTCCCCCTGGAAGACTTCGCCAACTCCGGGGCGATCCCCTACGGTGACCGCACGCACCAGTGGCTCTACTCAGACCCCGTCAGTGGCGCTGCGGTGCTCATCTATCGTGATCTGCTCGCGGACCTGCGCGATGGCGTGCAGCCGGCAATCGACGTGAAGGAACGGCTGTTCCGCCTGCTTCAGCAGGTCAATTTCGATCTCCCCGAAGGGTGGCGCATGCCTTCTGACATCCGCTACTACCTCCCCCAGCAACTGGCCGAGTCGAGCGGTGCATGGGCGGATGGGAACCGCCACCACCGTATGCGCAGTTGGGCGGCGATGCCGGTCATCTGGTACGACTACAACCGTCCGCTGACGGAGCTGCCATGGTGGTACGGTGATTACGAACCGTTCGCGTCGGAGGGCACCACCATCCTGCCGGAGTGGGAGCCGAGCGGCAGCTTCACGGATCTCCGCGTCTGGCTGGAGACCAACGCCCGCTACACGACCCGGTACGGTCAATCCGGCATCTCGCCGGACGGCAGCATCTCCCATCACGTCGGCAGACGTCAGGACCTCGCATTCGCGGCCTACGGGTTCCCATGGATGACAGGGACCACTTTCGAAGCGGCAAGTCTACTGGCGGATACGCGGTGGCAGGTGAGCAACACAGCGTACGACCAGGCTGCGGAATTCCTGCTGTTCGCGTACCCGCGGCTCATCTACAAGGACGCCATAGATTTCCAGGCGATCGGGCGGGGCCACTACCAGGCGAACGCAGTGACGTACGGCTCCGGCAACCTCGCCGACGGCATCGAGACGATATTTGATGCGCGGGGCGCCGGTACAACCATCGCACGTGATCCTGAGCTGGCCGCTCTTCGCGCGGCGATGGTCAACGGCACGCACGAGCAGAGCGGCACCACCGCCTTCTGGGTGAACGACTACCTGGTGCACCGGCGCGGCGGTGCGGCTGAGACCCCGTATTTCACGTCGGTCAAGATGCAGTCTGCCCGTACGCGGGGGGCCGAGAGCTTCAGCAACAACCAGGGTTTTCACAACGGCAGCGGCGTCCTGTTGGTGAAAGTGGACGGCGATGAGTACAACGACAGCCGCCAGAGTTGGGACTGGCACGCGCTGCCGGGCGTGACCGAGGAGATGCGCACTGACGAACTTCCGAAACAGTCGGACGCCAACGAGTTCAATCCGAATCACCTCGCTGGGGTGGCCTCGAACGGAAGGTACGGACTCGCCGCGTTCCGGTACGCCAGCGACAACAGGTACACCTCGGCGTCAGCGAACAAGGGCTACTTCTTCACCGAGGACTATGTCCTGGCGCTGGGCAACGGCGTCAAGCGGGAGCGCAATACCAACCGCAACCACAGGGGACCCATCGTAACCACGCTCGACCAGGCGGCATGGGATACGAACATCACCTACCGGCTGAACGGCGCGGGCAGGGACTCCGTGATACGGAAGGGGACGGACATTGATGAGTCGTTCTCAGTCGCCGGCAACAGCTGGTTCCACCACGACCGCATCGGCTATGTCATCCTGCCCGCAGGGAAGATCGACGTGATGCTCAGGGGCGGCGAGAGCGTGCTTGATAGCAACCCCCAGGACGCTGGCCCTGACGTCTTCCATCTGGCGATAGATCATGGCATCAGGCCCGATGGCGAGGGCGCTGCGAGTCAGTATGCTTATTTCCTCGTTCCCAACGTGAGCGCTGCCGACATGCCTGCGATCGTGAGCCTTATCGAACAGCGGTTCGACATCGTCAACACGCCTGCTGTACAGGGCCATCGCTACACCGATAGCGGCACAGTACTGGTGCAGCTGGCATTCTACGAAGCAGGCGAGTTCACGTTCGACGACGGCATCACGGTTGCGGTCGACAAGCCGGCGCTCGTGCAACTGCAGCAGACAAGCGATGGCTGGAACGTGACGGTGCAGGACCCGATGCACCACGCGGACGAAGCTGCGATAGCCGCATCGGACCAGTTCCAGCACATCCTGCTCTCCGGCCCCAGCCGGATAACGGTCGAAGTGGACCTGTCGCTGCGCGCGGGGACGTACACGTACGAGACGCAGGGGCTGGAGGCGCGCTTCGTGGACGGACAGACGGTGAGCGTCGTCAACAACGGTGGCACGAGCACGCTTACCTTCGAGCTGCCGGACAGCTTCGACGCTGCCGCGTATGGTTACAGGGAAGAGCTCTATGCTGGCATGCCTGCCGTGGTAGACGTGCCGTCAGCGTGAGTGCCACACCTGCGAGCGCCGCGCCCTCCTCGACCCGGACAGCGGAGCAGGCTAACCTAGGTGGCACGTCGGCTCGCGGATGCCGGAGGGGGGTCCTTCCCATCCTCCGGGGAAGCGGTCGGCAGAGAATTGCCACTGCTCGCCTGAGAGCTGTTCAAGGAGCGCACATGACTACCACTGCGAAAGTCTGGACCGAGAACTACGCCGAGATGGTCCACGGGAAGACCCGGTACTGGGAAGCCGGGGCGGGCTATCCGACCATCCTCATACATGGCGCCGGGTGGACGAGCGGCTGCGAGTCGTGGGTCCGTAACATCGGCCCACTCGCGGAGAAACTCCACGTCTACGCCATCGACTGCCTGAACTGGGGCGTGGGCGACGTCTTTCAGCAGGAGTTCTCCTTCGCTTATCTCGTCGACCACGTACGCGAGTTCATGGACGTGCTGGACATCGAGAGGGCGAACTTCGTGGGGCATTCGATGGGAGGATGGATCGTAACGCTGCTGTCGTACGAGAGCCCTGAGCGCGTCAACAAGGTGGTGAACGTGGCGGGCGGCGGCACTGCGACGCGGCCTCTGCAGAACATGGTCGAGTTCAAGGTCCCGACTGAGGAGCAGATCAGGGAGCAGTTCGCGAACCGGTTCCCCGAGGGCACGGTGGACATCGATGAGGTGGCCGCGCCCTTCATCCGGAAGAACTCGTTGCCGGGCCATGGGGAAGCCTTCGCGTCAGTGATGCGGCACATGACCAATCCGGACACGCGCATCCGGTACAACACCCTGCGACGGATGCCCCGCATCAAGGCGCCTACACTCGTGTGCTGGGGGACTGACGACCAGACCAACGCGTTCGAGATGGGCGAGCAGACCGCCGCCGCCATTCCCGGCGCCCGGCTCGTGCCGTTCGAGGGCGTTGGCCACATGCTGCCGCAGCAGGCAGCGGAGCGGTTCAACGAGGTCGTGTTGGAGTTCTTGACGTCGTAGGCGGGCGTTGGGTTGGCTATCATCCGTGGGGGTACTCCTTCGAGCAACCCGCACCAGGAGTGTACATGCAGCTAGGCGTCGTTTTCCCACAGAACGAGATAGGCGAGGACCCGGGCGCGGTGCGCGCCTTCGCCGAGGCAGCCGAGGGACTCGGGTACGCGCACCTCATCTTCTACGACCACGTGCTCGGCGCCGACACCAACCGCAGGCCAAACTGGCAGGGCCCGTATTCGCACAAGGACGTCTTCCACGAGCCGATGGTCACGTTCGGCTATCTCGCCGCGCTCACCAGCCGCATCGAGCTCGTCACCGCCGTCATCATCCTGCCGCAGCGCCAGACGGCGCTCCTCGCCAAGCAGGCCGCGCAGGTCGACGTGCTCAGTGGCGGACGGCTCCGCCTCGGCGTCGGCGTCGGCTGGAACGACGTCGAGTACGAGGCGCTGAACGAGAACTTCCACAACCGCGGCAAGCGCTCCGAGGAGCAGGTGGAGTTGCTGCGCGCGCTCTGGACGAACGAGGTTGTCGACTTCGAGGGCCGATGGCACAGCATCCCTGGCGCGGGCATCAAGCCGTTGCCGGTGCAGCGTCCCATCCCCATCTGGTTCGGCGGCGGACGCTCGGACGGCGTGCTGCGCCGCATCGCCCGCATGGGCGACGGCTGGTTCCCGCAGTTGCAGGCCGACGAAGCGGGCAGGGAGCGGATCGAAGCATTCCGAAACTTCGTCGCTGAAGCGGGGCGCTCACAGGACGACGTGGGCGTCGACGCCCGGGTTGCGGTGTCGCGCGGTGGCATCGACGGCGCGCTGCGCGACTGCGAAACGTGGACCGGCTGGGGCGCGACACACATATCCTTCAACACGCTGCGCGCGGGCTTCACGTCCGCAGACGAACACATCGACGCCCTGCGCCGCTTCAAGGAAGCGGCAGGGTAGGGCGGCAAGGAGAAAACATGAACATCGCACTGATCATCCTGGACATGGCGAAGGGTTACGGCTGGGAGCCCGGCTCGTACGGCTACGAGATGGTGGCGAACGTGCGGCGGCTCAAGGACGCCGCCTACGCCGCCGAGGTCCCCGTCATCCACGTCAACTCGATGCGGCGCGAGAGCGACCAGGTCGGCGACTGGTCCCGCGTGATGATGAAGGAGGGCACCGACGCCCTCGACGTCATCCCGGAGCTGCAACCGGTCGACAAGGACACGCTCGTCTACAAGCGCTACCTGAGCGGCTTCTCCCACAACGACCTGGACTACGTCCTCCGCACGATGCACCGCGACACCGTCATCATCGCCGGGGCGTCGACCGACAACACGGTGCTGTGGACGTCCGCCGACGCGTTCCAGCTGCGGTACAAGGTCGTGGTGGTGGAGGACTGCACGATGGTGCACCGGCAGAGCGAGCCGCCTGAGGTGAAGGAGTACGCACTCCGCATCGTGCGCAACGTTCTGCACAGCGAGGTACTGCCGCTCGACGAGGTCATCGCCCGGTACCTGAGCTGAGCGCCATGGAGTGGGGTTACGCGGGACCGATCGGCCCGGCGCATTGGGCGTCGCTCTCGCCTGATTACGCGCCCTGCGCCGGGGGAATACAGCAGTCGCCCATCGACATCACCGGCTACGGGCCCGCCGTCGGCCCGGTGCTGTCGTTCTCGTATGCTGGAGAGGCGAGTCGCGTTGCGTCGGCGCGAGGCCCCATCGTCGTGGAGTTCGCTTCCGGGAGCAGCCTGACGCTCGGAGGGCGGCGCTACGAGTTGCTGTCGGCCCACGCCCATGCGCCCGCCGAGCATCGCGTTGACGGCGAGGAGTTCGCCGCGGAGCTGCACGTGGTGCACGAGGACGCTTCGGGCGACGCGCTCGTGGTCGGCGTTCTCTTCCGGCTCGGCGGTGCCAGCCCCGTCCTGCAGGCGATGCTCGACGCAGCGTCCGGCGGCGCAGCGGCTCTCCCTCCTGGGGCGGCAGCCTTCATGCCTCGCTCGAACGTGTTCTACAACTACACCGGCTCGAAGACGACCCCGCCGTGCCAGGAACCGGTGACGTGGGTGGTGATGCGCGACGCCGGCTCCGTATCGGCAGAGCAGGTGAGTGCGCTGCAGTCGTTCAGCGGCGGGCCGAACAACAGGCCGCTCCAGCCGCTGCGGGGCCGGAGGATCGTGCTGATCGGTGGGTAGGACGCCCTAGTTCAGTTGCGGGACGGTGCCGCCGCCGATGATGCCCGGCAGGATGCGCGGCAGGATGCCGGTCCACAGCGGGATGTCCAGCACCAACCGAAAGATGATGTACAGCGGCAGACCAGCCGCCACCATGACCCCGACGGCGTAGACGGGGATCAGGCGCGATTCGATGGTGAGGAAGAGCACCATGAAGACGGGTATCGCGATATAGAACCCGAAGACGAACGTCATCGCGAAGTAGAGCACGAGCCAGCCGTAGACGATGCCGACGCGCCGCCACGAGCCCGCCTCCATGCCGCCGGGGCTTCCCCCCGCGTCGTCCTCGGCGGCCTGCGGCGCGTCGTCCTCCGACACGCCGAAGGCTCCGGTCAGCTTCACGAGGCGGGGCGTGACCTCGGCGAGTACGAGGAAGACGAGCAGCGTGATCGTCGGGATTCCGATGACGAACGCGGTAAGCTGCTGTTTACCCGCGTAGGCGGTTGCGCCGAGGACGATGCTCAGGGCGATCGTGAGCAGGAAGGCGTACACGCCGAGGTTGAAGCCGTTGATGCGCGTCATGATCCTGCCGCCCGTGGCGCGGGGTTCTTCTTCGCCGCCTTGTACATCGACCATCCGAGCATGAAGACGATGGCCAGCAGCAGGATGATCGAGACCGGCCGCGTAAAGAATATCGAGTAGCCGCCGCCCGATATCTGGAGCGACTGCGTGAACTTCTCCTCCGCGAGTTGCCCGAGCACGAAGCCGATGACCAGCGTGATGAGCGGGAACCCCGCCCGTCGCATGGAGAAGCCGACGAGGGCCGCGAACACCGCGAGCGCCACGTCCCAGATGTTGCTCCGCACGGCGTAGACGCCGATGAACGAGAGGATGGCCACGAACGGCGCGATGTACTTCACCGGCACGAGGCTGATCCGCGCCAGCCACGCGCCCCCGCCCAGGATGATGATGGTCGTGAGCACCTGCGCGGCGATGACGCCCAGGATGATGGCCCACACGATGTCCAGCCGGTTCACGAGCAGGTCCCGGCCCGGCTGGATGCCGTGCAGCACGAATGCGCCCATCAGGATGACCATCTCCCCGTTGCCGGGGATGCCGAACGTGAGCGTCGGCAGCAGGATGCCGCCGTCCTTCGCGTCGTTGGACGACTCGGACGCGACCACCCCGCCCGGATAGCCGGTGCCGAACAGTTCCGGTGTCTTGGACGCCTGCTTGGCCGTCGAGTAGGAGAGGAAGTTAGCCACCGCGCCGCCCGCACCGGGGATGGCCCCGATGACCGTCCCGATGACGGAGCCGCGCAGCAGGATCGCCTTGTACTGGAACACCTCTACCGCGCCGCGCATGATCTGCCGGAACCCGCCGAGGTTGACGCTCGCGTCCCTCGCGATGGAGCCGCCGCGCGACGTGTAGACGATGAGCTCGCTCAGCGCGAAGAAGCCGATGACCAGCGGAACGATCTCGATGCCGTCCCACAGGTACTCGCTCCCGAGCGTGTAGCGCCTCACGCCGAACACCGGGCTGAACCCGATGAGCGCGATGAGGATGCCGACGCCGCCTGCCGCGATCCCCTTCACCATGTTCTGCCGCGACGCGAACGTCACGGCGATGAGGCCCAGGATGATGAGCCAGAAGAAGTCCGGCGGAGTGAACGCCCGCAGCATGATCTCCGCCAGCGGCAGTAGCGCCGCAAGCACGACGATGCTGAACAGCGTGCCGAGGGCAGACGCCGTTGCGGCAAGTCCTATGGCGCGCCCGCCCTCGCCCCGTCTCGTCATCGGGAAGCCGTCGAACGTCGTGCAGACGTTCGCTATCGTCCCCGGCGTGTTGAGCAGGATGGCGGGTACGCCGCCGCCGGTGCTCGCGGTGCCGATGATGCCCGCGAACACGTACATCGCGATGATGGGGTCCCAGCCGAACGTGAACGGCAGGATGAGCGTCATCGCGATGACGCTGCCGAGACCGGGGATCACCCCGAACAGGACGCCAAGCGTCGTGCCCAGGACGATCGCCCCGATCACGGCTGGACTCCCCATTCCGGCGAGTCCGTCGAGGAATGCCTCGAACATGAGAGTGTCGAGCCTCCCTTGCTATTGCGCCTGCGACTTCTGCCTGACCGTGTCTATGTACTCGGAGACGATGCCGTCCATCCCCTCGACGACGTCGGCCGTCTCATCGGGAGTGAGCCGCTCGACGCCCATGCCGGCGTTGTTGATGCCCTCGATCACGTCCGGGTCCTGGAGAGCGCTGTCGAAGGCCTCCGCCAGTATCTCGAGGACGTCGTCCGGCGTGCCGGGGGCTGCCGCGACGAGTCCGTTGTTCGCGAACTTGGAGCCGCCGAGTTCGGGGAAGCCCAGTTCGTCCACCGTCGGCGCGTCCGGCACCGGGGCGAAGCGCTCGCTGGAGTACATCCACAGCACCTTGAAGTCCGGGCTCTGCACTGCGGTCAGCGTCGTGCCGGCGATCGGGCCGAGCGCCAGCTCACAGTCGCCGCGCAGCAGACCGGCCTGCGTCTCCTGTCCGCGGTAGCCCGTCACCGGGTTCCACGCGATGCCCATCACCTCCGTGGTGACGGACGCGACTAGGAAGGAGTGCCCGGCCAGGCCGCTCAGGCAGAAGCGGACGTCCGGCATCCCCTGCAGGTCTTCAGGCGTGTTGAAGTCGTTCGCGGATGCGGTGTATAGGCCGTAGGTCTGGATGACCGCGCGCCCCACCCAGGAGAGTTCGTTGAAGTCGACGTCCTCCGGGTCGAGCCGTTCCGCCGTTATCTGGTTCGGCATGTTCATGATGGAGATGGCGTGACCGTCCGGGTCGGAGCGGGATATCTCCTGCACCGCTCGCCGTCCGCCGCCGCCCTCGATGTTCCGCACCACGACGTTCACGCCGAGGTCGTCGCTCATCTTGTCGGCGATGATGCGGCTCGCGGTGTCGAACCCGCCGCCTGCCGCGAAACCGACGAACCACTCGACGTCGCGCGTGGGGAAGTCCGGCTCGTCGTCCCCGCAGCTGACGCCGAATGCGGCGATGGCCGCGAGCGCTCCCGCGAGCAGCATGAGTCGTCCCAGACGTCCGATCCTTCCGATGCGTTTCATGAAGACCTCCCTTTCTTGTTCCGTCATTCCCGCGCTCTTACCCGTCATTCCCGCGCAGGCGGGAATCCCGCAGCCTTCTATTTCGCCGTCCCTAGAGTGCGTAGAGCCTCGTGGGGTTGTGGTCCAGTATCTTGTCGGCGACTTCGTCGCCAAGCCCGCCGTTCTCGCGCAGGTTGCGGAGCGCGTGCAGCTCGGTCGAGGTGTCGTTGTGCCCGTAGTCTGTGCCGAGGACGAGGTTGTCCTCGCCCGCGCAGTCGATGACGTAGTCGATGTCGTCGGCGGTCTGCACGGCGACCCAGATGTTGCGCTCGGCCAGCAGTTCGCGCCCCGGCCATGCCCTGCCTCGCTTCTCGAACCGCAGCGAGAGGTCGTTCATCGCGTACGGGAGCCACGACGCGCTCAACTCGACGAAACCCCAGCGCAGGTCGGGGAAGCGCAGGTGCATGTCCTTCATCACGATGTCGTGGAACGCGCCGACGCCTGACAATTTGAACGTGGAGAAGCCCGCGTCCCGCCCGAAGTAGTCGAAGAACGCGAAGTTGCCGGTCGCGGCGTGGATGCACACCGGCAGGTCGAGCCGCTGCGCCTCCTCCCAGAGGGGCGTCATGTACGGGTCGCTCAGCCGGTGCGGGCCCTCGATGCCGCGCATGAACACGGCGCACGCCCCGTTCTCTTTGCCGAAGTTCATCTCCTCGATGGACTCCTGGAGCGACATGGTGGGGAGGACGACGGCCCAGCGGAGGCGTCCGCCGCCCTGCCGGTGGATGTCGGCGAGCCAGCGGTTGTATCCCTGCGCGAGCGCCAGGTCGACCTCCGGGTGCGTCGCCAGCGGGCGCAGGAAGATGCTGGGGTAGAGGACGTGCGTGTCGACGCCGAGCTCGTCCATGTGCGCGAGACGCTTCGCGATGTCGCTCGCCTCGCGGGTTGCCTCGTCTGTGTCGAGTCCGACGTTGACGCCCTTGCTGAACGCCCTGCCGTCCACGTACCAGAACTCCGGCGAGGGCGACTTGTAGCCCTCCTTGGGCAGCAGGACTATCGGGCGGAGGTGCTGCAACTCATCCGGGATGAAGTCCCACGTGCGCTCCGACTCCACGACGTGTGCATCTGAATCGATTACTGCCATAGGGCGCCTCCCGGCTGTGTCATTCGCTCATCTGGGGGCGACTTTATCTTTGGTGGGGCGGCGAGGGCAATAGTGGGAGCGCGAGTCTCACTCCCCCATGCCGAACAGCCGGTCCCGCCTGAACCCCAGGTAGTGCTCCGCCATGAAATTGAGCGGCTTCTTCGCGTCCGGGATGCGGCTGGCGAGAGCGCGGTGCACCGTCGACCACTCACCGGAGTCGTAGCGCGCCGCGTGTCCGTACATCTCCGCGGCGACGGTCTCGTACTCCTCCGTGCTCAACCTGCGCCGGTAAGACGACTGCGCCCGCGGCGCGCCGGAGCCCGGATAGCGCTGGGCGGTCGCGGCGAAGTCGGGGAAGACCCCGAGGATGAGCAGGCAGAGGTCGCCGGTGCGGCGGTAGAGCGGCAGGCGCTCGTGCTCCTCGGTCTGCTGGATCAGCCGCAGCATCGAGTGTACGTCCAGGTCGCTGTAGCGGACTTTCCGCACGACGCCGCGCCGCACCCACACGCGCTCCGTGTGGCTGTGCACCTTCGTGAACGACGCCAGCAGCGACGCAAGGTAATGGAGGATGCGCGGCTGCGCCGCGAATGCCGCAACCTCCGCAGCGTCGAAGACGGGCACGCGCTCCCCGGAGACCGAGCCGGTGCGCTCGAACGTGTGTTGCGCCCCTTGGAGTTCGGTTACTGCATGGCGCAGCAGCGCCTCGAAGAAGAGCCGGGGCGACACCGGCGCAAGCGATCCGTCGTGCGGCAGCAGCGCGTCGAACAGCCGGGAATCGCCGAGCAGCCGGGCGCGGAGCTCTTCATCCGCGAGGAGTTGCGTCATCTCGTCCTCGGCG
Source organism: Dehalococcoidia bacterium (assembly GCA_022820645.1). Taxonomy (GTDB): domain Bacteria; phylum Chloroflexota; class Dehalococcoidia; order Lucifugimonadales; family Australimonadaceae; genus Bin16. The sequence continues at coordinate 56,483 of JAJEFD010000016.1, read as the reverse complement.
GGCGCGTCAGTCCCGAGCGCCTCGTGGATGAAGGCGATGTCGGCGTAAGTCAGGCCTCGTTCCACGTTCCGCAGCTGCATGGCATGAGCGTAGCACAGGGCGCGGCCCGATCATTCCGAGCGAGCGTACGCCCTTGCTTGTCATGCTGAGCGGAGCGCAGCGGAGTCGAAGCATCTCTCAGGGTGCCTTGGAGTGGTCCCCTCTCCTGAGGGAGAGGGTTAGGGTGAGGGCCTTGGGTTGTTATGCTCTGACATCCGCCGCTTACGCCATCACCCCTGCATCCGCTATGCTGCGCGCATGTGCAGACCGCCTGCCCCTCCTATAGATTGCGTCTATGACAGGAAGGCACAGCTATAGAAAAAGCCTATGGCTGCGGAGGATAAAGTTGAAATTGATGAAATCTTGATGCCTTGTTCGCGCGAAGCAGGCCACGGCCTTGGAAACACCCCATAGCAAGATTTCAAGATTCCAATTCTCACCCCTTCCGCACTCGTAAGATGGAGAACAAGATTTCAAAAATCAGGGGTCGTTGAAATCTTGTTCCGGGTTCGCCCCCCGCGCGGAGAAAGGAATACGCCATGCGGATACTCGACGGCGACGGCCACGTCATCGAAGACGTGAAGGCGATTATGGAGCGCATTCCGCCGGAGTTGCTCGGCGGGAACGCGGTCAGGGGAGTGGGGCCGTTCCCCGCGCCCGATCACCTGCACCACCAGTCGCACCGCTACCCCGACGGCGCGTTCAAAGACCCCGGCGGTGTGAAGGGCTGGGGCAACTTCCTCGACTCCGCGCACATCGACGGCACGGTCGTCTACCCGACGCGCGGGCTCTCGTTCGGCAAGATCCTCGACCCTGACCTCGCTGTAGCGTCCGCCCGGGCGTACAACGACTGGCTGTACGACGAGTACCTGAGTAAGGACGAGCGCGTGAAGGCCGCGGCCCTCGTGCCGATGCAGGACCCGGACGCCGCGGTGGACGAGTTGCGCCGCGCCGTCACGGAGCTCGGCTTCGTCGGCGCGATGGTGCCCGGCACCGGATTGCAGGCCCTGCTCGGCAACAGGAAGTTCTGGCCCGTCTACGCGGAGGCCGACCGGCTCGGGTGCGTGCTCGGTATACACGCAGGCGCGCACCACGCGATGGGCCTGGACGGCATGACGCCGTTCGCGGGCGTCCACGCGCTGGGCCACTCGTTCGCCATCAGCATCGCGTTCACGGACATGCTCTTCACCGGCATCTTCGACCGCTTCCCCAACGTGCGCTACGGCTTCCTGGAAGGCGGCCTGGGCTGGTTCCTCATGGTCATCGAGCGGTGCTCCGGCGCGTACGACGCGTTCACGCCCGTCGACCCGCAACGCCGCTTCCTCCAGATCGAGGATGGCGACAACGTCGAGGCGTACGTCCAGCGGCTGATCGACGCGGGGCGGCTGTTCGTCGGCATCGAGGGCGACGAACCGATGCTGGCGAACGCCATCGACAAGTACGGCAGCGGCGCGTTCGTCTTCTCCAGCGACTTCCCGCACGAGGTGAACATCGACACCATCCGCGCCGAGATCGACGAGCTGCTCGAGAACGACGCGGTCTCCGAGAGCGCCAAGGAGGACATCCTCTACCGGAACGCGGCGCGGTTCTACGGCGGCGCCTGGGGGGCCGCTTGAGCGACTGGCGCATCGGGGTCGACGTTGGGGGCAGCTTCACCGACCTGGTCGCATTCAACACGAGGTCCAAAGAGACGCGCATAGAGAAGGTTCCCACGGTCAAGGCTGACCCCGCAGTCGGCGTGATGGACGCGCTCGCGAAGCTGGAACGGGACTGGGGCGTGAGCGGCGGCGACGTGGACGCGTTCCTGCACGGCACCACCATCGGGACGAACGCGCTGCTCGAGATGAAGGGCGCGCGCGTGGGGCTGCTCGTGACCGGCGGGTTCCGCGCCATCCCGCAGGTGCAGACCGGCTCACAGCCCCGGCCGTTCCTTCTCTTCTACCACCGCCCCGAGGGGCTCGTGCACCCCGTCCACATCAGGGATGTGCCGGAGCGCGTCGACAAGAGCGGTGAAGTCATCACGCCGCTCGACGTGGAAGCTACTCGCCGGGCAGTCCGCGCATTGAAGGACGACGGCGTCACGTCCATCGCTGTCTCGTTCCTCTTCGCCTACGCGAACCCGGCCCACGAGCAGACGGCGCGGCGCATCATCGAGGAGGAGTACCCGGGCTGCATCATCTCGCTCTCGTCGGAGATCATGCCCCGCATACGTGAGTGGCCACGCATGTCGACGACATTGGTCAACGCCTACCTCGAGCCCGTGCTCACGGCATATCTCAGGTCGCTCGACCAGCAGCTCGCCGAGCGGGACGTGACCACGTCGCAGCGCTACCTCATGCAGTCGAACGGCGGCGTCATGCCGTTCTCCGCGGCGATACGGGGAGGGCGGACGCACCACACGCTGCTGTCGGGGCCCGCGGCCGGCGTCGTATCGGCGGCGTTCCTCTGCTCCACGCAGGGGTTCCGCAACCTCGTGTCGCTGGACATCGGCGGCACGAGCGCCGACGTCGCGTTCGTCGAGGGCGGCGTGCCGGTCGAGGTTACGCAGGGCCAGATCGAGGGCAGGACGGTCTACGCGCCGATGGTGGACGTCGAGGCGGTGAGCGCGGGCGGTGGCACCATCGCGCGTGTCGATGCAGGCGGTCTGCTGCGCGTGGGGCCCGATAGCGCCGGCAGCGACCCCGGCCCCGCCTGCTACGGTCGAGGCGGGACGGACGCGACCATCACGGACGCCGACATGGCGCTGGGCTACCTCGACCCGGACTACTTCCTCGGGGGAGCGATGTCGCTCGACCCTGCGGCGTCCGACCGGGCGCTCATGGAGGGCGTCGGCAGGCCGCTCGGAAGCCGCAGCCCGCAGGAAGCTGCATGGGGCATTGTGAAGGTCATCGAGGTGAAGATGGCCGACCGCATCCTTGCGCTGGCGTCGGAGAAGGGCATCTCACTGCGGGAGTTCTCGCTGGTGGCCGGAGGCGGAGCGGGGCCGCTGCGGAGTGCGGGCGTGGCGGAGGAGCTCGGCATCGGGCGCATCATCGTGCCGCCCCGTCCCGGCGCGTTCTCGGCGCTCGGCCTCCTCTGCTCCGACGTCGTCCACGACTACGTCTGGACGTCGGTGTCGGAACTGGAGAGCACGCCCGTTGAGGAACTCAACAGGCAGTTCGCGCGGCTTGAACAACAGGCGCTCGCGGACGTCGAAGCGGAAGGGCTGCCCGTCCGGCGCGCTCGACTCAAGCGCGAGGCGGACGTTCGGTACGTCGGTCAGGGGTTCGAGCTGCGTGTGCCGGTGCGGAAGGGGACGCTTGCGGATAATGCGAAGCGCGAGATACGCAGGAGGTTCGAGGCACGGCACCAGAGGCTGTACGGTCATTCGGCGCCGAACGAGGCGGTCGAGGTCGTCAGCTTCCGCGTCCGGACGGTCGTGCCGACGCCGAAGATGCAGGCTGGACGGAACGATGCCGTCGCGCAGGTCAGGCGAAGCGCGGCGCGGCCATCGGGCCACAGGCGGATGCACTTCGGCGGCGACGCCGTCTCAGGGGCGGTCTACTACCGCGGCGAACTGTCGAATGGCGAGCGGTTCGACGGCCCTGCAGTGGTGTACCAGGAGGACTCGACGACGGTCGTTCCGCCCGGCTGGGGGGCGGAGGTCGACGAGCACGCGAACATCATCATGACCCGGCGGTGAGACGATGACACTCGCAGCATCATTCAACACGGAGATCATCCGCACCAAGTTCCAGAGCATGGTGGACGAGATGAACGTGCTGCTGGCGCGCTCGGCGTACTCGACCCTCATGCGCGAGTCGCGGGACTGCTCGTACGAGTTCCTCGACGCGGAGGCGCGCCTGCTCGGCCCTCCCGGCTCGCTGATACACGGCTACTCCTTCCAGCATTTCATCGGGTCGGTCTGGCGCGTGTACGGCAGGGACGACATCAAGCCGGGCGACATCTACATCAGCAACCATCCATACGAGAGTTTCGTGCACCACGCGCCGGACCTGGCGGTGATGACCCCGGTCTTCCACGGGGGCGAACTGGTCGCGTACAGCTGCTCCGCCGCCCACAAGCCGGACTTCGGTGGCGCGATGCCGGGCAGCTCCTACAGCCGCGCCACGGAGCTGATCCAGGAGGGATTCCTGCTCCCCATCATCCGGTACGCCCGGCGGGGCAGGGTCTTCGACGAGTTCACCCGGCTCATCCAGACCAATGTCCGGAGCCCGCACCTCGTGCTCGGCGACATGAACAGCCAGATCGGCATCACGAAGGCCGCGGCGAAACGCATGACCGAGCTGCTCGACCGCTTCGGCAAGCGGTCCGTGCTGGACGCGTTCAACATCACGCTCGACGGCACGGAGAAGCTGTTCAAGGAGCACCTCAGCGGATGGAACGACGGCACGTTCTCCGGCGAGGCGTGGCTGGACGACGACGGCAGCGGCACTGGCGACCCGGTACGGCTGTTCGTGACAGTGACCAAGAAGGGCAGCGCCATCGAGTTCGACTTCAACGGCACCGATCCGCAGACGCGCGGCCCTGCAAACATGGTCATCTCCGTGGTCAAAGCGTGCGTGACGTTCGCGCTGGTGTCGCTTATCGACCCGAACTTCCCGTTCAACGACGGTATGTGGCGGTCGATCACGCTCCGGTTCGGAGAGCGCACGGTCGTCTCGCCGGAGTATCCGTCGCCGGTTGGGAACTGCACGCAGTCGATGCACCGGCTCATCGACCTGCTGGTCGAGGTGGTGGGGAAGTTCCAGCCGGAGAAAGGCGTGGCGCACAGCGGGGGGAGCGGCGGCACGCTCGCGCTCAGCTGGCCTGCCGGCGTGGTGGGCCCGCACCCCTACACCCACTACGAGATACTCGGCGCGGCGACGGCAGGCTCGAACCGGGGAGACGGCGAGTCTGGTGTCGCGACGAACTCGTCGTCGAACCTGTTCCTCGCCCCTATCGAGATAATCGAGAACGCCGCACCCCTGCGCCTGCGCCGCTTCGAGATGGTCCCGGACTCGGGCGGCCCTGGTAAGCACCGCGGCGGTCTGAGCTACCGGCGCATCTACGAGGTGCTCGAGCCCGCCAAGCTCAACCGTCGCGCCGACCGGGTGAAGAAGCCTTCCTCCGGCTCCGACGGCGGGAAGCCGGGACGCACCGGCGAGTTCGCCCTGCATCCCGGCACGGAGAATGAGGAACACTTCGGCGGCTCCGGCTTCTACGACCTCGAGGCCGGCGACACGTTCGCGGTGGCGGGTTCCGGCGGGGGCGGCTACGGCGACCCGTTCGAGCGCGACCCTGGCCTCGTGCTGCGCGACGTGCTCGCCGGCTGGGTCACCGAAGAGGGCGCGCGCCGCGACTACGGCGTCGTGCTCGCGGGAGGCGTGGTGGACGCAGAGGCGACGCGTGCGCTCCGTACGAGGAACGGCGGCGCGTAGCCCTGCGTCCGCACGACGCGGATAGACGGTTGCTGCCCGCTTTGCTACGCTCGCGCGCAACCGGCAGGGAAGGGGAGGATGATGCCATGACTACCGAGACGAAGTTGCGGGTCATCGACGCGGACGCGCACGTCTGCGAGACGGAGCGCACCTGGGACTACCTCGAACCTGCCGAACAGAAGTACCGGCCCATCCTCTACACGTCGCCCTCCGCTCCCACCAAGGAGTTCTGGGTGATCGAGGAACGGATACGCGGGCTCCGCTTCCCCACGCTCTCCGAACAGCAGCTTCTCACGATGTCCGAGACGGCGGGACGCCGGATGGACACCCCGCGCGAGGCCCGCGAACTCGACGACGTGCAGCTCCGGCTCAGCGAGATGGACCATCTCGGCATCGACGTCCAGGTGCTGCACAACACGCTCTGGATCGAGCAGGTCAGCGCCGACCCCGACGCGGAAGCAGCGCTCTGCCGCAGTTGGAACAAGTGGCTCGCGGACATCTGGAAGCAGGCCGATGGCAGGCTCCGCTGGTCGTGCGTCGTGCCGTCGCTGCTGCCGGACGAGGCGATCGAGCAGATGCGCTACGCGAAGGAGAACGGCGCCGTCGCCCTCTGCCTGCGGCCCTTCGACGGCGACAAGTACCTCATCAACCCGTACTTCTACCCGTTCTTCGAGGAGGCGGAGCGCCTCGACATGGCCATTGCGGTGCACATCGCGAACGCCAGCCCGCAGTACCGCCAGCTGTTCGGCTCCATCTTCACGAACGCGAACTCGTTCGCGCTCTTCCGCGCCCCGACGATGATGGTCTGCCATTCGCTGCTCAACAGCGAGATACCGAAACTGTTCCCCAGCCTCCGCTGGGGCTTCATCGAGTCGTCCGCCTCGTGGGTGCCGTGGGTCTACCACGAGATCGCCAATCGCTGGCGCGCAGGGGGCAGGGAGATGTCCGACGACCCGTTCGGCGACGCCAATATCTACGTCACCTGCCAGACCGACGACGACCTCCCGTACGTCCGCAGCTACGCGGGCGAGCGCTGCCTCGTGATCGGCACGGACTACGGCCATATCGACCCGTCCAGCGAGGTGGACGCCATCTCCGTCTTCAAGGCCGACGAGCGGCTGGACGAGGTGGAGAAGGAACGTATCCTGCTGCACAACCCCCGCAGGCTGTACGGCATCTAGCGCCGCTCGGCGCTGGGGATCATGCGCGCCGCCGAAGTGCGGCGCACGGAAGGAGACGCCATGCCAACGGTTGATGTACTGCTGCACGGAGAGTCCATCGCCACGAACTACGGTTCGATCGGCTATTGCAGCACGCTGTTGGTCCGGGGCGACCGCAACATCGTCGTCGACACGGGTCACGTCGGCAGGCGGCGCGCACTGCTCGAGGCGCTGTCGGAGCGCGGTCTCGGGCCGTCCGACATCGACGTTGCGGTGATGACGCACTCGCACTGGGACCACGCGCAGAACTACGACGTGCTCGAGTCTGCCGAGGTGCTGATCCACGAGTGGGAGCGGCGGTACGCGCGAAATCCCCACCCGAACGACTGGGCCACACCGCTCTGGACGAGCGCGATGCTCGACACCATCCCCAACCTCAAGGAGGTCGAGGACGGCTACGAGATCGAGAAGGGGGTGCGCATCCTCCACACGCCCGGGCATTCCGCCGGCACGATGGCCGTCATTGTTGACACGTCAGAGGGGCCGGTTGCGATAACGGGCGACGGCGTGGCGAACGCGCAAGTGGCGGTGACGAAGGTGAACGCCAACGTCTTCTGGAGCGAGGAGGACTCGCGGCGGAGCATCGAGCGCGTACTCGAGGAGGCGGAGGTCATCTATCCGGGGCACGACCGCCCGTTCCGCGTGCTCGGCAGCGGGGGCGTCGAACATATCGCGACAAGACAGTTGGTGTTCATGGGCGTTGACTTGGAGGACCCGAACGTCTCAGTCACTGCCGAGCGGCGTCCCCCGTACGTGATGCCGGGCACCGACGACCAGACCATGGAGCGCTTGGGTTACGGATCGTAGGGCAGGCAGTCTGGCCCCCTCTCCCTTGAGGGGAGAGGGCTGGGGTGAATCGGCATCCAGGTATCAGTATAAGAGTGGTGGCGAAACTGCGCTGAAATCGGCTTGAAACTGCTTGACAGTGCTTTAACGCGCTGTTTAAGATGCTCCCGTCCTGAGTGACTGTGGTTTGAGTGAGCTGCAGGACGAGGTGGCCCCGGGGGACTGGGGGGCCGACTCCAAACGGCGAGCTCGGGCGCCCCAGTTGCTCAGGACACCTTTTTTAACGCAGTCGGGGTGTTATACACGAATCCCGGCAGCCCCGCCACCCCATCCCCGTCCGACCCTGCCCCCTGCTTCAACCCACTCCGCATATCTGCGTTATGCGCTATCCTCCCTCTCGCACTCAGGGAGGCGTACTCATATGGAACCGTTGCGATTGGACGAGGCAGTACAGATGCTCGAGGCGGGGCGTGCGAAGGCCGAGGAGCTCGGCATCCGCGTCAGCATCGCGGTGCTCGACCCGCGCGGCGACCTGGTCGCGCTGAACCGCATGGACGGCGCGCTCTGGCGCAGCGTCCCCATCTCCCAGGGCAAGGCTGCTGCGTCTGCCGCGTGGGACATGCCGAGCGGCGACCTGAGCGACCGCTGGGACCAGCCGGTCGTCCGCGCGCTCTCGATGATGGAGAACGGGCGGCTCATCCCGTGGCAGGGCGCGCTGCCCGTTCGCAGGCCGGACGGCACGATGGTCGGCGCGATAGGCGTCAGCGGGGCGCGTCCGGCGGAGGATGAGGCGGTCGCCGCGGCGGGGCTCGCAGCGTTGGAGACGCAGTCGTGACACAGAGCTTCCACATCCGGGAAGAGGACGCCCTTCGCGTACAAGCCGGACCGCTCCGCGAGGCCACGGAGGCGCTCTTCGGGAAGGTGGGACTCGACCAGGCTGACGCTGCTCTCGCGGCTGACGTGCTCGTCACCGCCGACCTGCGCGGCGTGGACAGCCACGGCGTCTCCAACATGCTCAAGGTCTACCTCGACCGCTACCAGAGCGGCGTGCAGAAGACCGCCCCGCAGTGGCGCATCGTGCGGGAGCGTGCCGCCTCCGCCAACATCGACTGCGACCGAGGACTCGGCGTCATCATCGCGCCGAAGGCGATGGAGATCGCCATCGAGAAAGCGCGGAACACGGGCATCGGCGTCGTCACCATGTTCAACGGCGGGCACGTCGGCATGGCGGCCTACCACGCGATGCTCGCGCTGCGGCACGACATGATCGGCGTCTGCATGACGGCGACCGGACCGGACGTCGCGCCGACGTTCGGTCGTGCGCCGCGCCTCGGCACAAACCCCATCGCTATCGCCGCACCCACGCGGGAGGAGCGTCCATGGGTATTCGACATGGCGACGAGCGTGGTGCCGGTGAACAAGGTGCGGAACGCTCGCCGCATGGGGACGCTGCTGCCGCCGGGGACCATCGCGGCAGAGGACGGCACGCCGGTGATGGAGCCTGCGCCCGTACCGGACGACTACATCCTGCTGCCGCTCGGCACGAACCGGGACTCCGGCTCCCACAAGGGTTACGGCCTCGCGGTGGCGGTGGACATCATGTGCTCCGTGCTCTCGGGGACGGACTACGGGATGCAGGCAGGACGGCAGAACTACCGGCACTACGTCGCCGCGTACAACATCGACGCGTTCAGCGACGTGGGCGAGTTCAAGGCACGCATGGACGACTTTATCCGTGAACTGAAGGCGACGCCTCCCGCGACAGGCCATGACCGCGTGATGGTGGCGGGCGACCCGGAGTGGGACGCGCTGGAGGAACGTTCTGTGAAGGGCATCCCGCTGCATCGCGAGGTGGTCGACTGGTTCCGGGGTGTCTGCGCCGAGTTCGACGTCCAGTGCGAGGTGTAGGAGGCGGACGGGGATGAGAGCGGCATGGTACGAGCGGTACGGTCCGGCGCGGGACGTCTTCAACGTCGGTGAGATGCCGGACCCGGAGCCGGGGCACGGCGAGGTGCTGGTGCGCGTCCACGCGTCGGGAGTGAACCCGTCGGACTGGAAGTCGCGTACCGGCTCGCGCGGGCCGCAGATGCCGTTCCCCCGTGTCATCCCGCACAGCGATGGCGCAGGCGTCATCGAGGCGGTCGGTGCGGGCGTTGATTCGTCCCGCGTCGGCGAGCGCGTCTGGCTGTTCGAGGGACAGTGGCAGCGTCCGTTCGGCACTGCGGCTGAGTACATCGCGCTGCCATCCAACCACGCGCCCATGCTTCCCGACAGCGTGACGTTCCAGGAAGGAGCGTGCATCGGCATACCGGCGATGACGGCGCACCGCTGCCTGTTCGCCAGCGGGCCGGTGAACGGTATGACCGTTCTCGTGACCGGAGGAGCGGGCGCGGTGGGGCACTGCGCCATCCAGCTCGCAAAGTGGGGCGGCGCGACGGTCATCGCCACGGTGAGCTCGGACGAGAAGGCGGGGCATGCGCTGCGTGCCGGAGCCGACCACACCGTCAACTACCGCACGGAAGACGTGGGGGAGCGCGTGCTGGAGCTCACCGGTGGCGAGGGTGTCGAGCGCATCGTCGAGGTCGACTTTGGAGGCAACCTCGCCGCCAGCAAGCGCGCGCTGCGGCTGAACGGCGCGATCGGGTGCTATGCGTCGACCGGCGACCGCGAGCCCGCGGTGGAGTATCAGGCGCTCTCGCGGAAGAACGCGACGGTGCATTTCGTGCTCGTCTACTCCGAGCCGGAAGCCGCCAAGCGGCAAGCAGTGGACGACATCGCGACCGCCACCGCAGGTGGCGCGCTGACGCATCCCATCGCGGCAGTCATGCCGCTGGACGACATCGCTGTCGCGCACGAGCTGCAGGAGAGCAACGCCGCCATAGGGAACATCGTCATCGATCTCTCGCCGTGAACCTGCACTGGAGAATGACTCATCTGCTACGCTATTTTCTTAACAGGCCGCACTGCGTGCGGTGTGATCCGTTGCTGACAACACGATCGCTGCTGGGAGGGCCGCGTTGGAGAATGTGCTAGCACACAGCGAGTTGCTCAAGGGTTTCAGCCCCATCCACATCGAGCGTTTCCAGGATCTGGCGACGACCGTTACCGCCGAAGCTGGCAGTGAGCTGTTCAGGAGCGGGGAGTATGCCCAGCACCTCTACGTCGCGCTCGACGGCGAGGTGGAGCTGCGCATGAACGTTCCGGAGTGGTGGGGCATCGACACGCCGCACCGCAAGGTGTCCACTGCCAAGGCCGGACAGATATTCGGCTGGTCGGCGCTCGTGGAGCCGTTCGTCTACTCGCTCACCGCTGTGTGCGTCACGGACGCAACACTCGCGCGGTTCGAGGGTTCGCAGCTCGCGGACCTGTGTGTGCGCGACCCGCATGTCGGCTACCGGCTTCTCGGCCAGGTGCTCAAGGTGGTGTCGGGGCGGTTCCACACCCTGGCAGAGGCGGTCATGGCCCAGCGCGCGGTGCAGGTGTCGCAGGCCGCGAGCCGCGCTCGCCATCCGGACTGACCGCCACCGTACGCGGTGAACCGTGGCTGAGTCACCGCAGCCGAGGCCAGGCATCCAGGTTTTCGGCTCCCTTGATGGACCTCATCAGGCACGCCCACCGACCGATGGAGGTCCTTGGGATGCACCCTCAGGACGGTTGGCGCTCCTTCTCCATGTAGTCGTCCAGCAGGCCGTTTTGCATGGCCCAGATCACCAGGCCTTGCATCGACTCCACTCTCAACTTCTGCTTGATGCCGTAGACGGCGTTCCGAGCAGTCACTGGTTCGATTCCCCTAGCCTCCGCTATCCGAGCGTAGGACAGCCCCTGGGCAAAAGAGACGAGTATCTCCCGCTCTCGTGGAGTCAGCCCGGCAGCATCGGCAGCATCTCCGGTCTTGGCAGATTCGCGTATCTCTGTGAACACCCTCCTCATGACGTCGACGGGCACGCGAAATTCGCCCAGGAATACGCTCCGCACGACCGAAAGCAGCCGCTCTCTGTCCGTCTCTTTCTGGAGATACCCGATTGCGCCGGCAGCCACCGCTTCCACCGCGGCGGCCTGTTCTGTCGAAGCCGTCAGCATGACCACACGAGTATCCGGGGCTGACTCCATGATCTCCCTGCACGCCTCCACCCCGTCCTTCTTTGGCATCATGACGTCCATCACCACCACGTCCGGCCCCGCCTCGGCGGCCACTCTGACCGCCTCCTCGCCGTCCGCTGCCTGTGCCACCACCTCGAACTCGCCGGACTGCTCCAGCACCCGCTTCAGTCCCTCCCTGACGATCGAATGGTCGTCAACCACCATCACCCTGATGCGCTCGCCCGATGACATCCCTGTACTCTTCTCATCCGCGCTTCGGCGGAATCACACAAGCTACGGTCGCCCCGCCCATGATTCCTCGCTCCTCCACAACGAGCCGCCCTCCCAGGCGCTCGGCGTCCCTGCTCATGTTTGCGAAGCCGCGACCGCGCTCCGCGTAGTCGTCGGGAAGCCCGGCCCCATCGTCTGACACCGACAGTCTGATTGCTTCCTCTCCAAATTCAAGATGGACGGACACCCGGCTCGCTCCCGCGTGGCGATAGGCGTTGGTCAGCGCATTGTGCGCTATGGAAAAGAGCAGGCCCCTTGTCCCTATCGAAAGAGGCGGCTCTACTCCCGCTTGCGTCATCTCCGCAGGCACGGACGTGACGTTGGTAAAGCTGGAGGCGTGGGACTTGAGAACCGAGCCCAGCTCCCGGCCCTCGTAGATCCCACCCATGTTGATGGGGTGTCTCAACTCCCAGATGGTGGAGCGCGACAATCGGGAGGTCGCGTCGAGCGTCGCGGTGAGCTCCGGGTTCGCGTCTCCGGCAAGGGCCTTCGCCGTGTCGATGCCTAGCCCCATCATGTACGCCGACTGCGCCGTGGTGTCGTGGACTGCCTGGGAGAGTTCGATGCGTTCGCGCTGAAGCACGTGCGCCCGCTCTACCGCTGCTTGTCTCCTGGTCCGTTCGAATCGGGCGACGAGACCAACACACAGCACGAGCGTGTACATCGCCGCCAACCTGGCCAACAACTCTTTCTCGTGACCCGCGACGAGGTCGAGTCCTTGGCCAGCGGTCAGGCAAACGAACGTATATATACCGGCTGTCATCGTCGTCCAGACCAATGCAAGCCACAACGACGCGAAGACCACGACGAACAGCGCGAGAGCGGGGTAGTAGGCCAAGAAGATGAAGCCGGGGAATCCAGTCTGGATGATGACTCCGGCCGTGACTATCGCGATGTCCATGGCGCTCAAGAGGAGCAACCAGTGCCATGTTACCCATCCCTTCGCCAGAAGCCGGTAGTGGACCAGACCATTGAACGCCACCAGCGGCACGAGCAGGAACGTGTATTCGATGTGTCCGAAGTACCAGAAGCCCGGCCGGTAAGCAAACTCGAACGCAGTGACAAGGCAGACGAACCAGCGGCCCCAGACCGAAACTCCTGCGACGTACCGAGCCACCTCCGGGTCGATCTGCCTGGGTGTCCAGCCGTCTATTCGAATGGTGCTGGCAGCCTTGGTGAATACTTGGAGGCGCTGGCTGTAGTGGGACATGTGAGACGTCTCGTCCCTGAACGACCGTGAGTTCGTGATGCGCCCGGTTCACCGGAGGACCTCAGACGCATCGCCATCAATCTAGCCAGTTGGACCGTGCGCTTGCAAGGAGCAAATGCCCTCCCTGACAGGGCAAAAGTACCTGTGCCGATTCACTAGCCGGGCCTGTCATCCCTGTTCTCCAAGTTTGAGCGTTCCTGGGCCGCGTGCATCCATCGGGCTGGGCGATGCCTTGTGAGGTATGGGGCCTCGGAACCCTGTTCCGTAGAGCATTCGGCCAGTGTCTTGGCAGGGCAGATGTCCTCTGGCGGACGGGGCATCTGCCAGTTGTCGCTGGCGGGGAGAATCGGGAACACTGACTGAACCCAGCCATGCCCTTGTCTCTTTCAACGAATGCATCCGCCGTGCTGCCGGTGGCCTTCCCTGCCGATGCGCGCATGGTGGCCTTGTTCCTGGCTCTTGCCTTGTTCATCCTCGGGACGGCCCTGCTGCTGTGCGGCCTGGCCTGCATCGTGAGACGGAGACAGACTGCCATGCTGGAAGAGCCGGATGGCCCGGACCCCGACGATGGCTTCTGGGCATAGTCGCTGGCTTCTCATGAGCTTTACTCGGCTATCATGCGCTCCTGGGTTCACCGCGGGAGAGAGGCATGTTCGACACGCTCATCGTGAACGGGAAGGTGATAGACGGTGCGGGGCGCGCGTGGTTCCGCGCCACCGTCGGCATCGAGGGCGATACCGTCACTGTGCTGGAAGGCGACGTGTCGAACGTCGAGGCAGGGCGAACGATAGACGCGTCCGGCATGGCGGTCTGCCCCGGCTTCATCGACATGCACTCGCACTCGGACTTCGCGTTGCTCGCGTCGCCGCGCCATGAACCGAAGGTGAGCCAGGGTGTGACGACGGAGGCGCTGGGACAGGACGGCCTCTCCTACGCGCCTATCTCGCCAGCGAACCGGCAGCACCTCGTCGACTATCTCGCCGCCGTGAACGGACGTCCGCCCGAGGGAACCGAGTGGACGTCGGTGGCGTCGTTCCTCGACCTGTTCGAGGGCGCGTCGTCGTGCAACGTCGTCTACTTCGTACCGCACGCAGCGCTCCGCATCGAGGCGATGGGATGGGCGAACCGCCTGCCCACGGACGCGGAGCTGGCGCGGATGCGAGAGCTGGCAGTGCAGGGGATGCGCGACGGCGCTTTCGGCTTCTCCACCGGTCTGACGTACGTGCCGAACATCTACAGCGATACCCACGAGCTGACCGAGATCGCCGGGGCCGTCGCGCCGTACGGCGGGATCTACGTGACGCACAGCCGCTATGCGCTCGGTGACGGGTTGCTCGATCCGTTCCGCGAGGCGGTCGCGGTCGGCAGAGAGTCGGGTGCGCCGGTGCAGATATCGCACTACCACAACCCCGTCCCCGGCATGGGCGAACGGATGGTGGCGCTGGTGGACGAGTCGCGCTCGGCAGGGGTCGATGTAACGTTCGACCAGTACCCGTACCCCGCGGCGAGCACGATCCTGCTGTCGCTCATACCGCCGTGGGTGCACGAGGGCGGGCCGGAGATGCTGCTGCAGCGCATCGCGGACAAGGACGTGCGTGACCGGATAGCGGACGGCGTCTACCCGCAGTGGGGCGGCTCGCTGGCCGACTACATGTTCGCCCACGTCGGCTCCGAGAAGAACAAGGAATGGGAAGGGCGCTCGCTGCAGGACATGGCGGACGCCCAAGGCAAGCGGATGGTGGACACCATCTGCGACCTGCTCATCGAGGAGCGGTTGGAAGTGGCGTTCGTCGCCCGCACCGGCAACCCGGATAACGTGCGGACGATCATGGTGCACCCCGCGCAGATGGTGGGCAGCGACGGTCTGATGACGGGCGAGATGCCGAACCCGCGCACCTACGGCACGTTCCCGTACCTGCTGGGGCAGGCGGTAGAAGAGGGGACGCTCCGGCTCGAGGACGCGGTGCACAAGATGACCGGCGCTTCCGCACGGCGGCTGGGGCTGCGCGACCGCGGTGTGCTGCGTGACGGTGCCAAAGCGGATGTGGTCGTATTCGACCCGGAGCGTGTGCGTGCGCAGGCCACGTTCGAGGACCCGAAGCAGTTGGCGAGGGGCATCGAGTACGTGTTCGTCAACGGCACGCTCGTATGGGAGCAGGGGAAGCACACTGGCGCACTTCCGGGCCGCGCGCTGCGGAAGTCGTGAGTACTGAGGGAGGTTGCTGATGACAGGCAACGTCTGGGTGCGTCTGCCGCTGTCGGAAGCGGACCGAGCCCTTCTGGCGCGCGAGTTCCCCGGCCTGACGTTCCATACCGGTTTCGAGCTCGGTCCGGCGGAGCAGGCGGGTACTGAGGTTCTGTTCACGAGCGATCTGTTCAGCGACGACTTCATCGCGGCGATGCCCTTGCTGCGATGGGTGCAGGTGACGCGAGGGGGCGGGGCGAGCTACGTTACGCCGTCCATGCGGGAGCGCTCCATCCGCGTAACCACGTGCACCGGCATCCACGGAGCGCCGTTCTCCGAGTTCACGTTCGCCACGATCCTGACGTTGACCAAGCAACTGCCGCAGATCATGGAGGCCCAGCGCGCTCACCGCTGGGCTGCGGACATGGGGCTGGGGAAGCTGGAAGGCAGCACGCTCGGAGTCGTTGGCCTGGGCGTTATCGGCTCGGCGGTTGCGCAGAAGGCCAGGGCATTCGGGATGCGGGTGATGGCAACCCGCCTGCACCCGGACCGCAAGCCGGACTACGTGGACTGGATGGCAGGGCCGGACGGAACGCTCGACCTCCTGGCGGCGTCCGATTACGTCGTCGTTGCCAGACCGCCGGGCGGTGACAGGCGACCCTGGATCACGATGGAGGAACTCAGGCTGATGCGCCCCACCGCCATCCTGGTGGTCCTCGTCGGAGGCGGGTATATCGTCGACCTCGATGCGTTGGGCGATGCCCTCCGGGCAGGCGTCATCGCCGGAGCGGTCATCAACATCTCGCCGTTCGAACCGCTTCCGGAAGATTCGCCGGCATGGGACTTTCCCAATGCGATCATCAGCCCCGGGCTTGCCGCCAGCGACCCGGACAAGTGGCTCCTCCAGCGCGGCGTATTCATCGACAACCTGCACCGTTACCTGGACGGCGCCGAGCTGCGCAACGAGGTCGGCGTTACCTCCTACTAGCGTCCTGCTCCGTGCGTATGTGGAGCAGGCAGCCTACTTCGCCCTGGCGATGATCTGCTCGTCGATGATGTCGTTCTGGAACTGGACGTGGAACGTGTCGACGCCCGCCTCCCGGTACTGCTCGACGGTCTCCAGCACCTGCTCCGCCGTCCCCATCAGCCCCCCGGGATTTCCGAACGTCGTCGCGAGCTTGGTGGCCGGGTCCTCGTCGCCGACATAGGCGTTGCAGTTCACGACCCGGTGGATCGTGCCGGGATCGCGTCCGGCGGCGGTTGCGGCGTCTTCGATGGCAGCGACCTGCTCGCGATACGCGTCGAGGTCGGACGGCCATCCGCCGTTGCGTATCCAGCCGTCCGCGGTGCGTCCGGTCAGGCGGAGCATGCGCGGCTTCGCTGCGCCGATGAAGACGGGGATCGTCCCGTTCACGGGCGTCGGAGTGACGGTCGCTTCCTCCACGCTGTAGAGCTTGCCGGTGTAGGTGAACTGCTCGTTCGCCCACGTGCCCCGCAGTATCTCGATGGTGTCTATCAGGCCGTCCACACGCTCGCCGGGGGAGCCGAACTCGATGCCGTAGGTGGTGAAGTGGTTCTCCTGGGTACCCGCTCCGAGCGTAAGGATGACCCGCCCGCCGCCTGTGATGGAGTCGAGCGCGGTCGCCATCTTGGAGAGCAGCGCCGGGTTGCGGAAGGGGACATTGAGTGTGGAGTGCGTCACGCGGATGCTGTTCGTCTGCAGCGCCACCGCTGTCGCGAGCGTCCAACCTTCCAGGTTGTTCTCGGGCGGCCTGTCGCTGAACGAGATGTTCTGGAAGCCTGCGGCCTCGGCGGCCTTGGCCACCGCGACGATGCGGTCGTAGGGGAGTCCTCGCGGGTTGAGTCCGAACCTGATGCTGTTGCTGCTGCGCGCCATGCTTCTCCTCGCAGGGTTGGGTGTGGCGCGAGCATAGCAGCAGGCGAGGGTCTGTCAACGCGGAGGGCGCAGGCGTTACCATGAGGACATGATCCCTATCACCGATGACATCCATCTGGCCGAGCACGAACTGGAGTTCCACTACGTCACCTCTGCCGGGCCCGGCGGGCAGAACGTGAACAAGGTGGCCACCGCCGCGCACCTGCACTTCGACGCCGCGGCGTCGCCGTCGCTGCCGGACGAGGTGAAGCGCCGCCTGCGCAGCGCCGCCGGACGCAGGCTCAGCGCCAACGGCGTGCTGATCATCAAGGCGCAGCGCTACCGCAGCCAGGAGCGCAACCGCGATGACGCCGTCGAGCGGCTCGTGAGCATCCTGCGTAACGCCGCCGCCCCGCCGCGCGCCCGCCGCCCCACGCGGCCGTCGCAGGCGTCGGTCGAGCAGCGGTTGGCGGAGAAGCGCCGGCGCGGCAGCCGGAAGCAGTCGCGCTCGTCCCAGGACGGCCTCGACGAGGAGGAGTAGCCATGCCGAGACTCGAGGACCTGCCCGACCTGACGCGGCAGGGGATGCTCAACTTCCCCGCCTTCGACCACGACGACTCGCCGTGCGCGGCGATGTCGAAGCCGCTGAACGAGGCGAAGATCGCCCTCGTGACAACCGCGGGCCTGCACCTGCGCGACGACACCCCGTTCTCGAGCGGAGACCAGACGTACCGCGTCATCCCGTCGTCCACGCCCGCATCGGGCATCATCCAGAGCCACATGAGCATCGGGTTCGACCGCACGGGCATCATGCGGGACGTGAACGTCACGTTCCCGATCGACCGGCTGCGGGAGATGGTGAAGCGCGGCGAGATAGGCGCGGTCACGGAGGACTTCTACTCGTTCATGGGAGCGCAGCGCAGCCCGCGCCGCATCGAGGAGGAGACCGGGCCGGAGGTCGGACGGCTGCTGCTGGAAGAGGGAGCGGACGCGGCCTTCCTGACGCCAACCTGACCGAACTGCACGCACACGGTCAGTGTGCTCGCTCGCGCCATCGAGGAGACCGGTCTGCCGACCGTCACGGTGGCGCTCATCAAGGAGCACGCCCAGCGGGTGAAGCCGCCCCGGACGCTCTGGGTGCCGTTCCCGTTCGGGTTCGCGCTCGGCAACCCGGACGACCCGCCGTTCCAGCAGAAGGTGCTCTCCGCCGCTCTCGGTCTGCTGTCGGAGAACGACACTCCCGTGCTCGCCGAGTTCACGGAGGACGCCGACGCGCCGCCGGTGCTGCTGCAGGCGAGCGCCGCGCAGGCGGACGCAGCGAACAGCGACGGCGACCCCGCCGACGAGGTGACGGCGTTGCGCGGCTACTACGAACGCTGGGTGGACGAGCATGAGGGCAGGACGATGGTGGGGCTGAGCGGGGTGCCGCAACGTCAGTTCAGGGGCCTCGTTCGCTACCTGCAGGCGTTCGCGGACGGAGAGGACGCGGCGTACGACCGCATGCCGGACGGCGTTGAGCCAGTGCGGTTCCTGCGCCTCGCCTCGGACGACCTCAAGGCGTTCTTCATGGAGGCGCGCTTCTCACAGCGTCCGAACGACAGGGACGATGAACTGCAGCGCTGGTTCTGGTCGGAGACGGCGATGGGGAACCTCATCGCATCCGTGGCGTCGCGCCTCGTTGAGCAGGGCGACGCGCAGGCTGCGAACGGCATCGCCCGGTAGGGGAGCGTGGTATACTTCCCCGAAAATATGTGCTTAGGTGGGTTTAATGGCAGGCGAGCCAATCAAGATACTGACCGATAAAGAGGTTATTGCTGCTATCCCTCAACTTATCAAGGAAGCAGATGAATTCTTCACACTGGTTTCTCCGTCCACATCCTTTGAGGGTTCATGGTTAGCGGATATCACAACTGCAACACAGCGTGGAATCGAAGTTTGTGTTGTGTATAACCCATATAACTTTGAAGAGGCCCCCAAGAATCAGCACCTCAATCGCTTACCGGAGAAGGTAGAACGCTACGGAGTCGAATTCCTGCATGCAAAGATATATTTAACGGATAAATCTGTAATTGTGACCTCGATGAATTATACGAGCTCGTCCAACAGGAATAGAGAGATTGCTGTGCGGTTTGACCGAAAACTGACACAACAAGCCTACGAAGAAGTGCGTGGCTACGTAGATGAGCTTCTTGGTAGGATACCAGATAGGAATAGAAGTGAGAATGTCCAACGGCTAGAGAGAACCCAGGGACATTGTATCCGCTGCGGCAAGGCCGTAGACTATGACCTAAAGAAACCTTTTTGTTTAACTTGCTATCGTCCTGCGTTTAAGAGGAAACCCTACCCTGAACAGAACTATTGCCATAATTGCCGAAAAGAACGAAAGACCACGTTCAATGAACCACGGTGTACTGAGTGTCGTGAACAGGAGCGAAGTATTTCGAGTTAGAGAGGCGTGATTCAGGGCGTGACTTCTAGCCCGCCCGCGCGGCGCGGGCTCGCGCGGGGAGCGGGGGGCGGCGCGCGAGGAAGAACGTCAGCGAGCCGGCTATCGTCACCATCCCGAGCGAGAGGAACGCGAGGACGTAATCGCCCTGTGCGTCGTACATGATGCCGGCGTAGACCGGCCCGATGATGCTGCCGCTCGCGGTGATGGTGTTCGACCATCCGGCGATCTTCCCGAGCTGACGCAGCCCGAAGTAGTCCGCGCGCAGCGCCATCATCAGGGGGCCGCGCATCCCCCACGACACACCGTGCAGCAGTATCGCCACCACTACGACCGGCACGCTGCTGGACCATGCCAGCAGGCAGATGCCCGTGCCGTGTCCGAGCATCGCGAGGCCCGCGAGCAGCCGTTTCGGATAGCGGTCGCCCATGATGCCACCGCTCACCTGGCCGATGACCTGCGCGACCATGAGACCGGGGAAGAGGAGCGCGGCGCGGGCGAGGTTCCACTCGTCGCTCTCCACCAGGTGAGGGACGAGGTGGACGGGGATGGTGCCGACGACCAGCAACGCCAGGCCGTGCCCGCTGGAGACGAGCCAGAAGGAGCGGTCGCGGATCGCCTCGCGCAGCGTGAAGTCGTAGTCGGTGCCCGCGGCGCGTCGTGCGGCGGCGTGGCGCGCCGCGTCCTCGTCGCTGTCGCCGTCCGGGTTCAGCCCGAGCTCCTGCGGGCTGCGCCGGAAGAGCTGGGCGAGCGGGAGACCGATGCAGAACGAGAGGATGCCGGAGAAGACGGCCGTCTCGCGCCATCCGAACGTCGTGATGGACAGGGCGATCAGGGGCGCCACCACCGCGCCCCCGGCGAAGCCGATGGACGTGACCGACATCGCCCGGGCGCGCTTGCGGATGAACCAGTGGGCGAGCGCCGTGTTGATGGTGAGAAAGCTGGCGAGGCTCGTACCTACCGCGATGACCGTGAGCGCGGCGAAGAGGTGCCACAGCTCCTGTATCTGTCCGAGCAGGATGAGCCCGACGCCGAACAGGAGCGTGCCGGCGCGCATGAGCGGGCGCGGGCCGAAGCGGTCCAGCAGCCAGCCCTGGATGGGGCCGAGCAGGCCGGTCTCGATGCGGAGCAGCCCGAACGCCCATGAGACCGCGCCCCGGCTCCACCCGAACGTCGACTCGAACTGCACGACGTAGAAGCCCTGCGAGAGGAAGAGCAGGGACGAGTGCATGATCTGGTTGAAGAACGATGCGGCGACCATGCGCCAGCCGTAGAAGACGCGGTGGCGCAGGGCGTAGATGCTTCGGACGGATGCGGCCATGCGGGGCGTGACGCTCAGTCGTACCACTGGCCGGTGATGGTGCGCACCTCGGGGTAGGTGGGGTCGTCTATCGTCGTCTTGAACGGCGGAAAGAGGAGGTCTATCAGCAGGCCGGGGCCTCCCGCGGGGCCTTTGGCGTTGCGCGCCTGGTGCTGCAGCGCGTCGATCTGCTCCTGCAGCGTCTCGGCGATGCGAAGCAGCGACTCCACCTCCGCCGCGCCGCTCTGCAACTGCGAGCGCAGCAGCGCGACGCCGTCCGCGACCTCCTGCGCCTTGCTGGTGCGCACCTCGGCGATGCCGCCGTGCCACTCGCCGGGCGGATGCCACGTGATGAACGGCGTCATGTCGCCGCCCCAGCGGAAGGAGAGTTCGCCGGTCTCGTGGCTGTGGCGCACGCCCGGCTCGCCGGGTATCTGGAGGAGCGCCGTGACCAGCACCTGGTCCGTCTCCAGCACGGTGTAGACGCGCCGCCGGGGGCGTCCATGGACCTCCATGCCGCGCCAGCCCTTCTGGTCGTCCGGCAGTTGGAACGGATTGATCTCGATGGCCATCGCTCTACTCCCCCTTATGGACCCTGGCGGACGTAAATGAGACCGGTCCGTCGGTGCGCCTCCACTATACTGTATCCGCTCCCGTACTCGGACTTCCGGTTCGGGTCGCGACGAACATACCCACCGGAGGACGGCATGACAGGGAGAGGCAGGGCGGTAGCGTTCATCCTTGCGGCGCTGACCGGCGCGCTCGTGTTGGGCGGCTGCGGGAGCAGCGGCCCGGAGACGCAGGAGGAGATCGTCGCGCGGCTGCGCGGCAACGCCGACAGTTTCGACTACGCCGTCGGCACGCACGGCGGGACGATCACGTATTCGACCATCAGCGAGCCGCTGACGTTCAACCTGCCGCTCGCGAACGACGCCGGTTCGTCCGGCTACCTCAGCTACGTGTTCGAGGGGCTGACCGAGACCTCGTGGCTGAACGACGCCATCGAGCCGGCGCTCGCGGAGTCGTGGGAGCACTCGGACGACGGCAGGGAGTGGACGTTCCGCCTTCGTCGGGACGTCTCCTGGCACGACGGCGAGCCGTTCACCGCGCACGACGTGGACTTCACGTTCAACCGCATCATCTACAACGACGACATCCCCACCACCAGCCGGGAGGCGTTCATCTTCGTCTACACCGACGAGGCGACCGGCGAGCAGAAGGACGGGCGGATGACCGTGACCGCGCTGGACGACTACACGGTGCGGTTCGTACTGCCCGTCTCCTATGCCCCGTTCCTCCGGTCGATGGGCACTGCCATCTACCCGGAGCACGTCCTCGGACCCCACGTCGACGCGGGCACGTTCGATGAGGTGTGGGACATCGAGACCGACCCGTCGGAGGTCATCGGCACCGGGCCGTTCACCATCGCGGGCTACACGCCCGGCGAGCGGGTCACGCTGCGCCGCAACGCCGATTACTGGATGCGGGACAGCGCGGGTAACAGCCTCCCGTACATCGACGAGATCGTCTACCTCCTCGTCGAAACGCTGGCAGAGGAATTGGAGCTGTTCCAGGCGGGCGAGACGGACGCGCACGGCGTCCTGGGCGAGGAGTACCCGGTGCTGGAACCGCAGCAGGAGGAAAGCGACTTCACCATCTACCGGCGCGGCCCCGGCTTCGGCACGACCTTCCTGACGTTCAACGTGAACCCCGGCGCCGGCCCGGACGGGCAGCCGTACATGCGGCCCGAGGCGCGGGCGTGGTTCGAGACGCTCGAGTTCCGGCAGGCGGTCGCGCATACCGTGGACAAGGTCAGGATCGTCGAGGAGACGCTCGGCGGGCTCGGCTACCCGCAGTGGTCGTCCATCAGCCCCGCCACCGGCGACTTCCACAACTCCCGCGTCCGGCGGTACGAGTACGACCTCGACGCGGCGAACACGCTGCTCGACGGCCTCGGTTGGACGGACACGGACGGCGACGGCGTCCGCGAGGACGGCGCGGGCAACCCCATCGCGTTCACGCTCGTCACGAACGAGGGCAACACCGTGCGCGAGCGGGCCACGGGCATCGTCGCGGAGGGCATGAAGAGCGTCGGCCTCGGCGTTGACCTCCAGGTCATCGACTTCGGCCTGATCGTCGGACAGCTGACCGCGACGTACGACTGGGAGGCGGTCGTCATCGGCTTCACGGGCGGGCCTGACCCGTACGGCGCCATCACGTTCTGGCACAGCGACGCGGACTTCCACCTGTGGTACCCGAACCAGCCGGAACCGGCGACGGCGTGGGAGGCGGAGATCGACGGGCTGTACACCGCGGCGAGCCAGGAGCTGGACCACGTGGAGCGGGTGCTGATGTACCGCCGGGCGCAGGAGATAGCGGCGGAGCAGACGCCCGTCGTCTACACGGCGCTGTCCGAGCGGCTGACCGCAGTGCGCAACGTGTTCGGCAACGTCACGCCCACGCTCTACGGCCTCTGGGACGACCGGTACGTCTACCGCACGGACCTGTACGGGCTCCCTCACCCGCAGCGCAAGCTCGACGACCTCTCCCAGAGGGCGAGGTGGGGGGACAGCCCACGCCCCACCCTGGAGTACCCTCTCCCCTTGTAGGGAGAGGGGAGCAGGCCGGGCACCCACAAGGGACGCCCCTACACCGGACAGGCCCGAGAGATGCTTCGACTCCGCTGCGCTCCGCTCAGCATGACAACCCTTCACCACATCACCCCGGAGGGCTCTCACCCTAACCCTCTCCCTCAGGAGAGGGAATCGGAATCGTCGAAGAAGGCGAGGCGTTCGGAGGGGAGGATGCGGGCCTCCCCAAGCGGCTGGCGGGCAGGGCAGCGGCAGGTCCTGTCCTGAGCGAAGCGAACCTCGGCGAAGCCGTGGACGATGGCGGTCACGACGCGGGCGGGGTCGGGGACGCGGCCCGTCCTGGCGCACTGCCGGAGGTAAGGGTCCACGGAGGCGACCGTGAGGATGGGTACATCCTCCTCAGCGGCAGCCTCGACGATCTCCAGCATGTCGGGCAGAGGACTGCCGCTCTCCATCGCGTCACGCCAGCGGTCGACGTAATCCTGGACGATAGGGACGAGGGTCACCTGCGCGAGCTGGCAGACGAGATAGCGTTCCAGCGCATCCATGCCGTTGGGCATCCGGGGCCTCCTTACTTGACGTTCTTGAGGAGCGTGAGGGCTTTCTGAAGCTGGTTGAGACGGCGGCTGTTCCTGGCGACCTCCCCGTTCCTTGCACACATGCTGAGCGCGATACGGACGGCCTGCGCCTTGACGCGGGGGTTGGGGTCTTCGAGGAGCTCGGCGAGGGCGCTCATGCTCTTGAGGGCGAGGCCGTTGAGTTCGGCGAACGCGAGGCTGGCTGTCTCCTCCCGTATACGTCGCAATTCGTCACGGAAGACCGGGTCCTGCTGCCAGCGCCTGAGCGTGGAGACGTTGATCTCAGCCATCCTGGCGCCCTCCTGCTTCGTAGGGGCAGTTGCGAGGTAAGGAAGGGCGGTAACCTGCCTGTCAGATAATTCCTCGGGGAAAAACCGCTCATTCCCGCTTATATCGCGTTCTTCCGTTCGTGGCTCCGGGGGCTGCGAGCCGGTCTGATGTTGTGCATTACCGCTCATAGCCGCTCTTCTCCGCTCTTCTTTGTGCCTTTTCCCGCTCATCCCTTCAGTGACTCCTTTCTCCGAGTGCTGCAGGCGTCCGCGAGGGCGCCTCACAGAGACGCCCCTACGAGGGCGCACGTACAGGGTAGGAAGGGCGGCATCGTTGGCGCAATGGGCGGATGTCACAGATGCGACAGGCAATCCTCACCCGCCGCGCAAGCGCGGAAGGGCGCCCACAAGGGACGCCCCTACAGGCAGGATCACCCTCACTCGCCACGCTGACGCGCGTCGACCTCTCCCCCGGGGAGAGGTGGGGATCAGTCCCCGAGAGATTTCTCGGCTACGCTCGAAATGACACGCGGCGGGTGAGGGTTGCAGCCCTACTGGGCGTGGTGGCGCAGGTGCTCGACGTAGGCGGCGATGCCGGAGTCGATGTCGTGCTCGGGGGCGTAGCCGACGTCCTCGCCGATGCGCGAGAGGTCCATCACCGGGTTATGGGCGTTCGAGGGGGTGCGTCCGGGCTTGAGCGCGGAGCAGACCGCGTCCGGCAGCGCCTTCTGCACGGCCTCGAAGACGCGCTTCGTCGACGTGGCCGCGCCGGAGCCGATGTTGTAGATGCTGTTGGGCAGCGAACCGGCGGTGTGCACGAGCTGGATGCCGCGCGCGAGGTCGCCCACGTACGTCCAGTCGCCCTCGTCGTCCTCGTTGATCCCGCCGCCGGGCCTGTCGGAGAAGTCCGGGTCCTCGCCCCTGAGGGCGGCGTGGCACATGCGGCTCATGGGGTTGAACATGCTGTAGTAGTAGGGGCCGTAGATGCTGCCGATGCGGAGCGAGACGAGGTTGACGCCTGCGCGCGCGGCGTAGTGGAAGCCGTGGATCTCCATGCCCTTCTTGAACGCCTCGACCTGCGTGCCGGAGTGGATGGGCAGGGGCATGTCTTCGCGGAACGGCCCCTCCGGGAGGCTGCCGTAGACGGACGTGGAGCTTGCGAGCGAGACGCGGCGCATGCCGAGGATGCGCGCCGCCTCCAGCGTGTTCTGCAGCCCGGCGGTGTAGATGCGGTAGTCCTCCTGGGGGCTGATGCCGCGGGCGGGCGGCGCCGCGAACGAGATGATGCTGTCGACCTTGTGGCGGCTCGCGACGTCCATCACCTCGTACAGTTTCGTGACGTCCATGCGGTCGACGAACGCGCGGTCGTCTAGGTACGGCGTCAGCGCGTCGGGCACGCGGTGGGCGCTGTGTTGCGTGATGACGACGCTCTCGCCGGTGTCCAGCAGCCGCAGCGCGGTGTTCAGTCCGATGAAACCCATCCCGCCGATGATCAGGATCATGTGGTCTTGCTCCTCGAGTGTGTCGTGCCGCCTGCGGCGACCCTCCTGTTTTACCACGAGCGGGGGTGGGTGTGTGTCGGATGTGGGCTATCCTGTCCGTGGAGCAGCGGGCCAGCCACCATGAATCATCAACTCGACTACAAGGAACTCGGCGAGGGCCGGGATGCCCTCGCCCCGGACGGCTCGGAGATCCGGTTGCTGTCAGAAGCGGGCAGGGGAAGCATGGTCCACTGCACATTGGGCCCGGGCGAGGTGTCGGTGGCTGTCGCGCACAGGACGGTCGAGGAGGTCTGGTACTTCCTCGAGGGCACAGGCCAGGTGTGGAGGAAGCATGGGGGTGAGGAGCGGGTCGTGGACGTCGCCCCAGGCGTGAGCCTGTCGATCCCCGTCGGCGCTCACTTCCAGTTCAGGGCAACGGGAGATCGGTCCCTGCGGTTCGTGATCGTGACGATGCCGCCCTGGCCCGGCGACGACGAAGCGTTCCCCGTGGCGGGTTACTGGGAGCGAGCATAGGGAGAGGGGACCAGGCCTCGCCCTACCCTGCCGGTTCACCCTCACCCGCCGAGCAAGCTCGTCGACCTCTCCCATGGGGCGAGGTGGGCTGCGAGGTTCCTGCCTTCGCAGGAACGACGGTAAGGGGGCTGAATGACGGGACCCCTACGCCACTCCCTCGCGGGCGTTGGCCTCTTCAACGAGGCGGTGGATGCCCCTGACCTGCGCGCTGAATGCGAATGCGAGGACGGTGACGGCGATGACCGCCCCGCCGCCGAGCGCGATGGCGAACGGGGTGCTGGTGTATTGCGCGACGAAGCCCGCCTGCAGCGCGCCCAGCGGCGCGAGGCTCCACATCACGCCGCGCAGCCCCATGACGCGCCCCCGGAACTCCGTCGGGACGAGCAGGTTGAGCAGGGTGTTGGAGGCGGTCTGGAAGACGGCGTAGAGCCCGCCGCTCGCGGCGGCCATCGCGAGCGCGAACCAGTACCACTGCATCTCGCCGTTGACGCCGAACAGCAGCACGGAGAGTCCGAGCAGGCCCGCGCCGCCGCCGAGCATCCAGGCCTTGCTCTGCTGCTGGCCGAAGGATGCCGAGAGGAAGATGCCGGTGAGCCCGCCGACCCCGCTCGCGGTCTGGAGCAGGCCGAGCCCCTCCGGCCCCAGCCCCAGCACGTCCGCGGCGAACGCGGGCAGCAGCCACTGGTACGAGAGCCCGAAGTAGCCGATGGCGAAGCTCATCATGAGCAGGATCAGGAAGATGCGGTGCCGCACGACGAAGCCGAGCCCGTCCGCGATGTCGTGCAGGACGGTGCGCCCCGTCGCGCGCCGCATCTCCGGCAGCGTGATGGTGACGATGGCGATAGCCATGGCGGCGAAGCCCGCCGCGATGAGGTAGAGCGCGACCGCCGCGCCGAGGTGGAAGTCGCCCGTGATGCCGCCGACGATGGCGATGGGCATCGCGCCGACCATCGGTGAGAAGACGCGGGTGCCGTTCCAGACGCCCTGGTTCAGCGCGGTTGCGAACATGAACTGCTGCCGCTCGACGAGCGCGGGCCAGACGACGCGGCGGGCGGGCTGGTCGAGCGACGTGGAGATGCCGATGAGGAACGCCGAGACCACGATATGCCAGACCTCGACCCGTCCGATCAGCACGAGCGTCGCCAGGACCGCGATGACCAGCGTGGCGACGCCCTCGCCGATCACGATGAGGCGGCGCGGATCGAGCCGGTCGGCGAGCGCTCCGGCCAGGAGGTTGAAGACGATGGCGGGGACGGCCTGCGCGGCTGCGACGTACCCGAGGACGACGACCTCGCCGGTGATGTCGTAGAGCAGCCAGCCCTGTGCCGTCATCAGCGCCTGCTGCGACGTGACGCTCCCGACGAGGCCGAGCCAGTAGCGGCGGTAGTCGCGCCGTCGAAGGACGACGAGGAACTCGAAGCGTCGGGCAAGGAAGTCGCGCACGGGGCTAGTTTAGCCTGTCCGGGCACGGGTGAAAGAGGCAGGCAAACGCCAGGCCGCGGAAGGTGTATTCTCCGGCTGTGTTTGACGGTTTCCCACGCAGGCGGGTCATCTGGGGACAGTACATCATGTCCTTCTCCTGGAGCCTCGGCCTCTGGGCGGCGGTCCCGGTCATCCCCATCCTCTCGCTCCAGCTGAACGAGAACATCGCGCTGGCCGGTCTGGTGGTCTCGATAGGCGGCGCGGGGCGGTTCCTGGTCAGCTACACCACCGGGCCGCTGCTGGACCGGTTCGGGCGGCGCGGGATCGGGTCCGTCGGCATATTCATCCGGATGGTGTTCTCGTTCCTGGAGGGGGTGTCGCCGACCTACCTCTCGCTCCTCGCATTCCGGTTCGGGTCGGGCATCGGCACATCGATATGGGGGACGGCGCACCAGACGATCACGGCGGACGTCTCGACGCCCGAGGACCGGGGACGCATCAGCGGACGCAAGCAGGGGTGGGCGCAGTTCGGCGCCATCGTCGGGCCGGTGGTGGGCGGCGCGGCGTGGGCGATAACGGGCGACATCCGCATCCCGTTCTTCATCAACGGGTTCAGCAAGATGGTCTGCCTCTTCGTGATGATCTTCATGATGGTGGAGACGCGGCAGCTCTCCGCGCGCCCTGCCTCCGCCTCCGCGCCGGCGACAGCTCCGACGCAGGCCCGGGCGACGGCCCGTTCTTCGATGCCGCGCTCGACCGGGTACCTGAACCGCTTCTTCTTCCGCGTGGGCTATACCGCCGTTCGTATGGGGAACGTACCGTCGGTGCTCGTCTCGATGGCCGCGACGGGGTTCCTCTACGTGCTGGTCGGGACGTTCGCGGTGAACCTGATGCGCGCGACGGTGCAGGACCTGGTGCTGCCGGTCTACGTCGAGGAGGTGCTGGGGCTCGCGGAGTCGCAGCTGGGCGTCGTGATAGCGGCGATGGGCGTCGGCGGCCTGCTGGCCTCGCTGGCGGGCGGCTGGGCGACGGACCGGTGGGGCGTGCAGACCGCGCTCGTTCCGGGCGCGCTCGCGGCGACGGCAGGCCTCGTTCTGACGGCGCAAGGCCCCGGGCTGGTTGGCATGGTGCTGCTAGCAGCGGCGCTCGGCGCGGCGGCTGCCCTGGTCATGGTCGGCACACACGCCTTCTCCATCGACGTGTCGCCGCCCGGTGCGCGGGGACGGTTCTTCGGCCGGACGCAGGCCGCGGGGCACTTCGCGACGTTCGTGGGGCCGTTCGCCATCGGCGGCATCGCGGACCTGTTCGGGCTGGGGGCGGCGTTCTACGTCATCGGCGGGATCTTCCTGTTCATGGCGCCGATCGGCGTGCTGATGGGGGTCGTGGGGCCGCAGGTGCGTGCGCGGCTGGCGGCGGAGGCGGGCCTGCCGGGGTCCTCCCCACTCCGCCCCGGTCCACCCTCCCCCTGAGGGAGAGGGGACCAGATGTTGTTATGCTGGTGAGCACCAGGGAGGCGCTTGCCATGACCGATCACCCCACGCTCGGCGATTTCATCCTCGGTTTCGAGGGCCTTGCCATCATGCGCGCATGGACGCTGGACCCGTCGGGCGTCAAGGCGCGGGTCCGGAGCATCGTCGAGATGACGGGCAGGCTCGACGAGGAGCCGTGGTCGAGTCCCGTCGTCGTGGGCGAACGGACGGTCACGGACGGGTACGCCGAGTGGGCCGCCGTCTACGACGCCCCGAACAATCCAGTGCTGCTCGCCGAGGAGCCGGTCGTGCACGAGATGGTGGCGCGCTACCCGGCCGGCGATGCGCTCGACGCGGGATGCGGCACCGGCCGGCACGCCGAGCACCTGGCGGCAGCAGGTCACCGGGTGGTCGGCGTCGACGCCACTCCCGAGATGCTGGAGTATGCGAGAGCGAAGGTTCCCGCAGCGCGCTTCGAGACCGGCGACCTCACGGCGCTTCCGCTGCCCGACGGCGCGGTGGACCTCGCCGTCTGCTCGTTCGCGCTCACGCACTGCGCCGACCTCGGCCCGCCCGCGAGGGAACTCGCGCGGGTGGTACGGCCCGGCGGGCACGTGGTCATCTCGGATGCCCACCCGTTCTCGGTGATCCTCGGCGCACAGGCGCGCTATCGTGCCGCCGAGGGTCGCGGGTTCATCCGGAACCACGTCCACCTGGCGTCGGACTACCTCGCAGCGTTCCGGGCCGCGGGACTGGACGTCGTGCGGTGTGAGGAGCCGCTCTGGGGCGAGCGAGAGATCGCCACGTTCGAATTCGCGGATGAGTTCCCGGACATGCTGGACGCCGCGGTGAAGGGCATGCCCATCGTCATCGCGTGGGAGTTGGAGAAGCGGGCGTAACGCCACTCCGCCCCGCCGGCTCACCCTCTCCCTAGCCCTCTCCCCTCGAGGGAGAGGGGATCAAACACCCCGCACACCGATTCACCCCCACCCTAACCTTCCCCCATTAAGGGGGAAGGGATGAGGCGATGCTCCGGCGTCAGCCTGCGGGTGCGGTGTCGGGCGCGGGCTGTGAACGGCGGAGGAGCCTGCCCCACAGTCTCGGGATGCTGTCGTTGAAGAGCATGTAGACGATCGGCAGGACGAGCAGGGTGAGCCCGGTGGAGCTCATCAGGCCGCCTATCACAACCGTCGCCAGTTCCGCGCTGATGATGCCGCCGCTGCCCTCGCTCACCACTGCGAGCGGCAGGAGGGCGAAGCTCGTGGTGAGCGCGGTCATCAGGATGGGGCGCAGCCGCACCCGCGCGCCGGAGACCAGCGCATCGTAGACGGGCATGCCCTTTGCGCGCTGCTGCTCCACGAACGCGATGAGGACGATGGCGTTCGTCACGACGATACCGATGAGCAGCAGCATCCCCATCATGGCGGGCAGCCCGAGCGAGCGCCCGGTTACGGCCAGCGAGACGAACACCCCGATCAGCGCGAGAGGCAGCGTCGTTATGATTACGAACGGGTTCCGCAGCGATCCGAGGCTGGCGACCATGACGAGGTAGACGAGGACGATGCCGACGGCCATGGAGATGAAGACGGCCTGGAAGCCTTCCGCGATGTCGGCGAAGATCCCGCCGCTCTCGACGCTCACTCCCGGCGGGAGTTGCAGGGCGTCGATCTTCTCCTGAACGAGGACCCCGACCGCCTGCGCGTCGTCCGAGATGATGTCGCCGGTGATGCTGGCGGAGCGTACGCCGTCGGTGCGGCTGATCTCGACAGGGCCCTCCCGCATGGCAAGTTCGGCTATGTCTCCGAGAGGCGCCGAGCCGACCTGTCCGGCGATGATGAGCGAGCCCACGCCGTTCAGCCCACCGGAGGCGCGCGGGTCCCCGGCAACGACCACGTCGTACGTCCGGCCGTCTATCGTGATGGTCGTTACGGTCTGGCCGATCAGGTACTGGCTGAGCTGGAAGGCGACCTGGCGCGTGGTGAGGCCGAGGAACGCGGCCTTCTCGGGGTCGACCTCGATCGCAACCTCGGGACGGGCCTGCGTCACGGTGTTCTCGACGTTGACGATGTCCTCGATGGCGCCGAGCGACTCGGCCAGATCGCGGGAGACGGCGGCGATGTCTTCGTAGTCCGGGCCGGTGACGACGATGTCCACGCCGCCTGCCGGAGGGCCGTCCACGAGCTCCGTGATGCTGACGGTGCGGCCGGGCTTGTCGAGCTCCTCCCTGAGGACCTGGGCGACGTCCTCCGGCGCGTCGTCCCTGAGGGTGACGAAGAACTCGGCACGCCGGGCCGGTCCTCCGCCGGAGAAGAAGCCGAACTCCGACGCGCCGATCGTCACCGAGTAGAGGTCGGAGACGTCGTTCAGCCGTTCTTCGATCTCGACGACTGCCGCGAGGGTCTGCTCCGGTGCGGTGCCCGGCGGCAGCGTGACCTCGATCTGCAGGCTGTCGGTCTCTCCGCCGAACAAGTTGACCGGGATGACGGCAGTCAGACCGAGGCTCGACAGCGTGATCAGGAGAGCGGCGAGCAGCGTGATGAGCCTGCGCCGCAGCACCCATCGGAGGATGGCGGTGTAGACGCGCTGCAGGGCGGTCTCCGGCAGCATCAGCTCACCCTCGTCGCCCGCTCCCTCCGGAAGGTCGCCGGGACGGAGGAGGTACGCGCCGAGGACGGGGACCGCCGTCAACGCGACGAGCAGCGAGGCGATGAGCGCGAAGGTGACGGTGAGCGCGAAGGGAGAGAAGAAGGCGCCGAAGAGACCCGGGATGAACGCCAGCGGGAGGAACACGACGACCGTGGTCATGGTGGAGGCGAAGATGGCGGGGCCGACCTCCGTGGTGGCTTCCAGCGCCGCGCGCCACCGCTCGCGCCCGCCCTGTATGTGGCGGTAGACGTTCTCGAGCACGACGATGGAGTCGTCCACGACGCGTCCCACGGAGATGGCGAGTCCTCCGAACGTCATGAAGTTGAGCGTCATGTCCTGCGAGAACATGAGGAGGATGCCGGTCAGGATGCTCAGCGGGATAGAGAGCGCGATGACCACGGTGGGGCGGAGCGTGTTGAAGAACCCGCGCACCACCGTCGGTCGGATGGTGAACATGAAGGCGAAGACCACGGAAACGGCGAAGAAGAAGCCGAATATCGCTTCCCTGGCGAGGGTGTCGATCTGACGCTGGATCTCGGGACCCTGGTCGGAGACGACGATAATCTCGATGTCCGGCGGCAGTCCTTCGATGCCGTCCAGCGCGTCGTTGACCGCAGTCGTCACGTCCACGGTGTTGGCGTCAGGCTGCTTGGTGATGGAGACGCCGATGCCGGGTTTGCCGTTCGTGCGGTCGATGCTGTCGGGCACCCCGTTACCGAGAGTGACGGCGGCCACGTCAGCGAGACGCACGACGCCGGCTGCGGAGCCGCCGACGATGAGGTCCTCGATCTCCTCTACCGACTCCAGCGTGTGGGTCGTCTTGGCGATGACGGCCTGCGAGCCGTCGAAGATGACCCCGGCGGGAAGCGTCAGGTTGTTCTCGCTCAACGCACCCGCGACCTGGAACAAGGGGATGTTGTTGGCCGCCATCTTGTCGGCGTCCACCGTGATGCGCACGCTGCGGTCCACGGTGCCGGCGAGGGCAACGTCCATCACGCCGTCGAGCCCGGAGATCTCCGGCACGATGCGCGACTGCACGATCTCCTGTATCTCCGGCAGGGGCCTGTCCGATATGACGCTGAACTGGATCACCGGGAAGTCGTCCGGGTTGAAGCGCCCAACGTCCGGCTCCTGCACACCGTCCGGGAAGGCGACCCCGCCCACGGCAGCCTCGATGGCTGACTGCGCTTCCGCCATGTCCGTGCCGTAGCGGAAGTTCGCGAATATCGCCGACCTGCCCTCGGACGAGGTGGACTGTATCGATTCGAGGTCCGGTGTGTCGGAGATCGCGCGCTCGATAGGGTCGGTGACCGAGCGGACGACGGCCTCCGGGTCGGCGGAGGGGTAGGCCACGAACACCGCTACCAGCGGGAAATCTATCTGGGGAAAGAGCTCGACCTGGAGCGAGCGGTAGGCGCTCACACCCGAACCGAGGATGAGGATTATGGCAAGCACCGTCACGGTCGGGCGGCGCAGAGCCATCGACGTCAGGAAGCTCACTCGCGCATCTCCTTTACTCCCGGTTCCGCAACGGGAGCAGGAGACATCCGTTGGGCGTCGACTGCGGGTCCGTGCAGGCTTCTCTCGGGCGGCACTGGTCCATCGGTAACGGGTTAAGGATAACGTGTTTCCTCAGAGAACAACCGTGCCGTACTCAATTACGTTGTTCCGTGGTTCCTGGATCTGTCACGATGCGGGGTACTGGCCCGCCCGGAGGGAATCGAACCCACGACACTCGGTTCCGAAGACCGATGCTCTATCCGCTGAGCTACGGGCGGGCGCCTCTTTCGATTGTACTATGCACCGCGACGCTCCCGCTCTGGTAGGCTGTTTGCATGATTCGACGAGGAGCACGCCTGCAATGACCGGTCAGGGACAGCCAACGGATGCACTACGCAGGGCTACCGACGCAGTAGCGGAGGAGGACCTGGAGCGGATGCTGCTGCAGCCCACCGATATGCCGCCAGACCTTGCCGGATTCGTTGTCGCGCGGGAAGGCGAGCTGGACAACGAGACGATGGCCGAGCACGGCTTCCCGGGCCAGACTGAAGAGTCGATCGGGGAGGCAGGGCGTATCAGCGGCTACCTGCGGGAGATCAGCCGTGAACTGGAGGAGGAGCCGGAGACGGGCCTCATCGTCAGCGCGGGCATGGTGGCGCACCTCTTCCGCGACGGAGAGTCGGTCGAGCGCTGGATAGACGACACGTTCCTCCACGAGTTCGTCGGCAACGCGGGCCGCGTGCTGGACAACGGCCATGAACTGCTCCACGCGGAGGAAGTGCCGGTGTCCGGCTTCCACGGCAAGGCGGCGGGCGTCTTCGCCGTGCACGACGTGCCGGTGGGCGTCATCGGCTCCACAATCGTGGACTTTGCGCTGGGGCGGCTGCTGGGCGTCGCGTTCGTGGTTGCGCTCGGCAGCAGCGAGCATCTCCCCACGGCGCGGGACCTGGCGCTGCGCATGGAGCGAAGGTTCGTGAGCGTCGCACTGGGCGGATACTAACTCTGACGGTCGCGCTCCCGCAGCGCACGATAGACCTTCTCTGCGGTAACGGGCGCGTCGGCGATCCGCACGCCGACGGCGTCGGCCACGGCGTTCGCCACTGCCGCGCTGATGCCCTCGATCGCGTACTCCCCGATGCCCTTCGTGCGGTACGGACCAACCCCCTCCTCGGACTCGACAAGCGCGGTGCGCAACTCAGGGAGGTCGGCTATCGACGGCAACTTGTAGTCGGCGAGGTTGGGATTGACGACGCGTCCGTCCTGGAGCATGAGTTCCTCGGTGAGGGCGTGGCCGATGCCCTGCACGACGCCGCCATTGATCTGCCCCTGGTGGCCGATGGGGTTGATGATGACGCCGACGTCGTGGGCGCTCGTCAGCTTCAGCAGTTCAACCCGGCCCGTCTCCGGGTCGACGCGCACCTCGGCGACCTGTGCCATCGCCGAGGCGACGGGGGAGCGCTCGTGCTCGTCGTTGGTGGCACTTCCCGTGACTGGGACGCCAGCCTGCGCGACGAGCCCCGCCCATGGCGTCGACTCGCCCGTGTCGGTCCGCCTCACGGCATCGCCGGATAACGCGATGCGCTCGGCGGGCCAGCCGAGCAGACGCGTTGCGAGTTGGAACAGCTCTGCTCGCGCGCGGATGGCTGCCTCGTATGCAGCCGGTCCCGCCACGCGGGTGACCCGGCTCGCGCCGACGCCGGTGTCGAACGGACCATCGTCCGAGTCCCACGCCTGTACCTCGATGAGCCCCGGGGCCACGTCAAGCGCTTCGCCGACGATCTGAGCGAGCGCGGTATAGGAGCCCGTGCCCTGCTCGAATACCGAGGTGTGCAGGAGCACCGCGCCGTCAGGCCGGAACGTCACTGCCACCGACGATACACCCTCACCCTGGTCCTTGTAGGAGAGCGAGATACCGCGTCCGACGTGTGCCGGTCTGGGATCGTGGTAGCCGGACGCACGGATGGCGGCGTCAACGGTCTCCTCGGGGCGCATCGTGAGCCCGGGCATGCCGTTGGCGAGCTCCTCGCCGCCGCGCACGAGGTTCTTCTGCCGCAGTTCGAGCGGATCGAGGCCGAGGCGCTGGGCGATGACGTCCATGTGGGACTCGATGGCAAAGTTGGCCTGCACAGCGCCCGGCCCGCGGAAGAAGCCACCGGGGATGGTGTTTGTGTAGACGTGGATGGCCTCGATGCGTGTATGAGGGATGCGGTAAGGCCCGGCAGCGTGGCTCGCTCCGGGCAGGTTGACGCCCGGCACGGGCTTGAAGCCGCCGTAGGCGCCGCTGTTGAAGAGGAACCTTGCCTCGTGGGCAGTGAGCGTACCGTCGCGCTTCACGCCGGTGCGCATCCGCACGACACTGGGGTGGCGCGGGTTTGCTGCGGAGAACTCTTCGGCGAACGTCATGACGCTCTTGACCGGCCGACCGGTCTTCTGAGCGAGGAAGTAGCAGACGGGGATGTCCATCGGCGATCCCTTGCCGCCGAAGTCACCTCCGATGGTCGAGTGCCGGACGACGATGTGCTCAGGGTCGAGGCCGAGGGCGTCGACGAGGTTCAGTTTCAGACGGTGAGGCGCCTTGTTGGGCGCCCATATCTGCAGCCGACCGTCGTCGTCGATCCAGACGACGCACGAGTGGGGTTCGAGATATGCCTGATGGGCGCGCTGCGTGGTGTAGACGCCCTCAACGATAAGGTCGGCGCCGGCGAACCCGCGTTCAGGGTCGCCGCGCCCCCACACGTCGCTGACGAACGCGTTCGTGGGTTGGGGCAGGGGCGCCGGCAGGCCCTGGTAGGCCTGCACGTCCGGATGCAGCAGGGGCGCGCCGTCGGCGAGGGCGTCCTCGGGCTCCAGCACGGCAGGCAACTCCTCATACACGATGTCGATCAGATCGCAAGCCCGCTGCGCGGTCTCTGCGTCAGTGGCGGCGACAGCGGCGACGCGCTCGCCTGCGAACCGGACACGCTCGTGGGCGAGCGCCGGAACGTCGCGCAGCCGCCGCCCGTAGAGGACGCCCGCGACGTCAGCCCCGGTCAGCACGGCGTGAACGCCCGGGAGACGCCGGGCCCTGGACGTGTCGATGCGGACGATGCGGGCATGCGGGTAGGGGCTGCGGAGGGCTTTCATCCACAGCATGCCCGGCAGGTCGGTGTCGGCGGCGTAGCGCGCTGCGCCCGTCGTCTTGGCGACGCCGTCGACGCGCGGGGCTGCTGTTCCGATCACATGGTAGGCCTGCACATGGCCTCCTGAGCGGGGCCTAGTTCTTGCGCGGGCCGACCGAGACCTCGCCGTTCTCGACGCTCACCTCGTAGACGGGGAGAGGAATCTCAGCGGGAGGCGCGGTCACCTCACCCGTGAGCACGTTGAACCGCGTGCCGTGGCAGTCGCACTCGATCTCGTCGTCCTCGTCCACCGCGCCATAGTAGAGGTCGCACTCCTCGTGGGTGCACATGTTGTCGAATGCGATGACCTCGCCCCTGAGTTCGGTGATGATGACCTGGTTCTCGCCGACCTGCACCACCTTCAGCTCACTCGCGTTCACTTCGTCGCGCGACGCGACGCGCTCATAGCCTTCCGGCATGTCACACTTCTCCTGTGCTTACTTCCTCTCCCAGTGGGAGAGAGCTGGGCGGGGCGTTCCGCTAGAGAACGGAGCCGCCGCCATCGTTCCTCAGGGTCTGTCCGTAGAGGTGGCGTGCGTCGTCGCTGGCGAGGAAGAGAGCGACGCTCGCCTGCTCCTCCGGGTAGCCTGCGCGACCGCCGACGAGGTTGTTCGTCGACCGATCCTCCATAGCGATCATGCCGCCAACCTGCGAGCCCGTGATGCCCGGTGCGATGGCGTTCGTGCGGATGCCGTACTGCGCCAGCTGCACTGCCATGTCCATCGTCAGCGTCACGATGGCGCCCTTCGCCATGTCGTAGGCGACGCGCTGCTTGTTGCCGTTGAATGCCGAGCCGGACGAGAAGTTGACGATGGCGCCGCCATCGCCCTGCTTCACCATCTGCTCCGCGACGTACTTGCACGTGAAGTAGGTGCCATTCTGGGTCACCTCGATGATCTTCCGGTAGTCCTCGTCGTCGAGCTCCAGCATGGGCTTGCGGTCGGAGATGGCGGCGCAGTTCAGGAGGATGTCGATCCGGCCGTAGTGCTCGACGACCTTCGCGATCATGTTCTTGACGTCGTCGACCTTCTGCACCTCGCCCACGACGTACATGCACTCGCCGCCCTGTTCCGCGACCTCTTCGGTCACGGCTGCGGCGCGGCTCTCTTCCATGTCGAAGATGGCGATCTTCGCGCCCTCGGAGGCGAAGAGTTTGGAAGAGGCGCGGCCGATGTTCCTGCCGCCTCCGACGATCACTGCGATCTTGCCGTCGAGCCTGCCCATGTTGCACCTTCCCTGTTTCGTGGTTGGGGGACGCGCGCCGCGCCCTGCGGGATTCTATGCGAACGCGCGGAGACGGGAAAGGGCGGCGGGTACTCAGAGCGAAGGCACAGAAAGTCCTGGATGACTGAGAGAGCTGGGGTGAGCGGAGGGAATCGAACCCTCGATCTCCAGGGCCACAACCTGGCGTCTTAACCCCTCGACCACGCCCACCACGGAGTGCTCATTGTAGCAGAGGAGCCTGCGACGAGGAGAACAGCGCTTGCGGAGAGGCTGCCGGACCATACCGGGGATGCGAAGCGGCGGCTTTACGCACGCTTGTCCGGTTCACTAAGGCCTCTCCCGGAGATACGATTCTTACCCTTGGCGCGCGGCCTCATTGGCCGATGAGGGTACGGAGGAGACGGGTATGGTGAAGACGGCCGGTATCAGCCGGTTCTTGACGGTTCTTGCCCTGATAGTAGCCCCTGTGGGCATCATCCTGACCTATAACGGCGCAGATGAACTGGGCGTCGTCTTCGCAACGGTGTTCTCCATAGCCTGGCTCTCGCTGTCCATACTCATCTACTACCGGAAGTCGACGTTGCAGCGCCTCCGTGCACACCGGGACTCCCTCGCCGCCGATCCTCCCGAATAGCAGAGACGTCCACGTCTCCTCTACCGCTCCCTCCGCTGCCTCATACCCCCGTCGCTGCAAAGCGTCGGCGTAGACGCGCGTGCCACGTGCGAGTGAGAGGGGTATAGTTCCGGGTAACGCGGCACAACGACCGCACCAGGGGAGGAAGGCCATGGCCGAAGAGGTAAGACGGTTCAGGTACCCAGGCCCCGCAGACCCGGATGCACGCGATCGAGGCCCCACGAGAGGCCGATCGTCCGACCTCCTCTACAACCACATGGTCATCAGCACCGTCCAGGTCATGGAGAAGGGGCAGACCACCGGGCTTCACCACCACAACGACCAGGACGGCTACTGGATGGTGCTCGGAGGCAAGGCGCGCTTCTCCGGCGAGGGCGACACGCACTATGGCGACCTCGGCCCGATGGAGGGCATCTTCATGCCCCGCTATACCCGCTACTCGTTCGAGAGCATCGACGACGAGCCGCTGCAGATACTGCGCGTCAGCCAACTGCGGCCCGTGGAAGGGAAGGCCCAGGCGAGAGAAAGCGACATACGGAACGAGGTGAAGCGGTTCAGCTACCCTGGCGCCGCAGACCCCGGCGCGCGGGACAGAGGTCCCGACAAGGGCCGCTCGTACGATCTGCTCTACAACGACAGCATGGTGAGCACCGTGCAGATCATGGAGAAGGGGCAAGGCAACGCGCTCCACTACCATAACGACCAGGACGGCTACTGGATGGTGCTCGACGGCTGGGCGCGCTACTTCGGCGAAAGCGGTACGCACTACGGCGACCTTGGCCCGATGGAGGGCATCTACACGCCCCGCTACACGCGCTACGGGTTCGAGTGCATCAGCGACGAGCCATTGCAGATCCTCCGCGTCAGCCAGCTGCGACCCGTGGAAGGGAAACCCCGACCGAGAGGGCGGCGAGGGTCGCCGGGGATCGCCGTGACGTGAACGGCGAGCGCCGCCACGCTGCTCAGCCTGCCAGGTCCTCCACGAGCCGGACGAGCGTGCGGGTGGGGACGCCCGTCGCGCCCTTGACGACGTGACCGGCGGCGCGCTCCGACATGAACGTCCCTGCGATATCCAGGTGCGCCCACTCGACGCCGTCCGTGAACTCCCCGATGAACAGCGCCGCAGTGATGCTGCCCGCAGGACGCCCACCGGTGTTCTTCACGTCCGCGTAGTCGGAGCGGTTCTGCCGCTTGTACTCCTCGAACAGGGGCAGTTGCCACATCTTCTCGCCCGTGGCCTTCGACGCTGAGAGCACCGAGTCCACGAGTTCCTGCGACGTGCCCATGACGCCGCTCGCGACGTGCCCCAGCGCGACGACGACCGCGCCGGTAAGCGTCGCGATGTCCACGACGCGGCGCGCCTTCTTGACTTCCTTGATGTAGCAGATGGCGTCGGCCAGGATGAGCCGCCCCTCCGCGTCGGTGTTGTCGACCTCGATCGTCTTGCCATTCATCGCCCGGATGATGTCGCCGGGGCGCTGCGCCGTTCCGGACGGCATGTTCTCGACGGCGGGCACCACGCCGAAGACGTTGATCTTCGGCTTCAGCGCGGCGATGCCCTTCATCGCGCCGATGACCGACGCGCCGCCGCTCATGTCACCCTTCATCTCCCACATGCTGGCCGCCGGTTTGATGGAGATGCCGCCGGAGTCGAACGTGATGCCCTTGCCCACGATGGCGACGTTGTTCTCCGGGTGCTCCGGGTCACCCGCGTACTCCATGATGATGAGGCGGGGCTCGTTGGCGCTGCCCTGCGTCACGGCGAGGATGGCGCCCATACCGTTCTCCATCATGTCCTCACGCCCCAGCACGGTGATGGGGAGTCCGGCGTCGTTCGCCACGTCGGTAGCGACCTCGGCCATGCGCGCGGGGTTGACGACATTCGCGGGCTCGTTGACGAGGTCGCGCGCGAGGATGGCGCACTCGGCGAGGAGCGTCCCCTTCGCTGCGCCCGCGGCGAGCGTCTGCACACGGTGTTCGTCGCGCTCGACGATGACGAGGTCGTCGAGCGACTTGCCGTCGTCGCTGCCGTTGGATGAGGAGCGGTAGCGCTTGAACTCGTAGAGGCCGAGGAGCGTGCCCTCCGCCGTCGCCTGCGCCGAATCGCCCGCGTCGAGCCCGCCGATGCCTGCGCCGTGCGCGATGACTGCCGCGCGCTTCGCACCCAGTTGCCGGAGGCGGCGCGCCACTCCGCCGGAGACCGAGCGCACCACGTCCGTGTTGAACCTCTCGCGCTTGCCGAGCCCGGCGATGACGACGCGCTTGGCAGGCAGCTTGCCGAACGTGTGGAGGGTGGCGGTCTCGCCCTGCTTGCCGGTGATCTCCTTGTCCGCTATGAGCGCGGAGATCGCGCCGTCCAGTGCGCCGTCCACAGCGCCGGTCCCGCCGCCCGGGGTCGTTACTCCCTCGAACAGGTTGACGACGATGGCGTCTGCGTCGGACTGAGTGATGTCGCCTTGCTCAACTCGCACGGTGGTCATGTCGCGTTGCCTCTCTTGCCGGGAGTCGCGTTAGCGTACCACAGGGAGCAGGAGCGGATGCGGCGTCACTAGTCCACGGGATGGAAGGCACAGCCAACAAGGCCGGGGCCCGTGTGCGCGCCGATGGCAGGGGTGAACTCGGTGATGAACAGCTCCTCGATGTGCAGCCGCGCTTGCAGCTGCCCGGCGAGCATCGCCCCCTTCTCCGGCTCCATGGCGTGCATCACGGCTGCGCGCGTGGGGCGTCCGGCGATGCGCTCGGCGGCGATGGCGGTCAGGCGCGCCAGCGCCTTCGCCTCGGTACGGGGACGTTCCAGCAGGCCGATGCGTCCCGCGGAGAGTTGCAGGACCGGCTTGAGGTTCAGGACGCTGCCCATCCACATGAAGAGCCTCGGCACGCGTCCGCCACGCCAGAGATAGTAGAGCGTGTCCAGGTAGCCGATGAAATGGGTATCGCCTATGCGCCGCTCCATGCGGGCCAGCACGTCGCTCATGGACGCGCCGGAGACAGCGGACCGCGCAGCGTCGAGCGCGATAAGTCCCTGCGCCGCGCCTGCGCTCCGCGAGTCGACCAGCGTGACGTTGAGGTGGGGGAGTTGGGTCTCCGCGAGCCGGACGGCCTCCGCCGCTGCGCTGTGCGCCGCGCTCAATTCTGACGATATCGTCATGCAGACAACCTCGTCCGCGGCCTCGCCTGCCCGCCGGATGGCATCCAGGAACGCGCCTGGCGACGGCGCGGCGGTAGTCGGGAGGTCAGCGCTCGACTTCAGGCGCGCGTAGAACTCTGCCGGGGCGATGTCCACGCCGTCGGCATAGACCCGCCCATCGATGCGGACCTCGAGTGGCGCGAGGAACAGCGGCAGCCCGCGTGTGATGTCCGCAGGCAGGGAGACGCTGGAGTCGGAGACGATGGCTGTGGCCATGAGTGAGCGGCATTATAGGACGCCGTGCCCCCCTGTGCCCTCGCGTGTGCGCGGGTTCAGCCGAGGCTGGCGATAGCCCTCTGAAGAATGATAAGTACGATGATGGCAACCAGGGGTGTGAGGTCCAGCATCCCCGCCATGGGGATGACCCGCCTCAGCGGCCGGTAGAGTGGGTCGAGCACGGTGCCGATGCTCTGGTAGAGGCGGACGACAACATCATTCCGCACTCCCGCGACGATAAGCCAGGAGAGGAGCGCGTGCGCGAGTATCGCAAGCAGGAGCACCTGGATGATGGCGAGGGCGAGTTCCTTCACCGCTTGCCTCCCAGCTCCTGCGAGCGGTGGAACGCCGCGGTTACTCCCTCGATGAGAGCGCTCTTGAAGCCCCTGCGCTCCAGTTCCTGCAACGCCGCTGCGGTAGTCCCGCCGGGCGACGTGACACGTTCCCGGAGGATGGCGGGCGCTTCGCCGGACTCGCTCGCGAGCCGGGCGGAACCGAGCGCAGTCTCGACGGCGAGCGTCTGCGCCATGTCGCGCGGCATGCC
The DNA here is from genome assembly GCA_022820645.1 of Dehalococcoidia bacterium. Taxonomy (GTDB): domain Bacteria; phylum Chloroflexota; class Dehalococcoidia; order Lucifugimonadales; family Australimonadaceae; genus Bin16. Next base: position 14,177 of record JAJEFD010000016.1, on the reverse strand, counting down.
GATGAACACCCCTGCTTCCGTCAGCGCTTCGATGAATGCGAAGACATAGGCGGGGCCGCTTCCGGAGACGGCCGTAGCCATGTCCAGGTAGTCCTCGCTGTCGACGCGCCACTGACGTCCGAGCGTTGCGAGAAGCGACGCTGCCGCATCCCGCGCCGCGTCCGGCACTTCAGGCGTCGCGGTCCAGACGGACATACCCGCGCCGACCTGAGCGGGCGTATTCGGCATGACGCGGATGATGCGGTCGTGGCCCAGCCCCGCGGCGAGTGAACCGATCGTTACGCCGGCGGCGATGGAGAGCGCCGTCTGCTCAGCATCGAGCGCCCCGTGCAGATCGTGGTAGACGTGGCTGACGTGCTGTGGCTTGACCGCGATGACGACGATCTCCGCACCCTCGACCGCGGGCGCGTTGTCCGCGTGTACGGCGACGCCGTAGCGCTCCGCGAGGTCGTCACGGCGGGCAGGTACCGGTTCACCGACGCTGACGTCGCTCGCGGAGCACAGCCCCGAGGCGATCGCTCTGCTGAACATCGCTTCGGCCATCACTCCGCCCCCTGCGAACCCGACACGCACTGCCATCCTCCTCGTACAAGGACGCGCCAGCGTGTTCTCCATGCCGGCGCGTGTTGAGAGTATAGCAGGGGAACGATGGGCGCTTCACGCGATGCGCGGGGAAGGGAGACGGCCGGTGCGCGAGACCTCCGCTGCGTAGCGGATGGCCTCGACCATGCCCGTCGCGTCGGCGACACCCTTCCCTGCGATATCGAACGCGGTGCCGTGGTCGACCGAGGTGCGGAGGAACGGCAGGCCGATGTTCAGCGTGATGCTCGCCGCCCAGTCGTGCACTTTGACGGCGATGTGCCCCTGATCGTGGTACATGGCGAGTACGGCGTCGTAGCGTCCATCGATAGCCTGTCCGAATACTGAGTCGGCGGGAACGGGACCTGTGGCGGCGATGCCCTCCGCGTTCGCATCTTCGACAGCGGGGCGTATCTCCTCGATCTCCTCCGAGCCGATGAGCCCGGCCTCGCCTCCGTGCGGGTTGAGCGCTGCGACGCCGATGCGGGGTCCCGGGATGCCGTGCCCGGTGAAGAAGTCGTGCGTGAGACGCAGCGCCTCCAGCACCCGCTCGCGGGTCACGAAGAGCGCGGCGTCGCGCAGGGGGTGGTGCGTGGTGAGGTGCACCACGTTGAGCCCGTTCGTCAGGAGCATGGTAAGGACGCGCGGCACTCCGGCGAGGTGCTGGTAGATCTCCTGGTGCCCGAAGTCCTCGTGTCCGGCGAGGCGGGCCGCCTCCTTGCTGATGGGGGCTGTGGCGATGGCGTCCACCGCGCCCTCCATCGCGAGACGGGCTGCGGCGGATGCCCACTCGACAGCCGCGGCTCCGGCGCGTGGCGAGATCTCGCCGTAGGGCAGGGAGGCAAGCCCGTCATCGTCGTGCGGAGAGATGACGTTCACGCGCCCAACGGCCCCGGCGTCCTCAGTGCCGTCGACGCTCCGGGCGCGCAGGTCACTGCCAACGAGGTCGAACGCCCGGTCGAGCACGGCGGGAGAGCCGACGACGAACAGCGCAGTATCCGTTTCCAGGTCCGGTTGGGAGAGCGCCTTCGCGACGACCTCCGGGCCGATGCCGGTGGGGTCGCCGAGGGTTATCGCGATGCGTGGGCGTGCGTCCATAGTCCAGTGTCCCTGCGGGGTGCGTCGATGATTATAGCGGTTTAAAGAGGGCGGGCCCCGCGGGATAAACCCAACGGGGCCCGATGGCCCGCTCCCGTGGCGCGTCGAGAGGGGCCTGCGGAGGAGGGAGACGTGGAAGAGCGCAGGGGAGAGCGCACTTCCGGTCGCCCCGGCTCGAGAGCCGGAGCACGCAAGTGTTGGTATCGCTGTCCGAAACTGTGGGGAAGATGCTCAGCCGGCGCCAGCCGTGGTGCCGTGGAGCGGCTGGGTCATGCTGGGCCTGCGGCCCCGCCGACCGGTGCGCTTGGTAGGAACGGCGAACTCGTTAGGGATGAGGGAGAGCTGGCTGACCTCCTGCTCAGAGGTCAAGCCGCCCGTCGCCTGGTATTCGCGAATCTCCTGTATGAACCCGTCCAGCGTGTCGAAGTCACGGTAAACGCTGGCGTACCGGACGTAGGCAACAGGGTCGAGCTGGCGCAGGCGTTCGAGGGCAAGGTCGCCGATCACGGAAGCGGGTACTTCGGCCTTGCCCAGGTCCTGCAGGTCATTCTCGATCTCACCGGCCAGTTTCTCGATGGCGCCTGTAGGCAGAGGACGCTTGGTACAGGCGAGCCGGATGCTGCGCAGGAGTTTCTGCGGATCGAATTCGTCGCGCCGGCCATCGCGCTTGATGACCTGGAGCGTGGCGTGCTGGATGCGCTCGTAGGTGGTGAAGCGCACACCGCAGCGTCCGCACTCCCGGCGGCGGCGGATGTCCTGGCCGGTGTCCCGGGAGTCGGTTACCCGGGTGTTTGGGTCTCCACAGTTTGGGCAGTGCATCTCGAACCCGCTGGCTGGAATCGGTCCGAGCTCCCGTCAAGGAAGGCTCGTTCCGCGCCTCGGACAACAATATAGGGGATTTTAAGGTGCTCGGGCTACAAGATAAAGCCCTTTCGCTGACAGCCGCTATTCTTTTTCAATCAGCGCAGAAAGTCAATAGGCAATTTCGGAGATTCTACCAGTTGTCGGGATATGTCTTTATGGCAGTAGCACATATTGCGTTAATCTCCGGCGTGGCATAGATACGGCAGGGCATGCGAAGGCCCCCGGAGGTGAACCTCACGGGGGCCCTGGATCACGATACCTGCGGAGCGAGCCTGGGGAAACCTGCTCCGCGCTCCGCCGCCGTGGGGGACGAGCGGCGGAGTTGGTTTCTGAGGGTTGCTTCCTTCTAGGACGCCTGGCGGTTGCTCGGGCGCAGGAAGGGCGGCAGGTCGAAGTCCGCCTCGTCGCTGATGGCGCGGCGGAGGAACTCGGCGATGCCGTCGTCGTTCAGGCTCATCTGCTCGATGCTCGGAAGGCCGGTGGCGATGATGGTGACGCACATCTCGTCCTCCATCTTGGGGTCCGTCACCATGCCAAAGATGATGTTGGCGTCCGGGTCGACGGAGCTGGCGATGACGTCGGCAGCGCGCTGCACTTCCTTGAGCGTCATGTTGGTGCCGCCGGTGATGTTGAGGAGAACGCCGCGTGCGCCTTCGATGTTGACGTCCAGCATGGGGCTGTGGATGGCGCTCTTGGCCGCCTCGATGGATCGGTTCTCGCCGTGGGCGGAGCCGATGGACATCCACGCGGGGCCTGCTCCGGTCATGATGGTCTTGACGTCGGCGAAGTCGAGGTTGATCTCACCGGGGATCGTCACCAGCTCCGCGATGGACTTGACGCCGAGGCGAAGCACGTCGTCGGCCAGCCTGAAGGCATCCTCTGCGGAGAGGTCGTCGTCGCACATCGCGCCGAGGCGGTCGTTCGGGACGACGATGAGGGTGTCCACAGCCTCGCGCAGGCGGGCCAGCCCGTCCTCGGCGTTCTTGCCACGCTTGCGACCTTCGAACCGGAAGGGCTTGGTTACGACCGCGATGGTGAGCGCGCCGGTCTCGCGGGCAACCTCTGCAACGACAGGGGCTGCGCCGGTGCCGGTGCCGCCACCCATGCCGCTGGCGATGAACAGCATGTCGGCGCCGCGGACCGATTCGTAGATCTCTTCGCGGGACTCTTCCGCCGCGGTGCGCCCGATCTCAGGGTCACCGCCAACACCGAGGCCGCGCGTGATCGTGTCGCCGATGCGTATCTTGACCGGCACGTCGAGGCGGACGAGGTGCTGAGCGTCCGTGTTCACGGCGAGGTACTCGACGTGAGGAACGCGCTCGCGGTACATGCGGTTAACGGCGTTGCAGCCTCCGCCGCCTACGCCGATGACCTTGACGCGCGCGATGCCGTCGATGTCCGCCTTCTGCTCGTTGCCAAACAGTTCCATGGTCATAACCGTTACCCCTTTGCCTGGTCCTCTGCTGGACTGTGGTGTTGTCTATCGCCTGTGGGACGCCTCTTCCGCTCTGTTGCCCTCTATTCCCGCTGCGGGAATGCTCTGTTCGGTCGTTTCATACGCTCACTTCCGTTGGTTGCTTCGACTTGAACCGGGAGAGCCAGCCGCCGGACCGCGATTGAGAGGTCCCAACGTACCTGGACTCCGTGAGCGTATTGATGTGCCGTTGCCGGATGGCCCAGAGCACCAGACCTACGGCTGTGGAATAGGTGGGGTCCAACAGCTCGTCCGGCAACCCCAACGTGGAGGAGGGAGCCCCTATACGTACGGGGCATTTGCCATAGTCCGCAACGATGTCCGTCAGCCCCGGCAGAGCCGAGGCGCCGCCTGTCAGCACGATGCCGGCCGAGGGGATGTGCACCATCCCGTTGGAGGCGAGGCGGTACATCATCATCCGCACGAGTTCCACTGCCCGGTCGTGCAGCAGCCGGTTGAGCTTCTTGAGGTGAACGGGGATAGCGGTGCTGCTCAGCGCCGGCTTCACCTCGGCGGTGTCCCGCTCGGTCAGGTGCTCGAACCAGACCGAGCCCTTCCTGATCTTGGCGTGCTCCGCGGCGGTAGGCAGCAGGCCCAATCCGGTTGCGACGTCGGTGGTGAAGTGTTGCCCCGCGACGGGGATGCTGGTGGTGTACCAGACGGACCCTTCCCGGTAGACAACGACATCCGTGGAGCCGCCCCCGATGTCCGCAAGGACGACGCCCAGGACGCGTTCTTCCGGGTTGAGGACCGCTTCACCGCTGGCGAGATGCTCCGGCACGAGCCCCCGCAGGGTGACGCCTGCTCCGGACAGGGTAGCGGTGAGAGTGTCGATGGGCACCGCGTCACCCATGATGACATGTGTCTCTTCGAACGATCGCGGGACCGTCTGGATCACCCGCATACCGATGGGGTTGTGGGCGCTCGCCTGCACCAACCCGTCGACGGTAGACCGGGTGAAGTAGCCGTCTTCCGGGATAACGCTGTCCCCTTCCCCGCTGTTGCTTTCGTTGTGCGATTGGAGGTGGCTGCCGGTAACCCCGGCGATGACGGGCGGCAGCTTGCGCCCGAGCGTCTTCTCCGCCTCGCGGACCGCCTGCCGGATGCACTCCTTCATGGCGTCCGGGTTGACGACCATACCTTTTCGCATGCCGGCGGAAGAGGCGTGCCCCTGGGCAACGACATCCATTCCGCCTTCCATGTCGGCCTTTGCGACGAGTGTGACGACCTTGGTCGTGCCGACATCTATGGCGGCGTAGAGCTGTTCACGAGAGTTTGTCATCTGTCCCCTTCCAACTCACACGTGTTCGGCAACGCGCATCCGCGCACTGCGGCTGCGCCTGTTCCGGGATATCTCTTCGGAGTCCGGCTTGAGGACGCGTTTCATCACGGGGCGGACCTCGCCGCCGTTCACGAACCGCTTGACCTCGCGGTCTTCGATGGAGTGGTAGGCGATCGTTACGAGGCGCCCTCCAGCGTTCAGGACGGACGCCGCCTGGCTGAGTCCACGCCGGAGGTTGCCAAGTTCGTCGTTCGTGGCCATGCGGAGCGCCTGGAAGGTGCGCGTGGCCGGGTGGGTGCGGCCTCTGCGGTAGCCGGACGCGCGCGCGACGACTTCCGCCAACTCGGCGGCGTCGGTCAATGGACGCGCTGCGACGATGGCGCGCGCGATGCGGCGTGAGCGCGGCTCTTCGCCGAGCGTGTAGATGAGGTCTGCGAGCTCCTGCTCCGACAGGCCGTTGACGAGGTCTGCGGCGGAAGAGCCCTCGGGCGTGAACCGCATGTCCAGCGGGGCGGAGCGGCGGAAGCTGAACCCGCGCTCCTCCGAGTCGAGCTGGCGGGAGGAGAGTCCGAGGTCGAACAGCACCCCGTCGGCGGGCACGAAGCCGTGGGCGTGCGCCTGCGATGCGACCGTGCCGAAGTTGGCGTTGACGACGATCACGCGGTCGCCGAACCGGCGCAGGCGCTCGGTTGCCGGAGAGACGGCCTCGGGGTCGGCATCGAGTCCCAGGACGCGCCCATCCGGAGCAGATGCCTCGAGGATGGCAGTGGCATGCCCTGCGTCGCCGAGGGTACAGTCGACGTAGGCTCCGCCCGGCCGCACAGCGAGTCCGGCAAGGACCTGTGCGGTCATCACCGGCTCGTGGTATATGTGGCTGCTGGCGGACATAAGACTGTCTCTGCCTCCGCGCTGCGCGCTCCGATCAGGAGCGTTGCAAGGAAAAACGTTAGACGTTGTCTAAAACAGAATCAATGCGTTTGCCTAGCATTCAATCGGGTTTATGAGGTTCCGAGGGCTGCCTCGACAAGGCAGAATCATGCAAATCCGGGGCCGCCATCGCAACAGGGCGCGTAGACGATGAGCGCGCCCACAATATGTTGTAGGTTTTTCTCAAACTTCGGCTAGAAACGCCGCCAGATTCTTCTCCGGCAAGAGAGGTGTTGCTATAATGCTCCCGCCCTGCGCCCGGGCATCCGCCTCGCGCCGGGCATATCCCACACTGTCGAGAATGCCGTATGACGCAAGACACCGCCGGCTTCATGCCTCCATACCGGCTGCTCATGGGAGCAGGTCCATCCAACGTGCACCCCCGGGTGCTGCAGGCGATGGCCTCCTCGCTCGTTGGACACCTGGACCCGAACTTCCTCGCCGTGATGGACGACGTGCGCTCGCTGCTGCGCTACGTCTTCCGGACGGAGAACCCGGTGACGCTGCCTATATCCGGCACCGGCACCGCCGGCATGGAAGCCGCGATGGTCAACATCATCGAACCGGGCGACACGTTCGTGGTGGGGATCAACGGCTACTTCGGCCAGCGGTTGGGTGAGATCGCGGAGCGCAGTGGGGCGACCGTCATCAAGGTTGAGCATGAGATGGGGAAGGCTGTAGACGCGGAGCGCCTGCGTGAGGTGATCGTGGCGGCAGGGAAGGTGAAGGCAGTCGGCGTGGTCCACGCGGAGACGTCCACCGGTGCGGCCACCTCAATTAAAGAGATAGCGGACGTTGCGCACGAGGCGGGCGCGCTGCTGGTAGTGGACGCGGTTACCTCGCTCGGCGGCGTGGAACTGCACGTGGACGAGTGGGGTGTGGACGTCTGCTACAGCTGCACGCAGAAGTGCATCGGCGCACCCCCGGGACTCGCGCCGCTGACACTGAGCCCGCGAGCAGTGGAGACGCTGCAGAGCCGCACGTCAAAGGTCCGGAGTTTCTATCTGGACCTTACTGAGTTGAGCAGTTACTGGGACCGCCGCGCGTACCATCACACCGCGCCCATCTCCATGATCTACGCGCTGCGCGAGGCGCTCCGGTTGATCGCGGAGGAGGGTGTGGAGGCACGATGGGAACGTCACTCCAGGAACGGAGAGTCGCTCCGTGCCGGGCTGCACGCGATGGGGCTGAACGTCGTGGCAGACCCGGAAGTGCAACTGCCGAGCCTCACTGCCGTCCGCGCCCCGGAGGAGATAGACGAGGCGCAAGCGCGCCGCTACCTGCTGGACCGGCACAACATCGAGTTGAGCGGTGGCCTGGGGGCGCTCGCCGGCAAGGCATGGCGCATCGGGTTGATGGGACACAACAGCACCGGCCCCAACGTGCTGACGGTGCTCGGCGCGCTGGAAGAGGCGATCGGCGACCAGGGTTACGAGACTCAGGCCGGCGCGGGAGTCGCAGCGGCGCAGCGCGTGCTGCGCGGGGTGGACTAGCGCCTTACGGCTTGACCGCTTTCACGCTCAGTATCGGCCAATAGAACTCGATCAGCCCGTCGGCTTTGGGCGTGATGCCGAACGCTTGCGCCGCCGTCGCAGGCGCATCCTTCAGCGCCTGTCCGAGCCGGGCGGCCTCCTCTTCCGGCATCCCGGCGCGCTCCGTCCAGTCGGGGTACTCGAGGTCAACGCGTGACAGGGCAGTCTCGGTGACGCTCATCCCTGCGCGTTCGATGGCGTCCAACCACTCCGCCTCGCTGAGATTCCGTACGTGCGAAGGGTCCCGCCATATCTCGATGTCGTGCATCCAGGCGGTCGCTTCCGTGTCGTCCGGCGAGACGGTGTCGATGAGGATGAGTTCACCGCCCGGGGCCAGCGCGCGGTTCACCTCGGCCAGCCAGGAATCGACGTTCAGGAAGTGGTGCGCGGCGGTGCGGCAGGTGATGAGGTCGATGCTGCCGTCCCGGCAGGGCAGGGACTCGGCTGCGGTCAGCATCAGTTCGGTCTGCGGCGCTCCGCGTTCACCGCGCAGCGAGCGCGCCTGCTCCAGCATCTCCGGCGTGACGTCGGTCGCGATGACGCGGTCGCAGCGGCCGGCGACGGCGAATGCAGTGAAGCCGGGTCCCGCGCCGATGTCCATAGCGGTCCCATAGCGGCGGTCGCCCAGCATGGATGCAGCAGATGCAAGCGCGCCTGCCTGTGCGTGGGTCTTGCTCGCGCCGTAGGCTCCGGCGAGCCGTCCGAACTGGCTCTGTGAGCTTCTGTCGGGCTGTGCATTCGTCATCGGGCGTTCTCTCCTAGAAGGCGAACCAGGCGAGCACCGCAGTCACGATGCCCAAGGCGAGCCCTGCCAGCGTTACCGCGGCTTCTTCCAGTGTTACGGGGCCGAGGTAGAGCAGCGGGAAACTGACGATCGTCCCTGCGAGGACGACATGCCGGAGTTTGCGTTTCGTTGCGGCTGAGAGCATGGCTTACCTCGATAGCGCGGGCAGCAGTTCGATGATGATGATGGCCTCGATGCCTGCGAGGACGACGAGTCCGAGGATGTAAGGGATGACGATGCGGAAGATGTCCCGCTCCTTCCCCGCGAGACCGACGACCGCCGCGCCGACGAGCACCTTGGCAGGCGCCATCGGGCTGCCGACGGATGCACCGATCGACTGGATGCTGGAGATGGTGACCGTCCCGATGCCCAGCTCCCGCGCCGTCTCCAATTGGAGCAGGCCGAACATGACGTTCGAGTTCGTGTTGCTGCCGCTCATGAACGAGCCGAGCAGGCCGATGAACGGCGAGACGAACGGGAAGAGCGGGCCGGATGCGTTCGCGATACCTTGCGCGAGCAGCACGGTCATGCCGGTGTCCGCCATAACGACCGCCATCATCACCATCGTCGTCACGCCGATGGAGGAGCTGAGGCTCTGCCCGTAAGTCAGTTTCATCGCCTCCCAGGCGACGCCCTTCCGCCAACGCTTCGCTAAAACGTAGACGACCGTGCTGATCACGATGCTGTAGAAGATGAGCGGGGCGGGATGGTTGAGCACGCGTATCGGCGCATAGTCGTTCGCAGCCGCGACGGCGAATCCCTGGGCGGACGTGAACGCGGGATAGTCGAGCGACCACTGTATGCCGCGTACCGCCTCCTTCACCGGGCCGATCTGCGATATGACGCTCAACGTGATGAGCAGCAGATAGGGCATGAAGGCGAGGATGAACGGCATGGGTGGGGAGTCGGGTTCGTCCGCTGCCCCAGCGGGTAGTGCTTCCGGCGCCGCTTCCGTCTGTGGAGCGCTGCGCAGGAGCGGAGTGCGGGAGAGTAGGCCAAGCACCACCATTCCGAGGATCCCCGGAACGGTGGACGCGATCTGCGGGGCGCCGCCCCACGCGAGTGCGTACATCGCCGTGGCCATGAGCGCGCCGGTGATGACTACTACCGGCAGGCTCCGCCGCACCGCGCTCAGCCCGCCCTGTATGTGTGCGACGAGCATGCCGCTCGCGACGATGATGGGCGCGAACAGCAATGCCATGTGGGGTGCGATGACCTCGCCCTCGATACCGGTGACCAACTGGATCGTGTAGTAGGACGAGCCCATGGAGCCGAACGTCACGGCCCAGCCGTGTCCGACGAGCGCCATCGCGGCGGCGCGGGCGGGCGGGAAGCCGAGCATGATGAGCAGCGGGGCCGAGACGGCCACAGGCACTCCGAACCCGGTGATGCCTTGGATGAAGCTGGAGAAACCCCAGCCGATGAGCAACGCCTGCACGAGGCGGTCGCTGGCCAGCGCGGCCATCGTCCGCCCGATGGCGTCGATGCCCTTCAGCCTGTCCACCATGTTGAACAGGTAGACGGACGTCCAGACGATGGTGAGAACGAAGACCGCGAGGCTCAGTCCCTTCGCGCTCGCGATGGCGACATGGTCCCGTGCCGCGCCGAAGACGAGGAGCGCCAGAGCGAGCGCAAGCAACCACGCGGCAGCTCCGGCGCGGGGCGCGCTCCAGTTCAGCCAGATGATGGCGACTACTAGGAGGACGACCGGCGAGGCGGCCAGCAGCCAGTTGAGAAGCGTGAGTTCCGGGCCTGTCATAGAGAGGCGCAGGATAGCCGTCCGGCCTGTTCCGCACAACGGCGGCAGAGCGGCGCTGGTACAATCTTCAGAGGTTCCGGCTCATGGACTTCTCTCTCTCCGAACGCTTATCCCGTGGCCTGCTGCTCTGCGACGGCGCCACCGGCACGCAACTGTACGCACACGGCCTCACCTCCGCGTTGCTGGAACCCGCGAACGTCGAACAGCCGGACGTCGTGAAGGGAGTGCACCTCTCCTATCTTCGTGCGGGCGCGGAATTCATAGAGACGAACACATTCGGCGCGAATGCGGCCAAACTCGGCATGCACGGGATGGCCTCCCGCGTCGAAGAACTGAACCGTGCCGGAGTCGCACTGGCGAAAGAAGCGGCGCGGCTGCATGGCCAGAACGTGTGGGTGGCGGGCTCAATGGGGCCGCTGCCGCCGGACAGCACCGGCGCCGGCCTGTTCTCTCCGGCATCTGCGCGCAACGTGTTCGCAGAGCAGGCGTCGGCGCTCTCCGACGCCGGGGCGGACCTCATCCTCCTGGAGACGTTCACTTCACTGGCGCAACTCAGACTGGCCATCGATGCGGTGCGCTCCGTTTCCGAATTGCCGGTCATCGCGCAGATGACCTTCACAGGCGACGGCCTGACGTCGAGCGGGGATGCGCCGGAGGATGTGGTCGCCGCTCTGAACGATGCGGGGTTGCTTGCGTTCGGCGCGAACTGCAGCATAGGCCCTGACCTGCTGCTGAGCGTCGTCGAACGCATGGCAGGGTCGGCGGACGTGCCGCTCATCGTTCAGCCGAACGCGGGACTTCCCGCGTACGTGGGCGGCCGACTGGAGTACGCCGCGTCGCCGGAGTACTTCGCCGAGACGGCGCGCGAGATCGCGCGCGCGGGAGCAGCGGCGGTTGGTGGATGCTGCGGAACTACGCCGGAGCACATCGCCGCCGTACGGGATGCGGTGCGCGGCGTGCTGCAGTCCTCGGCGCGGCGTGCGCCCGCTCCGGCTGCGGCACGCCCGCAGCGCGTCGAGGCTCCGGCCATCCGCCCCACGGGACTTGCGGAGCGCATCGAGCGCGGGGAGTTCGTCGTTACGGTGGAACTCTCGCCTCCGCGTGGGTTCGACGTGAGCGGAACGCTGGACAAGCTGCGCGGCGTGGTCGGGAGCGTCAGCGCGGTGAACGTCGCGGACAGCCCGCGTGCGCAAGGGAGGATGAGCGCGCTCGCCACCGGCAGCCTCGTGCAGTCGCGGTTGGGCGTCGAGGCGGTGATGCACATGGCCATCCGCCACCGCAATCTGCTGGCGCTGCACTCGGACCTGCTGGGCGCGCACGCGATGGGCCTGCGCAACGTCTTCACGGTGATGGGCGACGTCCCGCTTACCGGCGACTATCCCTATGCGACCGCAGTGAGCGACGTGACGGCGTCCGGCCTGATCCGGCTGATGGCGGGGTTCAATGAGGGCGTGGACGCGAACGGAAGGGAGATCGGCCAGCCGACGTCGTTCTTCATCGGCGCGGCGCTGAACTTCAATGCGCCGGACCTGGACACGGAGCTCCGCGTGCTGGAGCGCAAGGTCAAGGCCGGAGCGCATTTTCTGCTCACGCAACCGGTCTACGCGGCGGAGCACGTGGAGCGTGTCTGGTCGCTGCTGGGGGGCTTCCCGCTGCCGGTCATAATGGGTGTGCTGCCCCTCCGTAACGCCCGTCATGCGCGCTTCCTGCAGAACGAGGTGCCCGGTATCGTGGTACCGGAAGACGTGATGCAGCGTATCGACCTCGCGGAGTACCGGGGCGACGCCGGGGGCAAGGAGGGCATCGCGCTCAGCCGCGAACTGCTCACAGCGCTCTCCGGCCGTATCGCGGGTGCTTACTTCATGCCCCCGTTCGAGCGTTTCGGAGTCGTGCAGGAGACGATGGAAGGACTGTCGATGCCGGGGCTCAGTTCGCCGTAGGCGCTGATGGTATCCTGAGCCGTACGCGTGGGGCCGTAGCTCAGCTGGGAGAGCACCTGCTTTGCAAGCAGGGGGTCAGGGGTTCGAGTCCCCTCGGCTCCACCAGACTTGACAAAATCAAGAACTTTCTCGTTGCGGTTCCGGTTGTCGGTGTAAGCGGCGCTTGCCTGGCGCCGCCGTCAATCAACGTAGCGAAACCGTGTCTTAGGCCTCGCGCTCATGCGGGGCTTTTCGTTCGCGCAGCGCTGGAGTTGCATGTAGCTATGAGCAGGCTTGGTGCCTGGGTCAGCCCGGCCTGCAAGCAGTTGCGTGTTTTGCGGCATTGCCCGGCTCTCCCAGAAAGCAGTCCGGCTGCTTTGACGCAGCGCATTTTCCGATTGGTCCGACACCTCGTAACGGCAGGTGTTCCTGGTCTACCGCGTCAGATTGGGGACGCAGCATGGCCTTTTCCCTCGTCTGAATCCAGCGCCTCCTATTGCCCTGCTTATCTGCCAAACAAAAAAGGTTGAGACGCAACTATCAATTGCGTCTCAACCTTTATGCCCGGTCCTTTCGGTTGGCGCCAACCAGGCCGACCCTAGTCGTCGCTGACGATGGTGCCCTTGGCGTGGTCGTGGGTCGTGGAGGTGGTGGCCGACAGTGACGTGTAGATGAGGACGCCGAACGCCTCGTCATCCTCCTGCACCCGGTCATCGACCACTACGACCTCGAACGTCTTCTGCGTCTCGCCCGGCGCAAAGATCACCCAGCCCGATTTGGGCTTGTAGTCACCGTAGTGCACCGCCGTGTTGTACTTGATCGAGACCGTGCCGACGTACACCCACACGCTCTTGTCGGTGGCGTGGCTCAACTCCAACGTGAACTCCATCACGCCGTCGGCCTCGTTCGCCGAGGCGTCGTTGATCGATGCGATTGGCGGGGAGCTTGGCGGTGGTGGCGGCGCCGGATTGTCATTATCGTTCACGGCCACCGTCGCCGCGCCTGCCGTGCTGGACACGTCGTAACCAGCGCCTGAGTTGAGGGTCACTGTAACCGACCCGTTGGCTTCATCCACCGCGTCGTTAGTAGTGGCGAAGGTCAGGGTGGCACTGCCGCTGGTCGGGATGGTCACCGTCTTTGTGCCCGTGTTCACGCCGTAGTCGCCGCTTTGTGTGACGCTGACACTGACGGTCAGCGCCGATGCCGGAGCCGGACTCGCGGTTACGGTGAACGTGGCGTTCCCGCCCTCCGTCACGGCGCTCCCGCCCGCGATGCTGATCTCAGGCGTGGGTGGCGGCGCAGGATCGTCGTTATCGTTCACGGCCACCGTAGCCGAACCTGCCGTGCTGGACACGTCGTAACCAGCGCCTGAGTTGAGGGTCACTGTAACCGAGCCGTTGGCTTCGTCCACGCTGTCGTTGACAGTGGCCACGGTCAGGATGTAGCTGCCGGACGTGGGGATACTCACCGTCTGAGAGCCGGTGGATACGCCGTAGTCGCCCGCCTGGGACACGCTCACGCTGACGGACAGCGGAGCGTGAGGCGCCGGGTTGGCGGTTACGGTGAAGGTAGCATTGTCGCCTTCGGTAACACCGTAACCGCCATTGATGCTGATCTCCGGCACGTCGTCGTCCGCCACCGCTACTGTGGCTGAACCTGCGGTGCTGGACACGGTGTAGCCCTGTCCAGTATTCACCGTGGCCGTTACCGACCCCTCGGCCTCGTCCACGCCGTCATTCACGGTAGCGACGGTCAGCGTGTAACTGCCGGTGGTGGGGATGCTCACCGTCTGCGCGCCGGTGGACACGCCGTAGTCGCCCGCCTGGGACACGCTCACGCTGACCGACAATGCGGACGCTGGCGCCGGATTGGCAGTTAGGGTGAACGTCGCGCTGTCTCCCTCGGTTATGCCTGAGCCGACGGTGATGCTCACCTCAGGTGTGGTCGGGGGTGCGACAT
>JAJEFD010000003.1 GCA_022820645.1 Dehalococcoidia bacterium | reverse complement strand
CCCACCTCTCCCTCGGGTAGAGGTCGACGCGCTTGCCGCGGCGGGTGAGGGTGTCCGGTGTAGGCAAAGCCGGGTGAGGGTCGTTTATGTGACACGCGCCCGTTGCGCGGTCGCCACACCCCTCCCTACGATGGGTGCATGGCCATTCAACCCGCACCCGCGCCTGACAACTACATATCGCCCGACGCCCTCTCGCAGAAGGACAGGGCATACGCCGACCGCCTCACCCGCGCCCTCCGATGCGGCATACCCGGCTGCAACTGCGCAGACGGCCCCATGCTCCACTGCCCCTCCCACAGCCACGCCGAGGCCCCGACCCTCACCATCCTCTACGACCTGGAAGGCGGATTCTCCTTCCGATGCCTCATCTGCCCACTCAACCGCGTCATGGACGCCCTCGCCAAACGCGGCCTTGCGCCGGCATCGGAGTTCTACACCTCCAGCGGCGCTCAGGCGGCAGGACTCCAGCCTTTCAACTTCTTCATCCAGCAGCCTCCGGACTGGCTATGGCCCAACCGCATCCCCCTCGGCAAGCTCACACTCATCGCCGGCTATCCCTCATCCGGCAAGACCTCCATCGCCTTGGACATCGCCGCCCGCGTCTCACGCGGCGCAGCCGCGCCCGATCAGCCGAACGCCCCTTTCCCCTGCGCCCCCGTCGTTCTCGCCCTCCTGAACGGCAACCCGAAAGCCGACGTCCTCCCCACCCTCCGCCTCTTCGGCGCGGACCTGGAACGCATCTACCTCGCAGACCTCCTCTCGCCTAAGCACCCTATCGACTACCACCCGGACGACCCGCCCCCGGAGGACGGACCGGACTACGAGGACGATGACGACTTCGATGATGACGATGACTTCGACGACGAGGACGTTCCCCGCCGAAGGCCGTACGGCATCAGGCTCCCCGCTCCGCGATGGCCGGAGCCGGCGCCGAACGCCTCGGATACCATCGCGCCTTGGCCGGGCCTCAACCACGTCATGAAGCGGCTCGCCAACTTCATCGACGCAGGCAGCGCCGCCCTCCTCGTCGTCGACCAGGTGGAAGACCTCGCCTCGATGCACCGCGCCCACGTGACGACGGTTCTCGGCATGCTCAAGGCCCTCGCTGCCCGTTCCGGCGCAGCCGTGATAGCCCTCACCCACAACCCCGCGCCGAACTACCCCCGCGCCGTCACAGCCATGCAACCCCGCCTCGCGCACGCGTCCGTCGTCTTCACCACCGCCGTCGTGGGACCCGGCGAGAGGCGCTTCCTTGTCCCGCTCCGTCCTGCCATGAGCGACGACGCCCCCGCCATCCCCTTCGTCCTTCCCCCTTCACCCGTCATTCCCTCCTCATCCGTCATTCCCGCGAAAGCGGGAACCCAGAGCAGCCCGGAGGGCGGCGTCACCGTCGCCTGGCGCAAACCCGTCTTCCCGGCCCACGTGAAGGCTCTCGCCGAACCTCGCCACAACGACGGCGCGAAGGTACGCGCTGCACAGACGTTCCTCATGCAAGCCTTGGCTGACTGCCCTCGCCCCGCCGCCGAGGTTGAGCGCGAAGCCGCCATGTTGGGCATCTCTAGGGGGACCCTCAAGCGTGCCCGTGCCCTCTGCCGGACAAAGGCCACCCGCACCAGTGGATCCGGTGGATCGAAAGGCGAGGGCGCTTGGCTCTGGTCCCTCCCTGAAAGCACCGCTGTGCAACAGAATGAGACACCCCGCCATGCCTGAGAACTTTATGACCACTGCACCCCTTGGCCCCTTGGTCGCGGGAAGCAGGCCGTGGCCTCGGAAACGCCTCCGACCAAGGAGACCAAGAGGCTCAGATCGGTGCCCTGTTCCACTCGTAATCCCGGACCAAGGAGTGCAGATTTCACCATCGATTGAACGCCTTGGTCGCGTAGGTGGCGTTCGCACGCCCGGCGAGTTGGGCGCTGGTATACTCGGCGGCGATCCGTAAGGGAGGGCTGGAAGCTAGGATGAGCGTGGTGCAGATAGCAGGGGCGCGGCCCGGGGCGGGCGCAACGACGGTCGCCTGCGGGCTCGCGGCGGTGCTGCGGTCGCAGGGGAAGCGGGTGACGCTCGTGAAGCCGCTGTCGGCGGCGGGCGACGCGGACCCGGCGTTCCTGGCGTCGCTGGGCGGCTCGGCGGAGACGGTAGCGGTCGAGGGCGCCCCGTCGGCGGCGCAGGCGGCGGAGGCGGTCAAGATCGTGCAGGGCGCCGCTTCGAGCTCCGACGTGGTCGTGGTGGAGGGGCCGAGTCTCGGAGAAGGTGGAGGGGTTGAGCTGGCGCGGGGCACGGGCGCGGCGGTGGTCGGGGTGCTGGAGTACGAGCGGACGCTCGGCGCGGCGGCAGCCGGAGTGTGGCGCGGCGCGTTCGGCGAGTCGCTCGCAGGGTGCGTCGTGAACAGGCGCACGCGCTACGCGGAGCACGACGCCTCGGCGCGGTTGGCGGTCGAGCTGGAAGACGCGGGGATGCCGGTGCTCGGCGTGCTGCCTGAGGAGCGGCTGCTGCTCGCGCCGACGGTGCAGCAGGCGGCCGAGCACCTGGGCGGCACGTACTTCGCGGGCGAGGACGGCGGCGGCGAACTCATCGAGCACTTCCTCATCGGCGGGCTCATCACGGAGTGGGGCGGCAACTACTTCGGGCGGCTGCCGAACCAGGCGGTCGTCGTGCGCGGGGGGCGGATAGACATCCAGATGAGCGCGCTGAACTTCCCGCTGAACGCGCTCTTCCTGACGGGGTGCGAGACGCCGTCGCAGTACGTGTACCAGCGCGCGGACGACCTGGACGTGCCGCTCATCGCGGTGGGCTCGAACACGCACGACACGGCGGCGGCGCTGGAGTCGCTGAGCGACGCGGTGAGCGTTCATCACGCGGCGAAGGCGGAGCGCGCCGGAGCGATGGCGCGGGAGTGCGTCGACGCTTCCGCGCTGAGCGCGGCGCTCGGAGGCTGACGCGTGGCGCTCATCGGGGTAACGACATCCAACGGCAGCAGCGCGGGCAGGTACGTTGCGTCGCTCGAGTCGCGCGGGGCGCAGACGCGGGTGCTGACGCCGGAGCGCTTCACGTCGATCGAGGAGGCGATGGACGGCGTCTCCGGCCTGCTGCTGACCGGCGGCGGCGACGTCGACCCGGCCCTCTACGGCGAAGCGCTCGACGGGTCGATGGGCATCGAGCCGGAGCGCGACGAGATGGAGATGGCGTTGTTCCGCTACGCGATAGAGGAGAACATGCCCACGCTGGGGATATGCCGGGGCATGCAGCTGATCAACGTGGCGATGGGCGGCAGGCTCATCCAGGACCTGCCGGGGCACACGCTGCCGGAGTTCCAGTCGGCGGTGCACCAGGTGTACGTGTCGCCGGGGAGCCGGTTCGGGGCCATCATCGGCGCGGGAGCGATCTACCGCACGAACAGCCGTCACCACCAGGGGCTGAAGGAAGCGCAGCGCGCGCCGTCCTTGATGGCGTCGGCGTACCACCCGGAGGACGGCATCGTGGAGGCGCTGGAGAGCCCGGAGCATCCGTGGCTCCTGGGGGTGCAGTGCCACCCTGAGCGCGAGGACGAGGTCCCAAAGAGCTTCCGCAAGCTGTTCGAGTGGCTCGCCGGATGGGCGGAGCGGTACGAAGCAGGAGAGATGCCGGGATGAGACGGCGAAACGTTCAGCCGCAGCAGCAGGTGGACGCGTCCGGCGAATGCCGGCACCTCTACCTGACCGGCGAGGCCAAGTGCGTGCACTGCGGGATGCAGTTCCGGCTCGCGTGGGCGTCGGAGCGGCGCGACCTCGTGAAGCCGACGACGCGGAACTTCATCTTCGCGGTCATCGCGGTGGTCCTGCTCGTGCCGGCGCAGGCGTTCCCGATAGGCGGGTCATCGATACTGGCGTCGGTGTTCCTCGTGATCGCGGTGCTCTTCTTCACGCGGACGCTGCTGGGCGGGTTCGAGCTGTACGCGCGGCACGGGTTCGTTCCGGGCAGGCTGGGGCCTATCGCGAGGCGGCATCCCATGAACCCGCTGCCGCCGAAGCCGTACGTGACGGCGCTGGGGCGCGTTCGCTTCCCGATCGACCTGTCGACGTACCGGCTGTTCGAGGAGGGCGACACGCTGCTGATCGAGCATCTGCGGTGGTCGCGGCTGCCGGTGGCGATCTACAAGGGCTACCCGGGAGCGTGACCGCGCCAAAGCGGGTGTCACGGGGTTGTTGGGGGTTGCGGATACGTTTTGCTATAATGCTGTGGACTATTTCGGCACATCTGGGAGACGGAAGTCCCCCCGCCCACCACATGTTGTGGTAGTTCGGCGGCCACTCCCCCATAGCGCGAAAGGAGCCGCATGGTAACGGGGAACCGCGACAACGTCAGACCCGTACGCATAGAAGAGGAGATGCGCAGCGCGTACCTGGACTACGCGATGAGCGTCATCGTTGCGCGCGCGCTGCCGGACGTACGCGACGGGCTGAAGCCCGTCCACCGGCGCATCCTCTACGCGATGCAGGGCATGGGGCTGCGTCCCGGCTCCTCCTACAAGAAGAGCGCCGCCGTCGTCGGGGAGGTGCTCGGCAAGTACCACCCGCACGGCGACTCGCCGGTGTACGACGCCCTCGTCCGCATGGCGCAGAACTTCTCGATGCGGCACACGCTCGTCGACGGCCAGGGCAACTTCGGCTCCGTGGACGACGACCCGCCCGCGGCGATGCGGTACACGGAGGCGCGGCTCGCCCCCATCTCCGAGCAACTGCTGCAGGACATCGACCGCGACACCATCGACTTCGTGGACAACTACGACGGCTCCCAGCGCGAGCCGACCGTGCTCCCCGCCCGCGTGCCGAACCTGCTGGTCAACGGCGCGTCCGGCATCGCGGTGGGCATGGCGACGAACATCCCGCCGCACAACCTGCGCGAGGTGTGCGACGCGCTCGACCACCTCGTGGACAACCCCGAGGCGACGCCCGAAGAGTTGATGCAGTTCGTGCAGGGGCCGGACCTCCCGACCGCGGCGACGATCATGGGGCGGGAGGGCATCCAGCAGGCCTACCAGACCGGGCACGGGCGCATCATGGTCCGCGCCAAGGCCACCGTGGAGGACATGGAGAAGGGCGCACGCCAGCGCATCGTGGTCACGGAACTGCCGTACCAGGTCAACAAGGCGGCGCTCGTCGAGAAGATCGCCACCCTCACCAAAGAGAAGAAGATCGACGGCATCTCCGAGGTCCGGGACGAGTCCGACCGCGAAGGGATGCGCATGGTGGTGGAGTTGCAGCGCAACGCCTCGGCAAGCGTCGTGCTGAACAACCTCTACCAGCACACGCCCATGCAGAACGCGTTCCACGTGAACATGGTCGCGCTGGTGGACGGCCAGCCGCGCGTGCTGAACCTCCGCTCCGCGCTGAACCGCTTCCTGGACTTCCGGAAGGAAGTGATCCGGCGCAGGGCCGAGTACGACCTGAACCGCGCCCGTGAACGCGCGCACATCCTGGAAGGCCTGCGGGTCGCGCTGGAGAACCTCGACGAGGTGATAGCGCTCATCCGCGCGTCCGCCGACACGGAAGAGGCGCGCAACGGGCTCATGCAGCAGTTCGGGCTGACGGAGGCGCAGGCGCAGGCGATCCTGGAGATGCAACTGCGGCGCCTGGCGGCGCTGGAACGCGAGCGCATCGAGAACGAGTACCAGGAGCTGATGAAGCGCATCGACGAGCTGCAGGCCCTGCTCTCCGACCCGGCCAAGGTGCTGGCGGTGGTGAAGGCCGAGACAGCCGAGCTGCGCAAGACGTTCGGCAACGACCGCCGCACTGCCATATCCGACGAGGAGGCGCGCGACCAGTCGCAGGAAGAGCTGACGCCCCACGCGGACGTGGTCTTCACGCTCAGCGACCGCGGCTACATCAAGCGCCTGCCCATCGGCCTCTACCGCCTGCAGAAGCGCGGCGGCAAGGGCGTGCGGGGCCAGGAGCGCCGCGAGGGCGACGCCGTGCAGCAGCTGGTGGTCGCGGACACGCACGACTACCTGCTCTTCTTCACGGACAAGGGGCGCGTCTACCGCAAGCGCGTGTTCGAGGTGGGCGAGGACTCGTCGCGCCAGACGCGCGGCACGCCCATCCAGAACCTGATCGAGGCCATCAACCCGAACGAGGAGACCGTCACCGCCGTCGTGGCCATCCCCGACCCGCTGGCCGACCAGTTCATCTTCATGGCCACCCGCAAGGGGAAGGTGAAGAAGATGCACTTGGACAAGTTCCAGCACATCCGCCGCGTGGGGCTGGCGGCGTTCGACCTCGACCCGAACGACAGCCTGCTCACCGCCCGCCTCGCCGAGGAGGGCATGAACGCGGTGCTCATATCCCGCAAGGGCAAGGGCGTGCAGTTCAGTCTGGAAGCGGTGACCGAGCGGCAGGGACGGAGCACGGGCGGCGTCGGCGGCATGCGCCTGCTGGACGATGACGAGGTGGTGGCGATGGAAGTCGTCACGCCCGACGCCCGACTCCTCATCGTGAGCGAACTCGGCTACGGGAAGCGCACGGCGGTGGAGACGTTCCGCACCACCGGGCGGAACACCCAGGGCGTCATCGCCATGAAGATCACGGAGAAGACCGGCCCCATCGCCGGGGCGGTGGTCACCGGCTCCGACGACGAGGAGATCATGGTGGGCTCCCGCAACGCGATGATCTACCGCACCTCGCTCGCGGAGATACGAACGCTCGGCCGCAACACGCAGGGCGTGAAGATCATGACCAAGCTCGCCGATGACGACGTGGTCATCTCGATGAGCGCGTTCCGCGAGCGCACGTGGGAGGACTTCGAGAAGCTGCCGAAGGTGGAGCCGAAGAAGGCGCGCGCAGCGTCCACGAACGGGCACGCGTCAGCCGCCGCGGCGCTCGACGATGCCGCCACTGCGACTGGGGACGCTCCCGACAGCGACGAAGCCGGGGATGCGGTCGACGACATCGCTCCCGAGGCCGAGGACGTACTCGAAGCCGACGACGCGGTCGAAGCCGGGGACGGAGACGAGGACGCTGAGAGCGACGACACCCCCAGCGGCGCTGCGCCGGTTGCCGAAGCCGCCGAAGACGATCCCGACGCGGCGGCGAACGTAGCCGAAGGCACAACCCTGTCCATGTGGCACATCATGGATGCGCCGCTCTTCCCGGAGGCGGACGAGGACGAGGAGAAGGACGGGGCGTAACCCCACGCCCCACCAACCCTCCGCGAACAGTCCGGGATAGCCTGTATAATCGCGGGGCAGCCGGAGACGGCGCGCCCCGCTTCCATGTCAGACGTACTCACCATCCGCGTTCCCGCGACCACAGCGAACCTCGGGCCAGGCTTCGACTGCCTCGGCATGGCGCTGTCGCTCTGGAACACGATGCGCGTGGGCTGGGCCGACAAGCCGACGCTCAGCCTGCACGGGCTGGGCGCGGAGCACCTGCGGCGCGACCCCGGCAACCTCATGTACCGCTCCGCGGAGCGCGTGCTGATCGAGACCGGCAACGCCGGGCGCAGCCTCTCGATCGAGGCGTGGCAGGAGATACCGCTCAGCAGGGGGCTCGGCAGCAGTTCAGCGGCCATCGTGGGCGGCATCTACGCCGCGAACGCGCTGCTCGGCTATCCGCTCTCGCCGCACCGGTTGCTGGAGCTCGCCACGGAGATCGAGGGGCACCCGGACAACGTCGCGCCGGCGCTCATGGGCGGGATGAGCATCGTCGTCGCGGACGGCACGACGGTGCACGCGGCGCCCGTCCCGCTGCCGAAGGACCTGCAGTGCGTCGTCTACATCCCCGATACGCCGATGGCGACGCACGAGGCCCGGAACATCCTCGGCTCCGAGGTCCCGCGTGCGGACGCCGTCTTCAATGCGGGGCGCACCGCCCTGCTCGTGGCGAGCCTCACGCTGGACCGTCCGGAGTACCTCCGGCTCGCGACACAGGACCGGCTGCACCAGCCGCAGCGCCAGCAGGTGTACCGCCAGATGAAGGTCATCTTCGACCACGCGCTGGCGGCGGGCGCGCGCGGCGTTTTCCTCTCCGGCGCGGGGTCGTCAGTGGTCGCGTTCACCAAGCAGGGCGAGAACCGTGCGTTCACCATCGGCTACGAGATGGCGGACGCGGGCGACAAGTCCGGCCTCACCGGCACGTTCCAGGTGCTGAAGCCCGCGCGGGGCGGCGCGGAAGTGATACCCCACCCCAAGGGGCTCGGGTAGATGGCCGTCCTCGTGCAGAAGTACGGCGGCACGTCCGTCGGCGACGCGGAGAAGATCCGCCACGTTGCCGAGCGCATCGCGGCTGCGCGGCGCGCGGGCAACAGCATCGCAGTCGTGGTCTCTGCGATGGGGGACACGACCGACCGGCTCATCGAACTGGCGGAGTCGATCAGCGACGCGCCGGACCCGCGCGAGTTGGACGTGCTGCTCTCGACCGGAGAGCTGGTCTCCTGCACGCTCGTCACGATGGCGCTCCGGGAGATCGGGGAACAGGCCGTGAGCATGAGCGGGGCGCAGGCGGGCATCCGCACGGATACCGCGCACGGAAGCGCCTCCATCGTCGAGTTCGACGCGGAGCGCGTGCAGCAGGCGCTGGACGCCGGGCGCATCGTCATCGTCGCGGGGTTCCAGGGCGTCACGCACGAGATGGACGTGACCACGCTGGGGCGCGGCGGGTCGGATACGACGGCGGTCGCGCTGGCGGCGGCGCTCGGAGCCGAGCGGTGCGAGGTGTACACGGACGTGGACGGCATCTACACCGCCGACCCGCGCATCGTGCCGGACGCCCGCAAGCTGCCGGAGATCGGCTACGAGGAGATGCTGGAGCTCGCGAGCTACGGCGCGAAGATGCACCCGCGCTCGATAGAGCTGGCGGCCTGGTACAACACGCCCGTGCTGGTGGCGTCGAGCGCGCGGGACGTGCCGGGCACGCTGATCCATGAGGTTGCGCCGGAAGGAGAAGGGATGGAAGTCGCGAACAAAGTGCGGGGAGTCACCTACGAGCGCGGGGTGGCGCGCATCACACTGCGGGCCGTACCGGACCGCCCCGGCATCGCCGCCGCGGTGTTCGAGCCGCTGGCGGAGTCCAACATCAGCGTGGACACCATCGTCCAGAACGCGAGCGCCGAGCGGCTCACCGACCTCTCTTTCACCGTGGACCGTACCGACCTGCGCGCGGCGCTCGAGGTGACGGAGGGCGTCGCCGGGACCATCGGCGCGGGCGAGTGCGTCTCGCACGACAACCTGGGACAAGTGAGCATCGTCGGCACCGGCATGCAGAACGCGCCGGGCGTCGCCGCAGTCATGTTCTCCGCGCTCGCGGAGGCGGGCGTCAATATCGAGATGATCACGACATCGCAGATACGCATCACGTGCGTCGTGGACGAGGCACAGGTGAATGACGCCGTACGCACACTGCACGACGCGTTCGAGTTAGGGGAAGAGGAGTAGAGCGGGGCGGGGGATTAAGCCGAGAGCATCCGCTTGTTCTGCATGGTGCGAAGGCAGCGGGTGCAGACGTTCATCCGCTTGGTCTTGCCGCCGATGGTCAGCATGGCGCGCTGGATGTTCGGGAAGAACCAGCGGTTCGTGTGCCGGTTCGAGTGGCTGACGTTCTTGCCCGCCCGGCGGCGGGCTCCGCATAGTTCACAGCTGGCCATGACGCTCTCTGTCGCCGGACTGCCCGGCGGGGTTAGAATGCGCGCACCCTCAACGAGGCGCAGACGCATAGTGTAGCACGCTCTCGCGCCGCTGGCGAACTCATGAACGAACACGCCTCTTCCGCGTTCGACGCGCAGGACTTCCGTCAGCTCATCCTCGCAGGCGCAGGCTGCCTCGAAGCCAACGCCGACGCCATCAACGCGCTCAACGTCTTTCCGGTGCCGGACGGCGACACCGGCATCAACATGCTGCTGACGCTGCGCGCGGCGACCTCCGCGGAAGTGCCGGACGCCGCGTCGGCCACCGTTGGCTCGATGAGCAGCGCGATCGCGCGCGGGGCGCTGCTCGGCGCTCGCGGCAACAGCGGCGTCATCTTCTCCCAGTTCATGAAGGGACTCGCCGGCGGGCTGGCAGAGTGCGAGCGCGCGGACGGCGCAGCGTTCGCGACGGCGCTGCAGGCCGCAGCCGACGCCGGCTACCAGGCGGTCGGCAACCCGGTCGAGGGCACGATGCTGAGCGTGATGCGGGCAGCAGCGGAGGCCGTTCACCCCCCTGATGGCACGACGGACGCCCCGGACGTGCTGCGCGCCGCCTACGAGGCCGCCGAGCTCGCGCTGGCGTACACGCCGGAGCAGTTGCCCGTGCTCAAGCAGGCGGGGGTCGTGGACGCAGGCGGTCAGGGCGTCGTGGCGTTCCTCGCGGGAATGGTCAACTTCGTGAGCGAGGAGCAGATAGTCCTGCGCATCACCGCGCCGGAGGGTGGACTGGAAAGCGCCGCCGCGAACGTGAGTCACGAGTTCCTCGAACACACGGAAGAGGAGATGTACGGCTACTGCACGCAGTTCGTCGTGCAGGGCGAAGGGCTCGACCCGGACGCGGTGCGCGAGCGTGTGATGGCGATGGCGGCGTCGACCGTCGTAGTGGGCGACGACCGCGTCGTGCGCGTCCACGCACACGCGGAGGACCCGGGTCCGCTGCTGAGCATGGGCGCAGCGCTGGGTGCGCTCGACCAGATCAACATCCAGAACATGGACCTGCAGCACCAGGAGTTCATGTCGCTCCACGGCTACGGTGAGGATGCGCCGGAGCAGGCCGAGGCCACGGAACTCGCGGTCATACCGGTCGCGCCGGGCGACGGCATCGCGCGCGTCTTCCGCAGCCTTGGCGCGGCTGCCACCGTGTCCGGCGGCCAGACGATGAACCCGAGCGCGGCTGACATCATCTCCGCGGTGCAGAAGACGAACGCCGCATTCACCATCGTGCTGCCGAACAACAAGAACATCGTGCTCGCTGCGGAGCAGGCCGCCGAGCTCTCCGACACGCCCATCGCTGTCGTGCCGTCCCGCAACGTCGCGCAGGGCATGGCGGCGATGCTGGCGTTCAATCCCGACCTGGACGGGGAGGAGAACGCCGAAGCTATGCGAGGCGCGTTGGACAGCGTGCGGTCGGGCGAGATCACGACGGCGGTGCGCTCCACGACGATAGACGGCGTGGACGTCGAGGAAGGACAGGCGATAGCGATACTCGACGGGGGGCTCGCCGCGGCTGCGGCCAGCCCGAACGACGCGCTCGCCGCGATGCTGGATGCTGCCGAACTCGACGACGGGGCGCTGGTGACGCTCTTCTACGGCGGGGGGTTGACCGGGGAGACGGCTGAAGAAGCGGCAGCAGCCATCGGTGCGCGTCCCGGCGGCATCGAGGTAGAAGTACACGAAGGCGGGCAGCCGCACTATCATTACCTCGTCTCCATCGAGTAGCGGGAGACAGCGTCTCCCATCGAACTCGGGACGGCGAAGGAGGACAGCATGGCAGTCAAAGTCGTAACCGACAGCGCTTCGGACATCCCGGCAGAACTCGCCGGGGAGCTCGGTATCTCTGTCGTGCCCTGCACGGTGTTCTTCGGCGCCGAAGCGTTCAAGGACGGCGTGGAGATCACCAAGGAGGAGTTCTTCCACCGGTTGACCACGGGCAACATCATGCCCACGACGACACAGCCCTCCGTAGGGGACTTCCTGGACGTCTACAGACCGCTTGCGGAGGCAGGCCACGACATCGTGTCGGTGCACGTTTCGGGCAAGCTGAGCGGGACGGTCAACTCGGCGCGCCTCGCAGCCGAGGAATTGCCGAACACCACGGTGGAGATAGTGGACACCGAGCTTGCGTCGATGGGAGCCGCGCTCGCGGCGAAGGCCGCAGCGGACGCGATCTCAGGAGGCGCGGACGCGGCGGGAGCGGCGGAGGCCGCGCGCAACGCGGCGGCCAATACAGAGGTGTACTTCGTGCCCGAAACCCTGGAATACCTGAAGCGCGGGGGCCGCATCGGCGGGGCGCAGGCGCTGCTGGGATCGCTGCTGTCCATGAAGCCGATACTGACGCTGGTGGACGGCGAGGTACACCCGAAGGAGAAGGTGCGCACCACGGCCAAGGCGGTGCAGCGCATGCGCGCCATCGGGGCAGAGAACGCTCCGTACCGCGAGGCGGCCGTGATACACCGGGTCTCGGACGAGGAGGCGAGGGCGATGGCCGAGCATCTCGCCCAGTTCACGGCCAATCCCGTGATCAGCGCTCCGGTGGGCGCATCGGTCGGCGCGCACACCGGCCCGGGCGTCATCGGCTTCGCGCTCTGGAAGGGCGAGTAGGCAGCCTCCCTAGCCGCCCGGGTCTTCCACCGCAGACTCGATGTGCGATATCTGCGCCGGGCCGTCGGGCTGCAGGGTAATGGCGACGAAGTCAACCCGCCACGAGGCGGTAGCAAGCCCGTGCGCGGCCAGGTATTCCTTCGCGGCGTGGACGAGCCGCGCCTGCTTGCGGCGCGTCAACGACTCTTCCGGCGTGCCGAAGGCGGCGCTGCGCTTCGTGCGCACCTCGACGAATACGACTTCCACGCCGTCACGGGCGACGAGGTCTATCTCGCCGTACCGCGTGCGGTAGTTCCGCGTCTCGATGACGAGTCCGAGCGATCCCAGGTGCGCCGATGCGATCCGCTCGCCCTGCGCGCCGAGTCTGGAGCGTGGGCTAGGCATCGGTGAACAGCACCGGTTTGAACGGTGAGAACGTGAGCCGGTGCACCGGCGACGGCCCCTTCTCCGCGACGGCTGCGAGGTGCCGGGCCGAGGCGTAGCCCTTGTGCGCGCTCAGGCCGTATCCGGGGTAGCGCCTGTCCAGCCTCCGCATCAGCCTGTCGCGGTAGACCTTCGCCACGATGGAGGCGGCCGCGATGGCGGTGCAGAGCGCGTCACCCTTCACGATGGCGGTGCACGGCTTGCGCTTCCAGTCGAGCGGGAACGCGTCCACGAGCACGTGGTCGGGAGGTTCGTCGAGGCATTCGAGCGCCCGGCGCATCGCGATGCGGGAAGCGGGAGCGATGCCCTCGCTGTCGATCTCCTCGTTGCTCGCTTCGCCGATGCCGATGGCGACCGCTATCTCACGAACGAGGCGGTCGGCGCGGCGCAACTCGGTGGGCTTGAGGGTCTTGCTGTCGCGCAGGAGCGGCAGGTCCTCGTGCTCGAACCCGTCCAGATCGGGGAGGACGACGGCGCCAGCGACGACCGGCCCGGCGATGGGGCCGCGCCCGACCTCGTCCACGCCCGCGACGCGCGCGTAGCCCTCCATCAGGAGCCTGCGCTCCTCGTTCTGCGTGGGGATGGGGTATCCGTTCGTTGTCCGGCCTCAGACGGCAGCCGGTGCTCCGGCCGGGCCGTTCGCTCCGATCGTGGACGGCAGCCATGCTTCCGCGGGGCCCTCGATGTAGCCGCCGCCGAGCACGCGGTCGCCGTCGTAGAAGACGGCGGCCTGGCCCGGTGTGATGGCGCGCTGCGGCTCGTCGAACCATAGCACTGCGCCGTCGCCGTCGTAGCGGAGGATGGCCGGTGCAGCGCGCCCGTTGTAGCGTATGCGGGCGGAGACCCGGTAACGGTCGGCGGGACGGGTGCCCGCGACGTAGCGGACGTTCCCCACGCGCACGCCGTGTTGGAGCAGGTCGCCGCTGCCGCCGACGGTGATGCGCCGTGTCTCGGGGTCGACCGCCGTGACGAAGAGCTTCTCGCCGTTCGGCAGGCCGAGCGCCGAAGGGTGAACGCCGATGCCGCGCCGCTGGCCGACGGTGTAGAACTCGATGCCCGGGTGTTCGCCGACAACGCGGCCTGCCGCGTCTACCACCTCGCCCGGCTCCGGCGCGGACTCCTTCCGCATGAACCGGCGGTAGTCGCCGCTGGGGATGAAGCAGATCTCCTGGCTGTCCGCCTTGCCGGCGAGATGGAACCCGGCCTCTCTCGCCAGTGAGCGAATCTCCTCTTTCGTGTGCGCCCCGACCGGCAACAGCACGCGTCCCAGCTGCTCCTGTCCCAGTCCGAACAGCACGTAGGACTGGTCTTTCGTGGCGTCTACGCCCTGCCGGAGCGTCCACTCACCGCTGGAGGCGTCGCGTTCGATGCGGGCGTAGTGGCCCGTAGCGACGTAGTCGGCGTCCATCATCGCGGCGCGCTGCATCAGGAAGTCGAACTTGATGCGGTCGTTGCAGGCGATGCACGGGTGCGGCGTGCGCCCGCGCTCGTACTCGCTCACGAAGTAGGCGACGACGTGCTCGCGGAACTCGCGCCTCGCGTCGACGACGTAGTGCGGGATGCCCAGCGCCTGGCAGACGCGGCGTGCGTCCTCGATGTCCTGGATCGAGCAGCAGCCCTGGTGGTCCGGCGATACGTCATCCTCGTCAGCGGACCAGAGCCGCATCGTGATGCCGATGACGTCGTAGCCCTGCCGGTGCAGCAGGTACACGGCTACCGACGAGTCGACACCGCCCGACATCGCGGCGATAACCCGCTTCCCACGCCCTGTTGCCTTATCGTTCGTTCCCATACGCTGCGGCTGCCTCTCGCCGCCGATGTCCATGATAGCAGCGCCCCGCCTATAATCTCCCTGCATGGCGACACAGCAGAGCACACCTCCGGATGCAGGCGCGGCGGCCCGCACAGCCGTGGACGCCGCGTCGGACAAGCAAGGTTCCAACATCGTGCTGCTGGACGTGCGGGGCGTGTCCGCGTTCGCCGATTACATGGTCGTGCTCACGGCAGGCAGCGTACGGCAGTTGAACGCGCTCTCGGAGGACCTCGTCGAGGCGGTGGAGAAGGCGGGACCGTCGTTGCACCACCGGGAGGGCTCCGCGGAGTCCGGCTGGGTGCTGCTCGACTTCGGCGACGTGGTGGTGCACGTCTTCAGCGAGGAGCAGCGGGACTTCTACCGGCTGGAGCAGGTGTGGCGGGCAGGCAGAGAGCTCGTCAGGATTCAGTGACCCAGGGCTCGATCTCGCGGTCGTAGTCGAGCAGGTCGCCGTCAGCGAAGAAGATGGCGAGTTCCCGCTCTGCGGATTCCGGCGAGTCGGAGCCGTGGATCAGGTTCCGCCCGATGTCCACCGCCAGGTCGCCGCGTATCGTGCCGGGCTCCGCGTTCTGGGGGTTCGTGGCCCCCATCGTCTTGCGGACGACCTCCACCGCGCTCTTACCTTCCACCGCCATCGCGACGATCGGCCGGGACATCATGAACGAGGAGAGTCCCGCGAAGAACGGCTTCTCCACGTGCTCCGCGTAGTGGCGCTGCGCGGTCGGCATGTCCATCTGCATCAGCTTCATGCCGACTATCTTCAGCCCGCGGTCTTCCAATCGAGAGATGATCCTGCCCGCGAGGCCGCGCTGGAGCGCATCCGGCTTGAGCAGAACGAGAGAACGCTCGGACAAGGCTGGTTACTCCTTCGCGCCAGCCGGAAGCGCAGCCCGGCAGACGCACCTGATGATTCACCGCGTGACGCGGCGGAATTCGCAGGCTATCACAACGGGCGCGGCTAACCGCCCGAGACGGGTTTCGGCGCGTTCGGAGGGGTGATGCGCGGCGAACGGAGGTAGCGCGGGGCGATGGCCGTCGCGCCGCCCGCCTCACCCGACGCCAATAGCGCCGAGCCGAGGTCGGCAACGCCCGCCAGTCGCGCCAGCGGCGCCGACTCGGTCACGAACCGCGCATCCGCGCCCATCCGCTCACGCAACACGTCTTCCACGTCAGCCACCGACTCGCCGCAGAAGAGCGTGCCGCCGGACTGCGCGGCTGCAAATTCAGCGATGGGGGAAACCTGCTCCCCGGTCAGCGCACTCCAGGAGCCGTCGTTCATACCGTAGACAGCCCAGGCCACCACGCCTCGACCCGCCGGAATGACTGCACAGACACGCTCCGCCGTCGAGCGGTAGGGGTAGGCGGACGACTCGAGCGTGCTGACGCCGGCCACCGGAAGCGACCACGCCACCGCCAGTCCCTTGGCGACGCCGATGCCGGTGCGCAGCGCGCTGAACCCGCCCGGTCCCACGCTCACGGCGATGCCCTCCAGCGCATCGGGCGCGATGCCTTCCGCGTCCGTCAGCCAGCGGACGGCGGGCATGAGCTCCGCCGTGTGATTGTTACGGGAGCGCCACGAGACGGAGCGCGACAGCCCGTCCCGCCAGACCGCCGCCGCCCCGTAGCGCGTGGAGGTGTCTATGACCAGGTACGCCGTCATCGCGCCTCCGCCTGCAACGTGGCGAGCAGCCGGACGTAGCGCTCGCCGTGCGGTTCCAGCGTCAGCACCCGGGCATCCGGCGCGTCGCCGAAGGCAATGCCCACCGCGAGGTGCTCGTCCGGAAAGACGGCCTGCGCCTGCTCGGGCCATTCGACCACGCACGCTCCTTCCTCCAGCATCTCGCCGAAGGCCAGGTCGTCTATCTCGAGGTCGCCGCCATCCATCCGGAAGAGGTCCACGTGGTAGACGGGGATGCGGCCCCGGTACTCGTGCACGAGCACGAACGTCGGGCTATGCGCGTAGCCGGTCACGCCGGCTCCCCAGGCGACGCCCTGCGTCAGGGTCGTCTTGCCTGCGCCGAGGGTTCCGCGCAGGAGATAGAGGTCGCCGGGCTCCGCAAGCGCGCCGAGCCTGCGCCCGAGCGCCTGCGTCTCCTCGGCGCTGTACGTTTCGAACCGGTTATCCGTCACCGCAAGTGCTCCCATCCTTCGATGTCGATAGAGACTGGTTCGCCGCGCCCCGCAACGAACGAGATACCGCCCGCCGGGCCCTCCGTGATCTCGCCGATGACCACGCTGCCGGGGATCTCGGAAACGGCGTCCTGCACGAGGTCCGACGGGCCGGTGAACAGCAGTTCGTAGTCCTCGCCGCCGCCCAATGCAAGCCGCATCGCATCCGGGCGGAACTCGCTCCGGAGCGCATCCGCCGCAGGCACCTGGTCGACCTCGACCCGCGCCGCGACGCCGGACGCTTTCGCGAGCTTGGGCAGGTCGGCGGCGAGCCCGTCCGACAGGTCCATCGCACAGCGCACGCCAAGGCGGCGGAGCACGGCGCTTGCATCCGTCCGCGCCGCTGGCCTGCGGTGCGCAAGCGCGAGCGCCTGCCGCGCGGGGGTGTCCAGCGCGGCGCCGCTCTCCAACAGGAGCAGCCCGCCGCGCGAGCCGCCGAGCGGGCCGGTGACGGCGAGCGCGTCGCCGGGGAGGGCCGCCGACCGGGAAAGCGGCGTGGCGCTGCACACGCCGGTCATGGCGACGGTAACGAACGGAACGGGCGAGCCGACGATGTCTCCGCCCATCAACTCCGTGCCGTAGACGGCGCACGCTTCCAGCATGCCGTCGTACAACGCGTCAACGTCGCCCACGTCGAGGTCGGCGGGCAGCCCGAGCGATACCAGGCCTGCGAAGGGCGAACCGCCCATGGCGGCGATGTCGCTCACGTTGGAGACCCACGCCTTCCAGCCCACGTCCGCCCATGACGCGGTGGACGTGCGGAAATGGACGCCCTCGACCATCGTATCGGTCGTGGCGGCCTGCACACCGGCCACACGCCACGCCGCAGCGTCGTCCCCGATGGCGGTGATGACGCGCCCGCCCATCGCCTGCAGCGGGCTGGCGCGGCGCACGCGCTCAACGATGCGTTCGATGAGCGCCATTTCGCCCAGTTCTCCGACCGTGGTCATGGAAGCATTATCGCAAAAACCGTCCGCCGCAGAGGGGCCTCCTCCGACAAGCTCAGGATGAGCGGGCTTTCGTCAGCGCGGGGCGTATACTGGTCTCAGGGCAACATGTCACGACTATCCATCACCACTCTGCTCGCCGCCGCCTTCCTTGTCGCAGGATGCACCTCCACGGCCTACACGCCCGAGCCGCCCACACCGACCCCCACTCCTCTACCCATACCCACGGCGACATCGCCTGCTGCCCCCACGAGCGCACCCGCATCAACGCCCGAGCGCCCGTACGACCCGAACAACACGATGTGGCGCATCTTCAGCACCACCGACCAGACGTTCGAAGCCCTGCAGCTTGCCCTCGACGACGCCGTTGCGGCGAACGACGTCTCCCAGGTGCCCATCATCGTGGAGATCATGCGTTTCAGCGGCGCGCCGGCGGTGATGGAGGCGTACAGGGAAGCGCTCAAGGAGCTCACCGGCCAGGACTTCTGGCTCGATCCGCCCGCGTGGAACGCGGCGATGGAGTGGCTGGGGCCCCGGCGGGACGAGTTCCCTCCGCCGGACGAGTACCTCGACTGGAAGGTGAACATCCTCGGTCTCATCGACCCGCGCATGGCGGCATTCTTCAGCGCCGTGCCCGGCTCGGAGCGCATCGATCTCACGGAGGCCGTCTGGGGCGGGGTACGCACCGACGGCATCCCCGACCTGCAGTTCGCGCCCACGCTCACCCCTGACGAGGCGGACTACCTGGACCCGCGCGACCGCGTCTTCGGCGTCTCCATCAACGGCGAGCACCGCGCCTACCCGCTGCGCATCATGAACCCGCACGAGATGGCGAACGACCGGTTAGGAGGCGAGCCGATAGCGCTCGCCTACTGAACGCTCTGCTTCAGCGGGATCGTGTATTCCGCAAAGATAGACGGGGAGCCCACCACGTTCGGGACGTCCGGCATGCTCTACCAGAGCAACAAGCTGATGTATGACCGCACGACGAACTCGATCTGGAACCAGTTCACCGGCGAGCCCGTCGTCGGCCCGCTGGCGGACAGCGGCATCAAGCTCGACTTCTTCCCGTCCGTGCTGACGACGTGGGAGGCGTGGCTGGCCGAACACCCGGACACGACGGTCCTGAACATCGATACCGGCGTCTACTCGCCGGCCGTCTATGCCCACGAGTGGGAGCCGAACGCCATCTACTTCGACTACTTCGCATCTCCCAGGACGATGTTCCCGGTCTTCAACCGGGACGAGGCCCTGCTCCCCAAGGAGACGGTCATCGGCGTGGGCATCAACGGCGACTACAAGGCTTACCCCGTCTCCGCATTCGCCGACGAGCCCGTCATCAACGATGTGGTGGGCGGGCAGGAGATCGTCATCACCGGATCGAGCGCGTGGGGCACGGGCAGGGTCTACGCGCGGGGTGGATGGACGTTCGCCGGGGAAGGCGACGGCCTGCGGGACTCGGACGGAGCGCTGTGGACCATCGGCGAGGATGCGCTGACCCGGGCGGACGGCGCCGGGACGCTGGCGCGCATACCGACGATAACGTCGTTCTGGCACGGGTGGTTCTCGTTCCACCCGGATACCGCCCGCTACGAGGGAACGCCCTCACCCTGACCCTCTCCCAGTGGGAGAGGGGATCATGTCGTTTAAAAGGAAGAAGGCGGGTCTCCCCGCCATTCATTCCTCTGCCAGCGTTTCCGGCACACCTCTTATCCGTCGCTCCTTTGCGTATCGAGGGCGGAGCCACCCATGTCCGTGCCGGTGTTCGCTTCGATACCCATACTACCGGCAGAGTGTTGCGTCCCCGTTACGCGAACGTTAAGGGAGTGTTACGGCTTCAGGCTGCGCCCACGTACATCTTCTGCATGAGCGCGTCCTGCCAGCGGACGCTGTCCGGCAGCACTTCTTCGATGGCGCGGATGTGGTAGTAGGAGTCGTTCGCACCCAGCGGCGTTCCGCCGTCTTCGACCGTGCGGAGCGCCTCCAGCAGCATCTTGCGCGCGATGATGACGGCGCGGTCGGTCTGCCCGAGATGCTCCTGGCTGCGGTCGACGATGGGTTTCATCGCCTCCTGCACCGCCCGGTCCTGCGCGTTGATGCCCTTGATGCCGGTGAACGTGTCCATGCGCTGGAGCTCGCGGTCGATCATCCAGTTGTTGCGCGGGTTGCGGAGGCTGCGCCACGTCGTCTGGTCGACGTCGTCGGGCCCGTTGCCGGTGGCGAGCTCGTCGCGCTCGGCCTGGGTGAGCGGTTCGTCCAGCGTGTAGAACCAGTTCCAGACCATGGTGTTCTCGTCGTCCATGGGCACCCAGTGGTGGCCGGCGATCTTGAACTTGAACCACGAGCCGTCGTTGTTGAGTTGCGCCGCACGGATCTGAACGTGGGGCATCACGAAGTGGTAGGTGCGGACGTAGTTGGCGTCCTCACCGGGAAGAGCGCGGATCGAGCCGTAGCGGTAGCCGTAGTCCGTGGGCTCCACTTCGAGCTTGGAGGCGATGCCTTTCGCTCGCAGGCCGTCCAGTCCTACCGCGCCGCCGGTGCCGAACTTGCGGTGGAGGAAGGACGAGTGCACCGAGTCGATGCCGCCTTCCAGCGCCTGCAGCCAGTTGCACTCCTCGATGACCTTGGAAGCGTGGCGATGGGTCTGGGGCTGCCGCGTGAACTCGAACGAGGGCTCCGGAGGCGTCTGCTCCTTCGGGCCCATGTAGGTCCAGATGATGCCGCCGGTCTCCACCGTGGGGTACGCCGTGATACGCACCTTGCGGCTGAAGTCGTACTGCTCGGGCTCGTTCGGCATGTCGACGCACGTGCCGTCCACGTCGAACTTCCAGCCGTGGTAGACGCAGCGGAGGCCGTTCTCCTCGTTGCGGCCCAGCCAGAGCGACGTGAGGCGGTGCGGGCACCACTCGCTCATGAGACCGACGCGTCCGGACGTGTCGCGGAAGGCGACGAGGTCCTCCCCGAGGACGCGCAGGCGCAGGGGGTCGCAGTCGGGGTGCGGCAGCTCGTGGGAGATGAGGACCGGCTGCCAGTAGCGGCGCATCAGCTCGCCCATCGGCGTACCCGGCCCCACGCGGGTCAGTCGTTCGTTGTCCCTGGTCGAAAGCATGGTTGGATTCCTCGTACAGTCCCTAGTTTCGATGTTTTGTACGCCCCACCGGGGAGGCCTGTCAACGAGCCGGGTTACCCTCCCCGCAGTAAACGGAGGAAGTCCGTGACGTCCGCTACGTCGTCGAGCCCTTCCGTCATGCCGATGACCTCGTCGATCGTTGCGTCGCTCAGGGGCGTCCCGGCGTGGACGGCGCAGGCGCGGAACTTCTGGTGGCGCTGTTCGTCGGTGAGCGGGTTGTCGCGGTGGCCCGGGGCGGCGTCCACGCGCTCCGAGAGCGTTTCGCCACCGGCGAGCGTCACCTCCACGACGCCGGACTTGCCGAGCGATTCGTCCACCTCGTACTCGGTCACGTTGGCGATGCGCAGGCACGTCTCCTCGAACAGTCCCTGCGGCGTGGGCTGGAGGTCGGCCAGCGTCACGCTGCCGGTGGTGAGCGCGCGGGCCGTGGCGAAGATGATCGAGTCCTCGGCCTCGACCGGCGCCTGGGGGTTGCGCCGGGTCTGCAGGGGCTCGCAGAACGTTCGGATGTGCGGTTCGCCCCGCAGCAGCACGTGGGTCACTGCCGACGGGTCGGGCACGCGTGTCGCTCGCAGGTTCGCCGCGGCCTCGATGAACACGTGCGCGACGCCGGTGGTGGGCCACGGCTTGATGCCCACGTTCAGCAGACGCCACTCCTCGCCGAGGCCGTCGCTCATCGCGGAGCGGTCGAACACGCCGCCGTAGTAGGTGGGGAAGAAGCCTGCCGCGCCCTCGAACGCATCGCAGTCGCCGAGCAGCCCCTCGCGCGCCAGCAGCACGCTCTGCATCCCGGCCTGGCAGGAGAACGCGGCGTAGATGGCCTTCGCGGGACGCCCCTCCAGCACCGGTTGCCGTCCGCCGGACGCCTGCATGAACGCGAGGCCGAGCGCGCTGTGCGTCTCCAGCGGTGAGAAGCCAAGCATGTGCGACGCGCTCATCGCTGCGGCGAAGCAGCCCGGCATCTGTGTCGGCTGCGGCCTCGATTCCGTGAACGCGCCCTGCGTCGCGGTGATGGCGATGCCGATTCGCGACATGAGCTCCATCCCCGCCGCGAGCGCGGTCATGAACTCCCTGCCGGACGCGCCGCCACGCAGTTCCGCGGCCACGAGCGCCGTCGGCAGCGTCACCGGTCCCAGGTGACCGGAGCCGACGGCGGTGGTGTCGTCGAAGTTCAGCGCGTGCGCCATGCCGCCGTTCAGCATCGCGGCCACCGCGGCGGGCAGCCTGTCCTGCAGGCCGATGAGCGACGCCTCTTCGACGCCACCGGCGCGCCGTGCCCAGGCGAGCAGCTCCGGTATGCCGATGCCGAGCGTGTTGGCCGCGATGGAGGTGGCGAGCGAGTCCAGCGTGATCGAACGGACCGTGCGGCGCACGCTCTCCGGCAGGTCGTCGTACGCCAGCTCCGCGCCGAACCGCGCCCACAGGGAGGTCAGCTCTTCCACGCCTGCATCTCGTGTCGTCATTCCACGCTCCTTCTTGCTCTGCCAGCGGTGTGCATTATGACACTCACGCAGTAGTAGCATGCGCTCATGCGAACGCTCATCGTCAGCGACGTGCACAGCAACCTCACCGCGCTCGACGCCGTCCTCGCGGCGGCCGGAGCGGAGGGCCCGCTGGACACCGTGTGGTGTCTGGGCGACATCGTGGGGTACGGGCCGTGGCCGCTCGAGACCGTCCGGCGCATCCGTTCGCTCGACGCGGTCTGCATCCAGGGCAACCACGACGCCGGAGCGATCGGGCGCATCAGTTTGGACACGTTCAACTACGCAGCGCGTGAGGCATGCCGGTGGAACGGCGAGCGGCTGGACGATGAGGCGCGTTCCTTCCTGGAGGGTCTTCCCGACACCGTGGCTGTCGCCGGCTTCACGCTCGTTCACGGCACGCCGAGGGACCCGCTCTGGGAGTACCTCACCGGCCATGCCGACGCCGTCGCAGCGCTTGCAAGCATCGGCACGCGCGACGCGCTCGTCGGGCACACGCACCACCAGTTCGCGTACGAGGACGGACGCGGCGCGGCATCGCCGGGGCCGGGCGGGCTGACCGTGACGCGGGACGGCGGGCGTCTCGTCGTGAACCCGGGGAGCGTAGGGCAGCCTCGCGACCGTGACCCACGCGCCGCCTTTGCCGTCTACGACAGCGAGGCGGACACGCTGTCGCTGCGCCGGGCCTCGTACGACGTCGCTGCCACGCAGCGTGCGATGGAGCAGGCCGGTCTGCCGGAGCCGCTCATCTCACGCCTGAGCGCGGGGCGCTGACCCGCACCCCCTTCCGTAGCCCTTGACTCGGTGATAGAATCTGTAGGCTTATACCGTCCAACCGCTGGAGGCCACAACTTCTCATGCTCCGAATCCGTCTGCGCCGAGTAGGCAAGAAGAAGCAGCCGAGCTACCGCATCGTGGTGGCTGACGTGCGGTCGCCCCGCGACGGCAGGTTCGTCGACCAGGTTGGACATTACAACCCGCTGACCGACCCGCCAACGGTCGTAGTCAACGAGGAGAAGGCCCGGCACTGGCTCGGGGTCGGCGCGAAGCCCACGGACACCGTTCAGCGCATCCTCCAGACGCAAGGAGTCGTCGAGAAAGCGGGGTAGCCCATGAAGGAACTGGTGGAATACATCGCCAGGGCCATCGCCACTCATCCCGACGATGTGAAAGTCACCGAGGAGGAAGAGGACGGCCAGATCATCATCAAGCTGGAAGTCCATCCTGACGACAAGGGGAAGGTGATCGGGAGACAGGGCCGCGTGGCGCAGGCGATGCGCGTGCTGCTCCGCGTCGCCGCCATCAAGGAAGGCGCCCGCACCAGCCTGGAGATCGTCTGATCCCGCCTCGTGCCGACCACCCCCGGCAACACGCCCCGGCAACAGCCTGACAACCTCGTCTCTGTCGGCGTCGTCCTCCGCGCGCACGGCAGCGACGGCCGCCT
The DNA here is from genome assembly GCA_022820645.1 of Dehalococcoidia bacterium. Lineage (GTDB taxonomy): Bacteria > Chloroflexota > Dehalococcoidia > Lucifugimonadales > Australimonadaceae > Bin16. The sequence goes on along the minus strand of JAJEFD010000003.1, from coordinate 169,767 downwards.
TCGCGTTCAGCCGGAGACCGACAACCCCGAGCGCTTCCGCAAAGGGGCCCGTCTCCTCGCGGGCGACCGCGAACTCCACGTCGAGCGCGTCCAGCGGATGCCCGACGGCTCCCTGCTCCTGCGGTTCACGGGGATCGCCGCGCGCGGCGACGCTGCGGCCCTGCAGGGAGAGACGCTCTCCGTGCCGGCGGATGAGGCGCCGGAGGCCCCGCCCGGCACGTACTACCACTACCAGCTCGTCGGCATGAGCGTCGAGGACGAGGCCGGCGGGCGCCTCGGCACGCTCACTGAGATCGTCTCCACGGGAGCGAACGACGTGTACGTCGTCACCGGGGAGAGCGCGGAGCTGCTCCTCCCCGCGGTGGCGGATGTCGTCCTCAGCGTGGACGTGCGCGCCAACAGCATGACCGCCGCCGTGCCGGAGGGACTGGCGTGGCGCGCATTGAACCCACCGCGCGAGAAGAAGCCCCGCAGGCGCGCGCCGCGCAGGCCGAAACCCACGCCTGGCGGGTAGAACGCGGGCGCGGTTATGTCCTATCCTGCTTACGTCCAATCCAGGTAGAGGAGCCTCTCTATGTCCGGTCACTCCAAGTGGTCCACCATCAAGCACAAGAAAGCCGCGCTGGACGCGAAGAAGGGCGCGCTCTTCACCAAGCTCGCGCGCGACATCGCCGTCGCCGCGCGTGAAGGCGGCAGCGGCGACCCCAACATGAACTTCCGCCTGCGCCTGATGATGGACAAGGCCCGCGCCGCCAACATGCCCGCGGACAACGTCGACCGCGCCGTCAAGAAGGGCCTCGGCATCGGCGGCGACGGCGTCTCGTTCGAGGAGATCGTCTACGAAGGCTACGCCCCGGGTGGGGCGGCCATCATGGTGAAGGCGCTCACCGACAACCGGAATCGCACCGCCTCCAACGTCCGCGCCGTCTTCTCGCGCGGCGGCGGCAACCTCGGCGAGGCCGGGTCCGTCGCCTGGATGTTCGAGAGCAAGTCCGTCGTCACCGTCGAGGAAGTGTCCGAGGAGCAGGCGGAGGAGATCGCGCTCGCCGCCATCGACGCGGGCGCGGAGGACTTCAAGGTGGAGGACGGCGTCCTGGAGATCACCGGCGCCCCGAACGGGCTGGAGCCGATAGCCGCCGCGGTGAAGGAGGCCGGCGTCGAGCCTGCCCAGGCCACCGTGACCATGGTCCCCTCCAACACCGTCGAGCTCGACAGCGGGCACGCGGGACAGACGCTCCGCCTGCTGGACAACATCGAAGACCTGGAGGACATACAGCAGGTCTTCACCAACGCCAATTTCACCGACGAGGCGCTGGAGAAGTACAGCAACGCCTAGCCCCAGCCCACAGCGTCATCCGGCGCAGGACATGCTCTGCTCGTTGGGACGCAGCTCCCGGGTGTGCTTCCTTGGCAGCCCTTGCCTCGGGCCAGGGCTCAATAGATTGATAACAGTACTATAGAACTATATCCTCGCGGCATCTTCTAACCTGTTGGGTGCCCATATGCGGTATCCAATCATTGCCGCACATCACTTGGTATCGAGTCGCTTACCGTCGCTTCTCATCAGCATCAGTTTGATGATACTGATATGCGCGTGTGATGACGCCTCAGCCTCGTCCTCCATGCGGATCCCCGAGGCTCCTCCAACACCTACGCCGCTTCCGACGCCAACTCCAACGCCGACGCCAACTCCAACGAGTACACCTGTACCGATCGTCACTCCTCGCACTGCTCTCGCCCCAACACCCACACCCACACCGACCGTCACCCCGACTCCAACTCCGACGCCGACAGCATTCCCGACCCCCACGCACACGCCTGTCCCAACTCCAACCCCAACCCTCATGCCCACGCCCACACCGACTGTCACTCCTACTCCTGCGCCATCACCGACCCCCGCCACGGCGCGTAACGCTGGGCCAACCGCTACGCCCACTCCCACACCCACCCCTACGCCGACTCCTACTCCGACGCCGACCAATACTCCCGTGCCGTCCCGTCCACCAACGCCAACGCCTGCGCCCACTCCAACCCCTTCGCCTACTCCGACACCCACGCCAACGCCCACACCGACGCCTACTCCTACGCCAGTACCCGTAATGGAAGCAGCTCAGCAGGCCATAGGAGGGGGCGGCCTCCATTCATGTGCACTCGAGTCAGACGGCACGCCGGTCTGCTGGGGTAACGACGAGAAGGGCCAATCGTCTCCGCCTGCAGACACCACCTTGACCAGCATCACCACTGGTGGGTCATACACGTGCGGGCTCAAAGCCGACGGTTCGCCCATCTGCTGGGGAGAGAACGACAGGGGACAGGCCTCCCCTCCCCCTGGCAAGACGTTCGTCAGCGTCAGCGCAGGATACATTCATACCTGTGCGTTGGAGAGCGATGGTACGCCGATCTGTTGGGGTGATGATGAGAAGGACCAGTCGTCCCCGCCAACAGATTCGACCTTCACGGCGATAACCGCCGGAGAGACTCACACCTGCGCCCTCACCACCACCGGCGCTGCGGTGTGTTGGGGCGGCGTGGACAACGACCACGGCCAGGTAACGCCTCCGGCGGATACCACGTTCACCAGGATCAGCGCGGGCTATCTCCATACCTGCGGGATCAAGGCGGACGGCTCCGTGGTCTGCTGGGGGTTGGACAACGAGAACCAGGTGTCCGGTGTGCCTGACGATCAGACGTTCACTTCGCTCTCGTGCGGATGGCGCCATAGCTGCGCCCTGACTTCCGGCGGGACCGCCGTCTGCTGGGGAGAGGACGACGAAGGCCAGTCCACACCTCCTACCGGTTCGACGTTCGTGCAGATAAGCGCCGGGGAACAGCATACCTGCGCGCTGAAATCTGACGACACGCTCATCTGTTGGGGCAACAACGACTCAGGGCAGTCATCCCCATCCACCCTGGACCCAACCCCAACCCCGACTCCGACTCCTACATCCACGCCTACGCCTACCCCGACACCTACCCCTACGCCAACACCAACTCCTACCCCCACGCCTACGCCGACGCCGACTCCTACTCCTACGGCAACACCAACGGCTACTCCCACGCCTACGCCTACCCCTACGGCAACACCCACGGCTACTCCCACGCCTACGCCTACCCCTACACCTACTCCTACTCCTACGCCTACCCCTACACCTACTCCTACGGCAACACCAACAGCTACTCCCACGCCCACGCCTACGCCGACTCCTACTGCGACACCAACGCCCACTCCCACACCTACCCCCACTCCCATTCCAACGCCCACCCAGCGCAACTATGTCGACTCCATAGCCGCAGGTGGCGACCATTCATGCGCACTCGAGTCCGACGGAACGCCGGTCTGTTGGGGCAACGATGACCACGAGCAATCGTCACCACCAGCGGACACGACGTTGACTGCCATCGGCACCGGCGGCACACACACGTGCGGCGTTAAAACCGACGGCTCACTTGCCTGTTGGGGCAACGACGACAACAACTATCGCCAGTCCACTCCTCCCTCCGGCAACACGTACACCGCCATCAGTGTCGGGAACGTTCACGCGTGCGCACTGAAGAGCGACGGAACACCTGTCTGCTGGGGCAGCGATGAGAAGAAGCAATCATCGCCGCCGGAGGACAAGACGTTCACGGCGATCAGCGCGGGGGAAACGCACACGTGCGGGCTCCAGGCGAACGGCATCCCCTTGTGCTGGGGAGGCGTTGACAACGACTACGGCCAAATGACACCGCCGGAGGACGCCACGTTCACAGCGATCAGTGCGGGCGACCTGCATACGTGCGGGATCAAGACGGACGGCTCCATCGCCTGCTGGGGATTCAGTGACAGATGGGACCTGTTGTCTGCTCCCACGGGCAATGACTTCGCTTCAATCTCGTGCGCGCGGCGGCACAGCTGCGCGCTCAGGGATGACGGCACGCCCCAATGCTGGGGTAAAGATGACCACGAGAAGTCATCACCGCCGACAGGCAAGACGTTCGTGGCGCTCAGCGCAGGCACAGACCACACCTGCGCGCTGGAAGCGGACGGCACACCCGTCTGCTGGGGCATGGACGAACATGGCCAATCTACGCCGCCGGAGGATGAGGGGGAGTGACGTGGCAGGGCAAGCACCAACCTTGACGCTCCCGGGAGCGGCTCCTAGCATCCCCCCAGAGACAGCCTCGGAGATACCACCTAACGGGAGGGACCCCGATGTCCGCCACGAACAAGGAGATCGTTCGACGCTTCTACGAGGAGGTGGAGAACCAGGGCAGGCTCGACCTCATCGACGAGCTCATCGCCCCCGACTTCAGGGACGTCTTCAACTCCAGCGCTTTCGGCCCCGCGATAGGCAGGGAGGGCATCCGCGACCTCGTGGTCAACCTCCGCAAGCGCCCGGACTTCCATATAGAGATTGAGGACCTCATCGCCGAGGACGACAAGGTGGTGATGCGCATGCCCCGGGGCGTGGAGGTCCTCCGCATCGTCGACGGCCGGATCGTAGAGCGCTGGGTCATCATCGACCGCTCGCCTCATCCGGCCTGACAGGGCTGGCGCCAGCAGCGTCGCGGAGCCGTGAGGACAGCGGAATGAACATCTTGATCACGGGTGCAGGTCTGGTCGGATGCCACGTTGCGCGAACGTTATCGGAGCGCGGGCATCGAGCCGCCCTCTACGACGTCTCTCCCAGTGAGGACTACATCCGCAGGGTGGCAGGCGACCTGCCGGTGGTCCGGGGAGACGTGCGGGACCTCCCGGCGCTGGTCGAGACCATGCAGCAGGAGCGGACGGACGCCGTAGTCCACACCGCCTATGTGATCGGCGACCGTCTCGCCCAACGGCCCTACGCTGGTCTCGGCGCCAACATCGGGGGCGCCATCGCCGTGGCCGAAGCCGCCCGGCTGACCGGCGCGGGACGGCTGATATTCGCCAGCACGTTCGGCGTATACCAGTGGGGGCTGCGGCCAACGTCTCCGGTTACCGAGGACTACCCGGTCGTCAGCAACGCGTTCTACAGGGCCAGCAAGCTGGCCTGTGAAGTGATCCTCCAGGGCTACGCCGACCACTACGGGCTGGAGGTCGCGACCGCGCGGTTCGCCCAGGTGTATGGGTTCGGCCATTACACGGGAGGAGACCTGATCGGCGAGGTCCTGCACCGGCTGATGGAGACCGGCCTTCAGGGCGGCCCCGTCGAAGTGGACTCCCGGCTCTTCGGGTCCAACGACTACGTCTACGCGAAAGACGTGGCCCTGGGCGTGGCCCTGCTCTGCGAGAAGCCGCTCGACAGCCGGGTCTTCAACCTCGGCAGCGGGGTGCTGTCCAAAGTGGAGCACGTGGTGGAGGCTTTCCAAACCGCGCTCCCCGGCGTGGAGGTGCGGCCTGTGGAGGGTGGGAGCATGAACTACACCCCCGACCGGACCCAGCCCCTGAGCATCCTCCGTCTGCAGGAAGAGATGGGCTACCGGAGTGCTTACGACCTGACGGAGGGACTGAAGGACCTGGCCGGGGAGTTGACCCGGAACCGGTAGAGAGGGGGCGCCATGGAGACCGTTGGGTTTATCGGGCTGGGGAATATGGGCGGCGCCATCGCCGCGAACATCGGCGCGGCCGGCTACCCGCTGATCGTCAACGACCTCCACGAAGAGGCGACTCGCCCGCTCCTGGAATCGGGCGCGCGTTTCGGCGCCACGCCTGCGGAGGTAGCCGAAGGATCGGACGTCATCGTGACGTCGCTTCCCAGCCCGAAGGAAGTGGAACTGGTTGCTCTGGGCTCCGGTGGGCTCATGGCAGGCATCGGAAGCGGAAAGGTCTACGTCGACCTGACGAGCAGCCACCCCAACACGATCCGCAGGATCGGGGCGGCGTTCCGCGCGAAGGGCGTCGAAGTGCTGGACGCGCCCCTGATCGTGGGGAAGGGAGGCATCCGGGAACGAAGCGTACAGGTGCTGGCCAGCGGAGGCCGGGCCGCGTATGACCGCGTGAAGCCGGTGCTGGACGCCTTCTCGGACACGGTCGTGTACACCGGTGAGTTGGGAACGGGAACGTACATCAAGCTGGCCCACAACCTGGTCCGTCGCGGGATCGGCCTGGCTATCGGCGAGGGGTTGGTGCTGGGGGCGAAGGCCGGCGTCGACCCGTCGACCCTCTGGGAGTGCATGTATTGGGGACTGGACACGCAGATGCACCAGCTCAGGGAGTCCTTCGCCAGGGCCGTATCCGAGCCGCCCTCCGACGCTCCGGCGACCTTCACGCTGGCGCTCTCCCGGAAAGACGTCGGACTGGCGATGGACGTCGCGCGCGAGCTCGACGTGCCGATGCCGATAGCCGCCCTAGTCGAGCAGTACATGGTCGAGGGGATGGTGCGCGGCTGGGGCCGGCAGAGCACTGCGGCCCTGTTGAAGCTTCAGGAAGAAGCCGCGGGCATCGACTTCTCCGAGCGGAGCGAGGGAGCGCAGAGCACCGGCTAGCTGCGGCTACGAGAGGATGCGCGGCAGCTTCCGGGGCGTGTACTCCGCTGGCGCCTCGGTGACGAACAGCTGCTGTTCGATGCCGTACAACCGACAGGCGTTGCCCCCGAGGAACTTCAGCTGGGCGGCCTGCGGCACACCGCACCGGTTCATGCGGTCGATGGCTTCCCAGGCATCCATCGCGTCATGGTGCGGCATGTCCGAGGCCCATATCCCCACGTTCTCGTACATGTCCCACAGGCGGAGCACCGGGTCTTCATCGGCCTCGAATCCGATGAAGCACTGCCGGTTGAAGACTTCTTCCGGGTCGCCGATCTTCAGGTTCGCCCGCTCAAGGACGTGCCGGTGGAGATCCAGAAAACCCTCAGCCTTCTCCAGCACCAGCGGGAGCCAGGACGCGTTGGACTCAAGCACGGCCACCCGGAGCCGGGGGAACTTCTCCAACCAGCCCGACATCAGCACGATGGTCAGCCAGTTCATGGCCTCGGCCACGAAACTCAGCGGCTCCAGCGACGGAACCGCCGACCCCATTGCCTCCATGATGTTGGGTACGAACTGGCCGGGGGAATACGCGCTGACCTCGGGTTCGAAGGTCTGAGGGTCTCTTATCCCGGCCTCCTCATGCACCATCGCTATCCGCTCGGCCAACTCCAGACTCATGGTGCCGGGCGCGATGAAAGTATGCATGCAGAGCGCCAGACCCAGCGATTCGAACTCATGCCAGAGCCGGTCGTACTCGGGGAAGGTCGGGTACTTCCCATTGGACAGGATGGGGCGCACGGCAGCAGCCTTGAACCCCATCCCGGCGATGCGACGCAACTCCTCGATGGCGAAGTCCACGTCCTGAGGGGCGATGATGCCGCAAGGAAACAGCCGCCGCCTGTCAGCTGAGCAGTAATCGTCGACCCAGTCGTTGTAGGCGCGGGCGCAGATGCGCGCAGCCTCTGCGTTCTTCACCAGCGGCATCTGGATCATGGGCGCCGAGGGGAACACCATCACCTGATCGATGCCACAGGCGTCCATCTCGCGCAGACGGGCGTAGGGGTCCCTCGTGATGGCGTTCCTCCCTACACGCTCGTCCCAATCGGGGTCTTCGGGGCTGACCGCACCGATGTCACTCTTCGTTATCGTGGGGTTCCAGACCTCGGCCGCGTAGGAGAAGGTGCGCGGGTCCAGGAACGACTTCCTGCCGTTCAGCACACGGATGCCCCGGTCGTTGTCAACGTAGAGGTGAGACTTGGCGAACTCCCTTTGATTGGCCGGGATGTACTTCTCCCACACGTCAGGGGGTTCGAAGATGTGACTGTCGCAGTCGAACACCGGAAAGTCTTTGGTCCGTCCCTGTCTGTTGTAGGGCATGTCCCTCTCCTGTCCCGGGAGTTGGCTGCAGGTTGTTAGCTGGCTACCGGTTCCTTGATTCCGTACAGCTCGGCGCAGTTGTCCCAGAGGATCCTCCGCTTGTCTTCATCGCTGATACCCGGCTTCTCTCCGTTGTTGCCGGCGCCCAGCCGGAGGAAGCGGTCGACCGCGTAGGGGTACTTGGAGTCGCCGTGCGGGTAGTCGGTCGAGAAGACCAAGTTGCGGTTCGGCATCCAGTCGATGGCGTACTTCACCGGTTCCTCATCGGCTTCGACCGATGCATAGCCCTGTCGCTTGAAGTACTCGCTCGGGGCCATCGTGAGCTCCGGCGCCCAGACGTCCCCCATCTGCTCCCAGTGCTCGTCGAGCCGCCAGAGGAAGAAGGGCAGCCAGCTGCAGTTCCCCTCCAGGAACGCCACCTTGAGGTTCGGGTGGCGCTCGAAGATGCCTGCACCGGCGAAGCTGGCCACACACAGCATCTGCTCCACCGGGTGGCAGAAGGTGTGGCGCAGCATGAAGTTCTGGCCGAACTGCCAGCCCACCTCCGGCAGACCCGTGAAGATGGCCTCGTGGAAGCCAAGCGGCACACCGAGTTCCTCCAGCGTGTCCCAGAGGGGTTCGTAGTACGGGTCGTGCCAGGGACGGTTGTTGACCATGTTTGGCCTCAGGAAAACGGAGCGGAACCCCAACTCCTTGACGGCCCGTCGCGATTCGGCAACGGCGTCGTCCACGTTGAAGACCGAGATCATGCCCGCGCCCAGGAGCCTTCGAGGGTCTGCCTTGCAGAAGTCGAAGAGCCAGTCGTTGTAGGCGCGGGCGACGGCTGCCGCGAGGGTGGGGTCCATGTCCGGCTCGCCCAGGGCGTGCAGGCCACGGCTGGGGTAGATGACCGCCACGTCGATGCCCTCGATATCCATCGCCTCCAACTGAACCTCGTTGCTGTAGCCACGGTCGGCGTGGGGGCGGTAGCGCTCCTCCACCTCTTCGGAGTTCCGCCCGGCGGGGCGGCCGGTAGGCATCGCGCGCAAGGGGTCTCGTCCCCAGAGGCGTCCGTCTGGGTGGATGAGGTTGAGATCGGAGGCGCTGTTCGCAGTGCCGATAGGGGCGACGCCCCTGAAGCCGGGGTCGATGTACCGTTGCCAGAGGTCCACCGGCTCGATGATGTGCATGTCGCTGTCGATAACCTTGAAACCGTTCTTCGCCATCTCGTGCCTCCGCGTCTGCCGACGACTGCACACTAGGAATCTTCGAACCGGGTGTCAAGGAACGGCACCGGGGCGTGGCGTACGAGTCCGGTGAGCCTCCTGGCGGCCTATACCGCCGCTGCCACCGCGCCGACGCGAGGCATCGTCAGCAGACGCCCCAGGCCCTCGATGGGGTCGTCGATGCCCGAGAGGGATAGGGTGCGCCACAGCGTCACGGTGTGCGAGGTGACCACAGGCTTGCCGATGGCCTCCTCCAGGTCCTGGGCCACGGCGATGGCGTCGAGGTTCATGCAACTCACGAACAAACCGTCGGCGGAAGGGTCCCAGTGGGCCATGCTGAAGTCGTAGACCTCCTGAGGTTGCGTGGTGCTGAATTCCTTACTGGTGGACTTGCCCATGCCCTTCATTTTGAAGGCATCGATACCTGCCTCCGCGAGGTACTCCCGCTCCGAGTCGTGGTGATCTTCCAGGTAGGGGCTGGTGACCACGATGCGCTGCAGGCCCAGCGTCTTGAGGGCTTCGACGGCAGCCAGCATGGTGGAAGTTGTGGGGATGCCGTACCGCTGCTCGACCTCGTGGCAGAAGTCGATGTCGCCCTGCAGGCCGCGCAGCGCTCCGCTGACCGTGCAGCAGTACCCCAGCGACGTGACGCGAGCGGTGGACAGTTCTTCCACGGCGCGCCAGGACTGCTTCTCCATCTCGATGAGAGCAGCCATGCCTCCGCCCGCGTTCATCATGCGCGTCACGTGGAAGGTGACGCCCTTCGGAGCCAGGTACGGGAACCGGGACTCGGTGATGAGCTGCCCGCTGGTAGTGATGAGGCCGATACGCGCGCGCCAGTTGATGGGTTCAAGCATGGCGATGCTCCTCTCTCCATCCCAACACGTCTCTGCCCGCCGTAGACTGTCTGCTGATCGGAATATAGCGCCCAGCGTTCAGGAACGATAGCGTACTCCTCCACTTCCACGGAGTAAGTGTCGCGCGTATGCGTACAGTCATCGTTGATACCGACCCCGGGGCCGACGACGCCCTCGCGCTCATCATGGCGGTGAACTCTCCCGACCTGCAGGTTGAGGGCATCACCACGGTCGGCGGGAACGCCACGCTGTCGGACACGACCGACAACGCGCTCAGGCTGGTCGAATACCTCGACGGGAAGCAGAGCGCCATACCCGTGGCGGTCGGCGCCGGCGAGCCGTTGCGCGGCTCATTCACCCACGCGTACCACGTTCACGGCTCGGAGGGACTTGGCGTTCGCCTGCCTGCCCCGGCGCTGAGGCCGCACGGGATGAGCGCGGTCGAGCTCATACGCGACCGTGCCGCGAAGTCTGCCGGGCCGCTTACCGTCATCGCGCTCGGCCCGCTCACCAACGTTGCCGCCGCGCTGGAGAGCCGCCCGGACCTCGTGGATGCGCTCGCAGAGATAGTCGTCATGGGCGGGGCATTCGACGTGCCGGGCAACGTCACACCCCACGCCGAGTTCAACATCCACGAAGACCCTTGGGCCGCCAGTGCCGTCTTCGCTTCGGGAGTGCCTGTGACGCTCGTCGGCCTAGACGTGACTCGCCGGACGTCCATGCACCGCCGGAGCGGCCCCCGGTGGTTCGCGGGAACGTCGAAGTCAGCTCAGTTGGGCAACCGCATCCTGGCGGACCGGTTCCAGGAACGGAGCGACCTCCAGGAGTTCTACCTGCACGACCCGCTGGCCGTGGCGGCGGCGATCGATCCGGACATCCTGGCGTGCCGCCCGGCGCGGGTATCCGTCGTGACGAACAGGGATGAACGAGGGCGGACCATCGCAAGGTACGGAGACGGGACGGTGAAGGTGGCGGTCGGAGTAGACGTCCCGCGAGCCGTGGAGATGGTGCGGAGCCTCGTTTCCGCGGGGCGGGCATAGCACAGGCTCGAGGACTGTCGCGGCTGCGCGGGCTACAATGGCGCCGATCCGGCTCATGCGAGAGGAGGAGCAATGGCAACCATCGTAGGAAGGTTCGGTATGTCGCATGGCCCTCAGCTCTACGTGCCTCCTGAGCTGTGGCCCAACATCCTCCGTCGTGACGACATGGCCCCCGAGAAACCGGGGATGCGCGAGCAGACCTCGGAGGCCATGATGCAGCGCCGCTACGACGCGTGCATGAAGGCGATGGACACCGTCCGGGCGAGGATCGACGAGACCGCGCCGGACACTATCGTCCTCATCGGGGACGACCAGCGCGAGAACCTCCTCGCGGACAACACGCCGCCGTTCCTCGTGTACATCGGCGACGAGGCGGACGCGAGCACACGGGTCTCGCACTACCACCTCGGCGACGAGTTCACCGACACCATCACGAGGTACCGGGTCGACGTCCCCCTAGCCAGGTGGACTATCGACTCGCTGCTCGACTCCGGGTTCGACCCCGCATGGTCGACCGCCACGCGCCACGAGCAGGGACTCGGTCACGCGTTCGGCCGCCCGCTCCATACTACGAATGACGACGCCCGCTACCGGATCGTTCCGGTGATGGTGAACACGTACTACCCGCCCACCAGTTCCCCCCGGCGGTGCGTGGACTTCGGACGCGCCCTCGCAAAGGCCATCGAATCTTTCGACGAGTCCCGGCGCGTCGTGGTCGTCGCGTCCGGCGGGCTCTCCCACATGATGATCGACGAGCAGATCGACCGGGACTACCTCGCAGCGGTGGAAGCGCACGACCTCGACTACATGGCGGCGATGGACCCCGAGGTGCTGGTCGGCGGGACCTCCGAGATCAGGAACTGGATCATCGCCGCCGCCACGAGCGATAGCGCGGGACGGGTCATCGACTACCAGCCCTGCTACCGGAACCTCGCCGGCGTCGGCTGCGCGATGGCCTTCGCTGAGTGGGAGTGACCAGCCGAACTGAGCCATCCCCCTCCGGTTGCTCATTGACAGCCGGTACGCCTGGTGGTTAAGTCCCACTATCAGGACATCTGCGGCACTCCTCCGGGCATCCCTCCCGCACCACGCACAAGTAGAGAGGAAGAAACGCCATGGCGAATCTCATCACGGCACGCGGGGACCGGTCTCTTCGATCGCTCATCGATACCGAGCAGGGCACGGTGAGCCGGGAGTTGTACGTCAACGAGGATATCTTCGAGCAGGAGCAGGAGCAGATATTCAACCGGTGCTGGCTGTTCCTGGGCCACGAGAGCCAGGTGCCGAATCCGGGCGACTTCATCGTGACGCGGATGGGCACGGAGGAAGTGCTCGTGGTGCGTGGCCGCAAGGACAACCAGATACGCGCCTTCCTCAACTCGTGCGCTCACCGGGGCATGAAGGTCTGCCGGTACGACCAGGGCAACGCTCTCGTCTTCACCTGCCCGTTCCACGCCTGGACGTACGACTGCACCGGCGCCCTGGTGGGAGCGGCTTACCAGTATGCTCCCTACGCCTACGCCGGCGATCTCGACCGCGAGCAGTGGGGGCTCACGCCCGTAGCGCAGTTCAAGAACTATTACGGGTCGTTGTGGGCCACCTGGGACCCCGGGGCGCCTTCGTTCGAGGACTACGTTGGGCCCTTCGCCGACGGCATCCGGTACGACTGCGAGGCGAGCGACGGAACGGACGCAGGCATAGAGGTCTTCACGCCGTTCCAGAAATGGCGCCTGCCGACGAACTGGAAGGTGCCGGCATTCTCATCGTCGACAGACCTGACCCACGCTGCGATGACGCACCGCTCGGTGAACGCAGCCGCCATCGGGCCTGACCGCGGAACCATGTCGGGCGGCGACCGCGGCAAGCGGCGTGCGGCCTTCCCCGCCGACCGGTACGCAGTGGGCGATCACAACCTCGGTCACGGGGGCAACTGGAGCGACTACAGGCAGCCCGGCGTGCCGGAGTACGTGGACACCTGGCTGGAGGCCGGTGTCGACGAGTACTTCCGCGAGGCCCACGAGCGCAAGGCGAAGAAGTACGCCGGCCGGATACTGCCTCCACACGGCCACGAGGGAGGACACTTCTGCGTGTTCCCCAACTTCATCATGGACAGCTGGCGGTGGCGCTGGTGGCACCCCCACACCGTCGGAGTCGTCGAGCGGTGGAGCCTGTTCGGCGTCGACAAGGAAGCACCCAAGCACGTCAAGGACGCGGTTCGCCACTACGTGATGCGGTACAACGGACCGACCGGCGCAACCGAGTCCGACGATATGGAAAACTGGAACTACGTCTTCTCCGCCAGCCAGGGCGCGAGGGCGCGCAAGCGGAACTACTACTTCGCTAACGGGCTGGGCCGCGGGTTTGAGACCGACAAGTACCCCGGTGTCGTCTTCAACGGGTCGCACACCGAAGAGGCGCACCGCGCCCGCTTCAGCAGGTGGCTCGCCTTCATGGAGGCGTCGAGTTGGGACGATCTCTACCCGGTGAACAGGGCGAAGTCGCACCGCATCTGGTAGGGGTTGCGCGCCCACTCATCGAGGAGCAGAGGACACGAAGGAGTCCGGGCATGACGGAACGCGCCAACGCGAGTCTGGAAGCAATGGACCGGGTCGTCCTGCTGAAGGACATCGAACAGTTCCTCTACTGGGAGGCGCTGCTCCTGGACGAGCGCAGGCTCACGGAATGGCTCGACCTGCTGGCAGAGGACATCCACTACTGGATGCCCATCCGCAGGAACATCAAGTTCGGCGACTGGGACCTGGAGTACAGCGACCCCGAGTCGGAGATCTCCTACTTCGACGAGGGCAAGGACATCCTGACCGGCAGGGTCCGGCAGATCAACACCGGCGTGCACTGGGCGGAGGAGCCGGTTTCGCGGTTCGAGCACATCATCTCCAACGTCCTCCTGCTTGAAGTGAACGGCGACGAGGCGAGAGTGAGCAGCAAGTTCTTCTGCTACCAGAACCGCCTCCAGGACGAGGTGAACCTGTTCGTCGGCAGGCGGTACGACACGCTACGGCGCGATCCCGGCACAGCCTTCAAGATCGCCAAACGCGACATCATCCTGGACCAGAACGTGCTCCTACCGAAGGTGGTCAACACCTTCTTCTAGGAAGAGCGTGCCGATGCGTATCGAGTGGCGATACCGGAACGACGAAGACGCCCTCCTCACCGTAGACGAGGAGGGCGCCACCGCGCTGGAGGTCTGGGAAGTCGACAAAGCGCTGCTGTCCGATTTCCTCAACCTGATGGCCAGCCTCGACACGCACGGCAGGCGGAGCATCGTCGACGACGGTCGGCGGGACCCCCAGGAATGGGGCAGGCTCGTGATCGCACGGTCGGATGACGGCGACGTGCTCAGGGTAGACCCCGAACTCTACTGGGACCGCGTCGCTCATTGGTTCCGCACACAGGGTGGCGACCCTAATCCGTGGCGGAGGACGTAGGTCTGTCGCTCGTTGACAGCCGCTCGACGCGGTGGTTAAGTGCCGGTAAGCGCGCCTCCAGGCCGTGCTCCTTCTACTGAATGCCTGGGGAGGCGTGCATACGCAGGGGAGAGGAGCGGCCATGACCACCACGATCGCGAGCGCAGGTACGGAAGGGGCCGTCGACGAACTGCTGATCTCCTCCGACTCCCACGTCATGGAGCCGGGCGATCTGTGGGCGACGCGCCTGCCCAAGGGGCTGCGGGACCAGGCGCCAACCTTCCCCGACACGGTCTCCGAGCAGGCCAAGCCCGGCGGCTGGGACCCGAACGAGCGGTTGAAGGAGATGGCCGTCGACGGCGTCAGCCTCGAGGTGCTCTACGCGACGCGCGGCATGACGCTCTTCCGCATCGAGGACGTACCGCTGCAGGAGGCGTGCGTCCGCGCCTTCAACGACTGGCTGATCGAGTACTGCGCGGTGAGCCCCGACCGCCTGTTCGGGATCGGGCTCATCTCGCTGTATGACGTCGATCACGCGGTTGCCGAGCTGGAGCGTTGCAGGAACGCGGGACTGCGGGGCGCCATGATCTGGCAGAACCCGCCAGAGGACATGCCGTTCTCGTCGGACCGGTACGACCCGTTCTGGGCCGCAGCCCAGGACCTGCAGATGCCCGTGAGCCTGCACATCCTCACGGGGCACGGCTACATGCAGCGGCGGCGTGGCGGCACCGAACACTACCGCGCCAGCGTGAACCTCAAGATCGGGGAGGTGATGAACAGCCTCTTCGACATCATCTTCTACCAGGCGCTGGACCGCTTCCCCAACCTCAAGATCGTGCTCGTGGAGAACGAGATAGGCTGGATCCCGTTCACGCTGCAGCAGTGGGGCTACTACCTGGGCAGGCACCGGCACCACGAGCCGGGCCCCGCGCCGGACAAGATGCCGGACGAGTACCTGGCCGACCAGATATACGCGACGTTCTTCAACGACGCCATCGGCACGCGCTACCTGTCGAGCTGGGGCGCAGACGCCTGCATGTGGTCCAACGACTACCCGCACGCAAACTCCACCTGGCCGAACTCGCGCAAGGTCATCGCCGAGCACCTGGGGCACCTGGATGCGGAAACACGCACGAAGGTACTCAGCACCAACGTCTGCCGCCTGTACGACATACCGGTCCCCGAAGCGCTCTGAGGAGGACGACGATGAGTTACGACCTGTTGCTCAAGAACGGCCGCATCGTAGACGGCACCGGCGGACCGTCCTACGAGGGAGACGTCGCCGTCGTGGACGGGCGCATCGCGGAGACGGGCAGGCTCGGTTCGTCCGCGAAGCGGGTCATCGACGTGCAGGGGCAGGTCATCGCCCCCGGCTTCATCGACAACCACTGCCACTACGACGCGCAGGTGCTGTGGGACCCGCTCTGCACGTTCGCCTGCTATCACGGGGCCACGACCGTCATCAACGGCAACTGCTCGCTGGGGCTCGCTCCGGCAAGGCCGGAGGAGCGCGCCGACCTCGTCTCGATGCTCTCGCGTGTCGAGGCCATACCGGTCGAGTCGCTGCAGGCCGGGGTCGAGTGGTCGTGGGAATCGGTGCCCCAGTACTTGGAGACCATCGACCGCGAGCTTGGCGTGAACGTTGGTTCGCTCATCGGCTTCTCAGCGGTGCGGCGGCACGTGATGGGCGAAGCGGCCTACTCGGCTGTCGCGACTCCCGAACAGATCGAGCAGATGAAGGAGATCGTCCGTGAAGGCATCCGCGCGGGAGCGCTCGGTCTATCCTCGGAGCGCAACCTGCGTCACATGGACCTCGAGAATCGTCTGCTGCCCGCGAACGCCGCACCGCCTGACGAGTTCCTCGCTGTGGCCGGAGCGCTCGCGGAGGTGGGGGCCGGTTCCATCCAGTTCGGGGACTCTGAACGCATCGAACTGTCGGAGGGCCTGCTCTCGCGGACTGCCCGGGCGACGGGACGCCCGGTGATCTCCAGCCTGGCGGGACGCGCAGGCTCCGTGCGGAACGACGCACGGATGTATGCGATGGTGTCGCCCTTCATGGAGAACACGGCACGCTGGACCCTGCTCACTGTGGGAAGTTTCGACGGCTTTCCGCACTGGTTGCCCGTGATGAGCAGTTCCCCCGAGGAGAAGCGGGCAGCGTTCCGCGACCCCGCCGTGCGCGCCGGACTCAGGGCTGACGCCGATGCGCCGGACAAGCGGAACCCCGGTTCCTCCCAAGTGCGCTGGGACCTGCTGCACGTGGCCAGGGTCGCCCAGGACGAGCACCGTGCCTACGTGGAGCGGAGCGTAAGCGACATCGCGCGGGAGTTGGGCAAGGACCCGCTCGACGCATTCCTCGACCTTGCCCTTGAGGAGGATCTCAAGACGCTCTTCTACTTCCGCTCCGACGTGAGCACGTCGGCGATGGCAGAGGTGCTCGCAGACCCGTTCGTGCTGCCCGGACTCTCTGACGGCGGCGCGCACGTCACCCGCCGTTGCGATAGCCACTTCTCGACCTTCCTGCTGTCGTTCTGGGTGCGGGGACAGCAGGCGCTCTCCCTGGAAGAGGCCGTGCGGAAGCTCACCTTCATGGGAGCAAGTGCGTTCGGCCTGCACGACAGGGGCCTCATCAGGCCGGGGTTGGCCGGGGACCTGACGGTATTCGACCCGGACACCATCGGTGCAGGGGAACTCGAAGAGGTCGCGGACTACCCTGGAGACGCGGTGCGGATGCGCCGCCCTAGCGAAGGCGTCGCATGCACCATCGTCAACGGCGAGGTGCTGATAGAAGCCGGCGAGCACACCGGGGCCCTCCCCGGACGCCTGCTGCGCAGCAGCGCCTACGGGCGCTAGGCGTTATCAGCCGTCGCCCGCGGTCTTGTCCGGCTTCCTGAGGGTCTCCTCCAGGAAGAACACCACGACGATGGCGGCGGCAAACGCGGTCGACGCCAGCAGCACGAACGCTGCCCCGAACCCGAACGCGCCGGACAACAGGCCGAAACTCATCGGACTGGCCGTCGAACCGCCCTGTGCGACGAGTCGTGACATCCCGAAGAAGAGTCCGCGCGCCTGTGGCGGTGCGACGTCCGTGCCCAGTGTCTGCATATTGCCGGAGATGATGCTGATGGCGAGGTGCACGAACACGAAGCTCGCGATGAACCAGGCCAGCGACAACCCCGCGAACGCAGTGACCGACACAGAGGCCATCGAAAGGCTCGTCAATATCAGCCCGGGCACGATCGTGTACTTCCTGCCGAACCGGTCCATCACGAATCCGGTCGAGAACAGGATGGGGACGGTCCCCACGGCCATCGCGCTGCGCAGCACGCCCAGTTCAGCGGGGTCCAGACCGTAGGCATAGGACGGGTACAGCAGGATCACGCCGCCCTCGAATACAGCGCCGCGAGTGACGTTCGTCAGGAATTGGATCGAGAAGACGGTGGGGATGGGGTTCTTGAGCAGCAGCCCCCAACGCGGCCCTTTCATGGCCGCGTCGGCCGCACGCTTCGCGGCCGGAGCTGTCTCTTTGATCACGAAATAGGTCGGGATGATGGACAGGAGCGTCAGCACGGCGTGGATGAGGAAGGGCGACCACAGCCCCCAGGTAACTGCCGCGAATCCTCCGATAAGCGGGCCAGCGAGCGCGCCGACCTGCTGCACGCCGAACATCTGCGTGACCTGCTTGCCACGCTGCTGTACGGCCCCGGTGTCGGCGATGACCGTGATGCGGCTCTGCATCCACATCTGCGTCCCGACTCCGGCGATGAACCGGTACACGAGCAACTCGTTGAACGAGCCCGAGAACGCGGCCTTGGCGATGAGCAGAGAGGACACCGCAACGACCAGCGGCCCCGCGAGCAGGATCCAGCGCCGGCCGATCCGGTCGATGAGCATGCCGGTCGGAAGCGAGGCGACGAGGGTACCGAGGAGGTAGGCGACGAACACCCACGACGCCTGGACGATGCTGACCCCGTACAGCTTGGTCAACTCCGGCAGCACGGGCAGCCCGATGCCGTTCCCCAGTCCCAGCGCGATCGCCGGAACATGCAGACCCAGGATCAGGCGGAGTTGCGGATGAAGCCCACGGCGGGCGGGCGCTTCACTCTGACTCCCATCGTCGTTCTGCCGCATAAGCGCGATTGTACGCTCGCAGCCGGCCTCTCCGTTCATCCACCGTCGACGAACGCCCGGGACTCGTCTAATCTCTGTCTGGCGCTATCGCAAGCGGAGGAAGAGCATGAACACCAGGGTGCGGCTGAGCATCGAGCGGCAGGTCAGTTTCGCCGAGGGGGCTCCCTTCGGAGACACGGGGCCCTATGAACGCCTGACCGGATCGGCGTTCTTCGAACTGGACCCGAACGACCCCGCCAACGCGAACGTCGTTGACCTTGCGCTTGCGCCCCGCAACGCGAACGGCGCCGTCGAGTTCAGGGCGGACCTCGACATCCTGAAGCCGGTCGACCTTGCACGGGGCAACGGATGCCTGCTGTACGACGTGAACAACCGCGGGAACAAGACTGCGCTGCGGGCGTTCAACGACTCGCCCCCCGACAACGACCCCTTGACGATGGTGGCGGCAGGCAACGGCTTCCTGATGCGGCAGGGCTTCACCGTAGTCTGGTCCGGCTGGCAGGGCGACCTCGTAGCCGGAGACGGGCTCCTCACCACCGATCTGCCGGAGGCGCTGGAGAACGGGAAGCCGGTCCGCGGCAAGGTGCGCCAGGAGTTCATCGCCGAGCAGGAAGGGGTGCTTTGGATGCCGCTGAGCGGCGCGCCGAGCATCCGGTCCTACCCCGCGCTCGACCTCGATACGTCCCACGCAACAATGACGCTGCGCGAGCACGAGCGCGACCCTCGCGTGCCGCTCCCGGCTGACGCATGGGCGTTCGCCGAGGCGGAGGTGGTCGGCGGCACGTTGCAGGTGCGCCCGTCGCCGGCGGCCTGTCACGTGCAGGGCGGGTTCAAGCCCGGCTGGATCTATGAGTTGGTCTACGACACAGCCGGCTCCGGGGTGATGGGGCTCGGCATCGTCGGCATACGCGACCTCATGTCAGCGCTCCTCCACGATGCCGTCGACGCAGACGGGGCGCCGAACCCCGTTGCGGGTCTGGAGCGGGCATACATGTACGGGCAGTCCTTGAGCGCCCGCGTGATACGCCAGTTCGTCTACGACGGCTACAACGCGGACCCGGAGGGCCGGAAGGTGTTCGCCGCGGTCTACCCGCACGTCTCGGGCGCGGGGCGCCTGTTCACGAACGCCCGGTTCGCCCAGGTCGGGCGCTACCCGCGCCAGCACGAGGAGCATCAGTGGCCGTCGGAGCGTTACCCGTTCGCCTACTCCGTCGCGCCTGACGCCTTCTCAGACAAGCTGGACTGTGTTCTGAAACGCCCTGAGTCAGATCCGCTGGTCGTGCATACGCACACGAACACCGAGTACTGGAACCGTCACGCGTCGCTTGGGCATACGAACCCGAGGACAGGCGACGACATCGAGTTCCCTGAAACGGTGCGCGTCTACTTCCTGGCGAGCGCGCAACACATGGGTGCGAACCCGCCCCCGGAGGATGTGTCGCAGCAGCGCCCCAACGTGATGAACAACGGGCCTCTGATGCGGGCAGTTCTCACGATGATGCACCGCTGGGTGACCGAAGGCGCACCGCCACCGCCCAGCATCGTGCCCCGGCGAGCAGACGGCACGCTGGTCAGTCCTGAAGAAGCGCTTGCAGCGTTCCCGAAGGTGCCCGGCTTCCCCACGCCGGCAAGCCCCAGCCGCCTGCCGCTCTACGACTACGGGCCGGGGTTCGATCAGGGATTGGTCACCGAACACCCGCCGCAGCCCGTGCCGGGCAAGGAGTACACCGTGCAGATGCCGCAGGTGGACGAGGACGGCAACGACCTCGGCGGCCTGCGTTCACCGGAAGTCATGGTCCCCGTCGGCACGCACACGGGATGGAACCTGCGCAGAGCAGGTTTCGCCGAAGGAGATCTCGCCTCGCTGGCAGGCAGCTTCGTGCCCTTCGCTCGAACGCGCGCCGATCGGGAGACGAACGGCGACCCACGGCGCTCCATCACAGAGCGGTACGTTTCGCACGAGGACTACGTGCGACAGATGGCCGAGGCTGTCCGGCAGTTGCAGACAGCAGGGTTCCTGCTCGAAGAGGACGCGGAGCGCTACGTCGAGGCGGCGAAGAGCCGGGACCCGCTGAACGAGGCTGTCCCGCTCGCCCCGCTGGCGCTCAGCAAGGCGATGCCGTCGCCGTCGGCAATCGCGCGCTGAACGTGCATCGCAGCCCGCGACGGTTGTCGCCGTAGATGCCCCGCCCTATGATGCACGGTGGCAGGAGGTGTGGCATGGCGCATCGCATCGTCTCACTGCACGCGGGATACGACGGCCCTGACGGCTTCGTAGACGGATACGTCGGCCGACCGGCGGACAGTGGACCCTACCCGGGGCTCGTCGTCATCTCCGGCATGGGCGGGCTCAACTGGTTCCAGCGCGAGATAACCCGAACGTTCGCCCGCGCCGGTTTCGTCGCTCTCTCTCCGGACCTGTTCGACGGCGCATTGCCGGAGGGCCGCGCCACGCAACTGCGCTACAAGAACTCGCTGGACGTGCAGCGGACGGTGGAGAACCTGAGCGCCGGAGCGGACTTCCTGCGCTCGCTGCCGTGGACGACGGACGACGCGCCTGTGGGTATCGTGGGTTTCTGCCTCGGCGGCGGACTCGTGCTGCTGTCGCTGGCACGCACGAACACGTTCGGCGCGGGCGTCGTCTACTACCACAGCCTCTTCCCGGACTCCGAGGAACTCGAGAATATCCGCGTACCGATGATGTGCCACTACGGCACGCACGACCACACGACGCCCATCTCGGAGATCGAGGCGTTCCGGGAAACGCTCGACCGGTACGAGAAGCAGTACGAACTGTTCATGTACGAGGGCGTGGGACACTCGTTCCTGAACCCGAACCAGGACTCCTCGGAGCGGCGCGCGAAGGCCGCTGAGGACTCGCTGGAGCGGACGTTCGCGTTCTTCAGGAACCACCTGGGTGTTCCAGCACCAGCGGCCGAGGATGACGAGTCACCGGAGACGCCGTGAGGCTGTTCGGCGGCTTCGTCGAGTTCTTCGCCGCGCTGCGCTACCGGGATTTCCGGCTCTTCTGGATAGGGCTGGTCGCGCAGGTCACCGGCCAGCAGATGACCATCGTCACCCTCGGGTGGCTGGCGTATGACCTGACGCAGTCGGCGCTGGCCCTGGGACTCATCAACCTCGTCAGCGCCGCGCCGCGCATCGTCGTGAACCTTGCGGGCGGCGTGCTCGCCGACCGGTTCGACCCCCGGACGCTCGTTGTTGCTGCGCAGACGACCGCCGTTGCCGTGCTGGTGACCCTCGCCGTCCTCGCACTGACCGACCAGGCGGTGGTGTGGCACCTGGCGGCGGCGGCAGTGATGATCGGGTTGGTGCAGTCGTTCGACGAACCGGCACGGGCATCGTTCTTCCCACGCCTGCTGCCGGACCGGTCGCTCATCCCGATAGCAGTGCCGCTCACGTCGGTGGCGTGGTCGTCGACACGCATCGTCGCGCCATCCATCGCCGGGTTCGTCATCGCGGCAGCGGGAGCGGGGCCGAGCTTCTTCGTTGCCGCGGCGGGCGCTGCCGCGATGGCGGCGGTGATGCGGATGGTGCATCCCCAGCAGTCCGCCGCCGGACGGCATGGAACGATGCTGGGCGATCTGAAGGCAGGGGCTGCCTACGTGTGGGCA
The DNA here is from genome assembly GCA_022820645.1 of Dehalococcoidia bacterium. Classification (GTDB taxonomy): domain Bacteria; phylum Chloroflexota; class Dehalococcoidia; order Lucifugimonadales; family Australimonadaceae; genus Bin16. The sequence goes on along the minus strand of JAJEFD010000003.1, from coordinate 147,671 downwards.
CATCCGGTGTTCCGCCCCCTGCTGCTGCTGGCGCTGGCGTGCTCGGCGTTCGGACAGGGATACATGATGACCTTCCCTGTGTTCCAGGTTGAGGTGTACGACGTCAGCCCGCGCGAACTGGGGTTCATGTACTCCTCGGCGGGGGTCGGAGCGATGGTGGGACTGTTCGTGTACTCGCGCTACTTCAAACAGCGGGGCGCGGGACGTGTACTGCTGGGCTCGGCAGGTTCGTTCGGAGCGATGCTGGTTGCGTTCGCGCTCACGCCGTGGTTCGAGGCTGCGCTCGTCCTGCTGTTCCTCTCGGGAGCAGTCGGCGTGATGCAGATCACGACCGGGCAGGTGATCCTGCAGACGCTGGTGGAGGACAGCCTGCGGGGGCGCGTGATGGCGCTGTACGGCGTCCACTGGGCGCTGCTGCCGGTGGGTGGCGCGATGATGAACAGCCTCGCCGAACGCACAGGAGCGCCCATCGCCGTAGCGGCAGGAGGAGCGGTCCTGGTCGCCGTTACCCTGGCGATCGCGGTGCGCGGAGGAGCGCTACGCGGCGTAGCGCTCCCTCAGGCCGCACCCGCGCGGGTCTAGGCGCTCCTACAGCCCGCGGCCTGCCGTGGCGTCGAGGACTGCGCCCTGCTCTTCGGAGGCGTCATACTCCCACTTGTAGTGGGGGTCCTGGTACGCCCCTTCCGGCATCAGGCTCTCCAGACCGCGCTTGCCGAGCTCTTCCTCGAACATCTCGCGGATCCAGGACTCCTCGTTCGGGTACTCCACCTGGTCCAGCAGCGGGTTCATGCGGTTGCTGAGACCGCGCATCTGGCGGATCGGAGAGAGCGCGAGGTAGCGCGCAGGCTCCACACTCACGTTGAAGTGCTGATGGAACCAGCGATTCGGCGGCACGAACATGCTGGCCTCGTGCCACGGAACGATGACCTTCTCCTGGCCCTCCGGCCACATGATGGAGTAGCCCTCGCCTGCGGGGATGATGATGACGACGCCCGGCCCGTGGCGGTGCGCCTTCTTGTAGGTGCCCGGCGGGAAGACGGACATGTGCCCGCCCATCTCCGATTGAGGGAACTGGATGTCCACGACGTGGCCGCCGCCCCCACGCTGGCGATGCGGGACGAGGCCGCTCCACGCCGCGAGGTCGGTGAAGAAGTTGCCGAACCAGCTCGCGCCGCGTCCGCCGGGCGCACGCTTGGCGACCGAGTACAACTCGTCCTCGGAGGCCTGCAGGAGCGTGGGGTCCTCGTAGGTGCTGTTGAAGAAGTATGTGGGGTCCGGGATGAGTGACATGGCGACCGGCAGGTACGTGTTGGAGATGAGCCGCGCAGGACGGTCGCCGCGGGCGTTCGCGAACTGGCGCACCGCGCCGCGCGGGATGACGAAGAGGCTGCGCGGGCTGAACTCGAACGTTCTGCGCTCGACACCCTCCGCCCAGACCGTGGCGAGACCCTGCCCGTCCGCGACGTAGACGACCTCGTCGAGAGCGAAGCGCAATGGCGCGGTCGAGCCGCCCGGCGGGATCTCGGTGATGCGTGCGTCAGCGACGCCCTCCATGCCCTCGAGCTGGATGAAGGCGCCGTTGCAGCCCAGATCCGGCCACGGGGCGACTTCCAGGTTGCGAACGTCCTCCACGAAGTAGCCCTTGTGGACGGGCAGGTCGAGCGATTCGACCCACTGGTCGTACGGAAGCTGCTTCGCCCGCGCGTCCGTGTCTATGTCCACCTTCCCGATCGTTGCGACGTCTGTCTGCTGCGCCATGGTTCTCCTCCGAGCCTGTCAGGCTTGTCTGGGTGGACTCTCGCTCGCTGCGCGCGATTCGTCAAGCGCGGGAAATCACACGCGCACGTGAAGGCTCATCGTTCGTCCGGCTGCACCTGCTGTTGCAGCACTACGACGTCGTAGCCGAGATTCGCGAGCGGACTCCCGTCCGTGTCGAAGAGCTCGGCCTCGAAGCGGGGGGCTGCGCGCACGTTGCCGCCGAGTACGGGCAGCGTGCCGGAGAAGACGACGGTGCCCGCGCCGGGGTCCGGGCCGATGAGCTCGAGCAGCCGCTCGGGGCGTATGAGCTGGGCGAGCGTTCCGTCCTGGTAATCCTCGAGCTCGCCACCCTCGGCAACCCGGCTGCGCAGGCGCAGGTCGTCCCAGCGCGGCAGGAGGTCGTCGAGACGCCATATCTGCCTGCTCAGGATCTTCGGATAGATCTGCTTCGACTTCTCGATCGAGAGGCTCTCGAGGCCACGGTCGGTGTGGTCGCTGCCGATGCAGACGAAGACGTCGTCCCGGTCGATGAGCAGCACGTACTCGGCCTCACCGGACGACGTGCCGTCGTAGGCCCACACTGTCCCGTCTACCTGGAGCACCTGGGGGTTCGCCACGAATATCCACGGCACGTGCGCCGGGCGTGGGACGCCGAGGAGCGCAAGCTCGGCGATGTGCTCCTCCACCGCCACCGGGTCGCGGCCCGTGTAACCCCCGGCAAGCAGCCTGCGCGCGAGGAACCGCATGGGCGTCCCGGCGTGGTCGAACGTGAGCATCCGGGCGGGTCTCTTCAACGGTGCAATCACCTCATCAGCGCTCATAGTGTCTCACCTCGAACGTCCGGCACCCGTCCGGCGAGATCCACGGGCCGTGGGGCATGCCGGGCGGTCGGCAGGCGTACATACCTGCGGTGAACGTCTCGTTCAGCGGGATGTCATGGATGCTGCCCTCGATGATCCAGACCTCCTCCCAGAAGTCGTGCACCTGGGGGCCCATGGCGGAGGTGTCGGTGCCCGGCTCGAACCGGAGCAGGCGGGTGTAGTCGCCGGTCACTTCGTCGCGGGAGAGTATCTGCTGGCTGAGGCCGTCCACCGGCGGGATCGGCTCGCTCGGGATGTCCGAGGGGTCGAAGAACTCCAACTCAGGTTTCGCCACGATCGCTCCTCTCTTACAGCCCTTAAGACGTCCAGCATCCGGCGAATCGGGCTGCCACGACCTGTTCGTAGGGCACGGGGCCGTCGAGCAGCCCTATCTGTTGGGCGAACCGGTCCATCTGCTCCACCGTCTCCTCCGATATCGACGGGTCGTAGTACGGCAGGTCGCGCTCGATCAGTTCCGCGATGAGCGATGCTTCCTCGGCGGGGAACCGTTTCCCGCCGACCTCCGCCGCCCGCGAGGGATCGGCCTTCAGCATACGCTGCGCGGCCACGACAGCGCGCACCGCGGCTGCAACCTCGTCCGGCTGCTCTGTGATTCGAGTGTCAGTCGTCACGAACGCGGGGAAGGTGTAACCGCGAGCCGCGGGCGGGCCGTCGCCGCGTCGCACGTCCAGCACGACGCTGCCCGCGCCCGAGCGAACGGCGACCTCCGTGCCCATGCCGTTCGCCCAGAAGCCGTCTATGGCGCCGTCGGCCAACGCCCTCGCCGCCTGCACGCCGAACGAGACGCCGGAGCCCGTCGCGCCCGGCACGGGGCCTATGCTCACGCCATCGCGCTCGGGGTCGATGCCCGCTTCCCTGAGCATCCGCTCCAGCCCGTCACGCGGGCCGGGCGCAGCACCGATACGGAGGCCCCTCACGGCCTCGATATCGCCGCGCTGAGCTCCGAGGTCGCTCCTGAGCACGAGGAACCAGTACATGTGCTGCGCGAGCGCGGCAATCAGTGACGCGCCCTCCCAGCGGGGGAACGCCGTCAGCACCGCGTGCGCCGAGCCTGCCACGTAGTCGAGTTCGCCATCGCGGAGCATCTCCATCGCGCGTGTGACCGGGAATACGAGTTCGATGTCGGCATCGAGGCCCTCTGCCTCGAACGCGCCGAGGTCGACGGCGGCGATGGCGGGGAAGTACGAGTTCGAGACGAGGTCGGGTACGCCGATCCGCAAGGGTCCCTCCATGGCCGTATTGCCGGGCAGCCGCGAGTATACTCCCCTGCATGCAGGCTCCCGTCGAGGACACGACCCTGGCATCCTGGCACAGTTCTCCTGTTGAAGATGCACTCGAAGGCCTCTCGTCGTCGGCCTCCGGGCTGTCCTCTGCCGAGGCAGCAACGCGCCTTGCCACGTACGGGCCGAACCAGCTGACCGGCGCTCCTCCCGTCTCCGCGCTCAAACTGCTGCTGGATGAGTTCCGCAGTCCGCTCGTGCTGGTGCTCATCGGCGCGGCGGCAGTGCTGGTGGGGGTCGCGCTCATCGCGGAGGAGTCCGACCACTACATAGACGCCGGGCTCATCGCGCTCATCGTGGTCCTGAACGCGTGCCTCGGCTTCACGCAGAACTACCGCGCGAGCCGGGGCATCGAGGCGCTGAACCGGCTGGCCGCTCCTTCCGCGACGGTGCTCCGCGACGGCGTCGCGGAGCAGGTGGATGCCAAGGTGCTCGTTCCGGGAGACATCGTGCTGCTGGAAGAAGGTTCGCGCATCCCCGCCGACGGACGGGTCATCAGCAGCATCGACCTGAGCGTCGACGAAGCGGCGCTCACCGGCGAGAGCCTGCCCGTCCGCAAGAGCACGCAGCCGGTCGCCGCCGACGCGTCGCTGGCCGAGCGGTTCTGCATGGCGTACAGCGGCACGGTCGTGATGCGCGGACGGGGGCGGATGCTGATAACCCGTACCGGCATGCAGACGGAGGTCGGCGGCATCGCGGCGGAGGTGCAGACGACGGAGAGCGAGCCGACCGTCTTCCAGCGCGAGATCAGCCGCCTCGCGGCGCGGATCGGCTGGGCCGTCGCGGTGCTCATCGGCATCGTCGCGGTGCTGCAACTGGTGACCGGCGACCTGAGCCTGCTCGAAACGTTCATCACCGCCGTCGCCCTTGCGGTCGCGGCCGTGCCGGAGGGACTGCCGGTCGTCCTCACACTCGCGCTCGCGTTCGGCACGCGGCGGATGCTGGAGCGCAAGGCGCTCGTGCGCTCGCTGCCGGTCGTGGAGATCGTCGGCGCGGCGGAGGTCATCTGCACCGACAAGACGGGCACCGTCACGGAAGGTCGCATGACGATGCGGCGCGTGGCGACGCTCTCCGAGGAGGTGGACGCGCACGACGTCACCCCCGGTACGCACGGAGAGCCATTGGCGGTATCGCTGCTGATCGCGGGCCTGTGCAACAACGCGCACCGGCACCCCGAGTACGGCTACGTGGGAGACCCGACGGAGACGGCGCTGCTGGAGCTCGCTGAGCGCGCCGGAGCGCCGTTGGACGAGTACGAGCGGACAGGCGAGGTCCCGTTCACGTCCGAACGGCGGATGATGTCGGTGGCCGTCCGACACCCCATCGCGGCCGACGGTCTGCTGCTGACGAAAGGCGCGCTGGAAGCGGTGCTCCCGCTCTGCACGAGCATCCGGACGCCGGACGGCGTGTCCCCGCTGAGCGACGAAGAGCGCAACGCGCTGCTGGAACAGAACGTCGGACTGGCGGGGCAGGCGCTGCGAGTGCTGGCGCTCGCGTACAAGGAGCAGCCCGCCAACGCCCCGATGGCCGAGGAGGGGCTGACGTTCGCGGCGCTGGGAGCGATGAGCGACCCGCCGAGGCCGGAGGCCACGCACGCCATCGAGGCGGCGCACCGGGCCGGTATCCGCGTCGTGATGATCACGGGGGACAACAGCCTCACCGCGGCGGCGATAGGCCGGGAAGTGGGGCTGGACGGAGAGGCCATCGAGGCGAAGGAACTCGATGGGCTGGACGAGGCGGAGCTCAAGCGCGTCATCGGCGAGACGAGCATCTTCGCGCGGGCCGAGCCGCGCCACAAGGTGCTCATCCTCCGGACGCTCAAGGAGGACCACGACGTCGTGCTGATGACGGGCGACGGCGTGAACGACGCCCCCGCCCTGCACAACGCGGACGTGGGCGTCGCGATGGGCATCAAGGGCACGGACGTCGCCCGCGACACGTCGGACATGGTCCTGCTCGACGACAACCTCGCGACCATCGTCGCCGCCGTCGAGGAAGGACGCCGGATATTCCGGAACATCAAGAAATTTGTGAACTACATGCTCACGGGCAACCTCGCCGAGGTGCTCGTCATCCTGGTTGCCACCGTGTTCGGCTACCTGCCGGTGACCGCCGTACAGATCCTGTGGATCAACCTCGTCACGGACTCCGGGCCTGCGGTGACGCTGGCGTCCGACCCGGCGCCGCAGGGAGCGATGCGCGAGCCGCCGCGTCACGGCGCGGTGCTGGGGCGCTCGATGGCCGCGCTCGTAGGGAGTGTCGGCGTGGTTATGACGATCATCCTCGTCGCCACGTTCTTCGTCGGGCTGCGCTTGTGGGACCTGGAGACAGCCCGGACGATGACCTTCACCGGCTTCGTCGTGCAGGAGTACCTGCGGCTGCTGGTCATCCGCGTCCAGGAGGGGATGCCCATCTGCACGAACAAGTGGCTGTGGGCGGCGGTGAGCGTGAGCCTGCTCATGCAGGCCGTCATCCTCTACACGCCCATAGGCAGCGCGGCGTTCGACACGGTGCCGCTGGGTCTGGAACAGTGGGGTATCCTGCTGGCGGGGCTGCTGGTGGGCTTCGCCGTGACGACTGTCACCGGGAAGCTGGTCGTGCGGCGGTTCGGCCCGCTGTAGCGGGATGTTTCACCCGAGGTAGCTGAAGTGTTGCGCCTGTTCGAGTCGCAGTTGGCCAGGAGCCTGCTCGCGCTGGCGGTCCTCGTGGGGATCGCCATCGCGGGGTACATGGTGCTCGAGGGGTGGTCGCTCCTCGACGCCGCCTACATGACCGTCATCACCTTCACGACCGTCGGTTACGAGGAGGTGCACCCGCTCTCGACTACCGGGCGAGTGTTCACCATGTTCCTCATGGTCGCCGGTGTCGGCGTGATGCTCTACATCCTGACGAGCGCCGTGCACCTGATCGTGTCGCAGGAACTGCTGCGAAGCCTGGTGCGGAGGCGCAGAATGAGAAGGCGTATGGAGAAACTCAACGGGCATTACATCGTGTGCGGCTTCGGACGCGTCGGCAGGGCGGTAGCCGCCACGCTCCAGGAGCAGTCGGCGGGGCTTATCGTGGTCGACAGGGATGCGGAGGCGCTGACCGCAGCCGAGGAACTCGGCATGCTGTGGGTGCACGGCGATTCGGCAGAGGACGAGAACCTGCTGGCCGCTCACGTCAGAGACGCACGCGGGCTCGTCGCGGCCACGGGCGACGACGGCCAGAACGTCTACGTGGTGCTGACGGCGCGAGGACTCAACCCTGACCTGTACATCGTGGCGCGGGCGTCCCGTCCCGATGCGGCGGAGAAGCTGCGCAGGGCCGGCGCAGACGAGGTTGTCCTTCCGCACGTCATCGGCGGGAAGGAAATGGCGCTCTCAGCGATGGCGAAATCGCAGTAGGAACAGCGGATGCAGGCTAGCCGCGCACGACCCGTGCGAAGCGTCGGCTGCCGACCCGGATAAGCGCGCCGTAGGGAACCCGGACGCGCTCCCCGCCGGGGCGTTCGCCGTCTATCTGCACCGCGTTCTGCTGCAGCAGGCGCCGCGCCTCGCTGCGGCTTGCGGCCATGTTGAGCGCGGGCAGCAGGTGCGAGAGGTCGGCCTCGAAGCCGTCGGCGTCGTGGGAGACGACGGCGGGGCCGGTCGCATCGACGGCAACCTCCGGTATGTCCCCCGGTGTCTCGCGTCGCTGGAAGACGCGCTCGAACTCCTCGCGCGCGGCGGTTGCGGCCTCCGGCGAGTGGAAGACTGCGGTCAGCTCTTCACCGAGGCGCTTCTTGACGTCCATGGGGCTTGCGCCGCCCTGCCCATTCATCGCGGCGCGGATGGCGTCGAGTTCCTCGTTGGGAACGTCGGTCAGCAGTTCGAAGTAGAGCGCGATGACGTCGTCCGGCAGCGACATGATCTTGCCGAACATGTCGCGCGGGGTGTCCTCGAGGGCGATGTAGTTGCCGAGCGACTTGCCCATGCGCCGGACGCCGTCCGTGCCGGGGAGGATGGGCATGGTGAAGACGAGCTGGGGCCGCTGCCCCACCTTCTCCTGCAACTCGCGGCCCACGAGCAGGTTGAAGAGCTGGTCCGTGCCGCCGAACTCCACGTCGGACTCGATGGCAACGGAGTCGTAGGCCTGCAGCAGAGGGTAGAGCATCTCCGTCACCGCGATGGGCCGCTGCCCAGCATAGCGTGTGGCGAAGTCGTCGCGGTGCAGGAACTGGTTGACGGTGAAGTGCGCGGTGAGCCGTATGACGTCGGTGAGGGTGAACTTGCCGAACCACTCGCTCTGGTAGACGGCGCGCGTCTTGTCCGGGTCGACGACCTTGAAGAACTGCCGCATGTACGTCTCGGCGTTCTCGCGCACGTCCTCGGCGCTGAGCATGGTGCGCGTGTCGGACTGGCCGGACGGGTCGCCGATCTGCGCCGTCCAGTCGCCGACGATGAGGATGAGCTCGTGGCCGAGGTCCTGCAGCTGGCGCAGTTTCCGCAGGCCGACGTAGTGGCCGAGGTGCAGGTCCGGCCTGCTGGGGTCGAACCCCATCTTGAGGCGGAGCGGCTTGCCCTCCTGGAGACGGCGGATGAACTCGTCCTCCGGGATGATCTGCGCGACGCCGCGTTTCGTGATGCGGTCGATGGTCTGCTGATCGAGTGGGGACATGTCAGGACGCCTCCTGCGGCAGCGCAAGGATACGCCTCGTGCGGGCCACGTCGTCGCGCATGGCGGCGATGAGCGCGTCGGCGCCGTCGAACTTCTCCTGCCCGCGCAGGTGTTCGACGAACTCCAGCTTCACCTGCTCGCCGTACAGGTTGCCGTCGAAATCGAGAACGAACGCCTCGACGACGCTCGGTCCGCCCTCGTGGAACGTGGGCTTGTGCCCGATGCTCACCGCCGCGGGCAGCCGGTCGGTGCCGCGCAGCAGCCATCCCGCGTAGATGCCGTCCGCGGGAACCGCCTGCTGCGGCCGCACGCCGACGTTGGCCGTCGGGTAGCCAAGCAGGCCACCGCCCCGGCGCTCGCCCTCCACGACCGGACCTTCCAGTCTGAACGGACGCCCCAGCATCCGCGCGGCGGCGGCTACGTTGCCCGAGTCCAGCGCGTGCCGTACGGCGGTGCTGCGAACGGGGCCACCGTCCTGCGTGAACTGCTCGACGCACTCCATCGTGTAGCCGAGCTCTTCCCCCAGCGCGGTGAGCACGGGGAGCGTCCCTTCCCGGTTGTGGCCGAGGGTGACGTCCGGCCCGGCGGCGAAGTGCGCCATGCCAAGGCAGTCCCGCAGGATAGTCATGAACTCGCGCGGCGTGAGCAGCGACACTTCCTTCGTAAACGCGACAGGAACGACTGTCTCAACGCCTGAGTCTGCGAGGAGTCTGAGCCGCTCCTCCAACGATATGAGCATCCGCAGCTGAACGTCCGGGCGCAGCACGGAGAGCGGATGGTTCGAGAGCGTGATCGCCACGGGTGCAAGCCCTCTTTCCTCCGCCGCTCTGACCAGCGTGGCGAGCACGTGCTGATGCCCCAGGTGTACCCCGTCGAACACGCCGAACGCGACAGCCGCCGACCGGTAGGGCCGGTATGCGGTCAGCTCCTCACAGAGGTCGGGCACGAAGGCGCTCCATGCGAGGGTCAGGCGACAGGCTCGACAGCGAGTGCCTCGTGCGCCTCGGTAAGCATCGCCGCGGTCTCCTCCCAGTCCATGCACGCGTCCGTTATCGAGACGCCGTACTGGAGCTGCGACGGGTCGTCGCCGAGGTCCTGCCGTCCGCCGAAGAGGTGACTCTCCGCCATGAGGCCGACGATGAGGTCGTTGCCGGCACGGCGCTGGCGCACCACGTCGCGGAAGGCGATGGACTGCCGGTTATGGTCTTTTTCCGAGTTGGCATGGGAGCAGTCGACCATGATGCGCGGAGGCAGCCCTGCGGCCTCCAGTTTCGCCTGCACGTCCCGCACGCTGGCCTCGGCGTAGTTCGGACCGCCGGAGCCGCCGCGCAGGATGAGGTGACCGTAGGGGTTCCCGTTCGTGTTGACGATGCAGGTGCGTCCCTGCCGGTCTATCCCGAGAAAAGAATGTGGAGCACGGGACGTCTTCATCGCGTCGATGGCGATCTGGGAGTTGCCGTCCGTGCCGTTCTTGAAACCGACGGGCATGCTGAGTCCGCTGGCCATCTCCCGGTGCGTCTGGCTCTCGGTCGTGCGCGCACCGATGGCGGCCCACGACACCAGGTCGGCGAGGTACTGGGGTGTGATGGGGTCCAGGAACTCGGTCCCGGCCAGTACGCCCATCTCGGCCAGCTGCATGAGCAGCCTTCGGGCGCGGTAGAGGCCGCTGGAGATGTCGAATGAGCCGTCGAGGTTCGGGTCGTTGATGAGGCCCTTCCAGCCGAGGCTGGTGCGCGGCTTCTCGAAGTAGACGCGCATGATGATGAACAGCGAGTCGCTCATCCGCGCAGCGAGCTCGCCCAGTCTGCCGGCGTACTCGAGCGCGGCCTTCTCGTCGTGGATGGAGCATGGGCCCGCGATGACGAGCAGGCGGGAGTCCTCGCCGGTCAGGATGCGCTCCACCTGGTCCCGCCCTTCGGCGACGGTCTGGGCCATCGCGGGCGTGAGTGGCAGTCTGCGCTGGAGCTCCTCCGGCGGAGCGAGCGGTTCTATCGATTTGATATGCAGGTCGCTAACGGAACGCGCCATGACGCAATCCCCTTTCTTTACTCTGACGATGCGGAAGGCGGAAGAACGAACGCGGAGCCTAGCGATAGCTGTAGCTGGCGCTGCCCCGCCGCGTAAACAGGAAGAACCGCCGGGTCCAGTCGAGGGCCCGGACGCCACGGATGCGAGGCTCGGTTGCGAGCGTTGTGCGCATCTCCCTCCGCCGGTTCATCCGCTGTTGGGCGACCGCAGGTCACGGGCGCCCTTCAGGTAGACGTACCGCAGGTCCTCTTTCCGCTTCTCGGTATTCAGGAGCAGAAGCACCCGGATAACGGACTCCGGCGCACCCGGCACCGGAATCTCGCAGCTATCCATCAGCGCCGTCTGCTCCCATCCCAGCCGCAAGCGCGCCGCTTTGGCCGGAAACTCTGCGGTGAGGTCTGCGGTTACGGTAAAGAATACCGCGCCTACGTCCTCCTCGACAAGGTCATTGGCTGTCGCGAGTTCGCGCAACAGCTCCTCGGTAGCGTCGAGGATCGCCTCGGGCGTGTTGGCGTCGGCTGTCGTTGCGCCGCGCAGTCCAAGGGTCGGCATGGTGTTCTCTCCACTCACTCCACGGACGGGAACGACACGGCTGCACGCATCTGCGCCGGCGTCACTGCGCCGCAGCAAGCTCCCGTACGAACGCGCCAGCCCGGGAGGCCGCCTCGCCGGGCGGGGCGGAATCTATCACGTTGATGAGCGCGCTTCCAACGACCGCGACGTCCGCGACCTTGCCCACGCGCTCCACGTGCCGCCGCTCGGAGATGCCGAAGCCAACCCCCACGGGCAGCTCCGTATGCCGCCGCACCCGCGTCACGAACTCCGGGAAGTCGTCCGGCAGGTCGCTCCGAGCGCCCGTCACGCCGGTGACGCTGACGCAGTAGACGAACCCTCGCGCATGCTCGCAGCCGAGCACGATGCGCTCCTCGGTGCTGGTGGGCGCGAGCATGCTCACGATGCCCAGGCCGTGCTGCTCCAGCGCCTCGCGCAGTTCACTCGCCTCGTCCGGCGGCAGGTCGGGGATGATGAGCGCGTCCACTCCCGCATCCGCGCAGTCAGCGGCGTAGGCCGCGATGCCGTAGCGCAGGATGGGGTTGTAGTAGCCCATGAAGATGAACGGCAGGCTCACTCCGGCGTCCCGGAGACGGCGCGCCGTTTCCAGGCAGACGTGGGTGTCCACGCCGCCGGTCAGCGCGCGGTAGCTCGCGGCCTGTACCGTGGGGCCGTCCGCAAGCGGGTCGCTGTACGGCACGCCGAGTTCGAGAGCGTCCGCTCCCGCCTGTTCGATGGCCGGGACGATGGCGAGCGTGTCGTCCAGCGAAGGAAAGCCGATGGTGACATACGGCACGAGGGCGGTGCGCACCTCGTCCCGTGCTCGGGCCAGGGCGCTTTCCAAGCGGTCTAACATGGAGGACAGTCTATCGCGTTCAGGACTGTGATGTGCCTTCACACACCGCTCACGCCTGAAAGTTGACTCGACGTGAGACTCTGTACTAGAATGTACGGGCTTATTACATCCGTTCCGCTGGGAAGGGAAGTAGTACGGGGCAAGCGCATCTCAGAGAGCCGGTCGTTCTGGTGCGAGACCGGCGATGGACAAGCCCCCCTGAACTCGTCCCTGAGCGGCTGGCCTGAACAGTTCAGTAGGGTCAGCGGAGCGCGCCGTTACCGCGCAGGAAAGCTGCCTCGGCCATCTTGGGTGCCGGGGAAGTAGGGTGGTACCGCGGGTTAACGGCCCGTCCCTTCATGGGGCGGGTCTTTTTTTACCTTCGGAGAGGCGCTCCGGGTACGGGAACGACAAGCGAAGGAAGTGAGGGAATCTTGCATCTGACAGGCGCACAGATGGTCTGCGAGAGTCTGGTGCGGGAGGGGACGGACATCATGTTCGGCCTCCCCGGCGGCGCGATACTGCCGCTCTACCAGACGCTGCCCGAGTACCCGCAGCTGCGGCATATCCTCGTTCGGCACGAGCAGAACGCCGGTCACGCGGCGGACGGTTATGCCCGCGCGTCCGGCAAGGTGGGCGTCGTCGTCGCGACCTCGGGTCCCGGGGCGACGAACCTCGTCACGCCGCTCGCGACCGCGATGATGGACTCCGTGCCTGTCGTGGCGATAACGGGACAGGTGCCGCGCGCCGCCATCGGGCGCGACGCGTTTCAGGAGACCGACACCACCGGTATCACGCTGCCCATCACCAAGCACAACTACCTCGTGATGGACACGGCTGACATCCCGCGCATCATGAGCGAGGCGTTCCACATCGCACGCACGGGACGCCCAGGTCCTGTGCTCATCGACCTGCCGCGCGACGTCCTTACCGAGAGCGATGACTTCGACTACCCGGAGCACGTCGATCTCCCCTCCTACAAACCGACGATGGAGGGACACGGGCAGATGATCAAGCGCGCCGCGCAACTCATCGCGGACTCGCACCGTCCCCTGCTCATGGTGGGGCACGGCGCAATCATCTCCGGCGCGTTCGCCGAAGTGCGGGAGATCGCGGAGAAGGCGCAGATCCCCGTCATCACGACGCTGCTCGGCATCGGCAGCTTCTCCGGCGAGCACATCCTGAGCATGGGTATGCCGGGGATGCATGGCCAGGCGTACAACAACTGGGCGATAGATCGCGCCGACCTCATCATCGGGGTCGGGATGCGGTTCGACGACCGGGTTACGGGCAGGTTGAGCGCCTTCGCTCCGAACGCGAAGGTCATCCACATCGACATAGACCCCGCCGAGGTCGGCAAGAACGTGCGCGTGACCGTGCCCATCGTCGGCGACGCGAAGCGCGTGCTGCACGCGCTCGCCAAGCAGGTGGAGCAGGTGTCGCGTCCCGAGTGGATGTCGGAGATAGAAGCGCTCCGCAGTGAGCACCCGCTCCATCCCGGCCAGGGTAATGGGCTCCGTCCGCAGCACGTTGTCCGCGAACTGTGTGACATCACGGACGGTCGCGCCATCGTCGTCACCGGCGTGGGACAGCACCAGATGTGGGCGGCCCAGCACTACGTGTTCAAGGAGCCCGGCTCCTGGATAACGTCCGGCGGGTTGGGGACGATGGGATTCGAGGTGCCTGCGGCGATGGGCGCGGCTTTCGCGCAGCCCAACCGGCAGGTGTGGAGCATCGCCGGAGACGGCGGCTTCCAGATGACGATGTCCGAACTGGCGACCATCGTGGAGCACAACGTGCCCGTGAAGTTCGCAGTACTGAACAACAACAACCTCGGCCTCGTGCGGCAGCTGCAGGACCTGTTCTACGGCGGTTCGCGCGTGGCGTCCGGCTACACCGGCAACCCGGACTTCGTGAAGCTCGCCGAGGCCTACGGCATCTGGGCGAAGCACGTGACGGACGAGCCGCAGGTGCGGTCAGCCCTGGAAGAGGCTGCTGCCGTGGACGGGCCGGCCATCATCGATTTCCACGTGGAGCCGGAGGAGAACGTGTACCCGCACGTTCCCGCAGGAGAGAGCGTGTTCGAGATGATCGAATCGCCCGCCGGGCAGGGAGCGCTGTCATGGCTGACGTAAGCCTGAACGGGCACGTCCACACCATTACGGCGCTGGTCCACGACAAGCCGGGGGTGCTGGCGCGCGTTGCGGGACTGTTCTCGCGGCGCGGGTTCAACATCTCCAGCCTCGCGGTCGGTCACAGCGAGACGGCGGGGCTCTCCCGCATGACGTTCGTCGTGGAGGGCGGGGACTGGGTGGTGGAGCAGGTGACGAAGCAACTCTACAAGCTCATAGACGTCGTTCGGGTCACGAATATCTCGTCGGAGAGCAGCGTCGTCCGGGAGATGGCGCTGCTGAAGGTGAAGTCCAACAAGGACAACCGCGCGGAGATCATGCAGATCGTGGACATCTTCCGCGCGGGCATCGTGGACGTGGGCAATGACACGGTCATCGTCGAAGTGACGGGCGATGAGGGGAAGATAGACGCGCTCATCAAGCTCCTTCAGCCCTTCGGCGTCCGCGAGACGATGCGTACAGGACGTGTAGCGATGACCCGTGGCGGCGTGGCCGCGGGTACGAAGCAGACGGCTATCCCCGCCGCGCGGAGCGCGCCGGATACGGAAGTCGTCCCCTGAGAACGCGTCCACGGAAGGACGCACAACGAACCGGAACACGAGGAGGAGACTGCGATATGGCGAAGGTGTACTACAAGGAAGATGCCGACATCAGCCGGCTGAACGGCAAGCGCGTCGGCGTCATCGGCTACGGCAGCCAGGGGCACGCGCACGCGCTCAACCTGCGCGATAACGGCGTCGACGTCACGGTGGGCTTGCTGCCGACCAGCGCCAGCCGCGCGAAGGCTGAGGCCGAGGGCCTGCGGGTCGCCACTCCAGCCGAGGCCACGAAGGAGAGCGACTTCATCATGGTACTGGCGCCGGACACCGCGCAGCGCAGCATCTACACGGAGTCCATCGAACCGAACCTGGACAGCTCCAAGACGCTGATGTTCGCGCACGGCTTCAACATCCACTTCGGGGAGATACAGCCTCCCGCCGACGTGGACGTATCGATGATCGCTCCGAAGGCGCCCGGCCACCGGGTCCGCGAGGTGTTCGTCGATGGCCAGGGGGTACCGTCGCTCGTGGCGATCCACCAGGACGCCTCGGGCGACGCGCTTGCGAACGCGCTGGCCTACGGCGCAGGCATCGGCTCGGACCGCGCAGGCATCGTGGAGACGACGTTCAAGGAAGAGACGGAGACCGACCTCTTCGGCGAGCAGACCGTGCTCTGCGGCGGCGTCACCAGCCTCATCACGAACGCCTTCGAGGTGCTCGTGGAGGCCGGGTACCAGCCGGAGATCGCCTACTTCGAGGTGATGCACGAGCTGAAGCTCATCGTCGACCTGCTCTACGAGGGCGGCATGAAGTACATGCGCTACTCCGTGAGCGACACGGCGGAGTACGGCGACTACAGCCGCGGCTCCCGGGTGGTGGACCAGCACGCCCGCGCCGAGATGAAACGCGTGCTCCAGGAGATACAGGACGGCTCGTTCGCCCGCGAGTGGATAGCCGAGAACCACGAAGGACAGCCGCGCTTCAAGGCGATGCGAGAGGCGGCTGCCGGTCACGAGATCGAGACCGTCGGAGCCGAGCTCCGGGGGATGATGACGTTCCTGGGGAAGAAGTAACCGCCGGCACAGCGGAGGCCGTGAGCGGCCTGTTTGCGGAGGAATGACATGGAAGACCGAGTGCTCATCTTCGACACCACGCTCCGGGACGGAGAGCAGTCCGCAGGAGCGGGGATGACAGTGGACGAGAAGGTGGAGATCGCCAGGCAGCTCGAGCGGCTGAACGTCGACATCATTGAGGCGGGCTTCCCCATCAGTTCGCCCGGCGACTTCGAGGCGGTGCAGACGATCGCGCGCGAGGTGCGGAAGCCGGTCATCGCGGCGCTCGCGCACGCGAACGAGGCCGCGGTGGACCGTGCCGGCGAGGCGCTGAAGGACGCGGCGCACCCGCGCATCCACATCTTCATCTCCTCCTCGGACCAGCACATCCAGCATCAGCTGCGCAAGAACAGGGAAGAGGTGGTGGAGATCGCGGTGAAGGCCGTCTCACGGGCGCGCGAGTACACCGACGACGTCGAGTTCTCACCCATGGACTCCAGCCGCACGGAGCGCGAGTTCCTCGCGCACATGGTGCGGGCAGCCGTCGACGCGGGCGCGACGACCATCAACATCCCGGACACGGTCGGCTACGCGGTGCCGGAGGAGTTCGGCGGCCTCATCACTTACCTGCGCGCCGAGGTGCCGGAGCTGGGCGACAGCGTCCGCATCTCCGTGCACTGCCACGACGACCTGGGCATGTCGGTCGCCAACAGCCTCTCCGCGGTGAAGGCGGGGGCCCGCCAGGTCGAGGGCTGCATCAACGGCATCGGTGAGCGCGCGGGGAACACCGCCGTCGAGGAAGTCATCATGGCGCTCCGCACGCGCGGCGACTACTTCGGCGTCGACACCGATATAGACACGAAGCAGCTGTACAACACCAGCCGTCTCGTGAGCCAGGTGAGCGGCTTCCCGGTGCAGCCCAACAAGGCCGTCATCGGGCGCAACGCGTTCCGGCACGCCTCCGGCATCCACCAGGACGGCGTGCTGAAGGAGCGCACCACCTACGAGATCCTGAACCCGCTGGACGTGGGGGTGCCCCGGAGCGAACTCGTGCTCGGCAAGCTGAGCGGACGCCACGGCCTTCGCTCACGACTCGAAGAGCTGGGCTATGCACTCACCAACGAGGAGCTCGACAAGGTGCACGAGTCCTTCAAGGAACTCGCCGACAAGAAGCGCGAGGTGACCGACCGCGACCTCATCGCGCTCATGGGCAACGAGCGCACGGCCATCGAGGAGACGTACTCGCTGGAGCACGTGCAGGTGACCTGCGGCACCGGCGAGATCCCGACCGCGACCGTTCAGTTGTCCCTCGAAGACGGGACGCTCCGCACCGACGCGGCAACGGGCACCGGACCGGTGGACGCCGTCTATCAGGCCATCAACCGCATCGTCGGCGTACCGAACGAGCTGACGGAGTTCAGCGTCAACTCGGTTACCGAGGGCATCGACGCGATCGGCGAGGTGAGCATCCGCATCGAACAGGACGGCAAGCCGTACATCGGGCGCGGCGCGGACACGGACATCATCGTCGCTTGCGCCCAGGCCTACATGAACGCGCTCAACCGCCTGCTCGCGATGGGCGACACCACCCGCTCACCGGAGGCAGCAGGCGCCGTATAAGGGGTTCCGCCCTTCTTTTGCAGGGGCTTGACCGGCTGCTTGGTTCGCTTTACCATCTATCTTACTGGTAAGGAATACCAAGCAGTCGAGGCCTGCCATGCGCACGATAACCGTCAGCAGCAAGAATCAGATAACCATCCCCGTTGCCATCCTCCGAGAGGTCGGCATCAACCCCGGCGACACGCTGGCCGCAGCCGTCATAGATGGGGACATCGTGCTCGTCAAGGAACCGGAGAGTTGGGTGCAGTATTTTCAGGGGAGTATGAAAGGGGCCTACGGCGGTACGAAAGAGAGCATCGACCGTTACGTCCTCCGCGAGCGCGAGAGCTGGTACGAGCCGCTGTCCGAGCACATCAGCGACTCGGACCCGCGCGAGTGGTGCAAACGGTTCGAGGACCTTTATGCCACGGACAGCGGCGTGCGGGCAGTCGCTGACACGCTCATGGACTGCCCGCACCATGTGGCCACTTTCCCTGACCTTGCGTGGCTCATTCCCGAGAACGGCCACCCCACCGACCTGACCCGGACGCTGGACAGGCTCACGTCCAACCGCTGGGTGCGCCGCATCCCGGCGCAGGATGAGGAGCCGGAGCGCTACCGGCTGGACGGCGAGGTAGCAGCATCGCTCCGGGCCGCATGATGACGTCGGCCCTGAGCGATGCCCTCGCGGGCACGACACGGATAGCGTTCGACACCAACGCTGTCATCTACTACCTGGAGGACATCCACCCATACGGCGTCTACGCGGCGCAGGCCTTCTCGCTCCTCGCGAGCGGCACGGCGGCCGGCTTCGTATCGACCATGGTGGAACTGGAGACGCTGGTGCGCCCCCTCCGCACACGCGACAGAGGCCTGTTGTTCTCCATACGCCGGTTCTTCGCCCTCCACCCCAACCTGTACGTCACTCCCATGAGCAGCGACATTGCGCAGGGGGCAGCGCAGGTGCGTGCCTCCACCAGCTTGAAGGCGCCGGATGCTATCATCGCAGCGACCGCCGCGGCTGACCGCTGCGACGTCATCATCGGCAACGACCGCGCATTCGCCAGGAACAGCGCACTCCCTTACCTGGTCCTGGACGATTTCGCTGTCTGAAGAGAAGTGGAGGACCAGATGGCCCCAAAGACGATGTTCGAGAAGATATGGGACGCGCACGTCGTGCGGGAGGAGGAGGGGAAGCCTTCCCTGCTCTACGTTGACCTGCACCTCGTCCACGAGGTCACCTCGCCCCAGGCGTTCGACGGCCTGCGCCTCAACAACCGCCGCATCCGCAGGCTCGATAAGACCGTCGCCGTCGCCGACCACAACGTCCCCACCAACGACCGCGACAAGCCCCTCACGGACGAGGTCTCGAAGGCGCAGCTCGAGGCGATGCAGCGCAACGCGGACGAGTTCGGCCTCGAGTACCACGACATGTTCAGCGAGAAGCAGGGCATCGTCCATGTCATTGGGCCCGAGCAGGGGCGCACGCAGCCCGGCATGATCATCGTCTGCGGCGACAGCCACACCGCCACGCACGGCGCGGTCGGCGCGATGGCGTTCGGTATCGGCACGTCCGAGGTCGAGCACGTCCTGGCGACGCAGTGCATCTGGCAGGCGAAGCCGAAGACGATGGAGATCCGCGTGGACGGCACGCTCGGCTTCGGCGTGACGCCCAAGGACGTCATCCTCGCCGTCATCGGGAAGATCGGCACGTCCGGCGGCATCGGCCACGCCATCGAGTACACCGGCTCCGTATTCCGCGAGATGTCCATGGAAGGCCGTATGACCGTCTGCAACATGTCCATCGAGGCGGGCGCGCGCACCGGCATGGTCGCGCCCGACGAGACGACGTTCGCCTACCTGAAGGGACGCGAGTACGCTCCGAAGGGCGAGGACTGGGACGCCGCCGTCGAGCGCTGGGCGGCCCTCCGCACCGACCCTGATGCGACGTTCGACACCGTCGTCACCCTGGACGCGGCCGATATCCAACCCCAAGTGACTTGGGGCACGAACCCAGCGCAGGTGCTCCCCGTAGGCGGGCGCGTCCCGAAGCCGGACGAGTTCGAGTCGTCGCAGGAGCAGGGCGCCGTGGAGAAGGCGCTTGCGTACATGGGCTTGAACGGCGGCGAGCGTATCCAGGACATCGCCGTCGACACGGTCTTCATCGGCTCCTGCACCAACTCCCGCATCGAGGACCTGCGCGCCGCCGCCGCGGTGGCGAAGGGCAAGCAGAAGGCCGACAGTGTCCGCGCGCTCGTCGTCCCCGGCTCATGGGCCGTGAAGCAGCAGGCAGAGGAGGAGGGGCTCGACCAGGTCTTCACCGAGGCGGGGTTCGAGTGGCGCGACGCCGGATGCTCCATGTGCCTCGCCATGAACCCGGACCGCCTCGCCCCCGGCGAGCGCAGCGCCTCGACCTCCAACCGCAACTTCGAGGGGCGGCAGGGCCCGGGCGGACGGACGCACCTAGTCAGCCCGCCGATGGCCGCGGCTGCCGCCATTGCGGGGCACTTCGTGGACGTGCGGGAACTGAACTAACGAGACCGGAGTGGCTCCGGCGCAGGAGTAGACGGATGGACGCTTTCACGAAACACACCGGCAAGGTCGTTCCCTACGACATGCCGAACGTCGACACCGACCAGATCATCCCGGCGCGCTTCCTCAAGAAGATCGACCGCGTCGGATTCGGCGAACTGCTCTTCTACGAGCTGCGCTACGAGGAGGACGGCTCCCCCAAGCCCGGCTTCATCCTGAACCAGCCGCAGTACGCCGGCGGCACCGTCCTCGTGAGCGGCCCGCAGTTCGGCATCGGCTCCTCGCGTGAGCACGCGCCCTGGGCGATCCAGCAGTACGGCTTCCGCGTCGTCATCGCGCCGAGTTTCGGCGACATCTTCCGGAACAACTGCTACCAGAACGGCCTGCTTCCCGTCATGCTCGACGCTGCCGAGGTCGACACCATCATCGCCCGCGCCCAGGAGATCCAGGGCTACGAGTTGACCGTCGACCTCGAGGCGCAGCAGGTCACTGACGGCCACGGTCTCGCCGCGTCTTTCGACATCGACCCCTTCCGCAAGGAGAACCTCGTGCGGGGGCTGGACGACATCGGCCTGACCCTCCAGAACGAGGCGGCGATAGACGCCTTCGAGAGCACGCACTCCTGACCCGCCCCCACTTCGCCGCGGATACGCCGGCATCCTGAGGTACGCACATGGCCACTTTCGACATCATGGTTCTGCCGGGCGACGGCATCGGCCCGGAGGTCACCGGCGCGTCGCAGCAGGTGCTGGACACCGTCGCCGCCCGCTGGAAGCACAACTTCCGCTATCAGACCGACGTGGTCGGCGGGGGGGCGATCGACGCCTACGGGACGCCCCTGCGCGACGAGACCGTCCGCACTGCGAAGCGCGCGAACGCGGTGCTCTTCGGCGCCGTCGGTGGGCCGAAGTGGGACAACGAGCCGGTACGCCCGGAGGCTGCAATCCTCGGCCTCCGCAAGGCGCTCGGCCTCTACGCCAACATCCGCCCGGTCAAGGTCTTCCCCGGCATGGAGCCCGCGAGCCCGCTCAAGGACGACCGCGTGCGCGGCGCGGACATGGTCATCCTCCGCGAGCTCACCGGCGGGCTCTACTATGCCCCGCCCAAGAAGCGCTGGGAGACGAAGGCCGGGCGCAAGGGCGTCGACACTCTCCTCTACACCGAGAAGGAGATCGAGCGCATCCTGCGCGTCGGCTTCGAGCTCGCCCGCTCCCGTCGCAAGAAGCTCACCTCCGTGGACAAGGCGAACGTCCTCCAGTCCTCCCGCCTCTGGCGCGAGATCGCCATCGAGGTCTCGAAGGACTACCCGGACGTCGAGCTCGAGCACCAGCTGGTCGACTCCTGCGCGATGGTCCTCATCACTCGCCCCACCAGCTTCGACGTCATGGTCATGGAGAACATGTTCGGCGACATCATCTCGGACGAGGCCGCCGTCCTCTCCGCCTCGCTCGGTATGCTGCCGTCCGCCAGCCTCGCCGGGCTCCCCGGTAAGGACGCCAGGGGTAGGACGCGCAAGGTGAAGGGGCTCTACGAGCCGAGCCACGGCAGCGCGCCCGACATCGCCGGCCAGGGCAAGGCGAACCCCGTCGGCTCCATCCTCAGCGCCGCGTTCATGCTGCAGTACTCGTTCGGCCTTGCAGAGGAGGCCGCCGCCGTCAACGCCGCGGTCGAGAGCGCCCTGAATGACGGCCACCGCACGGCCGACCTCGCCCCTCCGGGCGCGGAGTTCTCCACCACCCAGCACATGACCGACATGATCCTCGAGCGGCTGTAGGCCGCGCCGATGCTCGATGTCGACATCAGCGCGCCCGTCGCCGCGGCGGTCGTCGCTGTCTCGATGATCGCCGCGCTCATCGGCGGCGTCACCGGCATGAGCACCGGCATCATCGCCATCCCCGTCCTCATCTTCGCGTTCGGCATACGCCTCGCCGTCCCCATCGTCACGGTTGCCATGCTGCTCAACACGCTCTCGCGCTCAGTTGCGAACCGGGACTACGTGGACTGGCGCGTCGCCCGCTGGTACAGCCTCGGCGCCGTGCCCGCCGCCGCAATCGGGGGCGTCGTCTTCGCGAACATCCCCACGGACTGGCTCGCCAGGGGTCTCGGCGTCTTCCTGCTCGCGCTCGTCGTCTATCGTCACATACCGCTCGTTGCGGGGCGCGCGATGCCCCTTCGCGCCTTCCTGCCCGTCGGCATCGGCCAGGGCTTCTTCTCCGCGCTCTTCGGCGGCGCAGGCCCGTTCGGCGCGCACTTCTTCATGGCCTACGGACTCACGAAGAACGCGTTCGTCGGCACTGTCGCCGTGGGCACGTTCCTCGTCAGCATCGTCAAGACGGTGGTCTACGGCGGCTTCGCGCTCTTCACCGTGGAGACGTTCCTCATCGCCGTCGGCATCGGCCTCATCATGGCCGTGGGGGCGTACGCCGGGGCGCACATCGTCAAACACGTGCCGGAGCGCCTCTTCATCTACGCGGTGGAGTTCTTCATGATCGTCTCCGGCCTCCTGCTCCTGGCGACGGGCTAGCGATGGACCCGATCGTCCTCGTCGCGCTGGCCGTCGTTGCCTTCTTCTCCGCCGTCATCGGCGGGCTCGCGGGACTTGGCTCCGCCATCATCATGATCCCCGTGCTCACGTTCGCCGTCGGCATCCGCGAGGCCGTCCCCATCGCCACCATCGCCGTGACGATGCAGACCTGGTCGCGCATCTGGGTGAACCGTGCGCTCATCGACCGCAGCGTGGTCAAGTGGTTCTTCATCGGCGCGCTGCCCATGTCCGTTATCGGCGCCTCGGCCTTCGCCAATCTCCCGGCGGCCCTGCTGCAGAAGGCGTTCGCCGTCTTTCTGCTGCTCATCGTTGCCTTCCGCCACACCCCGCTGGCGTCCAGAGGGGCGGGGATGAGCCCCCGGGCGTTCGTCGGCGTCGGAGCGGGACAGGGTTTCCTCTCCTCGCTCTTCGGCGGCGCTGGACCGTTCGGCGCATCGTTCTTCCTTGCCTACGGACTCCGGCGCGGCGCGTTCGTCGGCACTATGGCCTCCGGTATGACCATCATCAACTTCGTCAAGATCGGGGTCTACGGCTCGTTCGCCCTGGTCGACACGACAGCCCTGCTCCTCGCCGTTGTGCTCGGCCTCGTCATGGTCGCGGGCGCCTACGTGGGTGGCATGATCGTCAACCGCGTCTCCGACAAGGCGTTCGTCTACATCGTCGAGATCGTCATCGTCGCCGCGGCCATCTCGCTGCTGCTGCGGTAAGGACCTCGTCATTCCCGCACCGGTGGGGATCCGGGGAGTGCGGGCAGCGCACGCGGTGTGGGGGTACGGGGTGTCATGCCGAGCGCAGCCGAGGCATCTCTCGGTCCCCCATCCACTACCATAGCCCCATGACCCCCACCCTCTACGAACGCCTCCTCGGCGACGCCTGGCACGCCCTCCCGGACGTGCTCAAGCAGGTGCACGGCATGGACGCCCAGTTCGCCGCGAGCGGAGAGATGAACGTGACCCTCGGACGCTTCTTCGGGGCCGACTTCGTCCGATGGGCGCTCCGGATGCCCCGGACGGAGGAGCGCGTGCCGGTGGAGCTGCATGTGCGTCGGGAGGGCGAGCGCGAGCACTGGGACCGGCGCATCGGCGGCTGGCGCTTCCCCACTGAGCAGTGGGCCGAGGGCAGCCTGCTGATCGAGCGTTACGGCTCGCTGCTCTTCCCCATGGCCATCTCCTCCGACAGCGAGTCGCTCACTCACTGGTCGGACCGCATGCTCCTGCGCGCGCTCGGACGCCGCTGGCCCTTCCCGAGCTGGCTCTCGATCCACTCCTGGGGCACGGAACGCCGCTCCCAGAGCACTCCCGACGCCATGGACGTCTCCGTGCGCATCGAAACGCCTTTCGGCCAACTGCTCGTCGGCTACGACGGCACGCTGCAGGTGCCAGCATGAACGACACCCCTTCCCTCAACGCTTACCGCCCTTGGTTCTACGCCGCCGCCGTCTACAATGCAGCGTGGGGCGTATTCACCATCCTCTTCCCCAACGCGTTCTTCGAGCTCATCGGCATGGGCCCGCTGGAGCACCCGTCGCTCTGGCGGGTCGTCGGCATGTTCCTGCTCGTCTACGCGCCCGCCTTCTGGTGGGTCGCGCGCAACCCGGAGCGCCACCCCCACCTCGTGCTCATCGCTACCGCCGGCAAGGTGCTCGGCCCCGTGGGATTCGCGTTCGCCTGGCTCATAGGCGAGCTCCCCGGCGAGGTCGGACTGCTGCTCATCGGCAACGACTTCATCTGGCTGCCCGCGTTCTTCCTCTACCTGCGGGCCGTCGCCCGCACGAGAGGCTGGCGCACGTTCCTCGCAGGCGGCTGACCTCCGACCTCACTCCCTGCCCGCCCCATCCTGCACATCCTGTCCATCGATGTTCGTTGACGTGTGACACGCGCCCCTTTCGCGAACGCCCCGCCTCCGCGTACGCTGGTTCCATGACCGTCACTCCGGCAGCACACCTGATCCATGCAACGGAATGCAACAGGATGCACACCCCCGCCGCGTCCCAAACTGGGAATTCAATGGCCGCCTTGCCCCCTTGGTCGCGGGAAGCAGGCCGTGGCCTTGCAAACACCCAAAACCAAGGTGGCCAAGACGGCCAGATGGGCAGCTCGGTTCACTCGTAATCTCAGATCAAGGGGGCCAGGATTCGAGACTGGTTGGCCATCTTGGTCGGTCCCCCAACCCCCGCCTCTGGTCAAACGAGGCCCAGGTGAGCGATAATAGGCATCAGCGACGAGAACAGGTCCCACGGAGCACCAATGCCAGCGAAGAAAGCAGCACGAGTCCAGGAGCGCCGCCGCATCGTCAACCGGCGCGTCCGCTCCAGCACCCGCACGGCGGTCAAGAAGGCCGTCCGCGCGCTCAACACCAACAGCGAAGCGGCAGGCGCCAGCGTCCTCACGGCAGTCAGCAGGCTCGACCGCGCCGTTTCCAAGGGCATCGTCCACCGCAACGCCGCCGCGCGGAGCAAGTCCCGCCTCACGAAGCGGCTCAACGCCGCCTCCGCCGAGTAACGCGCCTCTTCCGGCACATCCGCGCAAACTGTGACACGACCCCGTTGACAGTTGCACGCGCGGCCTTCTAGCCTAGAACGCACGTTCTGATTACGCACTGGAGGCCGCCTTATGCCAGCCATCTCGACGCGCCAGCAGGAGATCCTCGACTTCCTGCGCGAGTACCACACCGACCGCAGCTACATGCCGTCCATCCGCGAGATACAGCTCGCCTGCGGCATCAGCTCCACGTCCGTCGTCGACTACAACCTCCGCCTGTTGGAGCGCGACGGCTACATCCGCCGCGACCCCGACATCTCCCGCGCCATCGAACTCGTCGGCGAGTCGGAGGCGGACCTCGTCGAGGTGGCGCGCATCCCGGTGCTCGGCGCCATCGCCGCAGGCGAACCGATCCCTGCCCCCGAGGCCGGCGCCTACGCGGCCGGCGACCACGAGTCGTTCGCCCTCCCGCCGGAGTTGACGCCCCGCGACCCGGACAACCTCTACGCCTTGCGCGTCAAGGGCTACTCGATGATTGATGCGTTCGTGACCGACGGCGACATCGTGGTGCTGCGCCACACGCGCGATGCCCGCAACGGCGACATGGTCGCGGCCTGGTTGCCGATGCAGGAGGAGGCGACCCTCAAGCACTTCTACCTGGAGGGCGAGAACGTGCGCCTCATGCCGGCGAACCCGGCCATGGAGCCCATCATCGTCCCCGCGGACAGCGTCCAGGTGCACGGCAAGGTCGTCGCCGTCATGCGCAAGGTCGCCGCATAGCAGCGCCATGATCGTCGTCCGCCGCGCCAACCGCGACGACCTGCGGTTCATCGTCGACGCGCAGATGGCGATGGCCGTCGAGAGCGAGGGCGCCGAGCTCGACCGCGCCACGCTCACGGAGGGCGTGCGTGCCGTGCTGGAGGACCGCGTCCACGCCGAGTACTGGCTCGCCGAGGAGGACGAGACGCCCGTCGGCATGCTGATGACCGTCACCGAGTGGAGCGACTGGCGGAACGGCGTAGTGCTCTGGATCCACTCGGTCTACGTCGTGCCGGAAGCGCGCCGCCGTGGCGTCTACTCGGCGCTCTATGGACACCTCCGCGAGCAGGTCGAGCGCTCCGATGAACTCGTGGGGCTGCGCCTCTACGTCGACAAGCGCAACGAGCCCGCCCAGCGCGTCTACGAGGCGCTCGGCATGACCCGCGAGCACTATCACCTGTATGAGTGGCTGAAGCCCTGATGTCCTGTCATCCCGAGCGAAGCCGAGGGATCTCTCGGGGAAGGTTGCCTAGTCGGACGACGGCAGCTTGCGCGCCTCCAGCATCGCCATGGGGCGTCCGTCGCAGTGGATGCGGGACGTGCCCGCTTTCGTGCACAGCACCATGATGCCCGTCGCCTCGTCCTGGTAGCGCTTGCCCAGTTGGTCCGCCTCGCCGTCGGCTGCGGGCGCGCAGGACAGCTCCCCGTCCCCGCCCTTCGTGATCATGTACTGCGCGCCCAGGTCGGCGCACTCCAGACGCTTGCCGGTCTCCGCAGCCATCCGTACCTCCGGTATCGTAGGGTTAACGGGGCAATGTTAGCAGAGGCGGGCGGGCGCGCCGCATCCGGCGGCAGCCCGCGAACGCGAGGAGGTGAGCGTGGCCATAGCGTCGAACGTCAGGCAGCACATGGAGAACAGCTCGTGGATACGGCGCATGTTCGAGCTCGGTATCGCCCTCAAGCGCGAGCGCGGCGAGGAGAACGTCTTCGACCTCTCGCTCGGCAACCCTGTCGTCGAGCCGCCGTCCGAGTTCTTCGACGCGCTGCGCAGCCTGGCCGACACCCCGGCGCCCGGTGCGCACCGCTACATGCCCAACGCCGGCTACCCGGAGACGCGCCAGGCCGTAGCCGACACGCTCGCCGGGGAGTCCGGCCTGCCCTATGAAGCACAGCACGTGCTGATGACGTGCGGCGCGGCGGCCGCGCTCAACATCGCCATCCGCTCTCTCTGTGACCCCGGTGACGAGGTCGTCATCCTGGCGCCCTACTTCGCCGAGTACCTCTTCTACGCGTACAACCACGGCGCAACGCCCATCGTCGTCGGCTGCGACGAGAACTTCACGCCGGACCTCGACGAATTGGAACGCAAGCTCACTTCGCACTCGAAGGTCGTCATCCTCAATTCGCCGAACAATCCCTCCGGCGTCATCTATCCGCAGTCGTTCATCGCCGACCTTGCCGCCCTGCTGCGGCGCAAGAGCGTCGAGCACGGCACGGCTATCTACCTCGTGAGCGACGAGCCGTACCGCCGCATCATCTACGACGGCCTCACCTACCCGTTCCCGCAGCTCGAGTACGAGCGCACCATCACCGCAACATCGCACGCCAAGGACCTCGCGCTCCCGGGCGACCGCATCGGTTACCTGGCCGTACACCCCGGCTGCGAGGAGGCGGGCGAACTGATGGATGCGTTCGTCTTCTGCAACCGCGTGCTCGGGTTCGTGAATGCGCCGGCCATCATGCAGCATCTCGTGCGCGGATTGCAGCGCGTGACGGTGGACGTCAGCGACTACCAGGCCAAGCGCGACTACCTCTGCGACGTGCTCACGTCGGCGGGCTACAACGTCCGCAAGCCCGAGGGTGCGTTCTACCTCTTCCCGCAGTCGCCGGTGGAGGACGAGATGCTGCTCATCCAGGCGCTGCAGGAGGAGGGCGTGCTCGTCGTGCCCGGGCGCGGGTTCGGCATGCCGGGCTACTTTCGCATCTCCTACTGCGTCCACCAGTCCGTGCTGGAAGGCGCGGCGCCCGGCTTCCGCGCTGCCATCAACAAGCTGGGTGCAGTGTAGCGAGGCTCCCGCCTGAGAGAGGCAACGCGCAGGCGGACGCGCTATCATGGGATCGATGTCCCTGGAATGAAGAGGGGGATGGAAGGATGACGATGTTCCAACCGCGCCGCGTAGGCCGGGACAACCAGCTCCGGGCGCGCATGCTCTTCACGATGCTGTTGCTCGGCCTCGTGTACGGCCTCTTCCTCTGGTTCCTCATATCCGTTGCGGGCGCGACCGTCATGCTCGGCTTCGCCGTCGTGCTCGTGCTCGTGCAGTTCTTCCTCTCCGACAAGCTCGTGCTCACTTCGATGCGCGCGAAGGTGGTGACGCCGGAGGAAGCGCCGGAGTTACACGCGATGATCGACCGCCTCGCGATGACGGCGGGGATACCCAAGCCGAAGGTCGCCGTTGCGGACATGAGTGTCCCGAACGCGTTCGCCACGGGGCGCAGCCAGAAGCACGCAGCCGTGGCCGTCACCACTGGTTTGCTGCGCGTCTTGAACGAGCGGGAACTCGAAGGCGTGCTCGCCCACGAGATAAGCCACATCGCATCGCGCGACGTGCAGGTGATGACCTACGCCAGCTTCCTCTCTGTCGTCGCCTCCACGCTCATGAGCCTCTTCTTCTGGTCGGCGCTCTTCGGCGGGGGCTTCGGGCGCAGCAGGAGCGGCAGCGCGGGCAGCTACATCATGATCGCCTACCTCGTCACCATCCTCGTCTGGGTCATCAGCCAGGTGCTCATCGCCGCGCTCTCGCGCTACCGTGAGTACGCGGCTGACCGCGGCGCGGCCATCCTCACCAACCGACCCCGCGACCTCGCGAACGCGCTCCAGCGGATCAGCGGCTCCATCACCGGCCTGCCACAGAACGACCTGCGCCGCGCGGAGACGCTCAACGCGTTCTTCATCATGCCTGCGATCGGCGACGGCTTCGCCAGCCTCTTCTCCACACACCCTCCCATGGCCCGCCGGATCGAGCGCTTGCTCGAGCTGGAGCGGACAGGGATGCTGACCGGGTAGTCCTCATGTGCAAGTTCCTCTCCCGGCCGCGTAGTGCAGAATGGAGCGAGGCGAATGAGGCGATGGCCAGCGCCGCGCAGGTGTTCGAGGAGGTGCTCGACACCTTCACCACCGGCAAGACCGGTGTGCTCGTCCGTCCCTCTGAGGACCAGGATGCGGTCCAGGCCAAGGCAGAACTGGAGCGTGCCCTGGCGCACCTGAAGTCCTCCGAGACTCGGTGGGACGTGGTGTTGGACGATTCCGAGCACCCTCATCCATGGATCATCGTGCGGGATTCCGGGCTCCCCGCACTGGCGAACTCGACCCGTATCATCGGGGAAACGCTCGTGTCGATGGGCATCGGTCCGCGGGTGCTCGCGGCGGTCTATGCGTTCAGATGGAAGGAGCAGGAGATCTACTGGATCTACCAGCCGCGCATCAGGGCGTTCACGCCGTTCGCCCCGGCGACGGGCGGCGAGCCGGAGACCCGCGACCACCCGCTGGAGCTGCGGATGGAGCAGGCATCGAGGAAGGACATCCCCACCTCGCGCGCCATCAAGGAGTGGTACCCCATCTGGGGGATGCCCCTCTAGGCCCCGGCGTCACCGGCTGTGCTCACCGGGCGCTTCAGCCTGCGGCGCGCCCAGA
The DNA here is from genome assembly GCA_022820645.1 of Dehalococcoidia bacterium. Lineage (GTDB taxonomy): Bacteria > Chloroflexota > Dehalococcoidia > Lucifugimonadales > Australimonadaceae > Bin16. The sequence continues at coordinate 118,367 of JAJEFD010000003.1, read as the reverse complement.
GGATGAGCGCCGCATCGAGCACCGGGAGCAGGATCAGCGCTCCCCACCACGGCAGCGGCGTGAGCAGCGCGAGCAGCACCACGAGCGCCGCCAGCACCCCCAGCCCGACTATGAGGATGACCCCTGTCGCCATCATGCCATTCATCCGCGCAAGTATAGGGCTGGCGCACCAATGGTACTATCTCCACATCCGCCATTAACCTTCCCACAACATCCGTCAAGCCATGTCCACAGCAACCGGGCAGCACCAGCAGCATCACGAACGAAGTGTCGTCCTCCCCATCGAGGGCATGACATGCGCCGCATGCGTGAGCACGGTGACGAATGCCATCGCCCGCGTCGACGGCGTGTCCGGGGTGGTTGTGAACCTCGCGTCGGAGACGGCTGCAGTGACGTTCGCGCCAGCCAGTCAGCGCATCGCAGCCATGCGGGACGCTGTGCGGTCGGTGGGCTATGACATGGTGGAGGAGAGCGCCGTGCTCACCGTTCCCGGACTGGCTGATGCAGACTCAGCCAAGACGCTCGAAACGCAACTCAAGAGCATAGACGGCGTACTGCGCACGGTCGCAAATCCCGCCGCCGAACAGATCACGCTCACTATCGTCCCCGGGACGGTCTCTCCCGCCGTGCTGCGGGATACCGCCGCGGCCGCAGGCTTCAGCGGCGCTTACGTCACCGGCGCAGACGCTATGGACGCTGAGCTGGAGCGGCTGTCACGACGGGTGGAGATACGCGACCTCAGGAACCGCGCGGCGTTCAGTCTTGCAACCGCCGGGGCAATCATGCTGCTTATGCTCATTCCTGCCGTCGAGCGCGGGGTGGGTATGCCGTGGGTCAACGCCATCGCTCTCGTGGTCGCGACACCGGTGCAGTTCCGGGCCGCACGGCAGATATACGCGAGTGCATGGAGCGCCCTGCGGCACCGCACCTCCAACATGAACACGCTCATCGCGCTGGGCTCCTCTACGGCCTACTTCTACAGCGCAGTCGTGACTCTTTCAGGGAGCGCCATCGGGAACGGCGAGACTTACTTCGACACCTCTACTACCATCATCGCTCTCGTCCTCTTCGGCAGGCTGCTGGAGGCCAGGGCGAAGGGCAGCGCGTCTGACGCCATCCGAACGCTTATCGGCATGCAGCCGCAGACCGCCCGAGTCACGCGGAACGGCGAGGAGCGGGACGTATCCGCGAGTGACGTCGTCCCCGGCGACACCGTCATGATTCGTCCCGGCGAGCGCATCCCCGTGGATGGCGTCGTGACCGAAGGAACGACCGCCGTCGACGAGTCCATGCTCACCGGCGAGAGTATCCCCGTCGAGAAGAAGGCGGGCGACGTGGTGTTCGGAGGTTCCGTGAACACGTCGGGGGGCATCTCCATCGAAGCGACCAAAGTCGGAAGTGCAACAGCCATCGCACAGATCATCAGGATGGTGCAGGAGGCGCAAGGTTCCCGTGCACCCGTGCAGCGGCTCGCCGACACGGTGGCGGCTTACTTCGTTCCGGGCGTGCTCACGATCGCCGCACTTACCTTCCTCGCATGGTGGCAGCTCGGTCCGCAGCCCGCGCTGGATACGGCGATGCTCAACGCCATCGCCGTGCTCATCATCGCGTGCCCTTGCGCACTCGGACTTGCCACGCCGACCGCCATCATGGTCGGTGCAGGCTCGGGTGCCCGGCACGGCGTGCTCATACGCGGAGCCGAGGCATTGGAACAGGCCCACAAGCTGGAGGTTGTCGTCTTTGACAAGACGGGAACCCTGACGAAGGGAGAGCCCCAGGTCACGGACGTACTCCCGCGCGGCATCTCCGAAAACGAACTGCTCTCTTTCGCTGCTGCAGTGGAGCAGCAGAGCGAGCATCCCATCGCAGCCGCGGTTGTGCGGGCAGCGAAGGACAGAGGGCTCAATCTCCCTCGTGCTTCGGACTTCCAGGCGGCGCCCGGACTCGGTGTGCGCGCAACCGTGGACGTGGATGCCATCACCGTCGGCGGGCTTGGGCTGGTGCGGAGCGCAGACATCGCTCTCGGTGGAACGGCGGAATCGGCGGTTCGAGTACTGGCAGAGCGTGGCAGGACACCTCTCGTCGTGCTGCGGAACGACCTCGTTATCGGCATCCTGGGCGTCGCAGACATCGTGCGGGAAGAATCGGCGGAAGCCGTCGCAGCGCTCAAGGCGATGGGACTGGAAGTGGCGATACTCTCCGGCGACGTGCGGCCCGTCGCTGAGAGCATCGCGGCCCAACTCGGCATTCAGCGGGTTATGGCAGAGGTGCTCCCGAGCGCCAAGGCTGCCGAGATCGAGCGCCTTCAGAGGGAGGGAAAGCGTGTGGGGATGGTGGGGGACGGCGTGAATGATGCTCCCGCGCTGACCCAGGCAGACGTGGGCATCGCCATCGGTTCCGGTACGGACGCGGCACTGGAAGCAGCCGACGTTGCGCTCATGACAGCGGACGTTCGGCTGACGGGCGCCGCGGTGCACCTCTCCCGTTCCACGATGCGCACCATCCGGCAGAACCTCGGCTGGGCGTTCGGCTACAACCTCCTGTTGATTCCGGTCGCAGCGGGCGTTCTCCACCTCGTATTCGGGAGCGGGGGCGTGCCGGAGGCATGGCGCTGGGCGCTCGGCGAGCACGGCTTCCTGAACCCCATGCTCGCCGCTTTCGCGATGGCGTTCAGTTCCGTGTCTGTCGTGACGAACAGCCTGCGCCTGAAGAGGTGGATGCCTTAGAATGTCAGTGTCCGTTGAACCTCCGGCACAGGGGAGAAGTGGTGCATGAACCGGCTTGACGTGATCTTTGGGAAACCTGGTGACACGGCCATAGACCCCGTCTGCAAGATGGTGGTGCCGAAAGCCGACCCCCCCGGTGGGACCGCCGACCACGAAGGGGAAACGTACTACTTCTGCGCTCCCGGATGCCGCACTGCGTTCGCGGACGATCCCGCGCAGTTCCTGTCAGCCTAGATACCGATCAGTGCGCACTGGACACGCCTGCATGCCTTGCCAGCGCGGGTGTGCAGGTCGTACCATAACCCTATTGTGCGAATTTTCACGAGGAGGTAGCCATGGCTCCCCTTGACGAGCTCGACACGAAGCTCATAGAGCTGCTCCAGCGCGATGGACGCGCCTCCAACATCGAGCTGGCGCGCAAGACCGGCGTGAGCGAAGGAACGATCCGGCGGCGTTTCCGCAACCTCGTCCAGGAGGAAGTCATCCGCGTGGTCGCCATCCCGGACACCTCCAAGCTGGGACGGCGCATGTCCGCGCTTGTCGGCCTGAAGGTGGACCCCGCCCATGTGCAGTCGGCAGCGGAGGAGTTGGCGAAGATGGAAGAGGTGCATTACGCGGCGGTGACGACCGGCGCGTTCGACGTCTTCTGCCGCGTAAGCCTCGGTTCTCCGCTTGAACTCTCCGACTTCCTCAGAAACCGGGTTGGCGAGATCACGGGCGTCCGGCAGACGGAGACGTTCATCAACCTATCGATCAAGAAGAATGTGGAGATTTCATCCCCCAGGACGAGAGTTGATAACGTGTTCACACCCCCTGAATACGTCTGCTAGAATGCACTTACCTTCCTGGGAGGGAGGGGGCCCGGACGGGCCTAGATCAAAGGGAGGGGCACTTCCAAGATGGCCTACATAATCACCGAACCCTGCGTGGACGTGAAAGATGCCTCGTGCGTTGACGTCTGCCCCGTGGACTGCATCTACGAGGGCGACCGCATGTTCTACATCGAGCCCGATGAGTGCATCGACTGCGCAGCGTGCGAGCCGGTCTGTCCCGTCGCCGCAATCTTCGCCGAAGACGCGCTTCCTGCCGACCAGACCCGCTTCATCGAGATCAACAAGGACCGCAGCGAACCCTAACCCCTGGCTGCTATCGAGGAACAGGCATAGGCGGGTCAGACTGACCCGCCTATCGTTGTCTCCCGCGCTCCCGCGCAGGGACGCTCCTTAGCCTCCTCCGGCGAACTCCCCCTTCACCAGCGACAGCACTTCTTCCACCCAGGCCGCATCGAATGTGAGGAGCAGCAGCGAGTCCGGCGTTGCCGCGTAGTAGCCATCGCCGTCGGACCTCCGACCTCCGACCGCAAACACTGCGTTCACGGCGCTCTTGTCCTCCAACGGAACCGCTAACTCGTAGGTAACCCGAATGACGGCACGGGGCGATTGCAGGCCTGCGCTTTCCAGTGTCAGACCCTCCGGCCAGACTGCCACGTCAAAGCCGGGAGGCCCGCCTGCAACGCTCAATACCGCGTCGCGCTGAGCATCCGTCAGGTCCGACGCCACGTCGCCCCGCACCACCCTGTCGGGCGATCCACCGTCGCCCCTGGGCAGACCAAGCAGGAACGTCGCAATGCTGCCCATGCTCTCGATCTCGAAGAGCCGCACAAGCGCCGGATCGACGCGGTAGTACCAGTACGGCAGCGGCGGTTCGGTGGCGAGGCGGCGCAATACCCGCGCCCACGGTTCGTTGACGAGCGCCACCTCGGACTTACCTTCCCGTTGCGTATAGACGTTGCGTCCATCCGGTGTCTCAGCGCCGAGTCGAACCTCAACGCGATTACCCCCTGCAAGGCCAACGCTGACGATATCCGGTTCGTCCAATCCGAACTCCGACAGCACACTCGGCGCAGCCAACTCGCGCTCTACTTCAGGGCCCGAGAGCAGCAACACGACACCGCCCCAACGGTCCAGGTTCACGGGCACCGAAGATTCGGCAAAATACCAGCCATCATCTCGCCGTTCGAACATGACGGTGCCCGTCTCCGTCTGGACGGTGACATTCACGATGTCGTCCTGAGCTACAGTGTAGAGACGGGCGCGGAGCAGCGCTGCTTCCGGTTCGTCGTCGCCACCCGGCACCAACACCCATGCAGCAACAGCCGCAGATGCAACGATCAGCAGCAATACCAACCTGACAACTGCGACCTTCATTCCTGTGTGTCCTCTTCTAACGCCGCCGCCACCACACGACGACACCGGCGGCGGCGATCAGCGCAGGCAACAGGAACCAGCTGACGTAACGCACGAGGTTGTACTCCGGCACCGTAAGCACGAGAGGGCGGAAGACCTCTTGCTTCGGGCGCACAGCGATGAGCGACCTGTCCTTCAGCAGCCAGTTCACCGTGTTCAGGAAGAAATCCGCGTTGCTCACATCGCCAAAGTGGCGGTTGCTGGCAAAGTCGGCATCGCCAAGAACGGCAAGTGTGGTGCGGACGGATGCGGCATCGAACGCTTCCGACGGAGCATCCGTAGCAAGGGCGGACGCCTGGACAATGAGATGTGGCGTATGGGGGCCGGGGACATCCCGGGCAACAACAGGGCCTTCCCTGGTTCCCTCGACGGCCCAGGAGTCGACAGACGTGGTCACCAACGGCTCGAACCGCACGGGCACGGAATCGCCGCGCTCGATACGTGCCGCGGCGGCACCCCCCGGACGGAACGCAATAGCGCCCGGGAAGAGCGTTGCGCCAAGCGGCTCAACGATAGCGGCTCCCTCGGTGACCGAGGTCTGTCCCAGGTATTGGTCGCGCTGCACCGCGAGCGTGCGCGCGTCTCCGGCAGCGGAGCGCTCGCGGTCAAACAGCGTGCCTGGCACTGTCTCGAGGCCCCACGCCAGGAGCAGGTCTGCCATGGCGTCCCGTATGTCGGAGGATGTATCGAGCATGAATAGCGCCCGCCCTCCGTCTGCCAGCCAGCGGATAACCGCCTGCTCCTCGACATCCGGGATCGGTTGGCGGGGCGCGGCAATCACGAGCAGTGAAGCGTCGTCCGGCACGCTTCCGGCGTCCGCCAGCATGAGCGACTCGACGCGGTAGCCGTCGGCTCGGAGTCCGGCAGCGGCCAGTCCCAACCCGGAGCCGCCTGAGCGGAGGTCGGTGATGCTTCGCTCACCGTGGCCGGTGAGGAAGTAGACGGTGTGCTGTTGAGCCCCGGTCACCGTGAGGATGGCAGTGAGCAACTGCTGTTCTGAGAGTTCGCCAGTGCCTACAGAGGCACGGAGACCTGTAGCAGGTGCAGTGAAGAGCAGCAGCGGAGCGCTGACCACACCGAACTCACGCGCGGTAGCAGGTTCCAGTTCAGGATCGACGAACCTGTAGGAGAGCCTGCCGCCAGCATGTTTGGCGAACTGCCGCAGGTAGCTTTCCGCCGTCCCCTGATAATGCAGGCCATCCTCATCCGTCACGACGAACCCGGTCACGTCCACATCCACAGGAAGCACAGCCAGCGCTTGCATGGTCTGCGGAGCTATCTCGAACTGGCGCGTCGCGGTGAGGTCCCAGGATGCGTCAGTTGCCGAGGCGATGACGTTCAGCGCGACCACAATCGCCAGCGCAGCGGCAGCACTGCCAAGACTCACCCAGGAGAAACGGCCTCTGCGACCGGTAACCACACCAACGAGGTAGCCCATCGAACCGGCGGCAGCGAGCGCCAGCAACACACCTGCAGCGATGAGTGTCGGTACGGCGAACGGGCGGAGTTCAGGGGCCCACGCGACGAGGAGCACCCCTCCGAGCGCGCCGATGCCCCCAAGCGCCGCGAGGAGCAGGCTCCAGCCTCGCAGCCGTTCCGTTATCCTGCTTCTGGACGATGGTCGTCCGTTCACCGCCATCGCCGGGACTCCAGGCTCAGCGTCGTCAGGAAGAGGAAGAGCGCAATGAAAGTGATGAAGTAGACGGCGTTCCGTAGTTCGATGACACCCGCGACGAACGCGGTGTAATGGGCTGGCAAGGAAACGCCGGCAAGCAGTGCAGACGCCAAGCCGGATACGAGGCCAGAGGCCTCGCTCGCGAGCGTGAGAAAAAGCAACGCGACGGCTGCCGTGACTCCAGCCACGATCTGGTTACCAGTGAGCGAGGATGTGAACAGTCCCAGCGCCGCAGCAGCAGAGCCGTACAAGAACAGGCCAATGTATCCGGTAAACAGCGGCCCACCGTCCGGCGAGGCATACCAGTAGAGCAGCACCACGTAGACGAGCGTCGGGGCGATGATGCCGAGGAGCATCGCTACGAGCGCGCAGAACTTCCCTATCACGATCTCCCAATCGCGCAGCGGAGCAGTGAGCAGCAGCTCCAGCGTGCCGAGTTTCTGTTCCTCCGCCAAGAGCCGCATGCTCGCGATGGGAGCCCAGAGAATGAGAGCGAACGTCATGGGCGTGAAGACAGCGCGGAGCGAAGCTTCCGGCAGCAGTTCCGAGACACCGGACACAAAAAACTGGCCCGTGAGCGCCAGGAATGCAGCGCTTACGACGTAGGCCATCGGTGAACCGTAGTAGGAGCGAATCTCCTTCCACGCCAGGAGTAAGGCGTTATGCATCGGGGTCCTCCCGCTCGCCTCGCGTGATCTGCAGGAAAACCTCCTCCAGGTCCACAGAGGAGCGGGCAAGACCGCGCAGCCCAATGCCCGCAGCGTTCATCGCCTGGACAATGGCTTCCCGCAAGTCCGAGCGCAACGGAGCAGTGACCTCGAACGCGTAGACTCCCTCCTCGATGAGTGTGGCCGCTCCAACGGAACGGACGCCCGGCACGGCGGCGAGAGCCGTACCCGTCTGTTCGGCAGGGCCACGCGCCTCTACCCTGATGCGCTGCGCCCCCTGGAGGCGCTCCGCTATCTCATCCGGATGACCTTCCGCGACAAGAACCCCGTCATGCAGGATGATGACGCGTTCACAGAGGGTGGAGGCTTCAGCGAGTTGATGCGTACTCAGGAGCACCGTGTGTTCTTTGCCAAGGCGCCGTATGAGGTCGCGAGCTTCCACGACCTGCACCGGGTCTATGCTCACGGTCGGTTCGTCAAGCACGAGGACCTCCGGCTCATGAAGCACCGCAAGGGCGAGCCCCAGTCGCTGGCGATATCCCTTGGATAGTTTGCCGACGAGCGCGTCGCGGTAGTCGACCAGGTCAAACGCATCAAGGACGCGGTCGATCGAGGAAACAAGGCTAGCGGCGTCCATCGAGTGGACACGCCCGAAGAACCGCAGCGATGCAGCGACGGTCATGTCGCTGTAGAGCGGCACCGATTCAGGGAGATAGCCGATGTGCCGCCGCGCTTCCAGTGAGTCAGCGGCGAGGTCGTGACCTGCAATGCGGACCGTCCCTGATGTAGGCGGCATGTAGCCGGTGAGCACGCGCATGGTCGTGGTCTTTCCGGAGCCGTTGGTACCGAGCAGCCCAACCGTCTCGCCCTTGTCCACGGCGAAGGAGACGCCGCTCACGGCGAGGAAATCGCCGTAGAACTTCGTGAGTCCTTCGACCTCGATCATCCGGTCAACCAATCTGCCTGTTCTCCATAGAGGTCTGCTGTTGCGGTTCGACCCTTGAGGATAGTGAATCGCGTCCGTAGAGCCTACCGGATTTGATTCCGGTTACGCTGCGCCGTAGACTCGCTCCAGCGCGCTGGAGGCACGCTGGAGCCCGAACTGTCGTGTACCGCTTCGTCATACGCCGTCTGATGCTCGCCGCGCTCACGATGCTCGTCGTGAGCGTGCTCACGTTCTTCATGCTGCGCCTGATCCCCGGCGACATCGTCGACCTGATGCTCTCCGATTTCGGCTATGCCGCAGACCGGGACGCGATCCTGCGAGAGCTGGGGTTGCACAGGCCGTTCTACGTCCAGTTCGGCGAATGGTTCGGTGGATTGTTCGTAGGCGACCTGGGGCAGTCACTCTGGACGGGGAACACCGTCACTCACGAGCTTGGGCGGCGCTACCCCGTGACGCTGGAACTCTCGCTCATCGCGCTGGTCGTCAGCACGGTGCTCTCCATCCCCATCGGCATCATCACCGCTGTCCGGCAGGACACGTGGATAGACTACGCACTGCGCTCCGTCTCCATCGGGCTGGTGGCAGTGCCCATCCTCTGGATAGGCACCATCGTCGTAACGCTTCCCGCACTGTTCTTCGGTTGGGCTCCGCCACTGAGCTACGTGCCGTTCACGGAGGACCCCATCAAGAACCTGAGCGTGATGGTGCTGCCGGGAGTCATCGTAGGCATACCACTCATGGGGGGCACGATCCGGATGACCCGCGCCATGCTGCTGGAAGTAGTGCGGCAGGACTACATCCGCACCGCATGGGCGAAGGGCCTGCAGCCGCAAACCATCTGGTACCGACACGCGGTGCGGAACGCGCTCATCCCCGTGCTGTCGCTCATCGGCCTGCAGATCCCGTTCCTGCTTGGCGGCACAGTAATCATCGAACAGATATTCAACCTGCCCGGCATGGGCATCTACATGCTGCAATCACTCCAGAACCGGGACTACGTCCCCGCACAGACCATCATCCTCACCTTTGCAGCGGCCACCGTCCTCATCAACCTCATCGTGGACCTCCTCTACGGCGTCCTCGACCCACGGATAAAGTACACGTAAGTCATGGCTATCGAGAGCACAAGACCACAAGGAGCACCTGCTGCGGCAAGGCTGCCACGCCGTGCGAGCGGAGGCTTCATCGGGCTGGTGACGAGACTGTTCACCGAGAAGCCGCTGGGGGCAGTCGGCGCAGTCATCGTCATGATCATGCTGCTCATGGCCGTGTTCGCCAACTGGATAGCGCCCTACCCTTACGACGAGCCACACTTCTCCGACGCATTGCAGGGGTCGAGCTTTAGCTACTTCCTGGGGACCGACTTCATCGGGCGAGACCTGTTCAGCAGGCTCGTGCACGGCGCCCGGGTCTCCATCGTCGTGGCCCTCGGTTCGGTCGCGCTCGGCAGCATACTCGCAGCCCTGATCGGCATCACGAGCGGCTACATGGGTGGCAAGTTCGACACACTGGTGCAGCGCCTCGTGGACGCGTGGATGAGCGTGCCGCCGCTGCTCCTGCTGTTGTTCGTGATGTCTATCCTGGGACCGAGCACACTGAACGTGACGCTCGTGCTGGGGCTCGTTGCCATACGCGAGAGCCGCGTACTGCGCGGCGCGGTGCTGGCGCTCAAGGAACAGCCGTTCGTGGAGGCGGCGCGCGTCAATGGCGCGACCACTCTGCGCATCCTGGTACGGCACGTCCTACCGAACGTGATGGTCCCCATAATCATCCTGGCGAGCCTGCGCCTGGGGCAGGTGATCCTCATCGAGGCATCTCTCAGCTTCCTCGGTTACGGCGTCCCGCCGCCGTTCCCGTCCTGGGGGCGGATGCTCAGCTCAGAGTCGCGGACGTACATGGAGATAGCGCCGTGGCTTGCTATCTGGCCGGGCGTCTTCCTGAGCCTCACCGTCTTCGGCTGGAACGTGCTCGGCGACGCACTCCGCGACCTGCTCGACCCCCGCATGCGCGGCACCGGCGGCGGCTACCGCTCCGGGTCGTAGGCCACCAGCGCACATCATGCCGGACATCGCCATCATCGGCCTCAGCCCTCTTGGCATCGCCCTCGGGCGTGCCATCAGGTCCGGTGTACAAGGCATCTCCATAGCAGGCTTCGACCCTAATGCTGCGACGGGAAGGCGTGCAATCGAGGCCGGCGCGATAGACGATGCACCCCGGAGCGCGGCAGCAGCGCTGGCAGGCGCGAAACTCGTCGTGCTCTCCTCGCCGCTGGCCTCTGCAAGCGACGCGCTGCGCATCATCGGCGAGTTCGCGCCGTCAGGATGTGTCGTCACGGACACTTGCCCGTTGAAGGCCCCGCTGCTGCGCTGGGCGGAAGAGCACCTGCCGGACGGGATGCACTTCGTCGGCGGGCGTCCCGTGCCTCGTACGCTCAGCGAAGGCGCGGAGGCATCGTTCGACGGCACGGACTACGCCATCATCCCATCGACGACCGCCTCGGGGGATGCTGTCGAAGCTGTGACCGGGCTCGCCAAGGCCGTCGGCGCGAGTCCATTCTTCCTCGACGCGGCGGAGCACGACAGCTTCGTCATCGCCACGGAATACCTGCCCCGCATCGCAGCGGGCGCAGCAGTGGACGCCGTCTCCGCAAGCCCCGTCTGGCGCGACGTGCGCCGTCTGCAAGGCGACGCGTTCTCCCAGGCCCTGCGCACAGCTGCCGAGCTCGACCCTGAGGAGCTTGCCATCGTGCTGGAGTGTGCGCCGGAGACGTTCGGCTCCTGGCTCGACCGGCTCGCAGGAGCTACGAGAGGGCTATGGGAGGCCGCTCTCGCGAAGCCGGACGCCGCTGAGGCAGCAAAGCGACTTGCCGAACTGATCGAGGCGCGAGTAGACCAACTGCGCGAGGCTCCGCCAGCACATGCTCCAGTCATGGAGCGCCAGAGCTTCTCGTCGCTCCTTCTGGGCGACTGGCTGGGGCGACGCGCTAACCGCCAGCGATAAGCGCCTGCGTCCTGCGTCAGCTCTGCGGGGCAACACTCCTCGTCTGTTCGAGTTGGTCGGCCACCCACTCGAGCGTCTCCGAGTCCAGCCGGAGTTCGATGTCCTGCGCCGCACGCGTCTGGCCAAGCCATGACTCGAACTCCGCTTCCTCCAGCAACTGCCTCGCGACCGGGTCGAGCGCGAGAGAGGGGTCGCGTGCACTGATGACATAGACGACGATCGCGCCATCGCCGCGCTGGAACGGCGGCGAGAGCTCCGCCGCCGGGAGGTTCCACAGCAGGTCCGCGGCGGCAGGCGGAAGCGCCGCGTAGGGCAGCCAGCCGAGGTCGCCGGAAGCGGGGTCGAGCGAATAGCGGCGCGCCAACTCCTCGAACGGCACTCCCTGCACGGCCTCACCCTGGATACGCGTGGCGGTCTCCACGTCGGCGACCACGATCGAGTGCAGGCGTATCTGCGGCTGCGGGTCGACGATGGAGCGTCCGAGCGTCTCCGTGACCTTCCAGCGGAGCAACTCCCCCTCAGCCAGCTTCTCCAATTCGGCGACGTCGAGACGCCGCAGGTCGGCGTACTGCCGCTTCGCTTCGGCAAGCTCGGCGCGGGCCGAAGCATCGAGGTCTGCGGCGTCCAACCGCGGGGTGAGTTGGGCCGCAAGTTCGCGCTCGATCTCCGACTCGTTCACAGCGACGCCGAGCGTGGCCGCTGTCTGGCGCAGCACCTCGTTGTCGATGAGCAACCCGGCGGTATCGAACGCCTGCGTGCCCGGGTCGAACCGCTGCCGCTGGAGCAGCGCGTCTATCTGGTTGGCGCGGAGCACGTCCACCAGCGTGGCGCGCGGTATCTCGACACCGTTGACGCGGGCGAACCACTGCTGGCTCGGCGCGGTGTAGACGAGGAAGAAGCCGATAAGCGGCCCGGCCACGAGCGCCAGCGCCGCAAGCGCTATGACCAGCACAAGCAGGCGGCGCGAACGCCCGTCCGGCCCCGAAGGCCGCCTCATCCGACGCCGCATGAGTCCAGAACTGCTCTCGGTTACACGCCGTACAGCGCCGTGGCGTTGTCCGTCAGGATCTTCTCCGCGGTTGCCGAGGAGATGTCGTCCCGCGAGCGCATCTGGCTGACGCAGTGCACCTGCGCCGACGGGTCGGCGGCGAGGCGATCGGTCGTCCCGGGAGTGTGATGCCCATAGTCGGTGCCGACGACGAGGTGGTCCTCGCCGACGTACTGCATCAGGTAGGGCAGGTCCTCCTCGACCTCGTAGGAGACCCACATGTTGTACTCATCGAAGAGGCGGGGGCCCCAGAAGTCCCGGTCGGCGCGGAGCGTTCCGCGCAGCTGGTACATGGCGAACGGCACCCAGGTAGCGCCGGTCTCGATGAAGCCCCACCGCAGGTCAGGGAAGAGCTCCGGCACCTTGTTCGAGACGAGGTTGCGGAAGGCGACGACAGGGGGGATGCGCCCGTGCGTGAAGGTGTGGCTGCGGCTGACGTCGATGAGGTAGTTGAGCGCAGGCGCGCCCTGTCCCTGGTGGATGCAGATGGGCAGGCCGAGCGACTGGGCCTCCTCGTAGACCGGGAAGAAGTAGGGGTCGTCCAAGGTCTTGTCGCCCTCGATGCCCCGGAAGAAGACGCCGCACGCACCGTGCTCCTTGCCGAAGCGAAGCTCGCTGATGGAAGCGTCGATGTTGCGGAGCGGGGGAATGACGACGTAGCGGATGCGGTCCTCCGCCTTCGCCCAGACATCGGCGAGGAAGCGGTTGTACGCCTTGCACAACTCGACCTCGTAGGCGGCGTCGTGGGTGAGGTAAGCGAGGAAGAGCGTGGGGTAGACGACCTGCGTGTCCACGTTCGTGGCCTGCATGTCCTCGAAGCGCATCGGGAGGTCGAGCAACTCGCGCGCCTTCCTGTCGACGCGGTCACGAACATTCGCCTGTGCGGTAGGCGTGACGAGGAAGTTGCCGCCTCGGCCTGCCGGACGAGGATATATCTGGCCATCGATGAGCCACATGTGGTCCACACGGCCATAGAGAGTGTCGTCGGGCACCTGCACGACGACGGGCCGGCGCTTGTGCCAGTCCGGGTCCAGGAAATCCCACATCTCCGGCGGTTCGGCGATGTGCGTGTCTACATCTACTACGCGTCCCATGCTGGCCTCCTCAGTCTCCCTCGAATGTATGGCTAACGGGCAGAGTATGTTCCCCTACGGCACGACGGTCAAGCGCGGGGAGCGCCGCGCCCGGCCTCCTCGAACCCGCACCTCTGACCCTTCTCCCGCCATCGGGAGGGGGAGTGCCATAGCGCGGGGTCGAACAAGATTCCAACGGGCTGCGATCCCTGAAATCTTGTTCAGCGTCTCAGGAGTAAACGGGGCCTGCAATCTGAGTGCCTTGATCACCTTGTCCGGGGGTGTTTCCAAGGCCATGGCCTGCTTCCTGTGAACAAGGCAACAAGATTTCATCAATTCACACTTTTCTGCGGGCGGGGACGGTGTTTCATCGTGTTGCATCCTGACTCATCACGGTCCGCTGCGAGAGCGACCAAGCACGGATCCTTTCGGGGCGCGGCAGTGGGCAGGATGGTCATACCAGCCATCGTAGGGAACAGCGCATCGTCCGCGCAACGGGCGTGTGTCACTGTTCGGATAGTCAACATGGATGGCTGCGCCCGCGCATCCAGTTCACCCCCATCCCAGCCTTCCCCCATCAAGGGGGAAGGGGCCGGAGGGCACCCACAAGGGATGCCCCTACACCAGACACCCCGCACCACGTCACCTCGAGCGACTCGCTGCGAGCCGTTGTGTGACCTGGCGGTCACTCTGGATTCCCGTTTTCACGGGAATGACGGGGGGCTACAACGCGCGGGCGGCGGCGTAACCGACAGCGACAGCGGCAAGGCCGAGGGCGACGGTGAGCAGGACATTCGCAGCGGCGGAGAGATAGGCGGCGTTGCGGAGGAGAGTCAGGGTGTCGTTGGTTATCGCGGAGAAGGTGGTGAACCCGCCGAGCACACCGACGAAGAGGAAGAGGCGGGCACCCGGCCCGAAGAGGTTGCGCGTCTCGGCGAGTCCCGCGAGCACACCGATGAGCAGGGAGCCGAGGACGTTGACGGCGAGCACGCCCCAAGGGAAGGTCGGCTGGCCCAGCAGACGGGAGACGCCCAGGATCACGCCGTAGCGCGACGCCGCGCCGATGAAGCCGCCCACGCCGACGAGGAGGAGGTCAGTCATGGGTTACATCCTCGATGAGCAGAATTTCGATGAGCAGAATACGGGGTGAGGTTCCTGCCTCCGCAGGAACGACGGGAACCCCCGAGAGATTTCTCGACTTCGCTGCCTGCGCTCGAAATGACAACGCACGCCGGGCAACCCTCACCCCCAGCCCCTCTCCCAAGGGGAGAGGGGAGCAGGCAGTCCTTCACAGCCCAGCCCCCCGCGTGCGCTGCCCGCGCACTCTGGATTCCCGCCAGTGCGGGAATGACGGGGGCGCGCGGGAATGACGGGGGTGGCGCTCACGGGTGGCGCTTCCGGAAGGTGAGGGGGTCGTGCTGTTCGCTGCCGTAGAAGCGGAGCCAGAAGTCGCTCTTGCCGGGGAAGTCCATGTAGAGACCGAGGTGCGCCCCGCCGAGGACGTGCAGGTGGCCGTGCGGCTGGGACTGCATCGCGTCGGCGCCGAAGTTGGAGACGATGCGGAAGCCGCCGGGCGCGTCGGACTCGCCGAGTTCAACGGCGAGTTGCGCAGCACGGGAGAAGAGCGGCGACTGCCAGAACTCCTGCTGGCTCATATGAACGACCGGCGCCACGAGGTACATGAGCGGCGCCCAATCGAGCGCATTGTCGAAGGCGACGAGTTCGTCGTCCTGGTAGCGGATGCGGCGTGGGAGCGCGCCGGATGCGATGCCGCAGAACGCGCACTCGCCCGAGCCGCCCGTTTGATCAGTCGATGCCACGGTTTTCGTGGGACTCCATGGGATCACGACCTGTCCGGTAGTCTGGCGCAAGGACCTTTATGCTTCTAACCAGCCGTTCATCCATCATTCGGGACACGATTGGATCTGCCAAATCCTCATCCACTTCGCCCGTAGTAATGACAGTCGGGAGGAGCGCATGGTGCCGATAGACGATGATCTGGTAGAGCTTCTCCTTTGCCCACGGCGTCGAACTATGTGAACCGAAGTCGTCCAATATGAGGACGGGTGCCTGCTTGATACGGTCGAACAGCTCGTCATAGGCGATACGGCTGTCCGGGCTGAAGGTGTAGCGGAGATGGTCGAGCAGTTCGGGTACGAATGCAAAGAAAACATCGCCGCCTAGGTCGCGCTGCTCGTTTGCAATGGCAGCAGCAAGATGAGTCTTGCCACTGCCGGATGGACCATGCAGCAGGAGCCAACCGTCGGGGGACTTAGCGAAGTTGCGGGAGACTTGGAGTGCACTGGCCAAGGATTCTCGACTCTCTCTGTACCTGGCGCGCCCTACAGGTTTGAAGGAATCGAAAGTCAGTCGTTCCATCGCATGAGGAATGCTGCCAAGGCCGGCGTCTCGCATCTTCGCGGAGCCGCCCATATCTATGACGATCGCCGTCCGGGGGTCTGTAAGTTTGCTCTGAAGGCGTCCGTCCAGCCGTTCGAGCGGCACAGCGGAAGTGAGGATCGTAGGCAGGCCATTGAGGTAGCGGTGGTTGACGACCTGAAAGAGCTTCTCTTCAGCCCAGAGAGTGCCGTTATGCGCGCCGATGTCGTCCAAGACGAGAACGGAGACGTTCTTGACCTGCTCGAACACCTCGTCGTGAGAGAGCTCCGCGTCGTCGGCATAGCCGCCCCGGAGCTGGTCGAGGAGGTCAGGGACGAAGGTGAAGAGGACGGGGTGTCCCTGCGCCATCAGGCGATTGGCGGCAGCAGCAGCAAGGTGGGTCTTCCCGGTCCCGTGGCCACCGGTGAGGAGCAGCGAGCCATCAGGCGCCTCGGCGAAGGCCCGCGCCGCACGGAGTGCCGCGTCGTAGCGAGCGTTCGCTTCATGGCTGACGCCGGGGCCGCTAGGCTCGAGCGTTTCGAACACTACTCCGCGGAGGACACCAAGATTGCTGTAGCGTTCAAGGCGCGCGAGACGATCCGCTTCGTTCCGCTGTATCCGGCAGAGGCACGGGAAGGCGTGACCGAAGTCCGGGTGGTTCACCGGCACATCTCGGCGCACCCAGCCCTGACCGCCGCAGGCCGGACAGACATCAGCATCAGCGGACTCGGCGTCGAGCTGCTCTACCCACTCAGGCGGCGAGCCAGCGTTCGAAAAAGTCCGTTGCTGGTACCTTCTTAGGATGTCTCCCAGGCTTTCCACTCGATCTCGTTCCTCTCCCTTCGCGCTTCCAGCGTTCCAGCACTGCCGCTGCGTAGCGCCAACTGCGGACGTTACCCGCAGCCGCCTCGCGTATGGCCGACTCCACCCACCCGGAGGGGTACTCCTCCTCGGCAGCACGCAGCTCGTCGGCGACCATCGGCGTCAGCATACCAATGTTCTCTTCGTACAACCGGAAGATGTTGGGGCGTTCGGACGGTTGACCGATCACTGCCTGCGCCGGAGCGGGGCCGAACCGTCCGGCGGCGCGCTCGTTCTGCGGCGTACGGAGCAGGAGCCAGCCGCCCGCTTCGAAGAGGGTGCCGCGCTGCACGGCGAGCCGAATGCCGCGCTCGATCTCGTCCTTGGAGCCGAGGGCTTCCAGCAGAACGCCATCCGCTCGCAAAATGGAAACCGGAACACGCTTCGGTGAGCCGCTCTCTTGGACTTCGTACCAGAGGAAACGCAGGGTGCACTTCAATTCGGCCCAGTCGTGGATCTCCACGAGGAGAGACGAGAGTAACGGTGCAGGCACCGGCAAACGTTTCATGGCAGGAGCGAATCCGCCGAAGGATGGTGCTCTGGTAGCAGGCGCAAGGGTCGTTATCATTGCCGACTCCACTTACCGCGAACGCGAGACTACCTGCTCCTTGCAGGCGTCGAGCACACGTGCGTTCTCCGGTACAGCAGAGGCTAGAACATAAGTTCTTATCGATGTAAGGGGCTTGTGTCACTGTTCTGGCCTTCCGTCAAAGCCACAGCCTGAGTTATGCACCCGCCGTTTCGGTCGCCATGTTCAGAAAACGCGAATACTTCCCATCGAAGACGAGATGGATGTTGCGGGTGGGGCCGTGGCGGTTCTTGGCGATGACCAGTTGCGCGAGGTTCTCCGGATACGGGTCCGTGGGGTGGCGCTGTGCCCACTGCTCCGGAGTCATGTACCTGTCATCTCGGTGGATGAAGACGACGACGTCGGCGTCCTGCTCGATGCTGCCTGACTCGCGCAGGTCGGAGAGCTGCGGATGGTGGTCGGTGCGCTGCTCGATGGCGCGGGAGAGCTGGGAGATGGCGATGACCGGCACGTTGAGGTCGCGGGCGATGGCCTTCAGCTGGCGGGTGATGTCGCTCAACTCCTGCACGCGGTTATCGCCCCGGTTCTCTCTCCCGGAGATCAGCTGGAGATAGTCGACGATCACGAGGTCTATGCCCCTCATGGTGTCGAGACGGCGGAGCTTGGAGCGCATCTCCAGGACGGTCTGCGCGGGCGAGTCGTCCATGTAGATGGCGAGGTCCGACAGTTCACCGATGCCATAGATGACACGGGCCTGTGCGGTGTCGCCAAGGAGATTGATCCTCAACAAATGGCTGTCGACCTCCGCTTCGGCGGAGAGGAGGCGGAGTGCGAGCTGCTCGCGGCTCATCTCCAGGCTTACGACGGCGACGACGGCACCCTGCCCCGCCGCGTTGCGGGCGATGTTCATTCCAAGGGTCGACTTGCCGAGCGCGGGACGGGCCGCGAGGATGAAGAGGTCGCCGCGCTGGAGGCGTCCGAGGGCGTTGTCGAGGTCGATGAAGCCGGAAGGTATGGGCGCGACGCCGTGATCGAGCGGCGCGGTATCGGACGCCTCCTCCAAGTACTGGTCGAGCACCTCGCGGAGGGTCACGAAGTCGCGGGTGACATGCGTGTTGCGAACACTCCACAGGACGTCCTCTGCCTGCTGGAGCGCCTGTTCGGTGTCCGGAGCGTCCTTATAGCCGATGGACACGATGTCTCCCCCGGCCTCTATGAGCCTGCGCATGGTTGCGGTGCGGTTGACGATGCGGGCGAAGTGCTCCGCGTGGACGGACGTGGGAACGGCCGCGATGACGTGGCTGAGGTAGCCAGGGCCGCCGACCTCTTCCAAGTGCTCCCTGAGCGAGAGCTCACGGGCAACACTGATCTGGTCTATGGCCTCACCACGACGATAGAGGGACTGACAGGCTTCGTAGCACCGCCGGTTGCGCACACGATAGAAGTCGTTGACCGTGACCAGTGGCGCGATGCGGTTGATCACCTCCCCATCTATGAGGAGGGAGCCAATGACCGCTTCTTCCGCATCCGCGTCATGTGGTGGAAGCTTCTCCGCATACATCCTGCCTCGTTCCTACGGCTCCTCTTCTTCTCCGGTTATGCCGTCCCCGGGCTCATCTTCGTCTTCGTCGTAGTCGTCGTCGGGGGACTGGTCTTCGTCTTCGTACTCTCCCCAAGCGCTCTCTTCGGACCCGGGCGCGTCGTCCTCGGACCCGGCGTCCGCAGCCTGGGCAGCCTCGTAGCCTTCAGGAACGACCGAGACCGTTATCTCGGCGGTCACTTCGCGGTAGAGGCGAATGCCGACGGGGTAGTCACCGGGTTCATGGATGGCGGCGCCGAGGAGCACCTGCCGGTGGTCGATCGTGCGCCCGGTGGCAGCGGAGAGCCGGTCGGCGATGTGGCGTCCGGTGACGGAGCCGAAAAGCCGCCCGTTCGGGCCGACACGCACCTCAACGGGCACCTCCATGCCCTGGATCAGCGCGGCGACCTGCCCCCACTCCTCGGAGTACTGGAGGCGCTTCTGCTTCGCCGCGGCTTCGATGGAACGTATCCGCTGGAGCTGTCCGGGGGTAGCCGGGGCGGCAAGCCCGCGGGGCAGCAGGTAGTTGCGGGCGAACCCGTTCTTGACGTCTTTGACCTCGCCGGCATCAGCGGCGCCGGCCACATCTTCGAGAAAGATGACCTTCATCTCGTAATCCCTCGCACTGTGGGGTATGAAAGGACATCATACCACCGACAGGCTGCTCCTCCGCGTGCTCATCGCACAAGGGGCTGGTGTCACTATCCGCGCCGCGGGGATTGTGGCACAGCGGGGCGGGCGGCCCCACGCGCGGAGTCCGGCGAATTCCGGTGAACGCGCCGCTTGCGTCCAAAGGGCGGCGGGTGCTAGGGAGACGCCCCCATCCCAGCCTTCCCCCATCGAGGGGGAAGGGGCCAGGCAACCCGAGAGATTTCTCGGCTTCGCTCGAAATGACAGCCCTTCACCACACGACCCCGGAGTACCCTCTCCCTCACCCTCTCCCCTTGTAGGGAGAGGGGATCAGGCGTTCAGGGCGCGCTCCAAGCCGCCGAAGAAGGCGTCGGCGAGGTCCGCGAGCAGCTCGTCGACCAGCAGAATGGGCAGGCTGGAGGAGGTGCGGGGGATGGTGAATCGTTCACCGCCTGCGACGCCCAGCCTCGCGCATGGCACATCCGCTTCCCGAGCGGCGGCCTCGATACGCGAGACGTTCGCTTCCGCGCAGCTGACGACCGCACGCGAGGGCGTTTCGCCGAAGAGCGCGGCGTCCCAGCGGCCTTCCGGCAAGTCACCAGCGCCGGTGAAGCCGACGCCGCCGAGGACGGCGCTCTCGGCCAAGGCAACCGCGAGTCCGCCGTCCGAGCAGTCGTGAGCGGAGGAGAGCAGACGCTCGCGGGCGAGAGTGACGAGGAGCTGCTGCAAGCGTGCCTCGGCGTCGAGGTCGATGGCCGGTCTGCCCGCGACCGTGCCGTGTTCGAGCGCGAGATATTCGCTGCCCGCGAGCGCGCCATCGTCGGCAGGGGATGCGCCGAGCAGGAATACGGCATCGCCCTCGCGGGCGAACGCGGCGCCGAGCGCGTTGCGGGCGTCGTCGAGCAGGCCAACGGCCCCGACGACGGGCGTGGGGTAGACGGCCTCACCCTGGGTCTCGTTGTAGAGCGAGACGTTCCCACTCACGACGGGCACGCCCAAGGAGCGGCAAGCGTCGGCCATGCCACGGACGCACTCCTCCAACTGGTAGTAGACCTCCGGCTTCTGCGGGTTGCCGAAGTTGAGGCAGTCGGTGATGGCCAGCGGCGTCGCGCCGGATGCGGCGACGTTGCGGCACGCCTCGGCGACGGCCATCGCACCACCGGTCCAGGGGTCGAGCCAAGCGAGGCGTCCATTGCCGTCGACAGCCAGGGCGAGCGCCTTGGGGAGCTCCCGGAGGCGGAGCACGGCGGCATCTCCCGCACCGGGCTTGACCATCGTGCGCGTCTGCACCTCGTGGTCGTAGCGGCGGTAGACGGCGCGCTTGCTCGCGACGTTGGGGGAGGCGAGGAGCGCACGGAGGATGCGTCCCGCCTGCGCGGGGTCGGGAGGCGGGGGCATCGGGGCGGTGTGCAGGGCGTCGAGGTACGCGGGGCGCGTTCCGCCGGGGCGGTACTGCGGCGCCTCGACGAGCGTCGCGACGTTGATCTCGGCGGCGAGGTCGGGGCCGTCGTAGACCCGCGCCACGCCGTCGCCGGTGACGGCGCCTATAGCAGTGAGCGGCACGTCCCAGCGGTCGAAGATGCCACGGACGGCGTCCTCGTTCTCCGGTTTGACGATGAGGAGCATGCGCTCCTGGGACTCGGAGAGCATGACCTCGTAGGGAGTCATGCCGTCCTCGCGGCGGGGGACGCGGGCCACGTCTATCTCGACGCCGGTGCCGCCCCGCGCGGCGCACTCCATCACGGAGCTCGTGAGTCCCGCCGCGCCGAGGTCCTGCATACCGTCGAGCAGCCCGCTTGCGGCGGCTTCGAGACAGGCCTCGATGAGCACCTTCTCCAGGAACGGGTCGCCGACCTGGACCGTCGGGCGCATCTCACGCTCCTCCTCGAAGGTCCGTGAGGCAAGGCCGGACGCGCCGTGGATGCCGTCCCTGCCGGTGGCGGAGCCCGCGAGGAGGAAGAGGGAGCCGGGGTTCGCAGCGGCGGCCCGCATGAGTCCTCCGTGCGGCAGCAGGCCAACGCACATCGCATTGACGAGGGGGTTGCCGCTGTAGGTGGGGGCGAACATCGTCTCGCCGCCCACGTCCGGCACGCCGATGCAGTTGCCGTAGCCGGAGATGCCGGCGACAACACCCTGGAAGAGGTAGCGGTTGCGCGCGGTGTCCAGCGGGCCGAAGCGCAGCGAGTTCAGGAGCGCGATGGGGCGCGCGCCCATCGCGAGGATGTCGCGGACGATGCCGCCGACGCCGGTCGCGGCGCCCTGGTAGGGCTCGACGGCGGAGGGGTGGTTGTGCGACTCGATCTTGAAGACGACGGCGAGCCCACCGCCGATGTCGACAACGCCCGCGTTCTCCTCGCCGGCCTGCACGCGCACCGCCTCGCCGGTAGTGGGGAAGCCGCGCAGCAGGGGCTTGGAGTGCTTATAACCGCAGTGCTCACTCCAGAGCGCGCCGAACAGCCCCAGCTCGACGCCGTTGGGTTCGCGCTCGATCCTGCTGACGATGAGGTCGTACTCCTCACGGGTGAGGGCGATCTCGTCAAGCGTTTCCTGTGAGACGGGCATCAGTTGACGACTCCTATGAGACCTACTCCGGCGACCACGAGCGCCGCGCCGAACACCACCCGAGGCGTCAGGCGCTCGTAGCCGCGCAACATGATGAGCACGAACAGGTACGAGGCGAGCGGCACGGCCCCGGTGATGGGGGCAGCAACGCTGTAGTCCAGCCGAGCGAGCGCCGTGTAGAAGCTGCCGGTTGCCAGTGCGAAGAGGACGCCGGCCGCCAGCATCCATCCCACGCCGGATGCAACCAGGGAAGGGCCCGAACGCAGCGCTCGCAGCCTGATTGCCAGGGTGAACGCGAGGCCGAACAGCGCCTCGTAGAAGGCGACAACCCGAGGAGAGGCGCCTCCATCAACGAGGTGGTTCGCCAGCAGGCCGCCCGTAACGAACGAGAGCATCGCGAGCACCGCAAGCACGAGGCCGATGGTGATGCGGCGGGTGTCGGCGCTCCCGGCCATGGCGCTCACCGCAGCACCCGGTTGCGGTCCGTCAGGATGACGCCGATCCCGATCACCACTGCGAACGCTCCGATCACCGTCGCGACATTCGGGCGCTCTCCAGCGAAGAGAACGGCGAGCGCGATGGCGAACAGCGGCCCCGCTCCCAGGATGGGCGCAGCGAGGGTGACACCCGCGCGCCGCATCCCGTGGAAGTAGAAGAGGTTGCCCGTCACCCAGACCAGCGCCCCCATCACCGCCACGATCCCCACGAACGCCAACTCGATGCCGCCGAACGCGGCAAGCCCCTCGGTCGAAACGATCACGACACCCAGCACAACCGCCACCATCCCCACCACGGCAATCACCACGAGTTCAGCAGGTACGGTGAACATCGCCCGGCGCACGAACACGTCGCCCGCTCCCCATGCGAGCGTGGCCACGATGGCGAGCAGGATACCGAGACCCATCTACGCGTTGACGCTCCGGGCGTGTTCATGGAGCGCCTCGTCGATCGAGCGCAGGATGCGCAGTCCATCGGTGCCGCCCAGCGCTTCTTCCACCACCCGCTCCGGGTGCGGCATGAGCCCCAGCACGTTTCCCGCCTCGTTCGTCACGCCCGCTATGTTGGCGAGCGAGCCGTTGGGGTTGGCTTCGGGCGTCACCGCCCCGGCTTCGTCGCAGTAGCGGAAGGCGATCTGGCCGTTCGCCTCCATTCGGGCGAGGGTGCCGGCGTCGGCGTAGTAGTTGCCGTCGCCGTGCGAGACGGGGATGGCAAGCACGTCGCCCTCGCGCATGAGGGAGGTGAACGGGGCGGCAACGCGCTCCACCTTGAGGTGCTGCGGCTGGCAGCGGAACTCCAGGCTGGCATTGCGCATGAGCGCGCCGGGGAGCAGGCCGGACTCGCAGAGCACCTGGAAGCCGTTGCAACTGCCAATGACAGGGCCGCCCGCAGCGGCGAAGTCGGAGAGGGCGCGCATCACGGGAGAGAAGCGGGCGATGGCGCCGGGGCGGAGGTAGTCGCCGTAGGAGAAGCCACCGGGGACGACGAGGCAGTCGAAGCGCGAGACGTCGGTCTCCTTGTGGAAGACGTACTCCGCCTGCGCGCCGAGGACGCCCTCGATAGCGTCGCGCCAGTCGGTGTCGGACCAGGTGCCGGGAAAGACGATGACGCCGTAGGCTGCAGTCATCACGCCCCCTGCCCAAGCAGTTCGCCGACGATGCGGTTGACGGCGTTGCCGTCGGCGCGGCCTTTGAGCTGGGGCATCAGTCTGCCCATCACCTTGCCCCTGTCGCCGGGGCCGGACGCGCCCAACTCGGCCACCACCTGCTGCGCGAGCGCGCGTATCTCGTCCTCGCCCATCTGCTCCGGCAGGTAGCGGGAGACGACGGCCAGTTCCGCCTCCTCCTGCGCGGCGAGGTCCTCGCGCCCGTGCTGGCGGTAGGCGGCGATGCTGTCGCGGTGCTGCTTGGCCATTCGCGCGAGCACGTCCAGTGCGGCCTCGTCATCGAGCTCGCGGCCCTTCTCGATCTCAGCGTTCTTGACGGCGGCGCGGATCAGGCGTATCGCGCCTTTCGTGACCTCGTCCTGCGCCTTCATGGCGGTCTTCAGGTCTTCGACGAGTTGCTCCGTGATGGACATACACCCTCACCCTAACCCTCTCCCCTTGTAGTGAGAGGGGATACATTCTGTAGTTGGCGGTGGACGCTCGCCATCTTGATGGCGGCCTCTACCGCGTCGAAACCCCGGTTGCCCTGCGCGCCGCCGGAGCGGGCCAAGGCCTGGTCCGTGTTGTTGGTCGTCAGCACGCCGAAAGCGACGGGCACGCCGGTCTCACGCGCGACCCGGGCGATACCTCGCGCGGCCTCGGCAGCGACGAAGTCGAAGTGCGCGGTCTCGCCGCGTATGACGCAGCCGAGGGCAACAAGGGCGTCCCACGCGCCGCTCCGCGCCATACGCTCCGCAGCCTGCGGGAGCTCGAACGAGCCGGGGACGTGGACGATGGCGAGCGCGTCTTCCTTCACGCCATGGCGGGCAGCAGCCTCACGAGCGCCGCGCAGCAGCCGGGAGGTCAGCGCCTCGTTGAACTGCGCAACGATGATACCGAGCCGCAGCCCTTGCGCGTCGAGACTTCCACTGATCTCCAAGGCCATGCAGGTATTCTAGCCTGCCGCGCGTCCCTCGTGTGGGGTTGGTTCACTCCACCGATTCGGCGTTGTGCGGGTCGAGGAGATGGCCGAGGAGTTCCTGCTTGGTCCGGAGGTAAAACTCGTTCTCCTCGTTAGCCGGAACGACGATGGGCACGCGCTCCTTGATGGAGAGGCCGTAGCTCTCCAGACCGACGACCTTCTTGGGGTTGTTGGTCATGAGGCGCATGTTGCGGACGCCGAGGTCCACGAGGATCTGCGCGCCGACGCCGTAGTGGCGGAGGTCCGGCGGAAAGCCGAGCTGGCGGTTCGCTTCCACGGTGTCGGCCCCGCTGTCCTGCAGCGCGTAGGCCTTGATCTTGTTGTGCAGGCCGATGCCTCGCCCTTCCTGGCGCATGTAGAGGAAGACGCCCCGGCCTGCCTCGGCGATGGCCTTTATCGCCATCTCGCGCTGCACACCGCAGTCGCACCGCAGGCTGCCGAACACGTCGCCGGTGAGGCACTCGCTGTGCACACGCACGAGGACGGGCTCCTTGGTGCGGACGTTGCCGAAGACGAGCGCGACGTGCTCGGCGGAGTCGACCGAGGAGCGGTAAGCGAAGGCGCGGGCGGTGCCGTACTGGGTCGGGAGCCTGGCCTCAGCGACGCGCTCGACGAGGCGCTCGTGCTCGAGGCGGTAGGCGATGATGTCGGCGATGGTGACGATGTCGATGCCCAGCTCCCTGGAGACTTCCTCCAACTGCGGCATGCGGGCCATCGTTCCGTCGGCGTTCATGATCTCGCAGACGACCGCGCCCGCAGGCAATCCGGCCATCCGGGCGAGGTCGACACTGGCCTCGGTCTGACCCGCGCGGACGAGGACGCCACCCGGCTGTGCGCGGAGCGGAAAGATGTGCCCGGGACGGGCGAGGTCGGACGGTTTGGTGCCGGGTTCGATGAGCGCCTTCACGGTGGCCGCGCGGTCGTGCACGGAGATGCCGGTGCCCCCATTGTCGATGTCCACGGAGACGGTGAAGGCGGTGGTGTGCTTGGAAGTGTTGTTCGCGACCATCATGTCGAGGTCGAGTTCGCGGAGGCGCTCCCCGGTCATCGGGGCACAGATGAGGCCACGTCCGTGAGTCGCCATGAGGTTGATGGCCTCGGGCGTGACCCACGTGGCGGCGATGGCGAAGTCCCCTTCGTTCTCCCGGTCCTCGTCGTCCACAATGATGACAAGTTTGCCGGTGCGGAAGTCCTCTATCGCCTGTTCAACGCTGATGACCGGCATGCAATCATCTCCCGCCGAGCGCCTGGGAAGCCGTGAGACGCTCTACATACTTCGCGAGGATATCAACCTCGATGTTAACGCGGTCGCCGGGGTTTCTCACCCTCAACACGGTGTGCTGCATCGTATACGGTATCACGGCGACGGAGAACCCGGCCCCTTCCTGCGAGGCCACGGTGAGGCTGATGCCGTCCAGAGCGATGAAGCCTTTCTCGACCACGTAGCGCGCAAGTTCCGCCGAAAGATCGACGCGCAGCACACGCGCTTCCGGCGTCCCGCCGAACGACACCACCTCCCCTGTACCGTCCACGTGCCCCTGCACGACATGGCCGCCCATCCGCGACGACGGGGTGAGCGCTCGCTCCAGATTGACGATGCCACCGGGCGCGAGGTCGCCGAGGTTGGTGCGCGAGAGGGTCTCCTCGACGACGTCAACGGCGAACTCGCTGCCCGTGCGCTCCGTCACGGTGAGGCAGACGCCGTTGACGGCGATGGAGTCGCTCACGTCGAGCGCGTCCATGACCAATCCACCCGCGATGCGGAGCCGGTGCGGCGCGACCTCAACGACCTCTCCAACCTCTTCTACGATGCCCGTGAACATCCGCTACTCACTTCCTACATGCATAACCCGTCCACCCCACCAACGGCCCTCACCCTAACCTTCTCCCTCAGGAGAGGGGATCAGGCTTGGGCGGGATAGCCGACGACCATCATATCGCCATCCAACTCGGTGTACGTTACATCGCGGAGGCGGAGCGCGTCGGCCATACGCTCGGCGCCCGCGCCGCCGACCGGGCCCGGCACGCCATCGCCGCCGATGACGACGGGCGCGACGAACGCGACGACCTTGTCGACGAGTCCGCTTTCGAAGAGTGCGCCATGAAGCGCAGCGCCGCCTTCCACGAGGAGCGACGTCACATCGCGCGCGCCCAAGCCGGCAAGCAGCTGCGACAGGTCGACACGGCCGTCCGCGCCGGGAGCCACGATGGTCTCGGCCCCAATCGCCTCGATGGTTCGCGCCGCTTCGGACGAAGCGACCGCAACGAGCGTCGTACCTTCCGCAGTGAGCATGGCGGCGCTCGCGGGGAGACGTCCTGTACTGTCCACAACGACGCGGAGCGGCTGTCCACGAGCAGGCAGCGGAGCGTCGCGCACGGTGAGGAGGGGGTCGTCCGCAAGCGCCGTGCCGATGCCGACCATGACGGCGTCGGCCTCAGCGCGCAGGCGGTGCGCCTCCCGCCGCGAGGTCTCGTTCGATATCCAGCGGGAGTCGCCGGAGCGGGCGGCGATCCTGCCGTCCAGGCTCATGGCGAACTTCGCAACGACGAACGGCAACCCGGTGGTGACGTGCTTCGCGAAGGCCTCGACAAGCTGCCGCGCGGCGGGCGGACCATCGTCCACCGTGACGGTGATGCCCGCCTCACGCAGGTACTGGGCGCCCCGGCCGGCGGTGTGGGGGGCAGGGTCCATCACGGCGATATGCACCGATGCGACGCCTGCCTCGACGAGAGCGTCAGCGCAGGGGGGCGTCCGACCGTAGTGGGCGCACGGCTCGAGCGTGACGTAGAGGTCGGCGCCGCGAGCGGCATCTCCTGCCATGCGGAGCGCCTCGGCCTCGGCGTGGGGACCACCGGGCGGTTGGGTGCGTCCCTCACCGACGGCGCGCCCGTCGCGCACGAGCACCGCGCCGACGGGCGGATTGGGGCTGGTGCTCCCAACCGCCTCACGGGCGAGTTCGATAGCCCGCAACATGTGGTCCGTGGTGGTCACGACGCGATGCTCCGCAGAGGCTACCGCTGGAGGTGCGGGCCTCTCCTGCAAGTATAGCGGGGCGTATCCAACACTCGGGCCTACGCCCATAGCAGGGGGAATGCCTCGTGCACCATTGCCCCAAGGCCCTCACCCTAACCCTCTCCCTCAGGAGAGGGAACCGAGCGCCCCACACCCAATCCCACCGGTTCACCCTCATCCTAGCCTTCTCCCCTCAAGGGAGAAGGGATCAGGCAAGGGGTGGGTCGAAGTCCATCTGGATGCGGCTGGGTGTGGGCTCCTGCTGGCCCTGGTACTTGGAGCCGAGTTCCGCCGAGCCGTAGAGGTGCTCTGCGGGCGTCGAGAGGCGCAGGAACGATATCTGGCCGATCTTCATGCGGTAGTAGAGCGTGATGGGGAGGTTAGAGACGTTACTCAACTCCAGCGTAAGGCGTCCTTTCCAGCCGGGGTCGACGTAGCCCGCGGTGGAGTGGATGAGCAGCCCGACGCGCCCGAGCGAACTCTTGCCCTCCAGCCGCGCCACGAGGTCGGCTGGCACCTCTACGTGTTCGAGGGTGCTGCCGAGCACGAACTCGCCCGGGTGGAGCATGAAGGGCACGTCATCGCCCACCGTGACCTGCTCCGTGAGCGTTTCGTTCATGGCGCGGACGTCTATGAACGGCACATGGTTGTTCCGGAACACGAGGAAGCTGCGTCCGAGGTGCAGGTCGACGCTGGCAGGCTGGATGCAGCCCTCCATGAGCGGGTCTATCACGATGTTCCCGCTCTTCAACTCCTCACGTATCGTCCGGTCGCTCAGAACCGTCATCTGTCTCTCCTCCGTGGCGCGTCATTCTAGCAGCGGCGGGCGTACCATAGTCACAGGAGCAGGCGAGCGCGCGATGAAGCATCCGTGGGCAAACATGTTCGTGCTGCTGATCGCCACCGGCTCGGTCGTAACGGGCTACTACGCATTCGTCGCGGCTGAACCGGAGCAGGCGTGGCAGACGAGCGCACACCGCGCGGCAGGGCTGGCGGTGGTGGCGGTGCTGGTGTGGAAGGTGCCGAACCTGATCCGGCCGCTCAAGCGGCGCTGGGGCAGGTGGACCGGGCAGGACTGGGTGGCCGTGGGTGCGCTCTCGCTGCTGCTGACGGACATCATGCTGGGCGTGGCGTGGTCACACATCGGGCAGTTCTCCTACCTCGGTTCGTCCGGCATGACGTGGCACGCGCTGCTGGTGTTCCTCATCGTGCCGATGATCGCGTGGCACCTGGCGCGCTACCGGAAGCTGCTGCGTCCGCGCTACTGGGCGGAGCGGCGCTCGGTGCTGCGGCTGGGCGGGCTGGCGCTCGCGGGGACGGTGCTGTGGCAGATCGGGGCGCGGATCGACGGCGCGACAGGCATCGCGCAGGCGAAGCGTTTCACCGGCTCCTACGCGGCGGGCGACTTCACGGGCAACGCTTTCCCGACCACGTCCTGGCTGAACGACAGGCTCGAACCGATCGACCGCGAGACGTGGACGCTCACGATAGAAGGCGCGGTCGACGCTCCGCAATCCCTGGGCTACGACGACGTGACGGGCACGGAAGAGGAGACCGTGGTGCTCGACTGCACAGGCGGATGGCACTCGACGCAGACGTGGCGAGGCGTGCGGCTCGGGGAGTTGCTGCCGCGGGCGCGTCCGCAGACCTCGGCGGCGAGCATCACCGTGACGTCGGCGACAGGGTACTACCGACGGTTCGGGCTCCGGCACGCGGAAGGGCTGCTGCTGGCGACGCATGTGGGAGGCGAGCGGCTGTCGCACGGCCACGGCGCGCCGGCGCGGCTGGTGGTGCCGGGGAAGCGGGGCTTCGAGTGGGTGAAGTGGGTGACGCGGATAGAGGTGAACACGACAGGCGCATGGCTGCAGCCGCCGCTGCCGTTACAGTGAACGTTACTCGATGAGGGCGTCGGCCTCGATCTCGACCAGCATGTTGGGATCGATGAGGCGGCTCACCTCCACTATCGTCGAGGCGGGGCGTACGTCCGCGAAGAACTCGCCATGAGCGCGCGCAATCGCCTCCCAGTTGGCGATATCGGTCACATACATGCGCGTACGCACCACGTCGCTGAGCGAGGCCCCCGCCTTCTGCAGCGCAGCCTCGATGTTGCGTAGCGTCTGCACCGCCTGCGCGTAGGCGTCGCCGACGCCCGCAACTGAGCCGTCGGCCGCGGTCGCGACGGTGCCGGAGACGTAGACGGCATTCCCTACCCGCACGGCGCGGGAGAAGCCGATGGAGGCTTCGTACGGGCTGTTGCCGCTGACGTTGGTACGCGCCATGGCTAGTAGAAGACGGCGCGGGAGTTGCCGCCCGCGGGAGCGACAGCCTCGCCGGTGATGCAGCCCGCCTGCTCAGAGCAGAGGAAGACGACGACCGCCGCTATCTCGTCCACGGTGACGAGGCGGCGTATGGCGTTGTTCCTGGCGATGCGCTGCTCCGCCTCCTCGAGCGTGATGCCCTCGCGTTCGGCGGTGCCTTCGAGACGCTCGACCAAGGCCTCGGTCCTGCTCAGCGCAGGGTGGACGGCATTGACGGTGATGCCCTTCGGGCCAAGCTCCTCGGACATGACCTTGGTGAAGTTCATCACGGCGGCGTTGCGCAGGCCGCCACTGATGCCCGCGGCGTTGCGCGCGGCCATGCCGTCCATGTTGACGATGCGCCCCCACCCGGCACGCTCCATGTAGGGGGCAGCCTGCTGAGCGCAGCGCAGGTAGCCCATGATCTTCACGTCGAAGTCGTCGCGCAGCATCTCCTCATTCAACTGCGTGAGGGTGTCCGGGCCGCCGGCGAAACCGACCCGCGCGGCGTTGTTCACGAGGATGTCCAGTCCGCCAAGCGCGTCTGCCGTATCCGCCACAAGCCGCATCACGTCCTCCGCGATGCCGGTGTCGGCGCGAAAGCCGACGACGCGCACGCCAGTCCCGGCTGCGATCTCAGCAGCGACGTCGCGGGCTGCGGACTCGTCGCGGGCGCAGATGGCGACATCCACGCCCTCACGTGCCAACTCCCACGCGATGGCGTAGCCGATGCCTCGCGTCCCTCCCGTAACGAGCGCTCGCTTCCCGGTTATGCCGAGGTCCATAGATCTCCTCCGCGATCAGGATGTTCGCCCAAGGCCAATCCGACCAAGGCGCTCATCAATGGCGCTTTTCTGAGCTTCTTGGTCGAATCTCAGGAGTGCATCGCACCCACGATCTGAGATTCTTGGTCTCCTTGGTCAGGGGTGTTTCCAAGGCCGTGGCCTGCTTCCCGCGACCAAGGGACCAAGGCGCTCATGCAATTCAAAGTTCTATCCCGCAGTTACCGGGTCCTCCGTGTTGTCCGGATGCCCGCCACCGAACAAGTCTCCAGCGGGGCAGGCGCACCTCACACATGCGTTCAGCGTAGCGGATACGCAGGCAACAGGTAAGAGGCAGATGACACACAAATCGGGGCGGCTGCGAACGCAACCGCCCCGATGATCCTCGCTGACTCTCCGCTCCTATCCGGCGAACACGGTGCCGAAGACGACAGCCACGATGGACATGAGCTTGATGAGGATGTTGAGGGACGGGCCGGACGTGTCCTTGAACGGGTCGCCGACCGTGTCGCCAACGACAGCAGCGGCGTGCTCGTCCGTGCCCTTGCCGCCGTGCGCGCCCGCCTCGATGTACTTCTTGGCGTTGTCCCAGGCGCCGCCGGAGTTCGCCATGGTGATGGCGAGCAGCGCTCCCGCCGCAATCGCGCCGATGAGCAGGCCGCCCACCGCCTCCTTGCCGAGGAAGGGGATGACACCAACAGCAATGGGCACGATAACGGCGAGCAGACCGGGGATGATCATCTCGCGGAGCGCGCCCTTCGTGCTGATGTCCACGCAGCGGGCGTACTCAGCGCGCACGCCTTCCTTACCCTCGCGCAGACCGGGGATCTCATTGAACTGCCGCCGCACCTCCTCGACCATGTCCTGTGCGGCCCGGCCCACAGCCTCCATCGTGAGCGCACTGAAGATGAAGGGCATGAGCGCGCCGATGAGCAGGCCGACGAGCGTCGAGACTTCAAGCAGGTCGATGGCTTCGAGGCCGACGACCTTGGCGTAGGCGGCCATGAGGGCGAGCGAGGTGAGCACCGCCGAACCGATGGCGAAGCCCTTGCCGGTGGCGGCGGTGGTGTTGCCGAGCGAGTCGAGCGCGTCGGTGCGCTCGCGGACCTCGGGGTCGAGGTGAGCCTGCTCGGCGATGGCGCCCGCATTGTCGGCGACGGGGCCGTAGGCGTCGGTGGCAAGCGTGATGCCAAGGGTCGAGAGCATGCCGACCGCGGCGATGGCGATGCCGTAAAGCCCGGCGAGCTGGTGCGCGCCGATGACCGCCGCCGCGATGATGATGAGCGGGATGGCCGTGCTCAGCATGCCGGTCGCGAAGCCGCTGATGATGATGGTGGCCGGTCCGGTGACGGACCGGGCGGCGATGCCCTTCGTCGGCTTGTACTCGTAGCTGGTGTAGTACTCGGTGCTGACGCCGATGATGACGCCCGCGCCGAGTCCGACGGCGACCGCGCCCCAGAACTGCCAGACCTTATCCATGCCGAACCCGCCGTCCACCTCGAACAGCCAGTAGATGGCGGCGAAGGAGCCGATCAGCGCGAGGAAACCCGCGGCGAAGATGCCGCGCCGCAGCGACCAGAGCAGGCTGCCGATGCTCGTCGTCTCACCCGTTCGGACGATGAACGTGCCGATGATGGATGCGGCGATGCCGACGGCGGCGATGATGAAGGGGAGAACCGCGAGAGCGGAGTCGACATCGATATCGACGCGGGACTCGTCAACACCGATGAGGACTGCCGTACCCGTCGCAGCGAGGGCAAGGCTCGCGATGATGGAGCCAACGTAGGACTCGAAGAGGTCCGCGCCCATGCCGGCGACGTCGCCGACGTTGTCTCCGACGTTGTCCGCGATGACGGCGGCGTTACGGGGGTCGTCCTCCGGAATGCCGGCCTCGACCTTGCCCGCGAGGTCGCCGCCCACGTCGGCGGCCTTGGTGTAGATGCCGCCGCCGACACGGGCGAAGAGCGCGATGCTGGACGCGCCGAAACTGAACCCGGCGACGATGTCCTTGTCGCCGAACACCATCCAGAGGATGACCGCGCCGAGCAGTCCTATACCGACCACGGTGATGCCCATGACCCCGCCGCTGGAGAACGCGACGCGGAGCGCCCGGTTCAGGCCGGTGCGTGCGGCAGAGGCCGTGCGCATGTTGGACTTGACCGCGATGCGCATGCCGATGAAGCCCGCGAGCGCCGAGGAGATGGCGCCTACGATGTAGGCGATCGCCGTCGCCGGCTCCTGCTCGTCGCGAGCGAGCCCGAGGGCGAGCAGGACGATGAACACGAGGACGACGAAGCCCGCGAGCACGGTGTATTCGCGTTTGAGGAAGGCGTTCGCGCCCTCCTGAATAGCCGCGCCGATCTCCTGCATGCGCTCGGTGCCTTCGTCGGCCTTGAGCACGCGCACAGCGAGATACGCAGCAAAAGCGAGCGCCACTGCGCCCGCAACGATGGCCAGTATGAGGCCTTCCATCAGCATCTACCTCCCGGGGGCATGGGCACGGCCCACCATTGCCCCGCACATGTGATTCTCGCCGGATACCGGCAGTGGGCTATTGTCTCTGCCAGAGCGCCCTGAGGTCAAACCGGCGACATGGCGCGCGCCGTGCTCTCACGAGTCCGGACGGTCGTTGAGCAGGCGCTCCAACCGGCGTTGGCGCATGGTCATGGTGAGGTCGCCGCGGGTGCGCTCGAGGACGCCGCGGAGCTGGTCGGTGGTGCGGCGGAGACCGGAGGTGAGGGCGTCCGGGAAGTCCATGACGACGAGGATGTTGTAGACGTCGTCCATGTAGCGCATCAACTCCTCGGCGCGCGAGTCGTCGTCGCGGCGGAGGGAGTCGAGGATGTAGCGCCGGAGTTCGCTCGCGGCCTCGGCGAGCCCGTTGAGATAGGAGGGCGTCTCGACGCCGATGTCCGCGGGGAGCGGCAGTTCCGCACGGGCGATGAACGCGAAGACGGCGCACGCCTCCGCATACTCCTTCTGAGCGTCCTGGGTGTAGCCGGTGAAGTAGAGGTCCGGGTGGCCCTCGAGGGTCTGCTGGGTCTCGCGGACGAGCGAGCCCGCTGCCGCGATGAGTTCACGCGCCTCGTCGAGCTCGTTCCGATGGATGGCGCGGATGGCGTTGGCCGACGTCCGCACGACCTCGCGAGAGACCTTGATCGCCTGCTCGCGCCGCTCGTGTTTGGCGCGAAACTCGTCGAGTGAACGGGCGGCTATCTCGTCGATACGGGACAGCGTGCTGCCGGTTGCGTCGTCCATGCGGCATAGCCTAGCAGACGGGGGCCAACCCACCCCAGCCTCCCGGCCCCGCGCGCTGCCCGCGCGCCCTGTATCCCCGCGGGTGCGGGAATGACGAGACTGATTGTGCAGCGTTTCACTTACGCACCTGCTGTGCTATGCTCGCGCTCGTGGTCACCCCTGAATCCGCGGGGTCCAAACCCCGCCGGGGAGGAATCAGCCGAGCAGGCCATGGTCAACCCGCACGAGCACGCGCCTCTGTCCATGCCTTCTCTCCTGACGGGAGCGGAGGAGCCCAGCGCGGTCTACGGACAGACGATGCCCGGCTGGGACGTGGACCGCATCGAGGGGGAGGCGGTCGAGCAGCTGAAGTGGAACGCGCAGGAAGCGTTCCCCGACCCCGCCATCCAGATACCGGAAGACATCGCACGCAACGTGGCCGTCACGTCGGTTGACGCGTTGCTCAACTGGGGCCGCCGCTCGGCGGTGTGGCCCGTGGCGTTCGGGCTTGCATGCTGTGTGTTCGAGATGATCGCCTCGGCGATGTCGCGCTTCGACCTCGCCCGGTTCGGCATGGAGGCGATGCGGGCGACGCCCCGCCAGGCCGACCTGCTCATCGTGTCCGGCACCCTCACGTGGAAGATGGCGCCTGCCGTGCGCCGCATCTACGACCAGATGGCAGAGCCGAAGTGGGTCATCGCTATGGGGGTCTGCGCGACCAGCGGCGGCCCGTACTACCAGGGCTACAGCGTCGTGCCGGGCGTGAACCACATCGTGCCGGTGGACGTGTACGTGCCGGGATGCCCGCCGCGTCCCGACGCCTTGCTCTACGGCATCATGCAGCTGCACGAGAAGATCAAGCGGTACAGCGTCGGACAGGACGCCGCGGGAGTCGACCGCGCATGACGACCGCGACGGCAGGCAACGCGCTCGCCGAGTCGCTGCGCTCCCATTTCCCGAACGCCGTCGTCGACTCGGACGAGAGCGCGGTGTGGGTGGAGCCGAGCGCGATAGCGGACGTGTGCGCGTTCCTCAGGGACGACCCCGCGCACGACTACAAGATGCTGGGCTCGCTCACAGCGGTGGACTACGTCGAGTATTTCGAGGTGGTCTACCACCTCACGTCCATCAGCAGGAACGCGACCGCCATCCTGAAGGCCCGGGTGTACGGGCGCGAGGACGTTTCGCTGCCGAGCGTGACCAGCGTGTGGCGCGGCGCGACGCTCCAGGAGCGCGAGGCGTGGGACCTGATGGGCGTTGGCTTCGACGGCCACCCCAACCTCAGAAGGATCCTCACCTGGGAAGGGTTCCAGGGCCACCCGCTACGCCGGGACTACCTGGAGCCACCGCTCCCGTACTCGTGGCCGCAGGGGGGCTAGCGATGACGATGCGCACCGAGCCGGTCGTCGTCAACGTGGGGCCGCACCACCCGAGCACCCACGGCGTGTTCCGCATGAAGCTGACGTTCGACGGCGAGAACATCCTCGACGCGGAGCCGGTCATCGGCTACCTGCACCGGGGCACGGAGAAGCTGGCGGAGGAGCGGCAGTACACACAGGTCATCACGCTCACCGACCGGCTGGACTACGTCGCGTCGATGACGAACAACCAGGCGTACGTGCTCTCGTGCGAGCGTCTGGTGGGCATCGAGCCTCCCGAGCGCGGGAAGTACCTGCGCGTCATCGCGGCGGAGCTGCAGCGCATCGCGAGCCATCTCATCGGCGTGGGGTTCTTCCTGCAGGAACTCGGCGTATTCGGGGGAACGGCGCTGATGTACGCGTTCCGCGAGCGCGAGCGCATCCTGGACATGTTCGAGATGCTGTGCGGTGCGCGCATCACGCTCTCCTACATGCGCATCGGAGGCGTGTTGCAGGACGCGCCGGAGGAGTTCTGGCCCGCGCTGCGCTCCTTCCTGAACGACATGCCGGGCTATGCCGACGAGTTACAGGCGCTGGTCTTCGACAGCGAGATCGTGCGGAGCCGGGCCATAGGGGTCGCCCCGGTCTCGGCGGAGGACGCCATCGCGGCGTCGTTCACGGGCCCCATCCTGCGCGCATCCGGCGTCGAGTGGGACTGGCGCAAGGCGGCGCCCTACGACGTCTACGACCGCGTCGAGTTCGACGTGCCGACGTGCGAGGGCGGCGACAACTACGACCGGTTCTGGGTGCGGATGCTGGAGGTGCGGCAGTCGCTCCGGATCATCGAGCAGTGCTGCGAGCAGATCGAGCCGGGGCCGGTGCGGACGACGATGGCAATGCTGTTCCGTCCGCCGCCGGGCGAGTCGTACGTGCCCATCGAGGCGCCCAAGGGCGAGCTGGGGTTCTACCTGGTGAGCGACGGCACGATAGCGCCGTACCGCTGCCACGTGCGCTCTCCGTCCTTCATGAGCCTCACGCTGTTCAGGGAGATGCTCGTGGGGTGGAAGCTGGCGGACGCCATCGTGACGCTGGGCAGCCTCGACTTCAACATGGGCGAGGTTGACCGCTGATGGGCGAGACGCTCGCAGGGAACGTCATCTACCGGAACGTCTACGAGTTCGTGCAGGACCTGCTGGGCGAGGAGTGGTCGTGGGTCGCGTACGCGGCCGCGGGGATGGCCATCATCCTGCTGGTGACGAACGCCGTCATGCTCATCGGGACGCTGTACACGTGGTTCGAGCGCAGGCTGCTCGGGCGCTTCCAGGGAAGACTCGGACCAAACCGGGCAGGGCCGTTCGGGGTGCTCCAGCCGATAGCCGACGCGATCAAGCTCATCTCGAAAGAGGACATCATCGCGCTGGGCGCCGACCGCATCGTGTTCACGCTCGCGCCCGTGGTGATGCTCGCTCCGACGCTGCTCGTGCTGGCGGTCATCCCGTTCGGCGCGGGCTCGTGGGTGGCCGACCTGAACGTGGCGGTGCTGTACATCGCAGCAGTGAGCGGCATCTCGACGATCGCGGTGATGATGGCGGGATACGCGTCGCCCAACAGCTTCTCCTTGTTCGGGAGCATGCGCGCGGTGGCGATGCTGGTGAGCTACGAAGTGCCGCTGGTGATGGCGCTGCTGGGCGTCACGGTGCTGGCACAGTCCATGTCGCTGGTCTCGATCGTCGAAGCGCAGGCGCTGCCGTTCCTGCTCGTGACGCCGCTGGGAGCGCTGATCTTCCTCGCAGCCGTATCGGCGGAGCTGAACCGCGCGCCGTTCGACGTCACCGAGGCGGAGTCGGAACTGGTCGCGGGCTACATGACCGAGTACAGCGGTATGAAGTACGGCGTGTTCATGCTGGCGGAGTTCACGAACACCGTCGTGGCAGGAGCGATCTTCGCCGTTCTCTTCCTGCAGGGTTGGAAGTGGCCGATCCTGCCGTCCCACGTCTGGTTCCTGCTCAAGGTGGCGGGGTTCGTGTTCGTGGCGATATGGGTCCGCGCGACGCTGCCGCGATACCGGCTCGACCAGATACTCGCGGTCGCGTGGAAGTATCTCTTCCCGCTGAGCCTGATCAACGTGCTGCTGCTCGCAGCAGAGGTCATCGTCTGGCCGGAGCCCGGCGCGGCGGAGCTGGGCATCATGTCGGCTATCAACTGGGCCGTCACGATCCCGGCGGCAGTGCTCTGGTCGAAGGTCGTGTCGCTGCGCACCGCCCCGCCGGTAGCAGCGGCGTTCTCAACGGAGGGCCGCTGATGTACGGCGAAGGCATACTGCGCGGGCTGGGCGTGACGCTGCGCAACCTCGTGCGGCGTCCCTTCACCATCCAGTACCCGGAGGCGCGCGTCCCCCAGCACCCCCGCTTCCGGGGACAGGAGTTCACCTGGTACGAGCAGCGGTGCACGGGCTGCGCGAGCTGCGCGAAGTACTGCCCGCTCGGCATCATCCGCATCGTCACCGACCCCGACGGGGGCAACGAGCAGGACGGCGGCAGCTACAAGGTGGACGTGTTCGACATCGACCAGGCGCGCTGCATGTACTGCGGGCTTTGCGTCGAGGCGTGCCCCTACGACGCGCTACACATGGGCTCCGGCTTCGAAGCGGCGCGCTACCGTCGGGCTGACCTCGTGATCGACATCGACACGCTCAAGGAGCGGGAGAAGCACCCGAGCACCTGGTTCCGGCCGCAGCTGGAGCGCGCCAAAGCCGACCCATACAAGGGCGAACCCGTGGAGTGGAATGACGCCGGGCGCGAGCCGTTCCTCTGGCATCCCAAGCGTCCCGGACAGATGCCGGAAGAGATGGACCACCGGTCCAGCGCCGCGGGGGACTACGGAGGCGAGCGTTAGCCGTGGCGTTCGACAACCTCTTCTCCGAGATCGTGTTCTGGGCTCTGGCGGTGGTCACCATCGGGTCTGCCGCGCTGGTGGTGCACCTGCGCAGCATCTTCCGGGCGGCGCTCATGCTTGTGGTGAGCTTCCTGGGCATCGCGGGGATCTTCGCTATGGTGAACGCGGAGTTCCTCGCGGTCGTGCAGGTGCTGGTGTACGGCGGCGGCATCGCGGTGCTGGTGATATTCGCGGTGATGATGACGCGCGACGTGGACACCGGGAACCGCTCGACCGCCGTGCAGCCCGTGGCGCTGATGATGGGCATAGCACTGCTCGGAGCGCTCGCGTACAGCATCGTGCAGGCGGAGTGGGCGCTGCTGCCGGACTCGCTGCCGGGGCCGATCGCGACCGTCTTCGTGGAGACACCGACACAGCTGGGACGGCTGCTGCTGAGCGACTACGTGCTGGCGTTCGAGGT
Source organism: Dehalococcoidia bacterium (assembly GCA_022820645.1). GTDB lineage: Bacteria > Chloroflexota > Dehalococcoidia > Lucifugimonadales > Australimonadaceae > Bin16. The sequence continues at coordinate 79,779 of JAJEFD010000003.1, read as the reverse complement.
CGCGGGCGTACTGCTGCTCGCGGCGGTCATCGGAGCGCTTTCGCTCGTACGGGAGCGTCACGATGCTTGAGCGGCTGCTCATCATCTCAGCGATCCTGTTCTGCATCGGGCTGTACGGGGTGCTGTCGCGCAGGCACATCATCGCCGTGATCATGTCCGTGGAGATCATGTTCAACGCGGTGAACGTGGCGCTGGTCGCGTTCTCGCGTTACACCGTTCCGGCGTCGTTGCGGTTCCCCGGAGCGGGCACGGACGTGGAGCGTTTCGTGCTGGAGGGGCAGACGCTGGCGGTGTTCGTCATCGTGGTCGCGGCGGCGGAGGTCGCGCTGGGGCTCGCGCTCATCATCGCGCTGGCCCGGCGGCGCGACACGATCCATATCTCAGACCTGAGCACGCTGCGGCGTTAGCGGGACTCGTATGTGGGTTGACTACAAGAAGGCACCGAACCTGATGCTCGCCGAGATGTGGAAGGAGATCCTCGAGGGCGAGGGGCTTCCCGTGCGCCTGCTGCCGGAAGGCGGCCTGCTGGAGTACAGCGAGACGTCGGCGTTCCGCGTCATGGTGCCGCGAGGCCGCGAGCACGTGGCGGATGAGATACTGAGGAAGTTGTAAGCGATGCTCCCCGAAGCAGCAGCCTGGCTCATCATCGGCCTGCCGCTCCTCGCAGGGGTGTTCAACATCGCCGTGCTCAGACCGTGGAGCCGCTCCCTCTGGCGGTACGCCGGGTACGCGGGCATCGCCGGCACCGGCGCAGCGTTCGTGCTGAGCCTCATCGCCGTCAATGGCGCGATGGGGAACGGCGACGCGGGCTACGAGCCGCACTCGTGGTTCGCCGTCGGCGCCATCGGGGCCCAGGACGGCTTCCAGATGACGGTGGGCATCTTCCTCGACCCGCTCTCGGCCATCATGGCGGCGGTCGTCTCCGGCGTGAGCATGGTCGTGCAGGTGTTCTCGCTCGGCTACATGCGCAAGGACGAGCACGACGCGAACGGCGAGTGGAGCGATTACCCCCGCTACTTCACATACATGTCGCTGTTCACGGCCTCGATGCTGGGGCTGGTGCTGGCGTACAACCTCATCCAACTGTTCGTATTCTGGGAGCTGGTCGGGCTCTTCTCCTACCTGCTCATCGGCTTCTGGTACCACCGCCCGGCGGCGGCAGCAGCGGCGAAGAAAGCGTTCATCGTCACGAGGATCGGCGACTTCGGGTTCATGCTCGGCATCCTCTACCTGTTCCTGAACCGGAGCGAGTTCACAGCGCTGGGACTGAACCCGTTCGAGATACCGGCCATCCTCGACGCCGCGCCGATGCTGTCAGCAGGCGTAGCGACCTGGGCGGCGCTCGGGCTGTTCGCAGGCGCGGCGGGCAAGTCGGCGCAGTTCCCGCTGCACACGTGGCTGCCGGACGCGATGGAGGGCCCGACGCCGGTCAGCTCGCTCATCCATGCAGCCACGATGGTCGCCGCGGGAGTGTTCCTCGTTGCACGGTTGTTCGGGCTGTTCGAGGAGAGCGCGGCGGCGATGAACACGGTCGCCATCATCGGCGGGTTCACCGCCGTGTTTGCCGCGGCGATGGGCCTTGCCGCGAACGACATCAAGCGCGTGCTGGCGTTCTCGACGGTCAGCCAACTGGGCTACATGTTCCTCGCGCTGGGGGTGGGCGCGCCGGGCGTGGCGATGTTCCACCTGTTCAACCACGCCTTCTTCAAGTGCCTGCTCTTCCTGGGCGCGGGCTCGGTGCATCACTCGGTACACACGTTCGACATGCGGTACATGGGCGGCATCCGGCGCTGGATGCCCGTCACGTACCTGACGACGCTCATCGGCGGGTTGAGCCTCGCGGGGATATTCCCGCTCGCAGGCTTCTGGAGCAAGGACGAGATACTGACCACGGCGTGGAGCGGAGCGCACGCGGCGAACACCGGCGTCTCGCAACTGGTGTTCTGGCTGGCGTTGGCAGCGGCGTTCATGACCGCGTTCTACGTGTTCCGGCTCATCATCATGTCGTTCCACGGCGAGTTCCGGGGCGGCATCGACTCGGTCCCGCACGAGGAGCGCATACCGGACGAGGCGCACCACCACGTGCACCAGCACGAGTCGCCGCGCGTGATGACGCTGCCGCTCAGCGTGCTGGCGGTGTTCGCGGTCGGGTCCGGGTTCGCGGCGAACTCACTCATCGATCTCGGGCCGGTGCCCGCGCACTGGTTCTCACACCTGCTGCACGAGGACGCGCCGAAGTTCAACGTCGGCATCGCGCTCGCGTCGACCGTGGTGGCGGTCGCCGGGATAGGCCTGGCGGTGCTCGTGTACGGAACGCGGAGCGTGTCGTTCGATGGCCTCGGACGCCTGTGGCGATGGGGACACCGCCTGCTGGCAGAACGCTTCTACATGGACGCGCTCTACGAAGACCTCATCGTCCGTCGCGCGCTCTACCGCGGGCTGTTCCTCGTCTCCGACTGGTTCGACCGGCGGATCGTCGACGGCGTGGCCGACCTGGCGGGCTGGCTGGGGCGCAACAGCGGACGCGCGATCGCCCAGCTGCAGACGGGCCACATACAGGTGTACGGCGTGGGGGTCTCGATGGGCGCGGCGGTGATACTCATCTTCTACCTGATGCAACGCTGAGCAGATGCTGACCGCAATCACATTCGTACCGATGATCGGCGCCGCGCTGGCGCTGGCGGTCCGCGGCTCCACGCGGACGACGCGCCTCATCGCGCTGACGACGGTGCTTGCGGAGCTGGGGCTGACCATCTCCATGTACGTCATCTTCAACGCCCAGGGGGACACGTACCAGTTCGTACAGCGCGCGCCGTGGGTGTCCGCGTTCGGCATCGAGTTCCTGATGGGCGTGGACGGTCTGAGCGCGCCCCTGGTGCTGCTGAACGGCATCCTCGGGCTGGCGGCGGTGCTGGTGTCGTGGCGGGTGGAAACGCGCGTGCGCGAGTACTTCATGTGGCTGCTGCTGCTGCAGGGCGCAGTCATGGGCGTCTTCGCGTCGCTCGACATGATCCTGTTCTTCATCTTCTGGGAGTTGGAACTCATTCCGATGTTCTTCCTCATCTCCATCTGGGGGACGGGACGCAAGGACTACTCGGCGATGAAGTTCCTGCTGTTCACCTTCCTCGGCTCGGCGTTCATGTTCGCGGCCATCCTCGCGCTCTACTTCTCGTTCCCGGCGGGCGAGCGCACGTTCGACATGACGGCGCTCATCCACAAGGACCTGACCAACCTCATCGTGCCGTCGTCGCTGGTGTTCAGTGGCTTCCTCGTGGCGTTCGCAGTGAAGCTGCCCATCGTGCCGCTGCACACGTGGCTGCCGGACGCGCACACGGACGCGCCCACGGCGGTGAGCGTGATGCTGGCCGGCGTGCTCCTGAAGATGGGCGGCTACGGCCTGCTCCGCATCAATGCCGGGATGTTCCCGGACGAACTGGCCGCAGCAGCGCCACTGCTGGCGATGCTCGCGGTGGTGAACGTGCTGTACGGCGCGTTCATCGTCATGCGCCAGACCGACCTGAAACGCCTCGTCGCATACAGCAGCGTGAGCCACATGGGGTTCGTCGTGCTGGGACTCGCGTCGGTCGGCGCGGGGGCGGCGCAACTCGACGGCACGGGGCTGAACGGCGCTGCGATGCAGCTGTTCACCCACGGGACGATCACAGGATTGCTCTTCGTAGTTGTGGGACTGGTCTACGACCGGGCGCATACGCGGCATATCGCCGACATGGGCGGGCTTTCTGGCCGCATGCCGCTCATCGCCATCGGGTTCATGGTGGCGGGGCTGGCGTCGCTCGGCCTGCCGACGACGAGCGGCTTCGCTGCCGAGATCATGGTGTTCCTCGGCACGTTCCCTGCGTACGGGCTGGCGACCGCACTGTGCGCGTTCGGAGTCGTGCTCGCGGCGGGCTACATCCTGTGGACGGCACAGCGCACGATGTTCGGACCGCCCCTCGATCGGTGGGCGCACCTCGAGGATGCAACACGCGTGGACGTCGCCGCGATGGGCGTGCTCATCGTGCCGATCTTCGTGTTCGGGGTCTATCCGGCACTGCTGACGGACGTGTTCGACGCCGGCATCGCGCCCATCATCGCGTCCTTCGCGGAGGGCGCGTCCCTCGTTGCAGGACGGGGAGGCTAGCGCGTGGGCATCACGGGCAGAGACCTCTTCCTCATCGCACCGGAGCTTGCGCTCACCGTGGCGGCGACCGTCGTGGTGCTGTCCGGCCTCGTCTCCCGGCAGCGTCAGCTGACGCTCGGACTTGCGCTGCTCGGGCTCGCCGCGACGTTCGCATTCGGCATCGCGCTATGGGACGACGTACACGCGAACGGAGCGCAGTCGGCTTTCAACCACTCGCTGGTGGTGGACAAGTTCGCGCTCTACATCAAGTTCCTCGTCGCCGGAACCACCGCGCTCGTCCTCATCGCAGGTTCGGAGTACGCCGAGCGCTTCCGCCCGTATGAGTCGGAGTTCACCGGGCTGGTGCTCTTCTCGGCCAGCGGTCTCATGCTGCTGGCAGCGGCAGCCGACCTCATCACCATCTACGTCTCGCTGGAACTCGCCACGCTGCCGGTCGTTGCGCTTGCCGCGTTCGTGCGGATGCGCGTGGCGCCCATCGAGGCAGGCGTGAAGTACCTGCTGCTCTCCGCCGTGTCGTCGGCATTCCTGTTGTACGGGTTCGCTTTCCTGTACGGCGCGTCGGGAACGATGCAGGTGGTGGCTGGGGACAGCGGCGCGCCAACCATCGCACAGGTGCTGGCTGCCGACACGGCAGCAGTGCCGTTCGGAGGGCTCGCCGTGATGGCAGGCGCCGTGCTCGCCACCGCCGGTTTCGGCTTCAAACTGTCCATGGTGCCCTTCCAGATGTGGACGCCGGACGTGTACGAGGGCGCGCCCACGCCTGTCGGGGCGTTCCTGGCGACCGCGAGCAAGGCCGCCGCGTTCGCCGTCGTGCTGCGCCTGTTCTACGAGGCGCTCGGCGGGTCGTCGGCAGACTGGTCGACGCTCTTCGCGGCGCTCGCGGCCATCACCATGACGATAGGGAACCTCGTCGCGATAGTGCAGAGCAACGTGAAGCGCCTGCTGGGTTACAGCGCCATCGCACATGCGGGCTACATGCTCATCGGCGTCGCAGCCGTGACAGCGCACGGGCAGGAGACGCCGGACGCGGCGGGCATCTCGAGCGTGCTCTTCTACCTAGGCGGCTACGCAGCGATGACGCTGGCGGCGTTCTTCGCAGTCCTCGTACTCACGCAGCGCTCCGGCGACGAGCGTATCGAGGCGATGGCGGGCATGGGGCGCCGCGCTCCGCTCGCGGCACTGGCGCTGGCCGTCGCGTTGCTGGGTCTCACCGGCATCCCGCCAACGGTCGGTTTCATGGGCAAACTGTTCCTGTTCAACGCCGCCGTGAACTCGGGACTCGTGTGGCTCGCGGTTGTTGGAGCGGTCAACTCGGTCGTCTCCGCGTACTACTACGTGGGCATCATCCGGACGATGTACCTGCGCCAGCCCACGGGAGACACCACGCCCGTCGCCACGGCGTTCTCCGGAAGGCTCGCGCTGGTGGTGACGCTGGCAGCGGTCCTCGTGCTGGGGCTCTGGCCGGGCGGGCTGCTCGAGGTCGCACGCACTGCCGCAAGCGGGCTGGTCTCCTGAACGCACACGCTCCCTTCCCCGACGCCCTGAACGTAAGATGAGTCAGCGATGACGTCCGAATCCAACCGCCTCTACACAGACCTCGCGTACCTCTGGCCAACCATGAGCCCACCCGAGGACTACGCGGACGAGGGCGCTCAATTGCGAAGCGAACTCCGCAAGCGCCTCGGTCCCGGCAGGGCGCGCATCCTCGAACTCGGCACGGGCGGCGGACATCTCCTGCACCACATCGCCGACGGCTTCGAAGCGACGGCGGTCGATCTCTCCGAGGCGATGCTCGCCCACTCGCGCCGTCTGAACCCAGGCGTGACGCACCACGCCGGCGACATGCGGACGGTACGCCTCGGCGAGACGTTCGACGCCGTGCTCATCCACGACGCCATCGACTACATGACGACGGAAGACGACCTCAGGGCAGCGTTCGTAACGGCACGGGCGCACCTGCGTCCCGGCGGACTGTTGCTCGCCATCCCGGACGACTACGTGGAGACGTTCACGACGCCGCGCGTCTGGCACGAGACCCGGCGCGCCAAGGACGCCGAGGTGACGTTCGTGGAGTACTCGTGGGACCCCGACCCGAACGACACGCAGGTGGAGACGGTGTACGTCTTCTTCTTCGAGGAGGATGGAGAGTTACGCGTGGAGGTCGACCGGCACGTAGTCGGCCTCTTCTCGATCAGTACGTGGGAGCGGCTGCTGACCGACTCCGGGTTCGAACCGGAGCGGGTGGACTATCCCCACACCGACGACGGCAGACCGATGTACCTGTGGATATGCACTGCGACCACGTGACCGCTCGCGTAGAATGACGCGCACGACAGACGCATCGAGAGGGGAGAACGGAGCATGGTGGAAGGCATAGCAGGCCGCGTGGCCATCGTTACCGGCGCGGGGCGCGGCATCGGGCAGGGCGTCGCCCTGCGGCTGGCGAAAGAGGGCGCAAGCGTCGTGGCGAACGACCTCGACCAAGGGCCGCTCGACGAGACGCTGGGGCAGATCGAGGAGGCGGGCGGCTCCGCCGTCGGGCTCGCCGCATCCGTTACGGACGCGGACGTGGGCGAGCGGCTGGCATCGCTGGCGGTGGAGCGTTTCGGCGGTCTGCACATCGTCGTAACGGCGGCCGGCTTCCTCTGGGACGGGATGATCCACCGGATGACGGACGAACAGTTCAACGCCATCGTCGACGTGCACCTCGGCGGAACGTTCCGCGTCGTACGCGACTCGTTCAAGGTGATGCGGGAACACGCACGCCAGGAGAAAGAGCGCGGCGAGGCCGTGCCCGCCCGGCATATCGTGACCATCTCGTCGCTCTCCGGATTCGGAAACCTCGGCCAGGCGAACTACTCCGCAGCAAAGGCCGGGATCGCGGGGCTCACGCGAACGGTGGCGATAGAGGGCGCGATGTTCAACGTGCTGGCAAACTCGATGGCGTTCGGGTTCATCGACACGCGGATGACGCGCGCGATGGAGTCGCAGAGCGAGTTCGTGCGCGGAGCGCCACAAGGCATACCGGAGGCGGCACGCAACAGGGCGCTCGAAGTGATACCGCTGAAGCGCGCCGCGGCGGTCGAGGAAGCCGTCGGGCCGATCATCTTCCTCTGCTCGGACCTCTCAACCTACGTGACAGGGGCGCTGCTGGAAGTGAACGGCGGCGTACACATCTCGTAGCGGGGGAGAACGGCGCTGGTTGAGTCGTTCGAAGAGTACGAGATCAAGCCGCGTATCCACGTGGTGGAGTACGTGCGGCTCAGACGTTGCAGCCAGACCCTCGCGTTCATGCGGCTCTCTATGCGCGTCTACCATGAGGCGTGCGAGGCTCCGGGGTACTACGCCGGGGGCATCCGCGCGAAGTGGTGGCGGGGCGAGTTCTACAGCTACACGATATGGGAAGACCGCGAGGCGATGACCGCTTTCGTGCACTCTGCGCCGCACGCAGAGGCTACGGCCGTCGTTGCGGAGTTCGCCGCGCCAGGCTCCTGCTACGCGGAGTTCATCAGCGATGCACCGCCGGACTGGGATGACGCGCGTCGACGCCTCTCCACTCCAACAGCCTACTTCACGCCGCCACTCCGGGGGGACCTCCGCAACCGCTAGAAGAAATCGTGCAGGCGGTCCTTGAGCAGGGCATGGACGCCTGCAAGCAGCAGTACCATCGTCATCAGGAACACCGCCAACTCCCAGTCCAAGCCGTGCGCGACGATGGCCAGGGCAGTACCCGCGGCAGGTGCGTGCTCCGTATCGGTCAACGCCATCAGCAGCATCGCCAGACCAACAGCGAGGGCGGCGTAGAAGCCGAACAGGAGGGAGAAGTCGCCGGTGAACTGCGTCCCGGTGACATACTCGGCGAAGAAGTCGACCAGCGAAGCAGCGGCGACAGCCACCGCGTGCCCGCCGATGCTGTGGCGCGGGTTCGCCGTTACGCTGCGTGGGCCGATAAAGAGGATGAACGCGGTTGAGGCAATGGCGGCGACGAGAACAGCGCGGGCAACACTATCTCCGGTGATGAGATCTGCCGCCCAGAGGGCCAGCATGAGCGATACCGCAGCGAGCCCCACCTGGAAGAAGTAGACACGCAGCAGGATACGGCCACGCGCGCCCCGGGTGAGCCTTGGATTGATGAGGCGGGACCTCCAACGCGCGGAGCGGAAGCGGCGCTCCGGGATGCGCGTTGTACGGGTTTGAGCCCTCTGACGGAGGGGAACCCGGACCCTTGCTATCGGATTGAATCGTCGCCTCATCATTCACCGGAAGAGGGCGAAGAAGCGGTCCTGGTACTCATCGAACAGGTCCCAGCGTTCGATCTCCCGGTGAACGTCGCGCGGCTCCCGTTGGCCGCTCCGTGCCTCTTCGAGCATCCGTTCGATGCGCAGACGGGCTTCCATCGGAACGCCGCCCTCAGTGCGAAGCAATCCCTGGGCTCGCATCTCGGGTACATTCGTCTGCGCAGACTGGGTTGTGAGCTCGTAGATGAACTTCATCAGCGAAAGGTCCCACAGGTCATCGGAGCCGGTTATCACGGCCTCCAGCGGTTTGCGCTCCCTGTCCAGCCGGTCGACGATCCTGCGCGTCACTTCTTCGACCGTGCCGGAGACGACAGCGGTCTCCGCACCCTCGTTCTTGTAGTGGTACATCAGGCCGGGATGGTCCGGCCCAACTTCCTCGGCAAGGCGCTGCAGGTAGCGGTCGGCATTGTCGCCGAAGCCTTCATGACGCAGCAGGTAATACGGTGTGACCACCCGCGGACGCTCCGCGCGCACAACGCCCTCGCGCACGACCGATTCCTCATGCCCATCCTGAGGGGCGTCGAGGTCTCGATACGAAGGCTCGGTCACCAGGTAGTAGCGGACGGAGGTCGACCCGAACGTCGCAAGGCCCTGCTGGGGAGGCCTGACAACACGGGTACTGGCGATGGCCTCCATGAGGCGTACGTCCTGTTCGTCCATGCCTGTATTATAGTCCGGGCACCGTCGTGCGGGGCCGCATCAGGCGTGCCGTTTCCGCACGTACCGCCCAGCCTTAACGATTCGCCGTCTTGACCATCTCCAGCGCGGCTGGTAACCATGCTGCCATCACCTATGGAGGAAGACGTATGGGGAAGTATCTGTTCCAGGCGAGCTACACGCAGGCGGGTATCACCGGTCTGCTCAAAGAGGGCGGCACCAAGCGCAGGGCAGCCCTCACTGAGACGATCGAAGGGGCCGGCGGCAGTGTGGAATCGCTCTACTACGCGTTCGGGAAGAGCGACCTCTACATCACCGCCGACCTTCCCGACGACGCCACAGCCACAGCCGTTTCGCTGAACATCGGCGCTGCAGGCGCACTCAGCGTGAGCATCATCGTGCTGGTCTCGCCAGAGACGGTGGACGAGGCACTCGGCAAGACGGTGCCCTACCGGGCTCCAGGGGCCTAGTGCCCGTGCCGTCCGCATGACGCGGGGCAGGTTAGAATCCCGCGTTATGCGGACGCGAGCACAACCCACTGCCGAGCGATTCTGGGCTGCGATACGGGAAGGAAGGTTCGAACTCCCCCGCTGCGGGGTCTGCAGCGCCTGGCAGGAGCCGAACGCGGGGGTATGTGAGCGGTGCGGGTCGCCCACGCTCGGCTGGGAGACTGCGCCGGCGGGCGGCACCGTGTTCAGCTCCATGGAACCGCTCAGCGGCGCAGACCAGCATCCCCTCACGATCGTTGTGGTGGAGATGGACGCCGGGCTGCGGATGATGGGAGTCGTCGAAGTCGTGCCCGGGAGCGTGGCTGTTGGAATGCGCGTCGCTGCCATCGTCCCTGCCTTACCTGGAACAGCACGCCTTCCGTTATTTGCGGAATCCGCCAACTAAAGAGCAAACGTATAACTGAAGCCGCAAGCTATAAAAATTATCTATACCTTGGCGAGTTTGAGGCCGCTCCGTTCTCCAGAACCTGCCCTTCCATTTGCCCGCAGTACGTCGAGACCGATATACTGCGGAGACTCCCGCCGAACCCCCTTCCCTCTCATCACGACGCCCATGCAAAGGGAAACGATCCCGGCGCGAGCAAAAGATTTCGTCTATGACAGACTACGACGTTGCGGTCATCGGTTCAGGCCCGGGTGGATATCCCGCTGCGATTCGAGCCGCCCAATTGGGATTGAGCACCGTCTGCATCGAACGCGAGTTCCTCGGAGGCATATGCCTGAACCTGGGCTGTATCCCTTCCAAGGCGCTCCTCCGCAACGCAGAAGTGTTGAGCACCGTCCGCAACGCCTCCGAGTACGGCATCGAGGTGAGCGACGTCACAGCGAACTACGCGGTCGGCGTCGCCCGCAGCCGGAAGGTCGTAGAGCGCCTCACCAAGGGCGTCGCTTCGCTATTCCGCCGCGACGGGGTTGCGTACGTGGAAGGCAACGCGACCATCACGGGGCCTCGCGAGGTCTCCGTGGACGGTGAGCGGATCGGCTGCCGGAACATGATCATCGCAACGGGAGCCCGGCCTGCTCTTCCTCCACCCCTGACCGCGGACGGCGAAGTGGTGGTGACGTACAGAGAAGTCATCGTCGACGAACAGGTCCCCGGCCGAGTGGTGATCGTCGGCGGTGGAGCCACCGGCATCGAGTTCGCCTACCTCTACAACGTCTACGGCGCTCAAGTGACGCTGGTCGAGTTCCTCCCGCGCATCCTGCCGAAAGAGGACGAGGAGATATCGCAGGCGCTGTCCCGCGCGCTGGGAGGCCAGGGGATACGCCTCCTCACCGGCGCTTCAGTCACCGCCGTTGCCGTACAGGACGGCACAGCGCGGGTAACCATCGCTGCAGCGGACGAGACGCTCGAGATCGAAGCGGACCGCGTTCTCGTTGCGGCGGGCATAACCCCGAACACGGACGGGCTCGGCGTTGAGAATGTCGGTGGGACCCTGGAGCGCGGGTTCATCCGGGTGGACGACCGCCTGCGGGTGAACGGAGCGAACGTCTACGCGGTGGGCGACGTGAACGGACGCCTGCCCCTCGCTCACGTAGCGCACGCCGAGGGCGTCTACGCGGCGGAGGACATCGGCGGATTGAACCCTCCTGCGTTAGACTACCCGGGCATGCCTCGCGCCACGTACTGCAACCCGCAGGTGGCGAGCATAGGGCTGACAGAGTCGGAGGCGCGTGAGCAGGGCTATCCGATAAAGGTGGGCAAGTTCCCATTCCTCGCGAACGGGAAGGCGCTCGCCGTTGGACACAGGGAGGGATTCGCTAAAATCGTGGCCGACTCATCCACCGGGGAGTTGCTCGGCGCGCATCTGATAGGACACGAAGTAACGGAGCTGCTGGGCGAACTGAGCATGGCCCGGCTGCTCGACGGGACGGACGTGGAGATCGGGAGACTGGTGAACGTTCATCCCAGCATGTCCGAGGCAGTGAAAGAAGCAGCGCTGGCCGCCGTGTAGCGGAGCGGCGGGCGGCAGACCGACATAGAAGTACGGCCCACAGGCCGAGTGGAGGGACCTATGAGCGACGGGAACTACGACTTCGCCCTGGCGATAGGAGGCGAGGCCGGTCAGGGTATCGCTACACCAGGTGACACGCTCGCCCGCATCGTCGTGCGGCGCGGGTTGAACCTGTCCACCTACAACGCGTACCAGTCCATCATTCGAGGGGGGCACATCTTCCTCACCGTGCGCGTCTCGGACAGGGAAGTGCGCAGCCACGGCGACAAGCTGGACATGCTGCTGGCGCTGAACCAGGACACGATGAACCGGCACCTGCGGTTGCTCGGCTCCGGCGCAGCAGCGGTCTACAACAGCGACACGATCTCTCCGGGCGACTACGCAGACGGCGTGCAGCTCTGTCCGCTGCCAGTGAACGACCTCACCGGGTCGCAGCGGTCCGGACTGAACCAGAACACCGTGGCCCTCGGCGCGATGATGCACCTGCTCGGCCTCGACTTCGGGCTGCTCGAAGCGAGCATCACCCAGCAGTTCGCCCGCAAGGGCGAGGACGTGGTGAACGAGAACGTGCGGGTCGCTCTTGCGGGATACACGCACGCGCAGGAGAACTTCACCCCGTTCCCGATGCCGATGCCCGAAGGCGGCGAGCCGCTGGGTGTCTGGTCCGGCAACGAGGCGCTCGCGATGGGCGGGGCCGCGGCGGGTGTGAAGTTCTACGCGGCCTACCCGATGAGCCCGTCCACAGGCGTGCTCCACTGGATGGCGCAGAACGCCCGGAACCTGGGCATCATGGTGCGGCAGGTGGAAGATGAGATCGGCGTCGCGAACATGGTCGTCGGCGCCGCTCACACCGGGGCCCGCGCGATGTGCGCGACCTCCGGCGGAGGCTTCGCCCTGATGACCGAGGCGATCGGCGCTGCCGCGATGATGGAGATACCCTGCGTGTTCATCAACGTGCAGCGGGCAGGGCCGTCCACGGGAGTTCCCACCAAGACCGAGCAGGGCGACCTCTGGCAGGCGCTCGGCGCAAGCCAGGGTGACTTCGAGCGGTTCGTCGTCAGCCCGAAGGACGCCCTCGACGCCTACAACACCGTGCCGGAGCTGTTCAACCTGGCGGACAAGCTGCAATGCCCCGGCATCATCCTGTCCGACCTGCTCATCTCCGAGGGCAGGTACAGCATCAATCCCAGGGACATCGACTTCCACCCCAACATAGACAGGGGCGAACTCATCACGGAAGGCACCTCCAATGGAGACGCCTACATGCGCTACAAGGACACGGCAAGCGGCGTCTCCCCGCGAGCTGTGCCAGGAACCGAGGGGCACGTGCACACCGTAGCGACGGACGAGCACGACGAAGACTCGATGCTGCTCTCCGACGAGTTCACGAACCCGCACCGCCGCCGGGCGTCCGTTGAGAAGCGCGCGCGGAAGTTCGAGGCCGCAGCCAGCCTCATCGCGCCCCCGGAGATCGAGGGCCCCGCGAATGCAGAGGTAACGCTCGTTGGCTGGGGCTCGACCGCGGGCGTCATCCAGGAGGCTATCGAGCAGCTCGCAGACCGCGGCATCACCGCGAACCAACTGCCGATCAAATGGCTCGTCCCCCTGCACGCGGACGAGATCACGGCAGCCCTCACGAGCGCCAACAAGTTCATCATCGTAGAGAACAACTACTCCGGCCAGTTCGCCCGCTACATGCGAAGCGAGACGGGGCTGAGCGCCTACGGCCACATCCGCAAGTACGACGGCGAGCCGTTCGCGCCTCACCACATAGCAGACGGCGTCGCGGACCTGCTGGGCAGGGAGGGCGGCGTCTTCGTCCCCTACCAGGAAGTCATCGTCTAACCAAAGGAGAAGACACCATGACCACCATTCAACTGACAGCACGCGACTTCAAGGGCAAGATCGACCCTGACTGGTGCCCGGGTTGCGGTGACTTCGGCGTGTTGAACAGCCTGCAGCGCGCAGCCGCCGAGCTCGGCCTGCGCCCGCACGAGATCGTGACGGTCAGCGGCATCGGCTGTTCGTCCAACCTGCCGGGCTACATCAACACCTACGGGGCGCATACGCTCCACGGGCGCTCGCTCGCGTTCGCCACGGGGGTGAAGATGGCCAACCACGAACTCACCGTCATCGCCACCGGCGGCGACGGCGACGGCTACGGCATCGGCGGCAACCACTTCACCCACACCGCCCGCCGCAACGTGGACCTCACCTACGTGGTGATGAACAACCAGATCTACGGCCTCACCACCGGTCAGGTCTCCCCAACCAGCAGGGTGGGGCAGAAGACCAAGAGCACCCCGTTCGGCAGCGTGGAATACCCCATCAACCCCATCACCTCCGCCATCATGAACGGCGCGACCTACGTTGCGCGGGGCTACTCCGGCGACGTGAGGCACCTGACCGAGCTCATCAAGGGAGGCATCGAGCACCAGGGTTTCGCCCTTATCGACATATTCAGCCCGTGCGTTACCTTCAACCTGGACAACACCCACAACTTCTTCAAGGAGCGCATCAAGAAGCTGGAGGACGAGGGCCACGATGCCACTGACTGGTCCGCTGCCTGCGAGAAGGCGATGGTCTGGGGTGACGAGATCTACATCGGCAAGTTCTACCACCTGGAGAGCGAGAAGGAATCGCTCACCGAGCTGGAACCCGTCCTGCGCGACGGCCCCGTCGCCAAGCGCACCGGGGGGCTGACCGAGGAGCAGGCCGACCGCATCATGCAGCGCATGCTGTAGCGCGAGAACAGCACCCATCGACGACGGCCCGCGAGTCTGCGATTCGCGGGCCGTTCGCTTACCCCTGAGCCCCATACCTGCTGCGCTGCGTGTAACATTCCGGTAGCGCGCAACGCGCACGCCAGACGAGATGTCCATCACCCCCGAGCAACAGGCCGAGATCGACGCACTTCGCGAGGAGCAGCACGAGACGAGACGCGCCACGGTGCCCGCCGTCGAGGAGGTCCTCTATCAACCGCTGCCCGTGCTCGACCACGGGTTCGTGCGCGTGGTGGACTACATGGGCGACGACGCGGCCATCGTGCAGGCTGCACGCGTTTCGTACGGGCGCGGAACGAAGCGGACGCGCGACGACCAGGGGCTCATCAACTACCTGATGCGGAACGCCCACACGTCGCCGTTCGAGATGTGCGAGATCAAGCTGCACGTGAAGCTCCCGATCTTCGTGGCGCGCCAGTGGATACGGCACCGCATGGCGAACGTGAACGAGTATTCGGCGCGCTACTCCGTGCTCGACAGGGAGTTCTACATCCCGGAAGGCGACCAGTTGGCGACCCAGTCCGCCACTAACAACCAGGGACGGGGACAGATCAGCGCCGGAGAGCAACTCACCCTGGGCTCGGTTCCCGCGCCCGAGGCCGGACCACAGCAAGGTCCCAGACGCAGAACAACGAGAGAGCGCACCGCTGAGGCGCAGCGGTCCCGAGCTACCCAGCAGGAGGCGCAACGCGTCCAGGAGTCCATGACCACGGACGCTCAGCGTTCGTTCGACCAGTACGACAGCCTGCTCACTGCCGGGTTCGCCCGGGAGCTGGCGCGCATCGGCCTGCCGTTGAGCACGTATACGCAGTGGTACTGGAAGACCGACCTGCACAACCTGCTGCACTTCCTCGCCCTCCGCGGCGACGCCCACGCGCAGTGGGAGATACAGGAGTACGCCCGCGTGATCCTGGACATCGTGGAGCGCTGGGTGCCGCTCACGGCGAACGCGTTCCATCGCTACCGGGTTGGCGGAGCGCGCCTGAGCGCGGAGGGGCTGTCAGCCGTCAAGCGCATGCTTGCCGGTGAGGAGATAGACCCGACGGAGCTGGAGATGTCTCCTCGCGAGTGGCGGGAGCTGAAGGAGACGTTGGGACTCGGCTAACCGGCGCTGCGAACCATCGGTACAGGAGAAGGCCCCGCTCACTTGAGCGGGGCCTTTCTATCGTATCGCTAACGCAGTGCCGACCGATCAGGCGAACGCGCGGCGGCGGGAGCGGAAGACCACCAGCCCGCCGCTGAGGGCGAACGCAGCGCCCAGTACGAGGGCCGCCAGCGCAACCATCGGTACGAGCGAGTCGCCGGTGGCAGGCGGAGCGCCAACGTTAGGGCGGAACGCGCCGAGGTCCTGAGACAACTCGTAGACGTGTACCGCGCCGTGGGGCGACTCTTCCTTCCTAGTAGACTGGTCCAGCGCCTGGCCGTCCTGCTCGGTGCCGGAGTACAGCCGGGTCGCCCACGCGAGGAGGTTCTTGGTCTCCTGCTGGGCTTCGATGCCGGACGCGCTGGACGCGCGCGACGCGGCGTCCCGCACCTCGCCCGCAAGCCTGATTACGTTGTTCGACGCGTCGATGATCTCATTCGCCACGTCTTCGACGTTCTCGTCGCCGCCGCTCGCGGAAGAGAAGAGGAGGTCGGCGGCCACTGACGACGCTTCACGTGCCTGAGCAACAACGCCGTCCAGCATGCCCACGACCATGTCGGCGTTCTCCGCCTCAGCGTAGGCCAGCACCTGCGCAGCCTGATCGCGCAGCGCCGTCGCTGCTCCGCCATCACCCACGAGAGCGCTTACGTGCGAGAGCACAGCCCCACGGGTCGCCGCACCGTAAGCGATAACGCCGGAAGGAGCGGGGTCGGGGTCGTCCAGCGGCTCCACGGTAATCACGAACGTGCTGTAGCGTGCGAGGAGGTCCGCGCCACTGGGGGAGACGTACTCGCCCTGGAGGAACGGCCCGCGGCCAAGCCTGCCGGTGCTGAGCTTGTTGTCGTCGGCGTCTATGAGCCAGCCTTCGTAGGTAGAGCCGTGAGAGAGCACGTCCGCACGGGTGAAATCGACAACGAGGCTGTCGCTTGCCGCGTTGGCGTCGCGGAAGGCGGCGGTGCCGCCAAGGGCAGGCGCCTGTGCGCTCGCGCTGAGGGTCATGAGCAGGGTCAGCGCCAGCATCAAGGCTACGCTGGTGGAGAGCTTTCGGCGTGTGAACATCCCGCCTCCTGTTAGTCCGGTGACTCTTTACGCATCAAGGCATGGCCGGAAGACGCTCTCCGGACACACCTAATGCATATCATATCCTTCGTCCAGCCGGAACCCGGTCTGGGCTTTGCACGGCATTATAGTACATCATCGCCGCTCCGCCATAGTTTTTACAGCGTCCTCTCATCCGAGTTTCCGCGAATACACGCTCAACCCGTTCTCGTTTGACCAGCCGACCGGGCGGTTATACCATGCCGCGCAATCGAATAGCGAACGTTCAGGGGAGCCGGGCGCCGCGTCCGGCTGAGAGGCCCGTACCGGGCGACCCTCCGAACCTGACCTGGGTCATGCCAGCGTAGGAAGAGCGATGCAACCGGCGGATGTCGCGAAGGGGCCGCTCCTCCAGTGAGCGGCCCTTCGCTATGCAGGAGGAGACGCGATGTCTACCGAGGCCTGGGCTCTCATCGCAGCGATCATCACCATGGCCATCATGTCCGCCGCGGGCATCACCTACGCGAGGGCGAGGCGGCAGACCATCGAGGACTTCGTCTCTGCGCGCGGCTCCATCGGCGGCATGACGGCGATGGCCACCATGGCCGCATCCCTGCTCGGCGCGTGGATCCTGTTCAGCCCTGCCGAAGCGGCGACCTGGGCAGGCGTTGCCGCTCTCATCGGGTACGGCATCGGGCAGGCCGCGCCCATCGTGGCCTTCACCGTTGTCGGGCCGCGCATGCGCAAGCTCGCGCCGAACGGCCACTCCCTGAGCGAGTTCGTCTGGCAGCGGTACGGCCGCGCGATGTATCTCCTCACGCTCCTCATCGTCGTGCTCTACATGTTCACGTTCCTCGCCGCCGAGATGGGAGCGATCGCGCGGGCGGTGGGACAGGTTGCCGACGCCCCGCTGGTGCTGACGCTCGTGCTCGTCGGCGTCGCAACGCTGGCCTACACCGTGTACGGCGGCCTCCGGGCCTCCATCTTCACAGACAACATCCAGTTCGCCATCATCATCCCGCTGCTCATCGCCGTGCTCATCGCCACCCTCGCCCACTTCGGCGGTTGGACCGCGGCCTTCGATACGGTGCGGGAAGAGAACGCGGCGCTGCTGGACGTCACCCAGCTGCACGGCATCGAGTTCGGGCTCACGCTCGTGATCGCCATCCTCGCGGCGAACCTCTTCCACCAGGGACTCTGGCAGCGCGTCTACGCGGCAAGGACCGATGGCGACATCTGGCGCGGGTTCCTCGGCGCGGGCGCCATCGTCGTTCCGCTGATCATCGCTGCCGGGTTCTTCGGACTGTGGGCTGTCAGCAGCGGGCTGGTGAACGACGACCAACCCGCTTCCATCGCGCTCTTCTCGCTGGCCCTGGAAGTGCTGCCCGGCTGGGCGCTCGTTGTCCTGGTCGCGCTTGCGCTCGTACTCGTGATGAGCAGCATGGACACGCTCCTCAACGGCATGGCGAGCGTGTTCACGACCGACCTCTCACGCATCCGCGGCGGGCGCGGGCTGCTCCGTTCCACCCGGCTCATCACTGCATTCCTCATCGTCCCAGCCGCCATCGTCGGTTATGCGTTCGACAGCGTGCTCTACCTCTTCCTCATAGCGGACCTGGTCTGCGCCGGCGCGATGGTGCCGGTATTCGCCGGCATGTGGAGCCGGCATCTGAGTGGAACGGGGGCCGTCACCGGTGCGGTACTCGGCATAATCGTGGGAGCTCTCTTCTTCCCCAAACCAGACCTTTCCGGCTGGTGGACGTGGGAGGGACTCACGAGCGTATGGCACATCCTCGCATCCGGGAACCTGCTGGCCAGCTTCCTCCTCGCTGTCGTCACTTCGTCGGTAGTCACGGCGTTGTTCGTGTTCGCAGCCAGGCAACGCGGCGGTGCAGGGTTCGAGCTGGAAACGCTTGCCGAGCAGATCCGCCCGCTGGAGAGCGAAGCGTGAGCCATGCCTGAACCATTCAGTTCCCGCTTGAAGGCAGCAGCCGCAGATGTGTGGGAGGCGCAGCACGAGCACCCGTTCATCCGGGGCATCGGCAACGGCAGCTTGGACATCGCCCGTTTCCGGCACTGGGTGCGGCAGGACTACCGCTTCCTGATCGAGTACGCCCGGATGCTCGCGACAGCGTCGGCGCGCGCCCCCAACCTCGAGGCGATGACGAAGCTGGCGCAGCTTACGAACGAGACGCTGAACGTGGAGATGTCCATGCACCGCTCCTACGCGGCGGAGTTCGGCATCACCGAGGAAGACCTGGAGACCGAGGAGATGTCGCCTACCTGCCGTGCGTACACGGACTTCCTCGTTCGCACGGCTGCGACGGGCAGCTTCCCCGAGATCGTCGGCGCGCTGCTGCCGTGCATGTGGGGGTTCTCGGAGGTCGGTCAGCGGCTCGCTGCACGGGAACGACCGGAAGACCCGCGCTACGCCGCATGGATCGACATGTACGCGTCCGCCGAGTTCGCCGAACTGGCCGAATGGTGCCGCGGCCTGCTCGACCACATCGCCGAAGGGCTGCCCGAGAACGAGTTGGCCCGCATCGAAGAGACGTTCGTCACCAGCTCCCGCTACGAGTACCTCTTCTGGGAGATGGCATGGAACCGGGAGGAGTGGCCGGTATGAACGAAGGGCGTACCCCCATCGCACTGACGATCGCAGGTTCTGACTCGGGGGGCGGCGCTGGCATACAGGCCGACCTCAAGACGTTCGCCGCGTTCGAGGTGTACGGGGCAAGCGCACTGACCGCCGTCACCGCGCAGAACACGCTGGGCGTCACGGCTATCCACGAACTGCCGGTGGACGTGATCAGCGCCCAGATAGACGCCGTGGCGACTGATATCGGTATGGACGCGGTGAAGACGGGGATGCTCTCCAGCGCGGCGATCATCGAGACAGTTGCGGAACGGCTCCGGCATCACGGCGTGGAGCAACTCGTCGTGGACCCGGTGATGGTGGCAAAAGGCGGCGACCGCCTTCTGCGTGAGGATGCCGTATCCGCGCTCATCTCCCGGCTGCTCCCCCTGGCGCTGGTCTCCACGCCGAATGCAGGAGAAGCAGCCGCCCTCTGCGGGCATCCCGTCGAAACGATGGAGCAGGCACGGGACGCCGCAGGTGCCATCCACGCCATGGGCTGCCGCTACGTCGTCGTGAAGGGAGGCCACTTCGGCGAGGACGCGGTGGACGTGCTGTACGACGGTTCAGCGTTCACTGAGTTCCCTGCGAAGCGCATCTCCACGACCAGCACGCACGGCACAGGTTGCACGTTCGCATCGGCGGTCGCTGCCGGGCTCGCACGCGGCAACACCGTGGAGGGCGCAGTATCCGACGCGAAAGCGTACGTCACCGCAGCCATCGCGGGCGCTCCTCCCATCGGGGGGGGGCATGGGCCATTACATCACTTCCACGCGTGGTGGGGCCGAGAGCCAACTGCCTGAGTTAGCCTCTGTATTCCGTCCGGCACGTAGCGCCCGTGCTATACTGCCCCGAACCACAGAAGCATTGAGGCCTCGCCCCAGCCTCAGTGCGAGGAGGTGTGAAAGGGTGGCAACAATTCGTAAGGGAGACCTGGCGCTGAGAGTCTCACTCAAGCTTAACGGAACCCGTGCCGCGGGAGACGCCGCACTCAATGCAGTGCTCGAAAGCATCACAGAAGCGGTGGCAGCCGGAGACCGTGTCGTCCTCACCGGGTTCGGCTCTTTCGAGTCCCGGCAGGTGAAGGAACGGCAGGTAACCGCCATCCGCGGTCCACAGGCAGGGCAACGCATCAACGTCCCCGCTCACAAGCGTGTCGGTTTCACGGCAGGCGCAGATCTCGCAGGGGCGGTACGCAAGTAGCCCGACAACACACACCCCAGTCCTACTATCGATCCAACGCCGCCTCCCTGCACACGTGCGGGAGGTGGCGTTTCAATTGCGCACGCCCCGCATCCAGCGTGCACACGACAACCGACCGTTTCCACGTACGCGACACCAGGGCTACCATGAGCGCCGTGGACGACCAGCGGTACATCGCCCTCGTAGACCTCGACGCCTTCTACGCCTCGGTGGAGGTGCTCGAAGAGCCGTCCCTCGCGGGGAAGCCGCTGCTCATCGGAGGCAGCCCCACGTCGCGGGGGGTGGTGGCGGCGGCCTCGTACGAAGCGCGGAAGTATGGCTGCCACTCTGCCATGCCCATGTCCCGCGCCGTACGGCTCTGCCCGGAGGCGGTTGTCCTTCGGCCACGCTTCCACCTCTACCGCGAATACTCCGGGCGAGTGATGGACATCCTTCAGCAGGAGTCCGGCGTCATCCAGCAGATGTCCATAGACGAGGCCTACGTCGACCTCACGCCCGTATCGAAGGACATGCAGGAGGCCGCCGGCCGCGCCCACCGGATGCAGGGCCGGGTACGCGTTGACCTCGGCCTCCCGTGCTCCGTGGGTATCGCGAGCAACAAGATGGTCGCGAAGGTCGCCTGTGAAACGGGCAAACCCGGCGGATTCGTCGTCGTCGAGCCAGGAACGGAACCGGCGTTCCTCGCGGACCTAGACGTGCGCTCCCTGCCCGGTATCGGGCCACGCTCCACGGAGCGTCTGAAGGCGCACGGGTTCCACACACTCGGCCAGATCGCCGCCGCGTCGCCAGAGGCGCTGGTAACCGTACTGGGGCCATGGGGCGCGGCACTCAAGCGGCGAGCACAAGGGGAAGACCCATCCCCCGTGGAGACGGACAGGGAGACGAAGTCCGTGAGTGCGGAGGAGACCTTCGCGGAAGACGTGAACGCTCGTGAATCACTGGCGGAGGAACTGCGGCGCATGGCAGAGCGGGTAGCGCATTCGCTGGAGCGTCACGGCCTGGTGGGCCGCACTGTTACGCTCAAGCTCCGCCTTTCCGACTTCACCACGCTCACACGCTCCACGAGCCGGGATAACGCAACAGCCCACGCCGATGCGATACTTGCCGACGCGCTGCATCTGCTGGACGCCAACTGGGAACCCAGGACGAACGTTCGCCTCATCGGCGTCGGCGTCAGCAATCTACGGCCCGTTCAGACTCCCGGGCAGCTTGCCCTGGATATGGACGACGGCGAAGAGGAGAACTAACGCTTGCTGCTGCTCAACGAACAAGAAGTACGAGACCTGCTCCCCATGAACGAGTGCGTGGACGTGCTCGACGCCGCATTCGCCGAATGGGCTAGGGGGTCGGTGTCCAATATGCCACGGTACCGGCTGCCGCTCATGCGGGGCGCGCAACAGGTGATGGCCGGGATGTCCAACGACGCCGGAGCAACCGGACTGAAGACCTACGTGAGCGGCACAAGGGGGTCCAGCCGCATGGTCGTCCTCCTCTTCAGCACGGAGGACGGCTCCCCTCTTGCCATGCTCGCGGCCAACGCACTCGGACAGATACGCACCGGCGCCGCGAGCGGTGTGGCTACCCGTTACATGGCGCGCCCGGACGCCGGCACGGTTGCCGTCATCGGGAGCGGCTACCAGGCGCGGACGCAACTCGCAGCCGTCGCTGCGGTCCGCCCGGTCGAACGAGCCCTGGTCTATAGCCGCAATCCGGAACGTCGAGAAGCGTTCGCACACCGGATGTCAGCCGAACTCGGCGTAGATGTACGCCCGACCGAGTCTGCGCACGACGCCGTCGCCGGGTCCGCTATCGTCTGCGCCATCACCAACTCGCGCGAGCCGGTGTTCGACGGCGAATCGCTCGCCCCTGGCGCCCACGTCAACGCTGCGGGGAGCAACCACTGGATGCGCCGCGAGGTAGACGAGACGACGATACGGCGCAGCGGCATCGTCGTCGTGGACGACCTCGAGGACGCGAAGATAGAGTGCGGCGAGTTGATCTGGGCCGCCGAGCGCCGGGCTTTCCGCTGGGAGAACGCCGTGGAGTTGCGCGACGTGGTTTCCGGGCGCGTGGCTGGCAGACCGTCGCCGGAGGCCATCACCCTCTTCGAGTCCCAGGGGCTGGCGATGGAGGACGTTACCGTCGGCATGCACGTCTACCGCAAGGCGCTGGACGGCGGCATCGGCAGGGAAGCGGAACTCTAGTTCCCTACCCTGCGAAGGGAGAGCGAGACAGGATCATGGCGGAAGAGCAGTACGAGCCCCGGCAGATAGACATCGCACCGGACGGACTCCACATCATCTGGAAGGACGGAGTCGAAACCCTTCTCCCCCACCGCTACCTGCGGGGACACTGCGGCTGCGCCCAGTGCGTGGACGAGATCACGCACACGCGGCGCGTAGGGGTGGACGACGTGCCGTCGGACGTGACGATAGAGGAGTACATGGAGATAGGCCGCTACGCCGTCGGCCTGCTCTTCAGCGACCTGCACGACACGGGGATATTCCCCTACAAGCTGCTCCGCGACCTCGCGAGCCAGTCGGCCGGCTCCTGAGGACTCCCGGCAGGCCCGCTAGTTGGTAGCGATACCCATGCGCTCTTTGAGCGCGTCTACCGCCTCGTGAGCGCCATAGACCGTCGTCAGCCTGCCATCCACCCGGACCCGTAACTTGCCGATGTGCCCCGTCTTCGCCAGCAGCCACAGCGACCAGTTGAGCGCGGAGCGCTTCATACGGGGGAAAGTCCTGATCAGTTCGTCGCCCTGGTACTCGAACACCTCGTCCGGGCGGCGCATCAACTCTTCGTACACCATCGCCTGTAAGGGGGGGAGGCCACCCTCGGCGAGCAAGCTGTAATTGGCGATCTGGGATATCTTCATCGGCGCGTCCCTCTCGGCAGGCGAACCTCCACTAACTGGTCAATCAGTTTAAACGTGCCTCAGAAGCACCGGAAGCAGATTCGCTTGCGCGTAAGCGCACGTTGAGAGCATCCCTGGCCGCCAGACCGAGCGCGTCTGATAGACTGATGCCCGTCCCCGGGTATGCCGCGCATCTACGTGCGTCACCGACCATGACCAACCAACCGGAACCTGAACTCTCCGTCGAACAAGTGCGGCAGGTAGCCGCGCTGTGCCACATCGGGCTCACCGATGAGGAGGCCGAGCAGCTGCGCGCCGAGATGGCCAAGCTCCTCGACGAAGTGAGCGTCCTGCAACGCATAGATACCTCCGGCATCGAGCCGACAGGTCATGCGGTGGAGGAAGTCCACACGGTTATGCGCGACGACGTCTCCCGCCCGCCGCTGGAGCGCGAGGACGTCCTCGCCAACGCCCCGCGGCGCGAAGGCTCTTTCTTCCGGGTACAAGCCGTGATGGATGAATCCTGATCGATGAGCGAACTGCACTATCAGACCGTAACCCGGATGTCCCGCGCCCTGGCCGAGAGAGAGGTCTCCTCCGCGGAGCTCACGGAGGCCCATCTGGAGCGCATCGCCGAGCTGGACCCGGGCATCGGCGCTTACCTTGCAGTAACGCCTGATACCGCACGGGCGCAGGCCGCCGAAGCTGACCGCCGCATCGCACAGGGCGATGCAGGACCGCTCACCGGCATCCCTCTGCAACTCAAGGACAACCTCTCCACGCGCGGCATAGCCACGACCTGCGCATCGCTCATGCTGGAGGGATACACACCTCCCTACGACGCCACCGTGACCACCCGCCTCGCCAACGCCGGGGGCGCACTCCTCGGTAAGGGCAACATGGACGAGTTCGCCATGGGCTCCTCCAACGAGACCTCGGCGTTCAAGACCGTCCACAACCCCTGGGACCTCTCCCGTGTGCCCGGCGGATCGAGCGGCGGCCCCGCAGCGGCAGTCGCTGCGGGGTTGGCGCCTTACTCGCTCGGCTCGGACACCGGCGGCTCGATACGACAGCCTGCTGCCCTCTGCGGCATCGTCGGCCTCAAGCCAACCTATGGCCTCGTCTCGCGCTTCGGCCTCGTCGCATTCGCATCCTCGCTCGATCAGATCGGACCCCTGACGCGTTCCGTGGAGGACGCAGCGGTCGTGCTCAACGCCATCGCCGGTTACGACCCGCTGGATTCCACCAGCATCCCCGCGGAGCCGCCGGACTATACGAACGGACTCCAGGACGGCGTGCAGGGACTGCGCATCGGCGTCGTGCCGGAGTACCTCGGCGACGGCATCGACCCAACGGTTGCAGAGTCGGTGAAAGCCGCGCTCGCCGTACTCGAATCGCAGGGCGCGGTCGTCGAGGAGGTCGCTCTGCCCACGTCGCGCGCCGCACTTGCGGTCTACTACATACTCGCGCCGTCCGAGTGTTCGGCGAACCTCGCCCGGTACGACGGCGTGAAGTACGGCTACTCCGACCAGGAAGCGGACGGCATGTGGGCCGCTTTGGACGCGACGCGGCGCAACGGTTTCGGCGCAGAGGTGCGCCGACGCATCCTCATGGGAGCGTACGCGCTCTCAGCCGGATACTACGACGCTTACTACAAGAAGGCGCAGCAGGTGCGGACGCTCATCCGCCGGGAGTTCCACGACGCCTTCCAGCGCGTTGACGTCCTGGCGCTCCCCACCTCTCCGACCACGGCATTCGAGATCGGCGGTATCGTCGATCCCATCGTCATGCACGCGAACGACATCTGCACCATCCCCGCGAACATCGCGGGCATCCCCGGCATCTCGGTGCCGTGCGGATTTTCGGACGGCCTCCCCATCGGACTGCAGTTGCTCGGCCCGCACCTGAGCGAGCCCACGCTCCTCCGCGCCGCCTACGCCTACGAACAGGCGTCAGAGTGGCACGACCGGCACCCGGATCTGTAGTCGCGCCGCTAGCGCGTGATGTCCCGCCGCTGGAACAGCACGAGCGCTGCGACGAACCCCGCGAGTCCGACGCCGAACAGCACCACTATGTCGCGCAGGAGCGTCGTGCCGTTCGTTGCGATAGCCAGGGGATCGAAGTAGTAGAAGATCGACAGGGGCGCCAATGGCTCCGCCGGGCCCCATATCGCCCCCACGAAGTCGAGGAAGTACATCACCGTCAGTATCCCGGCGGTTACGGATACCGTGCGGCCACCGTCCGAGCTCACGGCGGAGAGCAGCATCGCGATGCCGCCCGCCGCCAGGAGCACGCCCAGTTCGTTCAGCTGGGCCAGCATCAGCGTCCCGCTTTCCACGTCGCCGGCAACGCCCGTCAGCGCCGTCCCTGCCATCGAACCCAGCCAGGACATCGTTACGATGACCACAGCCCCCACCACCAGCACGCCTGTCTTCGCTGCCAGGTAGCGCCAGCGCGCCATGGGCGACGCAAGCAGCATCAACGCCGTCCCCCGCTCAATCTCGCGCGACGCCGCGCCGCTCGATACCGACAACACGAACGCGAGCCCCGCGATGATGTAGACCGGATGCCGGTAGTCGAGTGCGATGTAGCTCGTTATCGTCGTCCCGAACCCCGCCTGCGCGCGGAACATCGCGGCCATCGGCGCAGGCAACGATTCGAACAGATCGGCAAGCGCATCCAGACCACCGAACGCATCGAACGTGTAGACGATGATCAGGCTCATCAGGAACAAGCCCACCGACACGGCGAGCAACCCGATGCGGTGCGAGCGGAGCGTGTACGTGAAGACGCTAAGCATCCGCCAGCTCCTTCCCACCGCCTTCGCCGTAGAAGCCCATGAACAGGTTCTCCAAGCTTAACCGCTCATAGGTCATGTCGGCTACGTCGTGCTTCGCCAGCTCCCGCAGCACCTCGTTGATGTCGCCCGAGATGGCCAGCTCCCACCTCGTGCCTTCCTGCGACAACACTTCCACTCCGGGTATGGCGAGCGCACCTGACGGCAACTCCCGGAATTCCACTTCCATCGTGCGCGCCTTGCCCTCGCGCAGCGCTTCCACCGACCCCGTCCCAACGATGCGGCCGTCGCGGATGAGCGCTACCCGCTCGCACACTTCTTCCACGTCGGACAGGACGTGGGACGACATGAACACCGTCGCGCCTCTGTCCCGCGCCTCCCTGATGATCGCGAACAGCTCCTGCCGCATCAGCGGGTCGAGCGCCTCGGTCGGCTCGTCCATGATCAGCACGTCGGGATCGTGCTGCATCGCCTGCACGAGCGCCAGCTTCTTCGCCATACCCGAGGAGTACCCTTTCACCTTCCGCCGGAGCGCAGAGTCCGGGAGTTCCAGGCGCTCCAGCAGCTCCGCCTGGCGAGGGAGTCTGCCCCTGATGCCCCTCAGGCTCGCAACGTAGTTCAGGAAGTCCTGCCCCGTGAAGCCGCTGGCGAACGCCACCACGTCCGGCAGGAAGCCAAGTCTCGCCTTGATGGCAACCGTCTCGCCCCAGGACTCCATCCCCAGCACCCTGGCGGCGCCCTGGTCCGCACGGATGAACCCGGTCAGGACACGGATGGTCGTGGTCTTGCCAGCGCCGTTCGGCCCGAGGAAGCCGAATATCTCACCCTGCTCGACCGAGAGGTCGACGCCGCGCAGGGCCTCCACGTTGCCGAAACGCTTGTGGACGCCCGAAACGCTGAGCGCCTGCACCTCGGCCCCGCTCATGCAACTTCCCCGGTCATCATCTGCCCGTCCCGGACACGCAGATGGTGGGCAGAGCGCAGGAACACCTCGGGCAGCGCATGCGGATCAGCGGTCGTCACGATGGTCTGAGGATAGCAACACGCCTCTTCCAGCACGAGTTTCCTGCGGCGTTCGTCGAGCTCGGACAGCGCGTCGTCCAGCAGCAGCAACGGCTGGTCGCCTCTGCGCTCAGCCAGCAGACGCGCCTCGCCCAGCCGCATCGCCAGCGCCGCCAGCCGGGCCTGTCCTCGCGAGGCGTGCCGTGTCGCTTCCACGCCGTTCAGCATCAGCCGCAGATCATCACGATGCGGCCCGACGACCGTCATGCCTCGCGCGCGTTCCTGGTCGCGCGAAGCGCGCAGCGCCTCACGCAGAGCACGCTCCCCATCCCCGTCTTCGGGTTCCGCAGCCGTCCCTGCGTACGCTATCGACAGCACGTCCTGCGATGACAAGCGCTCGAACGCGGACGCAGTGAACGCTGCCAGCGTCGCCATGGACGACCAGCGTTCACTCAGCACGACGGCGCCCTCCTTCACCAGCGCGTCGTCCCAGAAAGTGAGCTCTTCGTCCCTGGCCCGCCCTTCGCGCATGGCACGCAGGAGCGTGTTCCGTTGTGCCAGCACCCGTTGGTACCGCGAGAGCGTCTGCACGTACCGGCGCGACACCTGCGCGAGCAGCACGTCGAGATAGCGCCTGCGTCCGCTCGGAGGGCCGGACACCAGCTCGATGTCCTCGGCAGCGAAGAGCACGGCGCCCATCATTCCCACGAGGTCGGACATCCGCTTCGGCGTGCCGTTCACCCGGACCTGCTTGGCAGTGCTGTTGCCCTCTCTGCAGTCGAGGCCGACGCGCAGCTCGAGTGCGCCCTGCGGCCCGTCGAGCGCCGCCGCCACGATCGTATACCCTCCGGCTTCCGCCGCCTGCCATGAGACGAGGTCGCGCTCCGTCACCGCGCGGTACGACTTGCCGATGGCAAGCAGGTACACCGCTTCCAGCAGATTGCTCTTGCCCTGCCCGTTCTCGCCGCTGATAACGGTGAGCCCCGGCCCCAGCGCAAGTTCAAGCTGCCGGTAGGAACGAAAGTTCGTGAGTGTCAGGTTCGTGAGTTGCACTGTGCACACCCTGAGTCGACGCCTGGAATGATAGTCCAAGGGAGCCTTGCCCCTCATGGAGCGGTTCGATCCACGCCGACAAGGTGTCCTCATCCCTCCACACATCGAGGTCAAATGCGCCGATTCCTTATGTTGTATGAGTGCTTCTCACCCATCTACAATTGTAGAGCGGTGCGGAGGCGATACCCCCGGCAACCGAAATCGACACAGCGAGGGTGTTCCTCATGCTCACGAACCTGTCCGCTTCTCTCCGCACCGGCTTCCGCAGCGCCGCCGCAGTCACGCTCATCCTTCTCATGCTCGCTGCATTCGCCGCCGCTTGCAGCGACCCGACCCCAACGCCAACCGCGACCCCCCGGCCAACGCCGACTCCGACGCCGACGGCAACTCCAACACCGGTCCCGCCAACGCCGACTCCGACACCCGCGCCGGAACCAACCCCGAACGCCATGATGCCCCAGCCGGAGGCGGGGTCCGTTCAGGACCTCGTCATCACCGAGAGCACCACCGTAGGCGACCTTATGGCTGTGCTCTCCGAGGGCGAGGTCTCCTGCCTGCGTGACGCCGTCGGTGAAGCCACGCTGGGTGCTGTTATGAACCTCCCCCTGGCGAGCGCTCCCCCGGGAGCAATGGATGCCCTTCCGTTCGAATGTCTCGCACCGGAGAACGCCATCGGCATCAGCATCGCCATGATGTCTGCGGCGGCCGGAGGGCTGAGCGCGGAGACGCGCAGCTGCATCAGCGGTCTCGCGATGGAGAACCCCAGCGTACTCGGGATCGGTGAACCGCCTGAAGATCCTGCCGAGCTCTTCGGCACAGCCATCCAGATACAGCTCTGCATGAGCGACGAGGAGGCCGCTCGCTTCGCGGGAGAAGTCGGCGAACAGATGCCTCCCCCTTCCGTCATGCGGTGCATGGAGGAGCAACTCGGGAGCCTCGAGGACCTGCTCGCCCTGTTCTTCGGGGGAGAGCCGGACCTGGCAGCGCTGGGTGAACTGATGGCAGCCGCCGAGACATGCGGGCTCGAGATGACGCCGCCCACAGGCGGGAGCGGGTTCGGTCAGTAGTGCCTGACCCGGCAGATATCATCGTTTGCGAGCCGTCCTGAGGGGCGGCTCGCAGCATGTCGGTGCCCAACCGGTCCGGTCGGCGCAGAAGCACTGCCGTCTCCGCGCCTTTGACACCTCGCCCCTACGCCCATAGCATTGTTCAGCGCGCCCGTGGACAGAGCCAGTGAGCGACCTACCCACCATCACCGAGGAACTTCAACCCATCGTCTGGCAGGACGGACAGCTCCTTCTGCTTGACCAGACGATGCTCCCCGCGAGCGAAGAATGGGTGACCGTCCACGACGTGACGGGCGCCATTGAGGCCATACGCAGCATGCGTGTACGGGGGGCGCCCGCCATCGGCATCGCCGCGGCCTACGCCATGGCCATTGCCGCGCGCAGCATCAAAACCCACGCCATGCCTGCGTTCCTCGGTGAGTTGGATGCTCAAGCGGCGCGGATAGCCGCCGCGCGCCCCACCGCCGTCAACCTGGGCTGGGCCGTGCAGCGATGCCAGGACGCCGCGCGTACGTGCAGTACACCCAACCAGGCTGCCGCACGCACCCTCGCTCTCGCGCACGCCATGCGAGAGCAGGACATCGAGTCCAACAGGTCGATCGGACGTAACGGCGCAACGCTCATGCCGGACTCCGGCGGCGTACTCACCCACTGCAACACCGGCGCGCTCGCGACGGCCGGGTACGGCACCGCGCTCGGCGTCATCCGCGCGGCATGGGAGTCCGGCAAGCGGGTACGCGTCTTCCACACCGAGACCCGCCCCTGGCTGCAAGGCGCACGTCTCACCGCATGGGAATTCGCCCGGCTCGGCATACCGGCGACGCTTCTCGTGGACTCCGCTGCCGGCGCGCTCATGGCGTCCGGTCGCGTCACGGCTGTCGTCACCGGCGCTGACCGTATCGCCGCGAACGGCGATACGGCGAACAAGATCGGAACGTACAGCCTGGCTGCTCTGGCGGCTGTGAACGGCATCCCTTTCTACGTCGCCGCGCCCTTCTCTACGGTAGACCTGAACGTGAAGAGCGGAGCAGACATCCCGGTAGAGGAGCGCCCTGCCGTGGAGATCACATCCCTGGCGGGGCAACGCATCGCGGCAGAAGGTGTGGAGGTGTGGAACCCTGTTTTCGACGTAACCCCCGCCGGGCTCATCGCCGCGATCATCACGGAACACGGAGTGTTGCGTGCGCCGTACGAAGCGGGGCTGAATGCACTCGTCGCTCAACCGGAGGTCACGGGGGTGGCATGACTGACCTGCCACGCGCAACCATCGGCATCATCGGTGGCACCGGCCTGTACGACATCAGCATGGACAGCGTGCAGGAAGTAACGCTCTCCACGCCTTACGGAGACCCCAGCGGCGCTATCACCATAGGTGAGATGGGAGGTGTTGCGGCTGCGTTCCTTCCACGGCACGGCGCAGGCCATCGCATATCTCCCACGGAACTGAACTCCCATGCCAACATCCACGCATTCAAGCAGTTGGGTGTCGAGCGTGTGGTCTCCGTGAGCGCCGTGGGCAGTCTGCAGGAGCAGATAGCGCCGCTGCACATGGTCGTGCCGGACCAGCTGATCGACCGCACGAGGTTGCGCGAAAACACCTTCTTCGGCGATGGTCTTATAGCGCACATCTCCTTCGCTAACCCGTTCTGCCCCGACCTGAGCGCTCAGTTGGCGGACGCTGTCGAGGAAGACGCCTCGGCGACCGTGCACCGGGGTGGAACGCTGGTGGTGATGGAAGGCCCCGCCTTCTCCACCCGGGCAGAGTCCGCTCTCTACCGCTCCTGGGGCGCGAGCATCATCGGCATGACGGCGTTGCCTGAGGCAAAGCTGGCTCGCGAGGCTGAGATGTGTTACGCAACGCTCGCGTGTGCGACCGACTACGATGTGTGGCACGACGAGTACGCAAGCGTAACGGTCGAGGTGGTGATACAGAACCTGCAGAGGAACGTTACGGCGTCACGGGAGACGTTGAGCCGCCTCATCCCCCGGCTTGGGGGCGAGCGTAGGTGCGGGTGTGGGGATGCCTTGCGCACCGCGATAGTCACGCCCATCGGGCATGCCCCGCAGGAGACTCTGGAGCGACTCGGCCCCATCGTCTCCCGATACACTAAGCAGTGAGGAGTTGACGACATGGCACGAGGACGACAGGAACCGGGCGAGCCTTACCGGCGGATATCCGTCGAGGAGGCCCACGAGATGCAGCAGGAAGGCGCACTCGTCGTAGACGTGCGCCGCCCCGACGAATGGGTCACGGGACACGTCTCCGGCGCATTGCACATCCCCGTGGACGACTTCCTCGGAGAGGCGGAGGCGAAGCTCCCCAGGGACGCCGACCTCCTCTTCATCTGCGCCGCGGGCGTCCGCAGCGGGCTGGCGGCGGAGATGGCCGCAGCGCTCGGCTTCGAGTCCGAGCACCTCTACAACATCGAGGCCGGCACGCCGAACTGGATCGCGGCAGACCTGCCTACCGACTACGGCGACTAGGAAGGGAGAGATTCTTGCAACCGGAAGGAAAACTCGGAGACGTCAAAGACCCGTCGCTGGCGGACGAGGGAGTCCGCCTCGTTGAATGGGCGGCGCGGGAGATGCCCGTGATACGCCTGATAAAGGAGCGCTTCGCCAAGGAGAAGCCCCTGGAGGGGCTCACCCTCGCAGCCTGCCTGCACGTAACCTCGGAAACCGCCAACCTCGCCCTCGCCCTGCAGGCCGGAGGCGCGGACGTGCGCCTCTGCGCGAGCAACCCCCTCTCCACGCAGGACCCCATCGCTGCCGCGCTCGCCGTCGCCTACGACATACCCACCTACTCCATCAAGGGTGAGGACAACGACACCTATTACCAGCACATAGCCTCCGTCGTGGACGCGAAGCCGCACATGACGATGGACGACGGCGCTGACCTCGTGGCCATGCTCCACACTCAGCGGCAGGCGCTCCTCGACGGCGTCATCGGGGGGATGGAGGAGACCACTACCGGCGTTATCCGCCTGCGCAGCATGGCGAAGGCCGGCAAGCTCCGCTACCCCATCATCGCCGTCAATCAGGCTGACACCAAGCACATGTTCGACAACCGTTACGGCACCGGCCAGAGCACGTTGGACGGCATAACGCGCGCCACGAACCTGCTCTTCGCGGGGAAGAACGTGGTCGTCGCGGGCTACGGTTGGTGCGGGCGAGGCATCGCCATGCGCGCCAGGGGCATGGGCGCACAGGTCATCGTTACCGAGATCGACCCCGTCCGGGCACTCGAAGCGACGATGGACGGCCACCAGCTGATGCGCATGGACGACGCCGCCCGTGCCGGAGACGTCTTCGTCACCGTGACCGGCGGCAAGCACGCGATCGACGCGCAGCACTTCCAGGTGATGAAGGACGAGGCCGTTATCGCCAACAGCGGCCACTTCAACGTGGAGATCAACATCGACGCACTGGAGGATGCCGCCATCGAGAAGAAGGAAGTGCGCCCCATGGTGCACCAGTACGTGATGGCCGACGGGCGCAAGATCAATCTGCTCGCAGAGGGCAGGCTGGTCAACCTCTCCGCCGCAGAAGGACACCCCTCCGCGGTCATGGACATGAGCTTCGCCAACCAGGCGCTCAGCGCCGAGTACATGGCGAAGAACGCCGCCAACCTCCCCATTGACGTCTACGACGTTCCCCTGGAGCTCGACCAGCAGGTCGCGTCGCTCAAACTGGAGGCGATGGGCCTCAACATGGACACGCTTTCGGACGAGCAGGCGGCCTATCTCGCGGGATGGGAAGCGGGCACATAGCTCGCAAGCAAGTAACTCTGGAGTTCGGAGGACCCACGGAATGACACAGACCGGAACGACGTTCGAGACCTCGCCCTCTTACCTGCTGACCTCGGAATCGGTTACTGAGGGACATCCCGATAAGCTGTGCGATCAGGTATCCGACGCCATCCTCGACGCTATCTATGCGCAGGACCCGATGGCCCGCGTCGCCTGTGAAACGGCCACCGGCACGAACATCGTCATGGTGGTCGGCGAGATCACCACGACTGCCAAGGTCGACTACGAAGCCATCGTCCGCGACACCGTCAGGCGCATCGGCTACGACGACCAGGAGATCGGCATCGACTACAAGACGTGCGAGGTCATCGTCCGGCTGCACGAGCAGTCGCCGGACATCAAGGCCGGAGTGGACACGGCGCTCGAAGAGCGCGGCAAGGACGGCGCGACCGACGAGCTGAACCTCGGCGCGGGTGACCAGGGCATGATGGTCGGCTTCGCCTGCAGCGAGACCGCCGAATTCATGCCGCTCACCATCTCGCTTGCCCACAAGCTCACCCGGCGCCTCTCCATCGCCCGGCGGGAGGGTGTCATCCCCTACCTGAAGCCGGATGGCAAGTCACAGGTCACCGTGGAGTACGCCCACGGCAAACCGAAGCGGATCGCGGCCATCGTCGTCAGCACACAGCACAGCGCCGATGTGACCAATGAGGAGATAGAGCGGGACGTACGCGAGCACGTGATCGGTGCGGAAGTCCCCGCAGACCTCATGGACGACGACACCCGCATCTACGTGAACCCGTCGGGGCGTTTCGTCGTCGGCGGCCCGCACGGCGACTCCGGCCTCACCGGACGCAAGATCATCGTCGACACCTACGGAGGCGTCGCGCGCCACGGCGGCGGGGCGTTCTCCGGGAAGGACCCCACAAAGGTGGATCGCTCGGCGACGTATGCCGCCCGATGGGTCGCGAAGAACGTCGTCGCGGCCGGTCTCGCCGACCGCTGCGAAGTGCAGGTCTCCTACGCCATCGGCGTTGCGGAGCCCACCAGCCTCGCAGTCGAGACGTTCGGCACGAACAAGGTAGACACAGCGCTCATCACCGAACTGGTGAAGAAACACTTCGACCTGCGCCCGCGCGCCATCATCCGCGACCTCGAGCTCAGGAGGCCCATCTACGCTCAGACCGCCTCCTATGGCCACTTCGGGCGTATGGACGTCGACCTGCCATGGGAGCGTACGGACAAGGCGGAGGCCCTGCGGGCCGACGCGAAGCCGGGAGCCGCCCGGTGAGCAACGACCCGCTCATCCGGTTCGGTACCGACGGCTGGCGGGCCCTCATCGCCCGGGACTACACGTTCGAGAACGTGCGCATCTGCGCCGCTGCCGTCGCCGAGTACCTCAAGGACGAGGGGCTGGGGGAGCGCGGCGCCGTCGTCGGTTACGACACCCGCTTCGGTTCGCCGGAATTCGCGGCAGAGGCTGCTGCTGTCATCGCCGCGAGCGGCGTTCCCGCATACCTCTCTGATAACGTTTCCCCTACACCGGTCGTCAGCTACAACATCCTCCACCGGCAGGCAGGCGGCGGCGTCATCATCACGGCCAGCCATAACTCCGGCCTGTGGAACGGTTTCAAGTACAAGCCGGACTACGCGGGCAGCGCGCCGCCTGAGATCGTCGGGAAGATCGAGCGGCACATAGACGCACTCCAGGCTTCCGGAGGTGTAGACGCTCCAAGGCGGGACGCTTCGAAGGCCCGGATTGTCGAGATGGCGACTCCCTATCTCGCCAACCTCGCGACCGCCATAGACATGCGGGCGATCGGAGCGTCAGGTCTGCGTATCGGCGTCGACGCCATGCACGGCGCAGGAGCGGGTTACGTCAGCGCCGCGCTCGACGGCGTTGGCGCGAGTGTGGATGAGATGCGCGCTGAGCGGAACCCCGCGTTCCCCGGCATGCGCCAGCCCGAACCGATCGAGCCCAACCTCGGCCCGAGTATCGAGGCCGCGCGTGCAGGCCGTTTCGACGTCGTTCTCGCGAACGACGGCGACGCCGACCGCCTGGGTGTGCTCGATGAGAACGGCGCCTTCATCGACACGCTCTCCACTTTCTCTGTGCTCTGCCTTCACCAACTCGACGGCAAGGGCCTGCGCGGGCCCATCATCCGCTCCCTTACGCAGAGCGCGATGATCGACAAACTCGCTGCGCTGTACGATGTGCCCGTCCATGTGACGCCCGTCGGTTTCAAGTTCGTTGGGCCTGCGATGCTCACGGAGCAGGCTGTCGCGGCCGGAGAAGAAAGCGGCGGCTATGCCTTCCAGGGCAACATCCCCGAGCGGGATGGCATCTTCAGCGGCCTCCTCTTCGTGGAGTTGATGGCCAGGACCGGGAAGCGGGCTTCCGAACTCGTGAAACTGCTCTTCGAGAAGGTCGGCGAACACGCCTACGACCGTCTCGACGTTGACCTCGCTCCCGACGACCCGAAACCGGACACGCAAGCGCTTGCTGCAAGCCCACCGGCGTCGATCGCGGGACTGCGGGTTGCGGGAACTGACACTATGGACGGCGTACGTTACGTGTTGGAGGACGGCTTCTGGGGACTGATACGCCCCTCCGGCACCGAGCCGCTCCTCCGCATCTATGCGGAAGGCGACAGCCCTCAGCGCGTCGCCGAGATGCTCCAGGAACTACGCGGTCTCGCGGGAGCGTAAAAGAGAGCCCGCTCGATGAGCGGGCTCTCTGCTTGTAACCGTTGTCAGAGTAGAGCGTCTAGCGCTTGGTGTACTGAGGCGCACGGCGGGCGCGCTTGAGACCGTACTTCTTGCTCTCCTTGATGCGCGCGTCGCGCGTCAGGTAGCCGTGGCTGCGCAGCTCCTTCTTGAGGTTGGGGTCCGCGAGGAGCAGCGCGCGGGCGATGCCGTGGCGCAGCGCATCCGCCCACGCGGAGACGCCGCCACCCTCGATCTTCGCAACAACGTTGAACCGGTCAGCTGCCGCAGAGATCGTCGAGAACGGTTGCATCGCGCGCTTCTGCCAGTCTATCCAGGGCAGCGCCTCTTCGAGCGGCTTGCCGTTCACGATCACCGTGCCCGTGCCGCCCGGGTAGAGACGCACGCGAGCGATGGCAGACTTCCGCTTCCCCGTCCCGTAGTAGTAGCTCTCCTGCGTCGTCATTTGGTCTCGCTTTCCTCTTCCTGTTCGCCTTCAGCGGCTTCTTCCGTCTCGGGTTCGCCTTCCGACGACTCGTCTGCGGCGGTCTCCTCAGCCTCGACGACGGCTGTTTCGGGCTCTTCCCCGGACGGGGTGGCCTCTTCAGCCGCTTCTGCCTCGACAACGGCCTGAGGAGCCTCTTCCTCTGCCGCCGTCTCCTCGCGCACGGTGCGGCGCCTGCGGCGCGCCGGTGCCGGCGCAGGGGCGGCAGGGGCCTGCTTCGCCTTGCCCATGCCTATGCGGACCTGTGCCTCGTGCGGGTGCGTCGCGGCTGTGTAGACCTTCAGCCGCCGGAGCATCCGGCGGCCAAGCCGGTTCCGGGGCAGCATCCCCTTCACCGCGAGTTCGATTACCCGCTCGGGGAAACGCGTCAGCATCTCTTCCAGCGTGCGCGTGCGCATGCCACCGAGGTAGCCGGAGTGACGGTAGTAGAGCTTCTGGGACATCTTGTTGCCGGAGACCCCGACCTTCGCGGCATTGACCACGATAACGAAGTCGTCCGACAACTGATGGCGGCTGTAGTCAGGGCGGTGCTTGCCCTGCAGCAGACCGGCGACCTTCGTGGCGAGGCGGCCCAGCCGCTCGCCTTCCGCGTCCACCACGTGCCACTTCTCCTTACGGGCTGCCGGTTTCGTATGTTTCGTCGTGCGTTGTAGTTGCATCGTTCTCAGGCGGGAATCCCGCGTATCTCACTTCCTGTAGTGTCAGGCCACGCGCGGGGAGAACCGTCTCCGCCGCGCCCTGCGCTCCGCTCTCGATCATCTGCTCGAACGCGCTCACTGTCAGCCTGCCAAGCCCCACGTCCACCAGTGCTCCTGTCGTCCGCCGCACCTGCTGCGGGAGAAAGGCATTCGCCTCCAATTCCACGACCACCTCATCGCCATGCCGGAACACCGTTGCCCGCGTCATCCGCCTGACGAAAGACTTGCCTGCGGGTTGCGGCCCACTGAAGGCTCGGAAATCGTGCTCCCCGACCAGGCTTGCTGCTGCCAGGCTCATCGCCTCGGTATCCAGTCGGCGCGGGGCCCGGTATGTAACGCCCCTGCGCAACGGAGACGGTGTGCCTCCTTCCAGCATCCGGTAGCGGTACACCCTCGCCCTGGCATGCCTTCTGGGGTCGAACGACAGGGGAACGTCGTACGCCGCACGTACCGCTATCTGCTCCCCCAGGTAATGGTTCAGCCCGGCCACCACACGTTCGGTGGGCAGCGTACTCTGTGTATCGAATACCCCCACCTGTGCCAAGGCGTGGACTCCGGCGTCGGTGCGACCTGCGCCTCGAACCGTGGCCCTGACCGTCGTGAGCGACTCTATTGCGTTTTCGAGTTCCTCCTGTATCGAAGGGGCGTTCGCCTGGCGTTGGAAACCGGCGTACCCCGTCCCATCGTATTCGATGACGAGCGCGATCCGTCTCGTCACGGTCCTCCTCTACACCAACTCCAGCAACGCCATCGGGGCGGCGTCGCCCTTGCGCGGCATGAGCTTTACCATCCGTGTGTACCCGCCGGGCCGGTCCGCGTACCGCGGGCCTATCTCATTGAACAGCCGCTCGACGGCGTGCTTGTCCGGCACCACCGAGAGCGCCTGGCGCCGGTTGTGCAGCGTAGCGTCTCTCCCTTTGCTGATCACCTTTTCGGCCAGGGCGCGAACCTCGCGGGCCTTGGCTTCGGTCGTGGTTACGCGCTCGTGGCGCAGCAACTGCGAGACGAGGTTGTTCATCAACGCCTCGCGGTGTTCGCTGCGACGGCCCAGCTTGCGGCCTGCTACTCGATGTCGCATCGCCTACTCCTCCTCCTCTGTCGCCTGCTCTGAGGCGGCGGCTACGGGGAGCGGGTCTGGCGTGCTCTCCTGCGTCCACAAGCCGGGGTGGGTGATGCCTATCTCACGCAGGCGCTCGTCCAGTTCATCGAGCGACTTCTCGCCGAAGTTCCGGATGCGCAGCAACTCGTCGCGGTCCCTCTCCAGCACCTCGCCCACCTTGTGGATCGCGGCGCGCTTCAGGCAGTTGAGTGTCCGCATGGTGAGGTTCAGGTTCTCAACCGGCATGTTGTACTGCGAGGAGGGAATCGCCGCCGCCCACATCATCCGGTCGCCGTCCTGCGACTGCGACTCCGATACGGTGGAGAAACGGAAGAAGTGCTCGACCAGCTCCTGCCCCGCCTGGCGCATCGCCTCGGCGGGAGAGACTGCTCCGTTCGTCCAGACTTCGACGTTCAGCCGCTCGTAGTCCGTGTGTTGCCCGACGCGGGTGCGCTCCACCGTGTAGTTCACCTTGCGCACCGGGGTGTAGATGGCGTCGACGGGCAACTCCCCGATGGGGCGTCCGTCGCCTGATGCCGCCGGTTCGTAGCCTTTGCCCGTCTCCACGTTCAGGTCCATCTCGAGCTTCGAGTTCGGGCCGTCCAGCGTAGCGATGTGGAACTCAGGGTTCACGATCTCGAAGTCCGGAGACATGATGATGTCCCCCGCTTTCACTTCACCGGGTCCCTCGACGCGCAGGCGGAGCTTGCCGGGTCTGCTGGTGTGTGCGCGCAGGTTGATGGACTTGACGTTGAGCAGGATGTCTACCACGTCCTCCTTCACATAGGGGACGGTAGAGTATTCGTGTTCAACACCCTCGATCTTGACGGAGCTGATAGCCGAGCCGTTGATCGAGCTCAACAGCACGCGCCGCAGGGGGTTCCCCAACGTGACGCCGAACCCGCGCGGCAGCGGCTCGATGACGAACATCCCGTAGTTCTCACCGGATTCCGTCATCCTCACCGTGGGTTTGGGCACAGGCGCGAGGTCGAAACTGGAGTCGCGAGGCTCGTCGTAGCCGTAGTCCAACATCTCTTGTCCCATCCTTCATGCACCCCGGTCCTCCTCGGAGGAGCCGGGCGAACCAAGCCAGCCCGTTAGCGCGAGTAGAACTCCACGACCATTCGGGTTTCGATCTTGCTGTCTATATCCGCCGGTTCCGGGTTCCGCGTGATCATCGCGGTCATCTCGCTCCGGTCGAACTCGATCCACTCCGGCAGCGGCCGCTGACCGACCGAGCGGACCGCGTCCTGCCCGAACTGGGCGTCCTTACTGGACTGCTTCCAGGCGATCATCTCGCCCGGTCGGACACGGTAGGAGGGGATGTTCACCTTCCGACCGTTCACGGTGAAGTGTCCGTGCAGCACGCGCTGCCGGGCTTGCGCCCGGGAGTCGGCAAAGCCGATGCGGTAGATCACGTTATCCAGCCGGCGCTCCAGCAGTTGCATCAGGTTCTCACCTGTCGCACCCTGCATCCGGAGCGCGTCGCCGAAGTAGCGGCGGAACTGGCGCTCCAGCACGCCGTAAGACTGGCGTGCCTTCTGCTTTTCGCGCAGTTGTATCGCCCAGTCCGACGCACGGCGGCGGCGCGGCTGCTGGTCGCCGGGTGTCTTGCGACGTTTCTCTACCCCGCACTTGGGAGTGAAGCAGCGCTCACCCTTCAGGAACAGTTTCTCTCCTGCGCGCCGGCATTGCCGGCACACGGGGCCTGTGTATCTTGCCATCTTTGCCTCTTAGACCCGCCGCCGTTTCGGAGGACGGCAGCCGTTATGCGGAACCGGCGTAACGTCGCGGATGCTTGTGACGGTCAGACCTGCACCCTGCAGTGCGCGGATCGCTGATTCGCGCCCGGCGCCGGGACCTCGTACGTACACTTCGACCTGACGCAGACCGAACTCCATGGCCTTGCGCGCAGCAGTCTCGGAAACGCGCTGTGCCGCGAAGGCTGTGCTCTTCCGCGTTCCCTTGAATCCAACGCCGCCGCCGGATCCCCAGGCCACAACGTTGCCTTCCGGGTCGGTGAGCGAAACTATCGTGTTGTTGAACGTCGCCGTGATGAACACCTTGCCGCGTGGAACGAACTTCCGCTCCCTGCGCCGTGTCCTTGTTCTGTTGGCCCTGGCCAAGATGATCCTCCGCCCGTCCTACTTCTTCATCACACGCCGCTTGCCGGCGACCGTCCTGCGGCCGCTCCGCTTTGTGCGTGCGTTCGTCTTCGTCCGCTGACCGTGCACCGGCAGACCGCGGCGGTGCCGCAGCCCCCGGTAAGCGCCGATGTCCTGCAACCGGCGGATGTTGTCGCTCACTTCCCGCTTGAGGTCACCTTCCACGGTGTACTCGTGGTCGATGATCTCCCTGATGCGGGCCATCTGGTCGTCCGGCACCTCACGGACCTTCGGGTTACCGGCGATACCCGCCTGCGACGCGATGCGCATTGCAGCCGTCGGCCCGATGCCATGGATGCGCCTGAGCGCTATCTCCACACGCTTGTTGTCCGGTATGTCTACCCCTGCTACGCGTGCCATAGCCTCACCCCTGCTTCTGGTTGTGCCGTGGATTGGAGCAGATGATCCGCAGCGTGCGGCCACGCCGTATCTGACGGCACTTGTCACACCGCGGTTTGACCGATGCTGATACCTTCACGTCGTCCCTGCTCCTTCTACTTGAACCGGTAGGTGATCCGTCCACGGGTAAGGTCGTACGGTGACAGTTCCACCAGCACGCGGTCCCCGGGAAGAACGCGGATGAAGTGCATCCGCATCTTGCCTGACACGTGTGCCAGCACCTCATGCCCGTTCGCAAGCTCCGCCCGGAAGGTTGCGTTCGGCAGAGCCTCCATCACCGTGGCCTCGACCTCTATGGACTCTTTCTTTGCCATATGGGCTTACGTCTTCTCCCTGCTAGTCCACCTTCGTAGTAATGATGGGAGCACCCTCGGTGATGATCACCGTATGCTCGTAGTGGACGGATACCGATCCGTCCACGGTAACCACTGTCCAGTCGTCGTCCAGCACGGTCGTACCGTCGCCTCCGAAGTTCACCATCGGCTCGATGGCGATGGCCATCCCCGGACGCAGCAGCGGCCCATGCCCACCGGGGCCGAAGTTGGGAACGGACGGCTCTTCGTGCAACTGGGTGCCGATGCCATGCCCAACGTACTCCCTGACGATGCCATACTGACCGCGCCGCAGGATCTCCTGCTCCACGGCGTGGGAGACGTCGCCAACGCGGTTGCCCGCGCGTGCCTGTGCGATGCCTGCGAACAACGCCGCACGCCCCGTCTCCATCTGTGCACGGATGCCCTCGCTCACGTCGCCGACCGCCACGGTCACCGCGGAGTCGCCGTACAGCCCGTCGACGATCGCCCCGAGGTCCATCCCTACGACGTCGCCGACCTGAATGCGGCGCTCGCCGGGTATGCCATGGACGATCTCCTCGTTGAGCGAGATGCACAGCGTAGCGGGAAAGCCGCGGTAGCCCTTGAACGCGGGGACTGCCCCGCGGGCCCGTATCTCGCGCTCCGCGATAGCGTCCATCTCCCGTGTCGTCATCCCGGGGGCTATCGACTCGCGCAGCACACGCAGAACCTCGCCGGTCACGCGCCCAGCCTCCTGCATCCGGTCCAGCTCCTTCGAACTCTTGACCGTGATGCCGCCGCGCCCGCTCCTGACGCCCAGGTCCCGCAGCACCGATTTCGTCTGTGTCATCATCCGCAAACGCCTATTGTACGTGCCGCACGCAGACAACGCAAAGCGCTGTCTCATGCGCCAAAGGCCGCCTCCAGGTCTGTCGTTACCTGTTCCACGCTCTGCTGGCCGTTAACCCGCGCCAGCTTCCCTTGTGACTCGTAGTAACCCACCAGCGGCGCAGTTTGCCGCTCGTAGGTCTCCAGCCGCGCCCGCACCACCTCCGGTTTGTCATCGTCACGCTGGTACAACTCCCCACCGCAGGAGTCACAGCTCCCCGCAGTCTGTGGGGGAGAGAACGCCTCGTGGTACGG
This sequence comes from Dehalococcoidia bacterium, assembly GCA_022820645.1. Classification (GTDB taxonomy): domain Bacteria; phylum Chloroflexota; class Dehalococcoidia; order Lucifugimonadales; family Australimonadaceae; genus Bin16. The sequence goes on along the minus strand of JAJEFD010000003.1, from coordinate 37,883 downwards.
CGCCTGGCAACTCCGGCATATCCACCGTCCGGCCAGCCGGCGCACCAGTTCCTCCGTCTCTACCTCTATCAGCAGCGCTGCCGCTATCTCGCGTCCCTGGCCATCCAGAGCCTCGTCCAGCGCCTTTGCCTGCTCCAGCGTCCGGGGGAAGCCGTCCAGTACGTAGCCGTCACGAGCGTCCGGCTCTTCCATGCGCTCGAGCACCATCCGGATCGTGACGTCGTCAGGCACCAACTCGCCCTTGTCCATGTAGGTCTTCGCGAGCGTTCCGAGTTCCGTGCCTTCGCCCAGGTGCTTGCGGAACAGGTCGCCGGACGCGATATGCGCGCCGGCCCCGCCTTCGGCGATGAGCGCCGCCTGCGTGCCTTTCCCGGCGCCGGGCGGACCCAACAGCACGACGCGCGCGCTCATCGGAGGAACCCCTCGTAGTTGCGCATGAGCAGTTGGGCCTCCAACTGGCGCATGAAGTCGAGCGCGACGGACACCATGATGAGCAGGCTCGTGCTGCTGAGCGTCAGCGCCTCGACCCCTGTAACCCGCGTGAAGAAGAACGGCAGCACCGCCACCGTACCGAGGAAGAGCGCGCCGCCCCACGTGATGCGCACGATGACACGGTTCAGGTACTGCTGCGTCGGTACGCCGGGTCGGATGCCCGGCACGAACCCACCGTTCTTCTGCAGGTTCTCCGCCAGCTGCTGTTGCTGGAAGACCACGAGCGTATAGAAGAACGTGAAGATCACTACCAGTATGAAGATCGCCACCCAGTACCAGAGCGACGTGTAGGCGAACGTGCGCACGATGAACCCCGCGACGCTCGACAGGAAACCGGAGCTGGACGGGTTGTAGATGAAGCCCGCAACCGTGCCGGGCAGCACCATGATGGCGAACGCGAAGATCAACGGGATCATGCCCGCCGAGTTCACGCGTAACGGCAGATGTGTCGCGCCTGTTTGTCGATACATCCGGCCGCCCCGGAACACGCTCCGGCCATACTGCACGGGGATGCGCCGCTGCGCCTCGTTGAACACGACGATGAAGAAGACGAGCACCAGCCCTGCAGCGGCGAGCGAGAGCAGCCCTACGGTGTTGTCGCGCGCGAGGAACCCCTGGGATAACAACCCGGGCAAGCCTGACACGATGCCCGCGAAGATGATGAGCGAGATGCCGTTGCCGACGCCGCGTTCGGTGATCAGTTCGCCCATCCAGACCAGCAACATCGTCCCTCCCACGAAACTGATGACGATAGTCAGCGTCTCGAAGGAACCGGGGCCGACGAAACCGATGGGGTGCGTGAATACGCCCGCACGGGAGAACAGCAGCAGCTGTCCGTAGCCGGAGAAGAAGGCGATCGGTACCGTGATCCAGTGCGTGATCTGGTTTATCCGCTGTCGCCCGCTGTCACCCTCTCTGGCCAGTGCCTGTAGCTGTGGCAGGACCGGCGTCAGCACCTGGATCACGATGGACGATGTGATATACGGAAACACGCCCAGCGCCGCGATGCTCATGTTCCGTAGTCCGCCGCCACTGAACAGGTCGAACAGGGGCACGAGCGGGTTGCTCTGGAAGAGGTTGCCCAGCGCCGAACGCTCGACACCCGGCACCGGCACGTGGGCCAACAGGCGGAAGATCACGAGCATCGCAAGCACGAACAGGATCCGGCTCCGCAGGTCCGGCGTCCTGAACGCATCGATCATCGCCTGGATGAGCGCCGGTCGGCCCGGCTGCTCACGGGCGGTCTGCCCGGCTCGCACCGCTTACGCCTCCACTGAGCCGCCAGCCGCCTCGATCCTGGCCCTGGCGGACGCCGTAACCTTCACTCCCGAAACCGTGAAAGCACGCTCTATCTCGCCGCCGCCCAGCAACTTCACCGGCCTGTCCGCGTGCCTGACCATCCCGTTCGCCTTCAGCACCGATGGCGTGATACCGCTCACCTCATCAGGCAACGAGGCCAGCCTGCCGACGTTCACCACTTGGTACTCCACGCGGAACGGGTTCTTGAAGCCGCGCAGCATCGGCAGACCCTTGATCTGCGGGTTCTGACCGCCCTCGAAGCCGGGGCGGACGCCGCCGCCGGAGCGGGCTTTCTGTCCCTTCATCCCACGCCCTGAGTAGGTGCCCCTGCCGGAGCCGTCGCCCCGGCCGACACGTTTGCGCTTCGGGCGAGCATGAGCAGACCGGATCGTGTGCGCCTGCATCGCTTAGCCTTCCTCCCCTGCGCTCACCGACACCAGATGACGCACCTTGTGCACCATCCCCCGGATCGTGGGACTGTCCTCCCGCACCACCTCGTGCTGGAGGCGCCGTAGCCCCAGCGCCTTGATCGTGCGGCGCTGGCTCTGTTCGTAACCTATGCCGCTCCGCACCCACTTGATACGCAGTTTCGCCATCGGTAACGCTCCTAAACCTGGGCCGGGCGCGGTGCTGAGTCACGGCGCTCGCGGTCGCCCCTGTCTCGATCGCGGCGGGAACTCGCCTCTCGGCGCAACGGAGTGCGCCGGTCAGGCGGAGCAGGGAGGACTGCTTTCCGTGCATGCTCGTCCTCGCTGGGGGAAAGTGCCTCCATGTGGCGAAGCCCCTGGATGGTGGCCTGCACGACGTTGATGGGGTTCCGGCTCCCAAGCGCCTTCGCGACGACGTCCTTCACACCCAGCGCCTCCATGACCGCACGGACGGCGCCTCCGGCCTTGATCCCGGCGCCTGGCTGTGCAGGCCGCAGCAGCACCTTGGACGCACGGAACTTCGTCGTCACGGAGTACGGGATCGTCGAACCGCTCAGCGTGATCGGGGTCATATCTTTCCGCGCGATCGTCGCTCCCTTGCGGATGGCATCCGGGACGGCCTTGCCCTTGCCGAAGCCGACCCCGACCTGGCCCTGGCCGTCGCCTACAACGACGACGGCGTTGAACGTGAGGTTACGTCCGCCCTTCACCACCTTGGCGACCCTGCGGATGTGGACAACCTTCTCTTGCAGGTCACTCTGCTCTTCGCTTGAACGCTCGGTCATTACCATGGGTTAGAACTCCAGCCCTTCTTCCCGTGCGCCGTCCGCCAGCGCCTTCACGCGTCCGTGGTACTGGTAGCCGCCGCGGTCGAACACGACTGTCTGAACGCCCTTCGCCTTCGCACGGCCGGCGACCAAGCGACCCACCTCTTTGGCCGCATCCGTCTTGCCGAACGCGTCCTTCGGAAGTTCGCGCGAACTCGCCGCCGCTATCGTGTGACCAGCGGTGTCGTCTATCACCTGTGCGTACGTGAATCGCGCGCTCCGGTACACGTTCAACCTCGGGCGTGCAGTCGTGCCCGACAGGTGCCGCCGCAACCTGAGGTGCCTCACTACCCGCGCAGCGCGGTTCGTCTTGATCTTCGCCATCTCGCTAAGACCTCTTCGCGGCGGACTTACCGGGCTTCAGGCGGACCTGCTCGCCCATGTACCGCACTCCCTTGCCCTTGTATGCATCCGGGGGCCTCAAACGCCGAAGGCGCGCCGCCTGTTCCCCCACGATCTGCTTGTCTATCCCCCGTACGTGGATACGGTTGACCCCCTCCACCTCGAACACCACTCCGTCCATGGGCTCGATCACTACGGGATGACTGAATCCCAGCTGCATGTTGACCGCATCGCCCTGGGCCTGCGCCCGGTAGCCCACCAGCTCCATCGTCCGCGTGAAACCTTCACTCACGCCAGTGACCATATTGGCCAGCAGCGCACGCGTCAGTCCGTGCAAGGCCCGCTGTTCACGGTCGTCCGACGCACGGCGCACCACGAGGGCGCCGTCCTCTTCCTGCACCGAGATGCCCGGGTTCACGGCCTGGCGCAACTCTCCGCGCTGTCCCTTGACGACGATCTCCCCATCGGCAACCTCCACGGAGACGCCGTTGGGTATGGGTATGGGCTTCTTCCCGACTCGTGACACTTCCGTGCTCCTACCAGACGTACGCCATGAGCTCCCCGCCGATACCCCGGCGGTACGCATCGCGTCCGGTCATGATCCCCTGCGACGTGGAGACGATGGAGATGCCGACGCCACCGAAGGCGCGCGGCACGTCCTTCTTCTGAACGTGGATACGCAGGCCCGGCTTGCTGACCCGCTTCAGTCCGGTTATCCCGGGCTCCTGGTTCGCTCTGTAGTGCAACTGCAGCCGCAGCCAGTTCTGCGTCTTCTGCTTGGAAACGCTGTAGTCGGAGATGTAGCCCTCGCTCTTCAGTATCTCCGCGATGGAGACCTTCACCTTGGAGGACGGCACATCGACGTCAGGGTGGCGGACCAGCAGCGCGTTCCTGATGCGCGTGAGCATGTCTGCTATGGGATCGGTCATTGTCATGGCGCGCCTCTTACCAACTGGCCTTCCGCACTCCGGGCAACTGACCCGTCAGCGCCATCTGCCGGAAGCAGACGCGGCACAGGCCGGCGAACCGGATGTACGCACGCGGCCTGCCGCACCGGTTACAGCGGTTCATCGCCCGCACCTTGTACGGGGCTGCCCGCTTCCACTTCGCCAGTTTGCTCTTCTTCGCCAAGGCCCTCCGCCTCCTAGTTCGTCTGCACTCGTGCGAACGGCATCCCCATCAACTCCAGTAGACGGAAACCCTCCGCATCCGTGCGCGCACTCGTCGTGATGACCACCTGGAACCCCCGGACGCGGTCCACGCTCCCGTAATCGATCTCAGGGAACACGATCTGCTCCCGGAAACCCAGTGCGTAGTTGCCCCGGCCATCGAAGGAGTCCCGCGGAACGCCGCGGAAGTCCCTGATACGCGGCAGCGCCGTCGAGATCATCCGGTCCAGGAACTCGTACATCCGCCTGCCACGCAACGTGACCATCACGCCGATGGCCTGCCCTTCCCGCACCTTGAAGCCCGCGACCGATCTGCGGGCCTTCGTGATCACGGGCTTCTGGCCGGTGATCGCCGCCACGTGTCCGGGCGTCGTCTCCAGGGCGCGGGTGTTCGTCAAGCCTTCACCGAGCCCCACGTTGAGCACTACCTTCTTCACTTCCGGCGCCTGCATCGCGCTGGAGTAGCCGAACTCGTTGATCAGTTGCGCACGGATCTCTTCGCGATAGCGGCCCATGAGCCTGGGCAGCGGGCGCTGTTCGACAACCGGCTTCGTCCGCTTCGGAGTCGAACGCCTCCGCGTGGTCCTGCCCGCCGCGGGCGCTTCCGCCTCCGGCTCAGCTACGGCAACCTCAGCAGCAGGCGCTGTTTCCTCGGCAGCCGCGGCAGCGGTCCGCCGACGCGTGCGAGGCTGCGGCGCGGACTCTCCGCTTGCGCTCCGGCGCGTCCGTGTGGCCCGCTTCGGCTTCTCTTCCGCTGCGGCTGGCTCCTGCTCCGCTGCGCTGTTTTCAGCGTCTGTCGTCAACTGAACATCCCCTCGCATTTCTTACACATGCGCGACTTCCTGCCGTCCTCGAGCATCTTGATAGCGATGCGCGTGGGCTGGTTGCACGCAGGACAGACCGGCATGAGCTTCGACGCATGGATGGGCATCTCCTTGTCGATGATGCCCGCCTGCCGGGCGCCGCCTGCGCCGGCGCGCTGATGCCGCTTGACGATATTCACGCCGTCTACCAGCACCTTCCCGTTGTCCGGCAGGACGCGCTGTATCTTGCCGCGCTTGCCCTTGTCACGGCCTGCTATCACCATCACCTCGTCGTCCCGCTGCAAACGCGCCGTCATCACAGCACCTCCGGAGCGAGCGAAACGATGCGCATGAAGTTGCGTTCGCGCAGCTCCCGAGCCACAGGCCCGAAGATGCGCGTGCCGCGCGGCATCTCCGACTGCGCCAGGATGACTGCCGCGTTGTCGTCGAATCGTATGGTGGAGCCATCCGGACGCTTGGTCACGGCGCTCGTCCGTACCACTACGGCGCGCACCACCTCGCCCTTCTTCACGGCGCTGTTCGGCTGCGCGTGCTTGACCGATGCCACGATGATGTCGCCGACCCTGGCGTAACGCCTGCGCGTCCCGCCGGGGATGTTGAAGCACATGATCTCTTTCGCGCCGGAGTTGTCGGCGACGTTCAAGCGCGTCTGCGGCTGGATCACGACGTCTTCTCCTCGCTCGTCCCCTCAGCATCCGCTTCTTCGGCGGCCTCCGGCTCTTCTGCATCCGACGCGGGCTCATCGACCGGTTCTTCAACCTCAGCCACGACCGTGTCTTCAGCGTCCGGTTCTTCCGCCGTTTCCTCAGCAGCTTCCTCTTGCGGTTCCTCTACCTCTGCAACGGCCGCCTCTTCTTCGACGTCCGCCTCTTCTACCGTTTCCTCAGCAGCTTGCTCTTGCGGTTCCTCTACCTCTGCAGTGGCAACCTCTTCTTCGACGTCCGTCTCTTCTACCGCTTCCTCGGCAGGCTCCTCAGCCGATTCCTCTACCTCTGCAACGGCAGCCTCTTCTTCGACGTCCGCTTCTGCTTCCTCGGTCTCTGCAACGGCAGCTTCGTCCTCTACTTCGGCGACAACGGCCTCATCGCCGGCGTCGGCTTCCTCTACTTCCGCAGCCGCGTCGTCAACCGCTGTCGCCTCCAGCTCTTCCTCGACCTCTGCGGCCACCTCGACCTGTTGCGCCTGTGCGACTTCTTCCCGGTGGAGCAGTTCCGCAACGCGCCAGCGCTTGGTGCGGGAGAGGGGCCTCGTCTCCATCAGGCGGACCACGTCCCCGACCTTGAACTCGTTGCGCTCGTCGTGCGCCTTGAACTTCTTCACGTGCCGCACGGACTTGTGGTAGATGGGATGGTGCACGCGGCGCTCCACGGCAACTACCACCGTCTTGTCCATCACGTCGCTGACCACGCGGCCAACGCGGCTCTTGCGGAGGGCAGCTCTTTCGTTCATAGCGCGCCTCCCATGAGTTCGCGTTCCCGGGCCACGGTCAAGATGTGCGCAAGGCGGCGCTTCGCGTCCCGCAACTCCGACGGGTCCGAGAGTTGACGCGTCGCCACCTTGAAGCGCAGGTTCATCAGTTCCAGGCGTGTGCTGAACTCCTCTTCTTTGAGGCGTTCGTCGGACAGCGCCCGTACCGTTTCAATCTTGGCTCTCATGCTCTATCTCACCGCTAGCTGGTAACGAGCGGTTCCTCCCTGCTTACCATCCTTGTTTGCACCGGCATCTTCTGCGCTGCGCGCGCAAGCGCTTCCTTCGCGAGCTCCGCGGGCACCCCGCCGACCTCGTACATCACGCGCCCCGGCTTCACCAGAGCGACCCAGGCGTCCACCGGGCCCTTGCCGCCGCCCTGCCGGGTCTCGGCCGGCTTGCGCGTGATGGGTTTGGCCGGGAACACCCTGATCCACACCTTTCCGCCACGGCGGAGGTGACGCGTGATGGCGCGGCGACCCGCCTCGATCTGGCGCGCGGTTATCCAGCCCGCGTCCAGCGTCTTCAGGCCGAAATCGCCGAAGCGCACGGAACTGCCCCGCACCGCCATGCCGCGCATGCGGCCGCGATGCTGCTTCCGGAACTTAGTTCTCTTCGGTTGAAGCATCTGCTTCTCCCTCGTTCTCTGCGTCCTCGACGGCGCTTTCCGGGGCCGCCTCGGGAGTCTCCTCTACTACCTGCTCCTCCACCGCCTCAGGCTCGCTCTCTTCCACGGCGACCGGCGCTGCCTCAGGTTCAACGACGGCTGTCGCAGTGCCCGATGCCTGCGCAGCGAGCGCCTCCTGGGCCGCGGCGACAATCTCCGCGGGGACCTCGGGCGCAGCGGGCTGGGCGCGTTCGGGCTCCTTGAGCACGTCGCCTCGGTATATCCACACCTTCACGCCGATGCGACCCATCGTCGTGTTCGCTTCCGCCAGCCCGTAATCGATGTCGGCGCGCAGCGTGTGCAGCGGCACGCGGCCATCCATCACCTTCTCGCGCCGGGCGATCTCTGCGCCACCCAGACGTCCCGATACCATCACCTTGATCCCGCGGGCCCCGGCCTGCATGGAGCGCATCACCGCCTGACGCGTCGCGCGGCGGTACATCACACGGCGCTCCAACTGGTCCGCCACGTTCCGCGCAACGAGATAGGCGTCCAGCTCCGGCTGGCGTATCTCCAGCACGTTGAGCCGGACCCGCTTCCCGCCTGCGGCGCCTTCCACGAGCTTCCGCAGCTCGTCCACGCGCTGACCGCCCCGGCCGATAACGATGCCGGGACGCGCGGTGTGCACGTTGATCGTGATGTCCTGCGTGCTCCGCTCGATCTCTACCCGTGAGATGCCGGCCTCGGCATACTGCTTACGGATCACTTCGCGGATGCGCCAGTCCTCCACGACCTGCTCGGAGTACTGCTTGCCCGTACCCGCGAACCAGCGCGACTGCCAGCCCTTGATCACGCCAAGGCGGAAACCGATGGGATGTGTCTTGTGCCCCACGCGCTCAGTCTCCCTGTTCGTCCACGACAATCGTGATGTGGCTCGCCTGCCTCGCGATACGGCTCACTCGGCCCCGCGACCGTGCGCGGAACCGGCGTATCTTCACCGCCTGGTTCGCATAGGCAGACACCACTACCAACCTCGTCGGGTCCATCTGTTCGTTGTTCTCGGCATTCGCTGCCGCCGACTTCAACAGCGACAGCACTTCCTCCGCAGTAGGCCCCGGTTGGAACCGCAACTCGTTGAGCGCGGCCTGCACGGGCCGCCCCTGCAGCGCGCGCAGCAGTGGACGCACCCGCTTGGGTGATATCCCCACCTGCCTGCCTGTTGCTCTGACCGGCATCGCCTACCGCCTCACCGAAGACTGACGTTCTGACTTGGAGATATGGCCGCGGAACGTCCGGGTTGGAGCGAACTCGCCCAGCTTGTGCCCCACCATGTTCTCCGTGATGAACACCGGGATGTGCCGACGCCCGTCATGCACCGCGATCGTCATGCCAAGCATGTCCGGCATGATGGTCGAAGCGCGCGACCACGTCGTGATGACCACCTTCGTGCCCGAGTTCTGGGCGCGGGTGACCTTCTTCGCGAGTTTCGGGTGCACGTACGGCCCCTTCTTCACTGAGCGCGACATGACTTACCGCTTCCTCCTGTCACGAACGATGAACACGTCCGTGTGCATACGGCGGCGCGTCTTCGGACCCAGCGCGGGCTTGCCCCATGGGGTCTTCGGGTGCGTCATCCCGATGCCTGCGCGGCCCTCGCCCCCGCCGTGGGGGTGATCGCTCGGGTTCATCGCGGTACCGCGTGTGTGCGGGCGCTTGCCGAGATGCCGGTTCCGCCCCGCCTTCCCCAGCGACGCGTTCTTGTGCTCCGCATTGCCCACCTGGCCTATCGTGGCCTGACACGTGCTCGGGACACGCCGGATCTGGCCGGAGGGCAACCGCAACAGCGCCGTCTCATCATCACGGGCAAGCAACTGCGCGCCGGTGCCGGCGCCCCGGCACATCTGGCCGCCCTTGCCGGGCTGTAACTCGATGTTGTGCACCATCGTGCCGGTCGGGATGTTCCGCAGCGGCATCGCGTTTCCCACGCGTATCTCTGCGTCCGGGCCGGACACCAGGGAATCGCCCACCTTCACGCCGCCGGGGGCGAGGATGTAGCGCCTCGCTCCGTCCGCGTACAGCAGCAGCGCGATGCGCGCGGATCGGTTCGGGTCGTACTCGATGGACTCCACCTTGCAGGGGACGCCCGGCTTGTTGCGCTTGAAGTCGATGTCGCGCCAGGCCCGCTTCGCGCCGCCTCCGCGATGCCGGACGGTCATCTTGCCGCGAACGTTCCTGCCCCCGCTCTTGTGGAGACCCTTCGTCAGCGGCTTGTGCGGCGACCGCCGCGTGACCTCCGAGAAGTCGGGGCGTACCGCGGCGCGAACGCCGGGGCTGGTGGGGTTCAATCGCTTCAACGGCATCGCTACGCTCCCTCGAACAACTGGATCGTGTCGCCCGGAGCGACGGTAACGATCGCCTTCTTCGTCGCCGGAGTCCGAAGCCACCGCCCATTGCGCAGGCGCCGGTTCTCTCCCGCGATGTGCACCATGTTCACGTTCGTAACCTTGACCTCGAAGGCCCGTTGCACCGCCTCGCGCACCTGGACCTTGTTCGCAGACGGCATCACTTCGAAGACGTACTTGTTCTGCTCCTGCAGCAGGGTCGACTTCTCCGTGATCAACGGACGCTTCAACACCTGGAAGATATGCATCAGGCCACCGCCTCCTGCGTTCGCACCCGGCGGGTGTCCGACCATATCTCGTCCGTGCGGCGGGCCGCGTCCGGGCTCATGAGCACTGCGTCGTAACGGAGCAGGTCCAACACGTTCACGAGGTCGGCGCGGATCGCCTTCACGCGGGGGATGTTCCGCACCGCGACTCCGGTCTGCGATTCCGCTCCCAGCACCACGAGCGCTGAGCCTTTCACCTCGAAGGCAGACAGCACTCCCGCCATCGCCTTCGTCTTCTGCTCTATCGAGTCCAGCCCGTCGACAACGAACAGCCGCTCTGCGGCCACCTTGCCCGACAACGCCGTCCGGATCGCCTGCCGGCGCATCTGCTTCGGCATCCGCTGCCGGTACGAGCGGGGCGTCGGCCCGAAAGCCACGCCACCTCCACGGTGGTGCGGCGACTTCCAGGAGCCCTGCCGCGCACGGCCGGTCCCTTTCTGCGAGAACGGCTTGCGGCCGGTGCCGTTCACCTGTCCGCGCGTCAGGGTGTTGCTGGAGCCCTGCCGCTGGTTCGCGCGGTGGTACACCAGTGCCTGGTGCAGCAGCTCCGGGTTCTCAGGCGCGCCGAAGACCACGTCGCTGACTTCCAGCGTGTCCGTGCCGTTCGCGCTCAGGTCGTACAGAGGAAGTTGCATCAGGAACGCTCCTCCTCTTTGTCGGATTGCTCGGCATCCTCGCCCTCGGCTTCATCGGTCGGCGCATCGTCGTCGGCAGGCGATTCCTCAGCCGGTGCTTCGTCGACCGGCTCCTCCTCTGCCGCAGGTTCATCGGAAGATGCTTCCTCCGCCGGCGTTTCGTCACTCGGCGTCTCGTCGGCTTCGGCCGCGGGCTCTTCAACTTCTGCGGCAGGCTCTTCCTGCGACGTCTCCGCCGCTGGTTCCTCCGCAGTAGCTTCTTCGGCTTCCCCTGCCGGTTCCTCTGCCGCAGTCTCCTCGACTTCTGCTACCGGCTCCTCCGCTTCCGCGACCGCCTCCTGCTCGGGCTCGGCGACCTCCGCAACCGCCTCCTCGACCACTTCTTCCTCGATCTCGGCAACCGGCTCCTCAGGAATGATGCGCTCCGCTACGGGGACCCCGTGTGCGTAGCGCACCATCACGGTCGTGTTGCGCGAGCCGGGAACGGCGCCCCGCACGAAAAGCAGGTTGCGCTCGACGTCCACCTCGACAACCTTGAGCTTGCGGACGGTCTTGCGCTTGTTGCCCATGTGGCCGGGCATCTTCTTGCCCTTCAACACGCGGCCCGGGTACGTCCCCGCGCCGATGGAGCCGACCGCTCGGCCACGGTCGCCTTGACCGTGCGTCTTCTGTCCGCCGCCGAAGCCGTGACGCCGCATGGCGCCCTGGAAGCCGCGGCCCTTGGTCGTCGAGACCACGTCGACGAGGTCGTCGGCCTGGAACTGGTTGACTCGCAACTCCTGGCCCACCTTGTAAGAGGAGACGTCGTCTGAGCCGAACTCGCGCAGGTGCCGTACCCGCGCGCCCGACGATGCCAGATGCCCGGCTGCGGGTCTGCTCAGCTGCTTCACCGAGCCGTAACCGATCTGGACGGCTTCGTACCCGTCGCGCTCCTCGGTGCGGACCTGTGTGACGACACAGGGCCCGACTTCGAGCACGGTGACGGGGATGACTCGCGCCTCTGATGCAAAGAGGTGCGTCATCCCTATCTTCTTGCCTATCAGTCCTTCGATCATCGTTCCGCTACAACTTGATGGAGATGTCCACGCCGGCAGGCATCTGCAGGCGGGTCAGTGCGTCTATCGTCTTGGAGTTGGGGTCCAGGATGTCCACGAGCCGCTTGTGCGTCCGCAGTTCGAAATGCTCGCGCGAGTCCTTGTCGATGTGCGGCGAACGGATCACGCAGAACCGCTTGATGCGCGTCGGCAGGGGGACCGGGCCGGATACCGCTGCACCCGTTCGCTCAGCCGCCTCCACGATCTGGCCCGACGACTGGTCGACCAGCTTGTGATCGAACGCCCTCAGGACGATGCGGACCTTCTGACCAGGCACTGTCGCCTGGCCGCCTCGCACTCGTGTTGTCTGTTCAACCACGTCCTGTTCTCCTATGCGCTGCGGGCCACGGCCTGCACGGTGGAGTCCGGCGCCTTCTCGTAACGCCCGAACTCCATCGAGTAGTTCGCCCTGCCTTGCGTCACCGACCGCAGGTCTGTCGCATAGCCGAACATCTCCACCAGCGGAGCGTCCGCCTCGAGCACCTGCGTGTCGCCCTGGCCTTCCATCGATTTGATCCTGCCCCGGCGGCTGTTCAGGTCTGCGAGCACCTCGCCCAGGTATTCACCCGGCGTTATCACCTGCAGCTCCATCACCGGCTCCAGCAACACGGGGCCTGCCTTGGACAGCGCATCCTTTATCGCCATGGACGCCGCTATCTTGAACGCCATCTCGGACGAGTCCACCGCGTGGAAGGAGCCGTCCACGACGGCGACCTTCACGTCCATCACCGGGTAACCCGCGATGACGCCCGTGAGCAACGCCTCCTCGGCGCCCTTGCTGACCGCCGGGATGTACTCCCTCGGGATCGCGCCGCCTACTATCCGGTTCTCGAACTGGAAGCCGGAGCCCTGCTGGCCCGGCTCGATCTCCAGCACGCAGTCGCCGAACTGGCCGCGACCGCCCGTCTGACGCACGAAACGCCCCTGCGCCTTCGACGCACGGGTGATCGCCTCGCGGTACGCCACCTGCGGGCGGCCTATCGCGGCGTTCACGTTGAACTCGCGCTTCAGGCGGTCGACCAGGATCTCGAGGTGCAGTTCGCCCATGCCGGACATCACCGTCTGGCCGGTCTCCTTGTCGTACCGCACCCGGAATGTGGGGTCTTCTTCCGCCAGCTTGATGAGCGAGTCCGTCAGCTTGTCCTGCTCCGCTCGCGTCGCGGGCTCGATAGCCACCGAGATCACCGGCTCGGCGAAGCGGATCGACTCCAGCATGATGGGCTGCTTCTCGTCGCAGATCGTCTCGCCCGTGAACGTGTTCTTCAGGCCCACCGCGGCGCCGATCTCACCGACGGAGATGCTCTCCGCCTCCTCCCGGTGGTTCGCATGCATGAACATGATGCGCCCCATCCGCTCCCGCACTCCCTTGATGGAGTTGTACACGCTCGCTCCCGCTTTCATGGAGCCGGAGTACACCCGGAAGTAGACGAGCCGCCCCACGTAGGGGTCGGACACGACCTTGAACGCCAGCGCCGCGAACGGTTCGGAGATGTCCGCCTTGCGCTCGACCTCGTCCTCGCTGTTGGGCGCCTTCCCGATCACTGCGGGAACGTCCAGCGGCGACGGCAGGTAGTCCAGCACTGCGTCCAGCACCAGTTGCACGCCCAGGCTCTGGAGCGCTGAGCCGCACACGACCGGCACCGCGTGGTTCGCTATCGTTGCCCGCCGGAGAGCGGCCTTGATCTCTTCCGGGGAGGGCGTCTCGCCGGAGAGGAACTGTTCGAGCACGTGCTCGTCGTTCTCCGCGACCCGCTCGATCATCTCTTCGCGGATCTGGGCCGCTTCCTCGCGCAGTTCGGACGGTATCTCGCCCTCGCGTAACTCGCCGGACGCGCCGCCCCGCTTGAAGAACCAGGCCTTCTCTTCCACCAGGTCGATGACGCCGTGGAACTGGTCCTCGGCCCCGATCGGATACTGCACAGGGACCGGCACCGCTTTGAGCCGGTGCCGGATAGAGTCCATCGTCTTCTCGAAGTCCGCGCCGATGCGGTCCATCTTGTTCACGAAGCAGATGCGCGGCACTCCGTATCGGTCGGCTTGGCGCCACACCGTCTCGGACTGCGGCTGCACCCCCGCGACCGCGTCGAACACAACAACGCCTCCGTCGAGTACACGGAGGCTTCGCTCCACTTCCGCCGTAAAGTCCACGTGACCTGGCGTGTCGATGATATTGATCTGATGGCCCTTCCAGGCGGCACGCGTTGCGGCGGACGTGATCGTGATGCCGCGCTCACGCTCCTGGGCCATCCAGTCCATCACCGCCGTGCCCTCGTGCACCTCGCCCAGCTTGTAGGTTCGGCCCGTGAAGAACAGCACCCGCTCCGTCACCGTCGTCTTGCCGGCGTCGATGTGGGCGATGAATCCGATGTTTCGGACTTTCTGCAGGTCAACAGTCATATATGAGTTCCTACCAGCGGTAATGGACGAACGCCCGGTTCGCCTCGGCCATCCTATGCATCTCTTCGCGGCGGCGTGCCGCCGCGCCCTGTCCCCGCGACGCGTCGATGATCTCGGCCGCCAGCCGGGAGCGCATCGGCTGCCCTGCGCGCGCACGCGCGAAGCGTATGAGCCAGCGCATCGCCAGCGCGTTCCGGCGCCGTTCAGGCACCTCAACCGGCACCTGGTACGTCGCGCCGCCCACGCGCCGGGGCTTCACCTCGACCGTCGGCGTGACGTTCCGCAGCGCCGTCTGGAACACCTCCATCGCGTCGCGGTTCGTCTCCTGCGCTACCTGGTCGAGCGCCTGGTAGACCGAGCGCTGCGCAACCGTCTTCTTGCCGTTCAGCATGACCCGGTTGATGAAGCTGGCCAGCGTCACGCTCCCGTAGCGGGGGTCCGCTACAGGCACGCGGCGCTCAGCACGTCGTCGACGAGACATCTATTCGCTTTCCTCCCCTGCGCTGTAGCGCACTTGCGCCCCGGAGCGCAGATAACCCATGACGCCAAGCCCGCAGATCGCGCCAGCGAACCGCGTCTCTGCCAATTACGAATTGGAGAACGGGACCCTCCAGTGAACTTACTGGCGCTTGGTCCCGTACTTGCTCCGCCCCTGCTTCCGGCCGTTGACCCCCGTAGCGTCGAGCGCCCCACGGATGATGTGGTAGCGAACGCCCGGCAGGTCCTTCACGCGGCCTCCGCGGATCAGGACGACGGAATGCTCCTGCAGCGTGTGGCCCTCTCCCGGGATATAGGCCGTAACCTCCATCCCGTTCGTCATGCGGACACGGGCCACCTTCCGCAGAGCGGAGTTCGGCTTCTTCGGCGTAACCGTTCGCACCTGGACGCAAACCCCCAGCTTCTGCGGGCTCCCGTCCCCACGGTACACACGGTTGCGCAGGCTGTTCCGCACGAAACGGAGCGCAGGCGCCTTGGTCTTCTTCACCACGCGCTTGCGTCCATGGCGCACCAGCTGATTTACAGTAGGCACTTGTGCGGTACTCCCTGCGCTTTTCGTAAACCGTTCTGCCGAATCCGTACCCGTTCGGGCACGAACATGGGGATGCTACCGCAAGCTCACTCCTGTGTCAACCGCGTACGCCTCACCGTCGAGCGGGCGCAACCGTTCTCCGGCGCACGTATAATCCCCGCGACATGACCGACCTCAAGATCTATACGAAGTACGGCGACGAAGGCGAGACCGGCCTGCTCTACGGTGGGCGCATCTCCAAGAGCGACCTCCGTACCGAGGCTTACGGCACCACCGACGAGGCCGTCTCCGCCCTCGGCCTCGCCCGCGCGCTCACCGGCGACCCGGACGTGCAGCGTATCGTCAAGCGCCTCCAACGTGAGCTCTTCACCGTCGGAGCGGAACTTGCCACCGACCGCGCCGAGTACGCCAATCTCCAACGCCACTTCAGCGTCGTCACACCGGACATGACCGCCGCGCTGGAGAACGACATCGATACCCTCGGCGCACAGGTAGAGCTGCCCCGGAGCTTCATCATCCCCGGCGCGACACAGGCATCCTCCGCGCTCGACCTCGCACGCTCCATCCTGCGCAGGGCCGAACGCCGCGCCGTGCAGATGAACCTCGAGGGAATGATCGAGAACCCTGAGCTCATCCGCTATCTCAACCGCGCCTCGGACCTCATCTTCATGCTCGCCCGATACCAGGACCGCGCCCTGCCGTTCGAGCGGCTCACGGGCGACGACACCTGCTGACACCAAAGGGAGGAACGGCCATGACCGGAGAACCCATCAACCTGTACGAACTCGAAGCCATCTGTGAGCAGACGCTCCCGCTCAACGAGTGGGACTACGTCGCGGGCGGCGCAACCGACGAGATTACCCTCACCCGCACGCGCTCTGTGTTCGACCACATCGCGCTTCGCCCACGGATGCTCGCGGGCATACCGGACGCGGACCTCTCCGTCTCCGTGCTCGGCAACCGCATCGGGCTCCCGTTCATGCTCTCCCCGTGCGGCAGCCACAAGCGCGCCCACGAGGACGGCGAACTCGCCTCAGCAAGGGCTGCCGCGGCCGCCGGGACCGTCCTCGCCGTCAGCGCCAACTGCTCCTACGCCCCGGAAGAGATAGCCCGCGCAGCCGACGGCCCCAAGTGGTACCAGACCTACTTCTACCGCGACCGCGAACAGACCGTGGACCGCGTCCACATGGCCGAGGAGAACGGCTACGACGCCATCTGTGTGACGCTGGACGCCGTCTGGCCGCCGAAGCGCGAGCGCAACATCCGCAACTCCTACCAGCGCCTCCCCTCCGCCGGTGACGCGCCCGGACTCGAGCCGCCCAAGGACCTCACCAAGTTCAACTCCGGCATCAGCTCCCGCAGCCGCGTCGACCCCGGCGCATCCTGGGACGACGTCGCCTGGCTCCGCTCCATAACCAACCTGCCCATCGTCTTCAAGGGCATCATCACCCGCGAGGACGCTGCCCTCTGCGCCGAGCACGGCGTCGACGCCCTCATCGTCTCCAACCACGGCGGACGCAACCTCGACACCACCATCCCCACCATCGAGGCCCTGCCGGAGGTCGCCGAAGCCGCGGGCGGCGTTGAGGTCTACCTGGACGGCGGCATCCGCCGCGGCACGGACGTCGTGAAGGCCATCGCCCTCGGTGCGAAGGCTGTCATGCTCGGCAGGCCGATGTTCTGGGGACTCTCCTACGCCGGCGACTACGGCGTGATGCACATGCTGGACATCCTGCGCGACGAGGTCGAGACCACCATGATGATGTGCGGCAAGGCCCGCATCGAGGACATCGGCCGCGACCTCATCACCCGCCTCCCCGAACTCCGCTAACCTACCTCGTCATTCCCGCCTTCACCCGTCATTCCAGCGAAAGCTGGAATCCAGAGTGGCCGTCAGGCCACGCGGCGGGGCACGGGGATGGGCCGCCGCCGCCTCAGACCAGCAACTCCTCGAACCGCGCCGGCAGCTCCACCTGCCCCTCCGCGATCTCCAACAGACGCCCGTCCGAGAGTGGAAAGCCGAACTCCTCGTTTCGCATCCGCAGCCGCTGCATGGAGATCTCCGTCACCATCTCCTTCGCCAGTTCCCAGTCCTCCTCGGTGCGGGCGATGGCGTTCAGGTCGTCGGCGCCGTGCGCGGCATGGTCCATCTCGTCGTTGTAGACGTTGGCGCACGCCGCGGCGATACGGTCGCTGAGCTCGTCGCCGCCTATCTGCATCCCCTCGTAGAAGATCGACGCTCCGCCGCCCTCGCAGAACGACGATGCGAACCGCCCCAGCTCCCCGTGGCGCTCGAAGCAGCGCTTGCGCACCGCGCGCAGCTCCCGCTCGTGTTCGATGTCGTACGTCGCCAACTCCTCGGTCGTTAGCTGCCCGCCGGTGATGTAGTCGATCACGTCCGCGAAGACGACGTAGTGCCGGAACTCCTCTTCCAGGAACTGGATGTTGTAGAGGAAATCTGCCCTACCGACGCCCTTCTCCAGCGACGGGTAGTTCCGCGCAAGCTGCTCGATGTTCCGCAGGATGATGCCGTCGTCGCGTGGCTGCAACTCCTTGTACGCCTGCACGCGCAGCCAGCGCAGGTGCTCTTCAGGCGCCCTTGGCTGCGAGAAGAACGTCCGCGCTATCTCGGCCTCGCCCGCCCAGAACCGCGACGCGTACCGGGTCAGTTCGTTACGACGCTCCCGTGCCTGCTGCTCGTCCATCGCCCGCCTCCTGTTTCTGAACGGCGCGATTATAGGGCAGCGGCGCGACCACAACCCGCTCCGCTACAATGCTCCCCGCCCTATACCGAACGCAGGAGGAACGCGCGTGCTGCCCGAGGTCAAAGCTAACTACGGCAAACTGAGGAATCTCATCAACGGCGAGTGGGTCGAGCCCGACGCCAGCGGCTGGTTGGACGTGGAGAACCCCGCGACCACCGGTGTCATCGCCCAGGTCCCGCTCTCCACCCCCAGCGAGGTGAACGACGCGGTCGCCGCGGCGAAGCAGGCGTTTCTTACATGGCGTGAGACTCCGCCCGTGCTCCGGGCGCGCAGCCTCTTCACGCTCAAGGGACTGATGGAGCAGCACTTCGAGGAGTTCGCCCGCACCATCGTCCAGGAGCACGGTAAGACGATCGAGGACGCGCGCGGCGAGACGCGCCGCGCCATCGAGAACGTGGAGGTCGCCGCGGGCATCCCCACGCTCATGCAGGGCTACGGACTGGAGAACATCGCGCCCAGTATCGACGCCGAAGCCGTCCGCCAGCCCATCGGCGTCTTCGGCATCATCGGCCCGTTCAACTTCCCGCTCATGGTGCCCAACTGGTTCATCCCCTACGCCATCGCCACCGGTAACACCGTCGTGGTCAAGCCGTCGGAGCAGACCCCGCTCTCCCAGACGCGCATGGCCGAACTCGCGCTGGAGGCGGGCATCCCCGCCGGTGTGCTCAACGTCGTCCACGGCGCGAAGGACGCCGTCGACGCACTGCTGGAGCACCCGGACGTGCGCGGCATCTCGTTCGTCGGCTCCTCGCCCGTGGCCCGCTACGTCTACACGAAGGCGTCCGCGGAGGGGAAGCGCGTCCAGTGCGGCGGCGGCGCGAAGAACTTCCTCGTCGCCATGCCGGACGCCCACCTCGATTCCGCCATCGACAACATGATGGGCTCCATCTTCGGCGCGGCGGGACAGCGATGCCTCGCGGGCTCGGTCGTCGTCACCGTCGGCGGCGCCTACGAGAGCGTGCGCGACCGCCTCGCCGAGGGCGCGCGCAACCTGAAGCTCGGCTACGGGCTGGACGAGACCGTCGGCATGGGGCCGGTCATCTCCCAACGCTCCCTCGACCGCGTGCTCGGCTACGTCGACAAGGGCGTCGAGGAGGGCGCGGACCTCATCGTGGACCGGCGCTCTGCCCGCCAGGACGAGGAACTCGCGGGCTATTTCGCCGGGCCGTGCGTGTTCGACGGCGTCGAGCCGCAGATGGCCATCGCGAAAGAGGAGATATTCGGCCCGGTCGCGGGCATCATGCGCGCCGGCTCGCTCGACGAGGCGATAGGCCACATCGAGGCACTGCCGTTCGGCAACGCCGCAAGCATCTTCACCGCCAGCGGCGCGGCGGCGCGCGAGTTCAGGCACCGCGTCACCGCAGGCAACATCGGCGTCAACGTCGGCGTCGCGGCGCCCATGGCGTTCTTCCCCTTCGGCGGCATGAAGGACTCGTTCTTCGGCACCCTGCACGCCCAGGGACGCGAGGTCGTCGACTTCTTCACCGACCGCAAGGTCGTCATCAGCAGGTGGTTCTAGTCGTGCGCGCCGCCGTCTTCTCCCAGCCCAACCAGCCCATGACCGTCGAGGATCTGGTCATGCCGGAGCCCCACGAGCACGAGGTGCGCGTTAAGGTCGCCGCGTGCGGCGTCTGCCACACCGACCTCCACGTCCTCAAGGGCGAAGTCGCCTTCCCCACGCCCGGCGTGCTCGGACACGAGGTCTCCGGGATAGTCGACGCCGTCGGCCCCGGCGTGACGAACGTCGCCGTGGGCGACCGCGTCGTCTGCTCGTTCATCATGCCGTGCGGCAACTGTGGCTACTGCGTCCGCGGGCGCGAGGACCTCTGCGAGACGTTCTTCGCCTACAACCGCCTCAAGGGCCAGCTCTACGACGGCTCCACACGCCTGCACCGGCCCAACGGCGACCCCATCGCCATGTACAGCATGGGCGGCCTTGCCGAGTACGCCGTGACGCCCGATACCTCCGTCTTCCCACTGCCGGAGAGCGTGCCGCTCAGCGACGCCGCCATCGTCGGCTGCTCCATCTTCACCGCCTACGGTGCGGTGCGGAACCAGGCCGACGTCCGCCCCGGCCAGAGCGTGGCCGTCTTCGCCGTTGGTGGCGTCGGCACGCAGGTGCTCCAGATGGCGCGGGCGTTCGGAGCCTCGCAGGTCATCGCCGTGGACATACGCGGCGACAAGCTGGAGAAGGCGCTGGAGATGGGCGCAACCCACGCTGTGAACGGCGCGGCCGAGGACGCCCCCGCCCGCGTCCGTGAACTGGCGAACGGTCGCGGCGTCGACGTCGCCATCGAGGCGCTCGGCTCGCCCGTCACCGTGCGGCAGGCGTTCGAGTCCGTACGCGACGGCGGCAAGGTCGTCCTCATCGGCATCGCAGCGGTGGGCGTGGAGGTGCCGCTGGAGATCACGCGGTTCGTCCGGCGCGGCATCACCGTCGCCGGTTCCTACGGCGCGAAGGCCCGCAGCGACATGCCGGAGATCGTTGAACTCGTGCGGCGCGGCGCGGTCGACACCAGCGCTCCGATCACCCGCCGCTACACCCTCGACGAGGTGAACGACGCCTACGCCGCCCTCGCCGGCGGCGACATCGTCGGCCGCGCCATCATCGAGATGGGATAACCGCCGTCATTCCCGCGAAGGCGGGAATCCAGAGTGACCGTCAGGTCACACCGGGTGGCCGGGACTGGGGTGGCTGCCTGTCATTTCGAGCGGAGCGCAGCGGAGTCGAGAAATCTCTCGGGGTTCGATCCCCTCTCCCCATCACCACCGCGACGGCGCGAGCGCTCCCAGCGTGTCGCCGATCAGAGCGGCGTCGGCGCCGTGCGGGAACATCAGCACCGGCAGCGTCACACCTGCGGCGTACGCCGCTTCCAGCCGTTCCCGAGCGTGCGCCGGAGTCCCGACCGCGCTCGTCGAGTCCAGCATCTCGTCGCTGACGGTTGCTGCGGCTGCCGGACGCCCCTCGCGGTTCGGACGCGCCCACTCCCGGTTGATGCGCTCCGCCTCCTGCGTCCACCCGAACCGCTGCAGCATCCGGTTGTAGAACGTCCCCATGCCGCCTGCGTAGAACGCGATGTGCGCCCGCGCCATGTCCCGCGCAGCCTCCGGGGCCCGCTCCGACGCCGCGGCCAGCATCGCGGGCGCTATCTCGATCGCCGACGCGTCACGTCCGGCCCGCGCCGCCCCCGTTGCCAGCAACGCCTGCATCTCCGGCAGCGAGTCCATGCGCAGGAAGATAGGCAGCCAGCCCTCCGCCAACTCGCCGGTCAGTTCCACGTTCCGGGGGCCTATCGACGCCAGCATGACCGGCACCTTGGAGCGCGGCGGCTCGTCCCGCAGGCGGAACCCGCGCAGCCGGAATACCTTGCCGTCGTGGTCCACTCGCTCGCCCGACAGCGCAAGGCGCACGATATCCACGAACTCGCGCGTACGCTGCAGCGGCTGCTCCCACCGCTGCCCATGCCAGTGCTCGACCACGATAGGCCCGCTCGTTCCGAGCCCCAGTGTGAGCCGTCCGCCTGATATCGAGTCGAGCGACGCCGCGCTCTGCGCTGTCATCGCGGGCGTCCGACTGAACATCGTCGCGATGTGCGTGCCGATGCCGATGCGCGTCGTCTGCCCCGCGAGCCACGCCAGCGTCGTGAACGCGTCGAATCCCCACGACTCCCCGGCCCAGATCGACTCGTACCCCAACTCCTCCGCCCGCCGCACGAGGTCGAGCGTCTCCTGCCGCGACAGCCCGTCCGCAGGCACGTGCACCCCGATGCGCCGTATCGGTTTCCCGTTCGTCATGCCGCGCATCCTACACCCTTGCCCCGTCATTCCCGCCCCTTCGTCATTCCCGCGAAGGCAGGAACCTCGTCCCCCTTCCCCCGTCATTCCAGCGAAGGCTGGAATCCAGAAGTGCGCGTTAGCGCACACGGTCACCACGGTGGGGTGTGGTGCGGGGTGTCTGGTGTAGGGGCATCCCTTGTGGGTGCCCATCAGCCCACCTCTCCCCGTGGGAGAGGTCGACGCGCTTGCGCGACGGGTGCGGGTGCACTGGTGCGGGGTGCTGGTGTAGGGGCATCCCTTGTGGGTGCCCATCAGCCCACCTCTCCCCTTGGGAGAGGTCGACGCGCTTGCGCGGCGGGTGAGGGTTGTCCCTGTGACACCCGCCCCTTACGCGGTCGCACCCTCACCGCGTACGCTGGATGCATGACCGCGGTCCTGACAGCACCCATAGATTCCGTCTATAGCTCGAGGCCCAGATATAGACAGGGCCTATGGGTGCAACGCGAAACTTTGAAAGCGATGAACTCCTTGGCCTCTTGGTCGCGGGAAGCAGGCCACGGCCTTGGAAACACCCCCGACCAAGAAGACCAAGGAGCTCAGAACCGCCTGCTGGATTACTCGTAGGATCCGACCAAGAAGCTCGGGATTTAAGCCCCGTTGAGCTTCTTGGTCCTACGCACAGAAGTGAGGATGAACAAGGTAGGCGTATACTCCCCACATCCCCTCACAGCGAGGCACAGCCATGCGCAACGGCTACCGGATATTCGACGCGGACACGCACTTCCACGCGTCCGCCGAGACGCTCGAACCCTTCCTCGACCCCATGCTCCGCGACATGAAGGACGAGCTCCAGACCCGCGAGTTCCGCACCGGATGGGCCGGCGAGGAGATGCCGGAGCCATACACCCACCTCTACCGCCTCGGCAGCGAGGGTGGATGGGGCGCTGCGCCTCCGCGCATCCTTGGGGAGGCGGGCCCTCGCCCCAACGCCCAGCGACACTTCCAGAACTTCCAGGGCTTCACCTTCCCCACGCCCGGGGGCTCCGACTGGGACGCCGATGCCCGTGTACGCGACATGGACGAGGAAGGCGTGGACGTCCACCTCATGGTGCCCGGCGCGGCGTCCGGCCACCCCGATCCTGCGGTCGACATGGCGATGCTCCGCAGCGTCCACCGCCAGATTGACGACATGTGCTCCCGCCACCCCGGGCGCCTCAACTCGCTCATCCTCGCCACCGCGCGCGACGTCGAGGGCTCCGTGCTGGAGATAAAGCGCTACGCGGATTCCCCCTGGGCAAAGGGCGTCTGGGTGAGCTTGCCGCTCGACTACCCTGTCGACCATCCCGACCTGCACCCCATCTGGGCCGCTGCCGACGACGCCGGACTCACCATCACCCACCACAGCTTCGCCACCGGCTACCCCGGCTACCGCGACCTCTGGGACAACCCCTTCATCGGGCGCACCGCCTCCCATCCCTGGGGCGCGATGCGCATGATCTCCGCCTTCATCGGCGCGGGTCTCCTCGACAGGTACCCGAACCTCAACCTCGCCATCCTCGAGTCCGGTTTCGGCTGGCTCCCCTTCTGGATGAAGCGCATGGAGGACCAGGTTCACTATATGGGCTACGTCGCCGACGGCCTCCGCACCATCGAGGAGTACATGACCGGCGGACGCTTCTTCGCCGCTATCGTCATCCACGAGGGCGAGCAGATGACGCGCATGGTTTCCGAACTCATGGGCGACCACGTCCTCATGTTCGGCTCCGACTACCCCCACGCCGAGTCCCGCTTCCCCAGGTCGGCGGACATAGTCCTCGGATGGGACAGCCTCGGTGAAGAGCGGATGCGCAAGCTCATGTGGGAGAACGCCGCCCGCTGCTTCCGCCTGGAGTAGGATGCCTCTCGTGGGTGTCCTCCGAGCCTCCGCGAGCGCCGCATGCTAGTATCGGCACACTGGAAGACGTAGAGGTAAACGCGAACGGTTATGACCACCGCAGCCCCTGCAGCAGACGTAGTAGTCGTCAGTAAGCCGAAGCGCGTGGCCGGAGTCATCGTCACCGGCCACGGCTTCCAGCATATGTACGCCGACGGCTTCCTCGTCCTGCTCCCCATCATCCAGGACGTGTTCATGATGGGGCCGGTCGCGCTCGGCATCCTGTCCGCATCACGGCAGGCGGCGGGAGGCCTCCTCAGTATGGGCGGCGGCTTTATGGTGGACCTCTTCGCAGGTAACCGGGGTCTCTTCCTCGCTGGAAGTCTGTTCGCGATGGGCTTCGCCTACCTCCTGGCCGGCATCTCTCCCAACGCCGCCGTCCTCATCATCGCCGTCTCTATCGGCTCGGCAGCAGGGTCGTTCTGGCACCCGGTAGGGCTTGGCATCCTGTCCTACACGTTCCCGAAGGACCGTGCCCTGCTGATGTCGTTGCACCGCTCCTCGGGAAGCCTGGGCGAGGTGATCACGCCATTCATCGTCGCCGCCGCGCTCCTGGTCACCACGTGGAGCGGCGTGCTGGTGGGCGGCTTCTTCGTTATCGCGATCGTCTCGGCCACCATCCTCTTCATACTGGCGCGGCTGGGACTGCCGCGCCGGGAGACCGTGTCCCGGACCGCGGGTGCGCAGTTCAGGAGCATCGGCGGGCTGTTCACCACCCGCGCACTGCCGGTGCTGCTCATCGTCTCCGGCCTCCGAGGCATGGCCGATCGTGCCATCGTCTTCTTCCTCCCCGTCCTCATCGCCCAGCTCCTGCGCGAGGTCGAGGACGACCCGAGCGAAGCGCGTATCGCTGCGGTTGTCGCGCCCTACCTCGCCCTCATGGTCGGCACGTCCATCATCGTCTCCCCGCTCATCGGGGCCTTCTCCGATAGGGCAGGGCGCAAGCCGGTGCTCGTCGGTGTGCTCCTCTTCTCGACCGTGATCACGGGCATCATGATCTTCACTGCGGAGCTGGGCCCGCTCTTCCTCGTGCTGGTTGGCCTGCTGGGCATATTCCGGTTCGCCGGCGCGAACCTCGCACAGGCGGCGTCGCTGGACGTCGCCGAGGGACGCCACATCGAGGGCAGCATGATCGGCCTGCTCTGGGGCAACAACGCCTTCTTCGGCGCGTTCTCTCCTCTCCTGCTCGGCATCATCATCGCCTGGTTCTCACCGCCGGGTATCGACGACTACCGCCTCATCTTCCCGTACGCCACCGTCGTCTCCCTGCTCGCAACAGTGGCCGCGCTCTTCCTGCCGCCCATCGGCAACCCGCGACGCGCCTCTGCGTAGGCGCGCCGCCGCACCGCTCTCTCGTTGACGGAGGGCGCTGAGCGTCCGTATCATCGAAAGGCTGCGCACCGGGTCGAGCGGCTGGCTCCCCGGCGTGCCCGGTGGCAACGTAGCTCAGCGGCAGAGCGGGCGCTTCATAAGCGCTAGGTCACAGGTTCGAATCCTGTCGTTGCCACCAACGACCACCCCTCACTCTCCCTCTCCACGTACCGACGATGCCCCCTCGTCGATCTCCTGCGACGACGGCGCGCCCGCTGCACGCTTTCCCTGCAGGCTCTCCCGTGCCAATCCGAAGATGAGCACGGCCGAGACCACGTGCAGCGGGGCAAAGAACCAGAACGCCATGGCCGGTGTGAACGCGCTGGCTATCACAGCCGCCGAGGGCGGCGTCGTGAGCGCTCCGAGCTCGCCTACTCCGCGCCGAAGCGCCTGCAACTGCCCCCGCACGTGCACCGGCACGACATCGTAGGTGTAGATCGTCATTGCGCCCATAGCCAACCCATTCGCCAGACCGACGAGGCACATCACGGCGAAGAGCAGGGGAATGTTCGTCGCCAGCGGGAAGGCGATAAACGCGACGGTGGAGAACACGGCGGCAGGCCCGGCCGCCCACTTCCGTCCCAGTTTGTCCGAGATGATCCCCGTCGGCGCGATCATCAGGAACGTCGTCACCCCCGCAGCAGTGAATAGAAGCCCCGTGATCGAGGCCGAGTATTGCAACTGGCTCTGTACGTAGAGCGGGAGCATCGTGTTCGTGACCTGCCCACGGATCATCTGTGCGAACGTGGAGTAGAAGAGGACCAGGTAGGTGGCGCGGTAGTAGGGATGTATCTGCGCAACAGCGCGCAGGTCGAACAGTGGAGCGGAGGCGCGGCGGGAAGGCCGGGATATCTCCCGGTGCAGCAGCGATATCGCCAGCACGACCGCCGACATACCCGCGTACACGAAGAAGAGACCCCGGACGCCCATCAGGTCGGTCAGCACGCCTCCTATAGCCGGGCCGAACGCCATTCCCGTGCTGCCGATGCCCATGAGCGCACTCATCTGCCGCCCTCGCTGGCTCCGCTGCACCATGTCGACCGCGGCGACCTCGCGACCGAACATCCACGTGCTCATGCCGATGCCCCAGAAGAACTGGGTGACGATGATGACCGTGAAGCTCGGCGCGACAGCCGCAGTGAAGGTGCTGACCGTCGCAAGCGCCGCACCGCCTATCATCAGCGGTTTCACGCCGAACCGGTCGACGATCGCGCCCGTGGGGAGCATGGAGATGGTGCGCCCGATGAGTTGGCTCGTTATCACCTGCACCGCAAGCGCTTCCGAAACGTTGAACGTTCGGGCTATCGCGGGAAGTGCGGGGATGATCATGCCCTGCCCCATACTCATCAGCATGGACGGCAGGTAGATGAAGAGCGCAGCCCTCAGGAGTGGTGGCCTACCGGAGCGCACGAAAGAGGCCTCCCTTACGGCGGGGAATACCGGCGAACGCCGCCTCCGCATGGTAGCAGCCTATCGGGCGGGAACGCTCTCCACGGCAGGGGGCGGAGCACCCGGTGCACGCTTGGAGGGCAACCCCTCCCGTGCGAAGAAGACGAGCGCCAGCCCCGCGCCCGTGAGCAGCGGGGCGAACACCCAGAAGGTCGTCGATGGGCTGGATACGCTTGCGACCGTTCCGGCGATGAGAGGCCCCGATATCGCTCCCGTCTCCCCGAACGAGCGGCGCAACGCCTGCAGCTGTCCACGCAGATGCACCGGCACGATGTCGAACGTATACGTCGTCATGGAACCCATCGCCATACCGCTGGCGAACCCCATGAACACGAGCACGGCTCCCAGCGTCAGCATGTTGTCTGCGAGTGGAACGAAGATAAACGTGGCACCAGCGATGAGGGCCGACGGCGCAGCAACCCACTTCCGGCCCAGTTTGTCCGAGACGAATCCGGCGGGCAGGATGATTGCGAACGTTGCGATGGCGTGCACGGTGAACAGCAGCCCGGTCACCGTGGGGCTGTAGGCCAGTTGGTTCTCCACGTAGAGGGGCAGCATCGTGTGTGTGACCTGCGTACGCGTGAGTACGCCGAAAGTGGTGATGAACAGGATGAAGTAGGTAAGCCGGAAATAGGGATGTATCTCCTTGAAGGCAGTGAAGTTGAACATGGAGCGGTTGCTCTTCGGCCTTTCGATCCGGACACTCTTGTGGATAGTTGCCAGAACGAATATCACCGCGCTGATTCCCGCGAAGATCAGGAAGAGTCCCCGCACGCCCACAGGCTCGACGAGGAACCCGCCTATCGCCGGGCCCAGCGCCATCCCTGCGCCGCTGATGCCCATCAGCGTGCTCAGCGCCCTGCCCCGCTGCTCCGCACGCACCATCTCCGCCGCCGCGATCTCCCGTCCGAACATCCACATGTTCTGCCCGAATCCCCACACGATCTGTGTGCCAAGGAGCAGTACGAAGTTCTCCGTGGCAGCAGCACCCAGGAGGCAGACCGCAGAGACGAACGCGCCGATCATCATCGGCGGCTTAGCCCCCCACCTATCGACGATCGCGCCCGTGGGAATGAAAGCGACGAACTTGCCAACCTGCTGGATGGTGACCACCTGCACAGCGAGTGCGGGGGCTACTGCGTACGTCTCTGCCAGGGTGGGCAACGCAGGTATGAGCATCCCCTGGCCGATCATCATCAGCAGGGACGGGATATAGATGTGGAGCGCGCCGCTCCAGAATCTCCGGGACGTGAGCAAAGGGAACCACCGAGGGTGTGATGGGACTCCTCAGGCTATCACGCGCCGTACTCCGGCGCGGAGGCTGTAGACTATCCCCCAGGGGCGAATAGCTCAGCGGTTAGAGCGCCTGTCTTACACACAGGAGGTCGCAGGTTCGATTCCTGCTTCGCCCACCAGCCGTTACTGATTTCATAACTCGGCGGCTGAGGGCAATCTCCGCGATGTCCGCGCCGCCGATATCGTTGTCCTCCGGCGTGGGGATTGTGTACTGAATCGTTGCCCTGCCGGGCCGGACCGCGATCTCCTTGACGAACGACCGGATGAACGCCTTGGTCTCGGTGAGGTCGCTCTCCATCAGGAAATCGCTCATCTCCCTGGCGTAGGCCGCGATCCGCTCCACGTCCTGGACATTGGCCCTGCGCAGGGCCAACAGCGTTCGCGCCTCGTCGGCCGCCCGCTCCAGCCGCTCCTGGTTCTCCAGGTGATGCCGGATGCGCGGGAGAATCTCCTCCATGGTGAGGTCGGTCTTCTCGACCAGCTCCCACAGCCGGTCCATACGCCTGCGGATGTCGGCGAGCTCGGCGTCGGCCGCCTCGACACGCTCCTGCTGCTCCCTGATGACGGAGTCCATCTCCTCGTTGGCCATCTTCACGAGATCGCGGACGTTGGACTCGGTGAGGATGTGCTCTCTGATCTGGTCGATGATGAGGCGCTCGAAGCGCTTGGCATTGAGCCGGGGTGTGGTGCACTCGCCGCTCCCGCGCTTGAGGAGGGAGTGGCAGACGTAGTAGGTGTAGCGTCCGCCCTTGGCCTCTGCGGCGGAGAGGATCTTGCCGCAGACACTGCAGGTGAGGAGGCCGCTGAGGAGGTAGGGGCTTGCGGTGCGCCGGGGGTGCGTGACCTTCGGGGCCTTGGAGCGCAGCATCTTCTGCACCCGCTTGAACTCCCGCTGCGAGACGATGGCGGGGAAGGCGCTCTCAACGCGGACGGGAGGCGTGTTGTCCTTGGCTGTGGTTCCCCAGACGAGCGTTCCCGTGTAGGCCTCGTTGCCGAGCAAGCGGTGGATGGAAGTCTTCATCCAGCGCTTGCCGTCGGGGGAGGAGACGCCCTCGCCATTGAGGGTCTTGGTGATGTCGAGGATGCTCGTGCCGCTGAGCGCCATGGTGAAGATGCGCTTGACGACGGAGTCGAGGGGCGGGTCGAGCTTGAGGACCGGGCGCGTCTTGGCGCCGTCCTGGACGTGGACCTTCTTGTAGCCGTAGGGGGCGACCGGCGCGACCCAGAAGCCGCGCGAGGCGGCCTCGCGCATCCCCCGGACAACCTCCTGTGCAAGGTTCTCGGAGTAGAACTCGTCCACGGACTCGATGATGGCTTCCATGAGCTTGCCGGTGGGGGTGTCGTCGGCGTGCTCGGTGATGGAGACGACGCGGATGCCCTTCTTGCGGAGCATGGACTTGAAGGCGACGGCGTGCTCGCGCTTGCGCGTGAAGCGGGAGAACTTCCATACGAGGATGACGTTGAACGGCGCCTGGGTACTGCTGCCCTCGTCGATCATGCGGCGGAACTGTGGCCGGTCTGCGACGCGCCCGCTCTCGGCCTCGTCAACGTACTGGCGGACGATGGCGTAGTTGTTCTTCTGCGCGTAGTCCCGGAGCGCGCGGAGCTGGGCGGCGACGGAGAGGTCGACGTCCTGGCGGTCGCTGGAGACCCGTGCGTAGACGGCTGCGGGTGTGGGGTTCTGTCTGTCGGTCATGGAAAGGTTGCTCCTTCGTGTCTTCTGTGCTTGCTATAGGGCGATGGTCTGACTTGTTCTCTGCGCAGGTCAAGGGTCTGGTGTCAGATGCCCGGCGGAACACTGCCACATGACGGGAGTTCTTGTTTCATCCGAGCGAGCAATCGGTCGACCGTTCGCCTCGCCGCGTCACCGAGGCCATTGTGTTCGCACGGAGCCCGTGGTTACACTCGGCTCCGTGGAAGAACGTATGTTCTCATCAAGCGATACACCAGCACCACCGGGGCGTGACCGGGATCGGATGCCAACGGAGCGGAGACGTGCGGCAGCAGAAGCGGAGATTGACGAAGGAGCAGGAGGAACTGCGCCTGAGCGGGCTGCGGATACTGGCGCGTCTCATCGCGCGCCGCTGCCTTGTCGACCAGGAGCCGAACGTCGACGAGAGGTTCACGGCTCCTGACGGCCGCGCCGCCGATGCGAACGCTGCATGGGACGAGGAAGCCGCGTGAGGCGCAGGCGTACCTCCTCGCGGGCGAGGCACAACCCGGACCCGCGTGTGGGAACAGCCGGGCGCGGCCACCGTCGGATCAGGCTCACGGTCCACAGCCCGGCCGCATGATTATCTGACAATCGCGCGTGCCCCGTATCGGGCGTGGCCCGAGCCTTTCAGCCAATGCGGGAACAGGTGAGCGTTACCTGCCACCCACCGGTGGCGGTGATGCTTGACCCTGAGCATCAGCACCCCAGCAGAGGACCGTGCTATCGAACCGAAGCGCGCAAGTGTGCCCTCCGCCACTGCTGACGGTGATGATTCTCTCAGTGCTGGGTGGTGAAGCCTGCCCTTTATTGATGTCGTCGGAATTCGCACCCCAGCATACCGGTGAGCCATCCTCGCTTATCCCACAGGTGTGCAGGTCGCCACTGCTCACGAATGCGAACCTGCCATCGGATGGTGCGGAGGTCTGCCCGTGCCGGTTCAGGCCCCAACACACCACAGCGTTGTCCGGCCGGAGGGCGCAGGTATGGAATCGCCCGCTGCTGATGGATGTGAACAACTCGCCCGCTGGGGGTGATGCCTGACCGAACGAGTTGGCGCCCCAGCAGACGGCAGTCCCCTCCTCACGAAGCCCGCAGGTGTGATGCCATCCTGAGCTGATGGACACAAGTGTTTCGCCGGGTGGAGGGTCCGCCTGACCGCTGTCTACCTCACTGTCGTTGGCGCCCCAACAAGTAGCTTCACCGTTCGGTTGAACCCCGCAGCTGTGGAATGTGCCACTGCTGATCGACGAGAGCTGCCCCGTGGGAGGTGTTCTTTGACCGAAGTCGGATTCGTCGATCTCCGCTCCCCAGCACACAGGCATACCATCTCGAGTAAGTGCGCAAGTATGCCAGCCCCCACTGCTGATGGACTCAAACCTGAGACCTTCCGGTGGCGAAGACTCACCTGTTTCGTTCGCCCCCCAGCATGAGACATCGCCGCTCATGCGGAGTACGCACGTATGGGCACCCCCTGCGCTGATTGCGACAAATCTATCGGGATCAGCACTGTGCGTCGAACCAGAGGGCGTGGCAGTCGCTTCCACAGCGTGGATCGACGTGGGGGTAGGCGTCGGCGTTCTTGCGGGAGTCGCTGTCGGCACCGCTCCAGATTCTGGAGCCCTGCGGGTGGGTTCGGTAGAAGGGGACCCAGCGTCACATGCAGCGAGGAGGAGGATCGCGAGCAGAATAGCGACTCCTGCAGTGCGCGACTCCCGAGGCGACCAGTTTATGCGAGCCATAGACATCCTTTCGTTCCTAGTCATCACGAAAGGGCTTGGCTCCACGATTCAACAGGAACTGAGCCATCTCCGGACGGGGGTTGAGTTCGGACATGTCCAGCGGTGTTCTCATCGATACCCAGCGTCTGTCCTTGGCATGGCGGCTATACCGACCATCCTTTGTGTTGCTCAAGGGCATCTCCAAGTCAGCGCCTCGATCCAACAGGAGGGCTGCCATATCGCAGGTGCCATACCTCGCAACACTATGCAGTGGCGTCCCGTGCAAGCGCACCGCCGTCATCACGGAGACTCCGTTCTGGAGAAGCTTGTCGACCAGCCCCGCCATGTTTTTTATCGCTGCATCGTGGAGCAGCGATATGCTGGTCATCGTCTTGCTCAAGGTGGGATTACCGAGATCGTCCCTACTCGGAAGCCGGCGGCGCACTGACTCTGGCAACTCAGGGAGCTTGCTGTAGTCGATGTCTCCGGTCTCAAAGAGCAGCTCTCTAGGAGTCAGGTGTGGCCACAGGGCGTGTCTGTCGCCCACGGGGATCCGCTCGGGGACTACGGAGGCCCCGTAGCCCAGCAGGACCTCGGCGACCTCGGCATTGTGCTCCATGGCGCCGTCCCGATGCTGGTTGACGATTGCCAGGTCGAGCGCGGTCAGCCCCTCATGGTTCTTCGCCTCAACGTTCGCTCCGGCGTCCACGAGCAGGCGGGCGGCGGCGTCCCGGTTCATGCTCCCGGCGACGTGAAGCGGGGTGTTGCCATCGTCATCCTCCGCGGTCACGGATGCCCCGTGTTCGATGAGCAGCTCAATCATCTCCGAGTGTTGGAAGAACACGGGCCTGTGGAGGGGTGTCTCTCCGCTGTGGTCTCTGGGGCTCTGGTCTGCTCCCAATCGGATGAGCGCCTCGGCCGTCTCGATGTGGCCGTAGGCCGCCGCAACGTGGAGCGGGGTTCTCCCTACTTCGTTGGGTGCATCTACGTTCGCTCCGCCGTCGATCAACGGTGCGATGACGCCCGAGTGGTTGCCCCTGACAGCCCGGTGCAGGGGGGTGGAGAGGTAGATGGCATCCGCGGCATTAGGGTCCGCTCCGGATTGCAGGAGGAGTTCGAGCGATTCCAGGAAACCTCCGCTAGCAGCTAGGTGTAGCGGAGTGTCCCCGAACTGGTCCGCAGTGGACGGGTCCGCTCCTGCTTCGAGAAGCCTGGCAACCGCTTCGTGCCTTCCAGTCCTGGCTGCATAGTGCAACGGAGAACGACCTTGGTCGTCCCGGGCGCTGGGGTTTGCTCCCAGTTGCAACAGACGCTCGACGGCGCTTGCGTGTCCGTGCTCTGAAGCGAGCATCAAAGGCGTGAGGCCGGCCGTGTCAACAGGGTCAATCTTGAGACGATTTCGAGAGTCCTGAGGTGGGAGCGCGTCGATGTCACCGTCCTTCGCTGCGTGGTGCAGAGCGGTGCGCCGCTTTGGCTCCATGGGATCGAAGACAGAAGGCATCATGCCCTTCCCGATTGGAGGTCCGGCGAGCCCGAATGCCATCAGGATCGAATGGCCCAGCATCTCGGCATCGCGCCACGGCGCTATCCAGAAAGGACTTGGGTTGGTCGAAGGGTAAGACAAATCGTAGTGGTAGTCCGGTGTGTTGGGAGATAGACGGTCGTCCAAAACAATCCACTTCGAAACGTCGTCCTCACGCAGGGTGGGTCCATCACCCGAGAACCGCGCTTCGTGTCCGTCGGAGGAAACGAAGAGTAAAGCGCTAGTGCGTTCGAGGTTGGAACCGCTGGGGGCTCCGACTGCATCAGCGCAGACCGTGTCGATGCCGTTCACCCCCTCTAGCCAGTCATCAGTAAAGGGCAATCCGGGATCGGCGTGGTGTTGGATGGCCTTGCCCACTGCCGCCGGGTCCAGCCGCACCAGTCTTTCCGAACCTATGGGCATCCCCCTGGATCGATGACCAAAGTCCACTACCGTGACCTCACCCATCCGAAGATAGACCCTGAGATCGTACTCGAGGCTGTTGGTTCTGCCCATCCGATTCTCCGTTTCGCACTGGATATCACCTTGCTACTCAGGGAGTCGCCCCGAACATTCTACTGCAGGCTCCCGGAGTGAGACTCCTCGCCTCCGACCACTCAGTGAAGCTGGATCCATTGTTGACGTATATCTTCAAGGTTGGAAGGGTTGCATGAGAAGATAACTTCACCCTACACACCGATCGCTTCAATGCTGTGGCCTGCGCCGCGTTCGGTGCCTTGTTTATGACAACATTCAACTCACGCATGAGCGTGGTTCTCTTCGGGAGAGTTATGTCCCTCTCCTTTAGAGACTTTTGGATCTCGGACTCCGGACGGGTTCTCAGGATCGTGAAATATGCATCAATCCTGGTGGTAATCCTGGTTGGACTGTCGACGTAAGTCTTGGCATCCAGGTCCAGCGATTTCACGCTGCTCACCTCATAGTCTGCGCCAGTACGTCGATATAAGTCTATGACAGGCGTGTTTCCCTTCTTGACATCAAGCCTTACAGTTTGACTGCCTGTGCCTTCCCATACCTTATCGAAGAAGTTCTTCTCTATGCAGACTCCCCGTCCTTGCTTTCCTAACGGAGAACGCACCCAGCATCCTCTGTAGCCTTTAAAGAAGCGCTTCGCGATCGTCGGGAACTGTTTCAACACTCCCTTTAGCTCGCTGGTTCCACCGAACTTGCCAACTATTCTCCCGATCTGAGCCGTATCGGCTATCTTGCCCCAGCCGGGTACCACGGCGACCACATCGATCAAGTCGTCTACCGCCGCCCTTCCGCGGCACTTCCAGCTGTCCCATCCCAACCCGGAACACCTGGTGATCTCGAGCGCAAAGACATCCCTGAGGTCGGGCAGTATGTCCACTCCCGGGATGAATCCGATAGTGATCCACCCTGCGAAATAGGCGACACCCCGTCCATGGTCGTCATTTCTGACGCCCCACTCACCGTACAGCGCTCCCTCAAGGAAGTCCTGGGCGAAGGCCTCTTCGGTCTCATAGTGTTCTCCCAAAAGGAGCCATAGTGTCTGATATATATCGGTGACGTTGGAGGCGGAGTATCCGAGTTCAGTAAACATAGTCCGTAATCCGGAGATGTAGTCTGTACTCTGTGTACCGCTTGCGCCCCCTGCGGGCTGGCTAGTGCTGCGCTGGTTGACGGAGATACCGCTCAGGATGCTGTCATGTCCAGCTATTGCCACACGGTAGCTCGTTGCGCCGCCGGACACGGCATACCGGGACAGGTGCTGCGCCACCCACTTGCCATGCATCTTGTCAGCGGCTTGATGGGTGAGCGTGACCGCTCCTACCACGAACGGGGTTGGCTGGTGAGCCGACTCAACGAGCAGGAGCGCCATCAGCTTGTCATCCTGTTGGAAGCCGGACCCGTTGACTACGAGGCAGACGATGGAGCCCTGGCTGGTTGAGGTAGCCGTACTGCCGCAGCTTCCGTCACTAGCCGTGCTCTTCCACTCGGCACTGGTCACACTGCGCCCGGTCGGCACGAGATTGGCTGTGTCGACCTGTGCCCTGGGGATGTAGAAGCTGGCTCCGGAGAGATCGCTGAACTCCCCGTCAGGGTCCGTTGGCGCTTCGTCGGAGTAGGAGACCGTGAGTTCGTATCTTCCTTTTCCGCCCGACCATTGAGTGAAGGCGACGATCTCGTAGTCACCGCTCGACAGCTGCCGCACGATCTTCGCATTGAGGTCAGCGCCGCCGTCATCGTTCCATTCCAGCACGTTGCCAGCATCGTCTTCGAGTACGAGAACGGGATCACGGTCACCGCTGGTCAGGTCTATACGGACTTTCTTGCTCCCAACGTCGCTCGGAACAGTTAGCGAGAACCTGCGTTCGTTCGGTTCCGAATTCCGGGAGTTGGAAGGGACGAAGCTCCAGTCTCCAGAATACGAACCTCCGATGGAGATCGCATCATCGTCTATGACCAGAGGAACCTTGCTCTGGCTGACGACGAACTGCGTTGCACTGGTGGCACGACGGCTGAGAGTGAGGTAGCTATTCCCCGTTCTCAACGCACTCGGAACTCTGGTGCTCGGGATCGGGAGGTCGGCTTCGGACTTAGAGCCAAGTATGCTGAAGTCGAAGCCTCTGCCGTTGGTGATGTCTAGTTGAGTGACGGTGATGCCACCAACGATGAACCGAGTAGGCGTTGCTTTCGTGGTCGACGAGTCACCCGCTGCTCCGCTGGTCGAAGAAGGGCGCGTGATGGTCAGGCTGAGTTGCGAAGTGTCAGTGCGAGTGCCGTTCTCGAACTTGACCGACGCATCGATGTCCGCGCCCGTGACAAATCGATCGTAGTCCACTTCCAGTTTGGCAATCGGCAGGCTCGTTACCCTCACGGTTACCGTCGTGGTGTCCGTATGGCTATTGCCGTCAGAAGCCTGAAGAGTCAGGGTGTAGTCTGTCGCTGCTTGGGGCAACCTCGACGGAACCGCCCAGATCCTCCCCAAGCCATCCACGGTGAAGGGTCCTTTCGTCTGGCCTGTGGTGATCGTGTTGCCTGCGGTAATGCTGTAGGTGACTCTGTCCTCAGCGTCAGGATCAGCTGCCCTGATTCCACCTACAAGCACATCGTCCGTTGAGCTTCGGGAGCTTAGCGGGATTGCGAATTCGTATGCGTCCAGGTCGAAGGCAAGTCCTTCATTGACGTTCGTGACGGTGACGCGGACTGTAGCGAGGTCAAAGACACTCGCGTCCTGCGGGTTCGATGCCTTCACTGTCAACTCATAGACCGATGCAAGCTCATAGTCCAAGGCGGTCGCAACGGCGATCTGTCCGGTCATCGAGTTAATGCTGAACCTGCCAGCGCTGTTGCCTTCGAGAATCGAGTGCGACACGGTGCCGCCAGCATTCTGATTGGTCGCCGAGACCGTACCTAGGATGGTGCCGGTCGATGCATCCTCAGCGACTGTGAAGGTGTAGGCGTCTTGCCCAAACGCGGGGATACACGCTGAAGTGGTGCTAGTCACATCATTTGTTGATGGACTGCCGAAGGTCGTGGAGAACGGGGTGCCGTCTCCACGGGCGCTCACTCTGAAGTAGTAGGTGGTGTTGCAGGCGAGTCCGGTCGCCGTGTGGCTGCTGGTGGAGATGGTGTTGCTGATGGAGGTCCAGGGGCCTTCGCTGGAGGCGCCGCGCTCGAGCTCGTAGTACTCGGCGTCAGTGACCGCCGTCCAGCTCAAAATCACCGTGGTATCGGTCGAAGCCGTCGCCTCGAGGCCGAGAGGCGCGGGAGCGTTCGGGCAATCGGTCGTGCTCTTTGAGACATCGCCGTCAGACTGCGAACCGAAGGTGGTCGAATAGGGCGAACCGTCTCCCCGGGCGCTCACCTTGAAGTAGTAGGTGGTGTTGCACACGAGTCCGGTCGCCGTGTAGCTGCTGGTGGAGATGGTGTCGCTGACGGACGTCCAGGGGCCTGTGCTGGAGGCGCCGCGCTCGATCTTGTAGTACTCGGCGTCGGTGACCGCGGTCCAACTGAGACTCACGCCGGTCTGGGTCGAAGCCGTGGCGCTGAGCCCCGTGGGAGCAGGTGCGTAGCGCTCATCGGTCGTCTCGGATACGGTGCGCGACGGGTCGCCGTAGAGGGTCGAGTAGGGACTGCCGTCTCCGCGCGCGCGGACCCGGAAGTCATATCCTGTATCCGGTTCGAGATCGTCCACCGTCGCGGACGTGCTCGATGTGTAGGTGGCGTGGAGCCATGTGCTGGAAGTGCTCGCCTTGTACTCCACCTTGTACTTGGCCGCGTCGGTTACGGCGGTCCACCTCAGGCTGACGCTGTCGTCGGTGTCCGAGGTCACCTCGAGTCCCTGCGGAGCGGGCGGGGTGGGCTTATCGGTCGTCTCCGACAGGCTGGTGGACGGTTCACCGTAGAGGGTCGAATAGGGGCTGCCGTCTCCACGTGCGCGGACCCGGAAGTCATAGCCCGTAGTGTGCTCGAGATCGTCCACCGTCGCGGACGTGCTCGATGTGTAGGTGGCGTGGAGCCAGGTGCTGGAAGTGCTCGCCTTGTACTCCACCTTGTAACGTTCCGCATCGGTTACGGCAGTCCAGCTGAGGCTGACGCTCTCGTCGGTATCCGAGGTCACCGTGAGCCCTGTCGGAGCTGGCGCCTTGCACTTATCGGTCGTCTCCGACACGCTGCTCGACGGGTCACCGTAGGTGGTCGAGTACGTGGTGCCGTTGCCGCGAGCGCGGACCCGGAAGTTGTAGCCCGCGTTGCAGTTGAGGTCGTCCACCGTGGCGGATGTGCTGGACGTGTAGGTGGCATGGAGCCATTTGCTGGAACTGCTCGCCTTGTACTCCACCTTGTAAAGGGCCGCGCCGGTCAGGGCAGTCCAGCTGAGGCTGACGCTGTCGTCGGTGTCCGAGGCTACCGTGAGTCCCGTCGGAGCGGGTGCGATGCACTTGTCGGTCGTCTCTGACACGCTGCTCGATGAGTCACCGTAGGTGGTCGAGTACGTGGTGCCGTTGCCGCGAGCGCGGACCCGGAAGTTGTAGCCCGCGTTGCAGTTGAGGTCGTCCACCGTGGCGGATGT
>JAJEFD010000017.1 GCA_022820645.1 Dehalococcoidia bacterium | reverse complement strand
ACCCTCACCCGCCGCGGCAAGCGCGTCGACCTCTCCCCGAGGGAGAGGTGGGCCAAGCAGGGCACGAGGGGCGCCCCTACACGAGGCAGCCGAGAGATGCTTCGACTCCGCTGCGCTCCGCTCAGCATGACAGACCCCCATACCCCACCGCCGCGTGACCTGCCCGGTCACTCTGGAGTCCCGCCGGTGCGGGAATGACGGGGGCTGCGCCCCGCGTCCGGTTCACCCTCACCCGCCGCGCAAGCGCGTCGACCTCTCCCCGAGGGAGAGGTGGGCCAAGCCGGAGAGGATTTCGCGCGCCGGAGCACCCCTGATGCGGTTGACAATATCTATCGTGGGGTGATATATCGCTATCCGGTATATCGGCATACGGTATATCGCATCAGTTCAGAAGGTATGGAACCTCTTCTTCAGGCAGGTCTGCAGTGACAACGCCGAACCGAATGCCTTCGGACTTGCTTCCCTTACCAGCCTCTCAGTTGCACATCCTGCTCGCCCTAGCCACCGGCGAGAACCATGGCTACGCAATCATGAAGGAGATAGAGGCGTTCACCGGCGGAGCGGTCACCATGGGGCCGGGCACACTGTACGGCGCCATCAAACAGATGTTGAAGGCAGGGTTGATCGAGGAGAGTTCCGAAAGGCCGGACCCCGATCTAGACGATCAGCGTCGACGTTACTACCGCCTTACAGACCTCGGTGGAAGCGCTCTCGACGCCGAGGTGGTCCGACTTGAGCAACTCGCCCGCACTGCAAGGACGAGGCAGGCGAATGTCGTCCAGAGGCGAGGGATCCGACATGTTCTCTGAAGGCGTGTACCGGGTGCTCCTCGTGGCGTACCCGAGGGAATTCCGGCGCGAGTACGGAGAACTGATGCTGCAGTTCTTCCGCGACAGGATGCGTTGCGACGGCAGAGGCCTGCGACGGCTGGTCATATGGACGCAGTTGCTCTTCGACCTGGCGGTTTCTGCTGTCAGGGAACACGCAGGAGGGTTAGGCATGAGCAAGGACAGGCCCATCATAGAGACTGAGGCACTTACCAAGGTCTACGGGAGCATCGCGGCTGTGGACGGCCTCTCAATGTCCGTCCCGCACGGCCACGCCTTCGCGCTGCTCGGTCCGAATGGATCAGGGAAGACAACCACGATGGGGATGCTGCTCGGGTTGGTGCGGCCGACCTCCGGCACCTTCAGCCTCTTCGGCTCTAGCGCCGGGCTCGAAGAGTCCCTGCGCCGCGTGGGCGCGATCATCGAGTATCCATCCTTCTACCCCTACCTCACAGGTCGGGAGAACCTTCTCTACTTCCAAGGCATCTTCGAACGAGGCGCACCGGAAGACATCGATGGCTTGCTCGACAGGGTGGGTCTCGCAGACAGCGGAGACAAACGCTTCAGCACGTACTCGCTCGGCATGAAGCAACGCCTGGGCCTTGCCTTTGCCCTTCTCGGCGGCCCCGAGGTGCTCTTCCTCGATGAACCTACGAACGGCATGGACCCTGCGGGCATGGCCGAAGTCCGCCACCTGATCCGCGAACTCTGTGCGGACGGGAGAACGGTGCTCATGGCGAGTCACCTACTCAATGAGGTCGAACAGGTGTGCGACAGCGTGGCCATCATGTCCAAAGGAACGCTCATCGCCCAAGGGGACGTCTCAGAGATCCTCCAGTCCGGAAATCAAATCCGGCTCAGGACCACTGACGACGAGAAGGCCGTGGCAATCCTCTCCGAGCTGGACTGGATCGAAGACGTGCAGATGGAGAACGGCGAAATCGTCGTATCCGCTCCAAGCGACAGGTCCGCGCTGGTCTCCACGACGCTTGGACGCTCGGGCGTCTACGTGATCGAGGCAAACCCGGGTCGCGGCGCTCTGGAACGATACTTCCTCGAAGTCACCAACGCCCGGGAAGAAAGACCGGAGAACGCATGATGCCGATGCAGGAAGTCCTCCGCCTCACAAGATGGGAGTGGTTCAAGCTCCGCCGGCTCCGGATGCCGTGGGTCCTGCTCGCGATAGCCGTGCTGATCTCGCAAATGGGCATCTGGACCAACTATCTCGCCTACCACAACGACACGGTGCAGCAGGTCGTCACCGGCACCTTCGCTTCTTACAGCGTCTCATGGGAAGAAGAAGGCCGAGAGGTCTCGGTGACGATGACCTGCGCGGATGCGGTGAGGGGCCGAGTCCCAACGGGCCTCGATCAGATCCCTGAAGAGCGGCTGCAGGAGTACTGGGAAAATGTGGACGAATGGCTTGCCGACGGAACATGCGAGAACTTCCAATCCGCCGAGGAGCTTCGCAGGGGTTTCACACTGCCGAACAGCATGACCGCAAGCATCTCCGGTTTCTCTTCGCTGGGCCCCGTTGCAATAGGCCTCCTACTCATCATGATCCTCACGGCTTCCCTCGTGGGGTCTGAATACGGGTGGGGCACCCTACGGACGGTCCTTGCCGGAGGCGTCGGACGGTGGAGATTCCTCTCCGCGAAACTCCTTCTGCTCCTGTGTCTATGCGCCGGCGTACTCACCGTCATCGCAGCGGTATCCGTTGCGTCCAGCCTGGCAGCCGGTCTGCTCTCCCGGGACGAGGCGGGAGGGCTCGTCGACGCCGGTAAGTGGTCCGACGTGGCCATCATCTCGTTCAAGAGCGTCTATGGATTCCTGCCATTCATAGCGCTCAGCGGCTTCGCTACCGTGCTTACGTCTTCTCGAGGTCTAGGGATAGCGCTCTCAGTCGGGTATTTCATCGTCGAGTCCATCGTCGCGCCGCTTCTCAACCTCAGCGACACGCTCGCCAATGCTGCGGACCGGCTCCTGATCCAAGGCTTCCGCGCCTGGACAGCCACGCCGGCCGGCGAGGGCTCCTCGGAAACGATCGAGGCCTTCGTGACCGTCCTCGCATACACCGTCTTCTTCGTTGCAGCGACTTCCTGGATATTCAAGCGCAGGGACATCGGCGGGGCTGTGGGAGACTAGCAGCGCCGCGCCACGGCCTACTTGCCCGGCGACGCTCCCATCGCTTAGAATCTCTTGGTTGCCATGAACTACGCCATCATAGAAACAGGTGGGAAGCAGTACCGCGTGCAGGAGGGCGACTCCATCACCGTGGAGAAGCTGCCCGGTGAAGAGGGCGACTCCGTCGAGCTCGACAACGTGCTGCTCGTCTCGAAAGACGCGAAGGTAACCGTGGGCCAGCCCCGTGTGGACGGCGCGAAGGTCGTCGCGGAGGTTGCGCGGCAGGGCAAGGCGGACAAGATCACCATCCTGAAGTACAAGCCCAAGATCCGCTACCACGTGAAGAACGGCCACCGGCAGCAGGTTACCCAACTCTCCATCAAGCAGATCGTCGCCGGATAGGAGGCTCACTCGTGGCGCACAAGAAAGCGGGCGGAAGCAGCCGGAACGGCCGGGACAGCCACGGCCAGCGGCTCGGCGTCAAGCGGTTCGCGGGCGAGAGCGTCCGCGCCGGCACCATCATCGCGCGCCAGCGCGGCACGAAGATCCACCCCGGCGTCAACGTCGGCATGGGGCGGGACTTCACCCTCTACGCCCTCGTGGACGGGCACGTGATGTTCGACCACGCCAACAAGCTGCGCAAGCGCGCCAACGTGTCGCCGGCATAGCGGGAGCACGCGAGCGATGAAGACAGAGATACACCCGGACTACTACCCCGACGCCGTCGTGACGTGCTCCTGCGGGAACTCCTTCACCATCGGCGCGACGAAACCGCAGATCAAGGTCGAGATATGCAGCTCCTGCCACCCCTTCTTCACCGGTGAGCAGCGCATCGTCGACACGGAAGGCCGCGTGGAGCGCTTGAAGAGGCGCTTCAACCTCCAGTAGGCCCCTGCATGGCGCAGGCGCAACAGTACTCGGTCTACGGAGGCCAGGCGGTCATCGAAGGGGTGATGATCCGCGGGCGGCACGTCTACTCCGTGGCCGCCCGGCACCCCACCGGCATCATCAAGACGATCACCCGCCCCGTCCCGACCTGGAGCGTCAACCGCTTCCGCCGCATCCCGTTCATCCGCGGCACGCTCGTCCTCTCCGAATCGCTCGTCGTCGGCATGCGCGCGCTGACCTGGTCAGCCCAGGTCTCCTCCGGCGAGACCGAGGACGACGAAGAGCCCATCCCGCCTCTGGCGATGGCGCTCACGCTCGCGACCTCCCTCGTGCTCGGCATCGGCCTCTTCTTCATCCTGCCGCTGCTCATCACGCACGGCTACGTCGACCGCTTCACCGACAACTCGATCCTGAGCAACACGGCGGAGGGCGTCCTGCGCCTCGCCGTCTTCTTCGCCTACCTGACGGTCATCGGCCTCATGCCGAGCATCAAGCGCGTCTTCGGCTACCACGCCGCGGAGCACATGGCTGTCCACACCCAGGAGGCGAGACTCCCGCTGAAGAACGAGAACGTGCGGCTCTTCCCGGCGGCGCACCCGCGCTGCGGCACCGCGTTCCTGCTCACCGTGATGATCGTCTCCATCATCGTGTTCGCGTTCCTCGGCACGCCGGACCTGCCGCTCCGCATCGCCTCCCGCATCATCCTCATCCCCGTGATAGCGGGCGTCTCCTACGAGGTGATACGGATGAACGCGGCGCACGCCGGCAACGCGCTCGTGCGTGCGAGCACCCTGCCCAGCCTCGCCCTGCAGTCGATGACGACCCGCCCCCCGGACGACGGCCAGATCGAGGTCGCCATCGCCGCCATGAACGCCGCCGTCGAGGGCGACGCCCAGGCCGAGGCTGCGGGGGCCGCCGGGGCAGGTTCCCCGCCCCCCATCATCCACCGCGGGTGCGGTTGCTGAGCCCTCACCTCTTCCCCCGGGCGGCGTGCTCCAGCATCTCCCGCGCCGCCTGCGCGACGCTTGCTCCGCTTCCCAGCATCCCCGCGACTTCCCCTACGCGCTCATCGTCGCTCAGCGACTCCGCGCCCGAGTACGTCCGCCCGTCCTGCACCGCCTTCCCTACGCGGAAGTGCGTGTCCGCCCACACGGCGATCTGCGGCAGGTGCGTCACGCAGAGCACCTGAGCGCGCCTGCCGACCGTCCAGAGCTTCCTCCCCACCACTTCCCCTGCGCGGCTGCCGATGCCCGCGTCTATCTCGTCGAACACGAGCGACGGCGCGCCGGACGCCGTCTGCAGCGCGCTGTTGAGCGCCAGCATCATCCGCGACGTCTCGCCGCCCGACGCCACCTTCGCCAGCGGGCGCGACTCCTCTCCGGGGTTCGTCCGTGCCGCGAACGTGACGCGGTCTATCCCGTCCGGCGAGAAGGCGTAGCGGTTCCCGTCCGGCGCGGGCAGGCCGTCGTCTGCCTCATCCCGCTCGACCGCTATGTCGAACGACGCGCGCTCCAGCCCCACCTCCCGCAGCTCGGCGGCGACCGCCTCGCGCAGCCTTCCCGCCGCGTTCCGGCGCGCTTCCGATAACCCGGCTGCAAGCGCGCCCGCGCTACCCGATGCCTCGACCAGCGCGCGCTCCAACTTCTCCCGACGCTCGCCGGCCGTCTCGATGCGCTCCAGTTGCGCGCGTGCGTCCTCAGCGAACGCGAGCACCGCGGACTCGGAGCCGCCGTACCTGCGCTTGAGGCGCCGCAGGAGCTCGACGCGCTCCTCTATCTCCGCCAGCCGCGCCGGATCGGACTCGACGCTCTCCGCGAGGCGCCGCACCTCGCGCGCAACGTCGCCAAGCTGCGCGACGGCGGACTCGAGCGCCTCGACCTGCGCATCCAGCGCCTCAGCGGCGCCCGGAGCGCGCCGCAGGTGGTCGAGCGCCTCCGCCGCGAGGTCCGCGGCGTTGCGGTCATCCTCGCTGAGGGCCTGATAAGCGGCGGCGCAGGCGTCGCGCACGCTCTCGGCGTGCTCCAGGACGTTCCGCTCGCGCAGCAACGCTTCTTCTTCGCCGTCTACCGGAGCAGCCGCCTCGATCTCGTCCACCTGGAACGCCAGCAGGTCACGCCGCTGCTCCGCATCCCGTATCGCGGCGTCCGCGTCGTCGAGTTCGCCCTGCACGCGGCGCGTCTCCGCGACCGCACGCTCGACAGCGTTGCGCTGCTCGCCGAGTACGCCGAAGTCGTCCAGCACGCGCATCTGGAAGCGCGGATCGAGCAGCGAGAGGTGCGACCCCTGCCCGTGGACGTCCACCAGCGCCCCGCCGACCGCACGCAGCGTGCTCACCGGCACGGCGCGACCGTTCATGCGGGAAACCGTCCGCCCTTCCTTGTGCACCTCGCGGTACAGCACGGCGACCCCGTCCTCCTCGTCCACCTCCACCCCGAGTTCCGCGAGCGCTTCCCGTACGCGCGGCTCGCTCACCGCGAAGACCGCCTCGACGCTCATGGAGTCCGCGCCGCGCCGCATCATCCCCCGGTCCGCCGCGCCGCCGAGCACGAACGCCAGCGCGTCCACCAGCAGCGACTTGCCTGCCCCCGTCTCGCCGGTGATGACGTTCAACCCCGGCCCGAATACGAGGCGCGTCTCCTCTATGACGGCGAGGTTGCGGACGGTGAGTTCTGCCAGCATCGCGCGCCGATTATACGTTGGCCCGACGTCCCTCTCCGCTCCGGACGGCGATGTAGACGCCCAGCAACAGCAGCGCCCCGCCGGGCAGCACTGTCCACGGCGGGACCTCCCCCAGCACGGGGATCGCCATCAGCGTCGCCAGCACGGGCTCGGCGCGCACCACGAGCGTGACGTTCACCGCGGGCATGTAGCCCAGCGCCCAGTTAAGCAGCGAGTGCCCCACCGCCTGCGGGAGGAGGGCCGCCATCGCCATCCAGAAGTACGACT
This sequence comes from Dehalococcoidia bacterium, assembly GCA_022820645.1. Taxonomy (GTDB): domain Bacteria; phylum Chloroflexota; class Dehalococcoidia; order Lucifugimonadales; family Australimonadaceae; genus Bin16. The sequence continues at coordinate 192,282 of JAJEFD010000017.1, read as the reverse complement.
CAGCGGGAAGGCCGAGCATCGGGGCACCGCTCGCGGTAGCAGCCACGAGCAGTATGACCGCCGCGACGGCGTAGACGATGGTGATGTAGGGCAGGGTGGGGATGCGTCCCCGCGCGCGCCGCCCGACGAGCAGGTAGCCCGCTACCACGACCGCTCCTCCGAGCGCCAGCGCGTCGCCCAACAGGTGGCGCTCGCCCTCCGCCCAGTCGCCCGCGGCGATGACGACGCCTCCCGCCACGCTCACGACCACGGCGAGCGCGGTGAGGCGCCCGACCTTGTCCGGCGAGGCGAAGTGCGCCCCGACCGCCACGAACACGGGGGTCGTGGTGACGAGCAGCACCGAGCTTGCCACCGACGTGTGCGAGAGCGACGTTATCCAGAGCGCGAAGTGCGCCGCGAGGAAGGTGCCGGACCCCACGAGGAGCGGAAGGTCGGAGCGGCGCACAGAGGCGAACCCGCCACGTCCCGCTATCCCGGCGGTTATTCCGACGATGACGGTGGCGATGCACATGCGGTACGCCGCCACCGTGAGCGGGGGCGCGTCCGCCAGCCTGATGAAGATGGAGGCGAGCGAAACACTCACCACCCCCACCCCGACCCATACGTAGACCATCGCCCTGATTCTGCCACGCGCGCTTCCAACCCTCACCCCCCAGGTTCACCCTCACCCTAACCCTCTCCCCTCAAGGGAGAGGGGACCAACCTCTCAGGCCTGGGGCGCAGTACGCCTGAGGCTGGTAACCTTAAGGCCACTCCATGCAAGCGCCTCACCGATCCACCGAGCCGTCCGACCGTCCAAGGCAGGCCAGGGTTCGGGGCGGAACGTTCGCAGCGCTCCGCTACCGCAACTACCGGCTCCTCTGGTTCGGCACCATCTTCATGAGCGCCGGCACCTGGATACAGCAGGTGACGCTGGGTTGGCTGGCGTACGAACTGACCGGGTCCCCGTTCCAGGTGTCGGTCGTCCTGGGGCTGCGCGCTCTGCCGATGCTCACCGCGCCGATCGCGGGGGTTATCGCCGACAAGTTCGACCGCCGCGTCGTTCTGCTGCTGGACCAGGCATACCTGGCGTTCCTCGCCGCAGTGTTCGCGGTCATCCTCCAGTTGGGGTTCGTGGAGCTATGGCACCTGCATGCGTTCTCATTCCTGAGCGGGCTGGGCTGGGCGCTGAACAACCCCCTTCGCCAGACGCTTGTCGGGAACTCCGTGCCGCGCGACCGGCTGATGAACGCCATAGCGCTGAACTCCATGGCATTCAACTCCATGCGCATGATCGGGCCGGGCATCGCGGGCGGCATGATCGCTCTGCTGGGGCCGGAGGTGAACTTCCTCCTGCAGGCGTTGATGTACGGCGCAGTCGTCGTGCTCGTCATCCCGTTCCGCGCCGAGTTCGCCGAAGGGCGGGAGGGGAGGAAGGCGCAGTCGCCGCTCGCCGATCTGCGCGAGGGAATGGCCTATGTCATGCGGGAGTCCGTTCTCCGGTACTCCATCATCCTGAGCCTGGTGCCGACGCTCACGCTCATGGCGTTCATCCAGACCCAGATGCCGGTGTTCGTGGCCGAGGACCTTGGCGACTCGGAGGGAGCGCTGCTCGGCTTCATGTTCGTCGGCATGGGCGTCGGCGGCTTCGCCGGGGCGGTGCTCGTCGCGCGCTTCCATGCCATCGAACACAAGGGACGGCTCTCCCTGACCGGAGTTGCGGGGGCGGCTGTCGCCGTGCTGGCGCTCTCGCAGGTGGACGTCTGGTGGCATGCCTGGATCATCCTCGTGGCGCAGCAGCTCTTCTTCATCATGGTGATGACCACCAACAACACCATCCTGCAGTCCGTCACGCCGGACTATATGCGGGGGCGCGTGATGGGCATCTACATGCTGGACATAGGGATGCAGCCGATGGGAGGCGTCGTGGCCGGGCTTATCGCGGAGAGCTACAGCGTATCGACCGCGTGGATCATCGGCGGCGCGGTGGGGTTGGCGCTCGTCACGCTCATCGCGTTCACCGCGCCGTCGTTCAGGCGCCTGCGCCTGTAGCGAGCGCCGCCCAGACAGCTCCCGCCAGTTCCGCGTCGCGCTCGGGAGGGACGGTGCGCAGGTCGAGCAACAGTCGCTCATCCTCGATGCGCGCCACCACAGGAGGCGACCCTGCGCGGAGCCGCCGCGCGAGTTCGTCGGGGCCGCCCACAGACGATGCGTCCATGCTGACGAGCCGCGACGGCAACTCGTCCGTCGGCAGGCTGCCTCCGCCGAGCCTCGACGAGCCATCCACCACCGAAGCCCGGCCCCCGATCTGCTCAGCGACGACCTTCGCCCGTTCGCCCAGGTCTTCCCGTGACGCCGAGATCATGCGCCAGACCGGTACCTGCTGCATCGCGTCGCCACGTATGTAGTGGAGCAGCGTTCGGTGCAGCGCCGCGAGCGTCAGCTTGTCGGCGCGCAATGCGCGTGCGAGCGGGTGCGCGCGCAACGCCGCCACGAGGTCTGCGCGTCCGGCGGCCAGCCCCGCCTGCGGCCCGCCGAGTAGCTTGTCGCCGGAGAAGAAGACCAGGTCCGCGCCCGCTGCGAGGCTCTCCTGCGGCATCGTCTCGTGGCCGATGCCGAACTGCGCCGTATCCAGCAGCGCGCCGGAGCCGAGGTCGTGCAGGACGGGCACCCCATGCGCCGCGCCCACCGCTGCGATGTCCGCCAGCGACGGCTCATGGGTGAAGCCGGTCACGCGGAAGTTGGAGCGGTGCACCACCAGCAGCGCAGCGGTCTGCTCCGTGACGGCGCGCTCGTAGTCCGCCGCGTAGGTGCGATTGACCGTTCCTACTTCCACGAGCCTTGCGCCGCTCTGCACGAGCACGTCCGGTATGCGGAAGCCGCCGCCTATCTCGCTCGCCTCCCCACGCGAGACGATGACCTCACGGCCCGCAGCGACCGCCGCAAGACCGAGCAACATCGCTCCCGCGTTGTTGTTGACGGCTATCGCGTCCTCCGCGCCGGTCAACCGGCGCAGTAAACGCGCAATCGCCCCGTACCTGCTGCCGCGCTTGCCGTCCTCCAGGTCCAGTTCGAGGGTCGAGTAGCCTTCCGAAGCAGCGGCGGCAGCGCGGATGCTCTCAGGAGAGAGCGGAGCGCGTCCCAGGTTCGTGTGCAGGATGACGCCCGTGGCATTGAGCACGTGCACGGGCCAGTCAGCCTCGCTCCGCCGAGTCGCTTCCGCCACGTCCTGCGCCACTTCTTCCGCGGCAGGCGGAGCCGCGCCACCCGCCACGGCGGCGCGCGCTTCGGCGATGCGCTCGCGCACGGCAGCGGTGACGATGTCCTGGCGGTAGCCTCCGGCAAGCAGCGCCGCGACGGCGGGCTCCGCGAGCACGTCGCTCACGGCCGGCAGGTTCCGCAATGCGTTCTCGACCATGCGCTCATGTTATACCCGTATAATCGTATGGAGCGCGCCGAGGTGGCGGAATGGCAGACGCCGCGGACTTAAAATCTGCTGTCCATAAGGGCGTGTGGGTTCGAGTCCCACCCTCGGCACCACCATCTTCAAGCCCGTACGCTGCCCGCGTTGACCCTGATGCCGCCCCACCATACACTTGTTCCCTGTGCCTCCTGCCATATCGGAGTGCGCTTCCAGGCCATGGCGCATGATGGCCAGGAAGCGGGATGAAGCCATACCACGTATGCAGAATACTGACGCAACGCCGGCCCCCGACCCGGGAAGCGGGGATGGCCTGGAAGGCATCGCTCTGCCCACCGACTATCTGCCCCAGGTTGCACAGGCACTGGCACACGATCGCGAGCGGGCCTCCATCTATCTCAAGCACACCCTGATAGGCGACCCCGAAGCCGACGAGACGCTGGCGGAGTGCTCCTCGCTGGAGCGTGCCGAACTGTACCTCTTCGTCCAGGCGGGGATGGACGGCGATAAGGCCGCTCTAGCCGACGCTCCCACTGCCCTGCGGGAGTTCTTCGAGCGGTTGGATTCCATGCCGGACTGGTTCCACGAGACAGACCCTATGCCGGGCATCCGGAGCTTCCACCGGAACTCCTCTCTGATCCTGGGGGCGATGGTCGGCGGCGTCCTGGTCGAGGGGTTCACGACGAACATCAGCAAGTCGTTCTTCCTGAGCGGGCGGCTGCGGGACCAGGGCGTGAGGCGGCTCAAGCAGAACAACCGGCACATGCTGGAGATATTCATGCCGGGTGGCATGGACAGGCAGGGCGACGGCTTCAAACTGTCCGTTCGCATCCGGCTGGTGCACGCGCATATCCGGCGTCTGCTCGAGGATTCAGGAGACTGGGATGGAGAGGCATGGGGAGTGCCGGTCAGCTCCGCGCACCTGGGCTTTGCCATCTCCGCTTTCTCGGCGCGGCTGCTCTACCATGCCAAGAGACTGGGCGCCCAGTTCAGCGATGAGGAGAGGGCGAGTTTCATGCAGGTATGGCGGCAGACAGGGCATGTCATGGGCATCCCCGAGGCCATCCTCTACCGCGACGAGGCCGACGCGCTGAGGACGTTCGACGTCGGCCGTATGTGCGAGCCTCCTATCGATCTCGAATCCATCGCGATGGCGAACGCGCTGGAGAACTCGGCGCCGGTGGTTGTCGGGATCGCGGACCCTTCCCGGCGGCGCAGCCTGGCGAAGTACGTCTACAACGTATCCGGCGCCCTCATCGGCAAGGAGATGGCCACCGCCCTGCGGTACCCGAAGCGCAACACGTTCGGCGTGCTGCCGCTGTTCCGATTGGATGTCCGGTACAAGCACCTGATGGCCAGGCTCTTCCCCAATTATGCCGCCCGGATGAGGCAGAACGACTTCACCGGCATGCTCGGGGCGTCGGCGTACGACGAGGCAGGGCTCATGTGTGAACCGCCGCCGGGCCTCGAATCGGTCGTCATGGCGAACGCGCTCGTCAATGCGGCGCCTCTGGTTATCGGACAGTCGGACCCGGAACAACGGCGCGGACTTGCGAAATACGTGTACCACGTGTCGAGCGCCCTGATCGGCAAGGAGATGGCGCGCGACCTGAGGTACCCCCGGCACCAGACCTTCGGCGTGCTTCCGCTGTTCCGCATGGACGTCCGGTACAAGCGGCTGATGGGGAAGCTCTTCCCGAAGCGCGCGGCCAGCATGAGGTCCAGCGATTTCACCGGACTGCTGGGGGCGTCCGCGTACGACGACGTTGGCATCAGCTACGCAACGCCTGACAAGGCTCATGCGGAAGAGTCGTCTTTCTGGTAGGGGCTGCTTCCAGCCCTACCGCCGCACCTTCGCCCACGCCACCACCAGCACGCCCAGGGCCGCGAGTCCGCCCATCAGCAGCAGGTCCAGCCCCGTGACGAATCCCAGCACGGCGTAGAGCGCGAGTCCGAACCCCGCTCCGACGCCCGTGTTCCGCAACACGAAGATCATCGCGACTCCCAGCGCCATCGACGGCAGGGCGATCAGCCACGCAGCGCCGAAACATCCGCCTGCAAGCGTCGCGAGTCCCACGCCGCCCGGCAGCCGTGACAACCCCAGCAACGGCCAGTTGTGCCCCGCCATAGCCGCAGCGAGCGCGGGAAGGGCGAGTGCGTCCTCCGCGCCGACAGCGTTCGCCAGGGCGACTGCGGCTGCGCCCTTGCCGGCGTCCCCTACGAACACCAGCACTCCCCACCGACGCCCGACCTGCCGGAATACGTTGGCCGTCCCCGCTATCCGTGTGTCCACCTCGCCGATGGCGATGCCCTTCCGCCGTGCGGCCAGGTACGCCCACGGGAGCGAACCGAGCAGATAACCGGCGACGATGGAGACCGCAACCGCAGCGTAGACCGGCATGAGCGTAGTCTAGCGTACGCCCGGGCGCCTCTTCGCGGCGCCTGAAGAGGCGCACTGCCCGTCGAGTGCGGGCTGTGATAGCCTGCCGACGTTCATCCCCGCTGATACAGGACCGATATGAAGGCGATCGCAGTAGACACCGGCGGCACGTTCACGGACATGGTCGTCCTGGACCAGGACACCGGCGCGCTCTCCGTGCTGAAACTCCCATCCACACCCGACGAACCCGGCAGGGCGATCATCGACGGTATCCGTGAAACGTTCGCCAACGGCGTCGCTCCATCCGACGTGCTCTCCCTCTCCCACGGCACCACGGTCGGCACGAACGCGCTGCTCACCGGCGCGGGCGCCCACGTGGGCCTGTTCGTCACCGAAGGCTTCGGCGCGATCAACGATGTCTGGCACCTCGCGCCCAGCGAAGACTCCTCGCGCGCTACGAGCGTCTACGTGGAGAAGAAGCCGCCCGTGCTTCCGCGCTACCGCCGCGAGGCGAAGGAGCGCGTGAACTACAAGGGCGAGGCCGTCGTGCCGCTGGATGAGGACGCCGCCGTGGAAGCCGTACGCTCCCTCGGGCGGCGGGGCGTCGAGTCCATCGCCGTCGTCCTCCTCTTCTCCTTCCTGAACCCGGACCATGAGGAGCGCATCGCCGAGATCATCGAGCGCGAACTGCCCGGCACGACGGTCTCGCTCTCCTCGAAGGTGCTGCCCCAGATGCGCGAGTTCCCCCGTCTCAGCACGACGGTTGCGAACGCCTACATATCTCCGAAGATGGGCACCTACCTCGCTACGCTGGAGGAGCGCGTCCGCGCGGAGCAGGTGACGAGCGACGCCCTCTACGTGATGCAGAGCAACGGCGGCGTCGCCCGCATCGGGAGCGTGACGCCGGTGACGACCGTCCTCTCCGGCCCGTGCGCCGGAGCGATGGCGGCGATGGCCGTTGCGTCAACGGCGGGTTTCGATAACGTCGTCTCGCTGGACATGGGAGGCACCAGCACGGACATCGCGCTGGGCCAGCAGGGCCGCGTGCTCGAAACGACGAGCGGACGCATCGGCGACTGGGAACTGGCCGTTCCCATGCTGATGATCAACACCATCGGCGCGGGCGGCGGCACCATCGCGACCGTCGAGTCCGGCGGCGGGCTGCGCGTCGGCCCGGAGAGCGCAGGCGCCGACCCCGGCCCTGTGGCCTACGGGAAGGGCGGCGTGCAACCGACCGTCACCGATGCGAACCTCGTGCTCGGCTTCCTGAACCCGGAGTCAAAGCTCGCCGGGCGCGTGAGCCTCGACCGGGACGGCGCGGAGCGCGCCATCGCGGAGATGGCCGGCCGGTTGGGGCTCGGCACGCTGGAAACGGCGGAAGGCATCATCCGCATCATCAACGCGAAGATGGAGGAGGGCATCCGCGCCGTCTCCACGGAGCAGGGCTACGACCTGCGCGACTTCGTGCTCGTGGCCTTCGGCGGAGCAGGCCCGGTTCCGTCGGGCAGGCTCGCCGCCGACCTCAAGATGTCGAAAGTCATCGTCCCACCCGCGCCCGGCGTTACCTCCGCGCTCGGCCTGCTCATGGCCGACCCCCGCCACGACTACGTCCGCTCCCGCCTCCGCCTCATGTCCGAGCTGGACGCAGTCGAGCTGACCGCCATCATGCAGGACCTCCGTGCGCAGGCCGAGGCCGAGTTCACGTCGGAGGGCTATGCGCTGGACCAGCTGCGGCTCGAGTTCGGCATAGACATCCGCTACCTCGGCCAAGGCTACGAACTCACCATCCCGCTGGGATCCGACAGCCAGGTCTCGCAGCAGGACGTGACCGCCGCGCGGTCGCGGTTCGACGCGACCCACGAGCAGATGTTCGGCCATGCCGCGGCTGACGAAGAAGCGGAAGCCGTCAACTACCGGCTGCGCGCCTCGGCCGTAGTTCCCAAGGCGACGCTCAAGCGGCAGGCGCACGCCGACACCGACTCCCGCGTCGCGCGCGTGGGCGAGCGGGACGTCTGCTTCGACAGCGCCCAGGGCATGGTCCCGTGTCCCGTCTACGACCGCGCCCTCCTCGCACCCAGCCATCGCTTCGACGGCCCGGCCATCGTTGACCAGTTGGACTCGACAACCGTCGTCTACCCCGGCCAGCGCGCCCTCGTGGACGACTATCTCAACATCATCATCGACGTGACGTAAGGGAGGTACCGCCGTGGCACGCGTAGACCCCATCACCTACGAAGTCCTGAGGGCACGGCTGGACGGCATCGTCCGCGAGATGGAGAAGGCGGTCTTCCGCACCGGCTACTCGACCATCGTCCGCGAGTCGCACGACTTCAGCTGCGGCGTGCTCGACAGGCAGGGGCGGCTCGTCGGTCAGTCGTTCCACCCGGGACACATGGCCGCCTACCCGGAGTCGATCAAGGGGCTGCTGCAGTTCTACAGCCTCGACGACATGGCCGCGGGCGACGCCTTCCTCGCGAACCACCCCTACTACAGCGGATGCCCCCACGCCAACGACATGGTCATCATGACCCCCATCTTCCACGAGAACGAGGTCATCGGGTTCGCCGCCAGCATGGGGCACACGCCCGACATCGGCGGGGTGTCTGCGGGCAGCCGCAACGCCACCTCCCGCGACATCTTCGGCGAGGGCCTGCAGATCATGCCGGTGCGCTACATGCGCAACTACGAACTCGTGCAGGACACCGCGTCGTTCGTGCGCGCCAACAGCCGCGTGCCGGAGATGATGATCGGCGACCTCTCCGCCAAGGCCGGCGTCTGTTTCACCATCGGCGAGGAACGCGTGAAGGACGCCCTCCGCACCTACGGCAAGGACACCCTCCTCCAGATGTTCGAGGACCTCGGCGAGCGAACGGAGCAGCAGGCCCGCGAGTACATCTCCCACTGGAAGGACGGCGTCAGCGAGTCCGAGACCTGGGTGGACGACCCCTCGAACCCCGGCAAGCCCATCCGTCTCCACGCCGCCGCCATCAAGGAGGGCGACCGGCTCATCGTCGACTTCACCGCTACCGGCGACCAGGCCGCCGCCCCCATCAACGTCCGCGAGCCGTTCATCCGCGGCCTCGTCTACAACGGCGTCATCTGCATGACCGACCCCTACCTCCCCATCAACCACGGCCTCGCGAACGCGATCGAATGCCGCTTCCGCCCCGGCAGCATCATCTCGCCGGAGTTCCCCGGGCCTGTCGGCTTCTACTCCAAGACCATGGCCATCGCCGAGAGCGTCATCATGACCGCCGTCGCGAAGGCCGCCGGGCAGCCCACGCTCGCCCACGGCTCGACCCAGAGCTCCATCGTCATCGGCTACCAGGGCGACGGCGACCGGCAGTACGTGCAGTACGAGCTGATGTACGCGGGCGCACGAGCGTTCGACGGCGGCGACGGCTTCTCCGGCGTCGGGGCGCGCGCCAGCGGCGGACGCTTCACGAGCGTCGAGATCATCGAGTCCGAGTTCCCGGTCGACATGACACGCTTCGAGGTGCTGCCCGACACCGGCGGCGACGGCAAGTCGCGCGGCGGCCCGGGCTACGTGCGCGAATACAAGGTGCGCTCCGGCGGCCGTCTCTCAGGCGGCGCGGCCAAGCGCGAGGCAGCGGGCATGGAGGGCGGCGGCAACGGCTCGAACGCCTACGTCGTCGTGCATCCGGGAACCGACCGCGAGGAGCGCTACCCCGGCATCGCCTCCAACCTCGGCATGCAGCCCGGCGAGGTGTTCAGCATCGAGACGGGCGGGGGCGGCGGCGTTCTGCCTCCCGCCGAGCGCGACCGCGAACTCGTCAAGGGCGACATCCAGGACGGCCTCATCACCCCGCAGAAGGCGATGGAGGTCTACGGCCTCACCGAGGCGGAGGTCGCCGAGGCGCTGGCGGACTGAGCCCCGGGTCGCCGGGCACCTGCCGTCCTGCCCCCTCCTCAGGGTGTAACATACGCCCAACGCTCCGGTGGAGGTGTGCGATGGCGTTCGATCTGCTCATCAAGGGCGGCCTCGTGGTGGACGGCACGGGCGATGCCCCGCAGGTTGCCGACGTCGGCATCGTGGGTGGGCGCGTCGCCGCCGTGGGACGGCTCGACGGCCCGGCGTCGCGCGAGATCGACGCGAGCGGCTGCGTCGTCACCCCCGGCTTCATCGACCACCACACCCACTACGACGGGCAGGTGACGTTCGACCCGCTCTGCACCTTCTCCTGCTACAACGGCGTCACGACTGTCGTGAGCGGCAACTGCTCCCTGACGCTCGCACCGGTGCGCGAGGGCGACGAGCCCGCGCTCGCCGGGATGCTGGCGAAGGTCGAGGCGATCCCCTACGACGTGCTGATGAACGGCGTGCCGTGGGGCTGGCGCACGTTCGGCGACTACCTCGGCTCGCTCGACGACAACCTCGGCATCAACTACGGCGTGATGGTCGGCCACTCCGCGGTCCGCCGCTGGGTGATGGGCGCCGACTCCCAGGAGCGCGAGGCCACCGGCGACGAGATCGAGGCGATACAGGCTGCGGTGCGCGACAGCATCGAGGCGGGAGCGCTCGGCATATCGTTCGACCGCAACCCCCGCCACGCCGGCATGGACGGCAAGCTCCTCCCCGCGAACGTCGCCTCCATCGACGAGCTGTACGCCGTCGCCGGTGCGCTGCGCGACCTCGACACCGGCGTCATCCAGGTCGGCGACCCGACGGACCTCGAATTGACCGAGGGCATCTGCACGAAGATGTCGGAGATCAGCGGGCGCCCGGTGACCTACCTCTCCATCACGCAGAGCGTGCTCCGCCCGGACAAGTGGCGGGAGCATCTCGCCCACCTCGCGGACGTTGCTTCCAACACCTCGGCGCGCATCTACCCGCAGATCAACCCGCGCCCGGGCCTGCGCTTCTTCCAGATGGACAGCGCGGAGTTCTTCAACTTCATGCCCACCTGGAAGCGCATCATGAACAGCAGCACGGAGGAGCGCGTCGCAGCGTTCGCCGACGCCTCGCTGCGCTCGCAGCTCGCGAAGGAGGTCGCGGAGCGCAGCGACACCACCGCGCTCGGATTCTCGGGGCGGTGGGACCACGTCGTCATCGTCAAGCCCGCGCTGGAGAAGAACAAGGGACTCGCGGGCATGACCGCCGCCGAGCTTGGCGCGCAGCGCGGCATCAGCGCGATGGACGCCTTCCTCGACCTCGCGGTCGAGGAGGAGATGAAGACGTGGTGCGCCCGCAACCAGCAGAACAACGACGACGCGGCGATGGCCGCCATCCTCAACGACGAGCACACTCTCATCGGCCTCTCGGACTCCGGCGCGCACGTCGTGCGGGAGGGCGGTTACGGCTACGGCGTGCACTTCCTCAGCCACTGGGTGCGCGACAAGGGCATCATGCCGGTAGAGGAGGGCGTGCGGCGCCTCACCTCGTTCCCTGCGGACATCTTCGGCACACCGGGGCGTGGCAGGCTCACCCCCGGCAGCAAGGCCGACGTGCTCGTGATGGACTACGAGAACCTCGGTCTCGACCCGTCGGAGGAAGCCTACGACCTCCCCGGCGGCTCGATGCGGCTCAAGCAGGTGGCGCACGGCATCCCGTACACCATCGTCAACGGGCAGGTGCTGCTGGAAGACGGCGTGCACACGGGCGCGCTTCCCGGTCAGGTCGTCCGCAACTCCCGTTACGAGAAGGGGAAGAACGGGAACGGAGCGGCGGGCTAGATCTTGTCCTGGGTAGTCATCGCGCTTGCGGGTGCGGCGGTCTCCGGGATCGTCAGCATCTTCGACAAGACCGTCATCTACCGCTACGCCACCACTCCCCACACGCTGCCGCTGCTCATCGGTATCGCGCAGACGTTCGTCGGGGTCGTCGTGCTGGCCGCCGTCCGCGTGCCGGAAGGGGCAGCGTGGGAGCCCGTGTTCTGGGCACTCGTCTCCGGCGTGGTCTTCGGCCTCAGCGCGCAGTTCCTGATACGCGTCCTGTACTGGAACGAGGTGTCGCGCACCATCCCGGTCTTCCAGAGCTATCCCATCTTCACCGCCGTCTACGCCTTCTTCTTCCTGGGCGAAGAGTTGGGTGTGGTCGACTGGCTCGCGGTGGGGGTCGTTGTCGCAGGGGCGGTGCTGATCTCGTTCCGCCCCGGCTCCGCCTCCATCCGCGGCATCCTGCTGGACAAGGCGTTCGTGCTGCTCATGATCGGCAGCGCCATCCACGGCAGCGCGCACGTATTCGGCAAGGTCGCGGTGGACGAACTGCCGGTCCTCTTCACGCACGCACTGCGCTCCCTCGGGCTCGGCGCCGTCTTCTTCGCCTTCAACCTCCGGAGCGGCTCGGTGGACGACGTGCGAACGTTTATCCGCACCCGCAGCCCGGCGCTGCGGTTCGTCGCCATGAACGAGCTGATCATCGCCACGGTGGGGCTGCTGCTGCTCCTCTGGGCGCTCGCGCTCGGCCCTGCCGCGCTGGTCACTGCGCTGTCCGGTGCGCGCGCCTTCTTCCTCGTGGTCTACAGCACGGCGCTCGCGCTCGTCTGGAAGGGCGCGCTCGGTGAGGTCACGACGCCCGGCGTCATCGCGATCAAGCTGGTCTCGACCACGCTCATCGTGGCCGGCGTCGCGGCGATCGCGATGGGGAGTGCATAGCGGATGTCATGGGTAGCAGTGGTGCTGGCGGGCGTAGCGCTCGCCGCGCTCCTCAGCGTTCTCGACAAGACAGTCATACACCGCTACGCCCGCATGCCATACCTGCAGCCGCTCGTGATCGGCATCACCATGATGCTCATCGGGCTTCCGCTGCTTGCGGTGACCGGCATCCCCTCCTCGGCGACGAACGAGGCCGTCCTCTCGGCCCTTACATCCGGCGTCTGCTACGGCCTCGGCACGCACATCCTCGTGTACACGCTCTACAGGCAGGAAGTCTCCCGCGTCATACCCGTCTACCAGACGTACCCCATCTTCACCGCGCTGATCGCATTCTTCTTCCTAGGCGAACGGCTGGACGCCGTGGAGTGGCTGGCGATGCTCGCTGTCGTGGGAGGCGCCGTGCTGCTCTCCTTCCGCCGGGACGAGTCCGGTTGCGGCTTCCTGCTGGACAGGGCATTCCTGCTGCTGATGCTCGGCAGCGCTATAGAAGGCAGTTCCTTCGTGTTCGGCAAGTCGGCGGTGAATGACCTCCCGGTGCTGTTCACGCACGCGCTGCGGCTGCTCTCGCTCGGCAGCGTGTTGCTTGCCCTGAACCTGCGCCGGCGTTCGCTGGAACAGGTGCTCTGGTTCGTGCGTACGCGCAGCCCTGCGCTCAAATACGTCGCCCTCAATCAGCTCGTCATCTCCAACGCGACCCAGTTCCTCTTTCTCTGGGCGCTCTCACTCGGCCCCACCATCCTCGTGACGGCGCTCTCCGGCCTCCGGGCCTTCTTCGTGGTCGTCTATGCGCTCGTCCTTACCCGGGTGTGGCGCGGCGCCCTGGACGAGGTAACGACGCCCGCCACGATCACCGTAAAGCTCTTCTCGACCATCCTCATCGTGGGCGGCGTGACCGTCATCGCGACAGGGAGCCGGTAGCCGATGTCCTGGGTAATCATCGTGCTGGCGGGCGCGGCGCTTGCCGCCTGCATCGGCATCCTCGACAAGACCATCATCCACAACTACGCGCGCACGCCGAGCACGGAGCCGCTTGCCATCGGCCTCACCATGCCGCTCGTCGGGACCACGCTGCTCCTCGTCTTCGGCATCCCGGAGTCGGCCACGTTGGAAGCGGTGCTCCTGGCGCTCGCCTCCGGCGCGTTCTATGGCCTCGGAGCGCATATCCTCATCCACTCGCTGTATACGCGGGAGGTCTCCCGCGCCATACCCGTCTACCAGACCTATCCCATCTTCACGGCGCTCATCGCGTTCTTCTTCCTCGGCGAGCGGCTGGGCGCTGTCGAATGGCTCGCCGTGCTCGCCGTGGTGGGTGGCGCGGTGCTCATCTCGTCCGGCCCGGGCACGTCCCGCGGCTTCCTGCCTGACAGGACGTTCATGCTACTCATGCTCGGCAGCCTCATAGAGGGCAGCTCCTTCGTTCTTGGCAAGTCGGCGGTGAACGAGCTGCCCGTGCTGTTCGCGCACGCGCTGCGCATGTTCGCCCTGAGCAGCGTCCTGCTCGCGTTCAACCTGCGGCGGCCTCCGCTGGACGACCTCATCTCGTTCTTCCGCACACGCAGCCCCGCGCTCGGGTACATGGCCGTCAACCAGTTCTTCGTCGCCAACGCGAGCCTCTTCCTGCTCCTTTGGGGACTCTCACTCGGCCCCGCGACGCTCGTGACTGCGCTCTCCAGCCTGCGGACGTTCTTCCTCGTCGTCTTCACCATCGGCCTCTCACTCGTGTGGCGCGGCGCGCTCGGCGAGGTCACGACGCGCAGTACGGTTACGGTCAAGCTCGTTTCGACCGCCCTCATCGTGGGCGGCGCCGTCGTCATCGCCCTCGGCAGCGGGTAACTCACCCGCAGCAACTTCCCCAACCTGTGCAAGAATGAGCAGACCCCGTCCCCATGAGCAGCACCACGCCCACACGCCGCCTCGTTCTCTACCCGTCCTTCCGCGGATGGTGGATCGTCGGCGTCTCGTTCCTTGCGCTCTTCACCCACGGCGCGGCCACGAGTTATCTCTTCGGCCTGCTCGTCGTCCCGATGGAGAACGACCTCGGCTGGAGCCGCACGACGCTCACCGGCGCGCTCACCGTCGCCACGTTCGTCTCCGCCGGGCTCGGCATGGTGCTCGGCCCGCTGTTCGACAGGAGCGGCGCGCGGCTCGGCATGACGCTCAGCGCGTTGTTCGGCGGCGCGTGCCTCCTGCTGCTGGCGTTCACGGACGTGCCCTGGGCCTACTACGTGCTGCTTGGCGTCGGGGTCGGCGCGGCGCGGACAGGACTGGAGATCGTGGGCCCGCGCACGGCGATCGCCAACTGGTTCGTGCGCCGCCGCGCCGCCGCGTTCGCCTGGTCCAGCGGAGGGCGCGCCGCATTCGGCTTCCTGATGGTCCCGGTCTTCGCCATCCTCATCGAACAGACCTCGTGGCGTGCAGGGTGGGCCGTTCTCGGCGTCGTCGAGATATTCATCCTCGCCCCGCTCGTCTGGCTCATCGTGCGGCGCAGGCCCGAGGACCACGGGCAGTTGCCCGACGGCGACCTGCCCGGCGCGGCGCGGACCTCGGCGCGCGACCGCTCGCGCACCGTATCGGACGAGGACAGCTGGACGCTGCGGGAGGCCGTCCGCACACGAACGCTCTGGCTCATCGTTGCCTCGATCATGCTCACCGGGTTCCCCGCCACCGGCGTCATCGCGAACATGGTTCCGTACTTCGTAGACGAGGGCCTCGATTTGCAGTTCGCGTCGAGTGCGTTCGCGTTCTTCGGCTTCGGCGCGATGCTGGGGCGTCCGTTCTGGGGCTATATCGCTGCGCGCTTCGGCATTCATGCCGGCCTTACGCTCTGGGGTTTCGCCTATTCACTCTCCATCGCGCTCTACGTCCTGGCGGACACGCCCGCGACGCTCTTCGCCGCCGCGTGGCCGATAGGCCTCGTCATCGGCGGCTCGCAGCAGCTGCAGTCGCAGGCGTGGCCGGACTACTTCGGACGCAGGCACGTCGGCGCCATCACGGGCCTCACCGTCCTGCTCGTCACACCCGCGATGGCGTTGGGTCCGGTCGTCACGGCGTTCGCTTTCGAACGCACCGGAAGCTACGAGCCCATCCACACTATCTACGTCGTGGGCGCCTTCTTCGCGGGGTTCTTCTTCCTCGCCGCCCGCCGCCCGAGAAGGAAGTCGTAGTCGTCATTCCGAGCGGAGTGCAACAGAGTCGAGGAATCTCTCGGGCAGGCGTCCGTCCTGTGCCAACCGTTCCCCGAGAGATGTTTCGGCTGCGCTCAACATGACCCCCGGACTCCCTATGCCTGCCGCCCGCCGCGACGCCGGAGCGCCAGCACCGCTATCGCCAGCGGAATGGCGATGACCACTAGTGCGATGGCAGTGACAATCACCACCGGCCCCTGCCCGAGGATCGAGTCCAGCGTGTGGACGAGCCACTCCAGCAGTTCCGAGTCCGTCGGCTCCGAGTGATGCGCGCGTATGCCCACGACCTACGCCTCCGCGAGCTGCATGGGCCGGTAGCGCGCCGAGACCTCCCGCTCCCGCAGCGTCCACGCCATGAGCGATGCTCCTCCCAACATCAGCACCGACACCAGCCAGAACGGGTCGTAGGAGCCGAAGTAGTCGAAGGAGAAACCCGCCGCGAGCACGGCGACCGCTCCCGCGCACATGTGCACCATCGTGAGCATGCCGGTGATGGCGCCGACGTTGCGGACGCCGTACACCTCCGCCGTCAGCGCGCTCGTCTGGGGCACCGTCGCCAGCCACGAACTGCCTGCGACGACCGCGAACACCCAAAGCCCCACGGAGCTTGGCATCACCAGCAGCGACAGGAAACCCACCCCCCGCACCGCGTAGATGACGGTGAGCGAGTTCTTCCGTTGAACACGGTCAGAGATGAAGAATCCCATGACCAGCACGCTCGCCATGTTGGCGAAGCTGAGCAGCCCGAACGCGAGCGCCGCGGTCGTCTCGTTGATGCCCTCTGTCTTCGCGAACGAGACGAAGTGCACGGCGATGACCGCCGTTGTGATGCCGCAGACGACGTAGGTGAGTGTGAGCTGCCACATGGGGGCGGAGCGGTACGCCTCCCGCCAGTGAGATACGGTGAGCGGGCCATCGTATATCGGCGTTCTCTGCGAGCCGTCCGCGTTCGTCGGCGCGTCACCGTCCGGCCTCAGCCCCATCACCGATGGACGGTCGCGGACCACCACCAGCACCAGCGGCAATACCAGCACCAGCATGATCCCTGCGATGACTCCGAGCGCGACCCGCCAGTTGGCGAGTTCCAGCAGGTAGGCCGCGAACGGGATGAGCAGCATCGCCCCGCCGGAGCCGCCGGCGGTGATGACGCTCAGCGCAGCGCCGCGCCTGCGGACGAACCAGCGCGAGATGAGCGGCGTGAGCGGCGTGAACATCGCGCCAGCGTTGGAGAACGAGGCGAGCGTAGCGTAGAAGAACGCCAGCGCCCAGATGTTGAAAGAGAACGCCATCCCTATGGTGCTCAGGCCGAGCACGGCGACACTCACGGCGGCCACCACCCGCGCACCGTACCGGTCGGCCAGTCCACCTACGACCGGCTGCGCTACGCCGTTCACCATCCACCCAACGAAAGCGACGGTGGAGAGGAACGAGACCGACACCTCGTACTCCTCCGTCCACGACGGGAGGAACAGTCCGAAGCTCTGCCGGAAGCCGATGGAGACGAACACCATGAAGAAGACGGCTGCAACGATGTACCAGCCATAAAACACGCTGCGCTGGCCCGTACCCGCCCCGCCTGTCGAGCCGTCTGATGCCACACCTGCTCCCTTCACCACACTCCCGCGATTGTACACGCCGCTCCCGTACGTGCGTCCGGCAGGGCGTGCGGGGTGCGTTACAGCTCCAGCCGCCGGTATCGCGGGAACGCAATGCTCGCGAAGGCGATGATCGCCAGTCCCGCGACGCCTGCGACGAAGAAGGCGTTGTCCACCCCGTACGCCCTCGAGAGCGCTCCGCCGACCAGCCCCCAGAACGGCATCATGCCTATCTCCATCTGGTAGACGCCTATCACGCGGCCCCGCAGCTGGTCCGGTGTGAGTGACTGCACGATGGTCATGTTCATCGTCATCACTACCTGCACGAACATCTGCTGGAGCAGGAGCGCGAGCATCGCCATCCAGAGGGTCGCCACCTGCGAAAGGGCGACGACGCTGACCGCCGCCAGTGTGAACGCCGCGGAGGCGATCACCCCCTTCCGCCGCGCCGAGCTGAACAATGCGAGCAGCGCGGTCCCCAGGAATCCGCCGAGGCCCATCGCCATCAACAGCAGGCCGAGGTACGTGCCGTCCGTATTCAGCAGGACCTCGGCCGAGTAGACCGGCAGCTGATTGAACACCATAGCGAGCATGGTGATGGACAGCACGAAGGTCATCGTGACGGTGATGCGCGTCGGTGGGTCGCTGATAACGCGGGCAAAGCCTTCCTTGAGGTCGTGGAGCGGTGAACTCTGCCTGGCTTGGGCCCGGTCCGTGTTGTAGTACGGCGTACGCATGCGGGTGACCAGCAGCAACGCCGCCAGGAAGAGGAAGCCCTGGATGAGGAAGTTGGCGCCCGGCCCGAGGAAGGCGATGACGAACCCGCCAACGGCCGGGCCGACGGCGCGCATGAGGTTGAACGACATGGAGATCATCGCCGTCGCGTTCATCAGCGCCTCGCGCGGCACCGTGTTGGCTATGAGCACGTGGCGCACGGGGTTGTTCCCTGCCCACAGCAGCCCGAACAACAGCGCGAAGACGTACAGGTGCCACAGCTGCTGCAGGTCGTACAGCAGCACCAGCGCGAAACCGAACACGAGCACCGTGACGAGCGCCTGGTCCACGATCAGCAATTTCCGGCGGTCCATCCTGTCTGCGATGACGCCCGTAAGCGGCGACAGCAGCAACGGAAGCGTACGCACTCCCACCACGCCCGCTACCTGCAGCGGGTCCTCAGTGAGGTCGTACGCGAGCCAACCGAGCGTTACCTGTTGGAACCAGATGCCTCCTGCCACGAGCGCCGTGGTGAACCAGAGGATGCGGTAATCGGGGTAGTGCATCGCCTGCCGGGATACGGCGCTCTGCGCTGCGGATGGGACTGGCTGCTGGTTCGGCGTATGCATGGGGCCGCCCCACTATACGCCCATGCGCCGCACGGCGGCCCGCTCGCGGTTTGGACTTGCCCGGAGCGGGGTCTATACTCCGCGCAGGAAGAAGTCCATGCGTAGAGGAGGATGGCGATGAACGCGAACATCGAGCTGGTCATCGACGCTGACGGGCACGTCCAGGAGGACAACGACGGGATCCGGGAGTTCCTGCCGACGCCCTTCCTCAAGGACAGGATGCGTACCATCTTCCCGCCCTTCGATCACTTCCACCGCTATCACCTGATCCACCCCGACCCCGAGCGCGTCAAGCGAGGCGTGGTTGGGCCGGACGAGTGGGTGACGTTCCTGGACGACGTGGGGATCGATACCACGGTGCTCTACCCGACGCAGGGCCTCGCTTACGGCAAGATCACCGCCATCGACTGGGCAGTCGCCGCGACGCGTGCGTACAACGACTGGCTCCACGCCACCTACTGCGCCCGGGACTCGCGCTTCAAGGGCATGGCGCTGATCCCGATGCAGGACCCCGTCGCCGCGGTCGAGGAACTCCGGCGGGCGGTGACCGAGCTGGGGATGGTGGGCGCGATGCTCCCCTCACGCGGACTGATCGGGCACCTGGGGGCCAGGATGTACTGGCCCGTGTACGAGGAGGCCGACCGGCTGGGCTGTGCGGTCGCGGTCCATGGCGGGTGCCACGACGGCATGGGGTTCGACGACCTGAACCGGTACGCACCCGTCCACGCGATGGGCCACCCGATGGGCGTGATGATCGGGATGGCCAGCATCGTCTTCAACGGCGTGCTCGACCGGTTCCCCAACATGCGGATGAGCTTCCTGGAGGGCGGCATCGGCTGGTTCCTCATGGTGATGGAACGGTTCGACCGCTCGCACGTCACGCATATCGAGGACGATCCGGAGGGCGAGTACGGCCCGCACGGCGACGAGATACCCAGCGAGTACATCCTCCGGCACATCCGCGAGGGGCGGCTGTACGTCGGGTGCGAAGGTGAAGAACCCGCGCTTGGCTTCGCGGCGACGCGCTACAGCCCCGACGCTTTCCTCTACTCCAGTGACTTCCCGCACGAGGTCACGACGGAGATGTGCAAGCGGGAGATCCAGGAAGTACGCGAGAGCGAGGAGCTGGCGGACACCGACAAGGAAGCGATCCTGAGCCGGAACGCCCTGCGCTACTACCGCCTGTGAGACGTTGAACGTACTGGTGACAGGCGGAGCCGGCTTCATCGGTTCTCACATCGTGGACAGGCTCATCGCGGACGGCCATAGCGTCGCCGCCGTGGACATCCTGGCCACCGGCAAACGCGCGAACGTCAACCCGCAGGCAGCACTCTACGAGATCGACATCCGCAGTCCGGCGCTCGCGGCTGCGTTCGAGGCCGCGCGGCCGGAGGTCGTCTTCCACGTCGCAGCCCACGCCAGCGTCAGTGAATCCGTTCGCGACCCGATGCACGATGCCGAAGTGAATGTGCTCGGTACGCTGAATGTCCTCCAGCAGTGCGCCGCTTACGGGGTAGGGCGCTTCGTGTTCAGTTCAACGGGCGGCGCGCTCTACGGCGAACCGGAGCGGCTGCCCGCCGATGAGGAGCACCCGGTGCGCCCCCTGTCACCGTACGGGGCGTCCAAGGATGCGGCAGAGGCGTACGTGCGGACGCTCTGCTCGCTCTCCGGCATCCGTTACACGATCCTGCGCTACGGCAACGTCTACGGTCCTCGACAGGACCCGTTCGGCGAGGCGGGGGTCGTCGCGATCTTCGCCAACGCCATGATGCGCGGCCAGCGCCCCACGATCTTCGGCGACGGCTCGCATGAGCGTGACTACGTGTATGTCAACGACGTGGTACGCGCGAACGTGCTCGCGCTCGCGCAGGCCGAGGATGGCGTCTACAACATCGGGACGGGAGAGGGGACGACGGTCGCGCAGGTGTTTGACGCGCTCGCCGGGGCCACCGACTACGACGGCACCCCGGAACACGCGGCTGAGCGGTCGGGTGACGTGCATCGCATCTACCTGGATGTCCGCCGCGCCGAGCGAGGGCTCGGTTGGCGCGCCACTGTACCGCTCGGCGAGGGCATCCGCCGGACCGTCGATGCGATGCGGGAGGCGGAGGCCGGCGAAGAGTGACGTTCGGCTATGCACGTCCGCGTTGACAGCGGCGCTGCGAGGCCGACTATGATGGCGGTAGTCCCACGAAGGAGTCGATTCGTGAAAGACCTGATCTGGCCGTTCGGCAACGCTGAAGACATCGGTTACATCATCTGGCCCGTGACTGCGGGGGGCGCCATCGGCTTCGGTGCGCTACTCATCATCCTCAGCTTCGTCTGGCCGTAGGCATCCCATGGGCGAGGCGCAGTTCGCCACGGTCAACGGCGTACGCACGGCGTACGAGACGTCCGGGAGCGGCTTCCCGCTGCTGCTTCTTCATGGCTTCCCGCGCACGCGACGTACCTGGAAGCAGATAACGCCTGGGCTGTCGGAGCGGTTCACTGTCGTTGCACCGGACCGCCGGGGCTATGGCGATTCCGAACGCATCGCCGACCCTGCCGCCTACGGACTCGCGGCGATGGCGGCGGACGCGGTGGCGCTGATGGACCACCTCCGCCACGAACGTTTCGTCGTCGTGGGGCACGACAAGGGCGCGCCGACTGCAAGGCGCATCGCCGCCGACCTGCCGGAGCGTGTCGCCGGCATGGTGCAGGTCGACTCGGGGCCGCAGGGCGTCGGCGCGGAGCGCCGCGACCCGAGCGGGCGGCAGTGGTATTTCGATTTCTTCCGCCAGCGCAACGTGGCGGAACCGATCGTGAATGCGATACCGGAGCTGTTCTTCGGCCTCTTCCTCGACCGCAACCCGCACCTCTCGCCGGAGGAACGCGCCTTCTACGTGGAGATGTTCTCCCGGCCCGGCACCGCGGACGCGGTCATCTGGGACTACCGTCTCGCCTTGGAAGAGGACCCGGACTACTGGCGTGCGGAGGTCGCCGCGGGACGCAGGATCACGGTGCCGATGCTGTCGATATGGGGCGGCTCCGGGCCGTCGGCGAACGCAGACGTGCTCGGGGCGTGGCGCGAGGTTGCGGACGACGTTCGCGGCTGGCCGGTCGAGGGCAGCGCGCACTACGTGCAGGAGCAGCAGCCGGAGGCGACCGTCGCCGCCATCCTCGGCTTCGCCGACGAGTTGAGGTTGCTTTAGGCGCGAGACCCCGTCCCTAACGGGCTATCGCGGCTTCCTGAACCTGCCGGGCTTCGTCCGCCTTCGCGAAATCCGCCTCACTGAAGTTGTAGAGCGTTGCACCGCCGTAGAGGATGGCCGCTGCCGTCTCGCGCGATACACCCTGAACGAGGTTGTTCGACACGTTCGGGAAGTTGGAGTCGAAGTGCGGGTAATCGGTCGAGATGCACATCCGATCCGCGCCGATGAGCGACGCCGTCGCCTCGATCTCAGGCTCACTGCCCTCGACGGCAGCCCAGCAGTTGCGCCGGAAGTACTCCTTCGGCGTCAGCGAGAGGTAGGGAGCGTGGGTCTCGAGGTACTGCGGGTAGTCCCACTCGATGCGGCTCAAGAGACCCGGTGCCCACGAGTTCTGCGCCTCCAGGAAGCCGACGCGCAGGTTGGGGTGGAACTCGAAGATGCCACCGATAATCATGGCTACCAAGGCCTGCTGCATCTCTATCCAGTGACTCGCGACGTGCCGGTAGAAGCGGTTCTCGCCGTAGAGCGTGTTCATGTTGGAGTACCACGCGCCAGTGCCCTCGTGGAATCCCCACGTCACGTCGAGCTCCTCGTGCAGGCTGTAGATCGGTTCCCAGTAGTTGGAGTGCCAGAAGCGCCCGTTGACGAGGTTGGGCCGCATGAAGGAGCCGACCGCGCCGAGCTCGGTCACGCAGCGGCGCAGCTCCCGGCAGGCGAGCGTTACGTCGTGGAACGGCAGCATCGCCGCGAACTTCAGCCGGTCAGGGCTGTACTGGCAGAAGTCGTATATCCAGTTGTTGTATGCCTGGCAGAGCGCGTTGGAGAGGAGCGGGTCCATGCCGTTCCGCGCGATGAGCCCCAGTCCCATGGTGGGGAAGAGGACGGCGATGTCCACGCCCTCCATCTCCATCCCCATCACCTGAGCGACCGGGTCGTAGTTGCGCTCGATGGCGAAGCCCAGGTAGGGAGCGGAGCGCGATCCGGAGAGCGGCTGGCGCTGGTTCGCGGAGACGTTCCTGTTGCGCTTCCGGTACTGCTGCAGGTCGTCGTCGCCGGAGCGGGAGAGGCCGTCGATCACCATGTTGGATCCGCCGGCGCGTCCCGGAGCGCTGATGACGCGGTCCTTGAACTTCGGGTCAAGGTATCGGTCGAAGATGTCCGCCGGTTCCATCACGTGCATGTCGCAATCAACGAACCGCATGCCGTCTTTCATGGTGTCTCCTCCGTTCTTCGTGACCTCGAGTCCCAAGTATAGCGTCTGCCGCAAGAGAGGACGGGTAGTGGCCTACCGTGCTGCCCTGACCCCTGCGATGAACTCCCGCACGTGCGGAATCATCGTGTCCGCCACTTGGAACGCCTGCGCGTGCGTGTGGTCGGGCAGCGAGAGGAACGACGCGTTGGGGGCGAGCGACGCGCACCGCTTGGCCGGCTCGTGATTGCGGATGTCCTTCGTGCCTGCGTATACGAACGTGGGCAGCGTCATGTTGACGATGTCCTCGTCCGGAGCACCCCAGTCCAGGTTCGCGAGTTGCTGCGCA
This sequence comes from Dehalococcoidia bacterium, assembly GCA_022820645.1. Classification (GTDB taxonomy): domain Bacteria; phylum Chloroflexota; class Dehalococcoidia; order Lucifugimonadales; family Australimonadaceae; genus Bin16. Next base: position 169,035 of record JAJEFD010000017.1, on the reverse strand, counting down.
GCATAAGCGTCTTTGTTGTTTGCCAGCAGTCGCTCTTTCTGACGTTCGGAGAGCGCTCCCCCGTCCATCTCCAGCGCGGTGACGTACACGTCCATGCCGAGTCGCATGATCTTGGCCCGGGCCTGCCAGCGGGCGCGGTCGAACTCAGGGACAGGCAAGGGGATCACCGGGTAGGAGCCAAGCACGAGGGCGTGGAAACGGTGCGGCGCCAGCATGCCGAGCGCCCATCCGATGCTTGCGCCCATGGAGTAGCCCCAGTAGAACGTCTTCTCGATGCCGATGTCGTCCAGCACGGCGGTAACGTCGGAGACCTTCTGTTGCCGCCCGTAGTCGGCGGGGTCGGTGAGCTTGTCGCTCTGGCCGAAGCCGCGGGAGTCGATGAGGATCAGCCGGAACTCTCCGGAAAGTGCGTCCGTGTAGCCCGCGTCGTGCCAGTTCCTCGTGCTGCCGCCCATGCCGTGCATGAGCACGAGCGGAGGGGCGTCACCGGGCGCGTCGTCGCTCACCTCGTAGTGGATGCGGACGCCGTTGTTGTCGATGAAGCCGTCTTCGAACGACATGATGCTGCTCCTTGCTTCCGGGTTTCCCTAAGGTGCGTGCTGGACGCCCGCGATGAATTTCCGGATGTGTGGAATCATCGTGTCCGCTGCCAGGAACGCTTCCATGTGCGTGTGGTCGGGCAGCGAAAGGAACGACGCGTTGGGGGCGAGCGACGCGCACCGTTTGGCGGGTTCGTGGTTGCGCCTGTCCTTCGTGCCGGCGTAGACGAACGTGGGGAGCGTCATGTTCACGATGTCCTCGTCCGGCGCGCCCCAGTCGAGGTTCGCGAGTTGCTGAGCGGCGTAGGCGTCCTTGTCGTTCGCCAGCAGGCGCTCGCGGTCATAGTCGGGGAGCGGCCCGGCGTCCATCTCCATCGCAGTGACGTAGACGTCCATGCCGAGCCTCATGATCTTCGCGCGGGCCTCCCATCTGGCGCGGTCGAAGTCGGGGACGGGCAGGGGGATGACGGGGTAGGAGCCGAGTACGAGGGCATGGAAGCGTTCGGGCGCCAGTATGCCGAGCGCCCAGCCGATGCTTGCGCCCATGGAGTAGCCCCAGTAGAACGTCTTCTCGATGCCGAGGTCGTCTAACACGGCGATCACGTCGGACACCTTCTGCGGTCGTCCGTAGTCGGCGGGGTCGGTGAGCTTGTCGCTCTGGCCGAAGCCGCGGGAGTCGATGAGGATGAGCCGGAACCCCGCGGAGAGGGCAGACGTGTAGCCTGCGCTGTGCCAGTCCTTCGTGCTCATGCCCATGCCGTGCATGAGGACGAGTGGAGGCGCATCAGCCGGGGCGTCGTCGTTCACCTCGTAGTGGATGCGGACGCCGCTGTTGTCGATGAAGCGGTCTTCGAATGCCATGGTCTTGCGCTCCCCTGTCCCCGGTCCTCTAGCGTGTGTCCTCCACCATAGCGACGAACTCGCGCACGTGCGGAATCATGAGGTCCGCCGCCAGGAACGCGGACATGTGGGTGTGCCCGTCCAGCGGCAGGAACCGGGCATTGGGCGCAAGCGAAGCTGAGCGCCTGGTAAGCGTGTGGTTGCGGGGCATAGGGTAGTCGTCCTCGGTGCCGGAGTACACGAGAGCGGGGAGTGTCATGTTGACGATGTCCTCGTCCGGCGCGCCCCATTCCAGGTTGGCAAGCTGCTGGGCGGCGTAGGCATCCTTGTCGTTCGACAGCAGCCGGTTTCGGCTGTCCTCCGGCAAGGGGCCCTGGTCCATCTCCATCGCGGCGACGTAGACGTCCATGCCGAGGCGCATGAGCTTCGCGCGGGCCTCCCAACGCACACGGTCGATCTCCGGTACGTCCGGCGAGATCACGGGATATGCTCCGAGAACCAGGCCGTGGAAGCGTTCAGGCGCGAGCATCCCTACCGCCCAGCCGATGCTGGCGCCCATGGAGAAGCCCCAGTAGTAGGCCTTGTCCACGCCGATGTCGTCCAGCACGGCAGTGATGTCGGACACCTTCCGGGCGCGTCCGTAGTCAGCGGGGTCCTTTGGCTTGTCGCTCTGTCCGAAGCCGCGCGAGTCCACCAGGACGACCTTGAACTCGTTGCAGAGCTTCTCCGGGTAGCCGGCGTCCCGCCAGTCCTTCGTGCTCATGCCCATGCCGTGCACGAAGACGATGACGGGCTCTTCCACAGGTCCCTCCTCTACCTCGTAATGGATGCGGACCCCGTTGTTGTCGACGAAACAGTCCTGGTATGGCATCTGTTGCTCCTGTCTCCAGTGTGCTAGCGGGAGTCTTCGACCATCGCGATGAACTCACGGACATGGGGAATCACCACATCGGGCGAGGCCATCGCGGACGCGTGCGTGTGCCCGTCCAGCGGCAGGAACTTCGCGTTGGGCGCAAGGGAGGCCGAGCGCTTGGTGAGCGCGTGGTTGCGCGGCATCGGGTATTCGTCCTCGGTGCCGGAATAGACGAGAGCGGGCAGGGTCATGTTGCGGATGTCCTCGTCGGGCGCGCCCCAGTAGAGGTTCGCTATCTGTTGAGCGGCATAGGCGTCCTTGTCGTTCGCCATCAGCCGAGCCTTGTTATCCTCTGCCAAGGGGCCCTGGTCCATCTCCATCGCGGCGATGTAGACATCCATGCCGAGGCGCATCAGCTTGGCGCGTGCCTCCCATCGCACGCGGTCGATCTCCGGCACCTCCGGTGAGAGCACGGGATACGCACCAAGGATGAGGCCGTGGAAATGTTCAGGCGCCAGCATGCCGACCGCCCAGCCGATGCTCGCGCCCATGGAGTAGCCCCAGTAGTACGCCTTGTCGACGCCGAGGTCGTCCAGTACCGCGACCACGTCGGAGACCTTCTGCGGGCGCCCATAGTCGGCGGGCTCCTTCAGTTTGTCGCTCTGGCCGAATCCGCGCGAGTCCATGAGTACGACTCTGTACTCGTCGCGCAGCTTCTCCGGGTAGCCATGCATCCGCCAGCCCTTCGTGCTGCCGCCCATGCCGTGCACGAAGATGATGACAGGCGCTTCGGCAGGTCCCTCTTCCACCTCGTAGTGGATACGGACGCCGTTGTTGTCCACGAACCGGTCTTCGTATGGCATGGCTTACTCCTTTGTGTGTGCCGGCCTAGCGCCTGCCCCCGTCTGCTTCGATGGCTGTGCCAGTGATGTAGCCCGCGGCGTCAGAGACGAGCCAGAGGACCGTGCCCGCGTGCTCGTCCGGCGTGCCGAGCCTGCCCATGGCGCTGCGGTTCGTGGTTGTGGAGCGGACGCTCTCGTGCCACATCGGGCGGTGGGGAGTCTCGATGCCTCCGAGGGCGATGGCGTTAACACGGATCTCGGGCGCCCACTCGTACGCCATGGACTTGGACATGTTGATGACGCCCGCCTTGGCAGCGCCATACGCGGCCTGACCTGTGCCGGGGTTGACGCCTGCGCCAGACGCGATGTTGACGATCGCGCCCTTGCCCTGCGTCTTCATGATGGGCTGCACCGCCTTGGAGCACATGAACGCCGTGAGCACGTTCACGCGGTAGCACTCGATGAAATCGTGTGGCTCCAGTTCCATGAGCGGCCCAGAGCGGAACGTCTCGCCCCAACTGCCGCCGACGACATTGACGAGCGCATCGATGCGTCCGAACTCAGCCATCGTCTGCGCAACGAGGCTGTCCACTTCGTCCTGGTTGCGGACGTCCGCGGTGACACCGAGCGTGCGGCTGCCGATAGCGCGTATCTCGTCAACGACGGGATGCACCGGGGCGTGAGGCCGTTCCCTGCCGACGGTCACCTGCTCCGGCTCGCGCGCCGCCACGACGACGTTCGCGCCCTGGCGTGCAAGCGCAAGCGAGATGGCCTTGCCGAATCCCTGCGAGCCTCCCGTGACGATGGCCACACGGTCTGTCAGATCGAAACTGGGCATGGCGTCTCCTCTCAGCGCGAGTGGATGATACATCCGCGTCGGGTGCGGGGCGGTCGTGGTAGAGTTTACGCGATGAGCGACGCGGACGAAGCGGCGGTTCTCGCCGCCAACAAGGCGTTCTACGATGCTTTCGGTACGCTGGACATCCGCCGGATGGAGGAGGTCTGGTCGCGCGAGGACGTAGTGACGTGCGTCCACCCCGGATGGACCGCGCTCGATGGCTGGGCCGAGGTCATGGAGAGCTGGGAGCGGATATTCGATGGCGCGGCGATGATGACGTTCACGATCACCGGCGCGCAGGCAACGGTCGAGGGCGGGGTTGCATGGGTCACGTGCACCGAGAACCTGACGTCTGTGGCCGGAGGGCGAGTGATGGACGCGCACGTCGAGGCGACGAACGTCTTTCGCAGCCGGCATGGGCGGTGGCTGATGGTGCACCATCACGGCTCTCCCATCCTCGGCGCCTAGGCGCCAGACGCGATTGACGGCAGGGCGCGGATGATGCAATCTTCACCCGTTGGCAGGAAGAACGGTCTGGGTACTCAGGGAGGTGAACGATGCTGACCGTAGAGCAGAACGATCGGTTGACACTGGTGGGCCCTGGCACTCCCATGGGCGAACTGATGCGGCGTTACTGGCAGCCTATCGCCGGGGTTTCCGAGTTCAATGAGAACCCCACGAAAGCGATCCGACTTCTGGGCGAAGACCTCGTGCTGTACAAGGACGAAGGCGGCACCTTCGGTCTGATCGACGCCTCGTGTGCCCATCGCAGGGTCAACATGCTTTGGGGCATCCCCGAACCTAAGGGCCTCCGCTGCTCTTACCACGGTTGGCTGTACGACGAGACTGGCCAGTGCCTGGAGATGCCCGCCGAGCCTGCGGACTCGACATTCCCCAGTCGCGTGCAGTTGAAGGCGTACCCGGTAGAGACGCTTGGCGGCCTCGTGTTCGCATACCTTGGCCCGCAGCCTGCTCCGTTGCTCCCACACTACTACCCGTTCGTGGAAGAGGGGAGAGTGCGAAGCATCGGCTGGACGGTCGTTACCTGCAACTGGCTGCAGATCATGGAGAACTCGCTGGACCCCATCCACGCCGAGTACCTCCACGGCTACTTCTCCAAGTACGCTCTCCAGCGGGTCGGGCTGTTGAAGCACCGCGGCGACATCTACGGGAAGCGTCCGCCGGAAGAGAACGAGAACTTCGGTCCGTACTGGCGGAAGGCAGGCCGTACGATGCGGCACATCTCTGCATCTACCAGCAGGTTCGAGCACGGCATCCTCAAGCATCGCTGGTTGGAAGGAGAAGAAAAGGAAGAGTCTATCGGCTGGCGCTACGGGCACCCGATACTCTTCCCTAACCTCGAGTCCGGCACCGGGGGGCACGACTTTCAGATACGCGTACCGATGGATGACACGCACACCTACTACGTCTACTACCAGTCTCACTGGCCGCGCGAAGGAGAGAACCCGAACCAGCGGGAGGACGAGATACCCGTCTACCACGTGCCGATCGCCGGGGTGGATGAGTGGGGACAGCCCATCTGGGAGCAGCTCGACAACAACAGCGGGCAGGACCACTTCGCGTGGACGTCGCAGGGCCCGCGCACACGCCGCTACCTGGAGAAACTGGGACAGTCCGACATCGGCATCATCCTCTTCCGCCGCATGCTCCTGGAGCAGATGCAGATCATGGAGGACGGCGGCGAGCCGATGAACGTGTTCCGCGACCCCGCGAAGAACGACATCATCTGGATCCCGTTCGACCGCATGGACGATGAGGTTATCGAAGGGAAGACCGCTACTCCGAAGAACCCACACCGTCAGGCTGAGGGAATGTCGACCGGCTCGTCCGGCAAGTTCAACACGTTGAACCTGGAATACGCCAAGCGTATCGGCGCTACGCTGCCGCCACCGTTCCCGAAGTCGGCCAAAACGGCGGTCGAGGTTTCTCCCGGATAGCATGAGATTCGGAGTCGAGGCATGAACCTGGAAGGCATCGAAGCAGGCGCGCGCCTGGTAACCGTGAGTGGGGACGTTGTCGAATTGCTGAGCGTGAGCGCGGACGGCGCTACCGCGAGCGTCCGGTTCGTCGACGTACTGGGCGGAGCGGACGTCGCCGAGGGCGACGAGGCATCGCTCCCGGCCGAGGACATCGCTACGGTCGACGGCAACCGTTTCGTGGGGCCTGGTCGCACGGCTTCCTATACCGGTGACAGCCGCGCATAGGCTGTCGCCGGCATACTCCTGAGAGGGTGTTGACCCTCACGCAGCGTCAGGCTTTACGCTGATGCTGTTATGAACACGGGTCCACACCCTTACCGGATCGGGGAGCTGGCCGCGCGGGTCGGCGTGTCTGTTCGGACGCTACACCACTACGACCGCCTCGGCCTCGTGCAACCGTCGGCTCGCTCGGAGTCCGGCTACCGCCTCTATGGAGAGGCCGACTTCCTCCGCCTGCAGCAGGTGCTCACTCTGCGTTGCCTGGGATTCCCCCTGCGCCGCATCCGAGGCGTGCTGGATGGCGAGGACTTCGACGTATCCGCGTCGCTGCGCATCCAGCGCCACGCCCTGCGGGAACGCATCGAGGAGTTGCAGCGGATCGAGTCGGCGATAGGGGACACTCTTGCTGCGCATGAGCGCGGTGGAACATGGGACTGGAACCTGGTGCTAACGGCTGCGGAGGCGGCTGGGAACAGCAGCGGAGGTAACGCGATGGAGAAGTACTACACGCCGGAACAGATGGCGCAGTTCGTGGAACTGCGAGCCGAGACGCCGCCTGAGGAGATCGAGGCCGTCGAATGCGAGTGGTCGGCGCTGCTCGCGGACGTGCGAGCGTCGCGCGGACTCGACCCCGCCAGCCCGGAGGCGAAAGCGCTCGTAGCCAGGTGGGACGCGCTGCAGGAGCGGACGATGGCGCACTTCGTGAGCAAGCCCGGGCTCGTGGAGGCGATAGGCCGCAACTACGAGGCGGGTTCGTTCGAGGGCATGGACCACGCGCCGCAGGCGGAGGACTTCGCGTTCATCCAACGGGCGCGGGAGGCGTAGCCGGGGGGTTACTCCACGCCCAGATAGCGCAACGCGTTCTTCCAGCCGATGAGCTCGCGCTCCTCCGCGCCGAGGCCAAGTGCGTCGAACTCTTCCTCCGGCGACGGCGTCTTGGGGCCCGTGCCCTGCCAGTCCGAGCCGATCATCACCTGGCTTGCGCCCACGTGGTCTATCAGGTAGCGCAGCGGGGCTGTGCCGAACGTGATGTCGTCGTAGTAGAGCATCGATGCGTACTCCATCGGCGCTTTGGGGAGGAGCTTGCGGACGGGCTCGCGCGTGCGCCAGTTATCGTCGCTGCGGGCGAGCAGTTGCATGAGCACACCGCCCCCGTGGCTGATGCAGATGCGCAGGTCGGGCAGTTCCTCGAGCAGCCCGCTCCAGATGATCGATGCGCCTGCGAGCCCCGACTCGATGGGGAAGCCGAGCGGCGCATCGGCCACGATGGGCGGGATATGCGCCAGCCTGTCCGCGAACGTGGGACGGTTCGCGTGCGGGAACACCGCGAGGTCGAGGGCAGCGGCCTCGTTGAAGAAAGGGCGGAACCGCTCCTCGCCGAGGCTGCGGCCCTCGATGTTGGAGCGTATCTCGACCCCATGCAGACCGAGTTCCTTGATGACGCCCAACTCCGCAACGGCGAGCTCGACGTCCTGCATCGGCACAGAGCCGAGTCCATAGAAGCGCTCCGGCTCCGCCGCAACCATCCCGGCGATGGTCTCGTTCAGGTGCCGGGCGAGGTCCGCCCCGTCCTTCGGGTCGAGGTGGTACATCAGCAGCTCGGGCAGGGGAGAGAGCACCTGCTTGTCCGTGCCCTGACTGCCCATCTCGGCGGCGCGTTTCGGCGCGTCCCAGCAGACATCGCGCACCGTGCGGTACTCCTCTCCGCTGATCATGATGGTGGAGCGCTCGTCGTCCTTTGGGGCCATCGAGGGGAATGCGTCGCCGGATGGACGGTCGGCGAGGAAAGGGAAGTCCTTCGGCACGATGTGCGTGTGCATGTCGATAATCATGGGTCGCTTCCTCGGCGCTGAAGCGCGCTGCGGTAGCCTATCATCGCGCGCAGTGCCTTCGCAGAGGCTTGCCGGCAGAGTATGCTGTGGGCAGAATCCCAGAGAAGAACAAGGAGGTCAGTCATGGCGCTTCAGTTGGACCACACGATCGTTCCCGCCTACGACAAGGTGAAGTCCGCCGAGTTCATCGCGCGGATGTTCGGGCTCACGTACGACGGCCCCTACGGCCACTTCGCGCCGGTGAAGATCAACGACAAGCTCACGCTGGACTTCGACGACCTGAAGGAAGGCGAGACGAAGCCGCGCTCCAACCACTACGCATTCCTCGCCTCCGACCAGGAGTTCGACGAGATCCTGGGGCGGATCAAGAACGAGGGGGTCGTGTACGGCAGCGGGCCCGGCACACGTACGGACGGCAAGATCAACTACAAGCACCAGGGCCGCGGCTTCTACTTCGAATGCGAGAACGGCCATGTCTGGGAAGTCATCACGCACACCTACATCGCCAGCTCGCTGACCAACTGATCACATACCCCACCGCGAAGGAGCGGCACCTTGGACGACGCAGCACGCCAGGCACTGGAGACCGACAGACTCGTCGATATCACGACCACCGGCCGCAAGAGCGGGAAGCCGCATCGCAAAGAGGTGCGGCTGCGCCAACTGGACGGCCAGCCGTACCTCTCCAACAACCCCGGCACCCGGGACTGGGCGGCGAACCTGTTCGCGAACCCGGAGTTCACCTATCACCTGAAGGAGAGCGTGCAGCGCGACCTGCGAGCGCGCGCCACGTTGGTGCGCGACATCGACGAGAAGCGCGCGCTGCTTACGCGCATCCTGGCGAAAGAGGACGCGCTGGATACTGTCGAGGCACGCGTCGCCGGCAGCCACCTCTTCCGGGTCGAGGTGCTCGACTAACGAGCGGAACTCCTAGTCCGGCAGGAAGTCGAGCAGCGCGGCGTTCAGTTCGTCCGGCGCCCCGGTCGGGATCCAGTGGTCGCACTCGAAGACCACCATCTTCGACCCGGGGATGCCGGCGTGGGTCATCTCACCCATCTCCAGGGCATTCGTCGAGTCGTTCCTGCCCCAGACCACGAGCGTGGGAACGGGGACGTGCGGGAAGCGGCGGACGGTGTTGTAGCGGCGCCGCGTCTCCATGTTGTTCATGTGGTTCAGCACGCGCTGATAGGCCGCGAGCCGCTCCGGATTCTGGGTGAGCGCGTAGTGGTAGTCGGCCATCTCCTCCAGGTCCACGTCGGCATTGATCCTGATCTGCAGGCTGGAGAGGATCTGGTCGCGTGACGGGGGCTGGAACTGCACCATGCTCGGCAACTGACGCGGCATCGCCCCGCCGCTGGCAACGAGGACGAGCTTGTTGAGCCGGTGCGGGCTCTCGTAGCCGAACAGCGACGCGATCCAACCGCCCATCGAATGGCCCACGAGGTTGGTCTTTTCCAGCCCCAGCGCGTCCTGGAACTCGCGCAGGAAGTCCACGAGGTAGGCGAACGAGTACTCCTGCTCGAGCCAGCCCTCGCCCTTGCCCCACGCGAGCGCGTCGACCGCGATGACACGCAGCATGCTGGAGAGCGGCCCGATGTTCAGCATCCAGTCGTGAGCGCCACTCGTGAAGCCGACACCGTGCAGGAGGATGGTGGGATAGCCGTCGCCCGCCTCGATGTAGCGGGTCGTGCCGTGGCTCATCTCCACGAACTTCTCTTCGGCATTCTCGATAACCACGCTGCCCAGATTCACGCTCATATCGTCCTCCGTCATGAAAATGCGCCCCTGCCGGGCGCGCCTGCGTATCGTGCGAGTGTGCGGTAGCAGTGTCAAGTGCGAGCGCAGTCGTGTACGCTTCCGGCATGCAGTCGAAAGCGCCGTTCCTCTTCTCCATGCCTCCCCTCTTCGCGTGGCCGCTGGCCGTCACGACCAGTATCGCCCTGCTCCTTGCGGCCGCTTTGATGTTCGGGGGGACAGCCGAGCAAAGCGAAACCCCAGCACAGGATACCGACGAGGCTGCCGAGGTAACGCGGCAAGTGAGTTCGACCGAACAGGCCATCTACCTCGGGCTGCTCATCGTACCTGTCGGGCTGATCCCCATGATGGCCCGCCGCAAGCGCATGAACACCATGCGATGGTCTATCGCGGGCGTTGGAGTGGGTTTCCTCCAGTTGGTTACGCAGATGATCTTCGTGCATCCACTCATGGTGTTGCTCGCGCTCGTCTACCTGCGACCTCGGCCTCCTGCTGCGCCGGCAGCGGCGCCGGACGTGCGCTCGTCCGAAGCCCAGGACGCTGGGACCGTGGAGGCACCGCCGTCTGCACGGGCCTCCGGTACGCCTTCGCGCCGCCGCCCACCGCGCCGCCGCAGGCGTCCCCGCTTCTAGGCAGGTGCGGTACGATAGGAGCCTCGGCGGGGAAGTGGCGGAACGGCAGACGCGCATGATTTAGGATCATGTGCCCTCGCGGCGTGGGAGTTCGAGTCTCCCCTTCCCCACCAAGTGTTATCGAATCCATCCCACCGGACGAACCCGTCTCGCTTCTCGAATTCGCTCCTATCCGGCACGGACGCCGCCGTCCACGGTGATGTCGGAGCCGGTGATGAAGTCGGCCTCGTCGGAGGCGAGGAAGGCGACGGCAGCCGCAACGTCCTGCGGGGTGCCCTGCCTGCCTACGAGGTTCGTGACCTGCCAGGTCCGCGGAGGAGCGCCCGGTTCGGCCTCGGTGAGTATGCGGTTGGGAGTAACCGTGTTGACCCTGATGCCGTGCGGGGCGAGCTGGATGGCGAGCGACCGGCTGAGGTTGTAGACCCCGGCTTTCGCCGAGGGGTACGCGACGGCCCCCATGCGTCCCGACAGCCCGGACGTGGAGCCGATGTTGATGATGCGCCCGCCGTTGCCCTGGTCGGCCATGCGCTGGGCGACGTACCTGGAGACGAGGAAGACGCTCTTGAGGGAGACGTTGATGACCCGGTCCCACTCGGCCTCGTCGGTCTCGAGGATGTTCTTCCGGTCGACGACGCCGACGTTGTTCACGAGGGCGTAGATGTCGCCCCAGGCGTCGACGACGCTGGCTACCATCGCCTGAACGTCGGCGCTGTCGGTGACGTCGCAGGCGATGGGGAGCGCCGCACCGGCGTGGGCGGTATTGATAGCATCGGCGACGGCCTCGGCGCGCTCACGGATGATGTCCACGACGGCGACGCGCGCACCCTCTGCGGCGAGGGTATGGGCGATGCCCTCGCCGATGTTGCGTCCGGACCCGGTCACGATGATCGTCCTGTTCTGCAGGCGCATGGGCTTCCTCGTTCTGATGGTCTGTGCGTGCTGACCCGTTCTACGCGTTGGGCAGGATGACGGCGACCATCGCCTCAAGCGACTCGTGCACCTCGAACGCCTCGTTCACCTGCGCGAGCGGGAACCGGTGCGTGACGAGGTCCTCGACCGGCACGTCGATCATCGAGCGCAGAGCCTCCATCGAGCGGACGATGTGGCGCGGCTCTGAGGCGACGACCCCGCTGACGCGCAGCGCCTTCTTCGTGATGAGCGTGGGGTTGATGTCCTGCGTGCCGTAGTCGGTCCACGGGCCGACGAGGAGGTGTTTGCCGCCGAAGCGGACCATCCGCAGTCCCTCCTGTGTCGCGCCTCGCGCACCTGAGCACTCGACCACGACGTCCGCGCCGCGTCCGCCGGTCAGGTCCATGACGGCCTCGACGCGCTCGTCGGCGCTGGTCAGCTGCTCGATGTCGATCGTCTCGTCGGCACCGAGGCGGGTGGCGAGTTCGAGCCGTCCCGTGGGCGCCCCGATGACGATGACGCGCCCGGCGCCGAGCAGCTTCGCCTGCAGCAGCCCACCGATGCCCATCGGCCCCGACCCCTGGATGACGACGGTGTCGCCGAGGTTGAGCCCGCCGATGCGCTCGTAGCCGTTGAGCAGCGTGTGGGTGCCGACGACGCTGAGGAGCGCGCGCTCGTTCGAGAGGTCGTCCGGTATGCGGAGGAGCCACGGGTCCGGCGGGAGGTGCACCTGCTGGCCGAACCCGCCGTAGAGGTATGGGGGCTCGTTCGAGGGCGTGAAACCGGGCTGGCGGACGTTCATGCAGAACTCGCCGATGGTGCAGTTGAAGCAGTGGCCGCACGGCGAAGCGCGGAAGGTGACGCGGTCGCCCTCCTTCAACGGCTGGCCGAGGGCGTCGGTGTCACGTTCGAGGCGGCTTGCCGCGATGGTGCCGATGTTCTCGTGTCCGAAGATGGTGGGCGTTGGCGTGTCCGGGTGATGGATGGCGTGGGCGTCGGTGCCGCAGATGGCGGCCATCTCCATCTGGACGACCACCGCGCCCTCCTCGGGGTCGGACTGGGGGAACTCCCATATCTCCAGCGGCTTGTCCTGACCTGTGAAGACTGCGGCCTGGCTGTTGCTCATCGTGTCGCCTCCTCCCGGTGGTGGCGCAAGCATAGCGGAGCGGGGACAGGCGGGCATTAAGGGGGCCAACACCTCCCGATCGTTGGCCCCCTTAATGCCCGTCCACGAGTAAACCGGACTGCCAATCTGGCCATCTGGCCCCCTTAATCCGGGGTGTTTCCCAGGCCGTGGCCTGCTTCCCGGTATTAAGGGGGCAAGGGGGCCATCGAAAGCGCAATTCTCCGCCGGAGCCATAGATGCTGTTGATGGCTTGGGCCGCGAGGTATAGACGAAGTCTATGGGTGATGCCGGTACGACGGTCATGCAACCAGCGTACGCGGCTGCCCCTCGACCGCGAAAGGGGCGCGTGTCACGAGCGGGGGGAGGACGGGGCTGGTGCAGGCGGCGTCCTTGTGAGCGGCCCCGATGTAGCAGCCGGTCAGGAACGCACCAGCTCTGGCAGGCGCGCGATGAGGTCGGCGGTGGAAGCCGTCAGTTCGCACTCCCACACCAGTTCGACGCGCCAGCCCATGCCGGAGAGCGTGGCGGCGTTCTGCGCGTCGCGCTCTACGTTACGGGCAATCTTGCGTTGCCAATACTCGGCGTTGGAGGAAGGCATGCGAGAACGGCGGCAGCCGTGCCAGTGCCACAGGCACCCCTGCACGAACACCGCCGTCTTGTACTTTGCAAGCACTATGTCGGGATGGCCGGGCAGCCGTTTGTCGTGGAGACGGAAGCGGAAGCCCGCATCGTGCAGTGTACGTCGCACGTACATCTCGGGCGCAGTGTTTTCTGAACGCACCTGCCGCATGATGCGGCTACGCTCGGAGGAGGAGACGGTGTCGGGGCTCATGACGTTCTCCTCCTTCGCTACCCCTACGACTCTGGCGGGCCTCCCAACTCATCGAGACGACGCCGGGCCAGATTCTCCAGGCGTCGAGCCTGCGTAAGCAACGTGTTCCTCAATCCCGCCTGCACTGCCCGCTGGCTGATGACCTCGGCCAACTTTGCAATCGTCGCAGCCCTACGGGCGATTCGCACGTCGGGGTGCAGTCGGCGTTGGTAAACACCCTCAGGAACTATGCGCCAGCGGATGGAAGGCGGCAATCCTATCTGAGAAACACGTGGAACGGGCTTCTCGTTGAGTACGGCCCCGAAAGCAGACTCAGCGATGAGCTTCTGAAAGACGGTGTACTCGGCGGAATTCAATTTGCCTTTGACATCCTTTGACTTGGGACTGCGCCCCTCCAACTCCCAGAGTGGCCATACCTCGATATCCGCTACTTCAAATGGGTCAAGCACGTTCATTGCCACGGCGTCCGTGCGCTGGTTCGTGAGGTGGCGGCGAATCCGGACGCGTAACTTCTCTGCCGTCTGCCCCACATAGATGGGTTCCCCATCGTAGTCATAAAACGCATAGACGCCAAATTTTGCGTTGCCGACACGCCGCCCCTTCCCATCATCCTTATTCAGTCCGATGTCGAGTTCCCGAAGGATCGCACGAACCTCCTCAGGAGTGTCTCTCATCCTAGGTCTGCTACTCGGCATAGGCCAACTCGCGATACGTGGAAGGGGCTGTTACCTCTGTCGCTGGCATTCCCGTTACCAGCGGTAGCAGGTAGTTGTGTGCCAGCCAAGCCACCGCAGGGACGCACACAGCGTCTCCTAATGCAAATCTCACCTGCGTCTCCGGCATCGTTCCCCATCTAAAGGCAGGCGCTCCCTGAAGGCGAGCGTACTCTGTAGCAGTCATCCAACGCACCCGCAGTTCTCCGTGGCCTCCTTCCACAAGCGCCTGCTTGCTTGACCCGCCTCGCGTAGTGCGTAAGCAACCGCTGATGCTATCGCCTCTGATCTCCCAGACCGCCTTCCCCCCACGGGTGCGGCGATAGGCAGTCCTACGTGTCAGACACGGGGCGTGACGCAACGCTACCGCCCGTTCTTCATTGATGTGACTCAGGCTACTCAGGAATCGCGAGGTTCGCTGATCATCCCACCAGGCAGCATCAGCCGGAGCCAACCGTTCTGCCAAGTCGTCGAGCGTCTGTTCTGAGTCGGAGGGGAGTGGCGGAAGCGGGAAGGAAAACGTCCGCAACTGAGGATTCTCCGCCAAGAGATGTGTAACCCACCTGGGACGCAAGGACACCCATTCGTCAGGCACATAGGAGGTACTCGGCGGATCGATGCTGCCAATGACGAATAGGCGTGGGCGGCTCTGGGGGACGAAACGGCGAGCGTCCAAGGCGGCTATGTCGCAGTAGTATCCCAACTCGTTCAGCGCTTCCAACGTCGTCAGCAGGTCACGTCCTCCGTTGGAGGTAGCGAATCCCGCGACGTTCTCCAGCATCACTGCCGTCGGTCGGTTATCCCCCATCTCCTTCAGTATCCGCAGGAACTCCCCGACCAAACCGGACTCCCGTCCGTTCAGGCCAGCGCGATTGCCTGCAAGGGAGAGGTCGGTACAGGGGAACGAAGCCGTCGCAATTTCCGCATCCGGGATGTCTGTGCCCTTGATTTCCGCGATGTCTCCAAGAACAAAGTCAGCGTTGCCGAAATTCAACTCGTACATTCGGGCCTTGGACGGCGAGATGTCGTTGGCAAAGACCACTCCCGCTCCTGCCACTTCCAAAGCCATCCGAACCAATCCTACGCCCGCGAAGAATTCAACGGCTCTGGGCTTAGCAGCGGCATGTGTGGTGGTCATGCAACGTTGATAGCACAGTCGCAGATATGAGGCAACGGGGGAATGACTACCAGAGCGAGCGTGCGGCAAAGGCGAGGCGCGAGGCTGCACAGTCGGGACGCCTCCGAGAGATGTTTCGACTCCGCCTCCGGCTTCGCTCAACATGACAAGGGAGGGCAGGGCCCTCACCCTAACCCTTTCCCTCAGGAGAGGGGACCGAACGCCCCACCCATGCTCCACCCCCTTCGCCTTGACACTGTTCACGCCCGCCCATATAAGGTTGCGCGCGTGGCCTGTGTGAGCGCCACGATGCGAGCGAGGCGATGGCCACGAACCCCAGAGTCGCGATTGCGGGAGTCGGCGAGGCGCGCGGCGGACGCGCCACCGGCAAGACGACGGTGCAGCTGTACGCGGAAGCGTTCCTGGACCTGCTGGCCGACTGCCCCATCGACCCCGCCTCGATAGACGGCGTGCTCACGTCCAGCCCCGACGCGGAGCCGCACCACATGTTCTCGACGTGGTTGGTGGAGTACCTGGGTCTGCGACCGACGTTCACGTCCGCGGTGCAGATGGGCGGGGCGACGCCCCACTCCAACATGGCGCTCGCCGCCGCGCTGGTCGAATCGGGGCGCTGCAGGGCGGTGATGGTGGCGGACGGCGACAACCGGGCGTCCAAGTTCTCGCGCCAGGACAAGGTGCAGGCGATGAGTTCGCAGGTCGGACACCTGAGCAGCCTCGAACCGCCCCATGAGTTCGACGGCCCCTACGGCCCAACCGCGCCCGCGTTGTACGGCATGATGGCGACGCGGCACATGTACGAGTACGGCTCCACGCCGGAGCAGTTCGCACGCATCGCGGTCGCGTTCAGGGCGCACGGCGCGCTCAACGAGCGGGCGCAGCTCCGCAAGCCGGTCACCGTGGAGGACGTGCTCGCCAGCCCCGTCATCGCGTGGCCGCTGCACCGCGACGAATGCGCGCTCATCTCGGACTGGGGCAGCGCCATCCTCGTGACGACGCCGGAGTACGCGAGCGAGTTGCGGCGCGATCCCGTCTACCTGCTCGGCCTCGGGCAGGCGCACCAGGGCTACAACCCGTACCAGGCCCCCTCAATCACGTCGTTCCCCATCCGCGAGTCGGCGGACGCGGCGTTCGCAGCCGCAGGGATAAGCCGCGACGAGGTCGACGTGTTGGAGCTGTACGACTCGTTCACCAGCACGGCGATGGTGACGCTGGAGAACATGGGCTTCTGCGGGCCGGGGGAGGGAGGCGCGTTCGTCGAGGCGGGCAACATCGACCTCGGCGGCAGCCTCCCGACGAACACGCACGGGGGGCTGCTCTCCTACAACGGCGGGCACGGGCACTTCATCGTGGAGGCCACGCGGCAGTTGCGCGGCGAGTGCGGGGAGCGGCAGGTAGCGGACGCGAAGATCGCGGTATCGCAGGGGACGGCGGCACTCGCGTCGTCGTCCATCACGCTGGTGCTGGGGACATGACCACGGAGCGGGTGAACACCGTCACGCAGCCGTACTGGGACGGCGTCGAGCAGGGGAAGCTCATGCTCCAGTACTGCTCCGCCTGCGGCGCGTACCAGCATTACGCCCGTCCGCTCTGCGCGAAGTGCCGGGCCGCCGAACCGGAGTGGCGCGAGGCGTCCGGCAAGGGCGTGCTGTACTCGTACAGCGTCGTGCACCGGGGCCCCAGTCCGGCGTTCCAGTCCATCGCTCCGTACGTGACGGCCATCGTCGAACTGGAGGAGGGGCCGCGCATGTTCACGAACATCGTGGACGCCGAGCCCGAGTTGCTGCGGGTGGGAGAGCCGGTGCGCGTGGTGTTCCGGGACGGGCCGGAGGGCCTGCGGCTTCCCTATTTCACTCCGGCGGGGGGCTGACGTTGCGCGTGCGGATCACCGAATACCTGGACATCGACCTGGAGCGGGAGTTCTGGTGCTGCAACCGTTGCGGCGGCGACCTGATCTCCGCCCGCGAGCCGTACAAGCGCGGATGCCTGCTGCACGAGCGGGACCCGCGCGAGATACACAAGCCGATCAGCGACCACCCGGTGTTCAACTACTCGTTCGATCCGGACTGGGTCCGCATCATCGAGTTCTACTGCCCGCACTGCGGGGTGATGGTGGAGAACGAGTACCTGCCGCCGGGGCACCCGCTGACCAACGACATCCAGCCGGACATCGACGCGCTGAAGCGCAAGCATGCCGGCGGAGGCGCGTCGTGAACGCGCGGCTGGGACTCGATATCGGCGGAACGTTCACCGACGCGGTAGGCGTGCTGAACGGGAACCTCGTCTGGGCAAAGGCGGAGACCACCCACCACGACCTGAAGGACTGCTTCATGGAGGCCGCTGCCCGCGCCGCCGGACGGCTCGGGGCCGACCTCGCCGACGTCGCCAGCGACGCCGAGGCGCTCATCTATTCGACGACCGTGGGGACGAACACGCTGATCGAGCGGACGGGTCCGAAGCTCGGCCTGCTCACGACGATGGGGTTCGAGGATACGCTCAAGGTCGGACGGTCGCGCAGCTGGGCGGACGGGATGCCGCTGGAGGTGCGGTTCGCGAAAGGACGCGCGCGGAAGCCGGAGCCGCTGATCCCGCGCGACGAGTTCACCGTGAGCCTGCGCGAGCGCATAGACAGCCGCGGGCAGGTGCTCATCCCGCTCGACGAGGACGAGGTGCGGGGCCAAGTGCAGCGGCTCGTGGACCTGGGCGTGCGCGGGTTCGTCGTCGTCCTGCTCAACTCGTTCATCAACCCGGAGCACGAGAACCGCGTCCGGGACCTGATCCACGAGGAGTACCCGGAGGTCTACCTGGGGCGGATGCCCGTGTTCCTGTCGCACGAGGTCTCGCCGCAGATGGGCGAGTACCGCCGCAGCCTGACGACCATCATCGACGCGTACCTGCGTGTGAACACCGAGGAGCACATCCTCGACATCGGCAACGACCTGCTCGACATGGGCTATCACAAGCCGCTGTTCCTCGCGAAGTGCACCGGCGGCATCTCGTCGGTCTCGCGCACGCGCCCCGTCCACCTGCTCGGTAGCGGGCCGGTAGCGGGGGTGTTCGGCGCCCGCGCGCTCGCCGAGGCGTACGGCCTGCGCAACGTGCTGCTGACCGACATGGGCGGGACGAGCTTCGACGCGGGGCTGATCGTCGAAGCCCGGGACCGGCTGTACGAATCGGACCCCGTGTTCGACCGGTGGCGAGTGCAGGTGCCGGTGATCGCGCACTGGTCGATCGGCGCGGGCGGCGGGAGCATCGCCTACATCGAGGACCGGAGACTCCACGTGGGGCCGCGCAGCGCGCGCTCGCGCCCCGGCCCTGCCTGCTACGGCAGGGGCGGCACGGAGCCGACCGTCACCGACGCCGACGTCGTGCTCGGCTACATAGACCCCGACTACTTCCTGGGAGGCCGGATCAAGCTCGACGCCGCGCTCGCCGCAGAGGCGGTGCGGACACAGGTCGCGGAGCCGCTCGGCATGACGGTGGACGAGGCCGCGTGGCACATCCGGCACCAGATAGACGGCATCATGGGGCAGGAGCTGTACATGCGCACGGCGCTCAACTCCGGCTCCGATCCCAGAGAGTTCACCGCGTTCGCCGTGGGCGGCGCCGGGCCGGTGCACGCTGCGGGCTACGCCGAGTTCGCAGACGTGCGGCGCATCGCGCTGCCGCCGTTCGCGGGAGCGTTCGGCGCGTTCGGCACGCTCTCCATGGACCTCGTGCAGACCTACGAGAAGGGACGGAAGGTCGTCATCCGCATGCCGGGCAGCACCGAGTTCGACCCCGCCGCGGCCGAGGTGCTCAACGGCGAGGTCGCGGAGCTGCTGGTCAGCGCGCGCAGGGACATCGCGGAGGAGGGGCTGGACCCGGACGCAGTCTCGTTCGTGCTCGAGTTGCAGATGAGCTACGGGATGCAGCGCCAGACGCTCGACATCCCGCACCCCGGCCTGCACGTCGACGGCGCGGCTGACCTCTCAACGCTCTTCGACCGCTTCCAGAACGCGTACGCGGACAGTTTCGGCGAGGGCTCGACCTCGCCGGAGTCAGGCGCGGAGGTGCGGCTCGTGCGGCTCAACGTCATCGGCGCGTCGGAGAAGCTCACGCTGCCGTCGTTCGAGGCCGCCCCGGCCCTGCCGCCACCCACCGGCTCGCGGCGCGTGCTCTGGGAACTGGAGAGAGGATGGGAGGAGACGCCGGTCTATCGACTGGACGAACTGGGGCCGGGCGCCGCGATGGAAGGCCCCGTGCTCATCGAGGCGGAGGATTCAGTGGGCGCCGCGCCGCGCGGGTGGTCCTTCCGGCTGGACGAACACCGCATGGGATGGATGGAGAAGCAGACGTGACGTCGCTCAGAGACCAGATCAAGCTGCACGAGGGACTCGTGTACGACCGGCATGCCTACGGCAAGGGGCCGGGCTGGGACCCGGAGCTCATCGTGGAGAAGGCCGCTCCCCTGAGCGCGATCGAGCGGGAGGGCTACGACCTCCTGTCGGACGTGGAGCTCGAGATCTTCTACCACAAGATGCTCACCATCGTTGAGGAGGCACGGGAGGTCTGGCAGAACCTCTCGATCTCCGACATCATCCTCGCGGGCGACATGTCCACTGCCGTCTTCACGCCGAGCGGCGACCTCGCCGTGGCGTCCACGGGCATCCACTTCCACGCGCTGCTCAACTACGCCCAGTCCAAGTTCATCCTGAAGTACTACCGCGACGACCCCACCGTGGGCCTGCGCGACGGCGACATCTTCTTCTTCAACAACCCGCTCGCGGGCTCCACGCACGCGCCGGACATGTTCACCGCGATGCCGGTCTTCCACGAGGGCGAACTCGTGGCGTGGGCCGAGGTGGGCGGACACCAGGGCGACTGCGGCTCGGTCTCGCCGGGCGGGTTCAACCCGTACGCCACGAGCCGGTTCGAAGAGGGCTTCCACATGGCGGGGGTGAAGATCGGCGAGAACTTCCGCATACGGAAGGACATGCTGGACTACCTGTGCGGCTCCGTCCGCAACCCGTTCGTGTTCGCTGTGGAGCTGCGCTCGCGCGTTGCGACCTGCCTGCGGATGCGCGACCGCATCCTCCGCGAGGTCGAGCGCCGAGGCCCCGCTGCGGTGTCGGGCGGTCTGCGCAGGCTGATCGACCGTTCGAGCGAGCTGGCGTCGGACCGGCTGCGGCAGATCAACGACGGCGTCTACCGCTCCATCCTGTTCAACGACACCATCGGGGCCGAGAAGGGGCTGGTGCGGATACCGGTCACGGTCATCAAGGAAGGCGGCGAGATGACCATCCTCGTGCAGGGCGTCTCGCCCCCGAACGGCAAGGGGCCGGTACACGCGACGTGGCACCTCGTGCGCGCTTCCCAGGCGGTCTACCTGTTCGCGTACTTCTTCCGGGGGCTGATGCCGAACGTCGGGCTGTTCGAACCGCTCACCTTCCTCATCGAGGGGCCGTCGGTCGCGAACTCGCCTGAGGACGTCGCGCACACGGAGGGCACGATCATCTCCGCGGCGGTGGTGCAGAGCTTCCACATCATCGGCTCCAAGATGCTGTTCGACAGCCCGTTCCGGGAGAACGTGTCGGCGCCCTTCTCGCGGAACATGGTGGCGCTGGTGTTCTACGGCTCCAACCTGTTCGGCTACCGCGCGACCGGCATCACGTCCACCGGCAACGGGGCGGGACAGGGCGCGCGTTTCGACGGCGACGGGGAGCACTCGACCGGCTTCTACTGGGCGTCGATGACCGACGCGGGCGAGGTAGAGGAGTTCGACGCGCGCTACCCGTTCACCATCATCGCGCGGGGGCTGCTCGGCACGGACTACCACGGCTTCGGCATGTACAGGGGCGGATCGGCGCTGATCGAGGTCAGCATGGCGTACCCCAATCCCGTCGTGATGACCTCCTGGGGGACGTCGGACGTCATCTCCCACAACCCCGGCCTGTTCGGGGGCTACTGGGGCCCGCCGAACCCGCGCCTGACCATCACGAAGAACGACGCGCTGAAACTCATGGCGGAGGGCGCACTTCCGGAACTCACGCACCATTCACTCGCGGCCGAGCGCCAGCTCGGCGGCGACTACGCGTTCGAATCGTCCAGCGTCAACCCGAAGGAGTTCGAGATCGGCGACGTGTTCCTGTGCGACACCGGCTCCGGCGGCGGCTACGGCGACGTGCTGGAGCGCGACCCGGAAGCGGTGATGACGGACGTGCGGGAAGGCATGATCTCCGCCGACGTTGCCTCGCGCGTGTACAGGGTCGTCTACAACGAGGAGACGCTGCGGGTCGACCACGCAGCCACGGAAGCGTTGCGGAACGAGGAGCGGCAGGCGCGTATCGCACGCGGCAAGCGGTTCGACGACTTCATCGGGGGCTGGCTCGCCCAGAAGCCGAAGGAGCATCTGCTCACCTACTACGGCGACTGGCCCGACCCGCGCGTCCCCGGCTACGACAAACCGTTCTGGGGAGAGCACGACTGATGTACACCATCGACCTGGACGTCGGTGGGACGTTCACCGACGGATTCTTCTCGGACGGCCAGACCTACCGCACCGCGAAGGTGCCCACGACCGCGTACGACGTCCCCGCGTGCGTGCTGGAGTGCGTCGCGGCGGGCGCGGCAGCGTTCGGCACCGATACCGCGGGACTGCTGCGCGAGGCGTCCGTGTTCCGGCTGGCGACGACGATCGGCACGAACATCATCGTTCAGGGGCGCGGCGCGAAGGCAGGGCTGCTCGTGAGCGCGGGCGCCGAGGAGGACCTCTACGGCAGCGGGCCCGCAGGCGTCATAGGGCAGGGCTTTATCAGGCCGGAGATGATCACGGGCATCGGCGGAGCGATAGACGAGACCGGCGCCGAGACCGCGCCGGTGGATGCCGAGGAAGTGCTTGCCGCAGTCAGGGAGCTGGTGCACCGGGGTGCACGGATCATCGGCGTCTGCCTGCGCAACGCGTGGCGGAACGACGCTCACGAGGTCCGCGTGCGGGAGATCATCCACGAACGGTACCCGGTGCACTACCTGCGCTCCGTCCCGCTGCAGCTGAGCACGGAGGTCTCGCCCGTTTCCGACGACCACGCGCGGGCGAACTCGCTCATCGTCAACGAGATGCTCCACCGTGAGATGACCCGCAGCCTGTACGACCTGGAGGACCGGCTGCGCGACGCTGGCTACCGCTGGCCGCTGCTCGTTACCCACGCGAGCGGAGGCTGTGCGCGCGTCGCGAAGACCGTCGCGGCGGAGACGTTGCAGTCCGGGCCCGCTGCGGCGGTGCTCGGCGCATGGCGCATCGCGCAGCTCACCGGCGCGGAGCACGTGGTTGCCGCGGACATGGGCGGCACCAGCCTGGACGTGGCGTTCGCGTCCGCCGAGCAGCCGCCGTGGAACCCGCGCCCGACCGTCGAGAGCGTGCCGCTCGCCATTCCGATGCTGAGCGTCGAGTCCATCGGCGCGGGGGGCGGCAGCATCGCCCGCGTGGACGGAAGCGGCGCTCTCTCCGTGGGGCCGGACTCCGCGGGGGCATACCCCGGCCCCGCCTGCTACGGCCAGGGCGGCGCCGAAGCGACCGTTACCGACGCCGACCTCATCCTCGGCTACATCGACCCCGGCCATCTCCTCGCAGGGCGGATGCCGCTCGACCTCGCGGCGGCGCAGGATGCCGTAAGGGAACAGGTTGCCGCCCCGTCCGGCGCGACTCCGGGTGCTGCCGCGGCAATGGTCAGAGAGGCCATCGACAGGGAGATGGCGGAGGCCATACAGCGCGGCATGCAGGAGCGCGGGCTCGATCCGGCAGGCGTCACCCTGCTTGCCTTCGGCGGCGCAGGGCCGCTGCACGCGGCCTCCATCGCGGAGCGCGCAGGCATCCGGCGCGTGCTCGCGTTCCCGTTCGGTTCGGTGTTCAGCGCCTATGGGTCGAGCACGACGGACGTGATGCACCTCTACCGCGACACGCACGGCACGCCTGCCGCAAGCCCCGGCCTCGCCGACGCCATCAAGGCTGGAACGGAGCGTATGCAGGGCGTGGCGGTGAAAGACATGCGCGGCGAGGGGTTCCGCTACGACGAACTGGACTTCCAGACCGTGCTGGAGCTGTGGACTCAGGGCCGTCCGACCCTGCTCCCCGCGACGAAGGGCGACGGGCTGGCGGATGCGGTAGGGCGCATGGCGAACGGTCTCGACGCAGACATAGCCCTCGAAGCAGCGTGGACGGTCGTGTCGGCAGGCGTGCCGCACTGGTCGCCGGAACGCGTGAACGGTTTCGCCGTACACGAGCCCGCCGCATCCGGCTCGCGGGAGGTGACGTGGTCGGCGGAGCAGGGGCCGGTCGCTACACCGACATACGAACTCACGAGCCTCGTGCCCGGAGCGGTCGTGAAGGGGCCCGCGGTCATCGACGCGGCGGACACGGGGTACGTCGTCCCCGGCGGATGGCGGCTCGCCGTCGACGGCTACGGGTTCCTCGAGATGACGGACGCACGGCCATGACCAGCGCCACCGGACAGCGGCCGCTGGAAGGCTTCACCATCGTCGAGATGGGCAACTTCATCGCGGGCCCGTACGCGGGGATGCTGCTGGCCGACCTCGGCGCGGAGGTCATCAAGGTCGAGGAGGTGAAGGCTGGCGACCCGTTCCGCGCGTGGGGGAAAGGGCTGTACAGCCCGGCGTTCTGCGCGTTCAACCGTGGGAAGAAGAGCCTGACGCTGGACGTCCGCCAGGAGCGCGGCAGGGAGGCGCTCCTCCGGCTCACCGATCAGGCCGACGCGCTCATCGAGAATTTCCGCCCCGGCGTGATGGCGCGGCTCGGCGCGGACTACGAGACCGTCTCCGCCCGCAACCCCCGCATCGTCTACTGCTCGCTCTCCGGCTTCGGCCAGAGCGGGCCGTACCGCGACAGGCCGAGCTACGACACCGTGGGGCAGGCGATGGGCGGACTGCTTGCGCTACTCACCGACTCGGACGACCCGCGCCCGAGAGGGCCGGCGCTCGCCGACTCGCTCACCGGCCTCTTCGGCGCATTCGGAGTCCTGTCGGCGCTGATGGCGCGCGAGCGCACCGGCATCGGCCAGAAGGTCGAGACCTCGCAGATGGAGTCCGTCGCGGCGTTCGTCGGCGAGACGCTGACGTTCTACGAGGCGCAGGGCATGGTGTCCAACGCCTGGACGAGGCCGAGGCTCGCGCAGGTGTACGGATTCGATACCGCTGACGGGAAGCAGCTGGCCATCCACCTGTCGTCGCCGCCGAAGTTCTGGGAAGGGCTCACCGACGCCGTGGGGCGTCCGGACCTGCGGGACGACCCGCGTTTCATCGACCGCAACGCGCGCGCCGAGCACTACAACGAGCTGTACGAGGAACTCGTACCGCTCTTCAAGCAGCGCACGCGCGACGAGTGGCTTACGCTCTTCGAGCAGCACGACGTGCCCGGCGCCCCGGCGTACCGGGTCAACGAACTGGTCGACGACCCGCAGTTCGCGCACCAGGGCATCCGCATCGAGCACTCGCACCCGGAGGGCGACTCCGTCACGGCCAAGAACCCGCTCAACCTGCTCGGCACGCCGCTCACGTACGACGTGCCGCCACCCGGCCTCGGCGAGCACAACGAAGAGGTGCTCTCGCGCCTCGGCTTCACCACGGACGAGGTTGCGGCGCTCAGGCGGGAAGGCGTCATCGGGGAGCGCGCCCAAGCCGAACAGGGCTCTTGAGTGACATCGTGGACGCGCTGACCGAGCATCTCAGCTCCTACGTTGCAGGGTTGGCCTACGACGACATCCCGGCGGACGCCGTGCACGGGATGAAGGTCCGCCTGGTCGACACGATCGGGTGCGCCATCGGGGGGCAGGATGGCGAGCCGGTGGCGGTTGGCCGAGCACTCGCGCAGGAAGCGGGGGCTGCGACTCCGGCGCGGGTGTGGTTCACCGGCGAGCGCACGACGCCGGAACTCGCCGCATTCACCAACGAACTGATGGTGCGCTACCTCGACTTCAACGACACGTATTTCGCGATGGATGGGGGGCACCCCAGCGACACGATCGCAGCGACGCTGACGTTGTCGGACGCACTCGGGCTGAGCGGGCGGGATGCGCTCGTTGCGATGATTGCGGCGTACGAGGTGTTCTGCGGGCTGGGCGAGGTGCAGAAGCCCTCGACGAAATTCATCGACCACTCGCTGCACGTCGCGATCGGCTCGGCGGCGGGAGCCTCGAAGGCGCTGGGGCTGGACGCGGAACGCACCGCACACGCCATCTCTATCGCGCTCACGTCGAACCTGGCGCTGCGCATCTCCCGCGACGGGAAGCTGTCGATGTGGAAGGCGGGGTCGGCCGCCAACTCCGCGCAGGCCGCCGTGTTCGCGGCAAGGCTGGCGCAGAAGGGGATGACAGGCCCGGACGAGCCGTTCTACGCCGACAGCGGGCTCGCGGGGATGCTCGGCGCGCGGACGCCGCTGCCCGCGCTCGGCGGAGCGTCGAACCGGTTCCACACGAGTCTCAGCAGCATCAAGGCGTTCCCCGCGCAGTTCAACGCTCAGGCCGCGATATGGGCGGCGCTCGGGCTGCGTGAACGGCTCGGAGGCACGCTCCCGGACAAGATCGTGGTATCCAGCTACCGACAGGCGGTCACCAGTTCCGCGGACCCCGAGAAGTGGCGCGTGCACGACCGTGAGACCGCCGATCACTCGATGCCGTACGTCGTCGCGGCGGCGCTGCTCGACGGCGAAGTCACCGTGCGGCAGTTCACGGACGAGCGCATCGCCGACCCTGCCGTGCACGAGCTGGTAGCGCGCGTCGAAGTGGCCGAAGACCCGGAGATGACCGCGCGCTTTCCCCAGGCGCAGGCGGCCCGCATCGAGGCTGTCGCGGGCAGCGAGACGTACGTGGTCGAGATCGAGAACTCGAAAGGGAACGCCGCGACCCCGCTGTCGGACGAGGAGGTCGAGGCCAAGTTCCGAGGGCTCGCGGGAGGCGTGATGGGACAGGAGCAGGTCGATTCCCTGCTATGGCGGTTGTGGAGGTTCGAAGAAGAGCCCTCAGCTCCGGGAGTCATCGACGCGATGGCCCTGTAGAGGGGTCTACGGCTCGTCGGGGTCGGCTCGCTGCACCTTGCCTAGGAACACTTCAGCCAGGATGTTCGTCTCGCGGACCGATGCCGGCGTTCCCTCGAAGACGATACGCCCCGTGTCCAGGATGTAGGCGCGGTCGACGATGTCCAGGACGCCCTTGATGTTGTGCTCCACGACCATGATGGTCGTGCCCAACCGCTCGCTGATGAGCGCCACCGTCTGGAATACCTCTTTCACGATGTTGGGGGCCAGCCCCAGGGTAGGCTCGTCCAGCAGCAGCAGTTCGGGGTTGGCCATCAGGCCTCGACCGAGCGCCAGCATCTGCTGCTGGCCGCCGGACATCTGGCTCGCCAGATCGCGCCGCTTCTGGTGCAGCACGGGGAAGAGCTCCATGACCGAGTCCATGCGGCGGCGCACCTCGGGCCGGTCCCTGAGGTACGGGCACCCCATCTCGAGGTTCTCCTCGATGGTGAGGTGCGTGAATAGCCGCCTGCCCTGCGGAACGAACGCGATGCCGTGCTTCACGATCTCGTGCGTGGCGGACGTCAGCCGTTCCCCGCGCCAGTACACCTGCCCCGCAACCACAGGCGCGAGGCCCATCAGCCCTTTCAGGACGGTGGACTTCCCCGCACCGTTGGGGCCCATCACCGCCACCACCTCGCCCTTGCGAACGCCGAGGCACGCATCCTCGAGGGCGCTGACCGCTCCGTAGCGCACGGAGACGTTGACCATCTCGAGGATGAACGAATCGTTCAGACTTGCCATGCCCCGCTAGACCCCCAAGTACGCTTCGATCACTTCAGGCTGAGCCAGGACCTCCTCCGCGTCTCCCTCGGTGAGGAGCTTCCCGCTGTCCATCACGATCAGGTGGTCGGACAACTCCCGCACGATATCCATGTTGTGCGAGATGAACAGGATAGTGCGCCCTTCGTTCCGCAACTGCCGCACGATCCCTTTCACGCGCTCGAGCATCTGCGGGAAGAGCCCGGCGAACGGCTCGTCGAACAGATAGGTGTTGACGTTCAGGGCCATCGCCCGGCCTATCTCCAGCAGCTTCCGCTGGCCGTAGGAAAGGTCCATCGCCAGGGAGCGCCGCTTCTCCCACATGCCCACGCTCCGCAGTATCTCCTCCGTCCGCTCCCGCTGGCCGGACTTCCCTCGTTCGAGGAGGGCCGGCAGGAGGCGCCGCTCCGTCAGCACCACCATGATGTTGTCCCAGACGCTGATCTGGTCGAACAGGCGAACGTCCTGGAACGTGCGGGTGATGCCGAGGCCGGGCGTCTCGTGAGGCTTGATCACCCTGAGACGCACCCCGTCGACGACAACCACCCCTCCATCCAGCGGCAGCATCCCGCTCAGGAGGTTGATGAGCGTGGACTTGCCGGAGCCGTTGGGTCCGACGACGCAGGTGATCTTCCCGCGGGGTATCGCTATGGAGAGCCCGTCAACCGCGTGCACGCCGCCGAAGTGTTTCGCAACCTCGATCGTCTCCAGGGCGAAGCGCCCACCGTCTCTCTCCGTGCGGGTGCTCACAGCCTGTACCTCCCGAGGAGCCCCTGGGGTCTGAACAGCATCAGCAGGACCAGCAGAACTCCCAGGATGACCTGGCGCGCCTGACCGACGTACTCGTCAGGCAGGAACGGCAGGAACCGCATACCTTCTTCGAGCAGCACGAACGCCATCGCTCCGAGGATCGAGCCCCATATCGTCGCCAGCCCGCCCAGGATCACGATGGACACGAGCAGGATCGACTCCAGCAGGATGAACGAGTTGGGGTCGATGAACGTCGTCCAACTGGCGAACAGCCCGCCCGCGGCGGCGGCCATCATGGCCGAGATCACCCAGACGGTCAGCTTGAAGTGCGTTACCTGATAACCGAAGACCTCGGTCGCCCGCTCGTCCTCTCGTATCGCGGTAAGCACCCGCCCGAATGAGGAACTCACGATGAACCATGAGATAAGGACGACGACCGCGAGGAACACGAGGGCGAGGATGAGGAACGCCACCTCGCTGCCGAAGGCCACGCTGCCTATCTCGGGCTTGGCGATCTCGTGGATGCCGAACGCTCCTCTCGTCAGTGCCCGTGAGTTCAGGAAAACGTTGAAGCAGATGACCGCGAAACCGAAAGAGACCAGCACGAAGATGTCGTCCCTGAACCTGTTGAACACGACGCCTACCGCTATGGCAGTCAGCCCCGCGAGGACGATGCCGACAGGCAACGCGGCGAAGAACGGCCATCCGAACGTGGGGATGGCCTCGGTGCGCAGTTGCTCGTACTGTGCGTTCGAGGTGAGGATGGCCACGGTGTAGGCGCCGATGCCAAAGAAGCCGATGTGACCGACCGACAGCAGCCCGGTGAACCCCACCACGAGGTTGAGGCTGACCGCGAGGATCGCCCAGATGGCGAAGACGGTCCCCAGCGTGATGGCGAACCCGGACCCCTGCCATATCGCGAACGCGACAGCCCAGGTGATGACGACGAGGTTTGCCCACAGTTCCAGATTGCCCCTCGCAAGCCGCATGAACACACCCGGCTCGCGCGCCGCTCTCATGAGGCTGCCAACCCCGCCGGAGTCCGTGGACATAGCCCTATCCCCTCGGCAGCAGTCCCCGGGGCCAGAAAGAGAGGAAGAGGATGAGGATGACGAAGGAGATGACGTCCTTCCACTCTCCTGCGAGGTCCCAGATACCGAACTGTTCAACCATGCCGAGCGCGAAACCGCCGACCACCGCCCCGTACAGGTTCCCCATCCCGCCTACCACGGAGGCTATCCAGCCTTTCAGCATGAGCAGCAGGCCCATCCGTGGCTGGATGGCCGTGTCGTGACCGCTCAACAGACCGGCCGCAGCCGCGAAGACCGCTCCGATGAAGAACACTATCGCGATGACGACGGTGGTGTTGATGCCGACCACCTTCGCGACTTCTTCATCGTCGCCGATGGCCCGTATCGTTCTGCCCAGCGAGGTCCTCTTGAGGAGGAACAGCAAACCGAGGAACCCGGCGATGGCTACGCCGATGGTGAAGATGTTGAACCCCTTGATGTTGCTGCCCCAGATCGTCCACGGCTCGCTCCCGAACGCTCGAGGCAGCGGGCGGGGAGCGCTCTCGAATACGATGGCGGTGGCTGCCGTGATGGCGAGTAACACCCCGAGCGAGGCGACGAGCATGATGAGGGGAGACCGGGCCCGCTTGCGCATGTACACGTACAGCCCGCGATACAGTGCTACGCCCACGGCTCCCGCGACGAGGCAGGACACTGCCCAACTCAGATAGAGCCTCGATCCGGGAGCACCTGCGAGAAGCAGGCCGCAACACGCTCCGAGCAGAGATCCCACGATGACGGAGGCCGCGAGGAGCGTCGTACGGCCGGCCTTCGAGAAGAGGCGCTGTATGACCCGGCTCACGACCCAACCGGCCACCACGGCTGCCGTGGCTCCAACGGCAGGGGCCAGCAGCAGATGAAGATAGTCGGGACTGGCCAGGATGAACCCTGTGTAGATGCCCGTGGCGCCTGTGAGCGTCCCACCGGCGATATACAGCGACTTGCGGGTGAAGCGGCCCTGCATCCGGATGAAGAAGGCTTCATAAAGCGCCCAGGCGACCACTCCGGCTACGACGAGGGCGAACAGGGCGCTCACGTATGGATTGTTGACGTGGCTTCCGCCTACTGTCTCGGATGTCCGCAGGTAGAAGACGCCGTACGCCCCCATCGCGGCGGCTGCTCCGTAGTACAGGTCGAAGAACCAGACGGTGCTGTAGACGAGGGTGAAGCCCAGCGCGAGCAGCGCGTACACGGCGCCGACGGACAGGCCGTTGAACGCGAACTGTACGGCCTGATCGGGGGACTCGGTTATCTTCCAGACCACGTAGGCCGCAGCCGCCGTGGTCAGGGATGCCGCCAGGATCCTGCCTCGGCGTTCACGATATGCGGCGGAGCGTAGCACTGAAGGAATCTCAGCCCCCGCAGCGGTGGCAAGCGGGGGCTCAAGATGATACCTCCTACTTTGTAGGAGCCTGGCCCAGGGACTTGTACCCCTGGTTCTCTTCCGTCCTCTCGGCTAGCGGCAGGACCTCTACGACAACGTTGGAGAGGCTGATCTCGCCCTTCTCGTCGAAGCTGTAGTTCTCGCCGATGGCCCCGCTCCAGGTGATGTCGTACAGGCAGTCCCTGAAGCCGTCCGCGTCCTGATCGTCGCCGGTCTGCCTGAGACATTCGGCGGTGATGTACACGTCGTCGTACGCCGACCCGAGGTACCAGGGGAGCGTCACGTAGTCGTAGCGCGCGCGGAAGTTCCGCAGTACCTCCTGCGCCATCTGATTGTCGGGATCGAGGACTGCCGCGATCGCCTTCACGCCGGTGGCGGCCTCGCCCGCGACCTCCAGGGCTGTCGTTCCGACGACGACGATCTCGCCGTAGATGGGCCCGTCGAAACCCAGCTCCCGTGCCTGCTTGACGATGGTACCGCCGCTGAACTCCTGCTGCGCAGCGATGTGCAGCGCGTCCGGGTTCGCGTTGATCAGTTTCGTCAACTGGCTCCTGAAATCGGTGATGTCGGACGGGTAGCGTTCCTCCGCCACAACCTCGCCCCCCAGCTTCTCGAACTGGGCAACGGACGTGCGCCGCACACCCTCAGCATAGTCGGTGGCTTCCGTGATGGTGGCCAGCGTACGGATCCCGTCGGCCCAGAGTTCGTTGCCGGTGTCGATGCCAAGGAGTGCGTCGCTCATCGCGGTCCTGAAGATGTAGTCGCCGGCTTCGGCGATGTCCGGGTTCGTAGCCAGCCCGGAGAAGAGCACGACTCCGTCGGCTTCCGCCAGAGGCGCTGCGCCGAGCATCGCCCCGCTGCACGACGTGCCGAGGATGATCTTCACCCCATCCACGTCGGTGAGCTTGTTGTACGCGGTGATCGCGTCCTGGGCGCTGCACTTCGAGTCCTGCACGATGAGCTCGATCATGCGCCCGTCGATGCCGCCGGCAGCGTTGATCTCGTCGACCGCCATCTGCTTGGCCTGGCTGGAGACCGTTCCGTAAGTCTCGCCAGGGCCTGTGAGCGATTCCATCACTCCTATCTTGAACGACTCGTCGCTCGCGTCGTCCCCGCAGGCGACGGCCAGAAGCGCCAGGGCTCCCAGGAGGCACACCAACGCAATCTGTCGAATGGACATCACCCCTCCTTCCGGAGCCGGTAGTTGTCTACACCCCTCACGGCGTGAGTGGTTCCTCCAACCTGCCGTGCGGGAAGTATCCCCTACGCGAAACTCAAGCCGCAAGGCATTCCGGGAGCCGTGAACCTGTTGAGATTAAATCTCAACGGAACGCCGGCATCACGCGTTCGCCGAAGAGACGCAAGGTGTCGAGCGCTGTGGCGTCGTCGAGGTCGAGCCAGTGGTAGTCGATGATGAACAGGTTGAAACCGAGCTCCTCGTACCGCCTGATCTCGTCGATGCATAGCTGCGGGTCCCCCAGCACGAAGCGGTCGGCAGCCAGAGTATCGAAGTCGTTCTCGAAGCGGTCGCCCGGCGGCAGCTGCTCGTCCTGACCCTGTACGGAGTACACGCGGTACCGCTCGTGCAGGACGGGTCGCGCGATGCGTACGGCCTCGGCGTGTGAGTCGGCCACGAACAGCTCTCTGCTCACCACTACGTCGTCCGGCTGCGCGGTCCCGTATTCGGTGAGCGCAGCCTTGTAGATGTCCATCTGCTCGGCGAGCGTCGAGAACTTCGCGTGGGGGTTCGCGAACCACACGTCGCCGAGGCGGGCCGCGCGCCTGACCGGCCCATGCCCGTTCGCGGCTATCCAGACCGGCGGGTACGGCTTCTGCAACGGCCATGAGGATGGCCGGGTGTGCAGGGTGAAGTGCTCTCCCTCGAAATGCACCTCGTCTTCGGTCCACAGCCGCTTCATGAGGTCGAGCGATTCCTCGAACCTCCCGACCCGGTCCGATACTTCGAGACCGAACGCCTCGAACTCCTCCCGTTCGTACCCGAGGCCAACGCCGAAGATGAACCTGCCGCCGGTTATCTGGTCGAGCGTGGCGATCTGCTCGGCCATGTCCACCGGGTGCTGCAGCGGTAGCAGCACGATGCCCGTCCCCAGGCGCATGTTCCCGGCCTCCGCGGCGAGGCGGCCCAGCAACGGTGTAGGTTGGAGTATCTGTACGGGGTAGCTGAGGTAGTGCTGACCGGCCAGCGCGCAATCGAAGCCGAGGTCACGCGCCAACCGCACCTGCTCGATGAGCGAGTCGACCCTTGCCGTCATGGGGCGTCGCGCGGGGTATTCGGTGCCAAGGAATAAGCCGAACTTCATGAAGACATCCGCGGTGGGCAACCCGCGCCGTTATCTCGGTGGGGACGAGTGCGGGGTGGTGGAGATAGGGGGACTCGAACCCCCAACCTCCGCATTGCGAACGCGGCGCTCTCCCAGTTGAGCTATATCCCCACGACGCGCACCTCGCCGCCAACGGGCTGCGGTGCAGCGCCCACTACTATAGCACACGCGCCTCACGCTTCAGGGTGTGAGCGTGTCCACTGGACTTTGCGGCTGCCTGTCGTTTGCTACAATAGCTCCGCGCTACGATAGCGCGCGTGTTCCCGCGTAGCTCAGTTGGTAGAGCGGTCGGCTGTTAACCGATTGGTCGTAGGTTCGAGTCCTACCGCGGGAGCCAGACCTCACCGGGATACTGCTACAAGGAAGGTGAAACAGAATGTGCTTATGTTGAAGCCAAAGGGCAGGGACTAACGCAACGACGAATAAACAGTAAGCACCGCAGCGTCAGCGGCTGCGGTAAGGACAAGGAGGCCCAATCATGGCACTACGCATCAACGACACCGCCCCGGACTTCGTCGCCGACACCAGCGCCGGCACCGTCAACTTCCACGACTGGATCGGCGACGGCTGGGCCGTGCTCTTCTCGCACCCCAAGGACTTCACTCCCGTCTGCGCAACCGAACTCGGCTACGTCGCCAGCCTGAACGATGAGTTCGGCAAGCGCAACTGCAAGGTCATTGGCCTCAGCGTCGACAAGGTCGAGGACCACCAGCGCTGGGCAGCCGACATCGAAGAGATAGGCGGCACTGCCCTCAATTTCCCCATCATCGCCGACGACCAACTGAACGTCGCCAAGCTGTACGACATGCTCCCCGCGGAGGAGGAGCCCGGCGAGAACCGGACCGCAGCGACCAACCAGACCGTGCGCACGGTCTTCCTGGTCGGCCCGGACAAGAAGATCAAGATGAGCCTGACCTACCCCATGAGCACAGGGCGCAACTTCGACGAACTCCTGCGTGTGCTGGACTCCTGCCAGCTCACCGCGGGCCACAAGGTGGCGACCCCCGCGAACTGGAACAAGGGCGAGGACGTCATCATCCTGCCCGCGGTCGACAACGAGGCCGCCAAGGAACTCTTCCCGGACGGTTGGGAGACAGTGAAGCCTTACCTCCGCAAGGTAAAGGACCCCAGCGCGTAAGCGCAGTAGGCTGCGCACCGCTCGGAATGACAGACGAAGCCCCCGCGCACATAGCGCGGGGGCTTTCTTTCGCTGCCGCTGCTGGCGACCCGGACCGGATTTGAACCGGCGATCTCCGCCTTGACAGGGCGGTGTGTTAAACCAGGCTACACCACCGGGCCGCGGTAGCTTGCCCCGGCTACACCGGGGCGGTCAGAACGCTCAGCCGATCCCATGATACCCCACGATGACGAGGCTTCCCTCGACCATCACCGGGGTCACCCGCTCTCCGCCGGTCAGCCGCTCCAACTCCTCAACGAGTTCGGGATGCTCTTCCAGGTCGATCTCCCGGTACTCCACACCGTCCTTCTTGAGGTCGTGGAGCAGCGCATCCGAATACGTGCAGTCGGGGCGGGTGTAGACG
Source organism: Dehalococcoidia bacterium (assembly GCA_022820645.1). Taxonomy (GTDB): domain Bacteria; phylum Chloroflexota; class Dehalococcoidia; order Lucifugimonadales; family Australimonadaceae; genus Bin16. Next base: position 135,059 of record JAJEFD010000017.1, on the reverse strand, counting down.
ATGAGTTCGGGGTCGCTGACCATCGTGCCTTTCATCATACCAGCGTGCGGACTGATAGGCTAGGGAACCACTCAACGACGCGTTCGGAGCCGCAACCATGCCCATGATGAAAGCCGCCATCCTCAGAGGACTGCGGGACATCGTCTGCGACGAGGCGCCCATGCCGGAACCGGATGGCCGGAAAGCGCTCGTGCGGATGCACATGGCCTCCATCTGCGGCACGGACCTGCACTACGTCTACCATGGCTGGCCGCGCAACCAGTATCCGATGGAGCCCGGCGAACCGGGGCATGAAGGGGTAGGCACTATCGTCGACCCGGGCGGGACCGGCTTGCGGGAGGGAGCGCTCGTCCTCACCGTTCCGAACATCTGGGAAGCGCGCAACTTCGCCGAATACCAGGCAGTCTCGCCGCACTTCATCATCGAACTGCCGGAGGGGCGTCCCCTCGCCGAATTGATGATGGCCCAGCAGCTGGGCACGGTCATCTTCGCGGCGCGCAAACTGCCTGAGATGACGGGCAAAACCGCCGTCGTCATCGGGCAGGGGAGCGCAGGCCTCTTCCACGACTTCTACCTGCGCCGCCTCGGCGCCGAGCGGATCATCACCATCGAACCGAACGACGACCGGCGTGCGGCAGGCGTCGCGCTCGGCGCGGACGACGCACTCGACGTGACCGGCGATGCGGCGGTGGAAGCCGTACTGCAATTGACGGACGGGCAGGGGGCCGAGGTGGTCGTCGACGCCGTGGGCGGTCATGAGACCCTGGACCAGGCGGTGCGGATGGCGAAAGCGGAGGGGCACGTGCACGTGTTCGGCCTGCCGACGGGGTTCGACCCCGTGCCGTTCGACCTGGGCACCTATTTCCTCAAGAGGCTCGACGTGCGCACGATATTCGGCGCCCAGGACGAGCCAGGCCTCGTCTCGTTCCGGCAGGCCCTCCGGCTCATAGCCGAAGGGGAGATCGATATGTCTCCCTACGTAACGCACACCATGCCTCTGGAACGGGTGGGCGACGCCTTCGAACTGGCGCACGAACCCAGCGGCGGCGCGCTCAAGGTTTCCCTCACGATGTAGTGTGCCGCGCATTCCATAAATTGCTGTTTTGGGGTATGATTCCCCAACGCTTGACACGCAGCGGCAAACCCTTATAGCCTCTGCGCCGCACTCGCGGCAAGCACGAGTTGTCTGTCTGCGAGCACCGGGTTGAAGGAGGAAAGCCGTGACTCGAACGCATTCACTACTGTCGCCGCGGTTCGCATTGGTTACATTGGCCGCTGCCGTTCTGGTGGGGCTCGCCCTCGCGGCGGCGCTTTCCACGAATGAAGGCGCGCGCGCGGACGGTCACGCCACCGGCGGGGAGGCGCTTGTCGTCACGCCGAACGAAGCCGATTTCGTCCCGGGGACGCGCAGTTCCCGCACTGCGGTGTGGATCTACGGGTCCGGCTTCAACCCCGGTCAGAGCGTCCTCGTCCTGATCGCTGACCAGCGTGGCGTTGCCACGGACGTCGGTGCTCTCTCGGGTGTCGACGTGGTCGCTAACGACGACGGCGCCTTCGGGTTCGAGTGGACATTCGGCCGCTTCACCCGGACAGGCGTCGGCGGCGAGGGCATGCAGTCGGTCCGCGCAGTGGACGCTGGATCGTTCGACGAACTGGCGACTGCTCCACTTGCCCTCTGCAACCTCAGTGGGCGTGCCGAGGATGCGGAAGTCCCGAGCCACTGCTCGGCGTAAACCCTACCTTTGAAGATTCGTTGAGCAGGAGGACTCAGTGACAGCTGCTACCACAGTAACGAAACGGTCGGCGACCATCTGGATCGCTGCCGGTCTCATAGCCGGTCTCGCGCTCGCTATCGCGCTCTCGGCATATCAGGGCGTGCGCGCGGACGGGCATGCGACAGGGACCGAGACCATCGTGCTCACCACGAGTGAGACCCCGAATGAGGTGAATTTCGTAGCCGGGACGAGCCGGTCATCGGAAGAAGTCTGGATCCGCGGATCCGGCTTCACGCCGGGCAGGGAAGTGGTGCTTCTCTTGGATGACTTCCAGGGCGCGCTCTACATCATCAGCAACTGCCGTTTGAACAATGACGGCGAGTGCGCCCCCGGGAACCGGAGAGACGGCGGGGGCAGCGTGTGGCCGCTCATCGTGAACGACGACGGCGCGTTCGCAACGAACTGGCGGATCGGCCGCTTCACCCGTCCGAACGTGGGCGCTGGTGACGGGAACGAAGAGCGCCTGAGCACGCTGTATGCGGTGGATGGCGAGACCTTCGACACTCTCGCCACCGCGCCCCTCGCGCTCTGCAACCACGATCGTGCGGAAGATGCGGAAGTCCCGCAGTTCTGCTCGAAGTAAGCGTAAGGTCCACAGGAGGCAATCGTGACTAAGGTAATCGCAACTCACCCCCGGGCCGTGGTTCTCACGCTTATCGCTGCGGGGCTGCTGCTCGGCCTCGTGGCGGGCAATGCCATCCTCTCCCCGAGGGCGTCCGCCGACGGACACATCTCCGGCGTGGAGAGCGTCGTCACGGGAGACGTGGTCGTCAACCACCAGTTGGGAGCGCGCTCGTCCCGCGAGCAGGTCCGCATCTGGGGCGCGGGCTTCGCCCCCGGCCAGGAGGTCATCCTCCTTATCAACGACGGGCCCGGCACTCCTTCAGACATCACGAACTACGTGAGCAACAAGAGCGCCAACAACACGCTCGTTGCCAACGACCAGGGCGCGTGGACAACCGTCTGGACGCTCGGCCGCTTCACCCGCCAGCGCTCCGGCATCGGCCCCGGCGACGGCGACGTGGAGCGCATGCGCACCCTGAGCGTGATCGACCCCGGCACGTTCGACATCATCACCAGCGCACCGTTGGCCTTCTGCCGCGAGAGCGACCGCGTCGCCATTGCGGAGAACATCGCCGGGCTGGAAGAAAAGCTGGCGCTCGTCCAGGCTGACAGGGACGAGGGACTGGGCGAGAAGCCGGTCAACGTCTCCGATGCGGCCTGGGCCCTCGCGACCGCGTTCTACCCCGCCTACGAGGCAACACTCGACGCGGAGATCGTCGAACTGACCGCGGAGATAGAGGCCGAGAAGGGCAAGCAGGGCGTTCCCGACCACTGCTCTGCGTAGCAAGCGGTAGGACACAGGCGATACTCAGAAGCCCTCCGGAGAACCCGGAGGGCTTCTGCTTTGCACCGCCATTGCTAGAATGGCTCTTCCACCACCGTACTGTGAGGCCTCGATGCAGCCCTACCGCGGCATAGACCTGCTGGATATCGAATCGCAGCTCACCGACGACGAGCGCCAGGTGCGCGACACGGTGCGCGACTTCGTCGAGGCGGAGGCGGTGCCTGCCGTCGTCCCCCACTTCCGCGAAGGCACGTTCCCACTGGAACTCGTCCCGCGCATGGGCGAACTGGGCCTCTTCGGCGCCCACCTGGAAGGTTACGGCTGCGCCGGACTCGGCCCGGTGGCCTATGGCCTCGTCATGCAGGAGTTGGAGCGCGCCGACTCCGGCTACCGCTCATTCGCGTCTGTCCAATCGTCCCTGGCGATGACCGCCATCCATGAGTTCGGGACCGAGGAACACCGCGAGCGCTATCTGCCCGACATGGCTGCAGGCCGCGTCCTTGGCGCATTCGGGCTCACCGAGGCCGACCACGGCTCCGATCCAGCCGGGATGGAGACGCACGCTGTCGAAACCACGGATGGCTTCACGCTCAACGGCGGCAAGATGTGGATCACGAATGCCGGCATCGCCGACGTCGTGGTGGTCTGGGCGAAGCTGGGCGACGCGATACGAGGCTTCCTGGTCGATACGGCCCTGCCGGGCGTACGACGGGAGGACATCCACAACAAACTCTCGATGCGGATGAGCGTGACCAGCGCGATCTTCCTGGAGGACGTGCGCGTGCCGGAGGATGCGTTGCTCCCCGGCACGCGCGGTCTGGGGTCGGCGCTGGCCTGCCTCAACGCAGCGCGCTACGGCATCGTCTGGGGCGTCTGCGGGGCGGCTGCGGACTGCCTGCACACGGCTATCGAATATACGAAGGAGCGGGAGCAGTTCGGACGCCCGCTGGCGTCTTTCCAGCTCGTGCAACAGAAGCTCGCGGACATGGCCACGTCGCTCTCGAAGGCGCAGCTGCTCGCGTTGCAGTTGGGGCGGCTGAAGGCCGCAGGGACGCTGCACTGGTCGCACGTCAGCATGGCGAAGTACAGCAACACCCTTGCGGCGCTGGAGATCGCCCGCACCAGCCGCGACCTGCTCGGCGCGGCCGGCATCACCGACGATCTCTCCCCGATGCGCCACGCGATGAACCTGGAGACGGTGCACACCTACGAGGGCACGCAGCACATGCACCAGCTCATCCTGGGGCGCCACCTGACCGGCATCAACGCTATCTCCTGACTGGCGACAGGCAGGTTTGCCTCGTCCGTGTGTCAGGCGGATAATCGACCTGCGAGGAGGGACAGCAGATGAAGGCAGTGCGATACCACGAGTTCGGGGGGCCGGAGGTGCTCCGCCTCGAAGAGGTCCCCGATCCTGAACCCGGCGACGGCGACGTGCTCGTGCGGCTTGCGGCATCGGGCGTCAACCCCGCTGAGGTATCGCGGCGCGGCGGGCGCATGGGGCAGGTGGTGGACTTCCCCGCGATGCTGGGGATAGAAGGCGCGGGCGTTGTCGCACAGGTCGGGAAGGACGTGACGTCGGTGAGCGTCGGCGACCGCGTCATCGTGCGCCAGCCACCGTATTCGTATGCCGAGTTCGTCGCCGTGCCCGAGCGCTCGGTATATGCCGTGCCGGACAAGCTCAGCCTCGTTGAGGCGTCGACCGTTACTATCATCTACACCACGGCCTGGTCGGCGCTGCGCGTCCGCGGCGGCGGCGAGGCCGGCGGGACCGTCCTCGTGCAGGCCGCCGCGAGCGGTGTCGGCATCGCTGCCATCCAGCTCGCGAAGCAGGTCGGCATGACCGTCCTCGGCACTGCGAGCAGCGCGGAGAAGCTCGAGTGGGCGGCCGGGTACGGACTGGACCACGGCATCAACTACGTGGAGCAGGACTTCGCGGCCGAGGCGAAGCGGCTCACCGACGGGCGCGGCGTCGACGTTATCGTGGACGGTATCGGGGGCGACGTCCTGGCGAAGGGCATCACAGCGCTGGCGCGCGGCGGACGGCTCTCGGTCTTCGGCGGCGCCGGCGGACGCGAGACTGCTTTCCCTGTTGCCGACCTCTACCGTAACGGCGTCTCGATACTTGGCGCAGGCGGTGGACAAACGCCGCGTGAGGACTTCGAGATGATCCTCGGCTGGTTCGGAGAGGGGAAGCTCAGGCCCACCATAGACCGCACCTGGCCGCTTGCCGAGGCTGTCGAGGCCCACCGCTACCAGGAATCCCGCCAGATCAAGGGTAAGAGCGCGCTCGTCATCAGCGAGGACAACTGACCGGCACGAAGGAGGAAGGGCGATGGCATCCGAGTGGGTGAGCATAGACGTTGACGGCAAACCGGTGGACGCATACCTCGCTCTGCCAGACGCCCCCGGCCCGCACCCCGGCGTCGTCGTGGCGATGCACGTATTCGGCATCGACCGGTTCGTGCGGGAGAAGTGCGACGGGCTCGCCGAGGCAGGCTATGCTGCTATCGCGCCCTACCTCTTCCATCGCTCCGACGTGACGAACGAACAGCTGACGGGCTATGCCTTCGAGGACCCGACCCGCCGCGAGGTCGCGATGCCGCTGAAGGACAGCCTGCGCGACGACGAACTGCTGCAGGACATGCTTGCGGGGTTGGAGTGCCTGCGCGGCCAGCCGGACGTGTCCGGGCCGTTCGGCGTCACCGGCTTCTGCATCGGCGGGCGCATCGCCTACATGCTCGCGGTACGGACCAAAGAGTTCGCCGCGTGCGCCGACTTCTACGGCGTTGACGTCGACCTGCCCTGGGGCGACGGTCCCGACCCGTTGAGCCTGACTGCCGACCTCGATTGCGCGCTCACCGGCTTCTTCGGCGACCTGGACGCGAACCCGGCGCCGCCGGACGTCGACAAGCTGGAAGCCGCGCTCCGCGCCGAGGGCAAGCCGTTCACCTTCCATCGCTATCCCAACGGACAGCACGCCTTCAACGACCCGTACAACCCGGTGCGGTACAACCCGGAGATATCCGCCGACTCGTGGCCGAAGCTGATCGGGTTCTTCGACGGCGCACTGAAAGCGAGGGAGCCGGTCGCATGACCGCCGTCGTCGGCATATTCGAACATCGTACGGCTGCCGTTGCCGCCGAGCAGTTGCTGGAGGAAGCCGGTTTCGGCGACCGCACGGGCGTCACCTACGTGCTGCCGGACGACGGTCCTGCGCCTCCGCGCCTGAAGCGGCGGGGGGAGAGCATGCTGCGAGCGGCGATAAAGTGGGGCATCTGGGGCTCGCTCATCATCGAAGTGCCGTCGCTCATCGCGCTGCTGGTCTACCCGATGGACATCAACATAAAGATCCTGCTGGCCGCCACGGTCTGGAAGTTCGGCGCAGCGTTCGGTTCCTGGATCGGGGCCATGTCCGCCGGCGAGGAGGGGCTCGACGACGAACACGCCGCCGAATACGAGGCGCTCCTCGCCGCCGGCTATGCGCTCATCGCCGTGGACGTTCGAGCGCGTCATCGCCCCGGCATACGCGGAGCGCTGCTGGAGAGCGGCGCACTGAGCCTGCGGGACGTGCGCGGATCGTTCGTGCTCAAGCAGCCGCCCGGTACGAAGCGGGCCGCCGTCTCCTCGTAGCCGGTCAGGACGCAGCACCGCTGCTTACCGGTCGAGCCGCTTCGCCATCGGCACGTGGTCTATGCCTGCCTCCACGAACCCGGGCCCTGTAACCGCGTACCCGTGCCGCTCGTAGAGCGCCCGCACGTACGTCTGCGAATGCAGGCCCACCTCGGCGATGCCGAACCTGCGCGCCTCGGACTCCAGCGCCGCGAGCAGCAGCCCGGCGACGCCGCGACGCCGCCACGCGGGCAGCACCGCGACGCGCCCTATCCGAGCCTCGCCGTCCCGTGTCAGCCGCGCCGTGCCGATGACTGACGTCCCGTCTCTCGCGACGACGTGCACCGCACCGTCGTCCGCGTCGTCCCGTTCGAGTTCGGGCGGTACGCCCTGCTCGAGGATGAAGACCTCATGCCGGACGGCGAACGCACCATGCATATCGTCGTCGCTCGACGCCACCCGAACCTCGATGCTCTGCTGTCCGGCCATGCCGCGATTATAGGAGCGCGGCTATAATCCGGTTCACCCTTCCCCGGAGCGTTCCCATGAAACTCTCTACAGACCGCATCCTCACGACCCACGTCGGCAGCCTGCCGCGTCCGGACGACGTCGCCGCGCTGCTCCTCAAGAAGGAGCGTGAGGAAGAGTACGATGCCGAGGAGCTGGACGCGCTCGTGCGGCAGGGCGTCGCCGACATCGTCGCGCGGCAGCACGCCGCGGGCGTCGACATCGTGAGCGACGGCGAGATGAGCAAGGTCGCCTACTCCACCTACGCCAAGGACCGGCTCACCGGCTTCGAGGGAGACAGCGCGCGCCGTCCCAACCTGGACGTGGCGCCGTATCCCGACTTCCGCGCCAAGATGGCGCGGATGACCGGCGACCAGCCGATGCGCCGCCCGCAGTGCGTGGGGCCGGTGGAGGTGAAGGACCGGGAGCCGCTGCGGAAGGACCTCGAGAACTTCAAGGCGGCGCTCGAAGGCGCGGGCGTCACCGATGCGTTCATGACCTCGTCCTCGCCGGGCGTGGCCTCCGTGTTCATGCCGAACGCTTACTACTCGACGCACGAGGCGTACATCGATGCACTGGGCGCGGCGATGCAGGAGGAGTACGAGGCCATCGTCGGGGCAGGGTTCGTGCTGCAGGTGGACTGCCCCGACCTGGCTATGGCGTTCCACACCGGCTTCCAGGGACTGACCGAGGAGGAGTTCCTCCGGCGCGCCGAGCACCACATCGACGTGCTGAACGGGGCGCTGGAGAACGTGCCCGCGGAGTCGGTGCGGATGCACGTGTGCTGGGGCAACTACGAAGGGCCGCACGACTACGACATCGCCGTGTCCAAGATCATGCCCATCGTCCTGCGGGCGAAGCCTTCCGCCATCCTGTTCGAGGCGTCCAACCCCCGCCACGCCCACGAGTGGAAGGAGTGGCGCGACGCCGACATCCCGGACGACAAGGTGCTGGTCCCCGGCGTGCTCGACTCCACCAGCAACTTCGTGGAGCACCCGGAGCTGGTGGCACAGCGCATCGAGACGTTCGCCGCTATCGTGGGGCGCGAGCGGGTGCTCGCGGGGTCGGACTGCGGCTTCGGCACGTTCGCGGGCTACGGGAAGATGGACCCGGACATCATCTTCCGCAAGCTGGAGTCGCTGGCGGAAGGCGCGGCCATCGCCTCCGAGCGGCTGTGGGGCTAGGCCACCCGAGGGACACCCCGCCCCGGCAGTACCCTCTCCCTCACCCTCTCCCCTTGTAGGGAGAGGGGATCGAACGCCCCGCCCATGCCTCGCCCCGCGGCTGGATTCCCGCCTTCGCGGGAATGACGGGAGAGGCGGGAATGACGAAGGGGTCAGCGGGAGGCTTTCAGGAGGACGGTGCGGTCGTTGATCTCGACCGCTTCCACGGTGGGGAAGCCGGCTTCCTTCAGCCACTGGACGTGCATGTCCACGCCGCCAGCCTGCGCCGCGTAGTCCAGGTTGGCGAACATGCCGCCGTCGGCGATGAGGTCGTGGATGTCCTTGTAGATGCCGGCGATGAGGCCATCGTCGTACATGTTGTGGATGGCGATGGCGGACATCACGAAGTCAAACGGCCCGCCGAGCCCGGACGCCCAGCCGCGCTGTGAGAAGTCGCTCTTGACGTAGGCCGTGCGGTCCGCGTAGGCCGCGAGGCGCTCCTTCGCGTGGCCGAACATCGGCTCGGAGATGTCCTGCAGCGTGACGTGGGCGTTGGGGTACTTCGCCAGCAGGTGGCTGGAGAGCAGGCCGTAGCCGGAGCCGACGTCCAGGGCGCGGATAGCCTGATCCGTGGGGAAGGGCGCGGCATCCACGGTGGCCTGAATCATCGGCCCGCGCTGGTCCTGCCTGCCGTCATCGCGCGTGACCCAGTTGTCGACGAACTGCTGCTCCTCCCACTGCTCCGGCACGTCGTGCGTCTGCGCCCATGCAGCCTTCTGGTGGCGGTCGGTGGTCATTGTCCTGCTCTCCTTGTCAACCGAGGGGGTGGGCCCCGTTGAGTATGGCTTCCAGTGTCTCGTGCAACGGCTCGCGCAGCCGCGCTCCGAAGCCGGTTACGACCTTCGCGGATGCGAACGCGCCGAGCTTACCAGCATCGGTGGGGTTGAGGCCATGCGTCAGCCCGTAGAGTGCGCCCGCGGCGAAGACGTCGCCCGCGCCGGTCGTGTCGACGACGGGCACAACGTACCCCGGCACGTGCGTGATGGCCCCATCGTCGAAGACCAGCGCGCCGTCCGCTCCGCAGGTCATGAACACCAGCGGGGCGTCAGCGCCAACCGCCCGCAGCCGCTGCTCCCGCGAGCCGCTGCCCCCGTATATCTCCGCCTCATGTTCGTTGCAGAAGAGGACGTCGACGTACTGCCGGGTGACGCGCCGGAACTCGTCGATGAAGAGCGTCGCTATGGCAGGGTCGGAGAGGCTGAGCGCAACCTGCACGCCGTTGTCCGAGGCAACGGCCATAGCGCGCTCGGCGGCTTCCGCGCACGAAGGGGTGCTGAGCAGGTAGCCCTCCACGTAGACGATGCGGCTGGACCGGAGCGCGCCAGAGGCGATATCGCCCGGCTCCAACGTGGAGGCCGCGCCGAGGCTCGTCCGCATCGTGCGCTCGCCGTCCGGCGTGACGAGGATGACGCACGCGCCGGTGGGGCCTGTGTCCGCGGGCGTCATGTCGAACTCGACTCCGGCCTCGGCGAGGCTCTCGCGGTAGAGCGCGCCGTGCATGTCGTTACCGATCTTGCCGGTGAAGAAGGCGCTGCCCCCGAAGTGGGTGACAGCGGTCACCGTGTTCGCCGCGGACCCTCCGGCGGAGCCGTGCCGGGCGTGCCCGGCGAGGCTCTCCAGCAGCTCCGCCTGGGACTCAGCGGACACGAGCGTCATGATGCCCTTGTCCAAGCCGTGGCCCGCGAGGAATGAGTCCTCCACCTCCACCTCGGTATCCACTATCGCGTTGCCGACGCCGTAGACGTCGTAGTCGTAAGTCATCGTATCGGTCGTACCTCGTTCGTTCTCGTGTCGCGTAAGGCGAATCGGGTAACCTCCCCGCCGCCCCGATTCACCACCGTGTGCGCTGCCCGCGCACTCTGGATTCCCGCCGGTGCGGGAATGACGGGACTTGCCCCATCGGCCTTATACAAGATCTCATGAGGGGGGAACCTACACCGTGCTTTCCGGAGCGTCAACGGGCGTGGCAAGGGTTGCCCAGTCGAAGAAGTCATCCCTGCCTGCAGGTTTGGGGACGGCGCAGAGGTTCCGGCGGGCAGGGCAGCGACAGGTCTTGTCGATCATGAAGCGCACCTCGGCGTGGCCGTGAACGATGGCGATGACGATGCGCTCAGCGTCGGGTAGACGCCAGTCGTCAGCGCACTGATTGAGGTAGGCGTCGAGCGGAGCGAAAGCGAGTATGGGTATGCCGTTGTCAGCGGCAGTCTGCGCGAGTTCAAAGGGGTCAGGCAATGTCTCCCTCTCGTCCATGGCGCGTTGCCACTGCTGCAGGTAGTCGTCGACGATGGGTTCGAGCGAGACGCGCAGCAGTTGGCAGATGAGAAAGTGTTCCAGACGGCGGATGGAAGCGCGCATGATTCTCCTCCTACTGTTCCTTCGAGTGACCTACATCTCTTTCTTGAGCAGGGTGATGGCCCTGTCCAAGAGGTCGAGGCGGTGATGGTTCTCGCGGGCCTCCTTGACCTTCACGGCATTGTGGAGGGCGGTACGGGCGGCCATGTTGCGGACCCTGGGGCTGGGATCGTCGAGGAGGTCGGCGAGCACAGAGACGCTCTTCAAGGCGATGCCCTGGAGTTCGGCGTAGGCAAGGTTGATCGCATCCCCGCGCATACGTTCCAGCTCATCGCGGAAGACGGGGTCCTTCATCCACCGGTGGAGGGTGGAGCGGTGGATGTTTGCGGCCTGCGCGGCCTCAGCCAGGGATGCGGCGGAGGCGAGGTACGGCATGGCCATCGCCTGCCTGTGTGTCAGGCCGTCGTTAACTTCTTCGGGTGTCGCATGTAGTTCCATATCGTTCCTTTCGCTCGTGAATCCGGCCAGCCGTCTGCGACCTGTCTACGCTGTTCCGCGCCTCCGTTGCGCCCCGTTGCGTCCCCGGCGCGGCGGAATGCGCCTTGGGCAGAGGGCGATGGCCGCCAGCCGTTGGGCCGTCGGAGACAGGGTAAGCAGGCGTGGGTTATCCGCACAACGGGCAGATGTCACTAATGTGAAATCGATGAAGGGCACCCACGAGGGGTGCCCTTCATCGGACGATGCCACGCCGGGCCCTGGCGGCAGATGCGGACTACCAGTCCGCACCTGCACACGCTGGGCTCTAGTTCACCACGAGGTTGGCTACGCCACTCAGGTCCAGCGCGATCTGCCGTGTCTCATCGCTGGCGTCGCGTACGCGGGTGATGATGGCCCAGATGTCCTCACTCCTGCCGTATCCGTAGTCGTCCGCATAACCGGCGACGCTGACCGACTCGATGAACGCAGGGTCTGCTATCACACGGTCAAATGCGGACTGCCAGTACTGCTTCACATCCTCGGGCACGCCGGGCGGCAGGATGAACACGCGCGAGATCTCGTCGATGAGCAGGTTCAGTTCGAGCGCCTCTGCCTGGGCCGGGTTGGACGGAAGGCCGGGCAGGTCACGGAAGACCGGCAGAGGGCCGGTGTGGCCGAGTTGGGCGAGCCATTCGTCGTTGTAGGGCTTCTTCTCGTAAAAGATGGGGACGAGGCGTCCCTGCTCCAGCCACTCGGGGTAGAGACGACCGGCGGTACCCGGGCCGCAGCGGTCCGTTCCAGTCGTCTCGCCACGGTCGAACGATGCCATGATCTCGGACGTGCCGCCGTATCCGTAGATGAGCCGGAACGGGCCGCCGTTGTCCGCCATGAACTCGATGGCAGGCTCATTGCCCGGCGCCGTGGAGCCGACCGTTATGGTGAGTCCGCGGTCCAGCACGTCCTGCCACGACGAGGCGAAGTTGCGGTCGATACAGAAGCCGTCCTCTCCGATCGTGAACGTCGGAGAGCCGAGGATGTGTGCGTTGTCCAGGTCAAATCCCTCGACGTCCCCCACGAGCACCTGCCGTGCGAACCATCGGGAATGGACGGGGCCGATGGTGTAGCCGTCGGGCTCGGAGTCGAGCACGGCGCGGAGGCCGCGCAGCTGCCCGGCGCCGGGAAGGTTCTGCACGATGAAGCGGGTGCTGTCCGGGAACTGCCGTTCCGCGGCTGCCGCGACCAGCCTGCTGAAGGTGTCGTAGCCGCCGCCGGGGCTGGTGCCGGTGATGATGCGGATGGTCTTGCCGCCGAAGTACTCCTCCGCGTCAAAGCCAGGGGGCGGGGGCACCTGTGTGGGAGTGGGTTGCGGGACAGGCGTCGGGGTCGGCTGCTCTGTCATCGCCTCGGGCGTGGGAGTCGGCTCTTCCTCCATCATCGCTTCGGGCGTGGGAGTCGGCTCTTCCATCATCGCCTCAGCGGTGGGGGTGGGAGTCGGCTGAGCCGCTGGACGCGGTGTTGCGGTGGGCTCGTCATCGCCGCCGCACGCGGCAAAGAGCGCCAGGATCACTGCCAGCGCGCCAAGGGCCAGGAACCGGTGGACATTCATCTCTTCCTCCTACGTTGCGCTGCTCACCGGATGCCCGGTGGGTGCACGCTGCGGTCCGTCACGGAATCCTATATCTCGGAGAAATATCGGCGCAACGGCGCGTCGTGGTCCAACAAGCCCATCGCGGAGGGGGAGAACATGGCCTGAGCCAGCACAGGGTGTGCAGGTCCCGGTTCCGGAAGAGAGGCGGAGCCATCGGGCAGTGCCGGTGCGAACCTAATGTCCGCACCGGCACTGAAATCGCTAGTTCACCACGAGGGTGCCGACGCCACTCAGCCCAAGCGCGATATCGCGCGTCTCCTGGCTGGCGCTTCGTACGCGGTTGATGATCTCCCAGATGTCTTCTGAGGTGCCATAGCCGTAAGAGTCCTCGTATCCGGCTATCTTGATCGCCTCGATAAAGGCAGGATCAGCCACGAGGCGGTCGAACGCCGATTGCCAGTACTGCGTTACGTCTGCCGGCACGTCCTCAGGCATCACGAAGACGCGCGATATCTCAACGATGAGGAGGTTGAGTTCGAGCGCCTCTGCCTGTGCGGGGTTGAACGTGAGCCCCGGCAGTTCGCGGAAGGAGGGCAGCGGCTCTGCGCGTCCGAGCCTCGCCAGCCATTCGTCGTTGTACGGCTTCTTGTTGTAGAAGATGGGAACGAGGCGCCCCTGCTCTATCCACTCGGGGTAGAGGCGGCCTGCGGTACCCGGGCCGCAGCGGCCCGTGCCGTCGACCTCACCACGGTCGAACGCTGCCATGATCTCGGAGGAGCCACCGTAGCCGTAGATGAGCTTGAACGGACCGCCGTTCTCAATCATGAACTCGATCTGAGGCTCGTTGCCAGGGCCCACGGAACCGACCCTGATGGTGAGGTCCCTGTCCAGCACCTCCTGCCACGACGAGGCGAAGCTCTTGTCGAGACAGAAGCCGCTCTCGGCGATGGTGAATGTGGGCGAGCCGAGGATGTAGATCCTGTCGAGGTCGAACCCATCGACGTCGCCGACGAGCATCTGCCGTGCGAACCAGCGCGAATGGACGGGGCCGATGGTGAGACCGTCCGGCTCCGAGTTCAGTACGGCTCGCAGGCCGCGCAACTGCCCTGCGCCGGGGAGGTTCTGGACGATGAAGCGCGTGCTCTCCGGGAACTGCCGCTCGGCCGCCTGGGCGACGAGCCTGCTGAATGTGTCGTAGCCGCCGCCCGGACTGGTGCCGGTGATGATGCGGATGGTCTTGCCGCCGAAGTACGCCTCTGCGTCGAAGCCGGGAGGCGGGGGCACCGGTGTCGGGGTTGGTTGCGGGACAGGCGTTGGGGTCGGCTGCTCCGCCATAGCCTCGGGGGTGGGAGTCGGCTCGTCCTCCATCATCGCCTCGGGGGTAGGAGTCGGCTCATCCTCCATCATCGCCTCAGCGGTGGGGGTGGGGGTCGGCTGAGCCGCCGGACGCGGCGTCGCGGTTGGATCTTCGCCGCCGCCGCACGCCGCGAAGAGCGCCAAGACCACTGCTATCGCGCCAAGGGCCAGGAACCGGTGCATCTTCATCTTCCCTCCTGCCTTCCACTCCCCGGATATGCGTTGCCTGGTCTCGTAGACGAATGGCCGGTACGTGCTGCAGTTCCGTTGCAGCAGGCCGCAGACGCTACGATTTTGCTGCGGCATACTATACCCGCGTGCAAGTCTGTGCAAAAGTGCGTCAAGCGGGCGAGGCGGCGCCCCGCTTGTTTGACACACCTGAGGGTGGGGGATAGACTCGTCCTGTTCCCCCGGAGCGCTGGAGGTCCACTCGCAGCGCGGCCGTCAGAGGACGGCTTACCTCAGCGGGGTGTACGGAAGAAGTTGCGTTAGATGTACGGCGAACGCCGACCCGAATTCGATCCGGACCAGGTGGTCCAAAACCTCCGACAGAGCTGGGACGGTATACGCTCGCGCCTTCCGGGCGGCGGCTCCCGCCTGTTCATCCTCGGCCTCATCGTCGTTGCGATCGCTCTGTGGCTCGGCACGGGGTTCTACACCGTGCAGCCGTCCGAGCAGGCGGCGCTGCGCCTCTTCGGCGCGTTCCGGGGCACCGAGGACGAAGGACTCCACTGGTATCCTCCGGCGCCTATCGGCACGGTGGACGTCGTCTCCGTCGACGAGACCCGGCGCATGGAACTCGGTTTCAGAACCAGCACCGGCGACGTCATCGTGGACGAGGCCGTCGAGTCGAGGATGATCACCGGCGACCTGAACATCGTGGCCATCGACCTCGTCGTCCAGTACCGCATCAAGGACCTGGGGAACTTCCTCTTCAACGTCGCAGATCCCGGAGACCCGACGCGGTTGGAGGTACTGGAAGGCCACCCCGACGGCCGGACGCTCAAGGATGCCGCCGAGGCGGCGCTCCGGCAGGTCGTCGGGCAGCGGTCGATAGACGACCCGCTGCGCGTGGGCAGGGAGGTGGTGCAGGCAGACACGCAGGCGCTGCTGCAGGAGATCGTCGACGACTACAACGCGGGCATCGAGATACTGAGCGTGCAACTCCAGGAAGTCCAGCCGCCGGACCAGGTGCGCGACGCCTTCGACGACGTCAACAGGGCGCGCGTCGACAGGGAGAGCCGCATCAACGAGTCGCTCGCCTACGAGCAGGACAGGCTCCCCCGTGCGCGCGGTGCGGCGGAGCAGGTGACCCAGGCGGCGCAGGCGTTCAAGGACGCCCGTATCGCCAGGGCGCAGGGTGAAGCAGCCGAGTTCACCGCCGTCTTCACGGAGTACGAGCAGTCCCAGGAGGTGACGCGGACGCGGTTGTTCCTCGAGGCGATAGAGGACGTTCTGCCGGGCGTTACCCTTTTCATCCTGGACGATTCCACCGGCGGCGCGCTGCCGCTCCTGCCGCTGACGGAAGGCGTTCTTCCGTCGGTCGCGGGCCCTGCTGCCGCCGGCGCGGGGAACGGGGGCTGATATGAGACTCCTCGTTCCCTTCCTGATCCTCGTCATCGCGACGGTCATCGTCGTTCCGCAGGCGCTGTACACGGTCGACGAGACGCAGTACGTGGTGGTCACGCGGTTCGGCGAGATACAGCGCATCGTGTACACGCCGGGGTTGAAGGTGAAGGCGCCGTTCGTGGACACCGCGAACGTGCTGGACAAGCGCATCCTGCGGATAGACGTGACGCCCACGTCCATGCCGGACCAGGACAACCAGTTCCTGGAGGTGGACGCCTACGTCCGCTACCGCATCGAGGACCCGCGCAAGTTCATCGAGCGCCTGCGCAGCGAGAACAACGCCGACGCGACGATCCAGCAGATCGTCATCGCAGCGCTTCGTGACGAGGTCGGTCGCAGCACGCAACCGGAGATCATCGGCGGGCGGCTCATCGGCATCGAGGAGGACCGCACCACCGTCGAACCGCTGCTCAACGACCAAGGCGTACCCACGCGCGCGGCTATCGTCGCCCGAGCCCTTTCAACCGCCAACGAGGTCGTGAAGTCGCCCGAGAACGACTTCGGCGTCGACATCGTCGACATCCGCATCAAGCGCGCCGATTTCCCGGGCGCGACGGAGGACAACATCTTCAATCGCATGCGGACAGAGCGCTCCGTACAGGCGCAGCGACTCCGCGCCGAGGGTGAGGAGCTGTACCGCCAGCGCATCGCCGACGTTGACCGGCAGGTGGAGATCATCTCCGCTCAAGCGGACGAGACTGCCAACCGGCTCCGGGGTGAAGGTGAAGGTGAAGCGATCCGCATCCTCGCCGAGGCGCTCGAACAGGACCCCGAATTCTTCGCGTTCCGGCGCAGCCTGGCAGCGTACCGGTCAGTGCTGGGCGGTCAGACGACGCTCGTCCTGTCCGCCGACTCCGATCTCTTCCGATACCTCCAGTCGGCCAGCGGCGAGGGAAACTCGAACGGCGAGGACTTCCTGGGCGACATCTTCGGCCTCGTCGGCGCCCTGGCGGAGAGCGGCATGATGTCGGAGGGCAGCGAGCCATCCGGCGACACCGATGGCTCGTAGAGCCGCCCTGCTAGAATGAGGGGCGTGGACCCCGCTCTCATCCGCAACTTCTGCATCATCGCCCACATCGACCACGGCAAGTCGACGCTCGCCGACCGCATCCTGGAGATCACGGGCGCTGTCTCCGCGCGGGAGATGCACGACCAACTGCTCGACTCGATGGACCTCGAGCGCGAGCGCGGCATCACCATCAAGGCGCAGGCCGTCCGCATGGGGCTCGCCTACCAGGGCCGCGACTACGAGCTGAACCTGATCGACACGCCTGGCCACGTCGACTTCTCGTACGAGGTCTCGCGCTCGCTCGCGGCGTGCGAGGGCGCGCTGTTGATCGTCGACGCAGCGCAGGGCATCCAGGCGCAGACGCTCGCCAACGTCTACCTCGCGCTGGAGCACGATCTCACCATCGTCCCTGTCGTGAACAAGATCGACCTGCCTTCCGCAGAGCCCGACCGGGTCATCGAGGAACTGGTCACCGCGTTCGGTTTCGACGCGGACGAAGTGCTGCAGGTCTCCGCGAAGGACGGCACGGGAGTGCGCGCGCTGCTGGAGGCGGTCGTGGAACGGGTGCCGCCGCCTGAGGCGCACGAGGAGAAGCCGCTGCGCGCGCTGGTGTTCGACTCGAAGTACGACTCGTACAAGGGCGTGATGGCGTACGTTCGCGTCGTGGACGGCGCGGTGAAGGGCACGGACCGCGTTCGGATGATGGCGACGGGCACGGAGGCGGACCTGCTGGAGGTCGGAGCATTCCGTCCGGCGATGGCAAAAGCGCCGAACCTGTCGGCGGGCGAGGTGGGTTATCTCGCGACGGGGCTGAAGAGTGTGGGCGACTGCCGCGTCGGCGACACCATCACGCATGCACGCGCGGGCGCAGCCGAACCGTTGCCCGGCTACGGCGAGCAGAAGCCGATGGTATTCGCCGGCTTGTATCCGACCGACGGCAACGAGTTCCACAATCTGCGCGAGTCGCTGGAACGTCTGCAGATGAACGACGCGGCGCTCGTGTACGAACCGGAGAGTTCGCCCGCGCTCGGGCCCGGCTTCCGGTGCGGGTTCCTGGGCCTGCTGCACATGGAGATCGTGCAGGAGCGGCTGGAGCGCGAGTACGGCATGGACCTCGTCGTCACCGCGCCGAGCGTGGTGTACCGCGTGACGATGAACGACGACTCGATACGTGAGGTGTCGCGTCCCACGGACCTGCCGACGGGCGGTGAGTCGCAGCAGGTGGAGGAGCCGTGGCTGGACCTGTCCATCCTCACGCCGTCGCGTTTCGTGGGGCCGATGATGGAGCTCATCAACTCCCGGCGGGGCGAGTTCAAGCGCACGGAGTACCTGGACTCCGCCACAGGCGGCACAGGAGGCGCGGACGCCTCGCCGTCGTCCGACCCTCGCGTGTTGCTCGAAGCGTCGGCGCCGATGGCCGAGGTGCTGGTGGACTTCTACGACCAGGTGAAGACGCGCAGCCGCGGCTATGCGTCGCTGGACTACTCGTTCAACGGGTACCGCGCCGCTCCGCTCGTGCGGCTGGACATCCTCGTGAACCAGTCGCCGGTCGACGCGCTGTCGCTCATAACGCACCGCGACCGCGCCTACCACCAGGGGCGGATGCTGGTCGAGCGTCTGCGGAAGCTCATCCCGCGGCAGCTGTTCGACGTGCCGATCCAGGCGGCGATCGGGAGCAAGGTCATCGCCCGCGAGACGGTGACGGCGATGCGGAAGAACGTGCTGGCGAAGTGCTACGGCGGCGACGTGACGCGCAAGCGGAAGCTGCTGGAGAAGCAGGCCGAGGGCAAGAAGCGCATGAAGCGCATCGGGCGGGTCGAGGTGCCGCAGGAGGCGTTCCTCGCGGTCATCAAGATGGACCGCTAGAGAGCCGCGTTACAGGCGCGCCGCCAGTTCTTTGATCCATGCGCGCATCGCGTCGGCATAGTCCGGGTGGCGGAGGGCGATCTCCACGGCGGTCTGCATGAGGCCGAGCGGCGTGCCGGCGTCGAAGCGTTCTCCCTCGAAGCGGTAGGCGTGGACGGGTTCGCGCTGTGCGAGGAGGGCGATGGCGTCGGTGAGCTGAAGCTCGCCTATCGCACCGGTGGTTATCTCTTCCAGGCAGTCGAAGATGGCGGGCGAGAAGACGTAGGGTCCGACGATGGCGAGGTTCGAGGGCGCCTCCTCGCGCGGGGGCTTCTCGACGCTGCGCGTGAGCCGGGTCTCGCGGTCGGAGAGTGGCTCCCCCTCCACGACGCCGTACCGCGAGACGTCGTCCCACGGCACTTCGACGACGCCGATGGCGTTGCCGCGCCGCTCGTAGGCGTCGAGCATCTGGCGGGTCACGGAGGGTTCGCCGAGGAGTATCTCGTCGGGCAGGTAGACGATGAATGGCTCGTTGCCTACGGCCTCTTTCGCCATGAGGACGGCGTGGCCAAGGCCGAGCGGCTCCGGCTGTCGCACGGCGATGACGCGGGTCATGCGTCCGACGCGCTCGACCGGTTCGAGCTTCGCGTTGCCGCGTTCGCGGAGGGTGCGTTCGAGCTCGGGAGCGACGTCGAAATAGTCCTCCATCGCGGTCTTGCCGCGCGAGGTGACGAGAACGACGCGCTCGATGCCCGCCTCGGCGGCCTGCTCGACGGCGTACTGGAGGACGGGGCGGTCGACAAGGGGGAGCATCTCCTTGGGGACGGACTTGGAGATGGGGAGGAAGCGGGTGCCTACTCCGGCGGCGGTGATGACGGCGGTGCGGACTGGCATGACGGGGAGAGGATAGCAGCCGGTCGAGGAGTTAGGGAGAGCGTCGCGTTGACCTGCCGCGCCTGCGCGCATAGCATGACTGTGGCCGTGCTAGACGGGGAGCTAGCGGTGCCCTGCACCCGAAATCCGCTTCAGCGGGGTTGAACTCCTCTCTAGAGGGCCGGTCTCGCCGTCTCTGGCCCGGAAACGGACGTTGAGAGCCAGACCCTGCGCGACGGAGCCCTGTGAACCGCGTCAGGTCCGGAAGGAAGCAGCGCTAAGCGGAGTGCTCCGAGTGCCGCAGACCAGTCTGGTTCGAGTCCGGGTCCATGGCCAAGCGCGCGGGCTCCCGGTTCGACGAGAGGTGCACGGCCTCTCTTCTGCAAATCCGCCGCGCCGGAGGCATCGATCGTCTCCGGCGCGTGCGTTTCCGAGGCCAGCCATGGCGTACGGCGCTCCCCGAAAGAGCCTGGGGCAGTATTTCCTGACCGACCGCAACATCCTCGGCGCCATAGCAGACGCGGCAGACGTGGGCTCCGGCGATACGGTCATCGAGGTCGGGCCGGGGCGCGGCGCGCTCACGGCGGTGCTGGCGGAACGGGCACCGCGCGTCATCGCGGTGGAACTGGACAACGCGCTGGCGCGGTCGCTGGCGGCTACGATGCCGTCCAACGTGGAAGTCGTGGAGGCGGACGCCCGCCTCGCCGACCCTGCCGCGCTGCTCGGCGGCTGCGCGCCGTACAAGATGCTCGGTAACCTGCCGTACTACGCCGCGATGCCCATCCTGAGGCGATTCCTCGAGTCGGACTGCCGTCCCGAGCGCGCGGCAGTGCTGGTGCAACGAGAGGTCGCGGAGCAGATGTGCGCGCAGCCGGGAGCTATGTCGCTGGTGTCGCTGGCGGTGCAGCTGTTCGGGAGCGCGCGCATCGCGCGCATCGTGCGTCCGGGGTCGTTCACGCCGCCGCCAAAGGTGACGTCGGCTGTGGTTGGCATCGTGCTGCACAACGGCCTCGCTGAGGGCGTCGACGATGCGGAGCGGTTCTTCGTGCTGGCGCGCGCGGGGTTCAGCGCCCCCCGGAAGCAGTTGCGGAACGCACTATCGGGTGGCCTGAACGTCGCGCCGGATGAGGCTGAGCGGCTGCTTGCCGGCGCAGGGATCGAGGCGTCGCGCAGGGCGCAGACGCTGTCGATGGCGGAGTGGGCGTCGTTGTATCGCACGTGGCGGGGCGCGGCGTGAGCGTCGTGGTGAGCAGCGGCGAGGGCGGACTGCGGATGGAGCCGCCGTGCGAGCATTGCGGCGCCTCGCGCGTCCGGGAGGTGCCGTACTCGGAGCGTGGCCAGCCCCTGCTTCCGAACGAGCTCGACGAGCTGGCGTGGACGGACTACCTGTGCGACTGCGGCGTCGTTCGACTGCGGATCGGCAAGCGCCCGGAGTAGAGGCGTCCGTCGCAGACGAGTACGCTTGCGCCAAGAGCAGCAGGCCCATGACAAGCAGGAGGGCAGCCATGAGTGAGTTGGTGCTGGGAACAGACGATGGTGTGTTCGCGTTCCACCTGGACAGCGGAAAGTTCCACGCGGAGGACGGCCCGGGAGCGCGGCCGCTGCTCGCGGGCGCCGGCGACACGGTGTACGCCGTCACGGACGACGCGGCGGTCTGGCGCCGGAGCGGCCATAACCACTGGGAGTTGATGAACGCCCGAGCGGTAGAGGACCTGCCGTGGACGCTGGGAGCCGATGCCCGCGTGCCGGGGCTCGTATGGTTGGGCGTATCGCCCGCGATGGTGTACCGGAGCGCGGACGGCGGAGCGACGTGGGTCGGCTGCGATTCGTTCAACGACATCCCCGGCCGTGAGACATGGACGTTCCCCCCGCCGCCGCACATCCCGCACGTGCGCTCGATCTTCCCCGACCCCGCGCAGGCGGGCGGGGTCTACGTCGGCGTCGAGGAGGGCGGCGTGTTCCGCAGCGTCGACGACGGTGTGACGTGGGAGAGCCTCAACGAGGGGCTCTTCTTCGACGTCCACGAGGTGATGGCAGACCCCGATGCGCAGCACATGTACGCGACCACGGGGTGCGGGTTTCACCGCAGCGAGGACGGCGGCCAGACGTGGACCCTGGTGCAAGAAGGACTGGAGCGACCGTACACGATGCCCCTGGTTGCAGCACCGGAAGACCCGAGGCTGCTGTACACGGCCGCCGCCGCAACACCCCCACCGGGATGGCGCGCGAACGGCACGGCAAACGCCGCGCTCTATCGCAGCGAGGACGGCGGAGAGCACTGGCTCCGGCTCGCGAATGGCCTGCCCGCTTCCTTCGAGGCGATGGTCAGGACGATGGTGGCCGGCCCCGGCGGCGCGCTCGTAGCGGCTGCGGCGAACGACCTGTACGTGAGCGAGGACCACGGGGAACACTGGAGCCTCGCGAAGTCCGGGATGCCCACGGTGCGATCGATGGTGCTGGTGTAGACCTCACGGCGCCACGGGCAAGCTCCTGAACAGACAGGGGATATGAGAAGGGGGCGGCTCCAAGAGCCGCCCCTTTCAAGTGTCCGGCCAGGATGGCTGGGGCTAGCGGTTGTGCTGGAGGCCGAGCACTGCGCCCTGCTCCTCGTCGGCGCGGTAACCCCACTTGAAGTCGGGGTTCGTGTAGGCCTCGTGCGGCATGAGGCTCTCCAGTCCGCGTTTGTCGAGCTCCTCCTCGAACTTCTCGCGGATCCAGGGTTCTTCGTATGGGTACTCGATCTGGTCGCGCCTGCGGTCTTCCACCTTCTCGCTGTGGCCGCTGAACTGCGGCAGCGGGGCGAGCGCGAGGTAGCGGGCAGGCTCCACGCTGACGTTGAAGTGCTGGTGGAACCAGCGGTCGGGCGGAGTGAACATGCTGCCCTCGTGCCAAGGCGCAATGACTTTCTCGCCGCCCTCCGGCCACATGATGGAGTAGCCCTCGCCCGCCGGGATGACGATGACCCGTCCAGGGCCGTGCCGGTGTCCCTTCTTGTAGGTCCCGGGCGGGAAGACGGACATGTGTCCGCCCATCTGGGAGTTGGGGAAAGAGACGTCCACGACGTGCCCGCCGCCGCCGCGCTGGCGGTGCGGGACGAGGTCGTTCCACGCAGCCATGTCGGTGAAGTAATTGCCGTACCAGGTGGCGCCGCGTCCCATGTCCGGCGCGCGCTTGGCGACCGCGTACAGTTCCTCCTCGCGGGGCTGCAGTAGTTCGGGGTGCGGGTAGGAGTTATTGAAGTAGAAGTCCGGGTCCGGTTCGAGCGACATGGCAACGGGGAGGTAGTTGTTGTGCACCATGCGCAGGGGCTGGTCGCCGCGAGCGTTGGCAAATTGGCGGTGCGCGCCGCGCGGGATGAGGAAGAGGCTGCGCGGCCCGAACTCGAAACTGTGCTTGGGCACGCCGTCCGTCCAGACGGTGGCGATGCCGTGCCCCGCAAGGGTGTAGACGACCTCGTCGAGGGCGAACTTGAACGGGGGAGCGCTCGCACCAGGCGGGAGCTCGGTGATGCGCGCCTCGGCGACGCCCTCCATGCCGGATACCTGGATGAAGGCGCCGTTGCACTCGCGCTCGTGCCACGGGGCGACCTCGACGGTGCGCAGGTCTTCGATGAAGTAGCCGCGATGGATAGGGAGACCCTGCGCCTCCATCCACCGGTCGTAAGCGAACCTGCCGTCGCCGCCTCCGCGAGCGATCGCGTCCTTCGGTGTGCCGTTCTGGGTCATTGCGCCTTCCTCCGATTGCTGGATTAGTGGTTGCTGTGCGGATGGTACCTGATTTCCGAGTGTCGTGTGCGAGAACGGGGGAGGGTGTGGCCAACTGGCGTGGACGCGAGCGGGTTGGCGTAGAATCGGGGCGGCGTTATGCCTCCGGAGGAGTGCGATGGCGGACGTTTTCGGCTACGAGGGGTTCCAGTACGAGTACGTGCCGGGGTGGCCCACCATCCCGGATGGATACACGCTGGTTGAATGTCCGGGCGTTGCCGTGGACTCGCAGGACAACGTGTACCTGCTGACGCGGGGCGACCACCCGCTGATGCAGTTCGACAAGGACGGCAACTTCATCAAGTCGTTCGGCGAGGGCTACTTCAGCAATCGCACGCACGGGCTGTATATCGCGCACGACGACACGCTGCTCGTCGCCGACGACGGCATCCACACCGTGCAGCAGTTCAACGCGGCGGGGGAGCAGTTGTTCGAACTGGGGAACCGCAACAACCCGTCACCGAAGTGGGGCGGGGAACCGTTCAACCGCCCGACGTCCGCGGCGATCCGCCCGTCGAACGGCGACTGGTACGTGTCGGACGGCTACGGGAACGCACGGATACACGTCTACAGCAGCGCGGGCGACTACAAGTTCTCGTGGGGCAGCCCCGGCATCGACGCCGGCGAGTTCATGCGCCCGCATAACGTCGCCATCGACAGCGAGGACAGGGTCTACGTGGTGGACCGGGAGGCGCACCGCATCCAGGTCTTCGACGCGGAGGGGCGTTTCATCACGATGTGGAACAACATCCACCGCCCCGACGCGATGGTGCTCTGGCAGGACCATATCTACGTGGGCGAGTTGAACGGGATAGGCGGGTTCGATTCCCCGAACATGGGGCACCGGGTGGAAGTGTTCGACCTGACCGGCAAGTTGGTCAGCCGGTTCGGGGCCGCAGTCGAAGGCGAGGGGCCGGGCGAATTCGTCGCTCCGCACGGGATCGCGGTGGACTCAGAGGGCAGCCTGTACGTTGCGGAAGTCTCGTACACCATCATGGGCCGCCAACTGGACCCGCCGCGCGAGATGCGGAGCATCTCCAAGTACAAGCGCCGCTGGTAGCCTCCGTGCTCCGTCTGCTTGCTCCCGCGAAGGTCAACCTGACGTTCGAGGTGCTCGGACGCCGCGCCGACGGTTACCACGAGGTGCGGACGATCCTGCAGTCGCTCAGCCTCGCGGACGAGTTGACGTTCGATGAGTCGGACGACCTCGGCCTTACGGTCGAACCGGAGGGCGCAGCGCCGGTAGAGGAGAACCTCGTGCTGGCGGCGGCGCGCCTGCTGCAGCGCGAGGCAGGAGTTTCGGCGGGCGCAGCGATACACCTGACGAAGCGCATACCGATGGCGGGCGGGCTCGGCGGAGGCAGCAGCGACGCTGCAACCGCGCTCCTCGGCCTGCAGCGCCTGTGGGGGCTCGGCCTTGAGACCGGCGCGTTGCGCGAACTCGCGGCGCGGTTGGGCAGCGACGTGCCATTCTTCATCTCCGGAGGCACGGCGCTGGGCGAAGGGAGAGGTGAGCGGTTGACTCCGTTGCCGGCTTCGCAAGGCGAGGCGGTGGTGGCCGTGCCGGACGCATCGAGGCCGAGGGACAAGACAGCGCAGATGTATGGACTCTTCAGGCCGGAGCACTACACGGACGGCATGGCTACAGTGGACGTTGAGCGTCGCCTGCGCAGCGGCGAGCCGCTCGATGCGCGAGTGGTCAACGCGTTCGACGCGGTCGCAGGCGAGGCGTACCCGTCCTACGCGGCGCTGCGGGAAGCATTCGAGTCGGCGGGGTTGCGTCCGGCGCTGTGCGGTGCGGGGCCGTCGATGTTCGCACTGGCGGATGAGGGGAAAACCTCTGGCCTAGCGGAACGCCTTGCGGTTCGAGCGGGTTGCCTTGCTCTGCCAGTGCGGTTCAGAGACGCGTGGGGGCTGGAGGGTGTGTCAGCGGGATAGCCGGGACCTCAGAGCAGCAGCCTCACCCCGGCGATGAGCAGGCCCGCTCCTATCACGCCAAGCACGAGCCGTCCGCTGACTCTCGGCGCGAGCCGGACGCCGATCTGCGCGCCAACCATGGCGCCCAGACCGGTGATGCCTGCGCGCAACCAGAGGCTCGCCTCGTCGCTGCTGAATGCGATGTGGATGGCCAAGGCTGCTGCCGCTGCTGCGGTCAGCTCGAGTTGCGAGGTCGCGATGGCGACGGCCTTCGGGATACGGATGAGGAGCAACATGACCGGGACGTTGATGACCCCGCCGCCGATGCCGAAGAAGCCCGCGAAAAAACCCGCGACGGGTGCAAGGGAGCCTGTAAGGGGCTCGTTCACACGATAGCGGTAGACGTCGCCTCCCTTCGCAACGATGGTGCGGAGCCGTCCGTGTGTGGAGGGCTCCTCCGGCCGGGACTCGATCGCGCCGCGGGCCAGAAGGTAGACCGCTCCCAACAGGAGCGCGATGCCAAAGACGGTCTCGAACGCGCCACGGTCGGTGACGCGGTTGATGAGCGCCCCCGCTGCCGCGGCGGGGACCGCCAGGGCGATGAGGATGCCGGCGGTCCGGAAGTCCTGCAGCCGCCTGAGGCGGTAGCCGACGGTTGCAGAGGATGCGTTGAACAGCACCGCGGTGAGGGAGATAGCGGTTACTGCCGCAGGGTTGGCGTCCGGGAAGATGAGCAGAAGGGCAGGGACGAGGAGGAACCCTCCGCCGACACCCGCCAGCGCTCCCACCGCGCCGACAGACAACCCAAGCAACACGAGGGTTGCAGCCTGGGCGATGGTCAACTCCGGGAGCATGGACGCCCGCTCTACCGCGTCTCCGGCTCAGGACTCCGGGGGGCCAGCGCCAGGCCGAGCTGGTCCAGCTGGGCCTCGTCGACAGGCGACGGCGCTCCGAAGAGCGGGTCGGCGCCGACCTGGGTCTTGGGGAAGGCGATCGTGTCGCGGATGGACTCGGCGCTATCGGAGAGCAGCATGACGAGCCGGTCTATGCCGCCTGCGAAGCCGCCGTGCGGGGGCGCGCCGTACTCGAACGCCTCCAGCAGGTGGCCGAACTGCGCCTCCACGTTCTCCGGCGAGTGGCCGAGCGTGCGAAAGACGGCCTCCTGTTTCTCGCGCTGGTGGATGCGGATGCTGCCCCCGGCGAGCTCGTAGCCGTTCGCGGCAAGGTCGTAGGCTTTGGCGATCATGCTCCCTGGGTCGGTCTCCATCCTGTCCCAGTGGTCGTCGAAGGGGGCCGTGAAGGGGTGGTGCACCGAGTCCCAGCGTTTTTCGTTCTCGCTCCACTCGAAGAGGG
Source organism: Dehalococcoidia bacterium (assembly GCA_022820645.1). Classification (GTDB taxonomy): domain Bacteria; phylum Chloroflexota; class Dehalococcoidia; order Lucifugimonadales; family Australimonadaceae; genus Bin16. The sequence goes on along the minus strand of JAJEFD010000017.1, from coordinate 108,491 downwards.
GGAAGTCGGAGATGACGCAGAGGGCGATAGTGTCCGGGTCGGTGAGGCCGAGACGCTCACCCATGTGGAGGCGCAACTGGCCGAGGGTCGAAGAGGACTGCGGCTCCTCTCCTGCCACGATGAGGATGAGGTCGCCGGGCGCCGCGCCACACGCGGCTGCCATCGCCTTGATCTCGTCAATGCTCAGAGCACGGGCGGGCGTACGGACGTGGTCGAGCGTGAGCGCGTCGAGCGAGCCTGCGGACTCGTCGAGGGCGATGGTGACGAGGCCTCGCGCGCCGTAGCGTTTGGCGAGTTCGACGAGTTCGTCGGCCTGGCGTCGCGGGATCGAGGCGAGGCCGGGAGCGGCGAAGCCCCTGACCGCGCCGCCGCTCGCGACAACGCCGGAGAAGACCTTGAATTCGCTGTTGGCGACGATGGAGGAGAAATCGGCCAGTTCCAGCCCGAAGCGGATGTCGGGTTTGTCGCTGCCGAAGCGCGCCATGGCCTCCTCGTAGGTGAAGTGAGGAACGGGCAGAGGCACGCGCTTGTCCGGCCGGACTGCCTGGATGAGTTCCGTGTAGAGGCCGGACATGAGGGCGATGATGTCGTTGTGGTCGACGAAAGCCATCTCAAGGTCGAGCTGCGTGAACTCTGGCAAACGGTCGGCGCGGGGGTCTTCGTCGCGGAAGCAGCGGGCGATCTGGAAGTAGCGGTCGGTCCCCGCGACCATCAGGAGCTGCTTCAGTTGCTGAGGCGACTGAGGGAGAGCGTAGAAGCTGCCCTGGTGGATGCGGCTGGGGACGAGGAAGTCGCGTGCTCCCTCCGGCGTGCTCTTGATGAGGATGGGCGTCTCGATCTCGACGAAACTGCGCTCGTCGAGGTAGTCGCGTATGAACTTCACGACGCGGTGCCGCATGCGGAGGTTCTCGCGCATGAAAGGACGGCGCAGGTCCAGGTAGCGGTAACGCATGCGGAGCAGTTCGTCGACGGGGGCGTCCTGGCTCACGTCGAACGGCGGCGTCTTCGCAACGTTGAGGACAACGGCGTCGCTCGCCAGCACCTCGACGTCGCCGGTGTCGAGATTGGGATTAGCGGTCCCCTCGGGGCGCGGTCGCACGGCGCCGGTTATCTGCGCCACCCATTCCGCGCGGAACCGCTCCGCGACGTTGAATGCTTCCGGCGCTTCCTCCGGGTGGAAGACCACCTGCACAAGGCCGGTGCTGTCGCGCAGGTCGATGAAGACGAGGCCGCCGTGGTCGCGGCGTCGGTGCACCCATCCGGCCAGAGAGATAGTTTGTCCTGCGTGTTGGAGGCGTAGGCTGCCGCAGCCGATGGATTTCAGCAAAGCGCTCACGGGTTCCAGTCGGTTGATGGAGCGGCCCAGCGGAGCGTTGCTCTCCCGCTGCAGTGGTGGCCGCCGTCCGATTACCTTATCGCAAGCGTGCGCAGCGGCGCTATCGGCGCGGGCGTGGGAGAGCGTACGCACCCATAAGTTGCGTACCAACGCCGCAGGAGCGGCAAAGGTGTACACTCCGCTCAGATGCACGAACGGAGGTGAATGATGGCAGAGATCGTTCTCGGTATGGCCTCCTCCCATGCTCCGCAGTTGGAGATGCCGCCGGAGAACTGGCGGACCTACGGAGACCGCGGTCGTACGCAGGCGGTGCACTGGTTCGCGGGTAACACGTACTCGTTCGGCGAGCTCGCGGAACTGCGCGCCGGTGAGCACTTCGAGAAGGAGTGCACCGACGAGAAGTTCCAGACGCGCTGGGACGCGTGCCAGAGCGCCATCCACCACCTGGGGGAGACGCTGGCAGCCGTAAAGCCGGACGTCTGCATCATCCTGGGCGACGACCAGAAAGAGTCGTTCGACGACGACAACATGCCCGCCATCTCCATCTATTACGGTGACAGTATCGACGATAACCCCAACCCCGGCGGCATGCGCGGCGTCCTCAGCGACCCGGTGGTTGCAAGGCGACCTGCCGAACGGATGACGCACCCGGCAGACGCCGGACTCGGCGAGTATCTCATCGAGACGTTCATCGAGAACGAGTTCGACATAGCGCGCTCGAGCAAACTCCCGCCAGGGCGCGACGGCGACGGCTCCATCGGCCACGCCTTCTACTACGTCTACCGGCGATTGATGAACAACGTGGTCACACCCAGCGTGCCGGTACTGGTGAACACCTACTACCCACCGAACACGCCGACTGCGTCCCGGTGCTACCGGTTCGGGCAGACGCTCCGGAAGGCGATCGAAGACTGGGACTCCGACAAGCGGGTCGCGGTCTTCGCCTCGGGAGGGCTGAGCCACACGGTCATCGAGGAGGAGTTGGACCACCGGATCATCGATGGGCTGAAGCACGACGACGTGACGAAGCTCACCGACTACCCGGACGTGCGCTTCCGCGCCGGCACGTCCGAGATAAAGAACTGGATCGCGCTCGCGGGCGCGATGTCGGGCAGCGGCCTTGCAATGGACATGGTGGACTACGTTCCCTGCTACCGCACGGAAGCGGGCAACGGTTGCGCCATGGGCTTCGCCGAGTGGGTCTAGGAGGGAGCATGCCTGTCAAGGACAAGGTCGTCGTCATCACCGGCGGCGCGATGGGGATAGGCCGGTACAACGCGCGCGTCTTCGCCGAGGCGGGCGCGCGGCTGGCCATCGCGGACATCGCGCCGATGGAGACGGTCGCCGCGGAAGTCGCCGAACGTGGCGCGGCGGTCTTCCCCGTCCAGGTGGATATCCGCGACGAGGAGCAGGTGCGCCAGATGATGGCGCGTGTGCACGAGCACTACGGGCGCATCGACGTGCTCATCAACGACGCTGCCATCGTCACGCATTTCCAGGCGGGTTCGCCCCGCTGGCCCCGCATCGCAGACATGGAGTCGTCGTTCTTCGAGAACGTCATCCGCACGAACCTCATCGGCACGTTCCACTGCACCAAGCACGCCATCCCCTACATGCGGGAGCAGGGCGGGGGCCACATCATCAACTTCGGCCAGGGCAACGTACGGAACGACCGGATGCCCGACTCCATCGGAGCGGCCGTCTACCGCACATCGAAGGTGGCGATACGGGCGTTCACCGCGGACGTTGCCATGGAAGAGCGGGAGAACAACGTCTGCATCGTGAGCATGGGGCCGGGCGGCGCACCGCCCGGCAGCGGCCTGCGCGCCATCGCCACCGACGAGACGCCCGTCGAGAACCGCGCGAAGATGCACTGGGTCGGCGATATCGTCCAGGACCGCTACCTCCTCGCCTGCGACACACCGATGGAGCTCACCGGCAAGCAGATCACGGTGCAGGACGGAAAGGTCGTTCCGCTGGACGACTAGCCCCGGTTCGACGACCGCCAGCCCGCCCTTGCGCTGGGAAGACAGGGGACTAATATTGCATCTATCAGGCTTGTGAAGAGTGGCGTTGCGGACACGCACCCCCAGGAGGTGTCTTGTGGCAACAGTGATCGACGCCGATACGCACGTGATCGAGTCGGAGCGCGTCTGGGACTTCTTCGACGAGGAGCTGGCGCACCGGAAGCCGCAGCTGGTCCCTGGGGCCGATCCGAACAACGGGGCCGTCCGCAACTTCTGGATCATCGACAGCCATTTCGTGCCGCACCCGCCGGGCAAGGGCGGACAGGCGCTGGCGACGCCGCCCATCGAGGACGAGATACGCAACTCGACGGCGTGGCACAAACGCGCGATGACCGACATCGACGCCCGCCTGGACGACGCGACGAACATGGGCGTCGACGTGCAGATCGTCTACCCCACGCTGTTCATCGGGTTCCTGACGCATGACGTGGAACTGGAGGTGGCGCTGGCGCGCTGCTACAACCGCTTCATGGCCGACGCCTGCTCCCGCTCCGGCGGACGTATGCGGTGGATCGTCGTTCCGCCGTTGCGTGACCTCGACAAGAGCATCGAAGAGTTGCACTTCGGCAAAGAGAACGGGGCGTGCGGTGTGCTCTTCAAGGGCGTCGAGAAGGACCGCTCGCTGGCGGAGCCGTACTTCTTCCCCGTGTACGAGGAGGCCCAGCGGCTGGACCTTCCCATCTGCATCCACACCGGCCCCGGCTCGCCTGTGCTGACGGAGTTCTTCGACAGCCGCCTCAGTTTCGTGTTCCCGGACGTCCGGCTGCTGCCGGTCATGGCCTTCTACGATCTGGCCTGCAGCAAGATACCGGAACGCTTCCCCGACCTGCGATGGGGATTCATCGAGGCCAACTCCTCGTGGATACCGTACCTCGTTCACTTCCTGCACCGCCGGCTCCGGGTGCCGAGTTCGGAGTTCGGGCCGTCGTACTTCCAGGAGAACCGGCTCTTCGTCGCGTGCGAGGCGGACGAGGACCTGCCTTACATCCTGCAGTACCTGGGCGAGGAGAACATGATCACCGGCTCCGACTACGGCCACGGCGACCAGTCCGCCGAACCGGAGCTGGTGCACCTGCTCCGCGGGCGGGAGGACATCTCGCCTCAGACGTTGGAGAAGGTGCTGTCGCACAACCCCGCCCGGCTCTACGGGTTCTAACGGACAGGACGGCAACAGGAAGGAGCACGTCGGAGGGAGCGAGCGATGCTTACCCAGGAACAGAACGAGCGTTTGACGCGGGTCGGTCCGGGGACGCCCATGGGGGACCTGCTCCGGCGTTACTGGTACCCGGTGGCAACGGACCAGCAGCTCGGTGAGAACCCGGTGAGGAGCGTCCGCCTGCTGGGTGAGAACCTCACCCTCTTCAGGGACCGCCAGGGACGGCTGGGGCTCGTTCAGCAGCGATGCGCCCATCGGAGCGTCGACCTGAAGCACGGCATCCCGACCGAGGAAGGACTGCGGTGCCCGTACCACGGCTGGATGTACGACGCAAACGGCCAATGCCTCGAACAGCCCGCCGAGGACCCGGCGCACAACTTCGCTGCGCGGGTACAGATAGCGGCGTACGACGTCCAGGAGCTCGGAGGGCTCATATGGGCGTACATCGGGCCGCAGCCCGCTCCGCTGCTTCCCCGATGGGACATCTTCGTTGCCGACAACGTGTTCCGGCAGGTGGGCACGACGACGGTACCGTGCAACTGGCTCCAGTGCCAGGAGAACGCCGTGGACACCGTGCACGTGGAGTGGATGCACGGGGCGTTCGGACAGTACGCGCTCGAACGCAAGGGCATCACCGACGAGGCCGCCTTCAACCAGACGCGGAACTTCCTGCGCCACCACATCAAGATCGGGTTCGAACGGAACGCGTTCGGCATCCAGAAGTACCGCCTGCGCGACGGCGAGGACGAGGCAACGGCGGCTTCCTGGCTGGAAGGGCACCCGCTGGTGTTCCCGAACTATGTGCTCATAGGCGGTCCGGGACGCGAAGAACTGCAGATGCGCGTGCCGGTAGACGATACGACCACCTGGCACCTCGCGTACCAGATATACCACCCGGCGGACGGCGTCTCTCTGCCTCCACTGGGAGAGATCGAAACGTTCGACGTCCCCATTGAAGACTACCCGGAGTACGTGTTGGGACAGGACGTGCTGGCCTGGCCGGCGCAGGGGCCCGTCACCGACCGTACCGTCGAGAAACTCGCGGAGACAGACCGCGGCCTCATCATGTTCCGGAAGATGCTGGAGGAGCAGATACAGGTTGTCGAGGATGGCGGCGACCCCATCAACACCTTCAGGGACCCCGCCGCCAACGTGTGCATAGAGCTGCCCATGGAGCACTATCCGGGCGTCAACGCTTACCGGGTGGGGACGGCGCGCTTCGGCCGAGGCCCCAACAATCCCGTGGAGCGGTACATGGACCTCCTGACGGGCGCTGCTGCGCGCTGATCCCCGGCATGAGCGGACCCGGAGGACCTGCCCCATCGTCTCTGTGGGTCGACCTGCTGGGCACGACCGTGCGCGTCGTCTCCGGCGCCAGGTACAAGACCCGGGTGATCGAGGCCGGTTCGGGCGACCCGCTGATCCTCATCCATGGGGTGGGCAGCAGCGCCGAGCTGTTCGCCCGGAACGTCATGCGGCTGGCCAACGACTTCCACGTCTACGCGATCGATGCCCTCTACCACGGCTACTCGTCGCTCGAACCGTACGACGCAGAGCACCGGGTCGAGCGGCAGGCGGAGGCCGTGCTGGACTTCATGGACGCGCTTGGCATCGAGCGGGCGCACATCGAGGGCGAGTCCATGGGCGCGGGCATGGCGTTCCACATCGGTCTCCATCACCCCGAGCGATGCGGCAAACTCGTGCTGAACTCAGGCTCGTATTACGTCAATTTCAAGCGCGAGTTTCCCGATACGCCGGAGGGCAACCTCCTCGTACCGCTCTGCCGGGACTCGGTGACGAACTTCAGCCGGGAGAGCGTGCGGCGGCGGATGGAGTACTTGGTCGCGAGTCCCGACCATCTCACCGACGAGCTGGTGGAGGTCCAATACCGTATGTACGCGGTGCCGGAGATACGCGAATCGATGGCGAGGGTGTACGGCATCTCCGCGCCGAGGCCCCGGCTCATGCACTACGAGGAGGAGGTCGCCGCCACGCTGCAGCCGCCGGTGCTTGTGCTCTGGACCGACCGGAACCGCGGCGCAGGGCCGGAGGTGGGCGAGTACCTCGCGAGTGTGATCCCCGGAGCGCGATTCCAGCTTATCGAGAATGCGGCCCACTGGCCCCAGTGGGAGCAGCCCGAGCAGCACGACGAGGCCGTCACGGCTTTCCTGAAGTCGTCAGTCTGAGCTCGCAAGCGGACTGACGCTCGTAGCGCGAGGGAACGTGCGCCGGTAGACTCCATGTTGCCATCAGCCCATGAGCCAGGGGTGTAGCCATGACCATCTCACCAGCGCCAGAGTTCACTATCATCGGAAGGCCCATCCCTCGTGTGGAGGGAATCGACAAGGTCAACGGCTCGGCGGCCTATACCGCCGACGTTACTCCGCCGGGAACGGTCTGGGCGAAGAACGTCCGCAGCCCCTACCCCCACGCGCGCATACTGTCCATAGACGCCTCGCAGGCGCTCGCCATGCCGGGCGTGCTGGCAGTCGTTACCGCGGCCGACATCTCGAACGGCCGCACGGGCCGGAACATCAAGGACGTGCCGCTGCTGTGCGACGACAAGGTCCGGTTCATCGGAGACAAGGTGGCGACGGTCGCGGCGGAGAGCCGTGAGATCGCCGCCGCCGCGGCCCAACTCGTTGAGGTCGAGTACGAGGAGCTGCCCGCCGTCTTCGAGCCGGAGGAGGCGATGCAACGCGGGGCGCCGGTGCTCCACGAGGACACCGGGAGCTACACCGGGTTCCCGGAGGTGCCGGAGGACGTGCCCAACCTCTGCGGCTACTCCCTCACGGAGACTGGCGATCTCGAACAGGGGTTCAAAGACGCCGACGTCATCGTGGAGCGCCGGTACGTTACCCAACTGTCACATCAGGCCTACCTCGAGCCGACCGCCTGGGTGGTCGATGAGCAGCCTGAGCGCGTGGAAGTGTGGGCATCTAACAAGGTGCCGTACACGACGCGGAAAGAGCTGGGCAGACTGATCGAGCGTCCGGAAGATGACATCCGCCTGAACACGGTCGTCATCGGAGCGGACTTCGGGAGCAAGAGCGCGACGGGTGACGCGCCGGTCGGCTACCACCTGTCGCGCATGCTTGGCAGGCCTGTCAAGTTCGTCAACAGCGCCATCGAAGACCTGACTACCGTCTCGCCGAAACACGCGTTCATCGTCGAACTCCGCACGGGGTTGAAGCGCGACGGCAGGATCGTCGCGCACGACGCGCGTGTCATCATGAACCGGGGCGCATACACCGGCCAGAACACGTCTGCGAACGGCCTTCTCGGCGGCGCGGGGCGTGTCGGCAACTTCTACGACATCCCCAACGTCCGCATAGAGGCGTTCGCCGTCTACACCAACCGCGTCCCGTGCGGGTACATGCGTGCGCCCGGCTCGCCGCAAGCGCTCTTCGCCATCGAGGCGCACATGGACGTGATCGCTGCCGAACTGGGCATCGACCCCATCGAACTCAGGAAGCGCAACGTTCCCGCAACGACTCCAACCGGAACCCCGCATCTTGCCCCGCGTGTGCTGGACGAGGCTGGAAGCGCCTTCGGATGGAGCGACCGGACGCGCGCCGGCTCACGCGAGCGGGAGAACAACAAGCTTGTGGGCCAGGGGATCGGCATGGCCGACCGCGGACATGGCGCAGGCCAGGCCTCGTCGTCGATCAGGGTCAACCCGGACGGCTCTATCACGGCAACGACCTCACTGCCGGAGAACGGGACGGGCGGGCTCACGGTCGTCGCGGCAATAGTTGCCGAGAGCTTCGGCGTGCCGCTCGACCGCGTACGCATCGTCCATTCGGATACGGACGAGTTCCCCATCGACGTGGAGGCGGGCGGTAGCAAGACGACCAACAGCTCCGGCACCGCGGCGCTGACGGCGTGCGATCAGGTGAAGGAGCAGCTTGCGCCGCTCGCCGCGCGGGCGCTGGGCAGCGAGCAGGTGGAGTGGCGCGCGGCGCAGTGGGGCGAGGGCGGCGCTCTCTCCCCGGGAGGCTGGGAGTCTGTAGACGGGCGCTTCATCTCGCTGGAGAACCTCGCGACGGAGCTGATCCGCGAGAACGAACCGCTGGCGGCTGCCGCCGTAACGCTGCAAGCACCGCGCACCCCGGACCCGGGGATCTGCGTGCAGATGGCCGAGGTGGAGGTCGACAGGGAGACCGGCCAGGTGATGCTGCAGCGCCTCGTCACCGCGCAGGACGTCGGGACGATCATCAACGAGTTGGGGCACCAGGGCCAGATCAACGGCGCGGTCGTCCAGGGCATCGGCTATGCGCTGATGGAGGAGCTGCTCGTCGAGGATGGGCGTGTAACGACGCCCAACTTCGCCGACTACAAGATTCCCACGGTGCAGGACATCCCCGAACTCGTTACGGTCAATGTCCCGGACTACGGCGATGCGCTGGGGCCGTTCCACGCGAAGTCCATCGGGGAGATACCCACCATCCCGACGGCGGGAGCGATCGCAAATGCGGTCGCTGACGCGATCGGCGCACCCGTAACGGAACTGCCGCTGACCGCCGAGCGCGTGCTGCGTGCCATCGCGGCGAAGGGCGGGAGCTAGGGAGCGGGGGCATCGTCTATCTGCCGGTCATGGCTCTCCCCGCACTGCCTCGGTTCCTCCGCAGAGGGCATCCGTGCTAAAATATCAGGTGCGCGTCCGGGCGCAGCCCCCGGCGGAATATTCCGCCGGGGATACGAGCCAAGTGTGAAGATATCCACTGAGCAACGCGAACCCCGCGAAGCGGTTCTCACCGTAGAGCTGGACAACGCTGACATCGAGCCCTATCTCGACCAGGCGTACCGACGGGCGGTTCGCCGTCTCTCCATCCCCGGGTTCCGCAAGGGCAAGGCGCCCCGCCGTATCGTCGAGCAGATGTTCGGGCGGGGCTATCTGCTTAACGAGGCATTGGACACGGTCATCCAGGAGTTCACCTCCAAGGCCGTGCTGGAGGAAGGACTGGACATCGGTGGAGTCCCCTCCGTATCGCTCGATGAGTTCGACCCCCCGCAGTTCACGGCAACCGTCCCCCTGCAACCGACCGTGGACCTCGGGAACCTTGACAGTGTGCGCCATCCGAAGGAAGAGGCCTCCCTGGCGGAGGAGACTGTCGACGCGACGCTGGAACAGATGCGGATGGAGTTGGCGGTCTGGGAACCGGTCGAAGACACGGTGCAGATGGACGACCTTATCAACCTGACCATCGTCGGCTGGATCGAAGAGGATGGTGAGCGTCGCGAGATCGTGCGCTCGGAGGAGACTGACTACATCCCGAGACCCGGGTCCACGTTCCCCGTGCCGGGACTCGACGAAGGGCTCGTGGGACTGCCGGTCGGTGAGCAGCGTACGTTCGACGTCGAGGCTCCGGAGGATGCCCCGAACACCGAGGTCGCGGGGAAGACGGCACACTTCGAGGCGACGGTCCATTCCATCAAGCGCAGGAGTCTGCCCGAGCTGGACGACGAGTTCGCCAAGAGCGTCGGCGACGACTACGAGTCGCTGGAGGCATTGCGCGAGAAGATACGGGAGAACCTGCTGGAGCGCGAGAAGCGCCTGGCGGACATAAAGCACCAGGATGAGACGCTGGCCAAGGTGACCGAGGAGGCGTCCATCGCCATATCTCCGCTCATCATCGAGCACGAGGTTGAGCACTACGTCCACGGTCGTGAGGACGACATCAAGGCTGGCCGCGTCGGTTTCGAGGAGTACCGCGAGTACCTGACGTGGCAGGGCATGTCCGACGAAGAGGTGCACGAGCAGGCACGCCCGAAGGTCGAGGAGCGGCTGAAGCGCGCGCACGTGATACGCGCGGTCGCCCAGCGAGAGAACATCGAGGCCACCGACGAGGACATCTCCGAAGAGATCGAGAGGTTGCTCGAAGGCTCGGGCGAGATGATCGACGAACACCGGAAGCAATTGGACGACCCGGACAGCCGCGAGTCCATCCGGCGTATGCTGGTCCAGCGGCGGACGTTGGAATATCTGAGCAACCTTGCGCTCAGGGATGCGCCTGCGGCAGCGAAGCCGAGGGCAAGAGCAGCCGCAAGCAAGAGCGGCGGCGCCAAACCCAGACAAACGAAGACCCCCGCCAGGCAGACGCGGGCCAGGAGACAGCAGGGAGGAGCGAACGATGCGTGATTGGCCTATCCACGGTCCGCTGAGCGCGGGCGCGATGCAGCAGCCGGAGAACATCATCCCGATGGTCATCGAGACCGGCGCACGCGGCGAGCGCGCCTACGACATCTACTCGATGCTGCTGAAGGAGCGCATCGTCTATCTCGGAACCCCCATCAACGACCAGGTGTCCAACCTCATCGTTGCGCAGCTGCTCTACCTGGAGCGCGAGGACCCGGACAAGGACATCAACCTGTACGTGAACAGCCCCGGTGGGGTCATCACGTCCGGCCTGGCGATCTACGACACGATGCAGCTCATCAAGCCGGACGTCTCCACCATCTGCGTGGGGATGGCCGCGAGCATGGGGACGGTGCTCCTGTGCGCCGGGGCGAAGGGCAAGCGGTTCGCGCTGCCCAACTCGACGATCCACATGCACCAGGCGCTGGGCGGCGCTCAGGGTCAGGCCGCGGACATCGAGATCGCGGCGCGGGAGATCCTGCGGATGCAGGACAAGATCAGGACGATACTTTCGACACACACGGGCCAGCCCTACGAGAAGGTAGCCCGCGACAGCGACCGCGACTTCTACCTTCCCGCGGAGGAAGCGAAGGAGTACGGTCTGGTGGACGAGGTGCTGGGAGTGCCGCTGGGATCAACGAACGGCGCGATTCTCAACTAGGACGGTCAACCGATGCCGAGCAACTCCGGAACGTTACCGCCCCACGGCGAGCATGTGTGCAGCTTCTGCGGGAAGGCACAGAACGGAGTCAAACGTCTCATCGCCGGCCCCGGCCGGGTCTTCATCTGCGACGAGTGCGTCCGCCTGTGTCAGCAGATCATCACCGAGGAGAGCACGTCCGGCAGGGACGAGCAGGCGAACCTCCCCGGCAGCCCCTCGCCGAAGGAGATGGCCCGCCGTCTGGACGAGTACGTCATCGGGCAGGACCGCGCCAAGCGGGTGCTCAGCGTCGCGGTGTACAACCACTACAAGCGCATCCGCTCCAACTCCACCGCCAACGACGTTGAGATAGAGAAGAGCAACATCCTGCTGGTTGGGCCGACAGGCTCAGGCAAGACGCTGCTGGCGCAGACCCTGGCGCGCATCCTGGACGTGCCGTTCGCCATAGTCGACGCTACCTCGCTCACCGAGGCGGGCTACGTCGGGGAGGACGTTGAGAACATCCTGCTGCGCCTCATCCAGGCCGCCGACTACGACGTCGCCAAGGCGGAGCGCGGCATCATCTACATCGACGAGATCGACAAGATAGCGCGGAAGAGCGCAAACCCCTCCATCACACGAGACGTTTCGGGCGAGGGCGTCCAGCAGGCGCTGCTGAAACTCATCGAGGGTTCCACGGCCAACGTTCCCCCGCAAGGCGGCAGAAAGCATCCCCAGCAGGAGTTCCTGCAGTTGAACACAGCGAACATCCTGTTCATCTGCGGCGGGGCATTCGACGGACTGGAGAAGGTCATCGCCCGCCGGGTGATGTCGAACCATCGCATCGGTTTCCACGCATCGGGGACGGGCACCGGCACGGATGACGAGATACGCGAGGCGGTGGAGTCGGAAGACCTGCTGGAGTACGGGTTCATCCCCGAACTGATCGGCAGGCTGCCGGTGGTGGTGGGCCTGCAGGGCCTGGACAGGGACTCCCTGGTGCGCGTGCTCACTGAGCCGAAGAACGCGGTGGTGAAGCAGTTCCAGCACCTGTTCGCGCTGGACGGCGTGGAACTGAGCTTCACGCAGGCAGCACTGGAGTCTGCGGCGGAGCAGGCGCTGGGACGACAGACCGGCGCACGAGGCCTGCGCTCCATCATCGAGGACGCGCTGCTGGACGTGATGTACGAGTTGCCGTCGCTCGACTTCGCAGCGCGGTGCGTCATAGATGCAGACGGTGAGGGCGGCCTTGGCCGCCCTGTCCTGTACTCCAAGGCGGACCAGGTCATCACCATCCAGAGCATCGAGTCGCTCAAGACGGCGTAACCGAACTCCGGTCCTTTCTCTCCTGTACTTACACGCGGGGCTTGCGAACGCGCCGGACCAGCTTGTTCAGCGTCGTGTAGACGTGGACGAAGGAGCCCGCCGGTGATTCGGTGAGGACTGCCTCTGCGAGCGCCTGCCTGAACCCCTCGGGCGTGCCGTCGAACTCCGGAAACTCGGTGAACGTACGCCCGAGTTCCCGCGCCGTGTGCGCGTCGCTCACTGCGGTGACGGGGAGGCTGTGCTCGGCGGCGAAGCGGCGGGCGTCCGCGTTGTCGCTGGCGCGCATGGTGCGGGCGTTGAAGCCCTCAACGATGTCGATGTAGGGCAGCAGGTCGGTTGCGGTTGCCCTGTCGAGCGCCGAGCGTCCCATGCCGGTGAAGGGGTGCGGCACGGAGACGAGCGCGCCCTGCTCCTTGATGCGGCGTGCGGTCTCGACCGGACCGAGCCCCGCGGGGATGTCCTCCTGCAGGAAGAGGCCGGTTATCTCCCCGGCGGTCGACTTAATCTCAGCGCCGACGATGACGGTGAACGGCGCGATCTGCTGCGCGGCTCGTCCGCCTTCCAGCGAGTTGTGGTCGGTCACGGCGATGCAGTTGAGACCGACCCGCAGGCACCGCTTCACGAGCGCCCCGGGGGCCGTGAGGCAGTCGTGGGAGAAGTGGGTGTGCATATGGAAGTCACCGCGGAGCGTCATCGAACATCCCGAAGTCTTGCTGGGGGGAGGCCATGGGCGGTTCTGGTTCCTCGGCCATATCAGCCTGTCCTTGGAAGTTGCGGCGGATGCGGCTCACCTGCAGTTCGGCTTTCGCGAGCAGGTCGTTGCACGTCCTGGCGAGTTCAGCGCCGCGCGCCAGCAGGCGGGTCGCCTCCTCCAGCGAAACATTGCCCTCTTCCAGCGTCTGTACGGTCTCCCGGAGTTGGGCGAGCGCTTCCTCGAAGGAGGGCTCCCGCTCGGCGTTCAATGATTGCTGTTCCATCCGGCTCACTTCTTCGCGGTTACCATGGCTTCGAGCTCTCCCTCGTGCAGCGTGGCACGGATGAGGTCTCCCGGCGAGATGCTGTCGGCGGAGGTCACGGCCCTGCCATCGCGCACCGAGGTTACCATCGCATAGCCCCGCCGGAGGATGGCGGACGGGTCGAGCGCGGCCAGCGTGGTGCGGAGGCTGTCGGTCTGCTCGGCTCGCAGGCGGATGAACGCATCGAAGCCGGTGTAGGCGCGCTCCAGCAGTTCGTCCACACGCTGGCGGTGCGTGGCGGTGTCAGGGAGATGCCGTTGCATGCGGCCAATCAGCGATTCAACCTCATTGGCCCGCTGTGCGGCGTAGTACGCGATGGCATTCCCGGACCGAGCCGTGAGCCCCGCTATCTCCTCGCTGAGCACGCGCACGTCCGGCGCGACGGCTGCCGCAGCCGCTGACGGCGTGGGGGCGCGGAGATCGGCCGCGAAATCGGCGATGGTGTAGTCGGACTCGTGGCCCACGGCGCTGACGATGGGGATGCGGCTGGCGTAGATGGCGCGGGCGACCTCCTCAGTGTTGAAGGCCCGTAGGTCTTCCAGCGAGCCGCCGCCGCGAGCAACGATGATGACGTCCACATCCGGCAGCCTGTTCAGCGCGCGGATGGCGCTCGTCAGTTCGGCAGGGGCCTCCTCGCCCTGCACGCCGGCGTCGCAGAGGACGAGCTCGCCCAGCGGATAGCGGGCGCTGAGGACGGTCTGGATGTCGTGGATGACCGCGCCCTGTGCCGAGGTCACGACACCGATCCTGCGCGGGAATGGAGGAAGCGGGCGCTTCCGCGCGGGGTCGAACAGGCCTTCGGCCTCGAGTTGGGCGCGCAGACGCTCGAACTCGGCGGCGAGCGCCCCCTCTCCGGCGGGGACGACGGAATCTGCGTAGAGCTGCGTTTCGCCCCGGTTCGAGTAGAACGAGACGCGACCGTGGGCGATGACCTGTGCGCCGTTCACGAGGTACTCACTGCCGAAGTAGCCGCTGAAGTGCACGGCCTTGAGTTGATGCTCGGCGTTCTTGAGCGTGAAGTAGCGGTGACCCGCGCCGGACGCGAACAGGTTGGAGACCTCTCCGGTTATCCAGACGTTGCTGAGGTATACGTCGCGGTCGAGTACCGCTCTGATGTACTCAGTGATCTGGCTGACGCTGTAGACCTGCATGAGGATGCTCGCGGGCCGTATGCCGGGCGGCGCTAATCGTTCACGCGGGTGACGTACTCGCCGGAGCGGGTGTCCACACGCACCTTGTCGCCTATGGCGATGAACATGGGCACGGTGACGCGGATGCCGGTCTCCAGCGTGGCGGGCTTGCCGCCGCCGGACGCGGTGTCGCCCTTGTAGCCCGGAGGAGTCTCGCTGACGATGAGGTCCACGGTGGTCGGCATCTCCACCATGATGGGCTTGTCGCGGTAGAAGACGAGTTCACAGTCCGTCTGATCGACGAGATAGTCCGAGGTATCGCCGACAACGTCCTTACCGACCTCGTACTGGTCGTAGGACGTGGTGTCCATGAAGTTGTAGACGCCGTCCGCCTCGTAGAGGAAGGTGCACTCGCGGTTCTCGACAGGCGCCTTGGTCAGCTTGATGCCGTACCCGGAGAACGACTTGTCGAGCAACTGGCCGGTGAGCAGGTTGCGCATCTTGATGTGGTAGACCGGCGCGCGCTGCTGCATCTTCTGCTGGTAGTAGTCCTCCACCTTGAAGGGCACGCCATCCATCTCGATAGTCGTGCCTCGGCGGAGGTCTCCGAACTCCATGACCATGTGTAGAACTCCTTCTATACGGGGATAACGTCGCGCTTGTGGGCCTTGGTGAGGATGCGGGGTTTGCCGTTCTCCATCACCACGAGGTCTTCTATGCGAACGCCGCCCCAGCCGGTGAGGTAGATGCCGGGCTCGACGCTGAAGACCATGCCGTCCTCTATCGGGTCGTCCGACGTGGGGCCGACGCGCGGTAGTTCGTGGACGGCGATGCCGATGCCGTGCCCGAGGCTGTGGCCGAAGTCGTCGCCGTAGCCCGCGTCGGTGATGACCGCCCGCGCGATGCCGTCGATCTCCCCACCGGTCATGCCGGCGGTGGCGTTTGCCTCGGCGGCCTCTTGGGCGGCCAGGACCAGGTCGTATATCTCGCGGAACTTCGGGCTCGCCTCGCCCAGGACGAAGGCGCGGGTGATGTCGCTGCAGTAGCCCTCGTAGAGCGCGCCGGTGTCGATGTAGACGCCGTCGCCGTACTCCAGGACGCGGTCGGTGGGGCTGTGGTGGGCCTTCGCGCCGTTGGGTCCCGAGGCCACAATGGTGGGGAACGAGAGACCGTCCGCTCCCAGGCTGCGCATGGCGCGTTCGATGTCCCAGGCGATCTGCCGCTCCGTCATGCCGGGCCGGATCCCGGCGGCAACGGTCTCGACGGCCTCGTCCGCGATCTCGATAGCCCTGATGAGCGTTTCGAGCTCCGCCGCGTCCTTGACGGCACGGAGCTGGTCGGCCATGTCCCTGGTGGGCACGAACTCCGGAGTGGGGTCGAGCGCCTGCAACTTCTCGGTCAGCGCCCTGTGGGCGGCGACGGTCACCGACTCGTCCTCGATGCCGATGTTCCTCGCACCGGAGGCCGAGACAACCTCCGAGAACCAGTCGTAACCGGCCGCCATGCGGATAACGCGGTAGTCCGGCGCCTGCTGCTCCGCTTGCTCGGTGTAACGGAAGTCCGTGGCCAGCGCCGCGTCGTCCGGAGTTATCCAGAGCCAGCCGTGTGTGCCGCGGAACCCGGAGTAGTAGGCGACGTTCTTACTGAGGGAGCGCTCCGTGTTGAAGATGAGCATCGCGTCGAGCCCATCCTCTGCCATGCGGGCGCGGAGCCGTGAGATGCGGTCGGCCGTGCTCATACTGCGTTCTCCTCCGCAACGAGATATTCCAGCGCCAGGATATAGCCGCGCGGGCCGAGCCCGCTGATGATGCCGCGCGCGACGGGAGCCGTGAGCGACGTACGTCGGAACTCCTCCCGCGCGTGGATGTTGGACAGGTGCACCTCGACGACCGGAAGGCTGATGGAGGCGATGCAGTCCCTCAGCGCGACGCTGGTGTGCGTGAAGCCCCCGCCGTTGAGGATGACGCCGGACGCGGACGCGGCGTTGGTCTGCAGGTAGTCGATCAGGCCGCCTTCCGAGTTGGACTGGAAGAAGTCGACGGATGCCCCAAGCTCACCGGCTCGCTCACGTACGGCTCGTTCGATGTCGGCAAGGGTTGCGCTGCCGTAGATCGAGGGTTCGCGCTGGCCGAGAAGGTTGAGGTTCGGGCCGTTCACTACGAGGATGGTCATTCGGAGTCCTGGCGCTCCGGAGCGGATGCGTGCGCCAGCGGGTGGGCTGCAAGGTACACGCGTCGCGCTTCCTGTTGGCTGACGTGAGTGTACACCTGCGTGGCGCTGGGCGTGGAATGACCGAGCAGTTCCTGGACGATGCGCAGGTCTGCGCCGCCGTTCAGGAGATGGGTCGCGTAGCTGTGGCGCAGCGTGTGGGGATGCACGTCCTCCCGCAGCCCGCTGCGCTTTGAGTAGTCCCGGACGATGCGCTGGATCGAACGTGCGCCGAGCCTCCCGCCGCGTGCGTTGCGGAACAGCGGGCCGTTCGTGTCGACCGGTGTGTTCCCGGCGTTAAGGTATGCACGGAGGGCGTTCCGCGCTTTGGCGCCGAGCGGCGTCTGGCGCTCCTTCGCTCCCTTGCCCCACACGCGGACAGTTCTCTCTTCCAGCGAGACGTTCTCCCGGTCCAGATTGGCTGCTTCGCTGACGCGCAGACCACACCCGTAGAGCAACTCGAGGAGCGCGGCGTCCCGCAGTCCGTTCTCCCCGTCATCCGAGCGAGTGGGGGCTTCGACGAGACGAGCCGCCTCGGACACGGAGACGAGGTCGGGGAGGCGGCGTTCCAGTTTCGGGGTGAGCCTGCCCATGAGGGTGGACCGGGGACGCCAGATCGGCGCGTCGGGCAGGAGGCCGCGTTCGATGAGGAATCGCATGAACGAGCGTAACGACGCGAGCATGCGGTGCACGCTTGCGCGTGAATGGCCCCGGTTCCCGGCAGCGCGCCCGCTCTCCACCGTGCGGCGTTCCAGCAGCCATGCGACGTAGTCGCGAATGAGGCTGCGGTACTCGCGCGAGAGGTTCGCATCGCCGTTCCGGCATACGAAGTCGCGGAGCTCTTTCGCGTCGGACCCGAGCGGACAGGACTGCCCGTCCAGATATTGCTGAAAGGGAGCGAGGTCTGCGACGTAGTTCCGGACGGTGGCGTCCGAGAGCGCTCGAGTAGTGCGCAGGACGCGCTCGTACTCCACGATGAGCGGCTGCGCTTCAGAGTGGGGCTGGTCTGTCTTCGGGTTGTCCATGACAGGGTGCGCTAAGCAACGCCTGCCGGCTCTCCCGCAGGGAGAGGCCCCTTCCAGGCGCAGTTGGTGCAGTTCGCCTGCTCGCGTGCTCCCAGCACCATCAGACCATCGCATTCAGGGCAAGGCTGCGGCAGGGGCTTCCGGTTCACGAGGAAGTTGCAGGTGGGGTAGTTGGAGCAGCCGTAGAAGGGACCGCGCCTGCCTCGGCGTTCCACGAGGCTACCGCCGCAGCGGGGGCAGGGTACGCCGGTATCCCTGGGCGCGTCCTTGGGGAGCCGCTTTATGTTCTTGCAGTCTGGGTACCCGGTGCAGCCCAGGAACGGCCCGAAACGCCCGCGTCTCATGGCCATCGGCTTCCCGCAGAGGTCGCAGGCCTCTTCGCTCTCGTCGTCGGACTGTTCACCGGGGTCTCCCGCGGCCCTGGGGATGTCCTTGCTGTTCTTGCAGTCCGGGTAGCCGGTGCAGGAGAGGAAAGCGCCGAAGCGCCCCAGTTTGACGACCATCGGCTTACCACAGACGTCGCACGGCTCGTTGGTCGACTCGCTTGCCGCCTCCTGCGTTGCTTCCTTGATCGCCTTCCTCGCCTTGTTGAGGTCTTCGCTGAACGGCCCGTAGAAGCCGTGGAGGAAGGCTATCCATTCCTGCTTGCCGTTGGCGACCTCGTCCAGCTGGTCTTCCATCCGTCCGGTGAAACTGACGTCCATGATGTCGGGGAAGTGAGAGATCAGCTGCTCGCAGACGAGCCTGCCGAGGTTGGTCGACCTCAGCACCCGCCTGTCCCGGGTTACGTATTTACGATTGACGAGGGTGTTGATGATTGCCGCATAGGTGCTCGGTCGGCCGATGCCCTGCTCCTCCAGTGCGCGCACGAGGCTTGCCTCTGTGAAGCGGGGGGGAGGCTGCGTGAAGTGTTGTTCCGGAGTCAGTCCTGTGCAGTCGAGCGATTGGCCCTGCTGCAGCGGGGGCAGCACGCGGGAGTCATCGTCTTCTCCCTCGCGCGTGCTGCCTTCGTCGCGCTGCTCGATATAGAGAGCGCGGAAACCGGCGAACCGCACAACGGAGCCGGTTGCCCGGAACAGGTAGGCGGGCTTGCCGGATGCGGCCGCGTGTACGTCCACCCGGGTTGCGTCCAGCACCGCGTCGGCCATCTGGCTGGCCACCATGCGGTTCCAGATCAACTCGTAGAGGCGGGCCTGCTCGGAGGTGAGATGCTGACGGACATCCTGCGGCGTGCGCCGTATCGCCGTCGGCCTGATCGCTTCGTGCGCCTCCTGGGCGACCTTGGAGCGGGAGGTGTAGCGCCTCGGGGTACGTGGCAGGTAGTCCTTCCCCCACCGCTCCTCGATGTAGCGGCGGGTCTCCTGGATGGCGCCCGGCGTGACCTGCGGCGAGTCCGTCCGCATGTAGGTGATGAGCCCCTGCCTCCCCTCGGAGCCGATGGCGATGCCCTCGTACAACTGCTGGGCGATAGTCATCGTCCTCGTGGCGGAGAACCCGAGCCGGCGCGAAGCTTCCTGCTGCAGCGTGCTCGTGATGAACGGCGGAGCAGGCCGCCGGTTCACCTGGCGCGTGGTGACGGAGTCGACGTGGTACGCGGCCCCGTCCAGGTTTGCGAGAGCGGCGTTGGTGGCGGCTTCGTCGGGGAGGGAGAGTTCGTCCTTCCCACCAACGAGACTGCGCAGAGAGGCGGTGAATGAGGCGTTCTCTCCCGTAAGGAGAGCGGCGTCAATGGACCAGTATTCAACCGGGACGAAGGCGTCTATCTCCTTGTCCCGCTCCGACACGAGGCGCAGCGCCACGGACTGCACGCGGCCCGCGGAGAGAGAGCTGGTCGTGTCGAGGTCCTCGGCTGTCAGGATGTTGCGATTGCGGTTCAACTCCTGCCCCACCAGCGGTTTCAGCAGTGGGCTGAGCTTGAAGCCGACTAGCCTGTCCTCGATCCTGCGCGCCTGCTGCGCGTTGACGAGCTCCATGTCGATGTCGCGTTCGTGTGCGAACGCTTCCTTGATGGCGTCCTCCGTGATCGAGTGGAAGACGACGCGCCGTACCGGCTTGCCTCGCCAGCCTGCGGCTTCTGCCACGTGCCAGGCGATCGCCTCGCCTTCGCGGTCAGGGTCGGTTGCGAGGTAAACGTCCTCAGCACGCTCTCCGGCCGCGCGTATCTCGTCGACGACCTTCCGCTTGTCCTCCGGCACTTCGTACCACGGGATGAAGTCCTTATCGGGGTTCACGCCGAGCTTGCGTTTCGGCAGGTCTCTGACGTGCCCCATGGACGCTTTCACGGTGTAGTCACGTCCGAGGAACCTGCCTATGGTGGCCGCCTTGGCGGGCGACTCCACGATGACGAGGTGGCGTGACGTCGATCTGCCGTTGCCTGCGCTTGAGGTCTGCGCTGCGCCGTTGCCGGCGCGTCTTTTCCCTGAAGACGTTTTTCGAGTGGTGGGTGTCTTTGCCATGCTTCCAACATACGGGCAGAGGCGATGCCCTTGTCAAGTGAGTTAGCGGACGGATGCGGCCCTGGCACGGATGTAGTTCATGCGTCCGACCTGCAGAACAGAGCCCTTGATCTCCATGACGGCGAGCGTTCCGCTGGCCTGCGTGATGGACATGCCGGTGCTTCGGCTCAGCTCGTCTATGTGTTGCGGCTCCTGGGTGAGTACGTCGAGCAGCCGCGCCTCTTCTTCCGTATCGGCGGAGATGCCGGGAAGCGGCTGCTGTCGAGGTGCACCGCCGATGTGCAACTCCTCCAGCACATCTTCAACCCGCATCACGAGCTTCGCGCCCTGCTGGATGAGCCAGTTGGTGAGCTCGCTGGCGGGCGAGTGGATGCTCCCGGGCACGCAGAGCACCTCTCTGTTCTGTTCCAGCGCGAACTCGACGGTCGAACGTGCACCGCTGTCTTTCGATGCTTCCACGACCAGCACACCCAGACCCAGCCCGCTCAGCAGCCGGTTGCGCCGGGGGAAGTGGCGCGCCTCCGGCTTGGAACCGAGCGGGTACTCCGAGAGCACGGCCCCATTGTCCACGATGCGTTCGAACAGCGACCGGTGCTCGGGCGGGTAGACGACGTCCAGACCGGAGCCGATGACCGCGATCGTCCTGCCTCCCGCCCTGAGGGCAGCGTCGTGTGCGATGCCGTCGATACCCCGTGCGAGCCCGCTCACAACGGCGATGCCGGACTCGGCCAGATCGCTTGCGAGTTGCCGCGCTACCTCCCTGCCATACGCAGTGGGATTGCGTGTGCCGACGACCGTGACGCGCACCTCGTCGTCCGGTTGCAGGGCTCCCTTGACGTACAGGATGGGAGGCGGGTCGTCCATGTTGCGGAAGAGGCGTGGGTAGTCGGAGTCGTGCCAGGTGAGCACCCTCACGTTGGCGTTGCGTACCTGTTCGAGCTCGCTCTCCGGCTCGACGACCCTGCGTACCTGATCGATGGCGCTGACGACGGCGGGGGTGAGGCCTGACGCGCCGAGTTCACTCGTGGAGGCTTCCCACGCGGCCTTGAGCGATCCGAACCGTTCTTCGAGGAGGCCGATGCGGACCCGTCCGACTGTGGGTACGCGCGAAAAGGCTATCCAGTACGGGAGGTCGTGCTCGATGGTGGTCACTGCATCCTCTGTCATCGTTTGCCCTGCATCCGCCTGATCCGCCGCATCCTGCGCTCCGCGTGACGCCGCTGGTCCGGGGGGAGATCCTCCACTGCGAGGACGCGCTCGACGTCTTCCATGGTTACGCCTTCGGCATGGCGCACGTCGCTCAGCAGGCGTATGGAAACACGGGCCGGGTGCGGCTCGACGAGTGTTGCTTCGTCGCCTGCCTGCACGGGCCCTTCCTCCAGGACGCGGTTGTAGAAGCCGACGCGGCCGCTGCGCCTGAAACGTGCCGCGAAGTAGCGTATCCCCATCTTGTGGTCCAGCTTGTAGCAGGGTGATCGCGGCTCCGTTACCTGCAGCAATGCATCGCCGACGCGCCAGATGTCGCCGAAGCACATCACGTCGGATGACGCACCCTGAACGGTGAGGTTTTCGCCGAACCACCCGAAGGAGGCGAGTTCGCGTTTCAGCTGCGTCGTCCAGAAGGCGTAGTCCTCGAACGCGTAGACGTAGACCGCAGCGTCCGGGCCGCCATGGACGGTGGGGTCGCCCTGGGCGTCGCCGTCTACGTTGAGGCGGCGCACCATCGCGGGGCCTTCGACAGGCCGCTTGTGGATGGACGACATCACGTCGCCCCTGGCGGTTCCCGTCAGGAGCTGGGGCTTGGCGACGTTTACCGAGATGAGTTGCATGAACGTCCGTCCGTGGATAGTGAGGCTATTCTTGCGGATGCGGGAGCGCAGGTACAGGGGCTGATGTCACAAACTGGCGGAGAGGGCGGGATTCGAACCCGCGAGAGACTTTCGGCCCCTACACGATTTCCAGTCGTGCCCGTTCGGCCACTCCGGCACCTCTCCGCGCTGCGTGAGCCGAGCCGGACGCAGAAACCCATCCGGCTCGTAGCTGTGCAGTGTCTGGCGGAGAGAGTGGGATTCGAACCCACGGTGGAGGAAGCCCCCACAACGGTTTTCGAGACCGCCGCCTTAAACCGCTCAGCCATCTCTCCGTATCCAGAGATTCTATCATGCCCGCCGGCGCCGGCTGCGGCAGGCCGGTCATCGTTTCCTTGACACTCCATTAATCCCATCCGTACCATCGCAAGTGTTTGGCGAAGCTATTCCAGCGGCATCCCGGGCGCGTCAGGGGGCCGCGTGGCAGGACGGCGGCGAGAGTCCGTCCGTAGAGGAGAAAGAGGGCTCGCGACCGGGGTCGGTCGCCGATGCACACAAAGATGGGTGCTTGGACAGCCATCGTGCTGGCAGCGGGCAGGGGCACTCGAATGAGGTCGTCCCGGCCTAAAGTCCTGCATACCGTAGCGGGCGTCCCGATGGTCTCTCACGCTACTGAAGCGGCGCGATTCACGGATGCGAATGACGTCATCGTCGTGGCGCGTCCCGCAGACCGCGCAGAGGTCTCGTTGGCGGTCGGCGGGGATGTGGAGTGCGTCGAACAGCCGGACCCCCTCGGTACGGGCCATGCGCTGGCTACGGCGGTTATCGCCGTCCCTCCTGAGTCCCAGCACGTACTCGTGGTCAATGGCGACGTGCCGCTCGTCCGCAAGGAGACGGTGCAGGCGCTGGCTGCGTTGCACGAGCGCCGAAGGGCGACTGCTACGCTTCTCTGCTGTTCGATGGAAGCAGCAGCCGCTCAGCAGATCGGACGCCTGCAGCGAGGCGCGCGCGGCAAGCCCATAGGGGTGCTGGAGGCCGATGACACCCCGATGCCCCGGAAGGGCGAGGTGGAGGTGAACGTCGGGGTGTACGCCTTCGAAGCTCGGTGGCTTCGCCGGGCTCTGGGTCAGTTGAAGCCGCGCCCCGGTGGCGAGTACTACCTGACAGACCTGATCTCCCGCGCTGTCGCGGACGGTAAGCGCGTGGAGGCGTACGTTACGCAGGACAAGGACGAAGCGCTGAGCGTGAATGGCCGCCAGGACCTCGCACGTGTGGAGGCGGCGGCCCAACGCCGCTTACGGGACGCTGCGATGGCCGGAGGCGCCACGCTCGTCGATCCGGCGACGGTGTATCTCGATGCGACCGTGCAACTGGGACAGGACGTTACGGTGTACCCGAACACCTCTATCCGCGGTGCATCGAGAGTAGCGCGCGGAGCCTCGTTGGGGCCGAATGCGCAGCTACGGGATGCAGAGGTCGGACCTGACGTGCACGTGGGACCCGCTGTCGTAGAGGGATCGATACTGGGGCCGCGGGTCAATGTAGGGCCCTTCTCCCATATCCGTCCGGGGTGTGTGCTGGAGGAGGATGCGTACGTAGGTTCGCACGTGGAGATCAAGGCGAGCCGCATCTGCTCCGGAGCGCACGTGGGACACTTCAGCTACATCGGCGATGCGGTGGTTGGGGCGCACGCAAACATCGGAGCGGGTACGGTTACGTGTAACTTCGACGGAGTGCTCAAGCACGAAACAGAGATAGGAGAGGGCGCCTTTATCGGCAGCGACAGTCTTCTGATCGCGCCGGTGAAAGTGGGGGCGGGAGCCGTTACCGGGGCAGGCGCGGTCGTCAACAGAGACGTGCCTCCCGGAGAACGGGTCGTGGGGGTGCCCGCGAGACCGCTGGGCATGAGAAGTGAAAGGGCGCTTGTACAGAAGGAGGAGGGGATATCCCTTGGATAGCGGCGATACGGCATTAGCGATCCTGTTGGTTCTTTCGGTAATGAGTTTCATGGGGCTGCACGCGGGAGTTGCGGGGCTGCCCCTGCTGAGGCGCGCAGCAGTGCGCGATGCCCTGCCCCGGTGGGGCCCCAGCGCGTCGGCGGTGCGTCATCTTCGTACCAGGCGTCAGGCGTATGAGGAGCTGGTCTCGCTGCTGTTGCTCATGAGCGCAGCAGCCATCTCGGCGTCTGCGCTGGCGCTGGTCATGCGGGTTTTCTCGCTGCATTGGACGGCTATGGCCGGAGTACTCATCGGCCTGTGGCTCCTGCTGCTGTTGCTGGTTCCCCTGGTGAAGTACATGGTGGAACGCCTGCCGGTGACGCAGTTGCTCATCTTCTGGGCGATAGGACAGACGTTGTTGTGGCCGCTGCTGCCCATCCGGCGGTTCTTCCGATCGGGCCTGCGTTTCGCCGGGGGTGAGCAGGAGGCCGAGCAGGGGGGGAGCAACGGTGCCGAGAATGGCAGCCCCGTCCGGGACGTGCACGAGGAGATAGCGGACGAGCAGCTGGAGCATCACGAGCAGGAGATGATCCACGCGATCCTCCAACTGGACGAAACGCTGGTGCGGGAGATCATGGCCCCGCGTGTCGACATCGTCAGCGTGGAGGCGGGCACGTCCATCGAGCGCGCCGCGACGCGGATGCTGGACAGCGGCCACAGCCGCTTGCCCGTTTACGAGGACGTTCCGGACAACATCATCGGCATCCTCTACAGCCGGGACCTGCTCGCTGCCGCTCTGGCCGGCGTTCAGGACCAGCAGTTACGCGACCTCATGCGGCCTGCCTTCTACGTTCCGGAAAGCAAGCGGGTGGACGAGATGCTCACCGAGTTCCAGGCGCGCCGCATCCACATGGCTATCGTCGTCGACGAGTACGGGAGCACGGTCGGCATAGTTACGGTTGAGGACCTCATCGAGGAGATCGTCGGGGAGATAGAGGACGAGTTCGACAAGGGCCAGCCGGACATACAGTGGCTGTCCGACGACGCTGCGCTCGTCGAGGCAAAGATGCCGGTCGACGATTTCAGCGAGACGTTCGGCGTTGCGGTCGAGGGTGACGGGTTCGACACCGTCGGTGGCCTGCTGTTCAGCCGTCTGGGCAAGGTTCCCGCGGTGGGCGATCTCGTGGTGGAGAGCGGACTGGAACTGCGCGTGATGACGACGATCGGCCGCCGCGTGAAGCGAGTTAAGGTCGCGCCCGCTCCTGTGGAAGTGTCGGCGGGGGATTCGGACTAGGGGCTTCAACTGCTCCAGAACCGTTCGTGTAAACCTCGTCGGCTCCGGTCCACCGTGAACTGTCTCTCATCGCTTCTCATCAGCGACTGCTATCGGCCTGAGGGGGATGGTTCGCGGTGAACCTGCAGGACCACTCGCTTGCGCTCCTGTGCCTACAGGCCGGGTGTTGCCCTCCGGAGTCGTTCGTTGCGTGCGGTTGAAGAACCGTGCTGCCAGGCGCCGCTGCATAGCATTCTACGGGCGGAGCCCTCTGTGCAGAGCGCAACAAGAAGAGGCCTCGGACGAATCCGGGCCTCTTCTCTGTTGTGCCTTGTTCGCTCTACGTTGGGGGTTACTTGACGAAGAGCGCGGTGCTCGCCTTGCCGCCACCGTCGCCGACAGCCTCGACCGAGTACATGCCTGCACCCAGACCGTCGTGTCGGACATCGACGGATGCCATTCCACCGGCATTGGCGGTTGCTGAACCGAGGGACGTCGAGCTGCCGTCCTCGGCCATAAGGGTTACTTCGATGCTCTCGCCGTCTTCAAAGCCAGTGAGTGCAGCGGTCGTGCTGACGGGTAAGTCGGCTGCGAAGTTGTTGCGGACCAGCGTGACGCCTGCGGTCGACGAGTCACCGTCGACGCCTGGAACGCCGGGGACGCCGGGGACGCCGGGTGTACCGGGAGCGCCGTCCGCGCCGTCACTACCATCCGCGCCGTCTGCGCCAGCAGCGCCAGCGGGACCTTGAGCGCCAGCAGCGCCAGCGGGACCAGCGGGGCCGGCGGGGCCTTGCGAGCCGGCAGGGCCTTCAGGGCCCGTGCAAGCGGCCAGCAGCAGGCCGAAGATTGCCACGAGGATTACCAGGGACATGCTCTTGAGGCTGAAGCGGTTCATCGAACCCCCTTTCCGAATCGTACGAGGTGGCCATCCGGGGGTCAGCTTCTTCTGTCTGAAGCCCACCACCATCAAGTCCTTTACGAACAACCGTCATGAATCATAGTAAGGCGATACTCTCAGGTCAATACTTTTCGACGCGCTTGTAAGGCGCTTCCGTGCAACCGCCGGGCGCGGCGTCGCCGGGGAGCGCACGGGACAAGCATACACGGCGACGCTCTGTTTGGCGATACGCCGGTGACGCGACTGTAGGCTATACTTGCCCCATGCCCCCGTAGCTCAGTGGATAGAGCACCGGCCTCCGGAGCCGGTGGCGGGAGTTCGAGTCTCCCCGGGGGTGCCACCGTACCGCTCCGATCTGTGCCGGAGCCGCAAGAGGTTCTTCCATGACCACGACGCCGTCCACACGCCTGCCGGAGAACGTCCGTCCGGTGCACTACCGCCTGACGCTGGAGCCCGACCTCGCCGCGTTCACGTTCGCGGGACGTGAAGAGATCGAGGTGACGGTGGCGTCGCCAACGTCCGAGGTGACGCTGAACGCGTCCGAGCTGAATGTCTCCCGAGCCGTAGCAGAAGCGGCGGGTGCCGAATCAGAGGCGGGCGCGATCGAGCACGATGAGGAGCAGGAGCGCGTGACGCTGCGTTTCGCGTCGCCGCTCCCGGCGGGACGCGTGGTGTTGCGCCTCGACTTCACTGGCGAGTTGAACGACCAGTTGCGCGGCTTCTACCGCAGCACCTATGTGGACAGCGACGGCGTTGAGCGTCGTCTCGCGACGACGCAGTTCGAGGCAACGGACGCCCGGCGCGCATTCCCCTGCTGGGACGAACCCCAGGTGAAGGCAACGTTCGACGTCACGCTGGTCGTGCCGGAGGAGTTGGAGGCCATCTCCAACATGCCCATCGCTTCCACCGGGCCTGCCTCGGGCGGACGCAAGGCCGTCACGTTCGAACGTTCGCCCGCGATGTCCACCTACCTGCTCGCGTTCATCGTGGGCGACATGGCGTGCGTCGAGGGCAACGCGGACGACGGCACGCTCGTGCGGGTCTGGGCGACGCGCGGCAAGGAGGAGCTGGGCCGCTTCGCGCTGGAGAACAGCATCGCCGCGCTCCGCTACATGAACGACTACTTCGGCATCCCGTATCCCCTGGCGAAGATGGACCACATCGCCGTGCCGGACTTCGCCGCGGGTGCGATGGAGAACTGGGGCGCGATCACCTACCGCGAGACCGCGCTGCTGTACGACCCGGAGAACTCCGCGCCGCAGGCGAAACAGCGGATACTGGAAGTCGTCGCGCACGAGATGGCGCACATGTGGTTCGGCGACCTCGTGACGATGGAGTGGTGGGACGACCTCTGGCTCAACGAATCGTTCGCATCGTGGATGGGCGACAAGACGGTCGACCATCTCTACCCGGAATGGGAGATGTGGACGCAGTTCGTCTCCCATGACACGAATGCCGCGCTCGGACTGGACGGCCTGCGCAACTCCCACCCCATCGAAGCCAACGTGGACGACCCCGCCGAGATACGCGAGCTGTTCGATGCCATCAGTTACAGCAAGGGCGGCTCCGTCCTCCGCATGCTGGAGGACTACGTCGGACCCGAGACCTTTCGCAAGGGACTGCACGCCTACCTGAGCAACCACGCGTACGGTAACGCGCGTGGGGCGCACCTGTGGGACGCGATCAACACTGCGGCGGAGGCAGAAGGCCTCGGGCTCGGCGTGCCGGTCGTTTCGCTGATGGAGGCCTGGATAAAGCAGACCGGCTACCCCGTGCTCACTGCGGAGATAGCGCGGGGCACAGAGAGGACGGAAGCCGATGTCGCGCAGTCCCGGTTCCTCTACGACCACCTGCTCGGCGAGACTGCCGACGCAGCGCTCTGGCCCGTGCCCGTCTCGATAGCGCACGGCGGGAACGGAGCGCCTTCCAAGCACGTTCTTTCTGGTGAGGGCGCCCGATTCGCGACCGGCGCAGGCACGGACTGGGTGAAGCTCAACGCGGGGCAGACCGGCTTCTTCCGCGTCGCCTACGCTGAGGAGGAGTGGCGCAGGCTCGGTGAGGCGATCGCGGCAGGCGCGCTGCCGCCGGTCGACCGTCTCGGCCTGCAGAACGACGCCTATGCGCTGGTGAAATCCGGCCATCTGCCCGCGACCGTGTTCCTGGAGGTGGCCGAGTCGTTCGTCGGCGAGACGGACGCCATCGTATGGGGAGACCTCGCGGCGAACCTGCGCGGGTTGGAGAACCTCCTCGCGTCCACGCCGCACCTCGACGCGTTCCGCACGTACGCGCGCTCGCTGTTCGCGCGTATCGCGGCGCAGGTGGGCTGGGACGCCCAGCCCGGCGACGGACACCTCGAATCGCTGCGGCGCAGCATCGTCATCAACCAGTTCGGGGGATATGGGGACGAGGCCACACTCGCCGAGGCGCTGACGCGGTTCCGCAGGCACGCCAGCGGCGAACGGACGCTCGTGCCCGACATGCGCGCAGCAGCTTTCGGGCTGTCGTCGCAGCAGTCGGGACGTGACGTCGCCGATGCGCTCTGGCGCCTCTACGACGCCGCCGACCTGCACGAGGAGAAGGTGCGCGTTCTCGGCGCGCTGACGCGCACGCGGGACAGCGCGCTCCTCGCCGACCTGCTGGACAGCGCGCTGAGCGACCGTGTGCGCTCGCAGGACACGCCTATCGTCCTGATCCAGGCGGGGGCAAGCCCCGATGGGCGCGAGCAGACGTGGAAGTTCGTGCAGGACAACTGGGCCGAGCTTGACCGGCGCTACGGCAAGGGCGGGTTCGCCATCATGCGCCTCGTGGGCATCGCGGCCGGGTTCGCCAGTGCGGAACGCGAGGCGGAAACACGTGAGTTCTTCGAGATGCACCCCGCCCCGTCTGCCGCGCGCTCCATCCAGCAGTCCCTGGAGAGCATCCGGCTCAACACGAAGTGGCTGGAGCTGAATGCGGACACAGCGGGAGCCTGGCTCGCATCGCGCGCCTGATGCTGTCGGGTTCGTTGTTCGTGGAAGGGCCGCTTTGCTATAGTGGTTAGGACGTTCCGAGATTCCCAAGGCAGGTGAAAACAACATCCATGGTTGACCATGACGTTCTGGTTGTGGGGGCGGGGCTGGCAGGTATGAGGGCCGCGATCGCAGCGCACCGGGTGGGTGCGAACGTGGCGATGATGAGCAAGGTGCACCCGGTGCGGAGCCACTCGAATGCGGCCCAGGGCGGCATCAACGCAGCGCTCCGCGGTGAAGACGATTCCGTCGATTCCCATATCTTCGATACGGTGAAGGGCTCCGACTACCTCGGAGACCAGGACGCCATCGAATACATGTGCATCGAAGCGCCGGGCGAGATCATCGCGCTGGAGCACATGGGCGTTATCTTCAACCGCGACGACGAAGGACGGCTGGGAACGCGGGCGTTCGGCGGCGCAAGCTACGCGCGCACCTTCTTCGTGGCTGACATCACGGGCCAGGCGATCCTGCACGTCATGTACGAGCAGATCATCAAAGCGGGCGTCCGCTCCTACGAGGAGTGGTTCGTCACCGACCTCATCGTCGAGGACGGCCAGTGCCGCGGTGTCATCGCCATGGAGATGCTCACCGGCAAGCTGCGAGCGATCACTGCGAAAGCGGTCATCCTCGCTGCAGGCGGAGTTGGCCGAGCGTTCGAGCCGAGCACCAACGCACTTATCTGCACCGGCGACGGCATGGCGCTTGCGTACCGCGCGGGCGCGACGCTGCTCGATATGGAGATGGTGCAGTACCACCCGAC
Organism: Dehalococcoidia bacterium; assembly: GCA_022820645.1. GTDB lineage: Bacteria > Chloroflexota > Dehalococcoidia > Lucifugimonadales > Australimonadaceae > Bin16. The sequence continues at coordinate 78,345 of JAJEFD010000017.1, read as the reverse complement.
GACGCTCGCGGGGAACGGCGTGCTCCTCTCGGAAGCCGCGCGAGGCGAGGGCGCGTACCTGCTGAACTCCAAGGGCGAGCGCTTCATGGAGCACTATGCTCCCAAGATGAAGGAACTGGCCTCCCGTGACGTGGTCTCGCGCTCGGAGCAGACGGAGATCGAGGAAGGGCGCGGCGTGGACGGCTGTGTGCTGCTGGACCTCCGTCACCTCGGACGGGAACTGATCCTCGCGAAACTGAAGTACATCCACGAAGCCGCGCGGGACTACGCGGGCGTCGACATGGTGGAGGAGCCGGTGCCCATCCGGCCAGGACAGCACTACATCATGGGCGGCATCAAGACGGACGTGGACACCCGGGCGTGGGACATCACCGGCAGCGCCGGTTGGGACGGCCCGCGCGGGCTGTTCGCTGCCGGCGAAACGGCATGCGTCAGCGTGCACGGCGGGAACCGCCTCGGAGCGAACTCGCTGCTGGAGACCGTCGTTTTCGGGAAGCGCTCAGGCGAAGTTGCGTCGGCTTACGCTCAGGAGACGCCTGACTTCACCGTCTCCGAATCGCACCTGCGGGAAGCAGAGGGCCGCATCAAGGCGCTGATGGACCGTCCGGACAACGGCGAGATGACGGCGGCGCTGCGGCTACGCATGGGCCAGGTGATGAACGAGCACCTCGCCGTCTTCCGTACGGAAGAGGGGATGCAGACCGCGCTCAGCAACATCCACCTGCTCAAGGAGCGGTACGCCTCCTTGCCGGTGAAGCACAAGGGAAGCGTCTACAACACGGACCTCATCTTCCACATGGAACTCGGCTACATGCTCGACGTGTCGGAGACGATCGCGGCGTCCGGCCTGCTCCGCAAGGAGAGCCGGGGGGCGCACTTCCGCCGGGACATCCCGGAGCGCAATGACGCGGACTGGCTGAAGCACACCACTGCGCGCCTCACCGACAGCGGCGTGGAAGTGGACACGCTGCCCGTTACCGTAACGCGGTGGGAACCCCAGGCGAGGGTCTACTAGAGGAGAAGACGAGACCACATGCAAGCGAAGATACGGGTTCAGCGGTACGACCCTGAGAGTTCCGATCAGCCCCATCTGCAGGACTACGACGTTGACGTGCCGGAGCACTTCTCGGTGCTGGACGCGCTCGTCAAGGTGCGCGAGGAGATAGACCCCAGCCTCGCGCTGCGCTGCTCCTGTCGCGCGGCCATCTGCGGCTCGTGCGCGATGCGTGTGAACGACCGGGCACGCCTCGCCTGCAACACCCGCCTCAGTTCCGTCGTGGACGACGGCGGCGAGGTGAAGGTCGAGCCGATGGGCAATCAGCGGGTCGTGAAGGACCTGGTGATCGACCTGCAACTGTTCTGGGGCAAGGTGCGTGCGGTGGAGCCGTACCTCCAGCCGGACCAGGAGCCGGAAGAGGAGTTCATCGCCTCCAACGAGTCCATGCTGAACCTGCTGACGCCCATGGGCTGCATCATGTGCGGCGCGTGCGTGTCCGACTGTACGGCACTGGAAGTGGACCAGAACTTCCTCGGCCCTGCGGCGCTGGCGAAGTCCTACCGGTTCGTCGCCGACCCGCGGGACGACCAGGGCAAGCAGCGCCTGAGCACCCTCAACGAGTACGGCGGCGTGTGGGACTGCACACGCTGCTATATGTGCGTCGAGGTCTGCCCCAAGGGCGTCGCGCCGATGGACCGCATCATGGAGTTGCGGGAGTCGGTGATGCAGTCGGGAGCGCCGAGCACCCCGGGAGCGCGGCACGTCGAGTCGTTCACGAAGTCGGTCGCACGGACGGGCTGGCTGGACGAGGCGATGCTCGCTGTCGACTCGTGGGGCAAGTTCAACGTGCCGAAACTGCTGAGCGAGGCGCCGTTGGGCATCCGTGCGCTGCGCAGGCGCAAGTTCCCGCTGCCCGCGCCGTTCCACCACAAGCGCCCCGGACATGAGAACGTGCGCCGCATCTTCGAGCGCGCCGAAGCAACCAAGGAGTGACGATGAAGTACGCTTTCTATCCCGGATGCGTATCGCGCGGGGGAACGCCCGAGCTGTACACGTCCACCATGGCCATCGCCGGGGAACTCGGTCTCGAGCTGGAGGAGATCCACGGCGCGTCCTGCACCGGCGCCGGCGTGTTGCAGGAGAAGGGTCAGAAGCTCGGCGACACACTCAACGCTCGCACATTCGCCATGGCCGAGCGTATGGGACTGACGACCATCCTCAACATCTGCTCGACCTGCCAGGGCGTCATGGCGCAGGCGAACCACCGGCTCCTGGCCGACCCCGACTACCTCGCCGACGTGAACCGGGAACTGCGCTACGAAGGACTGGAGTACACCGGACGGGTGGTCATCAAGCACCTCGCATGGGTGCTCGTCGAAGAAGTGGGGCTGGATGCGTTCAAGAACCTCGTGCGCAACCCCCTGCGGGAGTTGAAGGTCGCTCCGTTCTACGGCTGCTACATCCTCCGCCCGTCGTGGGCGCTCGGGCTCGACGAGAACCCGGGGCGCGAGCAGTACCTCGAGCAGATCATCGAGGCCTGCGGCGCGGAGCCGGTGAATTTCCCCGGACGCACGAAGTGCTGTGGCTTCCCCATCATGCTCATCAACGAGCGCAACTCCATGCGCATGGTCGCGAACCACACGACGAGCGCCCGCGAGCACGGCGCGGACACGATGGTGACGCCGTGCCCGCTCTGTCACCTCAACTTGGACGGCCAGCAGCCCAAGGCGTCCGCCCAGCACGGCGAGAAGATCAACATGCCCATCCTGCACCTGCCGCAGATGATCGGCCTTGCTATGGGCCTCTCGCCGAAGCAACTTGGCATGGGCCAGCACATAATCAGCACGAAGCCGCTGCTGGAAAAGGCCAGCGTGCATGCTTAGTCCCGTCGTCCCCGCGCTTTAGCGCGCAGCCTCGCAGCCCTGGGCGAGCGAGGAGAGGACTGGGTGAGGGCAGGAGAGGTTAGACGATGTCGAAGGTGATCACAGGCGTATCCGTAGTTGTGGCCGTCGTTGCGTTGGCCGTTGCGGTCTTTGCGTTGACGAGCGGCGGTTCCGATGAACCCGCTCCGACGAAGGCCGACCGCGCCGCCTACACCGTCGCGTACGTGGACGAGTTACTGCGCCGCTACGAAGATGACGGCCTCGACGCCACGATCGCGTACTACAACTCGCAAGAGAGCGTAGATGGGCCATGGTACGGCATCATCATCGACGAGAACGGCTACACGGTAGGCCACCCGCGCGAGGAGATACGCGGTCGCGACCCGAACCTGCGCGTGGATGCGACCGGGTACTTCTACGGCGATGACCTGCTGGGCGTGGATGAGGACGGCGGCTGGGTTGACTACGTCTTCCTGAACGTGGCTACCGGCACTCAGCAGATGAAGCACACCTGGGCGGTGAAGCGCGACGGGCTCATCTTCGCCTCCGGCTGGTACGAGCGGTACATCGCCGCGCCGTTGAGCAAGTCGGACCCCGCTGCTTACACGATCGCGTACGTGGATGAGGTGCTGCGCCGCTACGAGGAGGACGGCCTCGACGCCACGATCGCCTACTACAGCTCGCAGGAGAGCGTCGACGGCCCGTGGTACGGCTTCATCATCGACGAGAACGGCTACACGGTAGGCCACCCGCGCGAGGAGATACGCGGTCGCGACCCGAACCTGCGCGTCGACGCAACCGGCTACTTCTACGGCGACGACCTGCTGGGCGTGGACGAGGATGGCGGCTGGGTGAGCTACGTCTTCCTGAACCCCGCCACGGGGCAGGAGGAGATGAAGCACACGTGGGCCGTGAAGCGCGACGGTGTCCTCTTCGGTTCCGGCTGGTACGAGCGGTACATCGGCGCGCCCCTGGGCAAGTCGGACCCGGCTGCCTTCACCGTCGCGTTCGTGGAACGGGCGATAGACCGCTATGACCGCGAGGGACGCGAGGCGTCGTTCGCGTACTTCGACAGCGGGGAGAGCGAGGACGGGCCGTGGTACGTATCCGTCCTGGAGGACGGACGCATCGCCACACACCCGACGGAGAGCCTGCGCGGCGCTGAGGTAGCGCCATTGACCGACCTCAACGGCTATAACTTCGGGCCGGACCTCCTCGCGGCGACGGAGGAGGGTGCCTGGGTTACGTACGTCTTCCGGAACCGTGAGAGCGGCCGGGACGAGCGCAAGCACTCCTGGGTGGTGCGCCACGACGGGCTGCTGTTCGTGTCGGGGTGGTACGAGCGCGACTACTAAGGGCGCGTGAGTCAGGCGGCTGAGAAGCCGATGTCCGCCTCGTAGGCGGCCATGATCTCCGCTGCGAACTCCTGCAGCGACTCGAACGGGGCCGGACCGGGAGGCATCTCCTCCTCGTCCGGCTCCTCTTCATCGAGCTCCCGCACCGCCTCTTCCTGGGACCGGTTGAACGCGTTACGGAGCACGAGCGCGGCTGACCGGCGGACGTGTGCGAGAATGAGGCCGTACTCGAAGCTCATGCTCAGCGCGTTCTGCGCCGTTTCGAGGTCGGCGTGCTCGGCCTCTTCGAGCGCCTGCAGCAGGTCGTCGATGAAGTCCTCCGGCTCCAGCGGCTCGGTGGAACGGCGCGCGGCGTCGGCCTGCTGCTCCAGCGGCTCGCGGCACTCCGCGATGATGTGCTCCACCACGTTCGGGTGCGTCTGCTCCAGCACCTGCTCGATGCGTCCGGGGAAGTCCACGCCGACCGCGCACCCGAGCGCGAACGCGGCCACCGTGGCCTCGGAGAGCGGGCCGCTGTCGAAGAACGCTTCCCCGTCGTGGTCGTGCTGCGGCAGCCCTTCCAGGTAGAAGACGACGACAACGTCGGTGAAGGCGGCAGGACCTTCCGGGCCGCCGCTACTGACGGGCTCCAGAGGGATGATGCGGTCCGCCACGGCGTCAGCCAGCGGGCGCGTTGGCCATCACGTCAACGAGCTCGCGCACCGCGTCGGCGGACTTGTCGAGCAGCGCCTTCTCGTCCGCGGTGAGGTCGAGTTCGACAACCCGCTCGACGCCGCCTGCGCCGAGGATGACCGGCACGCCCATGTAGATGCCGTCGATGCCGTACTCGCCCTCGAGGAGCGCGGCGCACGGCAGCAGGCGCTTCTGGTCCAGCAGGATGGCGTCCACCATCTCCGCGGATGCCGCCGATGGTGCGTAGTAGGCGCTGCCGGTCTTCAGCAGCGCCACGATCTCGCCGCCGCCGCCCTGCGTGCGCTTGATGATGCGGTCCAGCGCCTCGGCGTCCAGCAGCTTGCTGATGGAGACGCCGCCGACCGTCGTGTACTGCGTGAGCGGCACCATCTGGTCGCCGTGGCCGCCGAGCACGTACGCCTGCACGTCCTTCACCGATACGCCCAGTTCCCACGCGAGGAACGTGCGGAAGCGGGCGGTGTCCAGCACGCCGGCCATGCCGACGACGCGGTTCTTCGGGAAGCCCATGCCCGAGGCGATGGAGTAGGCGTGCTGCACCATCGCGTCCAGCGGGTTGGAGACGACGACGATGACCGCGTTCGGGGAGCGGGGCGCCACTTCCGACACCACCGACCCCACGATCTTCATGTTCGTGAAGAGCAGGTCGTCCCGGCTCATGCCCGGCTTGCGGGCGATGCCTGCCGTGATGACGACCACGTCCGAGTCCGCGGTCTCCTCGTAGCCGTTGGAGCCCGTGATGGTGGCGTCGACGCCCAGCACCGGGCCGGACTGGGCGATGTCCAGCGCCTTGCCCTGCGGCATGTCCTCCACGACGTCGACGAGGACGACGTCCATGTAGCCGCGCTCGAAGAGACGCTGCGCGGTGGTTGCGCCGACGTTACCCGCGCCGACGACGGTTACTTTCTTTCGTGCCATCTGTCTCGCATCCTTGTTCGCGGGGTCTGGTTACGCGTAGACGTAGCCTTCCCACTTGCTCTTGAGGCCGGAGTCGCTGACCGTGTCGACGACGTAGTCGCCGAACTCGCCGGTCGTCGCGCCGGTGTTGCGGCCCGTGGTGACGGCCTTCCGCTCGTACTGGCCGCAGACGTCCAGCGCCATGTTCACCTTCTCGGCGACCGCAGGGAAGCCGATGTGCTCCAGCAGCATCGCGCCTGCGCGGATCATGGAACTGGGGTCGGCGTACTGTGCGCGGCCCTCGGTCACCATGCGCGGCGCGCTGCCGTGTATGGCCTCGAACATCGCGCTGGTCGTGCCGATGTTGGCCGAGCCCGCAGTGCCGACGCCGCCCTGTATCTGCGCCGCCTCGTCGGTGAGGATGTCGCCGTACATGTTGGGGAGGGCGAGCACCTGGAAGTCGCTGCGGCGAGCGGTGTCGATGAGCTTGGCGGTCATGATGTCGATGTACCAGGCGTCCCAGGAGATGCCGGGGTAGTTCTCCGCGACCTCGCGGGCGACGTCGAGGAACTTGCCGTCGGTCGTCTTGACGATGTTCGCCTTGGTGACGATGGTGACGCGCTCCTTGCCGGTCTTCTTCGCGTGAGCGAAGGCTGCGTCGATGATGCGGCGCGAGCCCTGCGTCGTGATGACCCGGAAGTCCATGGCGAGGTCGTCGGTGATGTTGATGCCGTTGGAGCCGAGGGCGTACATGTCCTCCGTGTTCTCGCGGAAGAACGTCCAGTCGATGTTCTCGGCGGGGATGCGGACGGGGCGCACGTTGGCGAAGAGGTCCAGCGCCTTGCGCATGGAGACGTTCGCGCTCTCGATGTTCGGCCAGCCGTCGCCCTTCTCAGGCGTGTGCGTCGGGCCCTTGAGCGTGACGTGGCACTCCTTGATCTCCGCGAGCACGTCGTCCGGGATGGACTGGAGCTTCTCAGCGCGGTTCTCGATGGTGAGCCCCTCGATGTTGCGGAACTGCACCTTGCCGCTCTTCACCTCGTCGGCGAGCAGCTGTTCGAGGACGCGCTGGGACTCGTAGGTGATGGTGGGGCCGATGCCGTCGCCCCCCAGCATGCCGATGACGATGGGGCTGATCTTGGAGTAGTCGGTCGGCGCGGGGGCCTGCTTCAGCCGCTCCACGCGCTCCAACTGCTGCTCCACCAACCCGCCGAAATGCTCTTTCGCCCTTTCGATAACGCTGTTGTCGGCCAAACCGACACCTCCTTCTGCTGCGATAGGCCGGTTCCCGCGCGCCTGTCTGGGAGCCCGTCATTCCCGCGAAGGCGGGAATCCCGTTCCCTGCTGGACGCAGGCGTTACGGGCCAGAGGCTCACGGGGGTCGTTGCTGCACACGCCCGCCGGTCTCGCGCCGTTCCGGTCGGGCGCGCCGATTATACGGAGGAGCAGGCGTGGCGGGCAAGCGCGGCCCGGATAGCCGGCCGGTTGGCGATTCAGCGGAGGCGGATCACGTTGCCGATGACGAGGCGTGCATGGTCCGAGGCCAGCCACGCGATGACGTTGGCGACCTCTTCCGGCTCCGCGACGTTGAAGTGGTCCGCGCTCTCCTGTACGAAGCGTCTGACCTCTCCGGTCACCCAGCCCGTGTCCGTTACCGGCGGGTGGATTACGTTGGCAGTGATGCCCTGGCGAGCGAGCTCGAACGCTGCTGACATGGTGAAATTCTCGAGGGCGGCCTTGGCGGCCCCGTAGGAGACCTCGCCGGGGAATCCCTCCGGACTGCCCGACGCCAGGCTGACGATCCGGCCCCAGGTGGCGTCCCGCTCCGCGTGGCGCCGCGCGAACTCGGCGATCATGGCGGCTCCGCCGCGGGCATCCACGGAGAACTGCCGCTCGAAAGTCTCGGCGGAGACCTGCTGGAGAAGGCGGCCGTACCTGTCGCTGGTCTTCGCCGTGAAGGTGTCCGCCAGCCAGCCGGAAGCGTTGTTGACGAGGATATCCACCGGCCCAAGCTCGGCCTCTGCGACGTCGAACAGGCGCCGCGGGGTGTCCGGGTCTGCAAGGTCGGCCTCCATTGCCGTCGCCAGCCCACCCTTCGCCCGGACGTGAGCGATGACGTCTCCGGCATCGGAGGAGCGACTCCGACTGTATGCCTCGGGCGTGCCAGGGTCGTCGATATCAGCCAGCCGAAGGTACGTCACGAGGACACGAGCGCCGCACTCCGACAGCACACGCGCGGTCGCAGCGCCGATGCCGTGGTTGGCGCCGGTGACAATGGCGACGTGGCTGGTGAGGTCGAACAGTGCCATAGGAACGGCTCATGCTAGTCCGGCGCCGGGCGTCGTACAAGGCTTCGGCTCGATCGCCCGCTACGGGGTCCCCGAACATCGAGGACGGCGCCTGCTGTTACAGTGAGTCAAGCCTGGCGTGTCCCAGGGGGAGCATGAAGTTCGTCCGGCAGAATCGAAGATTCGGCGTCCTCAGCGAGCCGAACGTCAAACCGCTCGCAACGGCGACGCTGTTCAACGCCGCCGGCAACAACGTCTACGGCGTTGCGCTCGGGTGGCTGGCCTACGAGGCGACCGGGTCGCCCCTGGCTGTCGGCGCGGTCCTCGGGATGCGCCCGCTGACGATGCTCTGCGTGGGACTGATTGCGGGAGCAGTCAACGACCGTTTCCACCGGCCTTTGATCCTCAGGCTCTATGCCCTCTGGTACACGCTCCTGTCGTTCGGGTTCACGAGCCTCCTCTACCTGGGGAACGTTGGAGTCGGCCACATGCTGGGCTACATGTTCCTCGTGGGCGTCGGGTTCACCTTCGGCCCGACAGCCCGGCGGGCGATCTATGCGGACTCGGTGAGCCGCTCGCGCGTCGTGGACGCCCTCGCCGTTGACAGGACGACGTTCGAGCTCGGCCATCTCATCATGCCCGCGATCGTCGGGGTAATCATCAGCACGTACGGGCCGGAAGTCGCTTTCACCGTCCAGTGCGGCCTCTACTCGACGATGACATTCCTCGTCTTCCGCGTATCGACGCCGCGACGTGTCGTAGACCCCGCCTCGAGGCCACCGTTCCTGCAGAGCATCGGCGAGGGCCTGGGTTACGTGCGGGCGCAGCCGGGGATCCTGCGGATGCTCTTCGCAACCTCGACGCTCGCGCTGTTCGGGTTCGCGTACCCTCTGGTCCCGGTCGTCAGCGGCGAGTTGCTCGACGCCGGGGCGACCGGGGTCGGCGCGATCCTGGCCGGTGGGGCGGCCGGTGGGCTCGTCGGCCCGGTCCTGCTCCTCGCCCTGCGAGGACGTATCGGCTCCCTGACGGCGCTGGTAGCGGGAGGGATGACGATGGCCCTGGGGATGGCGGCCTTTGCCTTCTCTCCGTCGCTTGCGGTAGCCGTGGGCGCCTTCGCCGTTATGGGCGCGACGTCGCCGGCCAGCAAGGCCGTCAGCGACGGATACATGCAACTGGCTGTTGACCCTGCATATCGTGGACGAGTGGGCAGCCTTACGCAGGTGACGCGCGGGCTCGAGGGTCTGTCCGCCTTCCTCGCGGGAGGCATCGCGCAGGTGGCCGGAGTGCAGGGCGCATTGGTGTTCGCGGCCGTCATCACCGGAGCGATCGCGGTGTGGCTGCTCGTGAGCTTCAGGCGGTACGGCGTCGAGGGCTGGTGAGCCGTGCCATGTTGTCTTAGGGTACGATCTCCATCACGTCCAACAAGGACAGCCCATTAACCACGCTCTGGTTACCGTAGATCTTGTATATCTCAACCTCTTGCGGCGCCAGTCTGGTGAAACTCCATATGAACCCGTTCGTGGTTATCCTGGCATTGGTGTAGCTGTTATTCATGGTACTTTGTCCATTCGTGTGAAACGCCCCGAATACCGCATGCAACACTTCGTGTACTATAACTTCCCGCAGGACTGCCGTGGGTCTCATCAATCTTCCACGTTGTTCGAACCGATGATAATCACAGATCGCCATCAATCCACCTGAGAGCCTGGCAAAACCACCGATCTCCGAATAACCCTCTTCGTTCTGAGAATCACACGTGTAGCCGCTGTCGAACACGTCGTTGTATGCAGCTGCAGCGGCAAAAACCATGTAGTCGTTGTCGTTGCCTATCGCACATTCTGAGCTCTCCCTGGCCGGGATGTGCAGCCATCGTGAGACGTGCTCATCCATCACCTCGTGTATCAGCTCCTCTGTCCTGATCGGGTTCCAGAAGTGCTCTGTCGTGAACGATTCATGTATGCAATATCGGCCTGTGAAAGCCGACGCGTGTTTATTGATGGTTAGCGGCAGGCCATACGCTTCGCTTGCTATCAGATCGAACTGATCATTCGTTACCCTGACTCTAAAGACCGGCGTTGGCGTTGCCGTAGGAAGCGGCGTAGCCGTAGGCGTCGCCGTGGGTCTCGGTGTTGGTGTAGGCGTTGCTGTTGGAACCGGGGTCGGTGTGTGCGTGGCCGTGGGAGTCGGCGTTGGTGCAGGCGTCACCGTTGGAGTCGGGGTCGGGGTGTGCGTGGCCGTAGGAGCCGGTGTGGGCGTTGCTGTTGGGACCGGCGTTGGCGTGTGCGTAGCCGTAGGGGTCGGCGTTGGTGCTGGTGTCGCCGTTGGAGTCGGTGTCGGCGTAGCAGCTTCCGTGCAACCCACGAGAACCAGCAACACACTGATCGCTGTCGCTTGTATCTTCACGTTATGGCCGGTCTCAGGAGGAGGGGATCAGCCCCCTGCCATGGGGTTGAGCGGCGACTCCTCCAGCGGGACGACGTCCTCGCGGGTGGTGGTGCTGCTGTCCCACTCCTCGTAGGGAAGCTCTTCGGCAGCCTCGGCGGCTTCCTTCTCGTTGGAGGCTTCGACGGTAGTCCTGTAGAGGACCTCGTGGCTGACCAGGAATTTCACAGCGGGATGTTGCCGTGCTTCTTGGGCGGCAGGGTGTCGCGCTTGTTCTGCAGGGCCTCGAGCGCGTGGATGAGCCGGGGGCGCGTCTGCGCCGGGTCGATCACGTCGTCGATGAACCCGCGCTCGGCGGCTTGGTAGGGGTTCGCGAAGCTGTCGCGGTACTCCTCGATGAGCTCGGCGCGGGTCGCGTCCGGGTCTTTCGCGTCGGCGAGCTGGCGCCGGTGGATGATGTTGACCGCGGCGTCCGGCCCCATCACCGCGATCTCCGCGGACGGCCACGCGAGGTTGATGTCCGTGCGGAGGTGCTTGCTGCCCATGACGACGTACGCGCCGCCGTAGGCCTTGCGGGTGACGACGGTGATCTTGGGCACGGTGGCCTCGGCATAGGCGTAGAGGAGTTTCGCGCCCTGCCGGATGATGCCCCGGTGTTCCTGGTCCTGCCCGGGCATGTACCCGGGCACGTCCGCGAACGTGATGATGGGGATGTTGAACGCGTCGCAGAAGCGGACGAAGCGCGCGGCCTTCACCGAGGCGTGGATGTCGATGACGCCCGCGAGGTACGCGGGCTGCTGCGCGACGATGCCGACGCTGCGTCCGTTCATCCGTCCGAACCCGATGATCATGTTGGGCGCGAACTCGTGCTGGATGTTGAGGAACTCGCCGTGGTCGACGACGCGCCCGATAACCTCCAGCATGTCGTAGGAGCGGGCGGACTCCTGCGGCACGATGTCGCGCAACTCCTCGTCGGCGCGGTCCGCCGGGTCGTCCATGTCGCCCATGGGCGGGTCGTCCAGGTTGTTGAGCGGGATGAAGCTGAGGAGGAATCGGATGGTCTCCATGCACTCCTCCTCGGAGTCGAGGGTGAAGTGGGAGACGCCGGAGAGGGTGGCGTGGGTGTCCGCGCCGCCGAGGGCCTCGTGCGTGATCTCCTCGCCGGTGACGGCCTTGATGACGTCCGGCCCGGTGATGAACATCTGGGAGATGCCCCGCACCATCAGGGTGAAGTCGGTGATGGCGGGCGAGTAGACCGCTCCGCCCGCTGACGGGCCGAGGATGGCGGATATCTGCGGGACGACGCCGGAGGCGAGGGTGTTCCGCATGAAGATCTCGCCGTAGCCCGCGAGGCTGACGACGCCCTCCTGGATGCGCGCGCCGCCCGAGTCCGATATGCCGATGATGGGCGCGCCGTTCCGCATGGCGAGGTCCATCACCTTGCATATCTTCTCGGCGGCGACCTCCGAGAGCGAGCCGCCGAAGACGGTGAAGTCCTGCGAGTAGATGTACGCGGTGCGGCCGGTGATCTTTCCGTAGCCGGTGATGACGGAGTCGCCGGGGAACTTCTTGTCCGCTGCGCCGAACTCGCTGGAGCGGTGGGTGACGAACGAGCCCAGCTCCTCGAACGAGCCGGGGTCCACGAGAAGCTCGATGCGCTCGCGGGCGGTCAGTTTGCCGCGTGCGTGTTGCTGTTCCGCACGCGCCTCCCCCTCGGACGAACTGATCTTCTCTTTGCGGCGTCGGAGCTCTTCCAGCGCCTTGTTGGTGGTCTTCTCGGCAGTCATCACATCCCCGCAGCACGGCCTGCGCCGCGCTTGAGGAATCCTACCATCGCCTGCACATGCGGGCAAAACCGCGCATCGCGGCGAAGGATGGAAGCGCTCCGCCGCCGTAAGGTTGTCTATTCGTGCAGGCGTCGGCGGGAGTCCGAGGATTGCCCGATGGGTTATGATGTAAGGCGGACTCTGCGCACAGAGACAGGAACCGCATGAGCACAGGCCACTACTACCAGTCCGACGAGGAGATCATCAGGCGTCTCCAGGTGATCCTTCACGAGCAGGGAGACGGGCCCCAGGATCGTATACGCCGCGAGAGCGGGATCCGGGAGGTGCGGAACCTCACGGCCGAACTCGCTGAGCGCATCTACCGCGAACCCGACGTCTGGGGAATCGACGAGATCCCTGTCGAGTACCGCACGGACGCCGCGGCGGATGCGCTCCTGCAGATGCTCTCCCGGGTGTCCACGATGGGCAGCCCCCGGAACATCCGGGAATGGTACGTGAACGCGGTGGAGGTCCGGTTCAAGGAGCTCTGGAGCGCCGCGGACAAGGAAGCCAGGGCACGGGAGAGCGAGGAGGCAACCGCGCGTTCCAGGCAGGAGGCGGCGGAGAGCGGGGAGGGCGCGTCGTCGGTTTTCGAGGAGAATGCTGAGTTATGGCAGCGCTTCGAGGGAGAGTTCCCCCGGGACGCCTTCGCCCTGCGCCTGCGCTACCAGTTGAACCGGACGCCCGATGAGATGGCGGTGATGCTGGACGCGCCGAGCGACCGGGCTATCACGATACGCCTGAACCGCGCCAAGGAGCGTTTCCGCATGTATTGCGAGCAGGCCGGACTGAGCCAGCGAGAGACCGCGGGGATACTGGCGCAGTTCGCCGAGGAGCGGTCTTCGTGACACAACGTCCTACCACTACCTTCCGCTCAGGGAAGGGGCCTTGGGTGCGTTTCGCCATGGGAGCCGGCGAGCGCTGGCTCAACCTCTCGGGACGGATAACGACCGAGATGCGGCAGTTCGGTTCGTATCTCCGGCAGATGCGCTACCGCCAGGGATACAGCATCCGGGAGTTGTCGGATGAGTTGGAGATGCCTTACGAGGACCTGCTCATGCTGGAGGTGGGACTCCTCAAGCCGTCGGAGGTCCCGTCTCCTGTCTGGGTGCGCCTCATGCGCCTGCTGGAGGGGCGGGAAGTGCTCGTCCGGCGCGCGTATACGGATGAAGCCGAGGCCGAGCTGGACCCGGACGAGCTGTGGGCCGAGGGAGACGACGACCCGTCCGGCAAGACGGCGCTGGGCCTCGGCCAGACGCTTGGCGTGGCGAGCATCAAGGTGGTCGGCGTGGGCGGCGGCGGCTCCAACGCGGTGCGCCGGATGTACCAGCAGCGCGTTCCCGGCGTCGAATACATCGCGGTCAACACGGACGCCCAGCACCTGATCCGGCTCGACGTTCCGAGGAAGGTGCGCATCGGCGACCGGCTCACCCGGGGACTCGGCGTCGGCGGCAACCCCGAGCTGGGGCGCGAGGCGGCGGAGGAGTCCCGCGAGGACCTGTACGACCTGCTCAGCGGCACAGACCTCGTGTTCGTGGCCGCCGGCATGGGCGGCGGCACGGGAACGGGAGCCGCGCCGGTGATCGCGGAGATCGCCAAGGAGGTCGGCGCGCTCACCATAGCCGTCGTCACCAAGCCGTTCGGTTTCGAGGGGCAGCAGCGCTCCATGCAGGCGGACGAAGGCATCGCACGCCTGCGCGAGCACGTCGACACGTTGATCCTGATCCCGAACGACCGGCTCTACGCCGTGTCCGACGAGCGGATGACCGCCGAGAACGCCTTCCGTATCGCCGACGACGTCCTCCGGCAGGGCGTGCAGTCCATCTCAGAACTGGTCATGGTGGCCGGCGACATCAACCTGGACTTCGCCGATATCCGGGCGGTGATGGCCGGCGCAGGCTCCGCCTGGATGGCGATAGGCCACGGACGAGGCCGGGACAGGGCGTACGAGGCCGCCCGTGCGGCGATGGCGAGCCCGTTGCTCCACGTTCCGGTGGAAGGCGCGACCCGGGTGCTGCTGAACATCACCTACGGCCCGGACGTGACGCTGCAGGAGGTCTACGAGGCGTCCGACATCATCAAGGGCCTCGTGGACCCGCACGCGAACATCATCTTCGGCATGATCACGGACCAGAACATGGAGGACGAGGTACGCGTCACGGTGGTGGCGACAGGCCTCACCGGCGGCGAGAGCGTCGTATCGCAGTCGCTCGACCAGATTCTCCAGGGGGCGCTGGACTCCAGCGAGTCCAACAGTTCGATGCCGGGGTTCCTGCAGCGCATCGCGCGCTTCTTCAGCAACCTGTTCGGCGGCGGCAGGAACTAGGCCCTGCCCCTCAGCCCTGGCCGTAGACCGTCGTGTGCGGCTTGAAGGCCGCCCACGCGAACCAGAGGTGGTCCTGGGCGTTCAGGCGTTCGAGTTGCCGCCCCGCGAGCGGGCCGCTCACCGCCCTGCCCAGCACGTTCCACCTGCTGCCGGTGCCTCCGTCCGTTATCCCGTCGCCATCGAAAGCGAACGTCAACCGGTCGCCGTCCAGCGCAGGACGGAAGACGCCCGTCGCACCGACGTCGGCGGCGTCCGCGATGGCCCCGCTGCCCAGCGCGGTGCTGGTGCCGAACTCGAAGAAGACCACGATCTCCTCGCCTCCCACCTCGGCGTGGGCCACGCGCTCCATGGCGAGCGCCGAGTACGGGAATGCGGCAGCGTCGCCGTTAATCTCGACCGCGGCGACGCGCTCCTTGGGCGGGAGGCGTGGGTCGGCGTCGCCGTAGAAGAGGAACGGGTACGAGTCCAGGTTGTCGTAGTAGGGGTAGGGGTTGCGCCCGTAGGCCCGGCTGAACCCCGGCCGGTCGAGCGCCAGCCCATCCGGGTATTCGTCGCGGAACGCGGCCCACGAGACGATCTGCGCGGGCAGGAACCGGAGTTGCGCACCCGCGAGTTCGCCCGCGATACCCTCGCCAGTAAGCTGCTGCCACCAGCTCTGCGTCTGCCGGTCCCACATGACGAGGTCGCTGTTACGCAGGTTGCCGGAGACGCCGAAGTCGTAGACCGTGCCGTCGAGCGTGCGGTCGAACACGACGGCGGAGTTGCAGAGCGGGCAGTAGGTGACGGTCACGGGCACGCCGCCGAGTTCGTCGTTGACGATCTCGTGCCAGAGGAGGACCTGCAGCGGGTATGCCTTCGCCTCGCCGTTGATTTCCAGCGCGATGACAGGCTCTGCGTCCGAGAGCCATTCCCCGGCGTCGGTCAGCGAGACGAACGCTGGGTCGTCGATGGACGGGATGCCGTCGCGGCCCACGCCGCCGGAGACGATCTCGCGGTACGGAACGGTGTGGAAGCGGAAGTCGGTCTCCCAGATGGGGGTGTAGATGCTGAGGCCTTCCTCGTAGTTGTCGTCGACCGCGACGCCGTAGGCATTGCGGACCACGTTCGGGTCGAGTGTGGGCGTCGGGATGAGCGCCGACACCGCGGCGGTTGGCGTGGGCGATGCGGACGGGACGAGCGCCGACACGGCTGCGGTCGGTGTGGGCGACGCCGATGGAACGAGGGCGGAGACGGCGGCTGTGGGCGTTGCGGTCGCTCCCGGCGTGGGAACGCGCGCTCCGGCAGGCGTCGGCGTGGGCGTGTCGGTGGAGACGCATGCGCTGAGGACAAGGACGAGCATCGTGCACGCGATTACGAACGCGCCGCCGCCGTTCTTGCGGAGGCAGGAACCTCGCCTCCCGCCTCTCCCTTGAGGGGAGAGGTCGCCGCGGAGCGGCGGGTGAGGGTGTTCCGGCGCGCGGCGATGCATCAGGGCTGTTGGGTCTGGGCGGGCCGGCCTCCGGTGGGCCAGGGATTGTGGAACGTGATGCCGGAGATGATGTACGCCCCCTCCTCGTCCGAACCGGTGAAGTCCTTGAGGATCTGCGTGATCCTCACGTCCATTGTAGCGAAGTATTCGCCTGTGCCGGTGAGGTGAGCCGGGATCTCCTTCGCAGTGCCCTTCACGTAATAGGTGAAGCGCTCGTCCACGAACACGATCGTGAGCTTGCCGTTCTCCCGCATGTTGCGGGTGGTGGTGCTGCCGTTGTAGGTGACGACGCGGATGGTGTTGGGGTCCCGCGCACCGACCTCGCGGAATGAGAGCAGCGCGGGGTGCGGCCAGCCGTTCTCGTCGGCGGTGATGATGAGGATGGCGCGCCCGCGCTCGACGGTCACGTCCTCGTACCAGAGGGCGTTGAAGAGATCGGGCGGGAGTTCTCTGCCGATGTCGTCAGACACGGTCAACCTCATTTCGGTCCCCTCTCCTGAGGGAGAGGGTTAGGGTGAGAGCCCTGTGGAGGTGGGCTGTGGGGCTCATGCAGATCCTTACTCCTCGGAGGAAGGGTCCTTGCCCTCCCAGCGCTTGAACTGGGTGTTCTCGATGCCGAGCAGGTCGAGCACTTTGCCGACGGTGTGGTTGATGATGTCGTCTATCGTCTGCGGGCCGGAGTAGAAGCCGGGCGTGGGGGGAAGGATGACGCCGCCCATGTCCGTGACGGCGAGCATGTTGAGCAGGTGCCCCCGGTGCAGCGGCGTCTCGCGCGCGACGACCACGAGGCGTCGGCGCTCCTTGAGGCACACGTCCGCTGCGCGCGTGATGAGGTCGTTGTTGTAGGAGTTGGCGATGCCCGCGAGCGTCTTCATCGAGCACGGCACGACGACCATGCCGTCGGTCTTGAACGAGCCGCTGGAGACGCTGGCGGCCATGTTGCGCGGGTCGTGGACGACGTCGGCCATCGCCTTGATGTCGTCTATCGACCACTGCGGCGCCTCGTACCTGATCGAGACGTGCGCCCCCTCCGAGAGGATGAGGTGCGTCTCCACGTCCGGCATCCGGCTCAGCGCGCGCAGCGTGTAGATGCCGTAGATGGGAGCGGACGATCCGCTGATGCCGACGATGATCCTTGGCATATTCCCTCGTGCTGTGTGCGGGGAGACGCCCTGGCAGCCAGGGCGTCTCCCGACAGTAAGGCTTACGGCAGGCCGAACTCGTCCCAGCGCTCGCCGACCTTGTCCAGGATCTCCATCGTGGGCTTGGAGGGCGGCGGGACCGGGAATTCGGTCGTCTTGTGCTCGCGGGTAGCATCGATGCCCATGCCCTGCGACGGCGGGATGAAGTCCATCTCGCCGGGGCGTCCGAGCGGACGCGGCAGGTGCGCGCCCATGTGGACGTGCTGCGTGGGCTCGGCGAACGAGACGATGCGCCACCAGATGTCGTTCCAGTCGCGCACGTCGCAGTCCTCGTCGACGACGACCACCCAACGGTAGCGGAGGTGGGAGTAGGCCGCCTCGATGATCTCCTGGGCCTGGCCTTCCCGTTCGATGGCGGCCCGGATGACGATGACGCCGCCCGCGCCCGCGTCCGGGAAGTGCACCTCTTTGATGTTGGTGAAGCCGGACTTGCTGACCAGCGTGTTGAGGATGGTGCCGGAGCGCTTCAGCGGGCTGGGGTAGTCCTCGATGCGTCCGCAGATGAGACCGAAGTTGATCGGGTCCTTCCGGTGGGTGATGGCGTCCACGCGGAACACGAACACCTCGTAGTTCTTGTTGTAGAAACCGGACGACTCGCCGTGCGGGCCGTCGTAGTAGCGCTCGCCCGCGACGATCTCGCCTTCCAGGATGTACTCGGCCTGCGCCGGCACCATGATGTCGCTGGTCTCGCACTTGACGAGCTCCACCGGGCGTCCCGCCCATGCGCCTGCAGCCTCGTACTCGGAGAGTCCGTTCTCGTTCTCGGGAACGGCCGTGCCTGCCGCGAGGACGAGCAGCGGGTCCATGCCGATGGCGATGGCGCACGGCGTGCCCTTGCCCTCCGCCTCGTTCTCAAGGACGTGGACCGCGCCGTTGCGGTCGCCTGCGCCTCCGTAGGAGGAGCCCCTCGGTGGGGCCGCGCCCACCTTGAAGTCGCCCTGGATCTTCACGGTGGTGTGGTTGCGGTCGATGATCATGGAGCGGTACTGCCCCATGTTGTGCGCGCCGGTCTTGGGGTCGACTGTGATAACGCCCGCGGTGGTCGCGATGTAGCGCCCGCCGTCCAGCTCGTGCCAGAGCGGCGTGGGTATCTCGCCGAGGTCGACGTCCTCGCCGAAGACCTTCACCTCTTTCACGGGGCCGTCGTCCACCGTTACGCACGGGAGGCGGTCCGCCATGCCCTCTTTGACGATGTCGTGCAGCTTCACCCAGTCCCGCGGGCCGTTGAAGGCGATGGACAGCTGGTCCAGCGAGTACATGATGTTAGTGACGAGCTGCTTGTCAGGGTTGTCCTTGATGTTCTCGAACAAGAGGCCGGGGCCCGTGCGCACGAGGTCCCGGTAGCTGATGGCGCCGACCTCGTAGTCGAGGTCGACTTCTGCGGTGATCCGCTTGAGCAGCCCGCGCTCCTCCAGGATCATCATGTATTCGCGCATGCTCTTGTACGAGACGGGGTTTCTCTGTGGTGTTGTGGTCACCTCTCTCCTCCTCTGTTGTTGGATACCCGATGCGGTGCGCGCCGCTGGCGTTGATTCTCCCGAGACCGAAGGGTCACGGGGTGAACTGAACGTCCACAATGATGCGGTCGGGCAGACCGAACATTATCAGCAGTAGCGCCGCCACGGCCATAACCACCAGGCCGGCCAGCCAGAGCCCCGCGCCGAAGCAGAACCCGTTACAGAAGTTCAGCCCTGCGCCTTGCTTCTGTGCATCTTCACCGTCTATCAGCTTCTCTGCCACGTTTACCACGTCCGCCCTCCGTTCATCGGCAGTGGCTTAGCTCAGGCCAAGCTCCTTCCAGCGGCCCGCGACGTGCTCCATCATCTTCATGCTGGGCTGCGCCACGCCGGGGCGCGGGTGCTCGTACTCCTTGAACGGGTAGGTGGCGTCGAACGCCATGCCGTAGGTGGGCGGGATGAACTCGACCGCGCCGGGGCCGGGGACCCTGAACACGTACTCGCGCCCGCGGTACATGTCGCGGTCCGGCACGACGGACGAGACGATGCGCCAGAGCACGTCGTTCCAGTCGCGCACGTTGCAGTCCTCGTCCACGACGATGACCCAGCGGTAGCGCATGTGCTCGTAGGCGGCGTCGATGATCTGCTTCGGCTGCTCCGGGCTGGTGATCTCCGCGCGGATGATGAGGAAGCCGGAGCGTCCCGCGTCCGGGAAGAACACCTCCTTGATGTTCGTGAGGCCGGACTTCGAGACCAGCACGTCCAACAGCGTGTTGGAGCGCATGAGCGGGCGGGGGTAGTCCTCGATGCGCCCGCAGATGAGGCCGAAGCTGATGGGGTCCTTCCGGTGCGTGATCGCCTTTATCTTCACCATGAAGGTGGAGGTGTACTGGTTGTAGAAGCCGGTCGACTCGCCGTGCGGGCCGTCGTTCACCCGCTCGTACGGGACGACCTCGCCCTCCAGCACGATCTCGGCGTTGGCGGGCACCATCAGGTCGCTCGTCTCGCACTTCACGAGGTCGACGGGGCGTCCCGCCCAGGACCCCGCGGCCTCGTACTCGCCGTGGCCGTTCTCGTCGTGCGGAACGGCGGTGCCGCAGGAGAGCGTGAGCAACGGGTCCATCCCCAGCACGATGGCGCACGGCGTCGGGAGGCCGTTCGCCTCGTTCTCCAGCACGTGCGTCGCGCCGTTGCGGTCGCCGGCGCCGCCGTAGTTGGAGCCTCCGGGGGGCGTTGCGCCGACCTCCCAGTCGCCCATGATCTCCACGGTCGTCGTGTTCTTGTCGATGATCATGGAGCGGTACTGCCCCATGTTGAGGTTGCCGGTCTGCGGGTCGCGGGTGACGAACCCGGCGGTCGTGCCGATGTAGCGCCCGCCGTCCTCCTCGTGCCAGCGCGGCGTGGGGAGCATGTCGAGGTCCACGTCCTCGCCCATGATCTTCACGTCCTTCACCGGGCCGGTGGGGACGACGTTCGTGGCGGTGCGGTTCTGCATCCCCTCGTGGATGATGTCGCGGAGGTTCGCCCAGTCCGGGTCGCCGTTGAGCGCGAGCGCCAACTGCGGCTCCGTGTACATGATGTTCGCTACGAGCGGCATGCCGGGGTAGTCCTTGATGTTCTCGAACAAGAGTCCCGGCCCCTCGCGCACGAGCGAGCGGTAGGCGATGGCGCCGAGCTCGCCTTCCAGGTCGACTTCGGCGGTGATGCGTTTCAGCAGGCCGTTCTCTTCCAGCAGCTTCAGGTAGCCGCGCAGGTCGTCGTACGGGACGCGTTCGCGCGTCGTCATATGCGCCTCCTCCTCCGTTCGTGATGGGCGTGGCGAGTCTAGCACTGCGCTCGCCGGGCGGCAAAAGCCCCTAGAAGATGCGCGTGAACATGTCGCTGAACGGGTAGAGCACGCCTATCCACCGGAAGAAGAGCGGCTCGAACCAGAAGATGTCCAGCGTCAGGTCCAGGATGCCGATGATGAACGCCTCGAAGCCGAGTCCGGCGAGCAGCGCCCAGTACCACTTCGCGCGCGTCCAGAACAGCAGGTAGGCCATCACCCACAGCGGCAGCCCGATGTGGAACCCGATGAACCACAGGAGCAGGACGAGCGCCAGCAGCGAGCCGAAGTAGAGCGCCGCGCGGCGCCTCTCGCCCGCCGGGTCCTCCCCGAGACGGAAGCCGAGGTCCATGATCATGCCTTGCTCTATCGCCTTGCGCCTGCTGAGCACTGTGTAGAGCCGGATGAACCACAGCGGCGTTGCGATGACGATGACCACCGTGGGCAGCCAGCGCCCCGGCAGCAGGATCTTCGGGAGGGCGTCCTGGAGGAACGGCGGACGGTACAGCGAGATGATGAACGCGAGCATGAGCAGCGCCATCAGCGCGAGCAGCACCAGTTCGCCGATGATCTCGGGCGACTTCCACGACACCGTGCGATGGGTATCGGGTTGCTCTTGCGGGTTGCCGGGGTCCGCTGCCATCACGGTTGCTCCCCTTGCTGCCCGTCCCCAACCTGGGACTCCGATTCCGCGCGTTCCCGGACCTGCTGCGCGCCGCGTTGGACACGCAGCGAGAAGTAGACCGCGGCGATCACGACGACCAGGATACCGATGAAGGCGGGCTGCCAGACCATGGAGATGCCCCTGGACTGGATGGAGATGCTCATGAACTTCTCCAACGGCTCGGCCAGCACGATGGCGATCAGGATGGGCGGCCTCGGCCACGCGTACGCCTTCATGAACATGCCGAGCGCAGAGAACACGAGCACCACTGTGAGGTCGGCGATGTCCAGGTTCGCCTGGAACGCCGAGAGCGTCACGATGCCGATGACGAGCGGGGCCAGAACGAGCGGGGGCACCGCCGCGACCTTCGTGAGCAACGGCGAAAAGCGCAATACGATGGGGACGACGAGGATATTCGCCAGGATGATGACGTACACGAACGACATCGTGAGGTTCAGGTTGCCCTCCGGGTCTGCCATCTGGGGTCCCGGCTGGATGCCGACGATGAAGAGGAAGGCCAGCACGATCGCCATGGGCGCACTGCCGGGAATGGCGAACAGCAGGGTCGGCATGAGCACACCGCCGTCCGTCGAGTTGTTGGACGATTCGGGCGCGATGACGCCTCTGATGTCCCCCGTGCCGAACGTGTCTATGGCGCCGGGCTCCGTCTGCCGCGCCTGGGCGTAGGCCAGCCAGTGCGCCGGCGTGGGACCGAGGCCCGGCATCGCGCCGATGAAGACGCCGATGAGCGACGAGCGCGTGATCAGCCACTTGTGACGCAGCGCCTCCCGCATCCCACGGGTGACGTCCTTGCTGCCTTCTTTCAGCATCTCGCTCAGCCGCTCCTTCGCGATGGGCGTGTTGCTGATGACGAGATCGGCTATCTCCGGGATGGCGAACAGCCCCACCACGACCGGAACGATGTTGACGCCGTCGTAGAGGTAGTCGATGCCGAACGTCGCCCTCGTCTGGGAGGCGACGTTCGTGAAACCGATGAGCCCGATGAGCAGGCCGAGGCATGCCGTGAGCAGTCCCTTGACGAATGCGCCTGCGCTGATGATGCCGACAGCGGCGACGCCAAGAAGGGAGAGCAGGAAGAACTCCGGCGAGCCGAACAGCCGCAGCAGCTCCCGCGCGAACGGCAGCACGGCCAGCAGCGCCAGACCCCCGATGATGCCACCGATGAGCGACGAGGTGTAGGACGCCCCGAGCGCGTACCCGGCGTACCCCTGCCTGGCGAGCGGGTAGCCGTCGAGGATCGTCGCCTGCGACGAGCGGGCGCCGGGGATGCCCAGCAGGATTGAAGGGATGGGCTCGGTCAGGTCGTTCGCGGCCATGTACCCGATGACGACGGGCAGCGCGATGAACGGGTCGAGCTCGGTTGCGAAGGAGAGTACGACGATCAGGAACGGAAGCCCGCCGCCCGGCATGAGGCCTGAGACGAGCGCGATCGGGATCATGATGACGAACGCGATCATCGGGCCGGGCCGGAAGAGCCTGTCCGCGCCGTCCAGCGCCGCCCCAAAGAACGCGCTGTCAACCGTGACCGAGTAGCCCCAGACGAGCAACGCCGCGATGACGATGCCTATGAGCAGGGGAAGACGGTTGACCATGAAGATGTTGCCTTGCAGCTGATACCAGCCGCTTGGATTGAGTCGCTAAACGCTACGCGGGCAACCGGAGCGCGTCAATAGCGGGTACGCAAAGAGGGCGGGCTCGAAAGCCCGCCCTCTCCATCGCTCGTGTCCTTTGCCCGGCCTAGCCGGCGCCGTAGAGGCCGGCGAACAGTTCGCGCGCCTCGTCGCTGAAGGTCGCGGCCTTCCTGAGCGCGTCGATCAGGATTTGTGGGTCGCCGTACTTCACGGGACGCTCTGCGAGCTCAGCCTTCGCGATGAACTCGGGGTCTTCCACGATCTCGCGGAAGACGCGCTGCCACGTCAGCACGATCTCCTCGGGTACGTCGGGCGGCAGGACGAACGTGCGCGCCAGGGACTCCAGGCTCTGCGCCAGCAGGAACACGTCCTGCTGCTCCTGCGTTGCGTCGACGACGTCGAAGAGGTGCGGGAGCTCGTCGGACTGCAGACCGGTGCCCATGCGGTCCAGGAACTCCTGGCGGACGGGAGTGCGGGACCAGAAGAGCGGCACCAGGAGGCGGTCCTCGTACCAGCCCGGGTAGAGGTTGGAGATGTATTCGAAGTCGCACCGGGTGGTCGCGTCCAGTTCGCCGCGGTCCACTGCCGCAAGTACCTCGGACGTGCCCTCGTAGCCGAAGATGACCTTGATGGGCCCGCCGAGCGCCTCGACGAACTGCCCGCCGACCATGTCGCCGCCGGGGGCGGACGTGCCGGTCGTGATGGGCCTGCCGAGGGCAAGCACCTCCTCCCAGCTCGTGGCGACGTCCCGCCGCACGCACATCGTCAGGTGATCGTCGTTGAAGCTCGGGGTGCCGATGAGGTTGACCGTCTCGATGTCGAAGCCTTCGCGGTCGATGCCGGCTGCCTCGGCTGCAGGGTGACGCGGCGCCATCGGGTGGATGGTCAGGCCGTCCGGGCGGGAGCGCATCGTCTCCTGCAGGCCGCGGAGTCCGCCGCCGCCCGGCAGGTTCGTGACGATGACCTTCGGGTTGCCCGGCATCAGCCGCTCGACTGCCTCTCCGAGGAGGCGGGAGTAGCCGTCGTAGCCGCCGCCGGGCGAGAAGCCGACGATGATCTTGATGGTCTTGCCGCTGAAGTACGCCTCGGCGTCGAAGCCTTCCACCTCGGGGATCGCCGTTGGCGTGGCCGTGGGGGCGGGCCTCGGCGTGGGCGTGGCTGTGGCGGGAGGCGCCGTCGCGCCGGGCGGCAATGGCGTCGGCGTGGCGGTGGGGTCCGGGGCCGGAGCAGAGGTGTCCGGCACAGGCGTTGCGGTCGGCTCCGGCGCCGGTCGCGGAGTAGCGGTTGGGTCCGGATCGTCGCCGCCGCATGCGGTCAGACCGGCAAGCAGGGCGATACCCAGCACCACGAGTACGATGGTTCTGCTGGCCCAGGACATGAACATCCTCCCTCTCCTGTTACGAAAGCCCGCGCTATGCGATGCCGCACGCGCGGATGGCCGGAATGCTAGCATCCTGTCCCTGCAAGGGCAACCATCGCTCGCAGGAAGGCCGAGCGTCGGAGGAGAGATTTGACGAGCGCACGGGTCTACGACGCTATCGTGATCGGCGTGGGCGGCATGGGGAGCGCGACGGTCTACCAGCTGGCGAAGCGCGGTCTTCGCGTGCTGGGGCTGGAGCGCTTCCGCGTCCCGCACGAGATGGGGTCGTCGCACGGCATAACGCGCATCATCCGGCTCGCCTTCCACGAGGGGCCTGAGTACGTGCCGCTCGGACTTCGCGCCTACGAGTTGTGGCGAGAGTTGGAGGAGCGCGCCGGCGAACAGGTCCTGCACGTGACGGGCTCCGTCCACGCGGGCGTTCCCGGCGCAGTGGCGTTCGAGAGCACGCTGCGCGCCTGCCGGGAGCAGGACGTCCCGCACGAGGTGCTGACGAGCGCGGAGCTGTCGGCGCGCTTCCCCGGCTACGGGCTCCCCCCTGAGATGTCGGCGGTCGTCCAGCCGCAGGGAGGCTTCCTCACGCCGGAGCGGTGCGTCGAAAACCACGTGACCGTCGCGCGCGGCCTGGGCGCGGAGGTCCGCGAGGAGGAGCAGGTGCTCGACTGGGAGGCGTTCTCCGGCGGCGTGCGCGTCCGGACGGAGTCAGGCACGTACGAGGCAGGCTCGCTCGTGCTCACGGCGGGCGCGTGGACGGGAAGGCTCGTGCCCGAGTTGGCGAAGGTCGCCGTGCCGGAGCGGCAGGTCATGGGCTGGTATGAGCCGGACGCCCCCGCGCTGTTCGCCCCGTCGCGCTTCCCCGTCTTCATCGTCACGATGGACGGCGACGAGTACTACGGCTTCCCGGAGTTCGGCGTGCCGGGCCTCAAACTGGGCAAGTTCGACGACACGGGCGTCGCAGCCGACCCCGACACGCTCGACCGGACGTGGCGGACCGACGACGAGGAGATGCTGAGGGAGTTCCTGCGCCGCTGCTTCCCGCGCGCGGCAGGGCGGCTCCTGCGGATGGCGGTCTGCATGTTCACTAACTCGCCGGACCGCGACTTCATCATCGGCAACCATCCGGTATGGCCGCAGGTGTCGTTCGCCGGAGGCTTTTCGGGCCACGGCTTCAAGTTCAGCAGCGTGATAGGCGAGATCATGGCGGACCTGGCCGAGCGCGGAGAATCGCGCCACGACATCTCGCTCTTCGCCCCATCTCGCTTCGCCTGATTAGATACAATAGCGACAGGAACCGCGAGCGTGAACGGTGAACACGGCAACTTGCGCAGGACGCACCGGAGGACACTGGAGCGGATGCAGGCGGAGTCAACGCCTGCGGACATCAGGTGGCAGGAGGTCGAGTCGCTGTTGACGGCGCTGGGAGTCAGGATCATTGAGCGGGCAGGTTCTAGGGTGCAACTGGTCAAGGGCTCTGATGCTATCGTCGTTCACAGGCCCCATCCCCGGCCTGAGATAAGGCGTGACACGGTGCGGGACATCGTCAGGTTCATTGAGCGCGTGGAAGGCAGATGATGCTGGAGTACAAGGGCTACATCGGCGAGGTCGTGTATGACCAGGAGGCTGAAGTTCTTCATGCCAGAGTGATCAACAGTGGCCCGTATCCCGTTGCCAATGCGGAGGCGACCGACGTCGAGGGGATCAAGAGGGAGTTCCGCATCTCCATCGACGTCTACCTGCAGGGATGTGCGGAGCTTGGCATCGAACCGGTGGCGCCTTTACCCCTGTCTCTGAAGACCGAGGCTGGGTGAGTAAAGGCATAGAGGAGTGTCGCGAACTTCCCTCCTACTGCGGCGTCCGCGGTTTCGGTGACAGCGCCAGCAGCATGAACCCTGCGAACAGAGCGCCCGCCGCCGCAAGCCAGCCCACCGTGAAGCTCGTCAGGTCGAACAGCATCCCGAGCACCGGCGTGCCGATGCCGGTCATGGCCAGCGTGATCGGCGTCGCGGCGCCGCGTACCGCGCCGATGTGGTCGCGTCCGTAGTAGGCGGGCCAGATGTGCGTCTGCGTGAGCATCCCCGCGCCGAGTCCGAGCCCCGCCAGTGCTGCGCCTGCGAACCCGTGCCACGTCGTACTGGCAACCGCCGCGACGAGCATGGCCGCGGCGATGCTTGCGAACCCGGCCATCGCCACGTAGCGCGTCTGGATGCGGTCTATCCACGGCGCAACGGCAATGGCTGCGGCCACTTGGGTGAACGCCTGCACCGAGAACGCGATGGCCGACACCTGCGGCGGGATGCCCAGCGATAGGAGGAAGGCGACCCAGAACACGCCGACCGTCCCCATCACCGCCATCAGGATTCCGTAGGCCATGCTGATGCGCCAGAACGTTCCGGTGCGCATGGACTCCCGGACGGTCCATGAGTACTCGGCGATGCGCGACGGCCCGGACCGTTCACCGGTTCCGAGCACGATGGACTCGCCGTCGGGCAGCAGCCCGAGGTCGGACGGCTTGTTGCGGACGAACAGCAGGGAGATGACGGCGATGGAGACGCCGCCCGCGATGCCGAGGATGAACCATGCGTCGCGCCAGCCCACGGCGTCGACCAGCATCTGCGTGAGCGGGCTGGAGATGCCGATGCCGAAGGGGATGCTGGGGAAGAAGACCGACATGGCCCGTCCCCGCTTGCGTACGAACCACTTGGCGATGGGGATGGTGAGGAAGAGCGTGCTGCTGCCCCAGAAGCCCATCATGCCGCTGAACAGCGCGAGTCCGATCATCTGCCAGCCTGCGTCGATGAGGCTCATCGCGGCTGCCGCCCCGCCGAGCATGAGACCGGCCACCGCGAGCGGCAGGCGGGAGCCGCGGCTGTCGAGAAGCCGTCCGATGAACGGGCCCGAGAGCGCGAAACCGAAGAGCCGCGCGGACAGCGCCCAGCCGAAGGCGCTGTTGCCGAGGCCGAGGTCCTCGCTCATGGGCGCGACGAAGATGCCGAAGTTGCCGATGCCCACGAACATGCTGATGCCCCCGGCAACCCCAAGGGCGGCAACGATGACCCAACCGTAGTAAGGGCCTGACGAACTGCGTGGCTGCCCTGCCTTGATGGTCAGCCTCCTTCGCTCGTTCCCTGGCCGGGTACCGCTGTCGGCTCGCCCGCGCTCCATGACATGGCGGTTGTTTGGGACTCGAGCACGAGCGTGCCGTCGGTCTGTACCGTATACCAGCTCTCCTGGACGAGAAGCGGGTTCGCCTCGACGAACTCGATCACACCCACTGACACGCGCGAACGGTTCTCGTATCGGACGCTTGGCTGACCATTCAAGGAATACTTTCCCACGAACGTATACCCCGACTCTTCGGCATGAGTGGCGACGTCGAGCTGGGCCTCCAGCCATTCGCCGAGGTGCGTCTCGTACTCGGGTTCGTATGCGTCTTCGTCTGCGCACAGATCCGGCCACTCTTCCACTGGCACGTTGACCACGGAGTCGTCGAGAAGAGATATCAGGACAGGGGGAGTGCCGTCGGCGCTCGTTACCTCCCCGCTGACGCTCGCCAGCACTCCGGCGGCGTCAGGCGTGAAGATGGTCTTCGATACCACCCGTTCCGGGTAGACGGCCATGTAGTCGGGGACTCGGCGGGGGCCATAATCGCAAGGGGTAGTCTTGTAACCGCCCTTCTGGAATATCTCCTCCACGAGCACCAGCGGCCTCTCGGGGCTGAGGTCGTCCACCAGTGCTGAAAGAGTCCTGGCTGCATCCTCTGCCGCCGGGACCGGCGTGGGCGTCGGATCGGGCGTAGCAGTCGGGACCGGCGTGGCCGTCGGGGTT
This sequence comes from Dehalococcoidia bacterium, assembly GCA_022820645.1. Taxonomy (GTDB): domain Bacteria; phylum Chloroflexota; class Dehalococcoidia; order Lucifugimonadales; family Australimonadaceae; genus Bin16. Next base: position 50,230 of record JAJEFD010000017.1, on the reverse strand, counting down.
GGCGTGGGTGAACTGCACGCTGCCGCTGCCGCGCCGCCGCCGAGGACGATCAGCACAGCCAGCGCCCATACGCGGGGTGGCCTCGTGCGCTACTCCTTCTCTTCTTCGCCGGGGCCGGTCAGTTTGCCGAGGAACTCCTCGACGGAGGGCGGGAGCGGTGGAAGCTCCTTCTTCTCCTCGGACTGCCGCTGCTGCTCGCGCCTGCCGCGGCGCGCGTCGTAGTCCGACTCCAGCCGTTCGACGAGCGACTTCACCTGGGCGTTGCGCTGCATCTCCGCGGTGACGCGCGCGTACTGCTGCGTGTCGCGCTGGCTGGCGGCGTACTCGGCAGGGAAGCCGTAGAGCGTGGAGAGCACCTGGAGCATCTTGGTACGCCCTGCGAAGTCGGCCTCGAGTTCAACGTAGTGGGGGAGCCGGCACATGAGCATCATGTTGTCGACTCCGCCCTCGCTGATGCGGTCGCCCACCATGTTCATGATGGACGTAGGGCCCTGGTACGGCCTGCGCCGGTTGCCCTCGATGCCTTCCACGTCTTCGATCGGCTGACCGTTGAGCGTTCCCATGACGAGGAGCGGGCGCGTGTGAGGGACGGCGTCGTACATCGCGCCGATGCGGCAGAAGCGGTCCACGTTCAGGTAGGAGATGACCTCCACGAGCGCCTCGATGTACTCCTCGGCGTTGGAGTGCGGCTCCAGCATGTGGAGGAAGATGAAGTCGTGGCTGCCGAGGCCGGTGGCCCACCGGAGGTCCGCGTTCGGGACGCGCATCTTGCGCTTGCCGTCCTCGAAGTAGACGACCGGGCGGTAGCGGGTGAAATCGAAGAAGTGCCCCGGCTTCGCGAGCGAGCCGAGGTCTCGGGCGCGCATGTAGCGCTCCAGCCGCTCGATGCTGAGCGAGCCGACGCTTCCGGCGTCGATCCACGGCGTCAACGACGCGATGATGTGCGGCGACCGCAGCTCCGGAAGAGGCTCGTGCAGTTCGAATTCACCTATGCGCATGCCCCTATAGTGTTCCCCTTCCGCGTGGATTGCAACCCTTCGATTGGTCAATACCCACGAGTCTGACTCTCGCTCCACAGAGCATGTCATTCCGAGCGGAGCGCAGCAGCGACTCCCCCGGGAGGAGGCCGCTCAGGCGCTCTGCGCCTGCCGCGTGGCCCGCCAGACGCGCTCCGCCGTGAACGGGATGTCCACCATCGGCGCGCCGATCTGGCGCAGCGCGTCGTGGACGGCGTTGGCGAGCGCCGCGGGGCTGGCGCACGACGGCATCTCGCCGATGCCGCGCACGCCCATCGCGCCGTTCTTCGCCTCCGTTGCGTGCGTCTCGACCACCATGTGCGGCAGGTCCTCCGCCAGCGGCATCGCGTAGTCCATGAACGACCACTCGCGCGGGCGTCCGTCGTCCGCGTAGGAGACGGCCTCGCACATCGCCTCGCCGAACCCCTGTACCACGCCCCCGTGGATCTGCCCCTCGACGATGACCGGGTTGATGAGGTTGCCCACGTCGTGCACGGCGACGAAGTCCCGCACGCGCACGTCGCCCGAGTCCGGGTCGAGCTCGACGTACGCGATGTGCGTGGCGAACGCGAAGCTCCCCGGCGGCAGCGTGTACGTCGAGTAGTGCCGGAAGCCGCCGTCGGCGTCGCCGGCCATCCCGGCGAGCCTGCCCAGCGGCACCGAGCGCGACGGGTCCGACCGCGAGACGGCTGTGCCGCCTTCCAGCGTCACGTCGTCCGCGGGCGTTTCGAGCAGGTGGGACGCGGCGTCGAGCAGCTTCTCGCGCGCCTGATGCGCGGTCTGGTAGACCGCGTGGCCGCCGATGACGAGTCCCCGGCTGGCGTACGTGCCCGCGCCGGGGCCGAACGGCTGGATGCCGTCGCTGTCGCCGTGCAGAACGCTGATGTCGCCCGGCGCAACGCCGAGCGCGTCCGCCGTGATCTGCGCGAACGTCGTCGCGTTGCCCTGTCCGTGCGGCGAGATGTCCGTCGTGAGGCGGACGTGGCCGTCCGCGCCGACCTCGACCGCTGCCGCGCTGGAGCGCGCGGCATCGCCGCCCGTGCCGCCGGAGCCCTTCGTCGAGAGCGCGATGCCCAGCCCGACCGTGCGCCCCTCCTGCCGTTCGCGGTCGCGCCGCGCCACCAGGTCGGCGTACCCGGCGACCTCGAGCGCCCGGTTGAGCACCGGCTCGAAGTCGCCGTCCACGTACGGCGTGCCGGACGCGGTCGTGTAGGGGAACTGGTCGGGCGGGATGAGGTTGCGGCGGCGCAGGTCCACGGGGTCGATGCCCAGCTCCTCGCCGATGAGGTCGAGGATGCGTTCCATGCAGAACGTGGCCTCCGGCTGCCCCGCGCCCCGGTAGGAGGTGATGGGCGGGCGATTGGTCATCAGGCATACCTGCTCGCCGTCGTAGGCGGGGATGTGGTACGGGCCCGCGAAACGCTTCGCCGCATTGTCCGGCGAGGTGAACGCCCCGCTGATCCAGTACGCGCCGAGGTCCGAAAGCAAGCGCGCCCTGATGGCGAGGACGATGCCCTCGTTCGTGACGGCGGCGTCCACGTGCGCCTCCAGCCCGCGCGCGTGCGATGAGTGGATGTTCTCGCTCCGCTCCTCGACCCACTTCACGGGGCGCTGCAGCCGCTTCGCCAGGAGGATGGCAGCGACCTCCTCCGGGTAGACGTGGTGCTTGTGCCCGAAGCCGCCGCCCACGTCCGGCGTGATGACGTGCACGTGGCCCGGCAGCGTGATCGCCTCCTCGATGTGGTGCTGGGTGTCGTGCGGCGACTGGTTGGACGACCAGAACGTCAGGTTGCCGTTCGGGCCGTCGAAACTGGCGATGCAGCCGCGCCCTTCCATCGGCATCGGCGCAAGGCGGGGAATCACGAACGAGCCGGAGACGACCCGGTCGGCGGACGCGAACGCGCCGTCCACGTCTCCTGAGCCCGTGCGCTGCCACGCGCCGATGTTCGACCCGATCGCGTCGTGGAGCGTGGGGTAGCCGCCCTCCGCGGCGCGTTGCAGGTCGTTGATCGCTTCCAGCGGCTCGTAGACGACCTCGACGCGCGCCGCGGCGTCGGCGGCCTGCGCGGCGGTCTCCGCGGCGACAACTGCGACGGGCTGTCCCGCGTAGAGCGCCCGCCCCAGCGCGAGGATGGGGTGCGCGCCGCCCCGGTTGACCGTCAGTCCCGGCCTGCCGACGCTCTCCAGCACCGCACCGTCCTCCACGTCGTTCCCCGTGATGACGGCGAGCACACCGGGCATCGCGAGCGCCTCGCTCGCGTCGATGCGCTCGATGCGTGCATGGGCGTGCGGGCTGCGGACGACGGCGGCGTGCGCCATCTCCGGCAGCGTCATGTCGCCGATGAACGTCCCGCCGCCACGCAGCAGGCGGTCGTCCTCGAATCGCGGGATCGATTGTCCGGTGTAGGGGGTGCTCGTGTCGTGCGTTGTCGTAGTCATGCGCGGGATTCTAACCGTTATAGACCGTAGAACGTCTGGGGATTGTCCTCGAGGATCTTCCGCTTCGCGGTCTGACTGAACTCTCCCTCGTCGGCCCTGCGCCGCAGTATGTCGATGGCGCCGATCTCCGCCGACAGGTCGGCGTGCGAGTAGTCGGTGCCGATCATCAGGTGGTCCTCGGTCCCGAACCGCAGCAGGTACGGGATGTCCTCCTGCGACTGGCAGGTCACGTAGAGACGGTGCTCGTGGAAGAGGTCGCTCAGGTCGTCCGTGTACGTGAACGAACGGTATGCCCAGGCCATGCGCTCCCGGCGGGCGTAGAGCCGGTCGACCACGAAGGGGATCCAGGACGAGCCCGCCTCGATGAAGCCGAACCGCAACCGGGGGAACCTGAACGCGAGGCCGGAGAAGACGATGGAGTGGAACGCATCGATCACGTTGGTGCCGGTGATCCCGTCGCCGAGGAGCGGCGCGCTGCTGCCGACGGGCGGGTCGCCTGAGCCGGTGTGCATGCAGAGCGGTATATCGAGGTCGTTCGCCTCCTGGTAGACGGGGAAGAAGTACGGGTCGGTGACGCGCCTGCCCATCTCCGTCGCCAGCTTGAAGACGCCGCAGGCGCCGTGCTCGCTCGCCCAGCGCAGCTCGTCCACGGCGGCCTCGATGTCCAGCATCGGCAGCACCGCCACCCACCGGAGACGCCCGCCGCTCTCGGCGGACCTGTCGGCCATCCAGCGGTTGTAGCTCTTGCAGATGGCGGTCTGGGCGTGCGGGTCGTTCGTCAGGTAGGTGAGGAACATCGTGGGGTACATGACGTGGACGTCCACGCCCATCTCGTCCATGTGCCGCAGACGGGTCTCGACGCTTCGCAGCTCGCGGGCGTCGATGGTCGTGCCGGTGCGCTTGTCGTCGCGGATGCGGCGGATCGACAGGTTGCTGCCGATGAGCCAGTGCCTCGTGTAACCGGGGGCGGGAGCGCCGTCGCCCATCTCCTCGGTGGGGACGACCGTGACCGGCCTGTAGCGCGCGTCCTCCGGAGGCATGTAGCGCCAGGTCTCTTCGCATTCGTCCACGTGCGTGTCGGCGTCGATCACAGCCATGACCTGACTCCTTCCCTGCTCCGCCTCGACCTCCGAACATCCCAACCGGCGCGAGCATAAGCCGGGCTCCCTGCCGTGTACAGCCCTCGTCGTTCCGCGCGGCACGTTATCCTCCCCCCAAACCCACCCACCTCCGGAGAAGAATCATGACACGCATCACGCCCATCACCGACAAGGCCCAGCTGCCGCCGGAGCGGCAACACGAGTGGGACGCCGTCTTCGCCGAGCGTGGACGCGTCCGCGGGCCGTTCGCCGTCATGCTCCAGAGTCCCGGCCTCGCCTCGGGCTTCCTGTCGACCCTCCGGAACACGCACGACGACAGTGTGGTCAGTTCCGCGCTGCACGAACTCGCCATCCTCGCCGTCGCCTACGAGGACGACGCTCCCTACCAGTGGTCGGTCCATGTCTCCACCGCCCGGGCCGCAGGCCTGCGTGACGACGCCATCGAGGTTGCCCGCACCGGCGCCGACAGCAGCCGCCTGCCCGACGACGAGCGGGACGTCATCGAGCTGTGCCGCCAGCTCTGCCGCACGAACCGCGTGGAGCAATCGCTGTTCGATTCCCTGATGGCAAGGCACGGGCAGCACTGGCTCATCCTCATCGTCGCCACCATCGGCCTCTACCGCTACGTAGCCGCCTTCAACAACGCCTTCGACATCGACGTGGTCCCCGGCGGCGACCAGCTCCCTCCCCGCCGCTAGTGTCATTCCGAGCGGAGCGCAGCGAAGCCGAGGAATCTCTCGGGGCGCCTGGTGTAGGGGCGTCCCTTGTGGGCGCCCATGTCCCGGTCCAATCCCCATCTCATGCATCCTGTCCATCCGTGTTGGTCTCCGGCATCTACGGCTTCCCCCACCACACCTGCACACTGGGGATATGTCTGCCGCTGTCCACGGCGGCGGCACGTTCAGCGTCGTGGGGCTGGCTGTCTCCGGCGTCGTGGGCGGAGGGGCCGGAGAGCATGGAGGGCAGGAGGTCGTAGCCGATGCCGTACTGGGGCCGGGGGAGGCGGCGCGACGCGGGGTGGTCGTCGTTCAGGAAGGGCTCCGTGCCGGTCCAGATGCCCAGGGACGGGGGTTTGAGGAAGGCGAGGGCGAGGGCGTCGGCCTTGTCGGGCGAGGGCAGGCCGCGCTTGCGCATCTCCCGCTTGCCCTCCAGCCGCACCTGGCCGGAGCTGGACACGTCGTAGCGCAGGGAGACGAGCTGACCGGCGAGCTCCTCGTCGGGCGGGAGGACCATGAGTCCGTCGTTGAGGAGCATCCGCACCTCCCAGAATATCTCGGAGCGCGTGTTGAAGAAGCGGGTGCGGTGGGGGGCGCGTCCGCCGAAGTGGACGCCGTAGACGGGCTCGCCGAGTTCACGGAGGCGGTCGATGACGCCTCCGCCGAGCCCGCCCTCGTCCACGAATACGGCCTCCGCGCCGGTCGCCTGCCGTGTCTTGATGACCTCGTGAACGAGGCGCATCGTGTCCATCTTCGCGAAGGAGCGCAGGTCGAGCACGCGCCTGCCCCGGCGCACGCAGACGGCGGACTTGTCGGTCCCGAAGCGCCCCACGTCCACGCCGAGGTAGACGGGCTCGTTGGCGTCGGGGTCGTCGTCGCCGCGCTGCATGGCGTGTTCAACGGCGTCGCGTCCGACGAGCGAGTCCTCCTGCGCGTTGGGGAACTCCGCGAGAACACCCGCGACGTATGAGGGGTGGTCCTCCGACCAGTCCAGGGCAAGCTCCTCGGCGTCCTCCGGCGTGACCAGGCCGGGGAGTCCGCCGCGCTCGCCGGTGAAGTTGGGGGTGTCGTAGGCGGATATCTTGATGCGGTGGTAGCGGGCTCGGCGGGAGTGATGGGACTCGTAGAACTCGCCGTCGAGCGACATCGCGTTGCCGACGAGCAGCAGCCGGTTGGGGTGCAGGCGCTTGATGGCGTCGATCTGGTCCTGGGGCACGGCGTGGGCCTCGGTGACGACGACGAGCAGGTTGGGCGAGTGGAACCCCTGGATGTTGCACGCCTTGTTGGTGGAGAAGCCGATGGCGAAGCGTTTCTCGTCGATGCGGTACTTCGAGGCGAGCATCTTCCCGCCGAGCCGCTCCTCCGCCACTGTGTACGCCTCGCGCATCTCCTGCCAGACGATCTCCTCGACCTGGCGCTGCGTCGGGCCGGTGACGACGGCCTTGGCCTCCGTCCGCGTCTCCATCCACCAGAGGACGGCCCGCGCGGCGGTCCAGTCCTTGCCGGAGCTGTTCGCGCCGACAACGCTGACACGCCGGTTGTTCACGACCGCTTCCAGCATCTCGACCTGCTTCGAGTAGGGCATCCCCGCTTCGCCGAGCACGTCCCGCACGAAACCGACCGGGTCGTCCGCGTACCGTGTGAGGTCTTCCGTCATCTTCTCCACCCCTACTGCCGGTTAACATGAAAAGCCCCCTCGTGCTCTTTCGCTGAGGGGGCCAGCGGTCTTCCTGCGGCTCGTCCGCAAGGGTCGGTGAGGCGCGTTCTCCGCCGCGCTCTACCATCGTGCGGCATGGGTGGACGTTCGCGCAAGGGGCGCGTGTCACAGTGATGACGACATCCTGCTGTGGCAAAGGACGGAGCGCAGGGGTAGCATCGCGGCATGGCCCAGGAACCGCAGCAGGCGCAGAGCGAGGAACGGACGGGACGCCGCCGCTGGTTGCGGACGTTCGACGCGCTCGAGGTCCCCGCCTACCGCAGCTACTTCATCGCCATGCTCTTCTACTTCGGCGCGATGCAGGCGACGATGCTGGCGCGTCCGCTCCTGGCGTACGACCTCGCGGACCGCGCGCCCATCGTGCTTGGCATCGTGATAGCGGCGAACAACGCACCGTCGCTCGTCCTGTCGCCGTTCGCCGGAGCGCTCGCGGACAGGGTTTCGATGCGGAACATCCTCATCGTCGCGGCGGGGCTGATGGCCGTGTTCGCGGGCATCACCGCGGTCGGCGTCGCGATGGACGTGCTGGACTGGTGGCACGTCATGGTCATCGGCGTCTTCCAGGGGTCGGTGATGGTGTTCATCACGCCGACGCGGCGCGCGATCATCGGCGGGCTGGTGGACGAGCGCCACCTGCTGAACGCGACGGGCCTGCACACGATGTCGCAGAACGCGAACCGGACGCTGCTGCCGCTGGTGGCGGGGGTGCTGTTCGCGCGGGCGGGGGCGGAGTGGGCGTACGTGCTCATCGCCGCCCTGTACGTGGTCGCGATAGGCCTGATGTTCTTCACGCCGGTGCGCGGCGCAGGGGCCTCGCGCCGGCGGAGCCGCAGCGGCTCGCCGTTGGAAGGCTTCCGCTACGTGTGGCAGGCGCCCCCTATCCGCACGCTGATCCTGGCGGGCTTCGTCATCACCGTGTTCGGCCAGCCGTTCCAGCACCTGCTGCCGCTGGCGCAGGACCTCCTGCAGATAGAGGCCGACGGCGTCGGGTTGCTCGTCACCTTCTTCGGGCTGGGGTCGCTGTTCGGCTCGACGACCGCCGCGTCGCTGGGCGACTTTCAGCGTAAGGGCCTGCTGCTGATCGGCTTCTTCTCGCTGTTCGGCGCGGGCGTGGTCGGGTTCGCGTGGTCGAGCTGGTACGTACTCTCGCTGCTCCTCATGCTGCCCATCGGCATCGGCCACTCCGGGCGGACGGTCGTGCACCTCGCGGCGCTGCAGACGTACTCGGAGAACGAGATGCGGGGCCGCGTGCAGGCGCTGAACGCGATGATGGGGGGACTGATACCGGTGGCGATCCTCGGTATCACCGGACTGGCGGAGCTGTTCGGGGGGCGCATCGCGCTCGCGTCGGCGGGCAGCGTCATCCTCGCCTACGGCGCATGGGAGACGCTCTTCTCCCGGACGCTGCGGTCGATGCGCTAGGGGCAGGAACATGGATGGACAGGATGTACAGGATGGGGAGTGCGCGAGTTGAGTTACTGGGTCTACGAGGATGACGCCACGAATCACGCGCGTGTTCACCTCGGTAGGTGCTCGTTCTGCAATGACGGGCGCGGAGTGTATGAACGTCGTCTACCCATCAGCCGGTGGCATGGGCCGTTTGCAGACCGGGCGTCAGCAATGGTTGCGGCGGTCGCCATGAGAAAGCGCGACACGGGAGAGTGCAGGCACTGCCTTGGCTGAGGCTGGTGTTGTGCAAGCGTCTTCCCGAGAGATGTTTCGGCTGCGCTCAACATGACAGACCCACCGCCGCTCCCCCAGTACCCTCACCCCAGCCCTCTCCCCTTGTAGGGAGAGGGGGTCAAACCGGCGCCAGGCTAGCGCGAGCGGGGGAGGCGCCAGGCGCGGTCGAGGTTGTCCCAGCCGAGGTGGCCGTAGAAGGCGTGCCCTTCCTCGCTGGAGTGGAGGATGATGGCGCACTCGTCGCCGGCCTCCTCGCGGAAGCGTCGGAGCAGTTCGCGCCCGATGCCCATGCGCTTGTACGGCGCGGCGACGGCCAGCTCGGTCACGAGGGCATAGACCGCGAAGTCGGCGAGCCCGCGCACGATGCCCACGAGCGTACCGCCGTCCCGCGCGGTCACGATGACGTCGGCGTTGCGGAGCATCCGCTCGACGCGGGTGAGGTCGTCGAGGGGCCGGTTGAAGCCCCCGGCGCGCAGGAGGTCTGCCACCTCTGCGGCGGCGGGCATATCGTTCGTGGAGTAGACGATGCTCATGGGTGCCGTCAGGCTCCGGTCGGCGGTCGTTGCGAGGGGGTCGCGTCTTCCTTGACACCCCCCTCTGCCAACCCTACGATTCTACCGCTCCGTGCGGAAGGCGCGCACGGCACGAAAGGAGCGGGTTATGCCGGAAGAGAACGTCCGGGCAGACAAACTCGGAGGGACGGCGCGGCGGCGCAACACCAGCATGCGCGAACTGCGCACCGGAGAGAACGTCGACTATAAGTACATCTCGGCGGACAACCACACAGACCTCGTGTGGTATCCGCGCGACATCATCCAGTCGCGCATCGAGTCGAAGTTCAGGGAGAAGGCTCCGAAGGTCGTGGAGTCGCCGAAGGGCACGGCGTGGATGTGGGAAGACGACATCCACGCGTTCGCCGCCGACGGCAAGGACTGGGCGAAGTACGCCAAGCGGTTCGACCCCATCGAGGTCGAGGAGGGCAGGCTGCCCCCGTCCGACCCGGAGATCCTGATCCAGCACATGGACATCGGCGAGTTCTACGCAGGCGTGTACTACGGGAACACGCGCAAGTGGGTGTTCAAGGACAAGGAGTTGGAGAAGGCGGTCTACCGCGCGTTCAACTCCTGGGCGCTTGAGATGTGCGCGTACTCGCCTGACCGGCTCATCGTGCTGCCGTGGCTGCACGCGGCGTTCCCGGAGTTCTGCGCGGACGAGGTGTACCGCCTCGCCGACGAGGGCGTCCGGGCCGTCGAGCTGAGCCCGAACGACATGGCGGAGGGCGTCTGGTCGCCGGTGTGGGAGCCGGTGTGGGCCGCCGCCGAGGAGACGGGCATGGTGATCTGCACGCACATCGGGGACACGGCAGGGACACCGTACCCGCCGAACGAGTACGGGCAGTCGCTCGCGCACTTCTCACAGGTGCCGTTCAACCCGGCGGGCAAGCACATCGCGCAGTTCGTGTTCAGCGGCATGTTCGACCGCCACCCGAACCTGCACGTTTCGATGGCGGAGTGCCGCATCGGCTGGCTGCCATTCCTCTTCCAGTGGATGCAGCGCTGCTACAGCGACCGCGCGCCGGACTCGATCCACCAACTCGAGCGGGAGCCGCTGCACTACCTGAAGAACAACATGTCCTTCACGTTCGAGGAGGACTACATCGGCGCGAAGATGATCCCCGACCCCGAGTTCCTGATCCGCGACAGCGTCATCTGGGGCTGCGACTACCCGCACGAGCAGGGACAGACGTGGCCGGACGCGACGCCCGCGATGGAGCGGATGTTCACCGGCGTGGACCCGGACCTCGTGCACGAGGTCGTATGGGGGCGCTCGCAGCGCATTTTCGGCATCCAGGGCCCGAACGGGTCTAACGGGGGTTAGAAGCTTGGCCGAGAACCGTCACAAGAAAGAAGTCCTGCTCGGCGACGAGCGCAACCGGCAGATGGCCGCCGTGCTCCGCTACGGCCCCTACGTATTCCTCTCCAGCTCCGACGGCTACCGCGACATCGATACGCAGCAGGTCAACACTGAGTTGGACGGGCAGGCGATACCGCAGTGCAACAACGCCTACGGGCGCCAGGCGCGGCGGCTGGAGCAGGTGGGCTACGGCGGCGACGCCGCAGTGTGGATAGAGAACTTCACGTCCGGACAGTCGTGGCGCCTGGAGCGCATGGCGACGTGGCCGGACCACTTCGGCGAGGAAGGCCACAAGCTCGCGGTGAGCTTCGGGGCGCAGTGCAAGATGGCGGGCGTGAACATGCTCACCGCCGTCGTCATGGCGATGACGCCGGACCTCGAACGGCAGGTGTTCGTGCACCAGCCGCACCGGGGGCGGGCGTCCCGCATCACGCGCTGCGGCGACTTCACGTACGTCATCGGCGTGCGCGGACGCTCCAACCCGTTCACGGACGAGGAGGCAGCCGAGGAGGTGCCGGAGCAGTTCGACACGGAGCTGTTCTACACGTACGAGTGGCTGCGCTCGCACCTGGAGAAGGGCGGCGGCAGCCTCGACGACCTCGTGCGGACGGACTGCGCGCTGAAGCGCATCGGCGACGTGGGGCCGTACTACGACCGGTTGAAGGAGCGTTTCGGCGGGAAGGTGCCGTTCGCGGCGTACTCCGTCGGCACGCTCCTCGGCGGGCGCGGCGTCATGGAGATCGGCGGCGTAGCCATCAACCCCGGCGGGGTGAAGGAGACGGCGTGGCTCGCGGAGGACCCGGACCGGGCGCAGGCCGTTCGGGCCAACGGGCTCGTGTTCGCGTCCGGCGCGTCGGGACTCGAAGACGAGCAGACCGGCGCGGTGAAGCAGGAGCTGTACGGCGACCGCACGGGACAGGCGCGGCAGGCGCTCCGCCGCCTCGACGCCGCGCTCAACCGGTTCGACACGTCGCTGGAGAACGTGCTGCGGCTCGAAGTCTTCCTCGACGACATCTACTTCGAGGACGAGTTCGTGGCGCTGGCGGCGGAGCACTGGGGCGGCGACCCCCCGACGATGAACATCGTCGGGGTCGACCTGCACGGCAACGCCGAGGTCGAACTCTCCTGCATCGCGGGGGCGTAGGCATGACGGAGGCGAAGCCGGTGGCGGTCGGGGTCGAGGCGTCGGCCATCGTGTCGGAGCTGCGCGGCCTCGGCGTCGACCACGTCATCTGCATCCCGGACTCGTACCAGAAGACGCTCATCGCGGCGCTGCGGGACGACCCGTCCATCCGCTTCATCACGGCGTGCACCGAGGACGAGGCGATGGGCATCAACGCCGGGCTGTACATGGGCGGGAAGAACCCGATGCTGGTGATCCAGAACAACGGCATCTTCGCGTCCATCAACACGATCAAGGCGATACCGCTGGACGCGCGCATCCCCACGTTCGTCTTCGTGGGGCAGTACCAGCGCGACCCGATGGTGCCGATAGAGGAGAGCAGGTCCCGCGCCGTCCGCATGGTGGAGCCGACGCTGGACGTGTGGGGCGTGCCGCACTGGCGCCTCGAAGGGCCGGACGACATCGGCAACATCCGGGCGGCCTACGAGCGCGCCCACGAGACGATGGGGCCCGCGGCGCTCATCGTGGGAGCGCCGACGCTGTAGCCATGGAACGCAACGAGGCGATAGAGATACTCGCGGAGGGGCGCGGCGACGCCGTCTCCGTCGTGACGATGCAGTCGGTCTACCCGTGGCACCAGGCGGGGCAGGGCGAGATATTCCACGTCGACGCGTCGCAGTGCATGGGCAGCGCGTCGTCCATCGGGCTGGGGCTCGCGGTTGCGCGACCGGACAAGAAGGTGATGGTGCTCGACGGCGACGGCAGCCTGCTCATGCAGTTGGGGTCGCTCGTCACCATCGCGGGGCAGTCGCCCGCGAACCTGTATCACTTCGTCTTCGCCAACGGGCTGCACCAGAGCACGGGCAACCAGCCGCTGCCCGCCATCGGTCAGTTCGACTGGGTGGCGCTCGCGAAGGGAGCGGGGTACGCGGACGCGCTCCGCATCGAGGCTGCCGAGGACCTGCTGGAGCGTCTGCCGGGGATCTTCGCGATGACCGGGCCGGTGCTCATCGAGCTGACCATCGAGCGGGAGGACCGCGAGCCGCTCTGGGCGGGGGTGCCTATGGCAAAGCAGACCGCGCTGCTGAAAGAGCAGCTGGCGGCGTCATCATGAGCGACGCGGGATTCTGGCGGCTCTCCGCCACGGAACTGATCGAAGGGTATCGCAGGCGCGACTTCTCGCCCGTCGAGGTGACGCGCGAGGTGTTCGAGCGCATCGAGCGGCTCGACCCGAAGCTGAGCGCGTTCCTTGCGCTGAACACGGACGACGCGATGGAAGCGGCGCATGCGGCGGAAGCGGCGTGGCTCGGCTCCGGCGAGCGGGGGCTGCTCTGCGGCGTGCCGATCTCGCTGAAGGACAGCATCGAGATGGCGGGCCATCCGACGACATACGGCTCGCTGGCGTTCGTGGAGAACCGGCAGCCGGACTCTGAGATGGCGCGGCGCATCCGGCGCGAGGGCGGCGTGCTCATCGGCAAGACGAACCTGCCGGAGTTCGCGCTGCACGGTGCGGTGGACAACCGCATCAGCCCGCCGGGGCGCAACCCGTGGAACCTCGACCACACGTGCGGCGGCTCCAGCGGCGGCGCGGGTTCGCAGGTGGCGGCCGGCCTCGGGCCGCTCGCCATCGGCACGGACTCGGGCGGCTCGATACGGATGCCGGCGGCTATCAACGGCGTGTTCGGCATCAAGCCGACGTACCAGCGCATCCCGTCGGTGCAGACGTGGCGCGCGGCGCCCGGACGCTCCCACAACGGGCCGCTGACGCGCACGGTGCGCGACTCCGCTCTCGTGCTGCAGGCGCTCGCGGGCTACGACCCGCGCGACGGCGAGTCCAACCTGCCGCCGGTGAGCGACTACTTCGCGTTCGCGTCGGGCGACCTGCGCGGGCTGCGCGTCGCGGTGAGCTACGACTTCGGCAGGGGCTTCTCGATGGATGGCGAGGCGCTCGAACTCGTGCGGGACACGGCGCGCTTCTTCGAGGACGCGGGCTGCATCGTGACCGAGGCCGACCCGCCGACCATCGACGAGCCGGAGGAGTTGGAGCCGGGCGTCTGGGCGTACTCGGGCGACCACTACGCCGCCGCCGAGGCGATGGTCCCCGGCTTCCTGGAGAAGCACCTGGACGACCTGAGCGACGTTGCGCGTCCAGTGTACGAGGCGGGGCCGCACGCGAAGGCATGGCAGTACCGGCGCATCGTCCGGCGCAACCGCGGCTACGGCCTGCGCGTGCAGGAGTGGTTCCGCGACTACGACCTGCTGCTGAGCCCGGCGATGGGCCCGGCGCAGCGGATAGACGCGGTGCGGATGCCGGACCGGTCGCGCCCACCGCAGAGCTTCACCACGCCGTTCAACCACGCGTACAACCCCGCGGCCTGCGTGCCGGTGGGGTTCCACTCGAACGGGCTGCCGCTCGCGGTGCAGATCGTGGGACGGCTCTATGACGACGTGGGTGTGCTGCGGGCGTCGGCGGCGCTGGAGCGCGCCCGCCCGTGGGGGCACCGCTGGCCGTCGCTGGCGGAGGGGTAGGGGTCAGGCCTCGACCAATTGCACGTCAACCCGCCTTAGCAACATCCGGGACAGCGACTTCTATCTCCACCATCTGAAACGTGGTCGATAGCACGGGTGCGGATTTACCAAACTTGGCGTAAGAGCGCAGTACGTCGTCCGGGAGCGGTTCGTTGTGGTGGGCGATGGCATCGTCGATGGACATCGTTGGTTCCGGGATCGGCTCACCCTGCTCCAGCAAGTCCTCGATGTGGAACGCCAAGGCCTCACGAATCATCGCCTGCATCTCGTCCCAGGTCTTGCCTGTGCTGATGCAACCCGGCACGTCCGGCACATAGGCGCCATAGTTGTTAGGCATCTGTTGGAAAACGACGGCGTAGCGCAGCTTCATCGCTTCTCCTCTCTGAGCCCCGCCTGTTTCATGATGCTCCACCAGAGCCTTGGTTCCACGTCTTCTCCGGGGTGCCCAGGTATGGTCACTGTCCCTGGTTTGTCTGGGTGATGGTAGTGCCGGTGGCTACCCCGCGTGCGCACATGGTACCACCCGTCGCGTTCGACGAGGCGGATGGCATCTCTCACCTTTGGTGGCATACCGTTCGTGCTCCCTGGACCTGCCCTGAGTGGTGCGTAGGAGCACGCTACGGATACTGACGGTGGTGGCGCAAGGAGCAGATGTCACACCCGTGCATACCGCCTGTGGGCTGCGAGGTTCCTGCCTTCGCAGGAATGACGGGCACCCCACCCGCTCCCCGCCGGGTGCGCTGCCCGCGCACTCTGGATTCCCGCCGGTGCGGGAACGACGGGGATCAACCGCCGAGGTAGGCGTCTCGGGCGGAGCGGTAGTCCGCTGTGCCGGTGGCGATGCCCATCATCTCCGGGGTGGGCTCGCGGTCGGCGAGCTCGGCGGAGGGGGCGCCGGACAGCTGGTGCTCCAGCGATTCGTAGACGGTGCGGACGGTCTGCGTGAACGTGCCGTGGCCGCGCAGCACGATCTTCACGCCGTAGGGGGCGAGCACGTCGGTCGTAAGTGACTCCGGCGTGCTGCCGAGCATGAAAGGCAGGCCCGTGACGGCGCGCACGGCCTGCAGGTGCGCCTCCTCCCGGACGCCCATGAGGAAGATGCCGTCCACGCCGGTCTCAGCGTAGGCCGCGACGCGCTCGACGGCGTCGTCGAGGCTCGTGGCGTTGATGGCGTGGGTGCGTCCGAGGATGACGGTTGCATCGTCCTGTCGTGCGGCGACGGCGGCGCGCAGCTTGCCGGTCATCTCGTCGAGCGGGATGAGCTCCTCCTTGCCGCCTGAGCCGTAGCGGCTGGGAAGCGACGTGTCCTCGATGGTCATGCCGCTCGCGCCCGCGTCCTCCAATTCACGGACGGTGCGCATGACGTTGAGCGCGTTGCCGTAGCCGTTGTCGGCGTCGACGAGCTGGCTGATGTCGGAGGCTCGGGTGATGCGCCGCACCTGGTCGGCCAGCTCGGTGAGGGTCATCACTGCGACGTCCGGCGCGCCGAGGATGACGGCGCTGGCTATCGAGCCGCCGAGCATGCCGACCTCGAAACCGAGGGAGTAGGCGGTGCGCGACGAGACGGGGTCGAACACGGAGGCGGGACGGACGCAGCCCTCGCGCTGGAGGTAGTCGCGCAGACGGCGCCGGCGGTCGGTTACGTGCATGGCAAGGCTCCTGTGACACCGGCCCGTTGTGCGTTCGCGGGGCAGGCCGGTAGTTTGGTCGGGGCGATGATAGCCCATCGGCCTGCGGTGTTATCCTCTTGAAAGGACAGAGGCAGGATGACTGATACGACATACGCGATAGAAGCGACAGACATCTACAGGCAGTTTGGCGAGGTGCACGCCGTCGAGGGCGTCAGCCTCGCGGTGAGTCCGGGCGAGATATACGGCTTCCTCGGTCCCAACGGGGCAGGCAAGACCACCACCCTCCGAATCCTCACGACGCTGCTGCTCCCATCGAGCGGCAGCGCGAGAGTTGCCGGGTTCGACGTAGTGTCGGATGCGGTGCAGGTCCGTCTGAGGATCGGGACGGCGCTGCAGGAAGTGGGGCTGGACCCGAAGCAGACCGGCCTGGAGCTGCTGCGCCTGCAGGGCTCGCTGTACGGCCTCTCCCGCAGAGATACGAACCGGCGCATCGAGGAGCTCGAGCACCTCGTCGACATCGGCGACGCGATAAGGCGACAGATCGGGACGTACTCCGGCGGTATGAAGCGCCGCCTCGACCTCGCGGCGTCGCTGATCCACGCGCCGGAAGTGCTCTTCCTCGACGAGCCGACGACGGGCCTCGACCCCATCAGCCGCTCTCGCGTATGGGAATACGTACGCGCCATCAGCCGGGAGATGGGCGTGACCATCTTCCTGACGACGCAGTACCTCGAAGAGGCGGACGCGCTCGCGGAGCGGGTAGGCATCATCAATCACGGTGTGGTGTCGGCGGAGGGCACGCCGGCCGAGCTGAAACGGTCGGTCGGCTCCGACGTCATCGTTGCGGACGTGCGTGAACCGGAGCAAGGCCGCGCCGCACTGGAGCGCGTGCGTTCCGTTCAGCAAGTGGACGTGTACGAGAGCGAGATATCCATCTCCACGGCGAACGGCGCGGCGCTGATAAGCGACGTTGCGCTCGCACTCAACCAGGCGGGAGTCACGGTGAACTCGCTCACACTGCGCACACCGACGCTGGACGACGTGTTCCTGCACGTCACCGGCGCGCGCATGGAGGCCGAGGCGGAAGAGCCGACGCACGACGGGGAGCCGCAAGGGGTGGCATCGTGACCACGACCACGCGCTCCATCACGCCGGTGACGGCGCGCCGCGCCGGGTTCTTCCGCGACGTCGCAAGCCTGGGCGGGCGTGCGCTGCGTTCCATCCCGCGCGACATGGAGACGCTCATCCCGGCGCTCATCATCCCGGTCTTCTTCTTCGTCATCAACGTGGGAGCGCTCCAGGACCTGACCGAGATACCGACCGGGGCCGCCGCGGAAGGGTTCGACTACAAGGCGTTCCAGATACCCGTGGCCATCCTGTTCGCGGTGACGGGGCTGAGCCGCGCAAACATACTGGTGCTGGACATACAGAACGGCTACTTCGACCGCCTCGCCCTGTCGCCGGTGAACCGCCTGGCGATGCTGCTGGGGTTCATGGTGGCGGACATGGCGCTAGCGGTGGCGATGTCGGTGCCGGTATTCATCCTGGCGTTCGCGATAGGGGTGGACTTCGTAACGGGACTGATCGGCATCGTTGCGCTGCTCGTGCTCACGGTCATCTGGGCCATCGTGTACAACGGCTTCCCGTACGCCATCGCCCTGAAAACGGGGAACCCGGCGGCGGTGAACTCGAGTTTCATCATCTTCTTCCCCGTGGTGTTCCTGAGCCCGGTGTTCGTGCCGCAGGAGGCGATGACCGGCTGGATGGAGACGATCGTCCGGTACAACCCGGTGACGTACCTGCTGCGCGGGATGCGTTCGCTCATCAGCGACGGCTGGGTGCCGGAAGACATCTTCGTCGCGCTCGCCGGCATCGCGATCATCGGCGTCGTCACGATACCGCTCGCAGCGCTGGCGTTGCTGGGCCGGGTCCGGAGGTCATAGGAGGGAACCCTCACCCGCCGCGCAAGCGTGTCGACCTCTCCCAGAGGGCGAGGTGGGCTACGGGGTTCCTGCCTGCGCAGGAATGACGGGTAGGGGGTGTATGGTAGGGGCCTGATGGAGAGCGGCCCCCCGCGCATACAGCAGTTGCCCCGGTTGTGGCCGTCGCGCGCCTACTATGGCTGGGCAATCGTCTTCACCAGCTTCTTCATCTCCATCGCCCAGGTCCCGATGTACGGCCCCGTCTTCTCGGTGTTCGTCAAACCCATCGAGGACGAATTCGGCTGGTCCCGCACGACGATCACGGTCGCGTTCACGGTCGGGAGCCTGGGAGGCGCGCTGCTGGCCTCGGTCGTCGGCCCGATAGTGGACCGCTACGGCGCACGGGGCGTGATGAGCGTGACCGGACTGCTGGTGACCGTGGGACTGCTTGCGATCGCGGCGATGACCGAGCCCTGGCATTTCTGGGTGGCGTACGGGGTGGCACGGACCGTGTCCGTCGCGGGCGTGGGGCTCGGCACTTCGGTCGCCATCGCGAACTGGTTCATCCGCATGCGCGGGCGCGCCATCGCGATGCGCGCTGCCGGACAACGCACCGGACAGGCCATCGTGCCGCTGCTCATCCTGCCGGTGCTGCTCTCGCTGGGCTGGCGCGAGTCGTTCGTCGTACTGGGGGTCGTGGCGGCGCTCTTCATCACCATCCCCTCTATGCTGTTCATCCGGCGGAGGCCGGAGGACTTCGGGCTCCGCCCTGACGGCGACAGCGCTCCGGTTCACCCTCACCCTAACCCTCTCCCCTCAAGGGAGAGGGGACCAGGCGGCGGGACGCCGCGCGCGGCGGCACCGGCCGAGTATTCGTGGACGCTCCGCCAGGTGCGTGCGACGCGGACGCTCTGGCTGCTGACGGTTGGGATGGCCGCCGGGCTTTCGGCGCAGATCGCCATCAACGTGCACGCGGTGGCGAACTTCGAGGACAAGGGCATCCCGCAGGGATTGGCGGTGACGGTGGCGAGCATCTTCACCGGCGTAGCGGCGGTCTCGATGATGGGTTGGGGAGTGTTGGTGGAGCGCATCCACGTGCGCTACGTGAGCATGGCGGCGATGGGGCTGTTCTTCCTGGCGATGGGCGTACTGCTCGTGGCGGAGACGTACCCGATGGCGGTGCTGTTCGCCGTGCTGTTCGGCCTCGGGACGGGCGGATGGACGGTCGCGCAGATGATCATGATCCCGAACTACTTCGGGCGTCTGCACGCCGGGTCTATCAAGGGGTTCATCTCGCCGGTGGAGGGTCTGCTGGGCATCAGCGGACCGCTCGTGGCGGCGTTCGTGTTCGACACGACGGGCAGCTACGACGCCGCGTTCGTCGCAGCCGCCGCGACGTTCGCCGTGGGCTGCGCCGCGTTCTACCTCGCGAAGCCGCTGCGCGCGCCGTCCACGATCGGAGCGGCGGCCTGATGCGCGAGCAGCAGCACCAGCCGCTCTCCCGGCTCTGGCCCTTCAAGAACGTCTTCTATGGCTGGGCGATCGTCGGCACGTCGGTCGTGGTGACGTTCGCACAGGTGTCGATGTACGGGCCTGTGCTGTCCGTGTTCGTGACTCCCATCGAGCAGGAGCTGGGATGGGCGCGTTGGGAAACTGCCATGGCCTTCACCATCGGCAGCCTCGGCGGGTCGGTGGGGTCGGCGGTGGTCGGTCATCTGCTGGACCGGTACGGCGCACGGGCAGCGGTGGTGGTTGCGGGGATGGTGGTGACGGCAGCGCTGCTGGGGCTGGCGGTCATGCAGGAGGTGTGGCAGTTCTGGGGACTGTTCGGGCTCGGGCGGACAGCGGCGCTCACCGGCGTGAACCTGGGCCTCACGGTTGCGCTGGGCAACTGGTTCATCCGCAAGCGCGGGCGGGCGGTGTCGTTCATGAGCATCGGCCTGCGGGCGGGACAGGCACTCGTGCCGCTGGTGATCGTGACGCCGCTCATCCTTGCCTACTCGTGGCGGCACGCCTACCTTGCGCTCGCGTTGATGGCGTTCCTGTTCATCGCGCTTCCCGGCTGGCTGATCATCCGGCGCAGGCCGGAGGACTACGGTCTGCTGCCTGACGGCGCACAGCCCGGCGAGGCGGTTGCCCAGGCGGCCGGCTCTCCTCCTCCCGACCCGGACGGCGAGGTGTCGTTCACGCTGGCGGAGGCGAAGCGCACGGCGGCGTTCTGGCTGCTTACACTCGCGACGATGACAGTGATCTTCGCGCAGACCGCGGTGAACGTGCACGCAGTGCCGAGCGTGGAGGACAGAGGCGTGAGCCAGGCGTTCTCCGGCGCGTTCGTCTTCATCATCATGGGGACAGCGGCACTCTCGGCCTATGGGTGGGGCGCGCTGATGGACAAGATCCACGTGCGATGGGCGACGGCCATAGCTACCGTGTTCTCGGCGGTCGCCATGATCATTCTCATGTTCGCGGACAACATCCTCATGGCGTCGGTGTTCGGGGTACTGTTCGGACTCGGCACCGGAGGCTGGACGATCGCGCAGACGCTGCTGTTCGCCAACTACTTTGGACGGCGGCACCTCGGTGCGATACGCGGGTTGTCGCAACTGCTGGCCGCGCCGCTCTCCTCGTTCGGGGCTGTGCTGGCGGGCGTGATCCAGACGTTGACGGACAGCTATACGCTGGCGTTCCTCATCTTCTTCGGGGCGCTCGTGATCGTGGTGCTGTCGCTCGTGCTGGCGAGGCCGCCGCGCAAGCCGGTGACGGGTAGCGCATGAGCGCGTCAGGCCGGCGGACGAACCCCGCCCTTACCCATGCCCCCATCTTCTTCTCGTTCTTCACGTGGGGGTTCGGCACTGGCGCTCAGAACCTGGGGCGTCCGCTCTTCGCGCTGGCGGTCACGGGCAACGTCTTCCTCGTGGGGGTGCTGCTTGCGGCCAACGCGGTCCCGCGCACCTTCACCGGTCCCATAACCGGCTTCCTCACGGACAAGCTGGGGCGCAAGCCGATGGTGCTGATGGGGCCCATCATCCGTGGCATCACCAACGTCGGGCAGTACTTCTCGGACGACTACCTCACGTTCTTCGTGCTGGAGATCATCGGGCAGGTGGGGGTCGCCATGTGGGCGACGAGCTCCAACGTGCTGCTCTCCGACGTCACGAGGACCGAGAGCCGGGGCCGGGTGCTGGCGCTGCGCAACATGGCGACGCGGCTGGGGTTCGTGGCCGGGCCGGCGGTCGGCGGCGTGCTGGCCGCGACGTACGGCCTGGAGTCGGTGTTCCTGCTGAACGGGGTGAGCAAGGTGGTCATCGTGGTGGTGGTGCTGACGATGGTGAAGGAGACGCGTCCGGAAGAGCTGGCCGCGCCTCGCGCCGCAGGACGGCAGGGGCCCCGGCTGTCGCTGGAGCCGTTCCGCAACCGGACGTTCGCCGTGGTGGCGGCGGCGACGGCCGTGTTCTCCATGAGCAATGCGGGCATCGTACAGACGCTGCTGCCGGTGCACGCGGTGGACGCGCTGGAGCTGGACGAGGCGGTGGTGGGGTTCCTCATCAGCCTCACCTCGACGCTGGCGTTCCTGTGGGCCTTGCCGAACGGGATGATCGCCGACCGGTTCGGACGGAAATGGTCGCTCGGGCCGGGATTGCTGATGATGGCTGCCGCGGCGATAGCGCTGACCGTGGGTGACGTGTACCTGACGCTCCTCGTCGCGGCGGTCTTCCTCGGTATGGGCGAGGCGGCGGGCATGGGGACGTCGCAGACGTTCGCGATGGATCTGGCGACGCCGGAGCAACGCGGGATGTACATGGGCCTCTCTATGATGGCGAACTCGGTGGGCGCTACGGCGGGACCGCTGCTGCTGGCGGCGCTGTACCACTTCGTGTTCCCGGATGTCTCCTTCATCGTGATCACGGTGCTCCTCGTGGCGGCCGCGCTCATGATGGCGCTGCTCGCTCGCGAAACCGGCGGACGGGCACGGCTCGGGCAGAGGTGAGGGGACGCGGAACGACGGAGCCGGGCGGAGTTGCGCCATTAGCCGATTGACCCGCATCGCGGGTACGGCGCATCATCGGGGTATCGAAACGTACGTTGCATCTCCCTCCTCTCCGGCCGCCGCTCCGCCGTACTCGTTCGTCAACGAGCAACGGACGCTCGACGCCGCTGTGGCGGCTCTCGCATCGTCCTCGGCGGTCGGCGTGGACACGGAGGCCGACAGCCGGCACCATTACCCTGAGAAGGTCTGCCTCCTTCAGCTGTCGGACGGCGAGCGGACGTACATCGTGGACCCGCTGGCCGGGCTCGACTACGGCGTGCTGGGCGATCTGTTCCTCGATGCCGCCGTGCAGAAGGTGTTGCACGGGGCAGACTTCGACCTGCGCGGGCTGCACCGGGACTTCGGGTTCACGTTCGCCAACTGCTACGACACGTCGATAGCGGCGCGGTTCGCTGGCATCGAGCGGGTGGGGCTGGCGTCGCTGCTGGAAGAGCTGCTGGACATCCGGATCCCGAAGGACCAGCGCCTGCGTCGCGCGGACTGGTCGCGGCGCCCGCTAGAGCGGGACGCACTCGCCTATGCCGCATCGGACGTGGCGCACCTCCCCGAGTTGCGCGACGTGATCGAGGAGCGGTTGCGGGTGCTCGGCAGGGAGTCGTGGGTTGCGGAGGAGTGCGAGCGTCTGACGGAGATACGGTACGTTCCACCGGACCCGGAGACGGCGTGGCTGTCGGTGAAGGGGGCGCACGTGCTGGACGGCAAGGGGCTCGCGGTGCTGAAGCCGCTGTACGAGTTCCGCGAGGCGGAGGCGTTGCGGCTGGACCGCCCGCCGGGGTATGTGCTGCCCGCGCAGGCGCTCATCCACCTCGCGGCGCATCCCGAGACAGCGATGGAGGACGTTCCGGGCGTGAGTCCGACGCTCGTGCGGCGCTACGGACGCGGCGTCCGAGCCGCGGTCAAGGCGGGCAAGGCATCGCCTCCGGTGCAGCGTCCACGCCCAACGCAGCCGCTCTTCCCGCGCATGACGAAGCCCGAGACCGCCCGGCTCACGCGACTGAAGCGGTGGCGCGCAGACCTCGGGGCGACGTTGGAGGTCGATCCGTCCATCCTGTGGCCGATGCGGAGCCTGGAGCGGCTGGCGCGGTCGCCGGAGTCGCTCGACGCCGAGTGCGCGTCGGCGGAGGTGCGGGCGTGGCAGCGCGAGCGGTTCTCAGAATCGCTGCGGCGGGAGTTGGGGACGTGACGCAGCCGCCGACGATCCGGGACGTCTACGAGGCGCGGAAGACCATCGCCCCGTACCTGTCCCGGACGCCGCTGCAGTATTCGGCGGGGCTGAGCCGGCTGTTCGACGCCGAGGTGTACCTGAAGCACGAGGAGCACCATCCGCTGGGCGCGTTCAAGGGACGCGGCGGCATCAACCTGCTGGCACACATGAGCGAAGAGGAGCGGAGCCGGGGGCTGATCACGGCATCGACCGGCAACCATGGACAGTCGATAGCGAACGCCTGCCGGCTGTTCGGGGCACGGGCGCTGATCGGTCTGCCGGAGAAGGACCCGAACCCGGTGAAGGTCGCGGCGATGCGGGCCCTGGGGGCTGAGTTGGTGTTCCACGGGGAGAACTTCGACGAGGCGAAGGCACACTGCGAACGGCTGGCCGCCGAAGAAGGCTACCGCTACGTGCATCCGAGCGACGAGCCGCTGCTCATCGCGGGCGTGGCGACGCAGGCGCTGGAGATCATCGAGGACCTGCCGGACGTGGAAGTGCTGTACCTGCCGCTCGGAGGCGGCAGCGGCGTCTCCGGCGCCTGCCTCGTCACCGGCGCGATAGCCCCCGGCGTCAGGGTGCGGGCCGTGCAGTCGGAAGCAGCGCCCGCCGCTTACCTGTCGTGGAAGCAGGGCGAGCTCGTGCAGGCCCCGATGGCGACGTTCGCCGAGGGCATCGCGACCATGTCCGGGTACGAACTCCCGCAGCGGATCATGCGCGACGCACTGGACGACTTCGTGCTCGTGAGCGACGACGAGATACGCCACGCGATGGGTATGCTCGTCCAGGAGGCGCATACGCTGTCGGAGGGGGCAGGGGCCGCGGCGACGGCGGGGGCGTACAAGCAGCGGGAGTCGCTGGCCGGGAGGAAGGTATCCATCACGGTCAGCGGCGCGAACACGACGGTGGCCCAACTAACGGCAGCGTTGGAGACGTACGGGAGGATGAACGGGTAAGCCCCAAGCCTCGCCGTTCACCCCCATCCTAGCCTTCCCCCATCGAGGGGGAAGGGATCAAACAGTCCGGGGGATGCTCCGTGCTATCCTTGCCGTATCCCTGATCCCTGCCGGAGTTGCGATGGTTGCTCAACCCACCGGGCGCGCTATCGGCGTGCCCACGCCTCGAGTGGACGGTGTCGACAAAACAACGGGCCGCGCCGCCTATACCGCCGACGTGCAGTTGGAAGGAGCGCTCTTCGGCAAGACGCTCCGCTCGCCGTTCCCCCACGCCCGCATCCTCTCGATAGACACGTCCGCCGCCGAACAGGTGCCCGGCGTGCACGCCGTCGTCACAGGCGCTGACATCTACGAAGGCGCACGCCACGGGCGCGCCGTGCTGGACATCCCGGTGCTCGCACAGGGCGTCGTCCGCTTCATCGGCGAGCAGGTCGCTGCCGTGGCCGCGGACGACGAGGACATCGCGCAGCGTGCGCTCGACCTCATCGAGGTGGAGTACGAGGAGTTGCCCGCCGTGCTGACGATGGACGAGGCGAAGGCCGACGGCGCGCCGCTCGTACACGAGGACATGCTGCAGGTGAAGGGCTATCCGAAGGAGGTCACTGAGCCGAGCAACGTCTACACCGTGTGGGAGTGGGCGAAGGGCGACGTGGAGGCGGGCATGGCGGAGGCGGACGTGATCGTGGAGAACACGTTCACGACCCCGCGCCAGCACCAGGCGTACCTGGAGCCGCACACCTGCCTCGTGGCCGCGCACCCGTCCGGCAAGGTGGACGTGTGGGCGGGGAACAAGTCGCCGCACCCGGGGAAGCGGATGGTGGCGATGGCGATAGGGATGGACGCCTCAGAGGTAGTGTTCAATCCGGTCACGATCGGCGGCGACTTCGGCGGGAAGGGCTCCGCGATGGCGATCCCCGTCGCGTGGATGCTGTCGACGCGCACCGGCAGGCCGGTGAAGATCGTGTTCGACTACTCGGAGGACCTCACGTCCGCGAACCCGCGCCACGCCTCCCGCGTCACGATGCGAACGGGTGCGACGCGCGACGGCGTCATCGTCGCGCACGAGGCGCTGGTGGAGTACGACAGCGGCGCGTACGCAGGGTTCAAGCCGGGCGGGCACCTCGGCGGCGCGAGCGCGGCGGCGGGGCCGTACAAGGCGGCGAACACCCGCATCGTCGAGCACCAGGTGTACACGAACAACGTGCCGTGCGGGTACATGCGCGGCCCCGGCGAGCCGCAGGCGATGTTCGCGGCGGAATCGCAGATCGACTGCCTCGCCGCAGCGCTGGGGATGGAACCGGCGGAGCTGCGGCGCAAGAACCTCGTCACGGAAGGGGAGGAGGACTCGCTCGGCACCGTGTTCGAGCAGGTGCGCTCCATCGAGACGCTGAACGCGGCGCTGGACGCGGCGGGTTACGCCGAGCCCAGGCCGTCCGACGGACGGGTCGCCTATGGAAAGGGCGTCGCCATCGGCGAGCGGGTACAGGCAGGCGGCGAGACGCACGCGGGCGTGACGCTGCACCCGGACGGGTCGGTTACGGTCAACACGTCCGTGTTCGAGCAGGGGACAGGCTCCTACACTGTGATGCAGCAGATCGTGGCGGACGAACTGCGGATGCCCATCGAGCAGGTGCGCGTCGCGGTATGGGACACGGCGAGCACGTCGTTCGACTCCGGCATCGGGGGGGCGCGGGTGACGCGGATGGCGAGCGCGGCGGTATGGGACGCGGCGCAGGCGGCCAAGGGCGAGCTGTTCAAGCTGGCGGCGGACATCCTCGGCTGGCCGGAGGAATCGCTGGAGGTCGACGGGGCTGCGCTTCGGCGGACCGATACGGGCGAGAGCACCGAGTGGGCGTCGCTCGCGCAGCGCACGGGCGCGCCCATCGTGGGGCTCGGCGACGTGCAGGACACGGCCCGCAACCCGTACACCGCGTTCACGGCGCAGGTGGCGGAGGTGGCGGTCGACCGCGAGACGGGGCAGGTGAGGCTGCTCACGATGACGACGGCGCACGACACGGGCAAGATACTGAACCCGATCGGCCACCAGGGGCAGGTCAACGGCGGCGTCGTGCAGGGCATCGGTTTCGGGCTGCAGGAGGAGTTGGCGGTCGAGGACGGGCGCGTCACGACGGCGTCGTTCGCGGACTACAAGATCCCGACGGCGGCCGATCTGCCGGAGCTGCGCACGGTGCTGCTGGACGAGGAAGAGGGCGGCGGCTGGGGGCCGTACCGGATCAAGGGCATCGGCGAGCAGTCCAACTCGCAGGCTGCGCCCGCTATCGCGAACGCCGTCGCGGATGCCGTGGGCGTGCGGATACGCGACCTTCCCGTCACGGCGGAGAAGGTGTACCGGGCGCTGCACGGCGAATGAGGCGGGGGGCGGAGAGCGGGGACGCGCCTGCCCACGAGGAGGCTGCTCCGACAGGCCGCGTACGCACGTTCTCGGCGCTGGGCTACCCGCAGTACCGGCAGTTGTGGGGCGGCACCTTCTTCACGTTCGCGGCGGGACAGATGACCATGATCGCGCGCCCGTGGCTCGCCTACGAGTTGACGGGCTCCGCGTTCTGGCTGGGCATGGTCGCGCTCGCGCAAGGCATCCCCATGTTCTTCATGTCGCCGTTCGGCGGCGTCGCGGCGGACCGGCTCTCCAAGCGCACGGTGCTGCTCGTGTCGCAGTCCGCGCTGCTGGCGATGGCGCTCCTCCTCGTCCTCGTGCTCTACCTGGAGATCGTGGAAGTCTGGCACCTCGTGCTGCTCTCGCTCGTGCACGGCTCGGCGATGCCGTTCAACATGCCGGTGCGCCAGTCGTACGTACCCCTGCTTCTGCCGAGGCGGCTCATCCCCAACGGCGTCGCGCTGCAGGCGGCGGGGCGGAACGTCAACCAGGTCGCCGCGCCGGGGGTCGCCGGCATCCTGCTGGGGATCGACCCGCTCATCGCGTTCAGCACGGTGGCGTCGTTCCACGTCCTGTCGATGGGGATGTCGCTGACGTTCCCGGCGGGCCGCCCCGAGCAGACGCGAGGCCGGGGGATGCGCGGCGAGTTGCTGCTGGGGTTCCGGTACGTCTACTCGACGCCGCTGCTGCGGCTGCTGTTCGGGATGCTGCTCATCATGCTGGTGCTCGGCATGCCGTACGTCCACCTGCTGCCGGTGTTCCAGGACGTGCTGAGCGTCGGGCCGGAGTTGCTGGGAGTCATGTACGCGGCTATCGGGCTGGGCGGGTTCTGTGGCTCGCTGACGGTCGCGTCGTTCTCGCGTCTCGCAAACGGGCTGCCGCAGCTGATCGTGGGGGTCGGTTTCGGGCTGGCGCTGGCCGCATTCGCGCTGTCGCCGTTCTACGCGCTCAGCATCGCGCTGCTGTTCTGCACGGGGTTCGCGCACCAGGCGTACACGACGATCAACCAGACGCTGATCATCACGCGGACGGACCCTGCGCTGTACGGGCGGGTGATGAGCATCAACCTGATGCTGCGCTCGTTCATCACGATGGCGATCCTGCCGTTCGGCGCGCTGGTGGACCAGTTCGGCGCACCGGCCACGTTCGCGGTAACCGGCGCGGTTCTCGCGGGGTCGCTGCTGCTCATCGGCGCGGTGCGGGGGACGACGGTGCCGGAGGGAGTGAGAGGGGTGTGATGAAGCGTGGGTTCCTGCCCTCCTAGGAACGATGGGGCTGCCCTCCATATTCATCAGTAATTGCATCCGCAGTGGAGTCAAGGCCGGGGAACATCGTTTCCTCTGTAATATTAACTAGTGCAAGTTGCTCCAACAGTGTGTGTTTGTTACTAACCGTCAACTTATAATGGGCATAAATAGGAGTATCTGGTTTCAGTTTCAATACCTCATCTCTTTCGAAACGTGTGTGGAATGCGGACACGATAAATGCACCTGTTTGCACGCGGATACGTTCGATTGACCGCTGTGGTTCAATGATAAGAACTCGAAAGAAGTCTTTAGGCTCAATGCGATCTGCAAAGTAGGGTTTCTCAGATTGGATTGATTGCAAAAGACGACCGTGTGCTTCTCCGTACAGGCTTTGCCCAGACCGAAATATTGATACCATTTTCCCTTGCAATATTTGCTGATCGAGTCTCGATAATTTGGAGAAGTTGGCGAGAATACTGACAGTATCACTGGTGTACGATTTAACTAGCGATTTCTCAGCAACGAAGATATGTAAGCACCCATTGGCAGTATTCACTTCCCTCCCTCTCTCTTTGCAGGCGAAGAAGAGAGCCGCCAATGGATTTTTCAGAATATCCAAAAACCTTGTCTTGAGCTTGTGATGTTGTGCAACAACCCATTGGTCTAATGCTGAAGCCGAATGGCTGAAATCTTCTGGCCGCCGTGCAATGAAATCCCGAAGCATCTCACTTTCATGAGGTATATACTTGCCTTCATGTCGCATTAGTGAAGGGCGTAACTGCCACTGGTCTTCACATTCTCCGCGAAAGTAAAACATTGTATTAGAGTTGTGCTTTGTCTTCAAATCTCGAATCGTGGCCAGCAATTCTTCAATCGTATCTATGTTTCCCCTATCCAAACTCTGCTGGACTGGTTGATTTGTGTTGAACAGTCTCGCTCGGGAAAGGTCGACACCGTAGAGATGAGCATGCGAGAGGTTAGCATTTGTAAGGATAGTCTTATTGAACCAAGCTCTTTCAAAATCGGTTCCTTCCAAGATTGCGCCGTTAAGTGTTGCGTGACTGAGATCCGCACCTATGAAGTTGGTATTGGACAGGTTAGCACGAGAAAGATTAGCCTGTTGAAGGTCGGCGTCAGAGAAGTCTGCGTTGGACAGATCTGGCTTGAAATCGTCGCATGAACGACGGCTGTTCCATGCATCTACTCCTTGCCTCAGCCATTGAAGGTGCTGCGGGTCTGCCATCTACGGTACCCTTATTGGTTCGGATTTATGCTTATTCTACTATAGTAGGATAGCATTCCGTCAAGAGCAAGACGTGTTCACTAGCGCCTCCACCGGCTATCAATTGAACTCTGTCTGATTACTAAAGAGCGTTCTCTTTCACCCTCTCCTTGTGATAGCAGAAACGGTTTCGATTTTCATGAGAATGAGAAACCGGCTTCTATAGTTCCTATACTCAATTGGGTTTGTTATAATGGCTGACACATTCTTAATGGCGTTACGCTCTCGAAGTCAAAGTCGCTGAACTCATCCACAGGGAGGTAGCACACTACAGAGACTGTGCGTCCTTTGTTCCACGACATTACTTCGGCACGATGCCTTTCGGCGAATTGCGCCACCAGGCTTTGGAAACTCCACTCATCCTGTCCAACGTCAAATTCCATGACAGGCTCAAAGTCGTCATCCTCTCGTACCTCTTCCACCGTTCCGGTTATACGCAACCTGTAACCAGAGTACTGCTGGTTCGCCGTTTCTTCGTCACGAACAAACGCCCTGTATAGCTCCACAGCCGTCACTTCAATGGCTGGTTGTGTGAACTTCTCTCCCCAGCGTTCCATCTGCGTGTCGGTTGCGGTGCACGCGATTGACACTAATGCCAAGGCCAATGCGAAACCAGTAGCAATTCGTCGAATCATCACCCTCTCCTTTGACTGTTATTGAAGTTCCTGATGCAAACATTGCATCAAGGCTTCATCCGTCAGTATGTCTTCCAGCGAATACTCCTTGACCAAGACATCCTCACAGCCGGATGCTGGAAGGGCTGTGGGGGATGCTTGCATGGTTGGAGCGACCGTGGGGACTGCTTGCGTGGTTGGTGTTGCTGTGGGAACAGTAGAAGGATTGTATTGGCCGCACTTATCTATATTGATTTGGATTGGGGTTTCAAATAGTTGATCTATGGTGTAAGTAAAAACGCTATGGTGAAAATTGTTCTGCAAACGCAACTTGGAATGCCCACGTAAGCTGTCTAAGAATTCCCAAGCATCTTCTCCGTCAAGAGTCAATTGGATTCCGGTGTGAATGTCACCTACAATGCGCCATATATAAGTAGTAGGGCTCTTGTCATCAATTCGGTGTCCTATGTCGGCAAAGGGTGCTGTACGATCGATACGCGAACTGAAGGATTCTTGTTCTTGTTCAGGCAAATCAAGCAGCCAGAACGCCAATTGTTGGTTTGAATCTGGAGAGTTCAGATCGCTACACGATATTACAAGGGTCGGGCCAGGAAGTTGAGGCTTAAGATAGATAGCCGTTTCCACTCGGTCGCTAAAATCGTTGGGAATTGCTCTGTAGGCGAGATTTTCACCGAGAGTTGTTGCCTCGCTATTCGTCACAACGGGTGGTGTTGGAATAGGAGTAGGTGTGGGAGTTTGTGTGGGTGTCGGGGTTGCAGCCGGGGTGGGTGTAGGCGTTGGAGTTGGGGTTGCCGTGGGAGTTGAAATGGAAATAGCGGTAGGAGTAGGCGCAGAAGCAGCCTCTAGAGGCACAGGGGTTGGGGTATGCAGGGCAACAGGCGTTGGCGTAGGGCGAGCGTCTGATTCAACAACGCCGCTGGTCGACGGGGCGGATTCGCAAGCCATGAGCAGGGCTACGCTGATGAGGACGAGCGCCGGGTACACGGCGGCGGGGAAGAAGCGGGGCATAGATGGAACCCTCCTGCGACCACGAGGTGAAGGTACTTGCCATACCACTTCTACCCGACGCGAACCGGCAGGAGGGCGTGAGGCCCTCCCTCGTGATCAATAGCTCGCGCCGCGCTTGTTGAGCGCACGGGTAGACCATTGAAGTGGTATGGCAGTAGCCACTATACGCGAACGCGGGTGTTGAGGGAAGCGGGCGGCGGTGGAGGGGGAGTGTTGTTAAATTGTGAGGTGCGCAGTAGTGGACATATTCCCCGACCAGCGATAGATAGGATGTCCATACACAGGAAGGAGGCGCCGCCATGGAGACGATGGGAGCGACGAAGTTCAAGGAGCAGTGCCTGGCGCTCCTCGACCGGCTCGACACCGACGGGCTTGTCATCACGAAGCGCGGGAAGCCTGTCGCCCGCGTCGTTCCCTATGACAGCCGGGACGCCGACCTCATCGAGAGCCTGCGGCACAAGATCGAGGTGAAGGGCGACATCTTCACGACCGGCGTCCGCTGGGGGTGCGGATGCTGAATCTTGACATGACGTTCCGCTGCTGACGCGCGACAGCGTCATGAGGCGCTCGAAGGCTGTTCCGCTGGCCTCGTGATGCCGTTCCGCGGCGGGTTTCAGTGGATTGCGCGGCGTTGCCCGCGCCTGCCGCGCTTGGGTAGACTGCGAACGCGTGGAACGCCGCGCGAGAGGCATGCCATGGACGAACGTATCCGGGACCGCATCGAGACTGCGCTGAAGGACGCGGGCGGGCAGTACGTGGAGGTGCACGTCGAAGAGGCGTCTTCCTCTACGATCCGCTACCGGGCCCGCGACCTGGAAGAGATCGGGCGCGGCAGCGCGATAGGCGGCAACGTCCGCGCGCTTGCGGGCGGCGGCTGGGGGTTCGCGTCGTTCAACGACCTCGACAGCCTCGAGGCCAAGGTGCGGCAGGCGGTCGACCAGGCGCGCGTCACCGGCGGCGAGCGGGTCGAACTCGCGGAGACGCCTCCCGTGGTGGACCACGTTCCACCGGTGCTGGGGCGCGACCCTGGCGCGTTGTCGCTCGCGGAGAAGAAGGCGGTGCTGGACGAGTACGCGGACGTGATGATGGGCACGGCGGGTGTGCGGTCGGCCAGCGTCGGCTACACGGACGCGCGCCGACGGATGGTGTACGCGAACTCGGAAGGCTCGTACATCGACCAGGAGCGTGTGGACGTTAATCTCAGGCTCAATGCTCAGGCACAGAACGGCGCGGAGGTGCAGCAGTACGGCGTCAGCCTCGGCAGCCTGGGCGACTTCGAGTTCGTGATGGGGCTGCGTGAGAGCGCGAGCGAGGCGGCGGAGAAGGCCGTGGCGCTGCTGAACGCGCCGGAGGTGAAGAGCGGCGAGTACACGGTCATCCTCGACCCCATCCTCGCGGGCGTCTTCATCCACGAGGCGTTCGGACACCTCTCCGAGGCTGACCACATCTACGCGGAGCCGCGCCTGCAGGAGCTGATGCAGCCGGGCAAGCGGTTCGGCGGCGCGCATCTGAACGTGAAGGACGGCGCGACCATCCCGCGCCCGACGCTTCGCGGCTCCTACCTGTACGACGACGAGGGCGTGCAGGGACAGGAGACGGACCTCATCCGCGAGGGCGTGCTCGTGGGCCGGCTGCACTCGCGTGAGACCGCGGCGAAGCTCGGCGAGCGTCCGACGGGCAACGCGCGGGCGCTGAACTACCGTTTCGCGCCCATCGTGCGCATGACCAACACCTTCATCGTCCCCGGCGAGTCGAGCGTGGAGGACCTGTTCGCGGACGTGGAGGACGGCCTGTACGTGAAGAACTGGTACGGCGGGATGACGGCGATGCAGATGTTCACGTTCTCCGCAGGAGAGACGTACCGCATCCGCAATGGGAAGATAGCGGAGCTGTGCAGGCCGGTGAAACTCTCCGGCAACGTGTTCACGACGCTGCACAACATCGACGCCATCGCGGGCGACCTCGAGATGAACGAGGGCGGCGGCTGCGGCAAGGCGGGGCAGAGCCCCCTGCCGGTCTCCAACGGGAGCCCCCACATCCGCATCCGCCAGTGCCTCATCGGAGGAGCGTAGCCATCGTTTCCCCGGAGCAGGCCAGGGCTGCGGCGGAGCGGTTACTCGAGCGAGCGCTCCGTTCCGCGAGCGATGCGGAGGTCTTCTACGCCGCATCCGAGAACACGTCCGCCCACTTCGAGGCGAACGCGCTCAAAGGCGTCGACGCGAACGACGCGATGGGCGCCGCGCTCCGCATCGTCAAGGACGGGCGCGTCGGGTTCAGCTCCACGTCCAACCTCGACGACCCGCAGGCGCTCGTGGACGCCGCCATCGAGACGGCCCCGTTCGGCGCCGAGGCGCAGTTCGAGTTCCCGGGCGCGCAGTCCTACCCGGACGTGCGCCCGTACGACTCCTCGGTCGAGGAGGCGACGCTGGAGGAGATGGTGGCCGTGGGGGAGCGGGCCATCGCCGATCTGCGCGCTTACTCCACCGAGGTGCAGGTGGAGGGCGGCGTCGGCAGGTCCACGTCCACCGTCGCACTGGTCAACAGCCGGGGCGGGAGCGTCGCCTACGAGCGTTCCCGTTTCCAGATCGGGTTCGAGGGCACGGTGATACGCGGCGAGGACATGCTCTTCACGCCGGAAGGCGAGAGCAGCGTCGCCGCCCTTCGCGACCCGTCAGGCGTCGTGGCGTCCATCATCCGCCAACTGGAATGGGCGCAGGAGACGGCGGCCGTCGAGACGAAGTCGATGCCAGTGGTGCTGATGCCCACGGCGGTGCGCGGGCTCCTTCTTGCGCCGCTGCTCTCCGGGCTGAGCGGCAAGTCGGTGTTGCACGGCACGTCTCCCCTCGCGGGACGGCTCGGCGAGCGGATCGTGGACGAGCGGTTCAGCCTGACCGACGACCCCACGCTCTCAGGTTCCCCAAGCGCCCGTCCCGCGGACGACGAGTGCGTGGCGAGCCGCCGTCTGCCGCTCATCGCGTCGGGCGTCGCGTCGGCGTTCTTCTACGATCTGCAAACCGCGGGACAGGCCGGCGCAGCGAGCACCGGCTCGGGCGAGCGGGGGCTCGGCTCGCTGCCGGGACCGTCGACGAGCGTGCTGCTCGTGGACGAGGGCGATACGGCGCTGGACGACATGATCTCGGGCATGGACGAGGCGCTGATCGTGGAGCGGCTGCTTGGCGCGGGGCAGAACAACGTCCTCGGCGGGGACTTCAGCGCGAACGTGCTGCTGGGGTACAAGGTGGAACACGGGAAGATCGCGGGTCGCGTGATGAACACGATGGTATCCGGCAACGCATACCGGGTGCTGAACGACGTGCTGGCCCTGGGCAGCGAGGGGCGCTGGGGGGGAGGCGGGCTGTATGCACCCCCCATCGCCGTCGGCGGCATCTCGGTTTCCAGCAAGGGTTAGCCATGGCGCTCGGCGATGTCATCCCCCGACTGCTCGACGCGGGCTCCGAACTGAAGCCGTCGCTCCTTGGACGCCTCAGCGGCCTGACGCCCGACGAGCAACGCGAGTTGCTGGAGGCGTGGGGCGACATCCCTACGTCGCGCAGGCTCATGATCATCCGCGCGGTGACGGGCATGGCCGAGGACAACATCGAGATGGAGTTCACCGGGCTGCTGTGCGCCGCCCTGGAGGACGACGACGCTCCCGTGCGTGCCAGCGCCGCCGCCGGACTATGGGAGACCGGCGACCGCACGGTCATCCCGCCGCTCGCCGGGATGCTGGAGAACGACGAGTCCCACGAGGCGCGCGCCGCTGCCGCCAGCGCGCTCGGCCACTTCGCGGAGCTGGCCGAGGCGGGGAAACTCATCGATCGCGACGCAATGACGGTGCGGAGGGCGCTTCTCGGCGCGCTCGAAGACGAAGACGAGGAGACGGCGGTGCGCCGCCGCGCGCTGGAGGCGATAGCGCCGGTGCGGCACCCGGACGTTCCCGGCTGGATACGGTGGGCCTACCAGAGCGGCGAGGCGCTGCTGCGGCAGAGCGCCGTCTACGCGATGGGGCGCACCTGCGACCCGGCATGGCTGCCCGTCATCGTGGCGGAGTTCGGGAGCACCGTGCCCGCGATGCGCTTCGAGGCGGCAAACGCGTCGCGCGAGCTCGCGGATGCGAAGACGCTGCCGTACCTGCACGAGCTGACGAGCGACGACGATCCGCAGGTGGCGCTCGCGGCGGTGCAGGCCATCGGCGGCATCGGCGGCACGGCGGCGCGCAAACTCCTCAAGCACTACGTGGAGCAGGGCGACCCGGCACTGAGTGAGGCTGCGCAGGAAGCGCTGCGCGTGCTCGAAGCCGACGAGGGCGATTTCTCCATGCTGACGCTGCAGGAGCCGTAGGCATGGCGCGCGGGACGAGGGTTGCGCAGGCTGTGTCTGCGGGCGGTGTGGTCTGCGACCAGCGTGACGGGGACGTGATGGTGGCGATGTGCGGCCGCCTGAAGACCGGCCTGTGGGCGCTGCCCAAGGGCACACCGGACGGCGGCGAGTCGTTGGAAGAGACGGCGCTGCGCGAAGTGCGGGAGGAGACGGGGCTGTCGGCGGAGATAACGGCTCCGCTGGGACACATCGAGTACTGGTTCACCCGTGACGGAGGGCGCATCCACAAGCGCGTCTACTTCTATCTCATGCGTCCGTGCGGCGGCTCGTTCGACGACCACGACCCGGAGTTCGACGTCGTGCGCTGGGCGTCCGCGATGGAAGCCCTCGATACGTTGACCTACCCGTCGGAACGCGAGGTGCTGCAGCGGGCGATGTCGGCGCTGGACGCAGGGGAGCCCGTCCGATGACCGAGACCAGCATCCGTGGGCAGAAGGTCATTATCCGCGATAAACGCATCGAGGACGGCGAAGACGACCACCGCTGGCGTTCGGACCAGGAACTCGCCGAACTCGACGCCGCCCCGCGCCTGCGGCAGCCGCTCGAAGACTTCCTGCGCGACTACGCGAACGAGTTGAAGTACCCCACGCCATGGGTGCGCCGCTACGGTATAGACACGCTGGACGGCCTGCACATCGGCAACTGCATGGTGTACGACATCGACAACTTCAAGGGCCAGTGCGAGGTCGGCATCCTGGTCGGGAACCGGGACTACTGGGGCAGGGGCTACGGGCGCGAGGCGGTGCAGTTGCTGGTGGCCCAGTGCTTCAAGAACGCGGCGATGAACCGGCTCTACCTCCATACGCTGGAGTGGAACGCCCGCGCCCGGCGCGCCTTCGCGATGTGCGGGTTCCGCGAGGTGAAACCCGTGCGCCGCGCAGGGTACAACTTCATCCTGATGGAACTGACCCGCGAAGAGTGGGAGGCGATGGAGGGCGGAGCCGACTAGCGCGACGGCAGCGCGACGACCGCTTCGCCGGTGGTCGTGCGAACGCCCGCGCCGTTCTCTATCCAGATGTCGCAGCGCACGGAGCCTGCCTCCTCGTCCCGCTCCACCACCGTCCCCCTGCACGTCAGCACGTCACCCGGAACGTCCATCTCGCGGTAGCGCACGGAGAGAGACAGCAGCCGCCCTTCCACGCCTATCCAATCCGTGACCAGCTGCCCGAGGTAGGCGCTCTTCAGCGCGCCGTGCAGGATC
Source organism: Dehalococcoidia bacterium (assembly GCA_022820645.1). Lineage (GTDB taxonomy): Bacteria > Chloroflexota > Dehalococcoidia > Lucifugimonadales > Australimonadaceae > Bin16. Next base: position 14,084 of record JAJEFD010000017.1, on the reverse strand, counting down.
ACGCCGGGCAGTCCCTGCTCCGCAGCGAAGTCCTTGTCGTAGTGGATCTCGTAGAAGTCTCCGGACGCGCCCGCGTACATCACCAACTGACGGGTCGTCGGCTCCTTCACCAGGGCGGGGAGTTCCGTTCCGACTGCGGCGTCGTTGAGGTACGGTTGCATGCTCATGCTGCGGGCATCCTTATGAGGGTATTGCGTTGCGCTGCGGCGAGTTCACCGCGCTGGTTGGTGTAGCGGGTGACGTAGGTTGCGATGAGCATCGACCCCATGCGTCCCTCGCGCTCAATGAGCGTCTCCATCTGCGTGACGAACGTGATGGCGTCGCCCGGACGCACCGGTTCGCCGTACGTCCACTCGCTGCCGCCGTCCAGCACGCGCGGGACAGCCTCGCTGTCGGGGAGGGCGGGAATGGCGAGGCCGACGGAGCGCAGGAACGTCGGAGGAGCGACGTCCGGGTAGGCGGGGTTGTCGTCGCCGATGGCGGCGGCGAAGCGCTCGATAGCGCCGCGTTCGACGATAGTGGTGCGCGGTTCGCCGTCCCGTCCGATGGCGGCCTGCATCGCGGGGGTGAGTATGGACACGTTCGTCGCTCCGGTGCTGGGGTCGGCGGGCAGGCTAGTGGCGAGCGCCGGGAGTGTCAAGCGGGCGCCAGGGGCCTTCTGCAGGAGCGGGAACCTCTCACGGGCAGACTCTCCGGGAAATCTCTGGATATTCTGGTCAGAGATTCGCAACGGACACGTATTGACAATGTGCAGCGCAGGCGTTAATGCCTCGTGCTCACGCGGCATTCGTCGTGTAACGTTGTGATTGATGACGGTATGGGTTGCCGGGCCATCCAGTTCCAGCAAGGCCTACCGCCCGTCAACAGCCCCTCCAGAGCGGAGGGGCTCTGACTTTAAGCGGGGTGTGCGACGCCTCCGAGCGATTGACCCTCAGAGGCGGCGAGTGCTACGCTTTGAGGTAGCGCAGGAGTGTAGCTCAGCCTGGTAGAGCAGCGGTCTCCAAAACCGCCGGCCGAGGGTTCGAATCCTTCCACTCCTGCCACTGACAGACTCGGGCGCAGGTGGTGGAATAGGTAGACACGCTGTCTTGAGGGGGCAGTGGGAGCAGTCCCGTAAGAGTTCAAATCTCTTCCTGCGCACCAACCACGGCATCTGACGAGAAGCCCCGGCGGCCGCCGGGGCTTCTTCATGACCGCTGACTCCGATATCCGCCGCGTGTCTTCCTCGTAGGCGATACAATCCGCTCCGCACGCCCACACCTATGGAGGAGCCATGCCAACCGTTTCCCACGACAGACTGCAGACCATCGCCGACCGCCTGCTCCAGTGTGCCGGAGCAAGCGGCGAAGAGGCCGGTGTCATCGCCCGCCACGTTATCGGCGCGAACCTCGCGGGGCACGACTCCCACGGCATCATCCAGGTCCCCACCTACATCGACCGCGTCAAGCGCGGGCACATCGTCCCCGGCGCGCCGTTCGACATCGTCAACGAAACACCCTCGACACTCGTGGCCGACGGCCACTGGGGGTTCGGGTACGTCGTCTCGGAGCGGGCGATGAGCCTGCTCATCGAGAAGGGGAAACAGCAGGGCTCGGCAGCCGCGACGGTCTACCGCCAGAGCCACGTGGGGCGTGTCGCCGACTACCCGCTGATGGCCATGCGCGAGGGGATGATAGGCCTGATGACCGCCGACTCCGGCAGGACGACCAAGAACGTCGCCCCGTTCGGCGGAAGCGAGCCCCGGCTCGGCACGAACCCGATCTGCGTCGCGGTGCCCAGCAACCTGGAAGGGCCACTGTTCATAGATATGGCCACGAGCGCGGTCGCCGCAGGCAAGGTGGACCTTGCCGCGGCACGCGGCGTCCCGATCCCGGAGGGGTGGGTCGTCGACAGCAGCGGCAACCCCGTGACGGACCCGAGAGTCATGCGCGAGCAGGGCGGCGCGCTGCTGCCGCTGGGCGGCTCCGAGGGGTACAAGGGTTACGGCCTCTCCGTCATCGTGGAGATACTCTCCGGCCTGCTGACGGGCCTGGGTTTCGGCCACGACCCGCGCGGGTTCCACAATGACGGCTGTTTCATGGCCGTGTTCGACGTCGCGGCGTTCCGCCCGCTGGAGGAGTTCAAGCAGCAGGTTACGGAACTCGCGGGCTACCTGAAGGCGTCCAAGCGCGCAGTGGGGTTCGACGAGATCCTCTACCCCGGCGAGATCGAACACCGGAACACGCAGCGCCGCCTGCAGGAGGGCATCTTCGTCGAGGACGCGACGTGGGGCAAACTCGCGGCGCTCGCGGAGGAGTACGGCGTCAGCGCGGAGTTGGAGCTCTAAGGGCTGAGCGCTCCGGACGGGCAACGGCGCGTTTGCCGCGTCGTCTTCGCGAGGTGTACGCACTCGCTTGCCGTATCCGGTGCCTGACCCGGCAGCTGGTGTACGCCCGCATGCGCACGTTCCTCTGCAGCAGCCGCGTGCGCGCCCTGTAGGCGGTCAGCTCCTCGTGCCGCCGCGTCCGGATAGTCTCCAATTCGTGGCGGGCCTTCCGCACCTTCCTGACTTCCCGGACGACCGCCCACGCCAGCAGAAGCGGCGCCACGACGAAGGCGGCCACGCTGACGACGCCCAGGGCGAACCGCAAACTTATGCCGAACGCCAGTGAACTGGTTGTTCCGACCGCCGGAGCCGCACCAGGGAAGAGGGTCAGCAGCTTCGCTCCCAGCGGACGCACGAGATTGAGGACCGTTGCGGACCACACCTTCCAGGCGGTGCCGGCGGCGAAGCCGGCTCCCTGACGTCCGATGATGCTGGCTCGGGAGTGAGGAGAGCCATCGGCGACGGTGCGCTTCCGACGTCTGAGGAGTCGCCGCCACAGCGGTGGCGGATCAGGGAGCGTCTCACCCTCCTGGAGGGAAGCCGGGTACTCCGGCTCCGGCAGACCCAGCCGGTGACAGAGCCCCACCTGTTGCTCGTACAGCGGTAGGACCTCTTCCCGGTGGTGCGACTCCAGTTCCTGCAGCTCGGCGCGCAGCGCGTTGAGCCGCTCGTGGCTTCTCAGCTTCGCAGCTGCCTGGGCCACGGCTGAGCCGCCGGCGATGGCAAGAGGGAGGAGCAGGGCGGGTAACGGCATAGGAATATTCTATCAACCGCCCCGCCACTCCCAGCGACGCCGCGCTATCGTTGACGACAGGGCGTGTTTCTGGCTAATCTGGTACGTCACGGCGACGTAGCCAAGTGGTTAAGGCGGAGGTCTGCAAAACCTCTATTCGGCGGTTCGATTCCGCCCGTCGCCTCCAACCTCACTCACCACGGCGCGCAACCTCATCGGAAGGAGCGGTTCATGGAAGAGATTGTCAGGAAGGTCCGAACGGGAGAATCTGTCCCGAACGCCGCACGCCAGGACGGCGTCCGGCGGGAGATCGTCATCGAGGTCGAGGCGGAGACGCTGGAGCGCCAGCGCAAGCTGGCCCGCGTCCGCTCCGGGGGCCGCACCGGCAGCACGTTCGAGATGATCTGCGACGAGGGGACCCGCATCGGCGGTGACGACACCGCACCTTCGCCGCTCGCCTACTTCTCGGCGGGCGTGGCGTTCTGACTGCTCACTCAACTCGCTCGGCTGAGCGAGATGACCCACATCGCCTACTCCAAGGTACGGTTGCAGCAGACCACGCGCTTCTACCGCGACGGCTCCGCGCTCGCGGGCACCATCGTCGGCGGTCCCGCCGGGCTCGAAACTACCGTCAACGTGGAGTCGGACGAGCCGCCTGAGCGCATACGCCGTCTCGTAGACATGGCGGAATCGAGCTGCTACGCGCTGCAGTCGCTGGTGCAGAACATGGAAGTGACGTCCGTGTTCACGCTCAACGGCGAGGCGTTGCCGGAGGCCGCTCCCGTCTAGGAGGCCGGTCCGGGGGCTAGCCGGCGAGGTCCCTGCCCACCTCGTTCATGAAACGCTCGGCGAGCGCGAGGTGTTCCGCAGCCGTCGTGAACCCGCCGCGGCTCGTGTTGACTGCCAGGTGCGTCGCGTCGAGTTCACGCCAGCGCTCGGCGGCCAGGGCCCATTCTTCCGCACCGCCTCCCACGAGCGGCATGCGCCCCTGGACCTGGACTGCGTCGCGCGGGCGGCCGGCGGCCTCCGATGCGTTGCGGATGGTCTCGAGTTGCCCCTCGGCGTCTCCCTGAGCGGAGCTGCCGGCGACCCAGCCGTCGGCCAGCCGTCCGATGCGCTCGAGTGGCCGTCTGCCGTGTCCTCCACCTATCCAGATGGGGATGGGCCTCTGCACGGGCAGCACCGTAAGGCCTCCGTCGATGATGCGGTGCCAGCGGCCCTCGAAGTTCACGACGTCCCGGGTCCATAGCATCCGCATGACCTCGATCTGCTCCTCGACGCGGGCCCCACGGGTGTGGAAGTCAGTGCCGAGGCCGATGGCCTCCTCCTCGTTGCTGCCGAGGCCGATGCCGAGGCGCAAGCGCCCTCCGGAGAGGGCGTCGATCTCCGCTGCCTGGCGCGCCACGACGACGGTCTGCCGTTGCGGAAGGATGAGTATCGAGTTCGCGAACTGGATCGTCCGGGTAACCGCGGCGAGGAACGCGAACAGCACCAGGGGTTCGTGGATGTGAACGTCGGGCGTGTAGCTGGCGCTCGTCCGGACGCCCAGGGTGTGCTCGAGCGCCGTCATGTGGTGGAAACCGAGCTGCTCCGCGCCCTGCGCGAACTCTTTCATCTCTTCAGGGTCGTGCAGCTCGAGGGTAGGGAAAGAGATACCGATCTTCATAGGCGCACCTCCGGTTGTTGGTCGCATGGTACTGCAACGAGGTCAGTCCCACCGCTGCAGCAGGTTGATAACGACGGTCAGCGTAACGAGACTGGCGAACGTGCCGATGATGACGGTGCTTGCAACGAAGCGCGGCACCGTACGGTACTCCGCCGCGAGGATGGAGACGAACACGGCGGCGGGCATCGCGGCGATGAGCACCACGGTGTTGCGGACGACACCTTCGAGGCCCAGGAGCGTCGTCACCCCAGCGCCGACCAACGCCCCTGCGATCAGCCGCGTAGCGAGCACCGTCGTCATGCTGCCCGGCTGGCGGAACTCGATGCCCTGCGCCAGCTGGTAGCCCAGCACGAGGAGCATGGCGGGGATAGCCGCGTCCGCCAGCATGCCGATCGGCCTGTCGAGCGTCGTGGGGAGCGTCCAGTCGAAGCCTCGTATGACCAACGCGATGGGGACGGCGTAGAGCGTCGGGGCCCTGAGAGATTGGAGCAGCGGGCCCCACCCCCGCGCCCGCCCGCGCGCGGCGATGTAGATGCCGACCGGCCAGTTGATAGACGTGTGTGCAACGAACACGATGATGGCCACCGAGAGTCCGTCGTCCCCGAACGCGAGGAACGCGAGCGGTATGCCCATGTTGCCCGAGTTGCCGAACGCTCCGGCGAGCATGAAGCCGCTCTCCGTTGTCCTGTCGAGCCGCAACAACCGCGCCACCACCCAAGCGACAACAACCATCGCCAACATGGTGGCGGCTGCCGCTGCGACGATGCGCAGGGATACGTCCAGTGGGAGTTGCGTTTCCAGCAGGCCGTTCAGCACGAGCGCGGGGCCGAAGATGTAGAGCGCGGCAGGACCCAGCAGCCCAAGCGAACCCGGCCGGATCCGCTGCAGCACGGCGCCGGAACCGGCGACGATGAAGATGGGCAGTACGACGGTGAGGAAGATGTTGAGCAAGGCAGCGCCTGGAGAAGGGAGCGGGGGCAGTGTATCTTCCCCGCTTCCCGAGGCCAACAGCGGTCCGTGATCCGTTCGCCAACTTTGTTACAGATTCGTAATACGGGAGAAACATCGGCGCAAAACCTGTTCCGGATACTGCATTCATCTCAACTCGGGAGGAGTGCCGCTATGGACAGTGGTTCGATTGCCTGGTTGCTGACCGCATCGGCTCTGGTGTTGCTCATGACGCCGGGGCTTGCCTTCTTCTACGGAGGTTTGGTCCGCAGCCGCAACGTCATCAGCACCATCATGCTGAGCTTCATGAGCATGGCAGTGGTCAGCGTTGTGTGGGTCCTCTGGGGCTACAGCGTCGCATTCGGTGAGGGCAGCGCCATCGTGGGAGACCTCTCCCTCATCGGCTTGTCCGGCGTCGAGCCCGGCGACGACATGCTGTTTGCCGTCTTCCAGATGATGTTCGCCATCATCACACCGGCCCTGATCACGGGAGCGATGGTGGAGCGGTTCAAGTTCACCACCTACCTCGTCTTCCTGGTCGCCTGGGTAACGCTGGTCTACGCGCCCATCGCCCACTGGGTGTGGGCCGGCAACGGCTGGCTGTTCGACCTTGGCGCGCTCGACTTCGCGGGCGGCACGGTCGTCCACATCAACGCCGCCGTGGCCGCCGTGGCCGCAGCGCTGCTGCTCGGCAAGCGCCGTGACCCCGGCCTGGAGCCCGGCAACGTGCCGTACGTCGTTATCGGCGCCGCGCTCCTCTGGTTCGGCTGGTTCGGGTTCAACGCAGGCTCCGGTCTCGCAGCGGACGGAGTCGCCATCAACGCCTTCCTCGTGACGAACACGGCAGCCGCAACTGCCGCGCTCACGTGGGGCGTCCTGTCGCAGATCCAGAACAAGCGCATGAGCGCCGCAGGAGTCGCGACGGGCGCCGTCGGCGGTCTCGTCGCCATCACGCCCGCTGCGGGCGCCGTCGGCGTCATGGGTGCGCTGGGGATCGGCCTCGGCGCCGGCGTGTTCTGCTACCTCGCCGTGCTGATCCGCCCGAGGCTGGGGATCGACGACTCGCTGGACGTGTTCGCGGTCCACGGCATCGGCGGCATCTGGGGTGCGCTGGCGACCGGTATCTTCACGGTCTCGGCTTTCGCCGGGGTCGAGGGACTGATCGAAGGGAACGTCGAGCAGCTGGGGATACAGGCCGTCGGGGTCGTTGCGACGATCGCCTACTCCTTCATCGTATCGCTCATCATCCTGAAGGTGCTGGACCTGATCCCGGGTCTCGGCCTGCGGGTGAGCGAGCGTGACGAGGGCACCGGCCTGGACGTGGCCGCTCACGGTGAGCGCGCCTACGTGAGTGACGGAGCCGACTAACAACGAGGAACGGCCTGGGGGTATGCTGAGGCGGCATACCCCCAGGGAACGAGGAGAGGGGATAACAGCCATGATAAGCATTGAAGCGATAGTCCGGCCGGAGCGGGTCCACCGGGTGACGGAAGCGTTGCAGGACGCGGGATGCCAGGGCTTCTACTACGTCAACGTGACGGGCGAAGGGCGCCAGCGCGGCGTCGAGGTCTTCGTCGGACGCGGCGGCGCGATGGCAAGCCGTGCATCGGTGCCGAAGACGCTCGTCCGCACGGTGGTCACCGACGACATGCAGGAGGCGGTGATCGCCGCCATCATCGAGGCGGCCCGCACGCCCGACGAGGGCGAGATCGGCGACGGCAAGATCTTCGTCTCACCCATCACGGAAGTCGTGCGGGTACGCACGGGCGAGCGGGGCGAGGTCGCGATCTAGTCTCGGACGCGTAACGTCAGGGTCCGTTGGAGGGCTCAGCTCCGGATGGGGCTGGGCCCTTCTGCTATTCGCGCCACTCGGCGAGGGCGTCCCACTTCGGTTCGAGGCCGAGGCCGGGCGTCTCCGGCATCGTCGTCCAGCCCTGCTGCGGGCCGACGCAGCCGTCGAAGACCATCTCGCCGCACTTCCACATGACGTAGTGGTACTCGATGCGCCAGCCGTTCGGGACAGCGGCCTGCAGCTGCATGTTGTGGTGCGGCCAGCCGCCGCCGTTCGCTATCGGCAGGTTGAACGCCTGCGCGAGCGCCGCGAACTTCATCCCTTCCGTGTAGCCGCCGCAGTAGACGACGTTCGGCTGGAGGATGTCGATCGACTGGTGGACGAGCAGCTCGCGGGCGCGGAAGCGGTGCCCCTCGTTCTGTCCGGCGGAGAGGGGGATGCTGGTGCGCATCCGCAACTCGTGGAGCAGCGGGGCGTCGTTCCCCCACACCGGCTCCTCGAACCATTCGACGTTGCACTCCTCGACCGCCTTCGCGAGGTTCAGGGCGTTGTTGAACTGGAACATGTAGTTGGCGTCCATGGAGAGCTGCACGCCGGGGCCGATGGCGTCCCGCACGGCGTGGACGCGGTCGGAGTCCTCGCGCCATGCCTGGTGGTCGCCCGCGACGCCCACAACCATCTTCAGCTTGTCCTCGCCCTGCGCGACGAAGTCGCGCGCCACCTGCACGAGCTGCTCCTGCGTGTACTCCGGCAGCCCGAACGTGATGTAGGCAGGGACGACCGGCTGCGCGCCGCCGAGCAGACGCCACACCGGCAGGCCGAGCGCCTTGCCCTTGATGTCCCAGAGCGCGATGTCGATGGCGCTGAGCGCGCTCGACCAGACGCCCGTCTGCGAGCGGGGGTTGTGCTCGACGTAGCAGAGGTGCCAGATGCGCTCCGTGTCCATGGGGTCCATGCCGGTGACGAGCGGGCCGAGCTCGGCGTTGATGTGCTCGCGCACGGCCTTCCGCTGGATGGGGCCGGAGATGCCGTAGCCGGTGACGCCGGCGTCGGTGTCGACCTGGCAGAAGACGAACGGACGCATGACGGGCTCGTCCATCAGCGGGACGGGCACCGGCACGTTATGGGTGGTGGCCTGGACGTTGGTGATCTTCACGAGTGCGCCTCACGGTTCGGAATGGACACGGACGATAGCGGCGCGGCGCGGGAATGGCAAACCGGCGCACGCCTGCGAGGGCGTTTGTAGGCGTGGTCGATCCTCCAAGGTGTGCCATTGTGAGCCATTAAGCGCCATTTCACTCCCAGCAGGCCGGGCGACAGAACCCGAGCCCACTTCCTCCCAGGACCAGCGTAGACGGCGTTGCGCCGACCGGGCAATGGGCGGATGTCACTAACGGGGCAGTGCGGTCTAGAACACCGCGACGGGGTTGACCGGAGAGCCGGTGCCGCCCTCGATGCGGAGCGGGTTGATGGTGATCATGAACTCCCAGCGGCCCCGCTCCGCGCAAGCCTCCGCGAGCCGCTCCAGGTCGGCGTTGTCGAGTATCCAGAGGCCCATGGCGACGATGCCCACCTGGTGCACCGGGTTGGTGAGCCGGTCGAAGCCCGGATGGATGAGGCTGTTGCCGGTGTCCGACCCCAGCATGGCGATGGAGCGCTCCTGGTAGAAGGGGAGGCAGTTGGCGTGCGTGCCGGTGCCGCCCTCCGCCGATATGTTCCACGGGCCGAGTTCCGCACGGCGGCGCAGCTGCCCCGTCCGCACGAGCAGGACGTCGCCCGGCTCGACGCGGACGCCCTCGGCGGCTTCCGCGGCTTCGAGGTCCTCGCGCAGGATGCCCTCGCCGGGGTTGAACCACGGCACGCCGCGCAGGCGGGGGATGTCGAGCAGCACGCCGCGGGCGAGCACGCCGCCCTGCAGCACCTCGATCGACTCCCTGAGCGCGCCGTAGCGCGTGGAGACGAGGCTCGACGGCTTGCCGTTGTACATCTGCCCGCCGAAGAAGAAGTGCGAGAGGCTGTCGACGTGGGTGATGACGTGCCCGTGGAAGGCGACGCCGATGAAGTCCGACGAGGTCTGCGCCGGACGGGGCGGCCCGGCCTTCTCCTCGTGGGCGTAGCCCTCGCCCGACTCGATCATGAAGTGCATCGGCTGGAACGTCACGTCGGGCCCGGTGGCGTTGCTGAGCGTCCGAGCGCACGACACCGTCACGCCCTCCTGCACGAGCGACACCGCGCGGCGGCGCGTCTCCGGCGTGATGTGGTTCATCGTGCCGAGTTCGTCGTCGTCGCCCCACCGTCCCCAGTTGCTCAGCGAGTCGAAGTAGGACAGGACTTCATCCTGGGTCGGCAGGTCCGGCATGGCTGGCCTCCTCTCGCTGTCAGCGGTGGCGGGGCAAGCATACTATCGCCCGTCAGTGGTTGTAGTTTGATGAATCCACCCTTCTGGTATCCTCCCCGCTTGCAACAGTCTGCGTCGCTGCTCGTCCGAGCAAACCAACCCACACCATGCATGGCCGAGGGTCTCGTGCCCATGGCTGGCTTGAGTAGCGGACTGTTGCAAGTATTCTGGTCATGCTTCGCAAGGAGTCCCGTGCTGGCAGTCCGCTACGCAGTGCTATTGTTGGTTGTCGTAGCGCTTCTCGTGTTGACGGCATGCGCGAGTCCGTCCCCGACGCCCACATCTGCGCCTATCCTGTCCAGACCTACACCGACGCCCACGTTCGTTGTGCCTACGGCAACGCCGGACCTCCAGGCGACGATTGCGGCGGGAGTGCAGGCGACCATAGAGGGGCAACCGGTTCGTACTGCGACGGCAACCGCGACCGCGATTCAGAAACCAACGGCAACCCCGACGCCTACGGCGACATCCACACCAATCCCCACGACGCAACCGTCCCCATGTCCTTCATACGAAGAGAGTCTATACCTTGCGAAAATCTCGGAGATTCTAACCAGCATAGGGGGAAACCTGGATCAGTTGGGCGCACTATTCATATCGGCTAGCAATAACTCAGCACTGTTTTTCGATGAACAGTGGATGTCAGAAGTGGTAATCATTCTAGTTATATTGGAACTTAACGTAGAGGAGATTCGGGACGCTACAGTGATACCGCCATCCATCCTGCATATACAGTCTGACATGGAAGACCTTGCCAATATAATCAAGCTATATGTTGATACGCTTACGCGCGGATTGGATAATTCAGACCCCAATCTCATATCTGCTGCAACAGACATCCTTTACAATGCGGAGGGCTTGCCTGCCTCTGTCTTGAATAAAGTCCAAGCATTATGCGATACGAGAGACCCAATAAATGAGTAGGCAAAAGTGTTCCTATGAGAAAATGTCAACTGACTCGCCTCAGGTGGTGCACGTGGCCATTTAGATATCATGTCCAATAGGGTACGCAGGCTTTAGAATCGTTCAAATGCTTTAGAAGAAGTTTACCGATGAAACAGCGGGAGGATAGTATTCCAACGAGAAGTTTCTAATATCGACATTCTTTTTTGAAAATTAGAGCTGAGGCTTGACCTGACTGCTCCTCGACGTTCGCATCGGTAAGGCGGACAGACTCGCGGAAGATGCTAGTAGGTGCGGCGCACGTCTGCATTGGCGTTCTCTGCCGTGATGCGAATGTACTCGATGGGCGCGGGCTCGGCCACGACCTTGCTTGCCACCGGCTGCTGTGCTTCTCGCGGCTTGCCACCATCGTGCCCTCCTCTCCGTTTCATCCGAGGGCTGCCGCTGGATGGAGTTCCCCAGGGTGAGGCTCTCCTTATGACGTCTGCCTCTTCCCATCGGCGTGGGATGGTGTATACTGAAGCGCGAACAAAGAAAGAGCGGACAGACGACTTAGGTCCCGCGGGACGGAACATGCTGGATACAGCTACCAAGCAACGCATCATCGGAGAGTACCAGGCGAAGCCGGGAGACACCGGCTCCACGGAAGTGCAGGTGGCGCTTCTCTCCGAGCGTATACGCGGCCTGACCGATCACCTCCGCCGGAACCACAAAGACCACGCCACGCGCAGAGGTCTCCTGAAGTTGGTCGGGCAACGCCGCCGTCTCCTGCGGTATCTCGCAAGAGAGGACGTAGGACGGTACCGGACAGTCATCAGCAGGCTTGGGCTCCGCAGATAACGCGACCCCGGAAACAGCGCTTCGGAAGGAGCGCTGTTCCTCTATAAGCCAGCCGACACTCCCGACCCGTTTCAGATCTTCCCCCGCGCATGGCCTGTCAAAGAACAGGAGTTGTTACGTATGCCCACGCACCATGAGATAGAGATAGCCGGACGAACCCTCTCCATAGAGACGGGCAAGCTGGCGCAGCAGGCGCACGGCGCAGCCGTCGTGCGGTACGGCGACGCCGTCGTGCTCGTCACCGCCGTGATGGGAGGCGTCCGCGAAGGGTTGGACTTCTTCCCGCTCACCATCGAGTACGAAGAGCGCCTCTACGCCGTCGGCCGCATCCCCGGCAGCTTCTTCCGCCGCGAGGGTCGCCCGACGACCGAGGCGACGCTCGCCGCACGGCTGACCGACCGCCCTCTGCGCCCGCGCTTCCCCAAGGGGATGCGGAACGAGGTGCAGATCATCACGACCGTCCTCTCCGCCGACCACGAGAACCAGCCGGACATCCTCGGCATCATCGGGGCGTCCGCCGCGTTGTCCGTATCCCAGATCCCGTTCAACGGCCCCGTCGCCGCGACGCGCATGGGCTACGCGGGCGGCGAACTCGTCGTGAACCCCACCTACGAGCAGCTCGCCGAGGGCAAGCTCGACCTGACCATCGCGGGCAGCCGCGACGCCGTCATCATGATCGAGGCCGGGGCGAAGGAGGTGAGCGAGGAGGTCATCCTCGAAGCGCTCCGCGTCGGCCAGGAGAACAACGTCAGGATCATCGACCTGCAGGACAAGATCGTGGCCGAGGCGGGCAAGCCGAAGATCGAGGTCGTGTTCTCGGAGGGCTCCGACCCCGAACTGCTGTCGAGCATCGAGCGCATCGCGCGCCCGGCGCTGGAGAGCATCATCGACCGGGGCGAGGGCCGCGGCGAGCGCAACGAGGGCATCAAGCAGGCGGAGCACGAGGCTATCGAGCAGCTCAGCGAGCAGTACGACGCCAAGGCCGTCGCCAAGGCGTTCGACGACGTGCTGAAGAAGACCGTGCGCGCCAAGGTCATCAAGGAGGGCAAGCGCCCGGACGGGCGCGCGCTCACCGAGGTGCGCCCGCTCTCCAGCGAGGTCGGACTGCTGCCGCGCACGCACGGCTCCGCGCTCTTCCAGCGCGGCGAGACGCAGATCCTCACGGTGGCGACGCTCGGCTCGATGTCGATGACGCAGAAGCTGGACGGCCTCAGCCCCGAGGACACGAAGCGCTACATCCACCACTACAACTTCCCTCCGTTCTCCACCGGCGAAGCCCGCCGCATGGGCACAGGCCGCCGGGAGATCGGTCACGGCGCGCTCGCCGAGCGGGCGCTGGCGCCGGTCATCCCGGACGAGGCAGACTTCCCGTACGCGTTCCGCGTCGTCTCCGAGGCGCTCGGCTCGAACGGCAGCACCTCGATGGGGAGCGTCTGCGGCAGCACGATGGCGCTGATGGACGCCGGCGTGCCGATCTCGCGGCCCGTCTCCGGCGTTGCCATGGGTCTGATGACGGACGAGGAGGGCAACTTCCAGGTGCTGACGGACATCCAGGGCGTCGAGGACTTCTTCGGCGACATGGACTTCAAGGTCGCGGGCACCAGCGAGGGCATCACGGCCCTGCAGATGGACATCAAGGTCTCCGGCATCACGCAGGAGATATTCCGGCAGGCGCTGGCCCAGGCGAAGGACGGGCGCGCCTTCATCCTCAACCACATGCTCGGCACGCTCGCGGAGCCGAGGACGGAGCTGAACCCCAACGCGCCGCGCATGACCCGCGTGAGCATCCCGGTCGACAAGATCGGCGCGCTCATCGGCCCCGGCGGGAAGACGATCCGGAGCATCGTCGAGACCACCGGCGCGTCGGTCGACGTGGAGAACGACGGCGTCGTCACCATCGGCGCGTCGGACCAGGCCGCCGCAGAGCACGCCATCCGCATGATCGAGGGGCTGACGAAGGAGATCGAGGTCGGCGAGCGGTACACCGGCCAGGTGACGCGGCTGATGAACTTCGGCGCGTTCGTGGAGATACTGCCCGGGAAGGAAGGCATGGTCCACGTGAGCGAGCTCGACACCCAGCGGGTCGAGTCTGTCGAGGCCGCCGTGAAGGTGGGCGACGAACTCGAAGTGATGGTCGTCGAGATCGACCGCATGGGGCGTGTGAACCTCTCCCGCCGCGCGGTGCTCGAGGGCCTGTCGCCCGAGGAAGTGGGAAGCCGTTCCAACGGACGCAGCGGCGGCGACCGCGGTCCGCGCGACCGCGGCGACCGTCGTGGCGGAGACCGGGACCGGGGGCCGCGCCGTCCGCGCGAGTTCGGGCGCCGGTAACCCCCGAGTAGACATACGACAGAAGACCGGCGATGCGGTGGGCACCGCCGGGCCGGCTCGCGGCACCAGAGCTGGGGCTACTCAGGGCAGTCGAGGCACGATCGTAGGAGA
>JAJEFD010000015.1 GCA_022820645.1 Dehalococcoidia bacterium | reverse complement strand
CCGGAAGGGGCCACGACGCCGGCCACAAGGTGGACTGGCGGCTGGCGCCCTCGGCGCCGGCATGCGGCGACGCGCCGCCCGAGAACGTGGTGGCGATTCGCGGCGACAGCGGCATCGTGGTCTCCTGGACGACACCGGATGCCGTCGGCCAATGCGACCTGACCGGATTCCTCGTGACGGTGGAATGGAGCGGGGACGGTCTCTCAGCTTCCTCGCACCTCACGGCGCTGCCGACCGACACGACGGTGACGGTCCAGGACCTCGGCCTCGCCGACTACGAGGTCACGGTGTACGCGCAATATGAGGCGCGTCCCAGGACCCTCCATCACCACGTTCCCGCCTTTTGCGCGATTCAACTGACGGTCGTCTCCGACTTCGACAATGGCGTTTCGGGCAGCTGGACAAGCGCAAGCAACGCCTGCGACACCTCGTTCCGTGTCCAGCACAAGAAGCCGGCCCGCACCGCCTGGGATACGTCGGACTATTTCTCGGTAAATCGCCGCGCCTTCAAGTACGGCGACCTGGACCCGGTGACGTACGAGTTCCGCGTGCAGACGAAAGATGAACACGGCGTCATCCACAACAGCGACAGCGCAGAGCTCCTGGTGCGGCAGGACGCCTCGGAAACGTTTACCTCCAGGCTTGCGCGTCCGCAGAACGTACGCGCCGAGATACACCCCATGGAGCATGGCCTGATTGTCTGGTGGGATGACCCCCTGGGGGTCCCGACCGGCAAGACGGTGAGCGGGTTCTACGTCGAATACCAGCTGGCGTCGGCCTCGCCAACGTCCGCATGGACGCGAGCGCGCAGAGAGTTAGTAAATGACACACGCGCGCCATTCGTTCGACTCTCTCCGTCGACCGAGCTCTTGCCTGCCGACTTTAACAGGCTGGCCCCGCAGAGGGTGGTGGTCGCCGTGCCGGATGATCCGAGCACGCCCGCAGACGAGACGGTAGCCGCGGTGAACCACGGTGTGGCCGGTCTGGCCAAGGACACGGCATACCGGGTCAGGGTGCTCACCGAACTGACCGACAACAACGACAGCACGGTCAAAACGACTGTCGCATCAACGTATACCAAACCCGTCGTGGTGAGACACGAGGCGGTCAAGGCCTGGTGGATTGACCATACGCCAAGCTATAACCCGAACATCGGTCGCTTTTTTGCGCAGACCGATTCAAACCACAACGCAGCATCCGGCCTCTGTTCCATCAATGGCGGCGAGTTCTTCTGTCCACCAAGGACACTCACAAGTAGTTCCGAGACTATACCTGCTGCCGGTGGAACGTACACTTTTCACGGAACGCTCACGGCAGGCAGTAGTTCAGGCACACTCTCTGTAGTCATCTTTGAATTCCCGGACGGTGGTGCCCCTACCAAGAATGCGCTGAGATTCGGACAAGTCCCGCCACAATACTTCGTGTCGGGATCTGACGACACCATGTACGTGCGCTGGCAAAAGGTGGAAAGACCCGAAGGTCAGTTCGAGTCATACCTGATTGAGACCAGGAAGGCGGACGGGGACTGGGTCACGACCGTCGTCGACAAGAACAAGGCCGACGCCAGGCATGGAATGTCCGACTGGATTGACTATGAGCTGAGCAAGGACGAGCTGAACAACTGCCACAGCGAATTGGATGAAACGGCACTGGCTGCGTGCCAGGCCGAATCGGCCAGCGGCGAGTATGAGGTGCGAATCAGAGTTCGCACGGTGGTCGGCTCAGGAGCGTCACAGCGCAACGTGGACGGCCCCAGCGAGGTGGTGTCCACAACCGTGGGCGGGGGCAGGTCCGGCGCTATCACAGACGAGCGGATCGACCACATCGGCGCCGGCAAGCTGCGCGTATCGTGGGAGGCGCCTGAGACGCTGCCCGACAACGTGTACGGATACCGCGTGCGTTGGCTTGAGAAAACCCCCGGGGCCACGTGGCAAACGCGCGACATATTCCCGCGCAAGTATCTCCGCTCTTGTTCATTCGTGAGCTGCTCCAACCCTCGCTCGGTGGACTTGACCGGGCTGCAGAGCGGCAAGCGCTACTACATCACGGTGGCGGTGGCTGATGCGGATGGGTGGGGCGACGACGTGGTAATCGCATGGGGCGCAGCGCCCGACTAACCCGATTGCGCCCCCGCTCCGGGACCGCGAAGGCGAGCGGGGGCCGCGGGGCTGACGGCGTCAGAGGGAGGCCATGAAGGACCGGCCCGATGCCGCGACAGCGCACAAACCACAGCAGAAGGGTCTATGTCGTCCCCGACGACCTGCCCGACCGGCTGGAGCGTTCCAGGGGGTCCCTCGGGGCGTCTCGGGGGGCGTACACGGACTCGTCCGTGGCGTGAGTGATGTTTGATTCATCTGAGCAAGCAATTGCCAGCCCTGCGCCTCGATATGCCACCGGGGTCGTTGTATCCGCGCGGAACCCGTCTTTACACTCGGGAAACAGAACGTATGTTCTCACCAAGAGAGACAGATCCCGGTACCAGCGCGCCTTCGGTGCGCGAACCAGGTCTGATCTCAACGGAGCGGCAACGTGCGGCAGGAGAAGCAGAGACTGACGAGGGAGCAGAACGAACTGCGGGTGAGCGGGCTGCGGATACTGGCCCGCATCGTCGCGCGCGCTCACCTTGGCTCGCTCGCGGAGGAGGAAGCGGCTGACAGCCGGGCTTCCGGCGTCCACGCACGTTCGAACCGCTTGCCGCTCGGGAAGGACGGCGGGCATGTCCGGTAGGCGCCGTCTGATGACCGCGAGCCTCAAGCCCCGCGCGGTGTGGGAGCGGCTCAACCGGCTGAACATGACCCAGAACGAGCTGGCGCGCCTGGCGGGCATCTCGTCGGGCTATCTCTCCCAGTTGATGACCGGGAAGCGCCATCCCGGGCCGGAGACCCGGCGGGGCCTGCTGCAGGCGCTCGCCGCCGAATTCGACGACCTCTTCATCCTGGGGACGGCACGTGAACCGTAGGTCTCCGCCCCCTCATCTCTTCCTCGGCTCCGGTTTCCTGCCGGAGGATTTCCCCGACCGCCTGAAGCACTTCAAGGAGGCGACAGGGCTCACATGGGAGGGGATCGCGATGTGCGTGGACGCCGACCCTCGGCAGGTGCAGCGCTGGCGCGACGGCACGGTGCCCTGCGGGGACGCGCTGTTCTCACTTTTCAAGCTGGCTGCCCGTGTGCCTGGCGGCGTGCAACTGCTGCTGGGCGAGGACGTCTGCCCTCCCGCAAGGGCGGCGTAGGGCGCGGGCGGGACTAGCGTCGTGGGACGGCGGAGGAAGACGCACCGGCGCGTGTCGTTCGACTTCCCGGCTGATTTCCCGGAGCGGCTTGAGCGGTTCAGGGATGAGAGCCAACTGTCGTGGCGTTCGCTCGCCCGCCTGCTCGGCGTGAGTCCCTACCGGATCAGGGAGTGGCGGCGCGGAGCGGTCCCGGCCTCAGTGCATCTCTTCCTGCTGCTGACATTGGCCGAGCGGCTAGGGCTGCAGGAGACGCTGATGTGCGCGGAGCGGGACACGCCCGATGCCTGGGGGGATCAGAGTGCTCAGTTGCGGCCGGCGATGTGACTCGAACCGCTAGGCCAGGGCCATCATCGGGCGTTATGCTGGAACCGAGGAGAAGCCCCGGTATCGGAGGTGTATCGTGATGACCCCGGAGGAACTCAGCGCACAGTCCGAGCCTATGCGACTCGCGTTCATCGAACGCAACTCGGACCTTGACGGGCTTGTGTGCCAGGGTATGTCCATCGAGTACGTTCCCGAGGACGACCACCTGTACGTGACCTTCGGTGAACCTCGCCCGGGCATGGCCATCTTCCTGGGTGAGGTCATCGCGATAGCCGACTTCGACACCCTGGAGTGTGTGGCGGTCGAGGTACTGGACCTTCGACAGAACGTCGAGTCCGGGGAGCTTGCGGGCTGGGAGCCCATGCTGCGGCTCGTCGAGCAACACCCCATCATCGACTCGAAGCACGACCGCGATGCGCGGGAGGAGGTCGCCAAGGAACTCCAGAGCGTCTGGTCCGCGCATAGAGCGCAGTCCAAGGGCGTGTTGGGGCACCCGCTGTACCCCTTCGTTGGACGAAAGGAGAACTGCCATGGGCAGTGCACAGGAGGCACCGCAGTACTATCAGATCAAGACTCTGGTGCACCTGCCTAGTCCTGAACACGACGATCTCTATCTGGTAGAAGCACCGGAACTGTCTGGCTGCTGCGCATGGGGCAGCACGCTCGATGAGGCGCGAGAGAACCTGAAATCTGTCGTGGAAGCGTTCCTGGCGATCTACCGGGAGCAAGGCATACCGATTCCTTTGACCCCTATAGCAAGCGAGGCAGCGCCACTTGTGGTGCATGCTTGAAGTACCCGTCAACGCAGGCGGGACTACGATGTCCGCTACGCCAAGAGCCGCCCCTAGCACCAGCCTGAATCGGGACGCTGTGTAGGCTGCTCTATAACTCCCTTGCTTGACGCAGATTGTTCCACTTGGTAGCCTGTTCAGTGTGATGCTGAACGGACCATATTCTGAAACAGCCCTCTTGAGCGGGGTCGCCGAAGGCCTGCGCAGCCGACTGCCTACAGGTTGGTCGCTGGCACGGTCGGGAGACGAGTCGCGCATGGGACCGGCCGGGTCTCGATTCGACGCCGTCCTCACACTGACTGACCCGCGGGGCGAATCGGCACCCATCATGGTCGAGGTCAAGGGCCGACCCCTTGAGGCGCGGATGGTCGGTTTCTTGCTGGATCAGTGGCGACAGCAACTGTTGCCACTGAGCAGAGAGACGCCAGGGGCAGGAGCCCGCCCTAACCTCATGGTCGTGTCGCCCTTCCTGGGTCCATCCGCCAAGGAGAGGCTGGCCGACGCCGGCATCAGCTATGCGGACGCCACCGGGAACATGCGGTTTGCAACCGACTGGCCCGCAGTGTTCATCCAGACCGAAGGAGAAGTCCGAAACCCCTGGCGGGAGAACGTCCCCTTGCGCTCGCTGCAGGGCCGGCGCAGCGCACGGGTGGTCAGGGCGTTTCTGGACTTCTGTCCTCCTTTCGGCACGCGGGAGCTCGCCGCCCTGACCCGGAACGCTCCGGCGTCGATATCCCGGGTCTCCGACCTGCTGGAGCGGGACGGTATCATCGAGCGGGCCGGTCCCAGGGGAGCGATCGTTTCGGTTGATTGGCAGAGACTGCTGCGCCGGTGGGCCGTCGACTACGACTTCTCCACGGTCAATCGCATGATCCCCTGCCTAGAGCCTCGGGGACTGTCCAACCTGTTCGGAAAGCTCGGCGACGCCGATTTCTCCTACGCGGTGACCGGATCGTTCGCGGCGAACCGCTACGCTCCGCTGGTGGAGCCCAGGCTGGCCACCATCTATGCTGCGGATCCGAACGAAGCCATCGAACGTCTGGGGCTTCGCCCTGCCGATACCGGTGCCAACGTGCTGATCGGACAGCCTTTCGATTCCGTGGTGTTCGACCGCACCGAGCGCGACGCCAGCGTGACCTATGCTCGCGTGACCCAGGTGGCGGCAGACCTGATGACGGGACCGGGGCGTGGGCCGGCCGAGGGAGAGGCGCTGATCGAGTGGATGGAATCCAACGAGGAAACATGGCGACTCCCATCGACGCGAACTATGTGAGAGCCCGGGCCGGTCTGCTGGACGTCCTGGCGGCGCTGGGTCCCCTCCGGGAGGCGGCCGTGCTGGTGGGCGCCCAGGCGGTCTATGAATACACCCGCGCCCATGCAGGCGATTACGCGGTCTCCCCGTTCACACTGGACGCCGACCTCGCTCTGGTTCCCGAGTTGCTAGTGGATGACCCGAGAATCATCGATGCCATGGAGGACGCCGGCTACGCATTGATGGATCAGCCGGGCATATACAAGAACGAAACCGGCGTTCAGGTGGACCTGCTGGTGCCGGAAGCCGCAGGCGGACGAAGGGGCAGAGGCGCTGAACTGGGCGTTCATGGCCGGCGTGCAGCCAGGCAGGTGCGGGGACTCGAAGGGGCCCTGGTCAGCAGGCGGCCGATGGCCCTGGGAGCTCTGGAGCCCGGAGACCCCCGGGCATACGAGATCAACGTCGCCGGACCGGCTGCGCTGCTGGTGGCCAAGGTACACAAGCTGGCGGATCGGACCGATGTTGACGACGAACGCAGGCTGAGCAACAAGGACGCCTTCGATATCTTCCGGCTGTTGCAGGCGGTGGATACCGTGGAGCTCGTCGAGGAGATCGGCCTGCTCGCGGACGATGCCAGGGCGGCGGGGGTGACCGCGGAGGCGGTGGAGAGGTTCCGCGATCTGTTCGGAACGGGCACGGCCGTTGGGACCCGGTTGGTAGCGGAGCACGTGGCCGGGATCGAGGACCGCGATGTCATCATCGCATCCAGCGTCGCCCTCAGTACGGAACTGATCGAGTCGGTGGGGTGACAACCCGGCACTCACGACAGGACCTGGATGAGCCGAGACATGTGGGGTCACATGTTGGGCGACATGTGGGGCAACATGTGGGGTGCCGGAGAGCCCACTTCCCGGGAACGACACCATGACGCGGCCCCGGAGGCACTTGGATGGAGCGCGCAGCGCCCCTGTTTTCCGGCAAGGCTCCTCAATGCGCGGATGTGTCGTCAGTGCACCGGAAAGGCCCGCCGTGGTTCCCAGCCCCCGTGCGTGAGCCACGCCCTTCCCAGTGGCCCCTCCCTCTCAAGTAAGCCTGTGTGCGAGACCCACAGCGGGATGCGCACCCCGGTCCGTGCGGTCTCCCGCCGCGCCACGCGCAGGAAGTGGACCGCCGCGAGCTCGTCCTCGAAGACGACGAGGAGGACGGGTGGCGCTCCGTGGTCTTCCACGGGCCGCGCCGATGCGAAGTAGCGCAGGTAGGGTGCGAGCCTGGCGGCCATCGTGACGGGCCTGACGGCGCGGCGCTCCCATTCAAGGAAGAACGGCAGCGGCCTGCCGTCCCCGCGCAGGATGCCGAACGCGTCGGGCCGTACCGAGTGGAGCCGCCCGCGATGCCGGAAGAACCGCGAGGCGCGGTGGGGCGGGTCGAGCTGTGCCACCTGGCAACCCGTCGAGCGGGCCTGTGCCGCGAGCGCCGCGGCGAAACCGTGGACGGCCTCGGTGTGCTCGATGTTCCTGAGCAGTTGGCGGCTCCTCGCACCGGAGACGTTGCGCCAGGTGAACGGAGCGCGAGGGTCGACGGGGGCCGCACTCCAACGCCTGCGGACGTTCCCAACGGACACGCGGTCCCTGCGTGCAAGCAGCGCCAGCCCCCTGTCGGCGAGGGAGAACCGGCGGCGTCCCCCCGCGGCGAGGGAGACCGTGAGCCCAAGCGCCTGGAGCCGCCCCATGACGTGGGAGAGGCGTGGCGGCCGCACGCCCAGCAGCTCGCCGAGATGTGCGGGGGTCAGCCAGGGCCACGCGGCGAGCAGGTCGAGGACGCGCTTCTCCGCGGGCCTCAGGCGGGCGGGCAGCAGGTGGTCGGGGGCTGAGGTCACGATGCCGCCGGGAGGGAGATCTGCGGGCGTCGACGCGCGGAGGCGTTGCCTCTCGGCGGGCAGCGCGTTTCCCGGCTTCGCCTTCGAGAGCGCGGTGCGGAGGCTGAACGCCGCCTCGCCGGACGGCGTGTGCCAGACCTGCCCGTGCGCCGCCGCCGATGCCGCGTCGCGTTCTAGCGCCAGGGATGTTGGAATGGGGAAGCCGTTCAGCAGCCTGCGAGCGTGCTGCAGGCGCGAGCCGTCGGATGCGAGCACGAGGAGCGCGCCCGGCAGCCGCCCCTCGTACAGGCGCCGGAGCCGTTTGGAGAAGGCGGTCCTGTCCGCCGTGGGGCCCTGCCGGACGATGCCGATGCTACGGCCCCCGGGCAATATGAGGACCGCGTCGAGCGCCGCGGCCCGGAACCACCCGAACCCTTCCAGGGAGCCGCGTTCGGCGGCGACGGCGGCCGCGAGGCGGTAGATGACCGCGACGGCGTCGAGCCGGTCGAGCAGTATGCGCCGCCACTGAGCGGAGACGGGGTGGGTACGCAGCAGGACATCCGTGGGGACACCCTCGTCGGCTGCCAGGCGGCGCAGCCCCCTGGCGGTGACGTAGAACCGCCGCGTGGGCCGGATGATGTTAGATGCGTGCGGAAGCGCGGCTGCGAGCCCCGCGTCCTCCAGTGCGGCCATGGCGTAGTAGGCGGCGCGCTCGGATGCGCCGGTGACGGCGGCCAGTTCCAGCCGGTCGAGGAACGGCATCGCGGCGAGCCGGTGCAGAAGCCGGGCCTGCAACTCCGCTCCGCTCACGCCGCCTCCCCGGACGTGTCCGGCTCCTGCTGTGGGTAGACCGGGTTGCGGGAGCGCGCCTTTCTCTGCGGTTCCGTCTGTTCCTGCTCCTCGCGTGGCCGGTCGCCGCCGGTCGCTCCGACGTCTCCTGACTCTTCCTCCTGCATGTGGAGCAGCTGCTCCTTGAACCGCTCCGCGAGCTTCCGGCGCTCCTCCTCGGCCGCGGCGATCTCCTCGGCGGAAGTGGTGTAGCCAACGGCCGCATCGCGGACGCTTGCGGCGGTCGCGGCGTCGCCCTGCTCCGGCTTGCGCACCATCATGGAGAAGGCGGGGAGGCGCTCGCCGTCCACGGTGGCCCTGACGTAGCAGTGGTGGACGGGCAGGGAGGTGATGTCATCCTCGGAGACGCGCTCGCGGCCCAACTCCCAGACCAGCCTGCGGGCGTCCGAGCCCGCGACCTGGAAGACCGCGAGACAGCCGGTGTTGGCGAGGACCGTATCCTGCATGGTGCGGGAGAGGTCGTCGAGCTTCGAGAGGCTCTGCGTGGCGAGGACGAAGGACGCGCCGAACTTGCCGAGCTCGGAGAGCATCGCCTCGTAGTCGACGCCGGACATGGACTGCATCTCGTCGACCACCACGAGGGCGCCCCGTCGCTTGGAGGGCGGCAGTTTGCCTTGCTCGCGGATCACGGCGTCGACGAGGTTCAGCAGGGAGGCGCCCACCAGCGCCGCCACGTCGCGGCCCACGGCGCCCTGGGCGGTCGAGACGAGCAGGATGCCGCCGTCGAGGATGGTGCGGCGCATGTCGACGGTGGAGCGGCGCTGGCCGAGGATGGCCCGCGCCCTCTTGGAGGATGCGTAGTAGGCGAGGCGGGTCTGGACGGGCGCGAGCGCCTCCGCGCGGTACTCCCTCCTCCAGTTCCCGAAGTCGCGCGCCCACCACTCCAGCAGGTAGGGATCGCTCACCTTGGCCAGCACCTTCATCCGGAACTTCGCGTCCGATAGCAGGGGCAGGCCGTCGAGGATCGTGTACTGGTCGGCGGGGTCGGTGTCGGGGTGCAGGTTGGCCTCGTGGAGGCTCTTGACGACGTGTTCGAGGATCGACTGCATGCGCGGCCCCCACTGCTCCCAGAGGCCCTTGGCGACGCGCACCACCGAGTCGGCGGTGCGGTCGCGGTCGGTGAAGATGCGCGCGTCCAGCAGGTTAATGCCGACCGCGCCGGTCTCGTCGGCGAGGTCGATGAGGCGCACGTGTTCGGCGGTCTCCGGGGGCACGTGTTCGAGGAGGGCGTCGACGAGGTCGGCGTGGGGGTCGACGACCACGATGGCGTCCCCGTCGCGTCCCTCGGCCTTCTCGCGCATCTTGTGGACGGCGACGTGGTGCATGAGGGTGGACTTGCCCATGCGCGTGCGTGCGACGTAGAGGTGGTGGCGGCGCAGCAGGTCGTCCGGGAAGCGCACCTCCCTGGGCTTGCCCGCCGTGGTGTCTCCGACCGGGGCGCCGTCCCTGAGGCCGAGCGGGGCGGGAACGAGGGAGCGGGAGCCGGAGCGCTCGACCAGCGGCGTCTCGTCGCCGGGGCTCGGCGGGTGCCAGAGGGCTGCAGCCTCGCGGACGCCGATGATGCTGCGCTTGGCGAGGAACCCGCCGCCTGCGGGCTGGAGCGACATGTCGAGCACTGGCGCAGGCTTGACCTCCCCCAGCGCAAAGCTCGCGCCGGCGGGGTTGTCGTAGTGGCGGTAGGCGGCGGTCACCTGCTCCAGTATCTCCGCGGCCCGCTGCTGGTCCGCGCCGGATGGGAGGATGACGATGACCCGGACCTCGGCGTCGAAGGCGATCCGGGAGACCTTCTCCTGGATGAGGGCTGGCGCGTAGGTACGGGGCTGCTTGAAGAACCGCGCCTTCACCCAGCCTGCGACAGCGAGCCCCGCCGTGACGCCGAGCCCCAGCAGGACGGCCTTCCACGTCTCGTCCGCCTGGATCCACCGGTAGGCCGTGAGGGCGGCGAACGCGCCGATGCCGAGGACGGCCATGCCGAGACCGCCCCCAGGCTGCGGCGTTCCTGCCTGCGGGCCTGGGGCAGGCTGCGCCGCGCGGGATGCGGGGCGCTCCTGGACGAGGCGCTGGTGGTGGACGGCCCACTCGGGTCCGAGGGAGCGCAGCAGGAGCCGCGCAACGACGCGCTCGCCGGGATCGAGGTCGGAGACCGCGCCGATGAGCGCCAGGAGGGGGTCGGAGCCGGGGTCGGTGACGTCGCCGTCGCGGAACGTGCGCAGCGGCACGTACTCGGGACCGGCGGAGCGCAGGGTCATCGTCCACGCCTGCTCCCCCTCCTCGAGGCGCAGGGGGTCGTCCTCCGGTGCGACCTCGCTGATGCGGGCCTGGGGATAGTGGGAGGCGATCTGTCCCCGCACCACCTGGCCCTCCCGGCAGCGTGCCATCAGGGTGACGCCGCCTGCGCCGCCCGCGATCTCGAGGGAGAACGGCTCCGGCACGGCGATGGAGGCGAGAAGGTTCTCGACGCCGAGGAGGGTGCGCTCGCCGGTGCGCGGCGGCGTCACCGCCAGCAGGACCGGCTCTTTGGCAGCGGCTTGCTTGTTGTTGGACGGGCCGTTCGGTCTCATGGGGTTCCTTCCTTTCCGCGCGATGCGCGTCGTTGTCTGCGGGGTGTGTCTAGTGCCTGCCGGGCCGCCACTCGATGACCTCGGCCTCCTCGGGGGTCGCCTCGATGCGGACGGGGAATCTCCCGCCGCGCGCGAGGAGCAGGCCGTCTCCCCTGGGGCATGAAAGCAGCCACCGCTGGAGGTCCGGCGGGAGGTCGAAGGCGTCGCCGACCGTGGAGATGGCTGCTGCGTCCTGCTGGAGGAGGAGCTTGAAGGCGGCGTTCTGCAGGAGCGCCCTGCCGGAGTGGCCGGTGATGGCCCGCGAGGTGTCCTCGGAGAGGAGGTCCTGCACGTCCTGGGTGATGAACTGGAGGCCGAGCCGGTGCTTGCGGGCGCGCTTCGCCATCGAGACCATGAAGGCCGCACCCTCGGGGTGTTGCATGATCGACCAGACCTCGTCGACGACGAGCAGGCGGGGTTTCGGGTTCTGCGCGGCGGCCGCCCAGACGGTCTCGGTGCAGACCATGGCCGCGGCGGGGCGCAGCTCGGGTTCGAGGAGGCGGAGGTCGAAGACGGTGACGAGCGCCTCGTTGGTGAGCAGGTCGTCGCCCTCGTCGGAGAGGAGGTGTCGGAGGCTGCCGGTGGCGAAGGGCCTCAGCAGCCTCGCCAGGTCCTCCGATTCCCCGCCCTGCAGGTAGGCGTAGAAGTCGCGGAAGCCGGTGCGCTCCCGCGCCTCCGAGTAGTAGCCGGCCAATGCGTGGTCGAGGGACGCCCGGCGGTCGGCGCTGAGCCGCTCGCCGACCATCACTTCGATGAGCCTGCGGAGGCTGCCGATACGCAGGAGGAGCTCTTCGGCGTCACCCTGGTTGATGACGAAGGGGTTCATGCCCTGTCCGGGGACGCCGGGGGAGAGGACGCGCCCGCCCGCGGCACGGGCCATGTCCGCGTATTCGCCCTCGGGGTCGATGACGTAGGCGGTGATCCCCCGCGTCAGCCCCCTGAGCATGCCGAGTTTGGTGGAGAACGACTTGCCGCTTCCCGAGCGGGCCAGGACGGCGGTGTTGGCGTTGAGGTGCGTGCCGTCCCAGGGGTCGTAGACCACGGGGGAGCAGGCGCGCAGGTCGATGCCGTAGAGGGTGCCGCTGCGGGTGTCGAGGTCGGGCGGCGAGAACGGGAAGAGCCTGGCGATGGACGACGTGTCCAGGGTGCGCCACGCGGCCACGCTGTTCAGTGCGATCGGTAGCGTGGACAGCAGCCCCTCGCGCTGGCGGAAGGAGAGGGTGTCGAGTTTGCCGAGCGTGGCCCCGAAGTGGGCCCTGGCGCGCTGGGTGAGCTCTTTGAGCGCCTCCTCGTCCTTTGCGTGGAGGGTGATGGAGAGGGATGAGTGGAAGAGGCGTTCCCGCCCGCGCTGCACGTCGTCGCGGAGCCGGGTGACGTCCTCCAGGGCGATCTCGGCCTCGGGGGACATGGTGCGCCCCTTGCGCAGGGAGAGGGACTGTGCGGACTCGAAGCGCACCTTCTGCCACTCCAGGGTGCGCGCGGCCTGCTCTGCGGGTATGGGGGCGAGGTGGATGGAGACGTCCATGGGCGCTCCGGCGGCCATCAGCCCCTGGAGGAAGCCGGGCGCGAGGGAGCGGGGCCAGCGCCCGAGGTGGAGCGAGCGGGTGAGATGCCCGCCGAACCGGACCTCGCGGCGGTTGACCGTCACCTCCACCGGCTCGTCCTCGTCCCGGTCGGCGGGCGAGCCGCCGAGCGTGCATGCCAGCAGGAGGAGCCGCAGCGCGCGGCCGGTGAGCGGATGGGCCGCGAGTCCTGCCTTGCCCAGCAGGACCCGGAGGTCGCCCGCGCGGTCGAAGGGGCAGACGGCGTAGAAGCGGCGGTCGAGGATGCCGTCGCGCCGTTCAAGGGTGGTGAGCAGGCCGCGCAGCGACTCCGATGCGGCCCGCGTCTGCGGAGGCAGGTCCGCGGGCTCGGCCTCGGCGAGGCGCTCGCGCATCCGGGTGAGGTCGGGCGGATGCTGGCGGATGAGGAGCTGGAGCGGGAAGTCGAGGGCGTTGAGCGAGCCGGCGAAGGCGCCGAGCTTCGGCTCGTCGAGCTCGAGTCCCATCACCTCGAAGACTCCGATCTTGAGGCGGTCGAGGCGGACTGGGCCGTCGTCCTCGAGGTGGGAGAGCATGAAGCAGAGGGGCAGCGGCAGGGGCGGCTTCGGTACGGCCTCCTGCGGCTGCTCCCCGGTGGGTTCGGACCGGCGCAGGGCGCGGGGTATGAGATGCCTCGTTCGTTCGGCGAGGTTTCGCAAGGCGGTGCTCCTTTCGTATGGTGTTGCTATGGGACGGGGACGATGCCGCTGCGCAGCACGAGGGCTATGGCCTTGGCCGAGAGAACGACGACGAGGCCGAGGACGGCCCCTGCGGCGGCGTTGCGCGCGCGGCCCGCGCCGCGCGAGTCGCTCCCCTCGGCCATGAGGACGAAGCCCGCCCAGACGATGGCGAACAGCGCGAGGCCGGCTGCCGCGTAGGCCATGGCGGTCAGCACGCTGTCGAAGGCCGCGAGCATCGTCTCCTCCTCGTGGTGCGCGGCGACGGAGACCGCCGCCGCGCCAGGGACCATGATGGCCGCCGCGATGCGTCTCACCACGGCCACTCCCATCCGAGGATGCCGAACAGCCCCTTCCCCTCATCGTCGGAGAGTTGGGTCTGGACGGGGGGCGGGGGCTCCTCCTCCCGCGGAGGCGGGACGAAGGGCGTGTAGGGGGCGTCCGCGCTGATGGCGAGCGCCAGCTCCAGGCTCTCCTCCTTGCTGCCGTAGACGCTCCCCCGTGGATTCACGAAGGCGAGGATGTGCTCGGGAAATGTGAGCGTGACGACCGGCACAACGGTGATGATCTCGGCCGGGACGGTGAGGCGGGCCGAGACGTCGTGGTAGGTGATGTCGCCGTTGTCGTGGTAGACGGCGACGGACTCGCGGACGACCTCGCTGATGCCGGGGCGCAGCACCTCGACGGGCACGAGGTAGTCCTCCTCCTTCTCCGGAACGAACTGGAGCGTGATCAGCGGCGGGGCGCTGCCCCGCAGGCTCGCCTCGATGGTTGCGTCGACGGTCAGCTCGTGCAGGACCTTGCCCCTGGGAACGGCCAGCCGGAAGGCCGCGCTGCCCGGCGGTTCGAGTTCGACGGTCGTACTCGACTGGCCGGAGGAGAGCGTGACGTTTGCGTAGACGTTCGTCACGCGGGTGTTCATCATCATCGCGCCGGCGATGTTGACGTACCCGTTCACCACGTCGATGTCGATGGGATGCTCGACGGACTGGACGCACTCCCCGGCTTCCACCCTTCCGGTGATGGCGCCGGGGCTCAGGTGGACCTCCGTCACGCGCACGTCGCACAGCTCGCCGTCCGCGACCGGCAGCGGGTAGGGGATCTGCGTGCTGTCGAGGCTGACGGCTCCGGCCTGGCCGAGCGCGTCGACCCAGGCGAAGGTGAAGGACGGCGCGTCGCCGGAGAGCGGCAGCGTGTGGACGACACGCTCGCCCGCGGCGACGTCCCCACCGGCCTCGTAGCGGAGCTCCTTCCCGCCGGGGCCACCGAACGCATGCACCTGCAGCTCGATGCCGGCTGCGGCGCGCAGCGTGACGGTCGCCCTGTCCTCGAAGACGGCGACCTTCTCGACGTAGAGCCGTCTCCCCGGCACGGGTTCGATCGGGTCGAACTCGATCTCGTTGCGCCAGCGCTCGGGGCTCGTCTGCGGATAGGGAGCGCCCGGTTCCAGTGTGGGTTCAGGGGTCGGCGTCGGCGGGCCGGACGCGGCCACCGACGTCACCGCCAGCAGGGTGAGGGCCGCGAGCAGCGCCGCGCTCCGCATGGCTGGACGGATGCCGCCGTCGTTCCTCCGCTTCTCCCGTCCCCGGCGGCTCTGGAACCAGCGCCCCGGGCGTGGGGGTCTGCGCCCGTTGCGTCGTTCGCGGCTCCTGCGCACCCGGCGCGCCTTCAGCCCCCTGCGCATCCTGCGGAGCCGCCGCTGCGTCTTCTCGGCCATGTGCTGGAGCAGTCCGGGGCTGTCGTCGAGCGGAGCGGGCGGCTCGCTGCGTACGATCTCGGCCGGCGTCCCGGCGTAGCGCCTGCTGGCCAGGCGGTAGCGCAGCAGGTCGGCGGCGACGGCGGGCAGCCGCCGCCCACCGACCTTCCCCACCACAGCCGCGAGGCCGGTCAGCGCGAAGAGGACCGCGAGGCCGATGCGGAACCCCGGTGGCCCGAAGGGCAGGTAGTTGTAGAGGCCGTAGGCGAGGGCCCCCACCGCGGTGATCGCGACGATCTGCGGGAAGGTGAACCAGAGCAGGACCTTGTCCTCGGCCTGAACGTGGGTTGGGACTTCGTGTGCTTGCATGTCGATCCTCCTGTTCTGCGGCGCGTTAGCCGCCGTCGGGAGTTGGCGTCGCCGGATCGGGCAGGGTCGGGGTGACGGCGGGGCTCTCGACGGCGTTGATGACGAGGTCGACGATGCCGTAGGCGACCATCATCAGCACGACGCCCGCGAGGGCGGTCATCATGGCGGCCTTCCGCGCTCCATCTGATGGGGTGCTCCACTGGCGGTCAGGTAGAGGTAGGCGCCGAAGACGAAGTAGCCGGCGGCCGCCGCTCCCCCCAGCCCGGTCAAGATGCCCACCAGGTTCGATATCGTTTGCGTGAGTTGTTCCATCTCCGTGTGTACTCCTCTCGTGTGCCGGGCGTTCCTCCACCCGGTCTGGTCCGTTCTTCACCTGCCGGCTCGCTGCTCTACTTGCACATCGCTCTGCCTCCTCGATGACGTGGGATGGCGCGGGCTTCCATGGGCCCGCGTGTCTGCCGTTACTCGCTGCTGCTCCTGGGTGCTCCGGCGCTGTCCGCGCCCGATGGGGTTGCCGCGTCCGCTGCGGAGCGCGCCGCGCCGAATCCTCCCGTCGCGGCTGCGGCCCCTGCGCTGGAGGCGGCGCCCGCAGCTCCCGCGCCGGATGCCATTCCGGCGCCTGCGGACATCGCGCCCGCCGCCGCGCTGCCGATTCCGCTTGCAGCCCCTGCCACGCCGCCAGCCGCCATCGCTCCGATGGCCATGCCTCCCGGCCCTCCCGCTGCGCCCGCGAGCATCGGGCCGACCGAGCGGGCGGCCCGCATCGCGGTGGTGGGGAGGGAGAGACCGAAGTAGAGGGTGTGGAGCCAGGCGTCGAACGTGCCCGCGTTGCCGAGCAGCGTGGGCACCCGTGTGGCGAGGTAGATGAACGCGGCGGAGAGGATCAGCTTCCAGACGAGGTCCTGGCCGGGCTCGAAGGGGCCGATGGCCGCGAACTCGTTGAGCATGGTGAAGCCCATCGACAGCGCGACGATCTGGATCGCCTGCTGGAAGACCGCGGTCATGAACAGGCGGAGCCAGTGGCGTCCCCATCCGGCTGTGTGCGGCAGTATCCACAGGCCGAGGGCGATGGGGGCGAGCGCCAGCAGCAGGTCGATGAGCGCGATGCGCAGCACCATCTGCACGACGACGTAGAGGACGAAGAAGCCGTAGACGAGGTAGAGGAGGGCGACCAGCAGGGCGAGGCCCACGCTGCCCGCCCGGACCGATGCGAGCAGGGTGTCCACGGACGCCCTGAGCAGGTCGGAGGCGTTGAAACCGAGCGCCGGATGCCCCGGCGGGCGATGAGTACGATACGGCGGATGAGGCGCTCTCAGTGGGGCGGAACAACCTCGTGCTGCGTGCGCTGTCGAGTCTGCGCCGCGAGTACGCCGATGGTGGGATGAGCCTGCCCGACTGCGCTCGCCGGATCGTTGAGGTCGTCGAAGCGTTCGGCCTGCGGCCGGTCCAGGCGTCGGAGTTGCCGGTCGCCATCACTGAGGACGACCTCGGCGTCGTCTGCTACCAAGTCGTGCTGCCGCGGTGAAAGTTGCGCTAAGGTCGTCCGCTACTTGTGCGGAGGGGTTGGCTTCCAGCTGAGGCCGGGAGTAGTCGGACAGGATTTCAACAGTGGAGATGATTGCGGAGCACTTGGCCACGAGAGCTTATGACAGTTGGTGGCCAACAGTTACGGGATTCCACCACCCTATCGCCCACCCAATCGCAAGAAACACGACCTAAGCCGTTTCTTGACCAATGCTAACGTGGAGCCAAGTCTATTTGGCCTTGATGCAACTTTTGGTGTGTTATTCAAATAATACGGCCTTTCAGCATCTCCCGCAGCCCTGCGCTGGCGGAATTCACAGTTGGTGCGACACTCTCTATTGATGACCTGCGTCTTGCCGGTCATGAGTTGGTGCTCCTGCTGTCGCACTAATGACCACCAGTCTGGGGCCACCACATAGCGGATCATGGAGTTTACTATCATCGCTGCGACACTCAGTCCGAAGGGAAACACGTTCTCATTGCGTGGGCGTTCACTAGCGGGCAGGTTAGAAATGTATCCCAAGTCGTCGAGCGAGCCATCCAGTTCCTTAACCACCGCGCTGGAATTGTACTGTTCATTGCAACGCAGACACTGGTGATAAGGGGTTACAGTATGGGCGCGCCAGTGTGCTGAAAACAAGCCGTTGTTTTGCGGGTTCGTCTGCACTTCAACGGCACCGCTGAAGACCGGGATTAGATGGGAATGCGCGGCGTAATTCAATATTTCAAGTGGCACGGGTCTATCAACACAGCCGAAGAGGATATCGCAATCCAACGCCGCCAGATAAGCCACCTCATCCCGGATTGACATTGGCAAGGCAGTTATTTGGACGCGCTTCGCTGTGCTGTGGCACTGTATAGCTTTTGCTGCTACGTCAACCTTCGGCTTGCCTATGTCCTTCACCGTTGCATTGAGCAGCCTGTCGAGGTTGTGCTCCTCGACTCTGTCATGGTCGATCAGAACGACTTGTTCTACTCCAATTCTGGCAACGGCCTCAGCCACGACACTACCTCCAGAGCCAAGACCAACGATGCCAACATTCAGGCGAGAAATGTCGTTTTGCGCCTTTCGCCCCCAAGCATCAATAGTGCGCTTGAGGACATTTCGCCTTTTTGGAGCCGGTCTAAGGTTGTCATTGAAGTAGAGCCTGTAGGATTGGGGGCCGACGATACGGACTTTGTCACACCAACGACAGCACATCCTTTTGCCCTCTCGCTCCCAGAAGCGGGCACTCCAATAGCCATCGCTACCAAGTGTCAACCCTACTAGGGGGAGGGCCGTAGCGCCTGCCGGGTAAGCCAACACCTCGCCTTCAGTATCAGCGTCAATGGTATTCAACCCCTGCCACCCCGGTCCTGGGTGGCTGTGCATGAAGGCCAATCCCATACCGCTATCGGTAGCAGCCCGGAGCGCCCGGCTAAAGTAGTGTGGTTGGCAGTCAACGCTCCCATGCAGGATGCGTTCGTCTTCAGTGGGCAGAACTATCTCGTCTATTAGGGCCGTCCGCCGTGACTGTCCCGTGGAAGGACGCCATAGGGCGAAGCAGAGGTCCTCTTGGGAATCGCCTCGCCGGTAGTGCTGTAGTAGGTGATCAGTGGCAGTCGAGCAAGCTTCCTCTGTGAAGACTACGTCGAATCTCAAAGGGTACCCCAGATTCGTCCCAGATGCTCACTTATGTAATAGCGCATGTGTTTCTCTGGCAATTGATCCCAGATATCCTCCGGCGGTCGGCTCATTATCAACCATTCACGGTCTTGTCCGTCTCGGTATCTTTTAGTCGAACCTCCTCTCCCATCGTCAATAGGTGGGGTCACATGAACCCAATGGGGGGGATGTTCCGGGAAATTCCCGTCCTGTGGATAAATGCCTATAGTCACTAACTGGCCTTTCAACGAGCCTGTTTCAATCTTGTAATCGAAGGTAATCAATTCGACCATGGGATTGTCAGGCTGGGATGGCCCATTGGATGTGGACACTAGGTAACCTAAGGACTCTAATTGATCCTTTATTATTTCGGCACAGGTGGACATGATACAGTAGCTACACGGCCGGCGGTGCAGTGTTGGGGATGGTTTTAAATATGTTGTCTTCCTCCAAATCGACCTTATCATCCCAACCGTATGTGCCCTTGTCGCCCTCTAGTGTGTACTGCTCAGGCTTTCGAGGTATCGCCCCGTGCTCCGCAGCGAGTTTGAGGATCTCGCCCGCTGTGAGTATTTGGTGGGAGGTCTTGACTTCGACCCCGTTTATCTTGAACCCAAATTCAGAGTCTTTGGTACGGTCGGCCATTACGAGCCTCCTCATTAGCTGTAATCCAGATTCGATTGGTACCGCTGGTCGTTGACCACAGTGAATATCTTATTCTAATGAGTCAAAAATAGTCAACGCCAACGCGTGCGCCTTCCAGAGTGCCGGAGAGGTTCGTCTACGCCTCATCGGAGGCCGAGATTCTTCGAGCGAGTAAGCAGAGCGCAGAGTAGCTGCCTACTTGTCGGGTGACCACTTCAAGAGCCTCCGAAGAGCTCGGCCACGGCCCGCCCCAGCGCTCTAGGACCATCCCAGCCCACCAGTTCACCGAGGCCCTGTAACTCTAGCGCGACACCCAGCAGGGCGAGCAGTGGCACGACCGGGTTGACGATGTCGCGCAGGAACCGGAGGGCGGCGCGCCAGTGCTTCGGATGCAACGCACTCCAGACGGAATACGCCATGCCGATGGCAACCAAGCCAAGGAGTATGGCGACGGCGACAGCATCGAGCTGGTCGGACAGTGCGAGCACAACCAGGCTCCAGCATGCACGTGCGAGGGCTTCGAGCGTAACCCCGCGTGAGGGGATCCATCCAACACCGCATGAGGCGGCCGGGTCGTCGGAGCCGGACTCGCGCTGCACCTGCGCCGCTGCGCGACACGCGGGCCGGTCGACGATCACGGTTCGGAGCTCATCCGAACAGGACGGGTGGCTCTGGCTGGGAACCCTGCTCAGAGCATCCCGTTCAGGGCGTCGCGGACGGCCTGCACGAGACCGGCATCGTCGTCCCAGCCCACGAACCGCTCCTTGCTCCTCCCGTCCTCGCCGCGACGCATGACGCGTTACCCTACGGCTTGCTTTGCCACCTTCGTCATCTCGTAGCGAACCGGTTTCTTTCCCGGGTTGTTGATCTTGACTCCCAAGCCTTCCAGCACAGGCCAGATGTTGTTTTTGAATTCCGCGCCAAAGGGCGAGCCTTCAAGCGACGCCAGCGGATGGTCAGCCCAGCGCTCCCTGATGACTGTCTGGCAGTCGGTGCTCTTGAACTGACCCACGTCCACATGCCGCACCACCGCCCTCGCCATGTCGCTGTACACGTCCTCGGCGGTTCCCGGCCCGTTCGCTCCCCCAGCCGCTTCCGTCGAGACCAAGACCGGTCCCCGGCGACCCTGCTTTTTGCTGTTGTTCTTGACGAGGTGGAGTTGGTCGGGCGGAAAGAACCGCTTGACCGTTGCCGACACGGACCCATCCCGGTCGGTGACCACCCAAAGGAACGGGGCTTTACCGCCCGATGTGGGAATGCCGGGTTCGTCCCGGATAGCGACGTACAAGGAGATGAAGTCGCTGTCGTCGCTGAAGACGGCGACGTGGGTAACCCTCTTCTGAAGTAGGTCGGCCATGGCGTTGGCGGCTATGGCGACATCTGCAGAGTTCTTGGTGGGCGACCCGCTGAAGTGCTGGGTGCCGTAAACCGCCACCTCAAGGCCATCGAATCGGCTCGTTGCCCAGAGCCTCCACAGCTCCACCCGGTTCGCTGGCGCGTATAGTGTCAGGTGGGACAGTGGCGGCACCTGCTCCGGCCAGCGTTCAACCAGGTCGTCGATCATCATCTGGCCACCGTCGTGCAGGTTCTCTAGGTCCACGTACAGACCCGAACGCTCCACCTCGTCCTTACACTCACGGTCGTCCTGACTCGCATCTTCGTCTACCAATGGCTGCCCCCGAGTTTCTGGATGTTACGAGCCCTATAGTTGGACACCGCCCATGGCATATTGGTCAACTTCCCTTGAGGCTCGCGTCTGAACACGCGTCTCAACCTGCCTCCCGGTGTGTCCTCACTCGCCATTTGGGAGGCGTGGACGCTGCCGAGGCGGGCCTTCGCAGCTTGAAGGCGATGACGCACTGACGCAATGTGCCCACGAGTTGGGACCCGGTCAGGTACAAATCGGTCCGCCGAAGTAGAATATAGCGGAATCGGGAGCTGGGCGCGACCGCCACCCTCTGCGCTCAGGAACAGGACAGAAGCATCAGGGCAACCGCGGAGATAGTCCGGCTGGCTGCAGGGGGATAGATATGTACGACTCTAAGTGGATTCTCTACGCCATAGCCGGCTTCGTTGGCTCGGTGTACTTGTTGGGGTGGCTGCGAGCGGTTGCGGGTGGCGCGGAGGCAGGGTTCTTGCTCTTGTCTGGGGCGTTCTTCGTGGTGGTGTTTGTGCTGCCTTGCGGTGCCGCGGTGCATGACTGCTCCAGGACCGGTTCGCGCCGCCGATAATATCCAATATGTCGAATGAGAGGTGCAAGCACGATGACACACGTTCCCATCGGCGGGAAGATTCCGCGGGACTGGCGAATCAGACTTCGCGTGCAGCACAACCCCAAGCAACACGGTTCAGGTGCATACGATGGGTTCAGTCTCTACCGGGATGGGATGACGGTGGGTGAGTTCCTCGACAGTTGCAAGCAACAAGGCTGAGAGGGGCTGGCCGACATCCAGTGGAACATCGTACACGGATACCTGCACGTGTAGGACCCAGATGAGAGTCCCCCGCAACTGCATCTGGGTCCCCGCGAACAGAGGCCAGAGACGGTAGATGTCAATGGCTGCGCTCACGGTTTCTCCGTAAACGCAGGGTGGCCACATACCCCGCGGTGCCTTCCAAAGTGAGTAAGGGAGTGAGTAAGGAAGCCGCCAAACCTGCTGTTTTGCGAGTAAAAAAGGTGATTCTTGGTGACCCGCGAGGGACTTGAACCCACAACCCGCTGATTAAGAGTCAGCTGCTCTGCCAAATTGAGCTAGCGGGCCACGTTCTTCAAGGGTAGGGGACACGGCGCCCGCCCGTCAACGCGGAAGCGCAGGGCGTGTGCAGGTTCTATAATCTCCCTCGTCGCGCCCGTCGCGGCCTGGGAAGCACGAACGACATGGACCTCAACACGCTGGAACCCGGCCACGCGCTGGTCGACCGCCAGATAGTCATCACCTCCGCGATGGCCGACGCCTACGTCCGGGCCGTGGGCGACGGCAACACGCTCTACACCGACGAAGGGCTCGTGCCACCGATGGCGGTGGCTGCGCTGGTGATGGCCGAGGCGATGGACGCCGTGAGCCTGCCTGCGGGAACGGTGCACACCGGGCAGGAGTTGACGTTCTCTCATCCTGTCGCGATGGGATCTACGGTGCGCTGCTCGGCGATCGTCGCGGCGAACAGCGTGCGGCGAGGGACACGCTTCCTGACGCTCGACCTGCGCGGCGCGCTCGACGGCGAGGCGGCGGTGGAGGGCAGGGCGGCGCTCGCGGTCCCGGAGGCGGACGAATGAGCATCGCGCCGGAGACCCTCCAGCCGGTGGAGCGCCGCATCACGCAGGAGCAGTTGGTACAGTATGCGGACGCCAGCGGCGACCACAACCCGTTGCACCTGGACGAGGAGTTCGCGCGCGGCACGCGGTACGGCAGGACCATCGCGCACGGTATGCTCGTGCTGGCGCTGGTGTCGGAGTTGATGACTCGCTCGTTCGGCGGGGCCTGGTTGCGCGGCGGGAGGCTCAAGACGCGCTTCCGCGCGCCGGTCTTCCCGGGCGATACAGTGTGCGCGACCGGAACGCTGAAAGCGTCGGACGAGGGCTCGGCCACGTACGAAGTAGCGGTGTCGAACCAGGATGGCGAGAACGTGATCACAGGCGATGTGTCGGTGGCGCTGGACGCCTGACCGGCGGAGGAACAGAACTTGGCGAAGTACACGATCGCACTGGACGCGATGGGCGGCGACCTCGCACCCTCGGTCCCTGTGGAGGCCGCGGTCATCGCGGCGCGCGAGTACGACGCGGCGATAGCGCTCGTGGGCGACGAGGCGGCTGTCACCGCGGAGCTTGCGAAGCACGATGCGAGCGGCCTGCCGGTGCAGGTCGTGTCGTCCGAGGGCGTCGTCTCGGAGGATGAGGCCCCGGCGCGCGCGCTGCTCAGCAAACCGCGGGCGTCCATAGCCGTTGCGGTGGGGATGGTGAAGGCGGGGCAGTCGCACGCCGCTATCAGCATGGGCTCGACGGGCGGGACGATGGCCGCCGCCGTTCTCGCGCTGGGGATGTTCCCGGGACTGGAGCGTCCGACGCTCGGCGGGCCGTTCATCGGACTCGCGCCGGAGACGACGATCATCGACCTCGGCGCGAACGTGGACTGCAAGCCTGCGCAGATGCTCAGCTTCGGCGCGCTCGGGGCGTCGTTCGAACGCATCTACCATGGCAAGGAGTCGCCGCGCGTGGGACTGCTGAGTGTCGGCTCGGAGGACGGGAAGGGGAACAAGCAGGTGCAGGAGGCGTTCCCCTTGTTCAGGGCGAGTGGTCTGAACTTCGTGGGGAACGTCGAAGGACACGAGATATTCGCGGACAAGGCGGACGTACTCGTGTGCGACGGTTTCGTGGGGAACGTGTTGCTGAAGTACACGGAGGGGCTTGCCGCTGCGGCGGGACGTTATCTGGCGAGCCGCCTGGGAGCGGACAGCCCTGCCGTACAGGCGATAGCGGGACTGGCGTCGGCGGCGGAGGGCGGCGGCGGACCGCTCTTCGGCGTGAACGGCGTTGTCATTGCAGGACATGGGCGCTCGACCGCGCAGAGCATCGCGCGCTCCGTTGGGCTGGCGTGTTTCGCGCTCGACCGCAATCTGATAGAGACGATGCGTGACGACCTCGCGCAGGCGCTCGTCCGCGCGGAGGTCGGCAGTGAGCAGGCTTAGCGGTCGGCGTGCGCTGGTCACGGGCGCGAGCCGGGGCATCGGCCGCGCTGTCGCGCTGCGGCTCGCATCGGAAGGAGCGAGCGTCGCACTGAACTACAACTCCGGCCAGGAAGAGGCGGAGGCCGTCGCGGCGGAGATCACGGCAGCGGGCGGCAGCGCGGTAACGCTGCAGGGGAATGTTGCGGACGCAACGCAAGCCGAGGCGCTGGTCGATGCTGCCGCAGAGGCGCTCGGCGGGTTGGACATCCTCGTCAACAACGCCGGCATTACACGCGACAACCTGCTCATGCGTCTATCAGAGGACGACTGGGACGCGGTGATCGATACGAACCTGAAAGGCGCGTTCCTGTGCACGAAGGCGGCCATCCGCCCCATGCTGCGCCAGCGCTCCGGTCGCATCGTCAATATGTCGTCGGTCGTTGCGATCACGGGCAATCCGGGGCAGGCGAATTACACCGCGGCCAAAGCGGGGCTCATCGGCTTCACGCGGACGGTCGCACGTGAGGTGGCCTCGCGCGGCATCACGGTGAACGCGATAGCGCCCGGGTTCATCGCCACGCAGATGGTCGATTCGATACCGGAAGACCTGCAGGCGCAGATACGCGAGCGCATACCGCTGGGAGCGTTCGGCACGCCGGAGGACGTGGCGGGCTGCGTCGCGTTCCTGGTCAGTGCGGACGCCGCATACATCACGGGCCAGGTGCTCAGCATAGACGGAGGTTTGGGGCTGTAATGACGGACTGGCCGGAAGACCACGAAGGACCGGGGCACAAGATACTCGTTATCGTCGCGCACCCGGACGACGCCGAATTCATGTGCGCGGCGAGTGTCGCGCGGTGGACGTCGGAGGGCAAGGAGGTCGTCTACGCGCTCGTGACGTCCGGCGACAAAGGCACGTCCGATCCGAGCGTCGTGCCGTCGGAGCTCGCGGCGCTGCGGGAGAAGGAGCAGCAAGAGGTCTGCCGGATCCTCGGTGTGAAGCAGGTGGAGTTCCTGCGCTACGAGGACGGCATGGTGCAGAACACGCTGGAGCTGCGGAAAGACATCGTCCGCCTCATCCGCAAGCACAAGCCGAGCGCTGTGATCACGCAGAACCCCACGGTGCGCTGGTCAGGCCACTACATCAATCACCCGGACCACCGGAACACGGGCGATGCGACCCTCGACGCGGTCTTTCCATCGGCGCGCGACGTGCACATGTTCCCGGAACTCGCGCTCAACGAGGGACTCGAGGCGCATATCGTCGAGCACGTCTACCTCGGCGCCCGCGACGACATCGCGGACGTCTACTTCGACGTCACGGACACCGTGGAGACGAAGATCCGCGCACTCAAGGCCCACGCCAGCCAGATGCGGTTCACTCCCGTCAACGGCACCGAGGAGCCGTCCAAGGAGGAGCGGGAGTTCGGCGAGCGACTTACGGGTTGGCTGAAGGACCGCGGCTCACAGAAGGGTATCCCCTACGCGGAGTCGTTCAAGTACTTCTACCTGGGGTAGGGAAGCGGCTAAGCTTCCACCGGCTCCGTGGCGAGGGCGTACGCGGGATCCGACAGCGTTGCCGTACCATTGTTGGCGAGGCGCAGCGATGAGTCCGCAACTGCGTGCTTCGCCGCTACGAGCGCCAGCCCCAGTGTCCCGTTGTCCACAGTGCAGGCCGAGGTGACAACGCCTGCCTGCGAACCGTCCTCCGTCTCGAACGTGTCACCCGGCATGGCGGGAGCGTCGGACGTGAACGACATGAGCAGCCGCTGCACCTTCCGATACGTCTGGAGGCGAGCGATGACCTCCTGTCCTGTGTAGCAGCCCTTGTCGTCGCTGATGGAGCCGAGCAGTCGCGCTTCGAGCGGATTATTGAACGCCCCGAACTCCGCGCCGTAGGCGGGTACGCCCTGCGCGATGCGGTACGCATCGAACGCGCCTGCGTCCGCCTCCTGCGCAACGGAGCGCAGCGCCGCTCTCGCGTGCTCCGCCTCAGCGAGCGGCAGCAGCAGGTCGTAGGCCGGGTGCGCTCCGAACGGGGAGGCGATGACCACTGCGCCGTCCTGCGCGAGCACTCCGTCGAGCGGAGGGACTGGGAAGCCTGCGCCGGCGATCGCCTCGGCAGCCAGCGGCCCGAGAACGGTGAACAGGGTGGTCTTGCTGCTCTCGTCGACGACCGTGATGTCCTCACCGAACGTGTAGAGGTCGATCCAGTCGGCGACGTCCTCCGCTCTGCCCGGGCTGGTGAGGCACCACATACCGCCGTCGACTGCCGCGAGGCGCAGATGGTCCAGCACGCGGGCGTCGCCGTTCGTCAGCACGGTCGAGCACGCCGCACCGAGGGGCAGCGTTTCGAGCTTGTTGGTCGTGAGGCGGTTGAGGAGGTCGAGCGCGTCGGCGCCGGTGATCCAGAGTCGCCCGCAGTCGCTGCGGTTGGCGACCCCGGCACGTTCCGTGAGCGCGGCAAGGGATGCGGCATCAGTGCTCATAGCGTGAGCATAACAGGGAGGGCAAACGAGGAGTCGGCGGGGCTAGACGGAGAACGATGTCCCGCAGCCGCACGCCTTCTTGGCGTTGGGGTTGTTGAAGACGAAGCCCTTGCCGTTCAGGCCGCCGGAGTAGTCCAGTTCCGTTCCGGCGAGGAAGATGTAGCTCTTCCTGTCCACGGCAAGCGTGATGCCGTTCTGCTCGATGACCTTGTCGCCTTCCTGCGCCTCGTTCGTGAGGTCGAGCACATAGGTGAGGCCGGAGCAGCCGCCGCCCTTCACCGCGACGCGCAGGACACCCTGGTCGATGCCCTCGGCGGCCATGAACTGCTGCACGTGCTTCGCGCCGTTCTCAGTGATGGTGATGGTCAGGGGCTGTTGCGTCGTGGTCATCTGCGTGTCCTCGTTCTTCGCTTACCGATTGCCAACGTATCGTAGGAGGGAGTGGGAGGTGCGTCAAGCGGAGCGAGTCGCATACATCTGCCACAGGGGCCGCGCATCGCTGCGGGCCGCTGGCATACAATGCCGCCGTGCGCAGGTTGATGGACAAGATACTGAGCGATAATCCCAACGCCTCACACGGCGTCTCATAGTCCATGACCACGCGCGCTGATGCACTGCTGGAAGGGCTGAACCCGCCGCAACGCCAGGCTGTCCAATGCGTGGACGGGCCGCTGCTCATCGTGGCGGGGCCGGGCTCCGGCAAGACGCGCGTCATCACCCATCGCATCGCCTACCTCAACCGGCACGTTGGCATCAGCCCCTGGCGCATCGCCGCGGTGACGTTCACCAACCGCGCCGCGCGGGAGATGCGGAACAGGCTCACCGCGCTCATGGGCGACGGCGCGCAGCGCCTCACCGCCGGAACGTTCCACGCGCTCTGCGCCTCGGTCCTGCGCCGCGATGGCGAGGTCATCGGCATCCCGCCTGACTACGTCATCATGGACGACGAAGATCAGATGAACCTGATCAAGCAGTCCATGGAACAGTTGCAGTTAGACCCGAAGCGGTTCCCGCCGCGCTCCGTGCTCTCTGCGATAAGCCGGGCGAAGTCCCAACTGCTCGGACCGGATGCCCTCGCAGCGAAAGCCGACGGCTACTACGACGAGGTCGTTCACCGCATCTTCGCCGCGTACCAGGCGTCGCTCGCGCGCAGTCACGGGGTGGACTTCGACGATCTGCTCGGGAAAGCAGTCGAACTGTTCCGCCGGGCACCTGAGGTATGCAACAGGTGGCAGGAGCGGTTCATCCACTTCATGGTGGACGAGTTCCAGGACACGAACACCGCGCAGTACGAGATCGCGCGCCTGCTCGCGGGGAAGCATCGCAACCTCGCCGTGGTAGGCGACCCCGACCAGTCGATCTACTCGTGGCGCAATGCCGACATCCGCAACATCCTCTCGTTCAAGAAGGACTACCCCGACGCGACGATCGTCGCGCTTTCGCAGAACTACCGCTCAACGCGCACGATCCTGAACGCTGCACGGCACGTCATCAGCGCCAACAGCCAGCGCATCGAGCAGGAGCTGTTCACGGAGAACGGGCAGGGCGTTCCGATCCGCATTGCCGATACTTACTCGGAGGAAGAGGAGGCCCAAGAGGTCATCCGCGAGGTGCAGCGCCTCATGGAGCACGAGGGTGTAACGCTGCGCGACTGTGTCGTGACGTACCGGGTGAACGCTCAGTCCCGTGCGCTGGAGGAAGCGTGCCTGCGCTACGGCATGCCCTACAAGATCGTGGGAGGCGTACGCTTCTACCAGCGGCGCGAGGTGAAAGACCTGATCTGCTATCTCCGCCTCCTGGAGAACCCCTTCGACGAAGTGAGCCTCGCCCGCGTCATCAACGTCCCGGCAAGAGGCATCGGCAAACGCACGGTGGACGAACTGCTCGCGTGGGCGAACTCCCTGGAGATTCCCGCCTACACCGCACTCCAACTGCTGCAGGACGACGCGGAGCGCTCCTCGCCCTTCGATGCTCGCCAGAAGCGGCAACTCACGGGATTCCTCTCGTTGCTGAACGGGTTGAGCGTCCTCAAACCGGATATGGAATTGCCGCAACTCATCGACGAGGTGCTGGAGCGGTCCGGCCTCCGCCGGGCCATCCTGGAGTCCAACGACCCGGACGCAGAGGACCGCCTGGAGAACCTGCGGGAGCTGCGCGGGCTGAGCGCGGAGTTCGCTGACGCACCGGCGGGAGAGAGCCTCCCGGCCTTCCTGGAGCGCATCGCGCTCGTATCGGACCAGGACGTGCTGGACGAGGATGAGCAGCAGTACATCACGCTCATCACCCTCCACCAGATCAAGGGGCTCGAGTTCCCCGTCGTGTTCATCACCGGCATGGAGGATGGCGTGCTGCCGCA
The DNA here is from genome assembly GCA_022820645.1 of Dehalococcoidia bacterium. Taxonomy (GTDB): domain Bacteria; phylum Chloroflexota; class Dehalococcoidia; order Lucifugimonadales; family Australimonadaceae; genus Bin16. Next base: position 79,408 of record JAJEFD010000015.1, on the reverse strand, counting down.
CATGCGCTCCATCGACGACCCCGACCAGTTGGAGGAGGAGCGGCGTATCGCGTACGTGGGCATGACACGGGCGCGCGAGCGGCTCTACCTCTTCCGCTCGCTGCGGCGGCGCATGTTCGGCTCATTCGGGTCGTCGCGACGGTCGCGCTTCCTCAAGGACATCCCGTTCGAACTCATCGAGGTTCCGGAGCGCGGGCAGCGCTTCGGGAACGGCGACATGGGCCGAGCCGAACGCGAACTCGCGGCTGTTGGTGCGGACGGCGCTCCGGCGCAGGCGCCGCCGTTCAAGACGGGCGAGAAGGTGACGCACCCGGTCTTCGGGCTCGGCATCGTCGTAGACTGCAGTCCGCGCCCCGGCGACTACGAGGTGACGGTCGCGTTCCCCGGCAACCAGGGCGTGAAGCGCATCCTCCACAGCTACGGCAAACTCGAAGGGGTACAACGCTCGTGAGCGCCCTGCTCTCCATCGTCATCCCTGCCTACAACGAGCAGGAGCGCATACGCCCGACGCTGAAGGAGTACGTCGAGCACTTCCGCAACTGGTACGAGGGCGATTTCGAAATCGTCGTGGTGCTGAACGGGTGCCGCGACAACACGCGTGGAGTCGTGGAGGATGTCGCAGCATCCGCTCCGGAGGTGCGGCTTGCCGAGTTCGCCGCGCCGCTCGGGAAGGGCGGGGCGCTCCGCGAGGGGCTGGCGCTGGCGGAGGGCTCGCTCATCCTGTTCGTCGACGCGGACAACATGGTGCGCGCGCCGGAGGCTGCGAAGCTGGTTGATGCGCTCGAAGAGCACGACATCGCCATCGGCGACAGGTTCCACGGTGAGGACGAGGAAGGGGGCAAGTCCCGTTCGCGCCGGTTCGTCAGCAAGGCGTCGCGGCTCTGGGTGCGCCGCTTCCTCAGCCTGCCGTATTCGGACACGCAGTGCGGGGCCAAGGCGTTGCGTGCCGAGGCGTGGCGCACCATCGCCCCGCACATCCGCGAGAACGGCTGGGCGTTCGACCTCGACTTGCTCGGTCACGCGGAGCGGCTGGGCTGCTCTATCGTGGACGTGCCGGTGCGCTGGCAGCACATCGCGGAAGGCTCCAAGGTGCAGGCGTGGCGCGACGCCCCGGCCACGTTCCTCGCCACCTTTCGGATCAGGTCGCGGATGCGGAAGTAGCCGGAGCCCTGCGCAACCTGCGAGGGGCAAGCCGGAGACAGAGCACCGCGAGCGCAAGCGCCTCCCGCGCGTCGGCCTTCGAAGCTCCCGCGTAGCGGTTCTGAAAGACGATGGGCGACTCGTGCACCCGCAGTCCCCGGTACACCGCAAGTAATTCCAGCAGCCACTTGAATCCACGCGACGAGTACCGCGTCGGCATCTGCGTGAGCAGTTCGCGTCGGCAGAGCGCGTAGCCCGTCAGCACGTCGTGCTGGGGCAGCAGGAGCATGACGCGCACGCCGGTGTTCAGTACCCGGCTGATCAGCCGCCGCACCAGCGGCTGGTGGGCGAACGACCCGCCGCGCACGTAACGGGAGCCGATGATCACGTCGCAGCCGTCCTCGGCGCGGGCGAGCATCTCCGGCAGGAGCTCAGGGTCGTGGGAGAGGTCGGCGTCCATGACTGCGACGAGTCGTCCTCGTGCCTCCGCCGCACCCGCGAACACCGCGCTCGCAAGCCCTGCCTTGCCTGACCGCTCCACGAGCCGCACGCGCGCATCGGAGGCCGTCATCTCGCGCACGGCGTCTGCCGTGCCATCCGGGCTCCCGTCGTCGACCACGATCACTTCGCAGTGAACGTCCTGGAGGATGTCGAGGAGTCTGGGTACGAGCACGGACACGTTCTCGCGCTCGTTGTACGTCGGGAGGATGACGGAAAGCAGGGGTTCGGGTGCGGCGGCCACGGCAGGTTCCTGCGGGAGTATAGGAGCGTGTCGTGATGGCGGACAAGGCGTCTGCTGCCGCGTTTACCTGCCGCTCGCCCGCCCGATAGACTACGTGGCGTGAGTACGACAGCCCAACCCACAACCGCGCTGGTGCTGGCCGGAGGCAGGGGCGAACGCCTCTGGCCGCTTACGCAGGACAGGCCGAAACCGATGGTGGAAGTGAACGGCAGGCCCATCGTGGAACACCACCTATCCTGGCTGCGGGCCAACGGCATCGAGCATGCGTTCCTGCTCACCGGCTACATGCACGAGGTCATCGCCGAGCACTTCGCCGCACCGCGCATCGAAGGACTGGACGTGCGCTGCATCGCGGAAGCGTCGCCGCTCGGACGGGGCGGCGCGTTCAAGAACGCCTACCGCGAGGCCGGGCTTTCCGATCCCACGGTCATCGCTACCAACGGCGACGTGCTCACGGACCAGACGCTTGCCCCGCTGGTCGAGGCGCACGAGGGGGCGGAGGCACTCGCGACCGTGTTGCTGACACCCATGATCAGCCCGTTCGGCATCGTGGAGACGGACGGCGGGCTGGTGACCGGCTTCAGGGAGAAGCCGCCGCTGCCGTACTGGATCAACGGCGGGGTCTATGTCCTCACGCAGGAGGCCATCGCACGCTTCCCGGACGTGGGCGACCATGAGACGGAGACATTCCCCGCGCTGGCGTCTGAGGGCCGCCTCGCCGCGTTCGAGAGCGGCGCGTACTGGAAGTCGGTCGAATCGCAGAAAGACCTGCGCGAGGCCGGTGAGCGGCTGGCGCGGGTGTCGTAGAGCGGCGCTGCAGCCCCGCGTGCTAGAATCATGCGGCGGCCCTTCGTGAGGCCGCTTCCCACGTCGGGGAGTAGCGCAGTCCGGTAGCGCGCTACGTTCGGGACGTAGAGGCCCCGGGTTCAAATCCCGGCTCCCCGACCAGCTTTCCCAGGCGACCCCTGTTTCCGTAAAGATCCGGCTTCCTGCCGCATGGTTTGCGCGCGCTTGCGCGCGGGGAGTGGTATGCTTGCGCCGATAAGCCCCGCCAGGGAGGGTGGAACATGCTGACGACTGAACAGAACGATCGGTTGGCTCGTGTCGGCCCCGGCACGCCGGGAGGCGAGTTGCTGCGCCGGTACTGGGTGCCTTTCCTGCCCAGCGCGAAACTCGACGAAGACCCCGTGCAGGCCGTCCGCCTGCTCGGCGAGGACCTCACCTGCTACAGGGACAAGTCCGGCAACATCGGCCTCATCGGCCAGCGTTGCATGCACCGCGCCGTCGACCTGCGCTGGGGCATCCCCGACGAGGGCGGTCTCCGCTGCCCGTACCACGGCTGGATGTACGACTCGAACGGCGTATGCGTCGACGCGCCGCTGGAGGCCCGCCGTGACATGTTCAAGGACAGGCTCAAGCTCCCCGGCTACCCGGTGAAGGAGATGGGCGGCCTGCTGTTCGCCTACATGGGCCCGCAGCCTGCGCCGCTGCTGCCGCCGTGGGACCTGTTCGTCTGGCCCAACTCCGTCCGGCAGATGGGCATCGCCGTACTCCACGCCAACTGGCTCCAGTGCCAGGAGAACACCGGCGACCCCACACACGGCGTGTGGCTCCACGGCTTCCAGTTCCAGTACATCCTCGAGAAGATGGGCGACCACGACCGTCTTGAGAAGATGAGCAAGGGGTTCATGCAGCAGGGCGTCGGCATCAAGGACCTGTACGTCCACTCCACGCAGTACGGCATGGAGAAGGGAGTCATCTTCTCCAAGGAGCTTGGCGCCCCTGAGGACAAGAAGTCCCGCCACTCCACCGTCATCTTCCCGTTCTACACAGAGCAGAACGCTGCGGGCGCTCCCTGGAGCGAGTTCCAGATCCGCGTGCCGATAGACGACGAGCACACCTACCACATCTCCTACAACACCTACGCGGCGCCCCCGGGCGTGGAAGCGCCGAAGCAGGACAAGGTGCCCTACTACGAGGTGCCGATCTACGACGAGGACGGCAAGCCGATCCTTGACTGCATCCTCAACCAGGACTTCATCGGCTGGTGGGCGCAGGGCCCGCTGACCGACCGCAGCGCGGAGAACCTCGGACGCACGGACATCCCCGTCGTCTTCCTCCGACGCCAGTTGGACGAGCAGATGCGCGTCGTCGAGGAGGGCGGCGACCCGATGAACGTCTTCCGCGACGAGGCGGAGATCGACGCTCTTCCACACGAGGACGGGGAGATACCCATCCTGTATGGAGGCGGCAGACCCGCGGATGCGTGGCTCAACCCCGACTGGGCGAAGGACGTTCCCGAACTGACGCGGAACACCCGCGCCCAGTACCACAGGGGCGGCGCGGTCTGGGAGTCCGACCGCTACGGCCCGGCGATCCCCCTGGCGGCTGAGCTCCATCGCCGGATGGAGGAGGCGGTGGAAAAGGCGAATGCCGGTTCCGCGTAACGCCGTTGCACCTGTACACCTGCGGAGAAGCCCGGCGCTGGCCGGGCTTCTCCTGTTTAACCGGAGTATCGGGGTTGGCGTGTAACGCAACGACACGCTTAACGTAGTAGGGTATGGGGCGCACCACATCGGATGATCGAGGCACAGCCTCGTTCTTCGGAGAGAAGCGTGACCCAGAGCCAGACAGACCAGACCCCGCCCCAGGTGCTGCCCGAGTTCAGCGCCGCACTCGACGAACTCATCGCCCTTGCCAAACGCGGCCATGCCTCGGGCAGCGAACTCTTCAATCCCAGCGACGAATGGCTCGTCTCCCGGATGCGGGAGATCGGCGGACTGCCCGACTCCGAGCGTGACGCCGCGCTCGACGAGTGGCGGAGCATCACGGAGGAGGCTGCCGCCGCGAACGCGGAGGGCTGGGCGGCCGGGCGCGCAGGCCCGGAGGCGGTCGTCCGGCTGAACTCCGGCGGGTTCGCCTTCTACAGCCAGCGCGGCGTCGCCCGCCAGCCGCATCTCACCCGTTATCTCATGGACGGCTTCACGCCGAACCGCGACTCCCTCGAGTTCGGCCACGACGATCAGCGGCTCTTCTGCCGCATCCTGCCGGTCATCACCGCGAGACTCAGCGAATGGCTCGACGCGGGCGAGACCGTCGTGCAGTCCGACCGCCGGATCTGCGACGCGCCGGGGCGCTCGTTCCATGCGCGGCAGCTGGTCGTCGGCGCGCGCTACCCGCAGCTGCCGTACCTGTGGCGGCAGCTCACGTTCGACCTGCCGGAGGAGGAACGCCCGGGCGAGCCGGACATCGTGGAGTTCTCGATACCGGAGTGGCTGGAGATACTCGACCTCCCGGCCGACGTGCGCGATGAGATCGCGGCGCAGGGCCTCACGCGGCTCGTGTTCAAGGCGCCGACGCGCGGGCTGTCGCTCCACCTCGGGTTCGACTACGTGGGCGAGCATAAGATGGGCCCGCTCAGCATCGCGATGCACCAGACGAAGATGAACGGCGGACTCGCCCTGCAGGCGGCGCTGAGCGTCGCGCGCATCCGCGCGCTGGACGGCAGCATGAACAACGCCGCCGTCGTGACGACAGGCCCGTCGCTCCACGGCAAGAGCACGCTCACCATCATGATCGAGCTGGCGAACAGCGAACTCGCCTCCCGCCTCTCGCTCCCGACCGACCCCGAGGAAGGGGTCTACCCGATGAACGACGACATCATCCTGCTCCAACCGCTCGCCGAACCGGTCGACGTGGAGCTGGACGAGCAGCGCGTCTCCTACGCCTACGGCATCGACGGCACGGAGAACAACTTCTACGCCGTGCCGTCCGGCCTGACGCGAGAGGACGACCCTGTGACCTACGACGTCGTGCGTGGAGCGCCCGGCGAGCCGAACCCGCAGGAGACGCTGGAGAACGTCGTCGCCGACCCGGAGACCGGCGAACCGGACTTCTCGCAGAACCCGACCCGGAACATGCGGATGGTGCTCTCGCGGCGCAGGCTGCTGCAGCGCAAGGGCGTCGCCGAGGTCATCAGCCGCGTAACGGGCGGCGCGCTGACGGAGGCTGCTCACGTCCCGATGGAGCACATGCACCGCATCGTCTGGCAGGCCGTCATGCGGGAGAACACCGTCATCCCGCCGCTGCGCAAGCTCAGCCTGGAGCAGTACGTCCGTGTGCTCATGTATGGCGAGGCGGTGCAGATGGGCGCGGCGGCGGGCGCCATCGGCAGGCCGTACGTCGAGTACTTCTCGGACCCGTTCATCATCGGGCTCGAGGACGACAACGCGAACCTGCTGTACGACATCCTTCGCAGGATGCAGGCGGACGGCGTGCGGCAGGAGTTCTACGCCTTCAACACCGGCGGTCTCGGCGCCGACACCAACGACGCGGCGGAGGGCAGGCTCTACCGGAAGATCCCGCGCGAGGTGACGCTGGCGTTGCAGGAGGCCGTGCTGCGCAACGCCGCGAAATACGAGTACGACCCGTACATCGGCTCCGAGGTTGCGGCTGCCGTGACCGACGCCTCGGGGAACGAGGTGCTCGACCTGCGGGCCGAGTGGCTGCCGCGCAACGTCTACGGAGAGGAAGACTACGTCCGCCGCATCGACGCGCTGCGCTACCGCCGCTTCTACGGCTCGCCGGAGAACGAGCGCACCGGCATCCTGCGCTACACGAAGGTGGTGAACGCCCTTACCGATCTGAGCGACGTTCCACCGCCGCGCTCCGAGTGGGAAGCAGCGCGCCTGCTCTCCTTCTACTGGAGCCTGGACCGCTCTTACGAGACGCTCGCTGAGACCGCAGCGCACCGTGCGGAGGGAGAAGCGCCGTCCGCAGAGCTGCTCAGCGCGCTGAGCTATGCCTGTGCGCGGGGCGTCGTGGAAGGGCTCGCGCTCTCTTCCGGCGCAGAGGCCGCGCTGCGGGAGCTCGGCATCCGGATATAGCAACGCCGGGCCGCGCCCGCCTGGCTCGACCGCCACGCAACAACGCAGAGAGGAGAGCAGCGAATGGCAAATGTGGAACATCTGCAACCGGAAGGCATGTCCCCGAACGGCGGGCGCTACACGCACGTCGTGAAGGTTGGGCCGTGGGTCTTCATCGCGGGTCAGACCGCATCGGACGAGAACGGCGACGTGGTGGGCATCGGCGACCCTGCAGCGCAGGTGGGGCAGGTGATGAAGAACCTGCGCACCGCGTGCGAGTCGGTCGGCGGGAAGTTCGAGGACATCGTCAAGACGACGGTGTACGTCGTGGGCGAGGAGAACGTGGAGGCGGTGCGCGCGGCGCGTGCGCTGTACCGCCCCGAGAAGCCGCCGACGAGCACGCTCCTGATCATCTCCGGGCTCGCGAGGCCGGAGTTCATACTCGAGATAGAGGCGGTCGCGTACGTGGAGTAACTGCGCGGGACAGCCTGCGTGGAGCAGGCCCGCTTGCAGTAGGATAGGCACGAGCAAAACAGAGGAGGGAAGAGCATGGCAGCAGTAACGGTCCTGCACCCGGGAATGACGACACAGACGATCCAGATAACCGGCCACAACGGCGACGAGATAGATGCCTACGTGGCGAGGCCGGAAGGGCCCGGCCCGTTCGCGACGGTGCTCGTGGCGCACCACATGCCCGGATGGGACGAGTGGTGCATCGAGGTGACGCGCCGGTTCGCCCATCACGGATACCTGGCGGTCTGCCCGAACCTGCACCACCGCATGGGCCCCGGCACGCCCGCCGAGATGTCCGCCCGCATCCGCGACGACGGCGGACAGCGCGACGCGTTCGTGCTCGGCGACCTGCAGGGCGCGCTGGACTACATCCGCGGCCGCGACGACGCGACGGGCAAGGTGGGCATCATCGGCTTCTGCTCCGGCGGCAGGGTCGCCTACATGGCGGGCTGCAACCTCGAACTCGACGCGGCGGTCGACTGCTGGGGCGGCAACGTCATCCCGACGCCCGACCGCATCAACGAGAACCAGCCGACGCCGGTCATCGACATGACGCCCAACATGGGCTGTCCCGTCCTGGGGTTGTTCGGGAACGACGACGGCAACCCGGACATCGAGCAGGTGAACGCCATCGAGGCGGAGCTGCAGAAGCACGGGAAGGAGTACGAGTTCCACCGCTACGACGGCGCGGGGCACGCGTTCTTCAACTGGGCCGGGACGTCGCACCGCCCGGAGCAGGCCAAGGACGGCTGGGACAAGGTGTTCGACTTCTACGCCAGGCACCTGAGCTAGCGAGCGGGAGAGCGAGCGGTGAAAGCGGCATTCATACGGAACCACGGGGGGCCGTCCGTCATCCAGTACGGCGACATGCCGGAGCCCGAGGCCGGGCCGGGCGAGGTGCTCGTCCGCGTGCGTGCATCGGCGCTGAACCGGCTGGACCTCTACACCCGCGCCGGACTGCGCGGCACGAAGGTCGCGCCGGAGGATATGCCGCGCATCCTGGGCGGCGACTGCGCCGGCGAGATCGCCGCTCTGGGCGAAGGCGTGGACGGCGTCAACGTCGGGGAGCGGGTCGTGGTGAACCCGCTCTGCGGCACGAGCCCACCCTCGATGATCGGCACGAACCGGCAGGGGTCGAACGCCGAGTACGTTGCGGTCCCGGCTGAGAACGTCGTGCCGATACCGGACTCGCTCTCCTTCAAGGACGCCGCAGCGCTGCCGACCATCTACCTGCCCACGTGGGGCATCGTCGTGCGCGAGGGGCGGTTGCAGGCGAACGAGACGGCGCTGGTGCTGTCGTCGTCGAGCGGCGTCGGCACCGCGGCCATCCAGCTCATCAAGGGCGTCGTCGGTGCGACGTGCATCGCGGCCACGAGCACGGGCGAGAAGGTGCGCAAGTCCAAGGAGCTGGGCGCGGACTACGCCATCAACTACAAGGTGGAGAACCTCGCCCAGCGGACGAAGGAGTTGACCGGTGGGCGCGGCGTCGACCTCGTGGTGGACAGCACCGGCGCGGCGTTCTTCGAGGACGCTTACGCGTCGCTGGCGCGCGGCGGCAGGTACGGCATCTGCGGCGTTACGGCGGGCTACCAGGCGCAGATACACCTGGGGCAACTGTTCAGCAAGCAGCTGCGGCTGTTCGGCACGTTCATGGGCTCGACCGACGAGTTGCGGCGCATCGTCGATGCCGCCGACAAGGGACAGATAGGCACGGCCATCCAGGCCAGTGTTCCGCTGACGGGGACCGCCACGGCGCACGAGGAGATGGAGCGCTCGGAGCACTTCGGCAAGTTCATCATCGTCGTGCCCTGATGCGGGGTTATGCAAGAGCCTGAGGGTTACCGGGCTCCCCCACGGCGGCGGAAGCGCTGGTTCTACGGCTGGACCATCGTCATCGTCCTCTCGGTCATATCGTTCGCGGGGGGAGTCGAGACGAACCCGGTGCTCGGCGTCTTCCAGGGGCCGATGACGGACGAGTTCGGCTGGAGCCGCGCGCTCTACACGCTGCCGATGTCGATCGGCTCGTTCATGGGCGGGCTCGCCTCGCTGATCGTCGGGCCGCTGATGGACCGGTACGGCTCGCGCATCATCATGACCGTGGCCATCGCGCTCATGGGGCTGACGTTCGTCCTCATGGGAGCGGTGCAGGAGCTGTGGCACCACTTCGCGCTGCAGATACTCGGGCGGACGGTCATCGCGTCCACGTTCTTCATGGTCATCGGCGTCGTCATCCCCAAGTGGTTCATCGTCATGCGGGGCAGGGCAGGGGCGCTCGCGAACCTCGGCCAGCGCGTCGGGCAGATCGCGTTCCCGGTCATGGTGGAGCGCATCCTCACCGTCGGCTCCTGGCGGACGGCGTGGGTGGCGATGGGCATCACGGTCTGGGCGTCGTCGTTGCTGCCCGCGCTGCTGTTCCTGCGGCGGCAGCCCGAGGACCATGGACGGCTGCCCGACGGCGTAGACATCCGCGACGCAGGGCGGCAGGGGAGGCGCGCGCCTCCCGTCGAGGTGGCGTTCGACCGCCGGATGGCGCTGCGCTCGGCTGCGTTCTACCTCATCGCGGCTGCGGTGAGCATCCAGAGCTTCGTGACCACGAGCATCCACTTCCACTGGTACTCGTACCTTACGGACATCGGCGTTTCCAGCGAGGCGGCGGTCATCTCGCTGTCGCTCTCGCCGCTGATCTCGATGCCGGTCTCCATACTGGCCGGACTGGCCGCCGAGCGGGTGCCGGTGCAGCGGCTGATGGCGCTGAGTTACTACTTCATGGCGGCGAGCATCGTGCTGTTCCTCTTCTCGGACAACGCGCTGCTGTCGTACGCGTTCGGGCTGCTGTTCGGCACGGCGACGGGCATCCTCTTCACGGTGATGAACATCATCTGGGCGGACTACTTCGGGCGCGCCTCGATAGGGGGGATACGGGGGATGGTGTCGCCGATACATATGTTGTGCAACTCACTGGGCCCGCTGACCGCGGCGTGGTCGTTCGACGCCACGGGCAGCTACTTGCTCATCTTCACGATCAGCGCCGCGCTGAGCGCAGTCGGCGGGACGCTCATCCTCCTGGCGCGCAGGCCCCGGCTGACCGACGGCTGAGGCAGGCGCCGGTAAAGCCCGTTAACTTCTTTGAGTGTCGCATCCTGTCGCATCTCGTTCTGTTCACTCGTGAGCCAGACCGCCGTCCCGCGACTCGTTTACGCGGTTCTACGTTCACAGTACGTCTCTGCGCGACTGCCGTGCGATGGGACGCGACAGGAGTCGATGGCTGGGATGGCGCCGGCTGAGCGGGAGAGCGATGGGGCACGAGGACATGGTAGGAAGCGCGGCATCGTCGACGCAATGGGCGCGTGTCACAGTGGGGACGGGAGGGGTCTCACGATATGACACTCGCCAGTAGTTCGGTTAACCTCCGACCTGCCTCGGTGGGCTTCCAGAGGCAAGGAGTGTAGCGTGAACAAGGTGATGCGACAGGTCGGCACAGTCCTGACAGTCGTATGCGTTGCCGCGCTGATAGGCTCAGTCATCTGGGTAGTTCAGAATGTACAGCTGCGTGAGACGCAAGAGCTGGGGCTCGAAATCAGGGACGAGATGCTCAACCGCCCACAGGAAGAGGTCGCCCTTCGCCATCAGGGCGGCTTCTACTTTGAGACATACGGGATATTCATGATGGACGATCAATTGGACGAGGGTGAATGCGGCACGTTGCGTGACCTGGCTGAGCCGCTGGCCGACCGTATCGCGAATGCCAGCCCCGCTGTGCGTGACTATGCTGAAGGCCTCAGTAACAGGATCGACGGGGTCGAAGAGGCTTGCCGATAAGGCTGACGGCCACTCTGGATTCCCGCCTTCGCGGGAATGACGGGGAGGGACGCGGGAATGACGGCTGGTGTCACACGCCCTCGCCCCAGGTGATGCCGAAGTCGTTCTTGCGGAGGATGAGGCCGGTGAGGGCCATCGGCGGTTGGGCGAGCATCCAGAGGAACGACGGCTCGACCGTCTCAACGCTCTCCTTCGCGCGGGGCCAGCTCATGTCGGTCAGGACGTGGCCGGGCGTCCATGAGACGACCTCGACGTGCTGGTCGCGGACCTCGAGGGCGAGCGCTTGGGAGAAGACGTCGAGCGCAGCCTTCGACGCGGAGTAGGCGACGCGCCCCACCGCGAAGCGGATCGCGAGGTCGCTCGATACGTTGTAGATGCGTCCGCCGCCCTGCCGCACCAGCACCGGCAGCGCCGCGCGCGTCACGTAGAAGACGGCGTTCATGTTCACGTCCATGTTGTCGTGCCAGTCCTCGTCGGACATGTCGGCGATGAGCGCCTCCGGGTAGACACCCGCGTTGTTCACGAGGATGTCGACCCGTCCGGCGCGCTCGACGGTCTCGTCGACGAGGCGCGACGCGTCCGCCGAGTCGGTGATCGTGGCGGGGATGGCGTGGGCCGTGCCGCCTGCGGCCTCGATCGTCTCCGCGGTCCCGCGCAGCGTGTGGCCGCTTCCGGGGGAGGAGTCGAGGTTGCGCGCGGTGACGACGACGGTCGCGCCGTGGCGTGCCATCGCGAGGGCGAGTTGTCGTCCGATGCCCCGGCTGCCGCCGGTGACGAGGGCGACCTGGCCGGTGAGGTCAGGGGTGGTCATGGGGGGAGTCTAGCATGCGCCCGCTGCTGTCATTCCGAGCGAAGGGCAGCGGAGCCGAGGAATCTCTCGGGGTGCGTTTGCTATTCACTGGCGTTCTTCCCGAGAGATATTTCGACTCTGCCTTCGGCTCCGCTCAACATGACAGGGCACCCACGAGGGATGCCCCTACACCGACCCGCCCACACCCAGCCTCGCTGTGTGCGCTGTAGCGGCCTCTGGATTCCAGCTTCCGCTGGAATGACGAAGTCTAAAGCGAACCAATGGAGCGCAGGGGGCGGGTGGACTGGCGGATGCGCCAGAAGAGGTACTGGTTCGCGTAGCCGGCGTCCATGCCGAAGCGCTGCCATGCCCACTCGCGCGCCGTCGCGTACTTCGCGTTCGCGGGCAGGCCGTACCACTCGCGCAGCACTTTCAGCACCCAGCGGTCGGCTGGAAAGGCCGCAGGCTTTTCCAGCGAGAAGAGCATCGCGCAGTCGGCGATCTTCTCGCCGACGCCGTGCAGGGCCGTGAGCGCAGCGAGCGCGTCGTCGTAGGACGCCTCGCGCAGTGCGTCGAGCGCCAGCCTGCCGTCGGCGACGGCCTCCGCCGCCTGCGCCAGGTAGGGCGCGCGGAAGCCGCAGCCGAGCTCGCGCAGGCGTGCCTCGCCCGCATCGGCGAGTTGGGCCGCGTCCGGGAACGCGTGGCGCACCGCGCCGTCGAGCGTCAGCCGCTCGCCGAACGTCGTTGCGAGCAGTTCCACAGTTCGGCTGATGCGCACCATGTTGGACGTGGACGACAGGATGAACGCGGCGAGCGTCTCCCACGGCTCCTGCCGGAGGATGCGCATGCCGGGGTACTCGTCGATGCCCGCGCGCACGTTGCCGTCCCACGCGATGCGCTGCTGCACGGCGCGGAGGTCGTCGCCGATGCGGAAGTAGGCCCGGAGGGCGTGCGCCGTCTCGTCGGGCGGGGCGGGGGCGCTCGCGACGCGCAGGCCGCCGCGCGCTCGTTCCAGCCGCACGATGTTGCCGCTCAGTACGCCGGTCCAGCGTCCGTTGTCGTCGACGCGCCACCGGAAGCACTGGCCGGACGTGAGCGAGCTCTGGAGGTCGAGCGGCTCCTCGACCCGCATCGTGACGGTCGCGCTCACGATTCCAGCGCCAGCCAGCGGCCCACGGCCGGAGCGAGCTCGTCGAAGCGTCCCTTGACGATGGTGGCGGGCGGCATCGAGTTCAGGAACGTGCGGCCGTACGACTTGGACGTGATACGGCTGTCGAGCACGACGGCGACGCCGCGGTCGCCCTTGCTGCGGATGAGGCGTCCGAACCCCTGGCGGAAGCGGAGCACGGCCTGTGGCACCGCGTACTGCATGAACGGCTGCTCGTACTGGCCGGAGCGCGCCGCGAAGATCGGCTCCGTCGGCACGTTGAACGGGAGCCGCGCCACGACCAGCACCTTGAGCGTCTCGTTGCCGACGTCGACGCCCTCCCAGAACGACGCGGTGCCGAGCAGGACGGCGCTGCGCTGGGCGCGGAAGCGCGCGAGCAACTGCTGGGGCGTGCCGTCGACGCCCTGCGCGAGCACGCCGATGCCGCGCTTCGGAAGCACCCGGCGGAGCTTCGCGGCGGTCGCCCGGATGGCGGCGTGGGACGTGAACAGCGCCATCGTGCGGCCTTCGGCGACGAGCGCGAGGCGCTCCAGCACGCTCGCGACGGCGTCGGTGTAGCGCGGGTCGTTCGGCTCCGGCACGTCGGTCGGCAGGCAGAGCAGGGCGGCGTTCCGGTAGTCGAACGGCGAGCCGAGGCAGACCTCGCCGGGCTCCTCGACGCCGAGCCGGGTGCGGACGTGCGCGAAGCCGCCCGCGACGGTGAGCGTCGCGCTCGTGAGAACGACGGTCGGCTTCGGAGCGAACAGCTCCTCGTGCAGGCGCGGCGCCACGTCGAGCGGTGCGCCGTTCAGCGAGAGGTTGTCGCCGCGCCCCACCCAGTAGACGGTGTCGGCGTCCGGCTCGGAGACGAAGCTGCGTATCTTCTGCCGCGCCTCGGCCTGGTCGACCAGCCACTCGTTGAGTTCGCCCTTCAGCGGCTCCAGCACGGGCGCGGTCTCCGGCGGCAGGCTCTCCATCTCGCGCAACAGGGCGTCGGCGCGTTCGCTCGCCTCGGCGGCGCTGCGCTCGAAGCCGTCCCACGCGATGTCGAGCGCCGACCACGCGGGCTGCGCGCGCTCGGACGGAGTGATGCGTATCTCGCCCTCGTCGGACTCCCGCTGCTCCGCCGTGAACCGCGCGAGCCCCGCCGTGAGCTGCGCCCACTCGTCGCGCACCTTGTAGAGCGGCATCTGCGCCTCGTTCTGCCGGAGCTCGGCGCTCTCCTTGCGCGACTCCTCGATGGCGCTCGCGCGAACGACCGTCCCGAAGCCGTGGATCACGGCGCCGAGTCGCTCGACGAGGTTCTCGACCGTCGCCTGCGAGACGCGGAAGCCGAACTGGCGCGTCGCCTCGGCCTCGAGGTTGTGCGCCTCGTCGACGATGAGGTAGTCGTAGTCGGGGAGCAGCGAGCCGCCCACCTGGAGGTTGGAGAGCAGCAGCGAGTGGTTGACGACGAGCAGGTGGGCGGAGGCGGCCTCCTCGCGGGCGTGGCGGTAGAAGCACGCGCCCTCACGCGCGCCGTTGCAGACGGCGAACCCGCTCGCGCTCATGCGGTCCCACGACGCCAGCTCCGCACCGGAGAGCCGCAACTCGGCGCGGTCGCCGGTGCGCGTCTCGCGGAGCCATGCGAGCGTCTTCGCCATCGTGCGGGCGTCGTCGGGCGACGCCGTGTCGCCGTTCGCCGCCGCCTGCCAGCGCTGCAGGCAGAGGTAGTTCGCCTTGCCCTTCAGTTGGGCGTAGCGGAAATTGGCGACGTCCAGCCCCGGCACGCCGCGCAGCACGTCCAGCAGGTCCGGGATGTCCTTCCCGATCAGCTGCTCCTGCAGGTTGATGGTGTTCGTGGAGACGACAACGCGGACGTTGTTGCGCAGCGCGAAGAGCACCGCTGGCAGCAGGTAGGCGACCGACTTGCCGATGCCGGTGCCCCCCTCCACGAGCAGGTGGTGCGGCTCCGAGTCCGCGTTCGACGAGCCGAACGCCCGCGCGACGGCCTCCGCCATCTCCGCCTGCTCGTCCCGCGCCTCGTAGCGGCGGAAGCGCTGCGCGAACGGGCCGTCGTCCGCAAGGAGTCGGCGCACCTCGTCCGCCGTCACCGGTTTCGTTGGCTTCGGCATGCCGAGGCTGCGCGGACGCTCCAGTCGGCGCGCGATCTCCTGGGGATCGATGCCGCCGATGGGCCCGGCGTCGGTTGCGTCGGGCGACTCCGCGAGCGCGAACACGAGGTCGGCGAGCGGGCTGTGCGCCCGCATCAGCAGGTCGGCGAGGCGTCGCAGCAGTCCGCTCCCGAGGGCCTGCGCCCGCTTCACGAGAGCCAGATAGACGGCGTACGTGAGACGTGCGTCGGCGACGGCGGGCGCCTCTACTCCCCTCTCCCTTGAGGGGAGAGGGTGCGCGTGCGGGGCACGCGCGGGTGAGGGTGAACCAGCATCCACGCCTAGGCGCTCAGCAAGCTGCGCGAGCGAGTCGTCGGCGCTGGCGGGTGTGAGAAGTTCGGCGAGATCGCGCACGTCCCACACGCCCGAGCTCATCGCCGACGCCGCATCGTCTCCGAGCGCGTCCGCGAGCCCGTGCGCCACGATGGGCGAGCCGTCCGCGAAACCGGCGAGCGCAGTCATCGCGCTGGCGTCGGCGGCGTGGAAGGTGTCGAGCTCGCGGCTGCCGTGGCACTTCACGGCCCCAACGGCGGTGAGGCCCCCACGCCCGTCAGGACGCGCGCTCGCGGCCAGCGCAACGACCGGCGCATCGAGCGGGTGCACGCTCAGCAGCCGCATGCGGTAGGTGGACTCGGTCATCCGTTGAACGGTACGGGAGCGTACGCCTGTCGCGCAAGGCGTGAGTGTTGCCTGAGGGCGTGTGTTGACCCGTTGCCCCGCCACCAGCACAATGCGAGCGAACGCCACTCGCCAGGAGGCAGGCCATGAGCACCGACGCTCCCGCGCAGCGATTCGTCGACGAGGTGATCAACGACATCATCGAGCCCGGCGTCGAGCGGCTGCTGGAGAGCCGCTACTTCGCGGACCTGCGCGCGGGCACGCTCACGAAGCGCCGCATGCAGGGGTTCGCCATCCAGCACTACCGCCACAACATGGCCATCCTCAAGGGCTTCGCGCTCCTCGCGGTGCAGGCCGCGCCCCGCAACGACCTCTTCAAGGTCTACGCGGGCGGGCTGAACGAGGAGATCACCCACCCGGACATGTGCAAGAAGTTCGGGTTCGCGCTCGGGCTGAACGACGACGACTTCGAGAACGCGCTCCCCGCTTTCGGCTGCCTTGCGCATACCGCCGCCTGCCTGCACGACATGTACCTGGCAACACCGGCGCAGATGCGCGCCAACGCACTCTCGAACGAGACGATGGTGCAGCGCTACTCCACCGAGTTCGACAACCACCTCCGCTCCTACGGCATACCGGAAGAGGCGATGGAGTTCTTCGTCGTCCACAAGGGCGCGGACATCGAGCACACGGAGCGCGCGGCGAACGCGATAGCGCAGCTCGCGGTCACGGACGAGGAGCAGGAGCGCGTGCGCGCCGTTTGCCGCAACATGGCGAAGTTCAAGCTCGGCAAGTTCGAGAGCATCTACGACGAGTACGCGTAGGGTCAGCGGACGCGCCTGTACACGAGGGCTCTCCCGTCCTTGCCGCAGATCTCGATGACGCCGCCCTCGCGGAAGCAGTACGCGGCCTGCTGGGCGAGGCCCCGCGTCGACTTCATGGCTGCCGCGATGTCGTTCGTCGTGAACGCATCTGGCAGGCTGGCGTCGATCATGGCGAAGAGGTCGGCCATCGACGCGATGGCGTGCGTCTCGACGACGTCCACGAGCCGGCGGTCGACGCGGCTCCAGTCGCGCCGCCATCGTCCCCGGCGCTCGCTCGGGGCGCGGACCTCCTCCTCGACGGTCATCACGACCTCCAGCGTGAGGTTGGGGTGCGTGAGCAACGACGGGATGCTGACCAGCGCCGCGAAGACGTCGAACACCGAACCGTGCTTCGGCGACCTGCGCCGCGTCGGCGGCAGGGCGGGGTCGTCCGCCATCCTGACGAGGTATCTGTCTCTCGCGATGGGATGCACCAGCGTCACCGGATGCGCGTCGAGCAGGCGCGTCAGTTTGTTCCTGAGCGGCCCGAAGCTGCCGGTCTGTATCTCGACGATGCGGCCATCCGCGACCACGTCGGTCACGAAGCCGTCGATGACCTGCTCGGTCTCGCTCCCGGCGACGGCGTAGCGCTCCTTCAGGGCCCGGTGCAGCGACCGTTCGTTGAGCTCGCCGATGGAGGTCATGTGCGCTACTGCTGCGCGGCAAGCCGCTCTCGCACGAAGCGCTCCGCCTGGGCGCGGGTGCGAACGGCGCCGTCCAGCACGGCGTTGCGCAGCGTGGTCAGCATCCCTCCGACCGCGGGACCGGGCGGCACCCCGAGCGCGAGCAGATCGTGGCCGTCGAGCGGGGAACGTCGGCGAGAGACGTCGAGGTAGCGCGCGAGGTTGCGACGAACCGCAGGGTTCGCGGCTGCGACCGACGCAGCCTCCACCGCCTCGCGTGGCACAGCGCCCACGATGCGCGATATCCGGCTGGGTCGCTCAGCGGCGGCCAGCCTTGGCTCGGCCTCGCGCAGGCGCACGACAGCCCGCACGACCTGCGACTGCCGCTTGGTCGCCCCGATGCGCTCGCGGAAGGCGTCGGCGCGTTCGGCGGGCAGGGGATACGTCAGCGCGCCGAGCAGCGCGAGCCCGCGCAGCCCGCGTCCATCGGCCCGACGCAGCACGGCGCGGACCTCCGGCGCGGCGATTCCGGCCTCGACCGCGGGCAGCACGCCCAGCCGGATGGCCGTGAGCACGGCACGGGCCGCGTCCTGCTCCGTCAGCAGGCGCTCGATCTCGCGTCGGACCCGTGCGGCGGAGAGTGCGTCCACGTGCGGCAGGTTGCGCCGCAACTGCCCGCGCGTCGCGGAGTCCATCCGGGAGCCCAGTCGCGAGACGTAGCGCGCTGCTCGAAACATCCGCGTGGGGTCGTCGCGGAACGACGCGCGATGCAGCGTGCGCACGACGCCTGCGTCGAGGTCGGCGACGCCGCCCTGCGTGTCCAGCAGCTCGCCGAAGCGTCGCGGATGCAGCGACGCGGCCATCGCGTTGATGCCGAAGTCGCGCCGCGCGAGGTCGTCCGAGACGTCCGCTTGCGCCACGATCACCGGCAGCGAAGCAGGGTAGGGGTAGACCTCGGAGCGGGCGGTGGCGAGGTCGAGCGTCCTGCCGTCCAGCCGCAGCTTGACCGTCCCGAACGCCGACCGCGCTCCGCACGTCCCGTCGAGCCGCCCTGCGAGCCGGGGCCCGAGTTCGGTGGCGGGCGCTTCCGACGTCAGATCGAGGTCGAGCACGGGACGCCCCAGCAGAGCGTCGCGCACCGGCCCGCCGACGAGCCACAACTCGACGCCCTCGTTCGCGGCAGCATCGCCGAGGCGGCGCAGCAGTATGAGGTCGTCCGGGGCGAGCGCGGCGTCGAGCGGTACGAGGGCCATGGGAGAAGGGTATCACTCCGCGTCTGAGCGACGAGGCTACAGCGGCACGATGCGCACGCCCTCGCCGTCCACCACGAGCACGACCTCGCTGCCAAGCGCTTCGCGGATGCGCTCCGCAATAGCCGACGCCTCGTCGTCGGAGAGCGACGGTGCGCCTGCGGCGTCCGCGCGGATGCGGCGTTCGATGCTCGTGCCGAGCGCACGCTCCAGCGTATCGACCACTACCGCCCCCTCCGCACCCACGAGCGCCGTTACGCGCTTGGGAGGAGTCTGCGGCATAGACGGCTGCTCTTCCGCCGTCGGTGCTGCCGCTGCATCCTCGCGCAGGACGAGCCAGTGGTAGACGCTCACGGCTGCAGCGGTCACCGTCACGCCGAGCGCCCACTTGCCTCCGTCCAGCACGGCAGTGGAGAGCTCGTTGTTGAGGGCCGCTTCCAGCACGCCGTAGAGCAGCGTGATGAGCGAGATCAGTCCCGCGCCCACGGAGACGCCGAATACGGTGAAGAGGTAGGCGCGGCGGGAGAGCGACGTCCGTTCGTCCGCGTTCGCGCGCCCCGCCTGGAGCAGTCGCGGCCAGTGCCAGCCCCAGAGTCCCGCGCCGACGATAAGCAGTGTTATGCCGATGGAGAGCGGCATGCCCCACCAGCGCTCGCCTGCGAACGAGCCCTGCGCACTCGGTACGGCGAGCCCCACGGCGACAGCGATGAGCAGCGTCAGCGCGACCCAGAGCGTGCCGAGGCCGATGACGGCGGAGAGGTAGCGATAGGCGCGCTGGGCGTGGACGGCCTGCCCTGGCGCAGACGCAGCCTCGTTGAGCGCGGCGCGCCGATGGTAGACAGCGATAGCGATGGATGCCAGCAATGCGGCGAATATCTCCGGCACAGGATCGAAGTGCAGCAGTGGCGTCCTGTCAGGCACATGGTCCACCGGCCAACTGATGAAGATGACGAGGATGGCCGAGAGTGTGGCCGTGGACGCTGCAGTGCCGCCGAATACGCCTGCGACGTAGAGGACGGCCTGGCGGATGCTCGATGCGTCGCCGCGAACGATGCGGAGCCAGTGCGTTCCCCACAGCAGCGCCCCGGCTGTAGCGGAACTGGCGCCGTCCGCGATGTTGTCTAGATGGACGGCGCCCCCGAACACGGCGTGGTACGCGGCGTTGAGCAGGATCCCGCCCGCTGCCACGGCGCCGGTGGAGAGGACGATCAGCCCGTAGATGGAGACGGCGTAGACGTAGAACCTGCGCGCCGTGGCGGCGGCAAGCGACGGCTGCCCCTCGGCGGACTCGATGCGCCAGTGGAAAGCCCATATTGCGCCCCAGACCAGCGGCGCGGCGAACCGCCCTGTATCCAGTGGTCGGGCGTCGAACAGATCGCGGATGAGGGGATGGAGCGACGCCGCCACCACGCCCGCCGTGATGCCGAGAACGAGGTAGACGTAGACTTTCCGTCCGAGCGCTCCGGCTTCCGCTGGGTGCTTGTCCACGGAGCGTTGCGCCGCGCGCCAGAGCAGTGCCCACACCGTGAACCCGACGCTCCCGGCGGCGATTCCGAATGCGAGCGCATCCGTGCCCTCGCCTGCGATGACGCTGCTGGATATGGCGCTCAGGAGTACTCCCGTAAGGAAGGTGAACCCGCTCGCCGTCGTCATCAGCGCAACGAACGCGAGGCCGTACAGGAAGACGCGCCGCGTCGTTCCAATGGCCGGGTCGCCGGCGCTCTCGCTGCGGGAACGCAGCGCAACGGCTAGGCCGATACTCAAGGTCACAATCGCCACTAGGAACAGTACGGGACCGAACGCGTTCTCTTCTAGGAAGTCCATCTATGGCTCTCCTGCGGTCGTCGTCGCCAGGGGAGTGGGGGTGGCTTTTTCGGGGCACCACCCGGGGTAGTGCAGTCGCCACGCTCCCTCTTCCCGGACGAGGTCGTACGTCGTTTCGTACTCGGAGACCGAGCCGCCGAACAGCGGGATGTCGCCGGGCGCGTCCACCTCGGTGACCTCGACGGTCACGGTGGCCTCGTCGTCGTCCTCTTCCTCGCGCAGCAGCCGGATGCTGAACGAGTCCGAGGGGAAGTAGCCCAGGGGCGCGTAGAAGCTTCGGCCAGACAGGTTGTCCCAGTCGCAGCGCTCGCGCGTCTCCTCGCTCAGCAGCGCGTTGGCGGCGCGTATGCCCTCATCCTGCACCGTCAGGAGGTAGTCCTGAACGGTGCGCCCCGGCGACCCCGCAGTCAGGAGATCGGGCTCGCGGTCGCGGTTCAACACGGCGACGACGAGGCTGGACACCACCAGCAGTGCAACGACCACGGCTGCGCCTGCGAGCCACCGGCTGGACGTGGTTCGCGGGATCATCCGCTGTTCCCGTTCGTGGACTCCACGGCGCGCACCTCGAATCGCGCGGGCTCGGAGGTCTTGTCAGCGAACCCGGCGACGACCATCGTAGCAGGGCGGTCGACGCGGAACGTCACGGCGCCGTCGCTGCTTACGGACAGCGGGGTCACGGTCGCCGTGTCGCCCTTGCCCTCCACGAGCCGGATGGCGAACCGCTGCTCGACGCCTGCGCTGCCGATACGAACGAAGCCTTCGGCCTGCCAATCGCCTCCCGTCTCGGCGTCGTCGAACAGGTCGATCTCGTCGATGGCGACGTCGTCGATGCACCAACCGCTCTCATGGGTCGAGTCGTCGGTCAGGTAGTCGAAACGCAGCAGCGCCTCGCGTCCCGCGAACGGCGTGAGGTCGGCGGTCTCGCGCCGCCAATCCCGCGACGAACCGGTGTAGGACGGGCCGAACGCAACGAGGAATGGGTCGTAGGCCGTGGTGCTCGTAGCGTCCTGGACGCTCCACGACTCACCGCCGTCGGTCGACACCGAGACGTAGCCGCGGTCCCAGTGCTTCTCGATCTCCCACCACGCCCGGAACGACAGCATGGCGGTCTCCACGCCGCTGAGGTCGATCGTCCGGGTAAGGCTGGCGTGGAGCGAGTCGCCCGCGTTGCCCCACCAGCACGCCTCTCCGCTGTACGGCTCCACGGGCAGGAGCGGCGTTGCCCCCTCGCCGGTGAACGTCACGTTGAGTGGAGCGCTCGCGTCGATATCCAGCAGCCATGCGCCCATCTGCGTCACCTCGCCATCGACGCGCCCCGGCCCCGTGAGCGTGCGCGTCGCCTGCACGGTGGGCGATGCCTCCGCGTAGCCGTAGGGCAACGAGGAGCCGCCGGACACGTTCGCCGCGAGCCAGTCGGCGAAGAGGGCCTCGAAGTCCGTTCTGGGGTGGGCAGCGTCGAGCACCGCCTGCACGCTGTCCTCGCCGTCCGTCTGCTGCGCCGCGATGGCGGCGATCCCGCCCGCGCCCAGGCGGTCCAGGAGGTAGGCTGAAAAGAGCGCGGCGCCTGCGTAGTTGGGCAGCGGGTCCTCGTCGAGCGGAGGCCAGTCGCGGATCGAGACCTCCGGGTTGCCGCGGTAGAAGAGGAACGGGATGCTGTCGTAGCCGAGCGTTCGCGCCGCGAGTTCCGAGAAGCCTTCCTGTACCCACGCGGACTCGGAGGAGTCGGCAAGCCAGTGCACGAGGTGCTGCAACTCGTGCGCCAGCACCGCAACGTAGAAGTCGCTGTCGAGGGGTGCGTCGTCGTTCAGGTAGAGCGCCATGCGCTCGTTGCTGTGCGCGCGTACGGCACGGGGGAATACGTCGCCGCCGTTGAAGTAGCCCCCCACGCCGGGCAACGAGCCGTGAACGACGGCGATCCTGCCGGGCAGCGCACCCCCCGGCAGCACGAGATCGAGAACGCCGG
This sequence comes from Dehalococcoidia bacterium, assembly GCA_022820645.1. Taxonomy (GTDB): domain Bacteria; phylum Chloroflexota; class Dehalococcoidia; order Lucifugimonadales; family Australimonadaceae; genus Bin16. The sequence continues at coordinate 57,098 of JAJEFD010000015.1, read as the reverse complement.
GCAGGATGTGACGCTCGAGCTCATCCGCCGCTTCAGCCAGCGCATCCTCGTCCACCTCGGCGTCCGTCCGGAAGTACCAGACGGCGTTGGGAGTCACGAGCCTTACCGTGGCGTCGAACTCGAACGTGGTGTTCGCGATAAGGTTGAAACCGGTAAACCGTCGTGTGAAACCGACCTCCTCGTTCGCGTAGAGCGTCTCGACGGGCAGGGGAGCCGCTGCCGTGCCGGAGAAGTGCCGCGCAAGCGCGAAATCGTCGCGCTCGGGAGCGTCGGGGACCTCGGCGAACGGCGTGGATGCGGGGATGGGCGTTGGAGTTGGCGTGGCCGTTGCAAGGGGTACGGGCGTCGCGGTGGGCCACGGCGCGCGCGTTGGCGTCGGGGTTGCGTCCGTGCAGGCGGACGCGGCGAGCAGTAGCGAGGTAAGAGCGATGCGGGCGGACAGTCGCACGTCAGTTGAAGTTGTCCATCGCGTAGTTGACGCCGTGCGTGAGCCACGCCTCCGCGGCGTCGGCGGCGCGAGCGATGGCCGCTTCCGCCTCCGGCGCTTCGTCCGGCGTGAACGCGCCCAGGACGTAGCCGATCGTCTCTCTATCCGGCCTCCCGATGCCGATGCGCAGGCGCGCGTAGTCCTGCGTGCCGAGCGCCGCGTTGATGGAGTTGAGGCCGTTGTGACCGCCGGAGCCGCCGCTCGCGCGCATCCGTATCCTGCCGAGCGGCAGGTCGAGATCGTCCAGGACGATGAGCACGGACTCCGCCCGCACGCGGTAGCGGTCCATCGCGTAGCGCACCGCCTCGCCGGAGACGTTCATGAAGGTGCGCGGCTTGACGAGCACGACGCGCCTGCCCTCGATACGGCCTTCGCCGAGCAGCGCCGGCCTTCGCTTGTCGTTCAGCGCGATACCTGCGCGCTCGGCGAGCCGGTCGACGCACATGAAGCCAGCGTTGTGCCGCGTTCCTGCGTACTTCGGGCCGGGGTTGCCGAGCCCTACGATGACGAGCGTCGGCTCACGCTCCGTCGTCTTGCGTCGCATGAACCGGCCCAGCAGCCCGCTACGCATCCGCTACCCCCGTCATTCCGAGCGGAGCGCAGCGGAGTCGAGGAATCTCTCGGGCAGGCGTCCGCACTTCCGCACGTTCCCCGAGAGATGCTTCGGCTTCGCTCAGCATGACGACCCCTCGGCAAGCGCGGTCAACTCGTCCTCTGAGAGTATCGCCACACCGAGCCGCTCCGCGTCGTCGCGCTTGGAACCCGGCTCCTCACCCACGACGACATAGCTCGTCTTCTTGCTGACGCTGCCGCTGACCTGTCCGCCGCGCTCCTTGATGAACGACTCCGCCTGCGAGCGCGTGAAGCCTTCCAGCCGCCCCGTGACGACGAACCGCATGCCCTCGAACGGCATCGGGCCGTCGGCCTGCGCGGCGTCCCAGCCTTCGGGTGCCGCGAGCGCAACTCCCGCCTCGCCCAGCCGCCGGACGATGCTCCGGTTGCCCTCGTTCGCGAAGTGCGAGGCGATGCCTGCCGCGACGATAGGGCCGATGCCGGGGACGGCCTCGAGTTCTTCCTGCGTCGCGTCCATGAGCCGGTCGACGCTTCCGAACCGCCGCGCCAGCAGTTCCGCCGTCTCGCCGCCGACGTGCATGATGCCCAGCCCCGATATGACCGGCGGGAGCGGGCGCTGCTTGCTCGCCTCGATGGCTCGTACGAGGTTCTCTGCGGACTTCTCGCCCATGCGCTCCATCGCTGCCAACTGCTCAACGGTGAGGCCGTAGATGTCCGGCAGGTCACGGATGGTCGCAAGCTCCTCCGTGAGGTGCGGGTAGGTCTGACGTGTTTCGAGGTCGCAGGCGAGGTGGCTTCCGAGCAGTTGCGCAACGAGCTTCTCGCCGAGGCCCTCGATGTCCATCGCGGCCTGCGACACGAAATGGCGGATGCGTTCGAACCGCTGCGCGGGGCAGGCCGTGTTGACGCAGCGGTGGGCCGCCGCGCCCTCGTCCCGCACGACTTCGCTGTTACACGCGGGGCAGAGCGCGGGCATCTCGAACTGCGGCCCCCGCTCCCTGTTCTTGTTCCGCTCCTCGTCAGGCCCGACGACCTGCGGGATAACCTCCCCCGCGCGCTCGACGACGACGTAGTCTCCGACGCGGATGTCCTTCCGGCGGATATCGTCCTCGTTATGGAGCGTCGCCTGTTTCACCGTGACGCCGCTCACCTGCACGGGTTCGAGGATGGCGTACGGGTTCAGCGCGCCGGTGCGTCCGACGTTGATGCCGATGCTGAGCAGTCGCGTGACGGCGCGCTCCGCAGGGAACTTCCAGGCGATGGCCCAGCGCGGCTCCCGTCCTACGAACCCGAGGTGCCGCTGGTAGTCCAGCCGGTCGATCTTCACGACGACGCCGTCCGTCTGGTAGTTCTTGTCGTCCCGCTCGCGCACCCAGCGCTCGTAGTAGGCGGCGATGTCGTCGGTCGATTCGAAGCGCGCGATCTCCGGGTTGACCCGGAAGCCCAGCTCCCGCAGCCACTGCATCGTTTCCCAGTGCGTGGGTGGCGTCTCCGCGTCCTCAGCCCAGCCCAGCTGGTAGACCCAGATGGCGAGCTGGCGCGACGCGGTGATGCGCGGGTCCAACTGGCGCAGCGAGCCTGCGGCGGCGTTGCGTGGGTTCGCGAACAGCGACTCGCCAGCGTATTCGCGTTCCTCGTTCATGCGTCGGAAGGCGTCGCGCGGGAAGTAGACCTCGCCGCGCACCTCCATGCGGAGCGGGGCCGGAACTCCGGCCTGCAGCACGAGCGGCACAGACTTGATGGTCCGCACGTTGAGCGTCACGTCCTCGCCGCGCACGCCGTCGCCGCGCGTGGCTGCGCGGGCCAACCTTCCCGACTCGTAGGTGAGAGCGATGGCGAGACCGTCGATCTTCGGCTCGCAGACCATCGCGAAGTCGTCCCGCTCCAGCATCCCGGCTGCGCGGCGGCGCCACGCGGCGAGCTCCTCCTCGTCGAACGCATTGCCGAGGCTGAGCATCGGGACCGGGTGCGCCACCTCGTCGAACTGCGGCGCGGGCGCCGCGCCGACGCGCTGGGTCGGCGAGCCGGGGTCGGCGAGGTCGGGGTTGGCCTCTTCCAGCGTCTGCAACTCGCGGAACAGCGCGTCGTACTCGGCGTCGGTGATCACCGGCGCGTCGAGTACGTGGTAGAGGTAGTTATGGCGGTGCAACTGCTCCCGCAGTTCGCTCACGCGCTGGGTGGTTGCGGCGTCGGCCATCTGCTGCTTGCATTTCCCCTCTCCTCCCGGGAGAGGGCGCGCGTGCTCGGCACGCGAGGGTGAGAGTGTTCCCCGTCAAGTATACGAGCGTGGGGAATGAGCGTGCTCTCCGGCACGAGCGTATGATGCGGGCATCCCGCCATGGAAACTCCCGTTCCGGCATCCCCGCGCATCCCCCGGCTCTGGCCGTTCAAGCGCGTCTACTACGGCTGGGCGATCGTGTGGGCGTCCACCGTGGCGGCGTTCGGCATGGCCCCGATGTTCGGGCCGGTGCTCGGCGTCTTCTTCTCGTCCATCGAGGAGGAGCTTGGCTGGAACCGGGCCACCATCTCGCTGGCGTTCACTCTCGGGAGCGCGACGGGATCGGTCATGCAGTTCCTCACGGGGCGGCTGCTGGACCGCTACGGCGCGCGGATGGTCGTGGTCGCCGCGGGCATCATCATCGCGCTCGCCATGGTGGGGCTCTCCTGGATGCACGAACCATGGCACTTCTGGCTGGCGTTCGGCGCGGGCAGGGGCTCCGCGCTGGCGGGCATACAGGTTGGCACCGGCGTCGCGCTCTCCAACTGGTTCATCCGCAGGCGCGGGCGGACGATAGCGATCCGCGGCATGGGGCAGCGCGCGGGGCAGTCGATCATGCCGATGGCGATATTCGCGATCATGGCCGTGGCGGGCTGGCGCGCTGCGTTCCTCTCGCTCGCGGGCGTGACTGCCATCCTCATCATCCTTCCCGCGCTCCTCTATCTGCGTCGGCGTCCCGAGGACCTGGGCATGACGCTGGAGAACATGACCCCTGAAGAGCTGGCGGAGATGAACAGCGGCAGGGGAGGGCGAGGCTCGCTCGGACGGCTTTCGCGCCAGGTGCGGGACGTGTCGTTCACGCTCGCGGAGGCGAAGCGCACGCGCGCGTTCTGGCTGCTGCTCTTCTTCGTCATCGTGGAGCGGTTCGCGCTCGGCTCCATCAACCTCCACATGGTGGTGAACTTCGAGGACAGGGGGCTGGCGCAGGGCCTCGCGGTGAGCACGCTCTCCATCTTCGCTGCGACCTCCGCGCTCACGGGCCTGCCGTGGGGGTTCGTGTTCGAGCACCTGCACATCCGGTACGGGGCGATGATCATGAGCGGGCTGCTGGCGCTCTCGATGGTTGTGCTGCTCGTGGCGGACAACTACCCGCTCGCGGTGCTGTTCGCCGTGCTGTTCGGGGTCGCCATCGGTGCGGGGAACATCATCGAGAACCTGCTGTGGGCGGACTACTTCGGACGCGACCACCTGGGGGCGATCCGGGGGTTCGGTGCGCCGTTCCGCATCGCCAGCCCCACCGGCCCCGTGCTGACCGGGCTGCTGTTCGACTGGACGGGCTCCTACACGGTGCCGTTCCTGGTCTTCACCGTCATCTTCATGGTGATGACCGCGGCGATGTACTTCGCCACGCCGCCGGTGAAGCCCGCGCAGAGCGGGGAAGGGTGAGCGCGGCCTACCCCCGCGAGTCCTCGTCCATGAGCGCGGCAACCTGCCGCCCCATCCGCACGGAGTAGTTCGTGCCGCGGTCCTCCGGGTATATCTGCGTCGTGTTCGCGAGGTAGAGGCCGGGTATCGGCGTGCGGTGGTCCGGGATGCGGTCGGAGTAGCCCTGCGTCACGATGGGCTGCGCCGCGTCCACCTTGTGGTGGTGGTACTCCAGCACCCACGACTCGTCGAACGCCGGGTTTATCTTCTGCAGGTGCGGCACGTACTCCCGGTACAGCTCCTCCGGCGTCATCTGGTAGAGCGGATCGTCCCGCTCCAGGTAGTTGGTGAGGTAGGCGATGTGCACGCCGCCGTAGTGCTCCGGCGGGATGAAGTTCGTGTGCTCGATGATGCCGAGGAACGGCAGCGAGCGGTCGCCCACGTACGTCCAGTAATGCGGGCTGAGGGAGCGGTTCATCACGAGGATGACCAGCACGGCGGCGAGGTAGACCTTGTCGGTCAGTCTGCCGAGGTACTCTTCGGGCAGGTCTACCAGGCGGGGGAAGATGTACGACGGCGTCGTCGAGAGCACCTGGTCGTATTCGCGGCGCTCCGGCTCTCCGCCGTCGATGCTCACCTCCAGCCCTCGTGCGCGTCCGTCCTCGACGATGACGCGGCGCACGCCGGACGAGATGTGCACCTCGCCGCCCTGCTCTCGGACGCGTTCCCCGAGCACGTCGAATATCTCGCCGAACGAGCCGGTAGGGTAGGCGAGCTGCTCCTTGAACTTGCCGGTCAGCCCCTTGCCGCGTGACGCCGTGCGGAGCGCGAACTTGTTCCACAGCCACGCCATCGTGATCCGGTCGTGGTAGCGCCCGAACTTGCCGCGCAGCATCGGCTCGAAGATGGCGTCGTACGCCCGGCTGCCCGCGTTCCGGCGCATCCATTCCGTCGCCGTCGTCTGTTCGAGCGACGCCCACTCTTTGCGGCGCTGCAGGCCGAGCGTGACCAGGCCGAGGCGGATGCGGTCGACCAGCGGCAGGGGACGGAAGCGCAGCAGGTCGAAGGGGGAGGTGAACTTCCAGAGCCGTTCGCGCGCATAGTAGCCAACGTTGGAATCTATCCACTTCAGCCGGTGCGACAGCCCGAGCTCGCCCATGAGGTCGATCATCGCGGTGTCGCTGCGGAAGAGGTGATGGTAGCCGCGCTCCAGCGGAACGCCGTTCACGGGGAACGTGGACGCCTGTCCGCCGAGGAACGGCGCGCCCTCGAACACCTCCGCGTGGTGTCCCCGTAGTCCGAGTTCGTAGGCCGCCGCGAGTCCTGCCGCGCCTCCGCCGATGATGCCTGCTTTCACGATTGTCCTTTCCCTGCCGGTTCGGTGCGGCTCTGCAACAGGTCGCCCAGGGGGATGCTGCGTACCGCCAGGTAGAGCAGCCCGACGGCGATGACGGGCAGCAGCAGGGCTGCGTGCAGCACGATGGCATATGCCGATGCATGAACGGACCCCACTCCCAGCACGACGAGAGCCAGCGCCGCGAAGATCTCGAACGGGCCGACGCCTCCCTGCGACAGCGGGACCGATATGGCCAGGTTCGCAAGGGAGATGATGAGCAGCATGGAACCGGCCAGCAGCCACTGGCTGCCGAGGTGCGAGTCCAGGTCGAACCCCAGCGCGATGGAGTAGTACGCAACCCCCTCCGCAACCCACACGGGCACGGTCAGCACAGCCACCCTGGCAAGACGGCCAGGCCTGTGCAGCCCCTCGAAGCCATCGATGAAGCGCTTGGCGAACGCGCTGATGAGCGCGCGGAAACGCACCGGTGCGGGCAGCCGCCGTGCGAACCGGTTGCTCATGGCCAGGAACCTCTGCGGATGCAGCGCCGCCAGGACGATGACCGCGAACCCGCCGACGAATGGCACGACCATGACCGCCGCTGCCGCCCACACGGGGATGTCGATGGCATCCCGTACACCCTCCGGCAGCCCGGAGAACGGCAGGAAGAGGACGGCGGCGGACAGGAGCAGCAGCATGAGCAGACCGTCGAACACCCGCTCGACGATGATCGTCGCCAGCGCGGTTGCGCCGCTGATCGGTTCACGGCGGGAGAGGTAGTAGCTGCGAACGAACTCGCCCGCACGCAGTGGCAGGAGGTTGTTCGCCATGTACCCCACGATGACCACCGGATACAGGCGGGCAGTGGTCGTTTCCGTGAACGGATTGAGCAGGTACCGCCACCGGAACGCCCGGAGGTAGAACGATGCGAAATAGGCCGCGAGGGCCGGTGCGAGCCACGCGTAGTTCGCTTCCGAGAGCGCGTCCAGCCACTTCCGGTAGTCGCTGCGGACGAACAGGAAGAAGAGCACCGCCAGGAAGCCTGCGGTGGGGGCGAGGCCCAGCAGGATCCGCGTCCTCCGCGACATGGTTTGCCTGCGCGTGCGTTCTGTGCCGGGGGGAGGGTTCATCCCGTCGCCATGTCGTCGCGGCTCTGGACGTTCAGGAACGACTGGCACCCTTGCGTGTGTTGCACGAGGTCGTTCCGCACGTAGATGGCGCCCCGTGCGTACTGCATCTCGGACCCGACCTCGCGCCGCAGCTGGTAGTCCACGACCAGTTGCCAGCCCTCACTTGAGGTCGCACCGTTGAACACGTCGGCGGGCGTGAGGTTGTCGTAGGCGTAGTTCGGGTACCACCAGAGCGTGTGCAGTTCGCCCAGGCGTGTGTAGTCCGCGACGAGTTGCTCCTTGTTGGCGTCCTCTGACCAGATGCTCATCATCACCAGGTGGTCGTCTGGCGGTTCGGTCACCGGGTCGGTGTTCAGCGTCCGGTAGGTGATCCAGGGGTAGTCGCGCAGGTACCAGCGCCACTGCCACGCGAAGTTGTCGTGCTCGTCGGCGAGTATCCGTATGCCGCCTCGTCCGAGTCCGGCGCTCGCTGCGAAGTGCTCGATGCACTCGAGGGCGTAGGGCGTCTCCTGGCCGGTCTGCGAGTAGACGAGCAGCTCGCGCGGGCGTTCGAACCCTTCATAGGAGTAGCTTGCCCTTGCCGAGATGAACGCGGTCATGAGCAACCCTGTGGCGAGGAAGCCCAGGGCGAGGAGCGCCAGTTGCGGTGAGATTCCCCTGAAAGGCGACGCGATCGCGTGTAAGACGCGTGCTATGGACCGCATGACTGCGCGGGGTATTGCGATCAACGCTCGCAGGAAGGACATGCCAAGCCTGCGCGTTCGCTCGCCTCGGGCGGCCCGTCGCCGTTCGGCGCGGCTTCCCGAAAGCTCGAATAGCGGCGCGGTCGTTGCCTCTGGATCTGCGGGACCGGGTGGAGATGGCGCTCCGGTTCGTGCGCGCCCGGGCCGGAATGCGGAGATGAGCGCGACTGCGACGATGACGCCGCCGAGTCCGGCGAGTAAGCCTTCCAGCCGGATGGGTTCGTCGGCGAGTATCAGGCGTATCCCGAGGAACGGCACGACTGCGCCCAGTGCGATGCTGCCGGCGAACGCGGTGGCGACGGCGGTCCTGGTTCGGCCGGACGTCGCGGCGTGTTCGGCCAGTATCCCGGCGACCCGGCCCGCGACGAACGCGCAGGGCACGGCGATCCCCGTCAGCAGCCAGGGCATGCGCTCCCCGGCGTACGAGTAGACGGCGAAGGAGAGCCACGCCCATCCCACTATCGCGATATCGAATGTGTTCCGGCGCCGCGCCAGCAGGTAGACGCTGCCGATGAGCGCGGGGATGGCTATGGCGAACTCGTACACCGAGAGGCCGATCATGTAGTAGTACCACGGCTGGTTCGCGCGCTCGACGCCCTGTTGGGCTATCCAGTACCCCATCGAGCCCCAGATGCCGGTGAAGAAGCCCTGCCAGTTCGAGAAGAGGCTCGTGAACAGCAGCAGCCAGGCGGCGGCGAACGTTCCGAACAGCAGCGGCCACCGCCGCCTGTTCCACGTCATCCCGATCGTGACGGATATGGCTGCCAGCGCCAGAACGATGAACCCTGCTATGTACTTCGCCCCGCCGACGGGTGCGCCGGTGGGTTCGTCGGCGCGGAACAGTTCGCCGCTCTGCACCAGTGGGTGGTTGCCGTCCGGGTTCACCAGGATGATGCCGAACGCGTCTTGTACCAGTCCGAAGATAGGGGCCCACATCGGCAGGGTCAGCGTTCCCATCACGATGAGCAGGTCTGCAGCCGGGCCTGCCTGGGAGAGGGGCCGCACGTTCCGCACCCACTGCACCAGCGCGGGCGCTGAGCGGGCCAGCAGGAGGAGCCCGAACATCCCCACCAGGAAGAACGCGCTCTCCTTCGATGCGAACGTGAGCGCCCAGAGTGCTGCCCACGCGAAGAGCATCCACGGTCGCGGTCGCTCCATGTAGCGGAGCGCCACTGCCAGCAGCGCAACGGCCCAGACGGCCATGTAGATGTCATTGCGCATGAAGCGGGCGAAATAGAGGACGGTGGGAGAGGCCAGCAGGAAGAGGGAAGCCGTGAGCGCCCCGTAGCGCCCCAGCTCTTTGCGGAAGAGCCATGGCATCACCACCAGCGCGGCGCCGAACAGAGCGGGCACCAGCCGGGCGGCGAACTCGCTCGAGCCGATCGTCTTGTAGGTTGCCGCGCCGACGTGATAGAGCAACGGGCCATGTGTCAGCGGATTGTGGGCGTAGCCTCCGCCTTGGGCGTAGAGCCACGAGTACCAGGCGTGGAGGATCTCGTCGTAGTGGAGCGCGCGTCCTCCGAGGTCCCAGAGCCGCGTTACAAGCGCGGCGACCAGCAGCGCGAGTATCGCCCATCCTTCCCAGGTTTTGGGTGGACGGATGCCGGAGATGTGTTTGCGGGCCTGTGACGGCACTCTTCTGATGGCCCCGATACTCGATCGGGCGCCTCGCACGGATTGCACTTACGCCGCCCCCTCCGCGTCGATGCGGTATACGGTGATGCCTCCGTCTGCAAACACGCTGGAACCCAGCGTTGAGAACTTCGGGATGCCCGACTCACCGTAGATTGCTCGTTCCCTGGGTCCTACCACTACGTAGTCTACCCCGTACTTGTCGAGGAGCAGAGCGGCGGTCTCCGCCTGTTCCGTCTCGTAGATGGTGCGGACGTCCTTCTGCCGCCGCTCGAAATCGGCGCTTTCGTTGCTGCGCCACTGGCGCTCGTGCCACTCCCAACCGAGGATGGTGGGCCGTCCGGTGGCGGACGCTATTCTGGTGAGTTCAGGCTTCCAGTCGTTGCAGCCGTTCGGGTTCTCCGGGCACGGCACGAGGGAGCCTTCCAGTACGACGGCGTCGCCCGGGGTGTTCTCGCGCACCCACTCGATCGTGTTGTAGTCGGCCGGCGAGTACACCTCCACGTACGCCGTCCCGTTGAGGGTGAACCGGTCCTGCTCGGTGATGCGTGTGGCCACCGCCGCCGCCGGATAGTAGGAGACTGCTACGAAGATGATTACGAGCAACCCCAGCCCCGCGTATCCGCTCACCCGGCCGATGGTCTGCTTCATGTTCCATCTGATCGTTATGAACCAGAGCGAGAAGCCGCCCAGCACGGCGAGGATCAGCCATGCCTGGTAGTACAGCTTGAAGATGGTGTTCATCCGCCGCAGGTCTCCCCCGAAGATGTCCACCACGTGGAACAGCTCCGCTCCCATGACGAGCATGGCCGCGATAGCGAACAGGAAGAGGCCGGGGACCACCGGGTTCCACTGCGCCGCGCGCTCGCGGTCGACTGAGAGGCGCATCGTTTCGCTGTCCCGGTGCGCCAGCGCCCACGCGCCGTACAGGGCAAGGCCCGCGATGATGGACAGGGGGATGACCGGTATGAGCCGGTCCACGGCGAGCAGTTCGCCTTCGATGCCTCGCTCGCCGTTCACGATCCCGTCCCACAGGATGCCCAGGATTATCGCGATGCTGCCGGCGATGAGGGTGACACGCGGGTTGAAGGCGAAGAGCGCCTCGTCCGCGCGTGGCTGCTTGATGCCCATCTGGTGGAACCCGAAGAGCGCCGCTGCGACGGCTACGATGGGGATCCCGTACAGCGGCTGCATCCAGAGCAGCACCGGCGAGAACGCTGTGAGCATGGGGATGCTGAAGCGCAGCAGGCTCCAGTTCCCGTGTCGGAAGACGTGCCGCATCACCACGATGAAGAAGGGAACGGTCAGGACGCCCAGGACGCCCCATACCAGCACGAGATGCGCAGGCCGGGTCATCACCTCCTGCACCGGACTGATGCCCTTTGCCGAACTCTCGAAGTTGAACAGGAACGGGAACGCCGCGAGCAGGGAGCCTGTCACGAGTAGGGCCATTGTCAGCAGGGCACGGCTCAGGCGCCGCCGTCCCGTGATCTTCTTCTCGTGCGTCCACGTGTCGAGGACCCGGTTGAAGGTGTAGATACTGCCCTGTCCTCCGCCGGGCGCTCCGAGCACGACCGTGTCGTTCCGTATGGCGACCGCACTCCCGAGCGCTGTGTCGACGCTCGTGTCGTCTGCGGTCAGCTCCGTCTGGAAGCGCCAGCCGCGTGACGTCTCTTCGAACACGAACGCACAGCCTGCGTTCGGTGCGGGGCCCCTGCCGCCGGGCGCCCCCACGACGAGGTAGTAGTCCTGCAACGCGACTGCGAAGCCGAAGGACTCCCGTGCGGACCGTACGGGGCATCCGAGCGTCGCCAGGGGCACCCAGCCGCGCTGCGCCTCGCTGAATATCGTTACGACCGCATCGCCGCCTACCGCCAGGCGTCCGGCATCGAGCGAGATGCTTCTTCCGAACCGGTTCGTGTCGGTGAATGAGGGGTGTATCGCCGACGAGTGTGCCCACTCGCCGTTCGCTCGCTTGTAGACGTCCACCAGCCACCCGTCGAAGCTCAGGATCCCCACGGCCAACAGGTCGTTCTCCAGCGCTACCTGGGTAGGCAGGCCGTCCTCTGCGGAAGGGTAGAGCCTTGCCGTAAGTGTCCAGTCCCGCTCTTCACCGGTGTACACGTAGACCGCTTCCAGTGAGGCGACCACGACCGTATCGCCGTATATCGCCACGGACTGACCGAACCCCACTACGCCTTCTGCGTCTTCGGGTCTGAGCGTCGCGGCGTGGGTCCAGCGCTCATCGACGAAGGCGTAGAGCTCGACGAGGCCGCCCAGGTTCGCCCTCGGAGCGCCGACCGCGACCATATCCTCGTGGGCCGCTACCGATGCCCCGAAGTCCGAATCGATGCCCAGTCCCCGCGCTTGTATCCCGTGGACAAGGCGCCACTTGTTGTCCTGCTTGGCGTACAACCAGGCGGTGTTCACGTCCTCTTCCGCACGGGGGCCGGCCGCGGTGCCGATGATGAGGAAGCGGTCGGTGAATGCCAGCGAACGCCCGAACTGGATGCGCCGTTCGTTCCGTGCCGTGTTCAGCAGCACCGCCCCTCCGACCAGCGTCAGGCCCAGCGGCAGGTCCCAGAGGTTGATCGCTCCCAGGCCGCCGACGCTCACAGACGTCACGAGGATGAGTGGGAAGTGCCGCCAGAACATGTCGCGCTGGATGATCCCCGGCCGCAGATACAGTTGGATGGCTACCCCTATGACGAGGAGGACGAACCCGATGGACATGACGTGCGGGTGCATGTCTCCCAGCAAGAAGCTGAACGCGGGGAACTCCGTTATCGCGTTCGGTACGGCCCGCGACACGCGCCACCACCACCAGAACTCTTCGGGGCGCCACGAAGCTGACGCCTGAGCGTCCCTGTACCACTCTGCGTTGGGCGTTATCCACGCCCAGAAAGACGCGGTCCCCGCGTTGGAGGCCCATGCGAGTTCGAGCACGCCCAGGACATTGCTCGCTACCAACAGCAGGAAGACGGACCCGGCCCCGGCGGATGCTCCCGCCACGAGTGACCCTCGTGAGAGCCGTACGAGGTTGAACGTCAGACCGAATGCCGCGACCGCTGCTATGGCGGCGTAGGTGGCGAGACCCAGCGTGTAGGCGATGGGAGTTACCGTGTTCGTGAGCAACGCTACGGAGCCGATGAGCAGGTAGCCCAGGTAGTAGTAGGAGACCGGTTCGCCTGCGAACCATGCGTCCATGGGGGGGTAGTAGGGGCTGGCGACCGTGGAACTCAGGAACATGAGGTCCATCGGCTGCTCGGTGGTGGAGATGTCCGGGACCATCGCCCGGTACAGCGTCATGGCTGCGAACGCGAGGAGGAACACTCCCTCGGTCATGAGCACGATGGTCCGGTTGTTCCACAGGAACGCCCATATCTCGCGGCGCCAGCGGCGGACCGCGAGTACCGCTATGGCGACGACGACCGCAAACGCTGCCAGTACGGACAGATTGGAGACGGGGATGGTGCGGCTCATGCCGATGAGCCCCGCTACGAAACCGACACTCAGCAGCCCCAGTGGCTTGGAGAAGGCGTAACCCCGGTCCGGCATGCGCGAGAACGCCCGGAAGGCGATGGGGAACGCGGCGAAAGAGAACGCCTCCAGGGTAAGGAACCACAGGGCTGCGTCGAAGATGCCCATCAGTCGGCCCTCTGTGGTTCGTCGCCGAAGAGCGCGTCGACGAAATCGTCGGTGTCGAACAGCGCCATGTCGTCCGTGCCCTCGCCGGTGCCGATGAACACCACGGGCAGGCGCAACTGCTGCGCGATGGCGACCGTCACGCCGCCCTTGGCCGTGCCGTCCAGTTTGGCGAGGAAGACGCCGTCCACGCCGACGGCCTCCTGGAAGACACGGGCCTGCTCCACGCCGTTGTGCCCGGTCGTCGCGTCCAGCACGAGAAGCGTCTGCTGCGGGGCTCCGGAGGCGCGGCTCTCGAACACCCGGCGTACCTTCCGCAACTCATCCATGAGCGGCGCTTTCGTGTGCAGTCTGCCTGCGGTGTCGAACAGGAGAACGTCGGCCCCTCGAGCCGTCGCAGCCTCATACGCGTCGAACGCGACCGCGCCGGGGTCGGAGCCCGGCTGGTGCGCGACGACGTCGGCTTGCAGCCGGTCTCCCCAGACCTTCAACTGGTCTATAGCCGCGGCCCGGAACGTATCGCCAGCGCCGATGAGGACAGACTTCCCCATGCGCTGGTAGTGGGCCGCCATCTTGGCGATGCTCGTGGTCTTCCCCGCGCCGTTCACTCCAACGATCATGAGTACGAACGGCTTGGCGGCGAGGTTCTCCTGGTCGTACCAGTCCCAGAAACTCTTGTCCTCGGGGTCGAGGAGGAAGGCGAGCTCCTCCTTGAACAGTTCGATGACTTCGTCCGCGTCGTCTACGTCTTCTTCCCTGACGCGCTGGCGAACGGTGTTCACCACCCCGAGCGAGGTGTCGACACCCACGTCCGCGGAGATGAGCGCGTCTTCCAGGTCCTCCCAGAGGCGGTCGTCGGAGAGCGTCGCGCCCTGGAACAACGCGGCCAGCCCTCCTCCCCAGCCCTTCCGCGTCTTGGCCAGAGCGTGTGTCGTCTTGTCCTTACGGCGGAGGAAGTTGAAAACCACGTGGGCGAATCGTTCCTTTGTCCGGGTGGTTGCTCTGCGGCACTCCCCACATCCAGGCTGCATGGTATCAATGCCGGGAATCCGCTCACAAGCCGCGCGCTGGTGGCGGACTTGTCATTTGCTTGTCGAAGGGCGCAACGCCGCCAGCGCTTCTCGTGCCGCCGACTGCTCCGCGTCCGTTATCCTCCGACCCGTGCCTTTCCCCATCGCGCAACCGTCCACCAGCACGCGCACGACGAACTCCTTGTCGTGCGGTTCACCGGAGTCCGAGACCGTCTCGTAGACGGGCAGGGGAAGCCCCTGCCCCTGCAGGAACTCCTGCAACGCGCTCTTCGCGTCCCGCTCGGCGACAGCGTCTCCCAACGCCTGTATGCGGGGGCCGAGCCAGCGCAGGACGAGCGATCGGGCTGCCTCCTCGCCCTGGTCGAGGAGCGTTGCGCCGACCACGGCCTCCAATGCCGCCGCAAGATTGCGAGTGCGGTCGCGTCCACCGCTCGCTTCCTCGCCCTGGCCGAGCAGGAGATATGCTCCAAGGCCGAGGCTGCGCGCGGTGTCCGCGAGCGTTTCGCCGCGCACGAGCGACGCGCGGGCGCGCGTCAACTCACCCTCGTCGTAGTGCGGGTAGAGCCGGTACAGTTCGGCGGCGGAGACCCAACCGAGGAACGCGTCGCCGAGGTACTCCAGTCGGTCGTAGCTCGCGAGCGCCCGGTCATCCTGCTCGTTCAGGAACGAGCGATGCACGAGCGCCTGATGCAGCAGGCCGCGCTCGTTGAAACGCACGCCAAGCGTCCGTTCGAGCGCGGCCCACTCCGGCTCGTTAGTCAAAGACGCCCTTGGGCCACGGGGGCTGCGGGCGCTTCACTTCGCCGACGAATACCTCGTCCCGCATCAGTCCCAGGAGCGAGTTGAACGCGCTGAGCGCCTGCTCGTTCTCCTGCGGCCTGATGAGTTTCAGGAACGCGGAGCCGCCGCCCTCGAACACGAACGTCGGCGTTCCGAAGACGCCCAACTCCTCGACGGCGCGGGTGTGGCTCTCGGCGATCTCGTCCAGCGTGGAACGGTCGTTCAGGTCGGCGGTGAACCGTTCGACGTCGAGACCCGCTTCACCGGCGAGCCGCCGCAGCACGTCCACGTCGTTCAGTTCCACCCGGTCCTGGTGCCGGGCGTGGAGCAGCAGAGGGAGGAAAGCCCTGAGCGCGTCCTCGCCCTGGCGGCGCGCGGCCTGTCCGGCGCGAAGCCCCCAGAGGCTCTGGTCCAGGCTCTCGTCCGGCTCGCTCCAGGCCCTGTAGTCCGGGTCGCCCGTCTTCTGGTTGATCTGCGCAAGCGACAATGGCTTCCAAGTGACCTCGAGCGGGTCCTCGCCGCCCATCGCTTCCTTCACTTTATCCAGCCACACGGCTGCATTGAAAACGAACGGTCAACGGAAGTCGTAGTAGACGTCTGCCTTCTGCGTGGCCATAAGCGCCTCCATCTCCACGTCATTCCCGCGCACGCGGGAATCCAGTCTGGTGTAGAAGGGCGTCCCTTGTGGGCGCCCCGCTGTCGTTCCGGTCGCCGGGATTGTACCCCTTCCGGCAAGTCTCTGCCCGCTATACTTTGAGGAGACCGCACAACCGCGACAGGGAGAGTGCCTTGGTAGATTTCCGACCGTTCAGAGCCATTCGCTACTCCGAGGCGGCAGGACCGCTCGACGACCTCATCTGCCCGCCCTATGACGTGATATCCCCGGCTGCTGAGCGTGACCTGCTCGACCGCAGCCCGCACAACATGGTGCGGATGGAGCTCGCGGAGTTGGACGGCCCTCCGCCGCCCGATCGCTACGACAACGCTGCCGCCGCTCTCCGGTCGATGCTGAGCGGCGGGGTGCTCGCGCGCGACGACGCTCCGGCTTACTACCTGTTGCGCCAGCGGTTCTCCGCGGGCGGCGTGGGGCGTGAGCGTCACTGCCTGTTCGGCGCGCTGCGGCTGGAGGAGTTGGGATCAGGCGTGCTCCCGCACGAGAACACGGCGGCCGGTCCGAAGGAGGACAGGCTTGCCCTGATGCGCGCCGCTCACGCCAACTTCAGCCCCATCCTCATGCTCCACCGGGACGAGACCGACACGATCGCCCGCACGCTCGCGGAGGCGGCTGCCGCTCCTCCCACGGCTGAATTCGCCGCGGGTGATGAGCGGTACGCACTCTGGCTCCTCAACGATGCGGCTACCGTGGAAGCGGTTTCCGGTGCGCTCGCGGATGAGAACCTGTACGTCGCGGACGGGCACCACCGCTACTAGACGGCGCTCGTCTACCGTGACGAGGTGGAAGACGGCGCGGAGTTCGTGCTCACCGGCCTCGTTGCGTTCGACGATCCCGGCCTGCTCATCCAACCGTACTACCGCGTCGTCCACGGCGCGTCGCCCGCGCAGATGGCAAAGCTGGACCAGCTGCTCTCGTTCTACTTCGTGTCGCGCCCGTCCGGGACGCCTCCCGGTGGGCCTGCGCAACTCGACGCCGTCGTCGCGACGCTGGGGCAGGGCCAGACCGTGCTGGGCGTCGTCCGGCAAGGGCAGCCCCCGATGCTGCTCACGCCCGCCAACGACATCATCCCCGAGCCGGACCCCGAGGCGCCGCCGGAGACGCAGGTGCGTTCCGTTGAGGCGTTCGTGTTGCAGGAGATGCTGTTCCACCCGGTGTTCGACGACGCCTTCCCTGAGCACGTGGAGTACGTCCACGACGGCGCGGAGGCGATGGCGATGGTGGAGCGCGGCGAGGGGCAGATAGCGTTCTTCGTGAAGGGCTTGCCGGCGGACGTCTTCCGGGCCGTGGTCGGCGCGGGCATACGGCTGCCGCGGAAGAGCACCTACTTCTACCCGAAACTCCCCAGCGGCGTCGTCATCAACCTGCTCGACGAAAGCGCCTGAGACCTCCCTGCGCCCTAGGCGAAGAGCTGTCCTTCATCGTCCAACTCCCTGTGGCGCCTGCTCGGCCGGTGTACGAGTGCTACCAGCCCGCCGGGCACCGGCCGGAGCCCCCGGCGCAGGTTGAGCATCTGGGCCTCGTCGGTGCGCCTGATCTCACTCGAGAATTCCGCGCACCACACCAGGATCACCGAGACCACGTAGAGGAACACCATGGTAACCACAACGGTGGCGATGCTGCCGTAGACGAGGTCCAGCCGGGAGAGGTTCGACAGGTAGTAGGAGAACAGGAGTTTCGTGACCTCCAGGGCGACCGCGGCGATGATGCCCGGGGCTATCGCGTCACGCCAGCGCACCTCCGTGTCCGGAAGCATGCGGTACACGAGTATGAACAACCCCATGCTCACGATGAATGGAAGGTAGCTGAAGAATAACCCCCATGGGACCGCCACGGGCAGCAGATCGGTCTCGGAAGCAACCGCTCGCCCCACCGACCCGGCGACAGCCGCCGAGATGAACAGCAGCACGGCGCCCATGGAGGCTGCGATCTGTGCGACCTGGTCTATGAGGAAGTGCGGCGGCTCGGCGATCTTCCAGGCGCGGTTGACCACCCGCCGCACTGCGCCGAACACGGCTCGTCCCGCCCAGATGAGACCCACCAGCGCGATGGCTCCCAAAGCGCTTCTCGCGGCCTCCAGGTCTTCCAGGTGGTCTTCGACGTAGTCGTGATCATGGCCGGGCAGCTGCCGGTCGATGAAATGGATCACGTCCTCCTGGAGGTCTGCCGAGTGGATGAAGTACTCGGTAACCGCGATGGTCGCGAGCATGAGCGGGAAGAGCGAGAAGATCGCGTAGTAAGCCACCCCCGCGGCCATGTGGGAGCCTTCGTTCAAGACGAAGTTGCGGGTAGTGCGGACGAGCATCTCCGCTATGGAGCGGAAGACCGGTGGCGCAGGAAAGCCGTAGAAGAAATTCCTGGCGTGCTGCACTCTTGCCGCGTACTGGGAACGCATGGTTCCGCCATTCTACAAATCGTACAGGCGTATGTCTCAAAAATTCAGCAGGCGCTTGCGCGCCATAACGAGCCGGCGGTCGCCGCGAGGAATTGTTCGTGGATGCGCGGCGCGCCTGCCGCAATGCTCCTGCTCTCCGGCGTCAGCGGCCCGCCGTTGAGTTCGGTTGCGATGCCGCCCGCCTCCCGGACCACGACGATCGCCGCGGCGATGTCCCACGGCTGTACGTAGTGGTGCGCGTACAGCTCCAGCCGACCGCACCCCGCGTACGTTATCCCGAGCGCCGCCGAGCCCATCATGCGCACGGACTGGAAGCCCGGCCAGAGCTCCGCCACCGCGCCCAGGAGCAGTTTGCCCTCCGGCCCCTTGTAGCCGATGTCGAACCCGAGCAGCGCCTCTTCCATGCGGTTCTCGTCCGACACGGTCACCGGTGTCCCGTTGATCGCGCTCCCACGTCCCGTGGCTGCGGTGAACGTCTCCTTGCGGATGGGGTCGAGCAGCACGCCCACGAGCGGCTCGCCGTGCCCCCAGAGGCCGACACTGACGCAGATGTGGGGAAGCCCGCTCGCGAAGTTCCACGTACCGTCGATGGGGTCGACGTACCAGCGGTACGGGGAATCGCCGCCGTGCGCGCCCGATTCCTCGCCGACGATCTCGTGGTCGGGGAATGCACCGGTCAGCACCGCGAGCGCAGCATCCTCAGCCGCCTTGTCGACCTCCGTGACGCGGTCGTTCCAGCCGCCCTTCGTGGTGAGCCCCAGCCGCTCCTTCGCGCCGGAGCCTATCGTGTCGGGGAGGCGCCGCTCGATCTCCGCGCCTGCCGCCTGTGCGACCCGCACCGCCACCTGCAGCGCATCGCTTCCATCCGATGCGACGGGCAGCGCAGGGCGCTCCGTCATGCCTGCCGCAGCCCCATGCGGACGTAGACTTCCTCCACCGTGGCGTTCGCGACGGCCTGCGCGCGCTTCGCTCCCTCGTGCAGAATCTCCCGCACGCGCTCCGGCGACTCCGACAGTTCGCGGCGCCGCTCCCGGAACTCGCGGAGATAGCGGTTGATGCCCTCCGCGAGGTCGCGCTTGTCGTCGACGCAGCCGATGCCTGCGGTCGTGCAGAGCCGGTGTATCTCGTCGGTCTTGTCCGGGTTGAAGACCTTCTGGAGGGCGAACACGTTGCAGACCTCCGGCCTGCCGGGGTCGGAGCGGCGTGCGCGCTGCGGGTCGGTCACCATCGTCATCGTGCGCTGCGCCGTCTCCTCGTCCGCCGCGGCCAACTCGATGTGGTTGTCCAGGCTCTTGCTCATCTTGTTCTGGCCGTCGGTGCCGGTGATCATCGGCAGGTCGGTGAGCAGCGCCTGCGGCTCCGGGAACGTGTCGCCGTAGAGCCGGTTGAAGCGGCGCGCGATCTCCCGCGATATCTCGATGTGCGACGCCTGGTCTATGCCGACCGGCACCTTGTCCGCCTTGTAGATGATGATGTCCGCCGTCTGCAGCACTGGATAGCCCACGAGCCCGTACGGCACGTGCTCCTCGTCCTCGCCCATCTGGCGCAGGCGCTCCTTGAACGTCGGCACGCGCAGCAGCCACCCGAGCGGCGTGCACATGCTCAGCAGCCCGTGCAGCACGAGGTGTTCCGGCACGTGCGACTGCACGAAGATGACGGCGCGCTCCGGGTCCAGCCCGGCGGCGAGCCAGTCGAGCACCATCTCCTGCGTGTCGTTGGTGATGGTCCCGACCTCGTCGCCGCCTGAGAGCGTCGTGAGCGCGTGGACGTCCGCCACCATGTAGAAGCACTCGTACTGGTCCTGCAGGCGCACCCAGTTCTGCAGGGCCCCGAAGTAGTTGCCGAGGTGCAGCCTGCCGGACGGGCGCATGCCCGAAAGTATCCTGCCGTCAGTCATCAGTCGTTCTCCTCTCCCAAGGATAGCGTGCGGCGGCCCGGAACTGCACGGCTTGCCGTCTGCGCGTTGTCATGTTGAGCGGAGTCGAAACATCTCTCGGGGAACGTTGGTGTAAGGCGGCGGGCTGCCCGAGAGATTCCTCGACTCCGCTGCGCTGTGCTCGGAATGACAAATTGAAGGGTGCTGCACGAGCATGCTCGGAATGAAATGGCCATCACGGTCGCCCCCACCATATCTGCAGGGACGGGGGCTCCATGAAGGCGAGGGCGAGAGCGTCGGCGCGGTCGGGGGAGGCGACGCCGCGCTTGCGGAGCTTCGATTTGCTCTCGAGGCGGATGCGCCCGGTGGAAGAGACGTCGTAGCGCAGCGCGAGGAGCTGGCCGACGAGGACGGGGTCGTTGGGGATGGCGGCGGCGTCCTCGCGGAGAAGGCGGGCGACCTCCCAGAAGATCTCGGCGCGGAGGTCGGCGAACTGGGCGGGGCGGCGGGCCTTGCCGCCGCAGTCGACGCCGATGACGGGGACGCCGAGCTGGGAGAGCCGGTCGACGACGCCGGCCCCGAGGCCGGTCCCGTCCACGAAGACGGCGGGGACTTCAAGGGCGTCCGCCCACGCCTTGACCTCGTCGGCGACCTGCATGTTGTCGAGGCCGCGCCTGAGGGGGATGAGGCGCTCGACGCGGTAGCCGCGGCGGATGCAGATGACGGACTCGTTGTCGCCGAAGCGTGCGACGTCGACGCCCATGCGGTAGGGGAGGCCGCGCCGCTCTTCGCCCTCCGGGTCCGCCTCCGCCTGCTCCTGGTGCCGTGCGATGGCGCGGTCGACGTAATGGCGGGTGGTGAGGGAGTCGTCGAGGGCGTCGGGGAACTGGCCGAGGACGGATGCGATGTAGAGCGGGGAGTCCTCGCCCCAGTCGCGGCGGTGGTGTTCGACGTCTTCGGGGGTGACGAGGCCGGGGACGCGGAAGCGCTTGCGGCGGAAGTTGGGGGAGTCGAAAGCGGAGATGGTGATCTGGTGGTAGAGGGCGGACTTTGCGTGGTGGGATTCGTAGAGTTCGCCCTCGTGGGAGAGGGGGTTGCCGATGAGGAGGACCTTTGCGGGGTTGAGGCGCTTGAGGGCCTCCATGTAGGCCTGCTTGACGCCCTGGGCTTCGGTGACGATGACGAGGAGGTTGGGGGAGTGGAAGCCCTGGATGTTGTGGTGGGAGTTGGAGGAGAAGGCGATGGCGAAGCGGTTGTCGTCGATGACGTACTTGGACTCGGTGATCCTGCCGGGGAGTGCGTCGCCTGCGGCTGCGACCGCGAGACGGAGCTCGTGCCAGAGGATGTCCCTGACCTGGCGGAGGGTGGGGCCGGTCACGACGACCTTGGCGTTGGGCCGGGTGTGGAGCCACCAGACGATGGCGCGTGCGGCGGCCCAGTCCTTGCCTGAGGAGTTGCACGCGGCGACGGAGACGCGGGGCTGCTTCGCGAGGGCTTTCAAGATCTCCACCTGCTTGTCGTAGGCTTTGCCTGCGGCGCCGAGGATGTCCCTGACGAAACCGACGGGGTCGTTCTTGTACTTTGCGAACATGGCCTTCTCCACGCGGGGTTAACCTTCTCCACCCCGTTAACGCGAAGAGCCGCCTGGCCTTGTGCTGCCAAGCGGCTCGTCCGCTCTCTTCCGGGTCCGTGGGTTGTGGGGTCTACGTCATCAGCATGACGGATGCGCGTCAGTTATGCAAGAGGGGCGTGTCACATGGGGGAATTCACCCCCCATCCTTCTCCAGCCAGTTCACCCCTATCCTAACCTTCCCCCATCAAGGGGGAAGGGACCAGACAAGGGGGAAGGGACCAAGCCGCAAGGGGGCCGGACGAGGTTACGCCGCCGCCCACTCTCCCGAGAGCACCTCGGCCTGTTCCAGCACGGTGCGCGTGGCTTCTTCCTGCTTGTCGGGCGGGTAGCCGTGCTTGCGGAGGATGCGGCGGACGAGGGTGCGGAGGCGGGCGCGTACGTCTTCCCGCAGCGTCCAGTCGATGGTGACGTTCCTGCGGACCGTGTCGACCAGTTCCTGCGCGATGGCGCGCAGGGTCTCGTCGCCGAGCACCTGGACGGCGCTGTCGTTGACGCCCAGCGCATCGTAGAAGGCCAGTTCGTCGTCCGAGAGGCCGAGGTCCTCGCCGCGGGCGTCGGCCTCCCGCATATCCTTCGCCAGCTGGATCAGTTCCTCGATGACCTGCGCCGCCTCGATCGCCCGGTTCCGGTAGCGGCGGAGCGTCTGCTCCAGCATCTCGCGGAATGAGCGCGCCTGCACGATGTTCCGGCGGCTGCGGGTGGCGACCTCGCCGCGCAGCAGCTTCTGGAGCAGTTCCACCGCAACGTTGCGGTGAGGGAGGTGCTGCACCTCCGCGAGGAACTCGTCAGAGAGCACCGCGATATCCGGCTTCTCCAGCCCCGCCGCCGCGAAGACGTCCAGCACGCCCTCGGACGCCACGGCGCGCGAGATGATCTGGCGCACGGCGAGGTCCAGATCTTCCTCCGGGCGCGCCTCACCCCCCGTGTGCTTGGACAACGCCGCACGCACCGTTTGGAAGAACGCTACGTCGTCCCTGATGCGTGTCGTCTCCCCGTGCGGAACGGCCAGCGCGAACGCCTGGGAGAGTTCCCGTACCACGGCCATGTACCGTTCCTTGCCGTTGTCCTGCGCCAGGATGTGCTCCTGCGCGGGGGGCAGCAGCGCGAGTTTCTCCTGTCCCGTTCCTGATGCCCATTTCGTGTAGTCGAACCCATGGAACAGGTCGCAACAGACCTGGTGCTTCTCCAGCATCACCGCGACCGCCTCACCCTGGTCAAGCGTGGTCTCTCCCCGACCGCCGCTCTCGGTGTAGACGTTGACGGCCTTCTTCAACTCCTGCGCCAGTCCCAGGTAGTCCACGACGAGGCCGCCCGGCTTGTCGCGGAAGACGCGGTTGACGCGGGCGATGGCCTGCATCAGCCCGTGGCCGCGCATCGGCTTGTCGACGTACATAGTGTGCAGGCTTGGCGCGTCGAAGCCAGTGAGCCACATGTCGCGCACCAGCACGACCTTGAGCGGGTCAGCGTCGTCGCGGAAGCGGTTGGCGAGCGCTTCCC
This sequence comes from Dehalococcoidia bacterium, assembly GCA_022820645.1. Classification (GTDB taxonomy): domain Bacteria; phylum Chloroflexota; class Dehalococcoidia; order Lucifugimonadales; family Australimonadaceae; genus Bin16. The sequence goes on along the minus strand of JAJEFD010000015.1, from coordinate 34,024 downwards.
GGCGGGGCTTGTTGCGGATGTGCTGCTGCCACTCAGGCGGGTCGGATGCCGAGCCGGTCATCACGACCTTCATCTCGCCCCTGGAATCGTCTTCGTCGTGCCACGCCGGACGGAGGCGCGCAAGCTCCCGGTAGAGATCGACGCAGATGCGGCGGCTCATGCAGACGACCATCGCCTTGCCATCGAGCGCTTCGAGGCGCTGCTCGAAGTGCGCGATGATGTCCTCCGCGATCATCCTGACTCGCTTCTCCGCGCCGACGACCGCCTCCAGTTGCGCCCACTTCGTCTTGAGCCGCTCCTTCCGCTCGACCTCCTCACCCTCGGTGGCCTCCTCGAAGTCCGGGTCTATGGTGGGTTTCTCGGACTCGTCAAGGGCGAGTTGGGCCAAGCGGCTCTCGTAGTAGATCGGGACCGTGGCCCCGTCCTGCACCGAACGCCGGATGTCGTAGATGCTGATGTAGTCGCCGAAGACGGCACGTGTGTTGGCGTCCTGCAGCTCGACGGGCGTGCCGGTGAAGCCGATGAACGACGCGTTGGGGAGCGCGTCGCGCATGTGGCGGGCGAAGCCGTCGATGAAGTCGTACTGGCTGCGGTGCGCCTCGTCTGCGATGACGACGATGTTGCGGCGCTCGGAGAGCGTGGGGTGCGTGTCGCCCTTCTCCTCCGGGAAGAACTTCTGGATGGTGGTGAAGACCACGCCGCCCGACTGGACCGAGAGCTTCCGGCGCAGGTCGGCGCGGCTCTCGGCCTGGGTGGGCGGCTGGCGCAGCAGGTCACGGCAGCGGGAGAACGTGGTGAAAAGCTGATCGTCGAGGTCGTTGCGGTCGGTGAGCATGACGATGGTGGGGTTCTCCATGGCGGGCTCGCGGACGACGGCGCCCGCGTAGAAGGCCATCGTCAGGCTCTTGCCAGAGCCCTGCGTGTGCCAGACGACACCGATGCGGCGGTCGCCGGGTGAACCGCCCCGCATCCTGCCAGACCTGTACGTCCCTTCCTCCTCGGCGCGCCACTGTGTTTCGGCCTGCAACCGGACGGCGCGCAGCGTCTCTTCGACCGCAAACCGCACCGCGTGGAACTGGTGATAGCCGGCCATCTTCTTGGCCAGCGCCCCGCCCCCGTCGTCCTCGAACACGATGAAATCCCGGATGAGCCGGAGGAACCGCTGCGGCAGGCAGACGCCCTCCAGCAGCACCTGCAACTCCAACATGCCGAGGTCCGCCAACGACTCGCCGGTAACGGTGCGCCACGGTTTGAACCACTCGCGCCCCGCAGTAAGCGTTCCGATACGGGCCTCGAGTCCGTCCGAGACAACCAGCAGTTCGTTGCAGGCGAAGAGCGACGGCAACTCCGCCTTGTACGTCTGCAACTGCTGCCACGCCGTCCAGATCGTGGCGTCCTCATCTGCGGGGTTCTTGAGCTCGATGACGCCGAGCGGGAGGCCGTTGAGGAACAGCACGACGTCGGGGCGGCGCGTGCTCTGGTTCTCGGTGACGGTGAACTGGTTGACCGCGAGCCAGTCGTTCGCCTCGTGGTCGTCGAAGTCCACGACCCACGCCTGCGCGCCGCGTATGGCGCCGTCGTTCGCACGGTACTCGACGTTGACGCCTTCCACCAACATCCGGTGGAAGGTCCGGTTGCGCGCTTCCAGAGTTGCGCCTTCCGGGCGGGTCAGCCTGCGGAACGCGTCCTCCAATGCCTCAGGGGGCAGGTCCGGGTTGAGCCGCGCGAGCGCGTCCCGCAGCCGCTGCGCCAGCACGACCTCGCCATAGTTGGCACGCTCCGGGGCAGCGCCATCCGGCGCGATGTCCGGCCCGTAGGCAGTCTGCCAGCCGAGGCTGCGCAGCCACGCAAGGGCTGCTTCCTCGACGTTGGCTTCGGTTAGCGTGGTCATGATGCCCAATCTATCAGACCCGCAGCCTCCAGAATGATGATGATGGTAAGCACCATGTGCAGAAGGGCGAACCCCAAGGGCAGCCACCGCTCGATATGGGTTACTGGGTTATAGACCTTACCCTTGCCCTGCTCTGTTACATGCCATTCGTATCGGAAGGGGGCCGCGGGCAGATGCTGCTCAATTTCGTGAATCAAACCGAATTTAACGGTGTTAAGGTTGCGAAAGGATTTGATGATCTGGTGCCAGAGGACGGCTGAAGGAAGTCCAACGAGTGGAATGAACAATGCCCAATAGCTCTCGCCGAACGTTGTTGACTGGAGGCCGTACAGTGCGACTATGGCTGCATTGAGCGTCAATAAATAGCGGCTCGATGCCACGCGGCGTGTGCTGTTGTTCTCCGTAGATTGCACATAGAGTTTGTACTGCTCCAGCAGGTCGGACTTGAAGGACTTGCCATAAGAATCTTCAGTCTGGTTAATCAACGGTTTGCACGCCTGATCGCTCATCCTTGCTCCGGGTTAGCTATGAGTTCTTTCAGGTTATCCCATGTCCACGAGTGCATTTTCTTCTTGCGTGGGGCGGTAGTTGGTCGGGAACATTGTTGCTGCCTACGACCTCTCAGGAGAAAGTACGGCTTCTTTTCTTCTCGTGCAATCGCTACTTCAGCCGCTACGCCTGAGGCATGATGTGTATGTTGACCGCAGATAACGATCGTCAAATCTGCCCTGCAGATAAGGTCACGCACCTTGTCCCGCCACTTCTCTTCGAACGGTTCATAGAGTGACCGATCAACAATGCTGAACGGCGAATCATTTCTACCTGCCTGTGCAACTAGGTTGCCCCGCAAGTCTTTATCGTGTTCAAAATCGAAACTAATAAAAGCGCTTTTCTTCTGCATTACTGAACCCTTGTGCATGGCCTCAGGTGCTCACGGCAAACAGCGGCTGCCTTCATGGTACACGAATCCTGGTGTTGGTTATTCCCCATCAGACCTTCACCTCCCCCGATACCAATCTCGGCAGCAGCGCGTCGCGTAATGCGCTGAGGGTCCGGGATTCCGACGCATTATCCACGATTCGTCGACTCAGGGGTCCGGACAGCTGAGCGAACACATTGAGGATTGCTGCCTTGGGGATAGCCAGCTTGATGGTATCAATATCGCTCTTGCCCAAATGAACTACGGTCGTACCACTCTTGCCTCTTTCGAACTCAGCTAGTGGTTTCGAGATGGTCTCAAGCAAGAAAGTCCTTGGTATGGAAGGATGAGGCTTGAAGCAACAGACACGCTGGTTGAGCCATGCTGGTGGACCCTTCCAAATATGCGCTCTGAATTCTCCATCCATACCTGCCACAAAGTCACCCGGTTGGACAAGGTAACCTTTCTGATGCTGTTCGTCAGTGAAGGTAGTTGGATTGTGGGTGGCCAAATCGCGAATGCGAATAAGCGGCAAGCCCAGTCCTGAGTTATTGAAACGGCTCGACGAGAAAGGTGCTCCGTAGATTACCTTCGCCACCTCCTCCAACGTCCTCACCTGCCACCTCTCCGGAATCTCCCCCAGCTCCGACTCCACGAGACGCTCCGGGAACAGCGCGGCGACCTCCGGCGGCAGGCCGGTATCCTCGCCCGCCATCTTCGCGCGCACCGGGTCGAAGTCGACGAACCACGACTTGAACAGCGCCCGCGCCATCTCCTCCAGCGTTTCGTTCATGCGGCGATTCAACTCGATCTTGTCGTCGAGCGTCCCCAGTACATGGGCGATGGCACGCTGCTCAGGGAGTGGCGGCAGGGGGATTTCTATGGTTCGGAGGTAAGAGACCGGCTGTGCGATTGACGGGACACCTACTTGGGACCTGTTTGCCAACAGCCGGTGTTGCCCTTCGGGTGACCTAAAGTACAGAGTAACGAACTCAGGGATGGCCTTGGAACGGTCACATCGCAAGTAGAACTGACGCTGCGACACAACGTAACGTTCGAACTGTGAGTTATCTGGAATGTACGCGACTTGTCCTATGTTGCCTGCATGAGTGAAAACGATGTCACCCCGCATGACGTTGGCGTTCGCAAGTCGTTGGGCATGTTCATCACTGATGAAGTTGAAGCCAGGGCTGTCGTCGACTCTAGAGCCATGAAGGTGCTGGCCGCTAATGACTGGAATGCCTTCAGGAACGAAGGTTTCAACCTTAATTGAGGATCCGAAGGGGCCCATCGCTACCTTTTGGGCAATCTCGTCAATGGTCACCGACCGCCACTCAGTCTTCATTCCTCATGCTCCAGGCCGAAACCCAGCCGTGCCATGTTTTCCTCGATGGCGGCGTCCAGCAGCGCGGCCTCGGCCTGTTGTTCGCGCCATTGGGTAGTGAGCCGTGCCATCTTCTCGTCGAATGGCTCACCGTCGTCCTCCTAGACCTCGGCACCTACGTAGCGTCCGGGTGTGAGGACGTGGCCGTGTCTGCGCACCTCGTCCAGCGAAGCGCTGCGGCAGAAGCCGGGGACGTCGGCGTATCCCCCCGCCGCCTCCTCACCGCGCCATGCGTGGTAGGTGCGGGCGATTCGGGCGACGTCGTCGCCGGTCAGTTCGCGGTGGGTGCGGTCGACCATCCGGCCCATCCGGCGCGCATCGATGAACAGTACCTCGCCTGTGCGGTCGTGGCGACCGCCGCCCGTACGGTTCGCGAGGAACCAGAGGCACGCCGGGATCTGAGTCGAGTAGAAGAGCTTGTCGGGCAGCGCCACCATGCAGTCCACGAGGCCGTCTTCGATGAGCTTGCTGCGTATCTCACCCTCGCCGGACTGGTTCGACGACATGGAGCCGTTGGCGAGGACGAACCCGGCGATGCCGTTCGGAGCGAGGTGGTGCGCGATGTGCTGCACCCACGCGAAGTTGGCGTTGCCCCTGGGCGGGAGGCCGTACTGCCAGCGCTTGTCGTCCTGCAGGCGCTCGCCGCCCCAGTCCGAGACGTTGAACGGGGGATTGGCGAGGATGTAATCGAACTTCCGGTCGGCGTGCAGGTCGTTGTGGAAGCTGTCACCGTGCATGATCTGGCTGCTGTCGATGCCCCGGATGGCGAGGTTCATCTTCGCCAGCCGCCAGGTCGTGTAGTTCAACTCTTGCCCGAAAATCGAGATATCGCCCTTCGCCTTGCCGCCGTTGCCGTTGCCGTTCGAATGCGCGCGGATGAACTCCATGGACTGTACGAACATCCCCGACGACCCGCAGCACGGGTCGTAGACACGACCACGATACGGCTCCAACATCTCGACGAGGAGTTTGACCACCGAGCGCGGTGTGTAGAACTCCCCACCCTTCTTTCCCTCTGCGCTGGCGAACTCCGAGAGAAAGTACTCGTAGATGCGGCCCAGCACGTCCTTGGACCGGGACTCCTCATCGCCGACCGCAATGTTGCTGATGCGGTCTATCAGCTCGCCAAGGCGTTGCTTGTCCAGACCTTGACGCGCGTAGTCCTTCGGCAGTACCTCCTTCAGGGCAGGGTTGTCCCGCTCGACGGCGGCCATGGCATCGTCCACCAGCAGCCCGATAGTGGGCTGCTTCGCCTGCTTCTGCAGGTGGGGCCAGCGCGCCTCCGGCGGCACCCAGAAGACGCCGAGGCCGCGGTACTCGTCCGGGTCCTCGGGATCAGCGCCCTCGCCGACCTCGGTCTCCAACTGCGCGCGGGTTTCCTCGAAGGCGTCGGAGATGTACTTGAGGAAGATCAGCCCCAGCACGACGTGCTTGTACTCGGCGGCGTCCATGCTGCCGCGCAGGGCGTCGGCCATCCGCCACAGCTCCCGCTCGTAGCCGGTGGTCGCGCCGTTCGTGTCGGACTCGGATGGTAGTGGGTTCGGAACAGTCGAGAAGTTCGGCATGGCGCGGGGTAATGTACCACAGGGGACCAAGCCGCCATCCGGGGCCATCACCCCCATCCTCAGTCATTCACCCCCATCCTAACCTTCCCCCATCGAGGGGGAAGGGACCTGACGAGGGGGAAGGGACCTGACAAGGGGGAAGGGAGCAGACAAGGGGAAGGGTCAGCAAGGGGGCGAGGCGCCGTGAACCTCCAACCACAGCGCCTCTCGCACCGCCTCCATCTCCTCCAGCACCTGGTTGTTCCAGAATCGCATCACCCTGAAACCCTGACTCTCCAGCCATGCGGTGCGAGCAGCGTCATAGTCCGCCTGCTCCGCGTGCTGTCCACCGTCGACCTCAATGACGAGCTTGTTCTCGAAGCACACGAAGTCAACGACGTAAGGGCCGATGGGGGCTTGTCTGCGAAATCTGTGCCCTGGAACCTGGCCTTTGCGGAGGATGCTCCACAACGCGCGCTCGGCGTCGGTGGGGGTCTTCCTGAGGCGGCGCGCCCTGGGAGTGTTGCTCAAGAGGTGCACTCCTTCACGAAGCCTTCACCCCCATCCTAACCTTCCCCCATCGAGGGGGAAGGGACCAGACGGCCCTCACTCCCTGTACAGATCGCGCTCGTCGATGACGCGGCGGGCCTTGAACTGGGTGCGCTCCAACTCGCCGGGGGCTTTGAGTTCGACGCTGGAGCGGATGCCGAGCGTCGCGCCGAGGTCGGACTGGAGCTGGCGCTTGACGGCGTCGGTGCCGCCCTCTGCCGCTGCGGCCTCCGGGGTGTACTCCGCAAGGACGGTGAGTTCGTCCATCTGCCGCTCGCGGGAGACGACCATGCGGAACTCGCCCGTCAGACCGGGGATGGCGCGCACGACGTTCTCGACCGCGCTCGGGTAGACGTTCTCGCCGCGCACGACCACCATGTCGTCGACGCGGCCGTAGATGCCGCGCGGCATGGTGGGGTAGGTGCGGCCGCACGCGCACGGCTCGTCCGTCCAGCTTGCGAGGTCGCCGGACCAGAAGCGGATGAGGGGTTGGGAGGTGCGCTCCAGGTGCGTGTACACCGGCACGCCCTCGCCGCCGTACGGGGCGACTTCGAGCGACGTGGGGTCGATCAGCTGCGTGAAGACCATGTCCTGCCAGAGGTGCATGCCGCTGGCGTGGCGGCAGCCGCCGTTGCTCATCCACGGCGACATCTCGCCGGTCGAGCCGCTGTCGACGATGACCGGGTTGCCGTACGCCTCCTCGAGCGTCCTGCGCGTCGCGGGGATGGAGCCCCCCGGTTCGCCGGAGAAGAAGAGCGTGCGGAAGCCGAACTCCTTCGGGTCGACGCCCTCCTCGCGCGCGGTTTCGGCCAGGTAGAGGCAGAACGACGGCGTGCCGTAGAAGACCGACGGCTTCGCGGCGAGGCACCAGCGGACGGCCATGCGCGTCTGCCCCGGCGCGCCCGCGCCGAACGGAAAGCACTTCGCGCCCATCCGCTCCGCGCCGACGAGCATGCCCCACGCGCCCATGTACAGGCTGAACGGCGCGGCCATGAAGACCATGTCGCTCGGCCTGACGCCCGCGCCCCACTCGACGCGCGCGTGCGCCTCGCCGATGCGGTCCCAGTCGCCTGCGCTGATGGCGATCACCGTCGGGATGCCGGTCGTGCCGGACGAACCGTGGATGCGCTGGATGTTCTGCCAGTCGTCGCAGATGTTGCTGCCGAACGGCGGGTTGTCGAGCAGGTCCTGGCGCAGGTCTTCCTTCGTGATGATGGGGATGCGCTGCACGTCGTCCAGCGTCTTCAGCTGATCGGGGTGGAAGCCGGCCTCGCCCCAGCGCTTCTTGTAGAACGGCGAGCGCTCGTACGCCCACGCCGCCTGCCGCTGCAGCTTCGCAATGATGAGGACGTCGCGGTCCTCGACCGGCATCGTCTCGAGCGCGGGGTCCCAGTACTCCTGGTCCGACTGCGGCACGTAGGAGGGGTCGTAGACCGGAGGCCACTCGAGCGCCATCAGTCCACCGCTCCGTCGGCCAAGCGCTCCCTGATGAACGCCTCGATGTCGCGCAGGCTGGAGCCGACCGGGAAGACGCCGTCGACGCCGATCTCCTCGAGCGCCTCGCGGTCGCCGTCGGGGACGGTTCCGCCGAGGAGGATGAGCGTCTCGCCGCGCATCTCGCGCTCGTCGACCACCTTCATCAGGCGGGTCATGAGCGGCTTGTGTGCGCCGGAGAGGAGCGAGATACCGATGACGTCGGCGTCCTCCCGCTGGGCGCGGTCGACGACCTGCTCCGGCGTGACGCGCATGCCCATGTAGACGACGTCCATGCCGGCCTTCTCCAGGGCCTTGGCGATGACCTTGATGCCGCGGTCGTGGCCGTCCAGGCCGAGCTTCGCGAGGATGACTTTCGTGGGCTTGGAGGTCGTCATGGCTAGAAGATGCCCGGGTCCTCGTGGTCGCCGAAGACGTCGCGGAGGGCGCCCATGATCTCGCCCTCGGTGGCGTCGGCGCGGGAGGCGTCGAGGATGAACGGCATCGTGTTTTCGTTGCCGCGAGCGGCCTGCCGCAGCGCTTCGAGCGCCGCCTCGGTGCGGGCGGAGTCGCGCTCGTGGATGACGGCTTCGAGACGGGCTATCTGCCGCTCCTCCTCGTCGTCGTCGTGCTCGTACAGCTCGGGCGGCGGGACGGAGTCCTCCTCGTGCTCGTTGAGGCCGAGCACCTTGTACTCGTCGTCCTCGATGCGCTGCTGGTAGTCGAACGCGGCCTGGGATATCTCGCGCTCGATGTAGCCGTTCTCGATGGCCGCGAACATCCCGGCGAGCACGCCCTCGCCGCCGCCCATGTCCTCGATCGTGCGGATGTAGGCGAGCGCCTCCTCCTCGATCTCGTTCGTCAGCTTCTCGATGAAGAAGGAGCCGCCGAGCGGGTCGATCGTGTTCGCGACGCCAGTCTCGTTGCCGATGATCCGCTGCGTGTTGAGCGACATCCGCATCGCGTCCTCGGACGGGATGTCGTGCGCCTCGTCGTAGCCGCTCACGTGGAGCGACTGCGTGCCGCCGAGCACGGCGGCCATCGCCTGCGTCGTGCCGCGTATCAGGTTGTTCAACGCGCCCTCGCGTATCAGCGTCGAGCCGAGTGTCTGGGAGTGGAATCGGCAGAGCATCGCGCGGGGGTCGGTCGCGCCGTAGCGCTCCTTCATGAGACGCGCCCAGAGCCGCCGCGCCGCGCGGAGCTTCGCGACCTCCTCGAAGAAGTCCATGTGGACGCCGAAGAAGTAGGAGAGGCGCGGGCCGAACTCGTCGGGCGAGAGGCCGCGCTGCAGCCCGCCCTCGACGTAGGCCATGCCCTGCGCGAGCGTGAAGCCGACCTCCTGGCCGGCGGTCGAGCCCGCCTCGCGGGTGTGGTAGCCGGAGATCGAGATCGTGTTCCAGTTCGGCACGTTGCGGGTGCAGAACTCGACCACGTCCATCGTCATGTGGTAGGCGCCTCGCGGCGGCAGCGCGAACGTCTTCTGCCCGTGGAACTCCTTTAGCGAGTCGTTCTGCACCGTGCCGCGCAGCGTCTCCCACGGCACGCCGACCTTCTCAGCGTGCGCCAGCAGGAACGACAGCAGCACGATGGCCGGGTGGTTGATGGTGAGCGAGATGCTGACCTTGTCGATGGGGATGCCGTCGAACAGGTCGGACATGTCGCGCGCCGTGTCTATCGCGACGCCGAGCCTGCCGACCTCGCCCTCCGCGAGCGGGTGCAGCGAGTCGTAGCCTGTCAGGGTAGGGTGGTCGAAGTCGGTGGAGAGGCCGGTCTGGCCGTGGGCGAGCAGGTACTTGTACCGCTCGTTCGTGGACTTCGCCGTGCCGAAGCCGGCGATCTGGCGCCGCGTCCACTGGCGTGCGCGGTACATAGTCGGGTAGACGCCGCGCGTGAACGGGTACGCGCCGGGGAAGCCGATGTCGGACGCGTAGTCGAGGTTGGGAGCGTCGGCTGGCGTGTAGATGCGGTCGATCTCGCGGCCGGAGACGGTGAGGAAGCGCTCCTGGGATTCGGGCGCGCGCTCCAGCGTCCTGCGCAACTCGTCGTGCTCCCACGCGAGTTCCGCTTCCTTCGCTTTCTGCGCGGCTTTCTGGTCGTACAGGGTCATGGGCGGGGCGAGTATACGACAGCGCCCCGGAATCGACATCGATGAACAGGATGGAGGGCAGGGGCCGACGTGCAGGAACGACGGGGGAATGGGCAAGTGACCTTGAGAACTCGTCACGGTTATACTCGTGTCGAACCGTAGCGCTACCTGCCGCAGTACGCGATGTGCGGTCCGGCGGCATCCCGGAGGGCGATATGCCGAAGCAGTACAGGCTGCCGTACATCATGAGGGCGCCGTCCGAGGAGACGGAGGAGATGTACCTGGCGGAGGTCCCTCTCCTGCCGGGCTGCCGGGCCTGGGGGGCGACCGCTGATGAGGCCCTGTTCAACTTGGAAGGCGTCGCCGCTGATTTCATTGCGTCCTGCGAAGAACACGGGGACGAACTGCCCGATGCCATTACCAAGGCCGGAGAGATTGTGGTAACGGTTTGACCTACAGGGAACTTACCCGCAAGTTGAGGGCGCTCGGATGCGAGTTCGACCGCCAGTCGCGGGGTTCACACGAGATCTGGCGCAATCCTGCAAGCGGCTCACGAACCACGATCCCCAACTGGGGAAGCAGAGATCTGCGGCCTGGGACGGTCCGCGCGATCGTGCGAGACCTTCGCGTCGACAGGGCCGAGTTCGACCGGGCATAACGGAAGGAGTCTCCATGCTGCGCAGCCTCGGCGGGAAGAGCCCGCAGGTCCACCCCACCGCGTTCATCAGCGAGTTCGCCTATGTCGTCGGCGACGTCCGCATCGGCGCGTACGCCTCCATCTGGCCGGGCGTCGTGCTGCGCTCCGACCGGGGCACGATGACGATCGGCGAGGGCACCAACATCCAGGACGGCTCCATCTGCCACGCCGACGGCGACCTCACGATTGGCGATTACGTGACGCTCGGCCACGCGGTCATCTGCCACGCCGAGACGGTGGGCGACCACTGTCTGCTCGGCAACAACTGCACGCTCAACGACAAGTCGATCGTGGGGTCATGGTGCATCGTGGCGGCGGGCGCGGTGCTGCTGGAGGGCCGCAACGTGCCGGACCGCTCCATCGCCGCGGGCGTCCCGGCGAAGGTGCTCGGCCCGCTCACGGACAAGCACTACGAACTCGTCAAGTTCAACGCGGACGAGTACGTCAAACTTGGCCAGGAGTACAAGGCGGAGGGTACGCTGGAGGGGTAGGGGCGGGGGTTTCCCCGGTGTACACTAAGGCCGGAGGCTGCGAATGAACGCCGAATACGTCCAGTACAAGGTCTGTCTTACCTGGGACGAAGAGACGAGCCAGATGGACGCCGCCGTTCCCACGCTTGGAATCGGCGACTGCGGCCCTGATACGAACGCCGCTCTCGACAGCCTTCGCGAGATGGTCTCCTTCCACGTCGAGTGCTTACTGGACGAGGGCGACCAACTGCCTGAGTCGGACGAAGGCGAGGGCGTGTACATCCGCGTGCAGGTTCCCGTTCGTGCCGCTCAGACCGCTCCCACCACGTGAGGCGCTGCGCCGTCTCCATCGCGCAGGTTTCGTGGAGGTCCGTCAGCGCGGTAGCCATCTGCGGCTCCGCCACGTGAACGGGAGGAGAGTCACCGTGCCCGTGCATTTCCGCGATCTGACGCGCCTAAGGATTCGCGACATACTCCGACAGGCCGGTCTCACCGAGGAAGAGTGGGACAACCTGTGAGGGGCCAACTACGGCGCCCCGATCGCCCTAAGCGATAGCATCAACGTTTGTGAAACGGCGCACAGACGCTTGTCGCGGTGGGCGCGCAACGCCTATAATCGCAGTCGGCGGTACCGCTCGGGCCGCCGCTCTGTACGCACCCCTGCGCGCCCGCGCTGCCTCAAGTCCGCTACTCCTGCAGTGTCCTGCGCGCCGCCTGAGAGGAGGCACCGAATGGCCAACCTGCGCCTGCCCGGCCCCACGCCCGTCCCGCCGGACGTCTACGAGGCGATGAGCAAACAGATGATCGACCACCGCGGCGTCGAGTTCGCCGATCTGCTCTACCGCCTGACCGCCAACCTCAAGCGTGCCTTCCAGACCGAGAACGACCTCTACGTCCTCACGTCCTCCGGCACCGGAGCGATGGAGGCCGCCGTCGTCAACACGCTCTCGCCCGGCGAGCGCGTCCTCGGCATCACGATCGGCAACTTCGGCGACCGCTTCCTCAAGATCGCCTCGGCCTACGGCGCCAGCGTCAACGAGCTCAAGTTCCCCGACGGCGACGTTGTCGACCCGGAGCAGGTGCGGCAGGCGCTGAAGGACGACCCGGACGTGACCACCGTCCTCGTCACCCACAACGAGACGTCCACCGGCATCACGAACGACCTCGAGGTCATCGCGGGCATCGTGAAGGGCGAGTTCGACAAGTTGATCCTCGTGGACGCCATCTCCTCGCTCGGCTCCATCAAGCTGCCGGTCGACGAGTGGGGCCTGGACGTGGTGGTAGCGGGCTCCCAGAAGGGCTGGATGTGCCCGCCCGGCCTGGCCATGATCAGCTTCAGCGAGCGTGCCTGGAAGGCCGCCGAGACCTCGAAGATGCCGAAGTTCTACTTCAGCCTCGCCGAGGCGGACAAGTCGGGGAAGGCAGGACAGACGCCGTGGACGCCCGCCATCTCGCTCCTGTTCGGGCTCGACTACGCCGTGCAGCAGATGCTCGCCCGCGGCGACATGCAGGCCGTCTACGACTTCCACCAGGAGATCGCCCAGTACACGCGGGACGGGCTCAAGGCGATGGGCATCGGGCTCGTTGCCAAGGACGAGCGCTTCGCGTCCAACACCGTTACCGCCGCCTGGGTGCCGGAGGGCATCACGGACGAGGCGCTGCTCGCGATGCTGCGCGACGACTACGACATCATCGCGGCGGAGGGCCGTGGCCTGCTCACGGGGCGGGTGTTCCGCATCGGCCACATGGGCTACGTGAACCAGGAGGACATCGACGACGTGTTCGGCGCGCTCAAGGATGCGCTGCCGAAGCTCGAGCGCCAGGCGTCGGCGGTGGGGCAGGCGTGATTCCGGACCGGAGGCTGACATGGCCAGGGTCCTGGTAGCAGACCCGATAGACGAACTCGGCGTCGCGCGTCTGAAAGCCGCCGGGCATCACGTCGACGTCCGCAAGGGCCTCAGCGAGGACGAGCTGTGCGCCATGGTCGGCGACTACGAGGCGATGGTCGTCCGCAGCGAGACCAAGGTCACCGAGCGCATCATCGAGCACGCCACGAAGATGGTGGGCATCGGGCGCGCGGGCGTGGGCGTCGACAACATCGACGTGGACGCCGCCACGCAGCACGGCATCGCGGTCGTGAACTCGCCCACGGGCAACACCATCGCTGCCGCCGAGCACGCGTTCGCGCTCATGATCTCGCTCGCCCGCAACATCCCGCAGGCGGACGCCTCGATGCGCCGCAGCGAGTGGACGCGCTCGCGCTTCATGGGCGTCGAGCTGCGCGGCAAGACGCTCGGCATCGTCGGCCTCGGGCGCGTCGGCTCGGAGGTCGCACACCGGGCGCGGGCCTTCCAGATGCACGTCATCGCGTACGACCCCTACGTCTCGATGGAGCGTGTGCGCAGCCTCGGCGTCGAGTCCGTCCCGATGGAGCGTCTGCTCCGCGAGTCCGATTTCATCAGCATCCACACGCCGCTCACCTCCGGCACTAAGAGCCTCATCGGCGAGCCGGAGTTCGCGCTGCTCAAGCCTGGCGTCCGCATCGTGAACGCGGCGCGCGGCGGCCTCGTTGACGAGCGCCTGCTGCAGGAAGGGCTGGCCGACGGCAGCATCGGCGGGGCGGCGCTGGACGTTTACCCCGTCGAGCCGCCGCAGGACCTGCCCCTGCGCGAAGAGCAGCGCGCGGTGCTCACGCCCCACCTCGGCGCGTCCACGGAAGAGGCGCAGGTGGAGGTGGCGCTGGAGGTGGTCGACCAGCTGCTCGCCATCCTGAGCGGCGGCGCGGCGCAGTACACCATCAACATGCCGTTCGTTCCGCGGGAGGTCATGGAGGCGCTTGGCCCCTACCTGCCCGTCGCAACGGCGATGGGACGCCTCGCCATCCAGCTCGCCGACGGCCAGCTGGAGACCGTCGCGGTCCGCGTCGCCGGAGAGATAGCGCACCACGACATCGAGATCCTCGCGTCGGCGGCGCTCGTGGGCGTGCTCAGCGTGGCCACGGACATGCGCATCAACCTCGTGAACGCGCAGGCGATGGCGCAGGAGCGCGGCATCAGGATCGTCGAGGAGAAGGACCCCGAAGGCGCCGAGCAGTACCTGAACCTGGTGGGCGTCGAGGTGCGCTCCACCGCCGGTACGGTTTACACCGCGGGGACGTCGGTGCACGGCACGGTGCATCTGAACCGCCTCAATGCCTTCACCCTCGACATGGAGCCGAGCGCGCCCTACATGCTCTTCACTACGCACACGGACCAGCCGGGCATGATCGGCAAGGTCGGCACGATTGCGGGCGAGCACGACGCCAACATCTCCTTCATGGAGGTGGGGCGCGCGGCCCCGCGTGGCGCGGCCACGATGATCGTCGGGTTCGACGACCCCGTCACCGGCGAGATGCTCAGGGACATCAGGGCCATCGAGGGCATGACGACCGCGCGGCTCGTGACGTACGAGACTTCGGACCCGGTGCAGCCGCGTCTGCGCGGGACGTAGCCCGCTACGGGCGGCGTTCTTGTCCGCTCTCTCACCCCGTGCTACGATGCGGCACACCGTTCGTTAGGAATTTCACGAACAGACGCTGCCCATGACGACCACATCCAGACCGCATGGCGCTCCCGATGACGCATCCCCCGGCTCCCTGCGCGAACGCGCGCGCCGGGCGATAGAGGAGCAGCCCTCGCCCACGGTCACCGTGCTGTCGTCACTGCTCGCCGCCCAGGACGAGCTGGGCTACCTCCCGTACGAGGCGGTCGACGAGGTCTCGCTGCGCACCGGATCCAGCGTCAACGAGGTGTGGGCGGTTGCCTCGTTCTACCCCAACTTCCGCTTCACGCCCCCGGCGCGGCACTCCGTCGAGATCTGCTGGGGGCCGACCTGCCACGTCCTCGGAGCGCAGCCCATCCTGCAGGGACTCGTGAGTCACCTCGGCCTGGACGGGGAGGGCGATACCGAGGATGGGAGCATCTCGTTCAAGTACAACACCTGCCTGGGCGTCTGCCCGCACGCTCCGGCGATGAGCTTCGACCACGAACTGGCCGGACGCATGTCGCTCGATGAGGCGGTGAGCCGAGTCGAGCGCATCAGGGCAGCCGACGTGGAGCAGAGCGCGTGACGGAGGCGTACGAGGCCCTGGCGAAGCGCGCCGCGGCGCGCTGGGACGCACTGCACGCCAGGCCATGGGTGCGCGTCGGCACCGGGCTGATGGGCGAGGCGGTGGGTGCGCTCGAAGTGCTCGCCGCGCTGCGGGAGGCCGTCGGAAAGGCAGGCGTCGAGGCGACCATCTCCGAGGTGGGAACGACCGGCCTCTGCTACGCGGAACCGATCGTGGACGTCCACGTGCCGGACGGCCCGCGCGTGCGCTACGGCAACGTCCGCCCCGAGCAGGTCGAGACCATCGTGCAACGGCACGTCGTTGGCGGCGAGCCGGTGACCGACCTCGCGCTCGCGAGCGTCGACTCGAACGTTGCGGGCGTCCCGCGATTCGAACAGCTGCCGATGATGCAGGGCCAGGTGCGCGTCGCGCTCCGCAATGCAGGCGAGATAGACCCTACCGACATCGACCAGTACGTAGCGCGCGGCGGCTTCTCCGGGCTGGACAAGGCGCTGACGTCGCTCACGACGGAGCAGACGCTCGACGAGATCAAGAACTCCGGCCTGCGCGGTCGCGGCGGCGCGGCGTTCCCTACCGGCGTGAAGTGGGGCTTCCTCGCCGGCAACCCCGCTCCGCGGAAGTACATCCTCTGCAATTGCGAGGAGGGCGACCCCGGCGCGTTCAACGACAAGACCATCTTGGAGTCGGACCCGTTCACGCTCATCGAGGGCTGTATCATCGCGGGCTACGCCACCGGCGCCAGCAACGGCATCGTCTTCATCCGCCACGGCCACGACTCGCCCATCGACCGGACGCGCGCCGCCATCCAGGCGTGCTACGACAACGGCGTGCTGGGGGACAGCGTCCTCGGCACGGAGTTCTCGTTCGACATGGAGGTCTCGCTCGTTGGCGAGTCGTACGTCGCGGGCGAGGAGACGGCGCTGATGGAGGCGATAGAGGGCAAGCGCTCCATGCCCCGGTTCCGTCCTCCGTTCCCCGCTGCCTACGGCGTGTGGGGCAGGCCGTCCAACATCAACAACATCAAGACGCTCAGCTACGCGCCTGAGATTGTGCGGCGCGGCGCGGAGTGGTTCTCGGGCATCGGCACGGAGAAGAGCACCGGCACGGCCATCGCCTGCCTTTCCGGCGACATCCGCTACCCCGGCCTCGTCGAGGTCCCGTTCGGCCTCACGGTGCGCGACGTCATCGAGGGGATGGGCGGCGGCGAGCCCAACGGCAGGGCGCTCAAGTTCCTGCAGACCGGCGGGCCGCTCGGCGGCGTGCTGCCCGCGGAGCAGTTCGACATGGTGCTCGACTTCGACGAGATGGTCGCGGCGGGCGCGATGTTCGGTTCCGGCGGCCTCATCGTCTGCAACGAGGACCGCTCCGTCGTCGACCTCACGCGGACGCTCGTCGCGTTCGACCAGATGGAATCGTGCGGCAAGTGCTTCCCGTGCAGGCTCGGCATGAGCCACATCCTGGAGATACTGGAGCGCATCGCGGCGGGGAAAGGGCGCAGCGGCGACATGGAACTGATGGAGCGCGTCGGTGTGAACATGCGCGGGGGCTCGCTCTGCGGCCACGGCCAGCTGGGCTACAACCCCGTTGCGAGCGCGGTGCGCTTCTTCGGGAGCGAGTTCGAGGCGCAGTTCGACGACGGCGCACCGTCGCTGGGGACGTTCGTGGGGCCGAAGTCCACGCGGCGCGGGGCGCAGATGTCGGGCGACACGCCGACGGCGTCGGTGAAGCCGGACTTCGTGATGCACATCGAGCCTGCTGCCCCTGCAGGTGGCGCGGAGTAGGGCAGGACATGGCTGACGAGATCACGATAACGATAGACGGGCGGGAGGTCACGACCGAGCCCGGCAAGATGGTGGTGCAGGCGGCGAACGACGCCGGCATCTACATCCCGTACCTCTGCTACCACCCCGGCATGAAGCCGTACGGCGCGTGCCGCATGTGCGTCGTCGAGATTGAGGGCCAGCGCGGCACGCCTGCATCCTGTACGCTGCCGGTCCGCGATGGCATGGTGGTGAACACGCAGGGCGGCGATGCCGTGCAGGTGCGCAACACGACGCTCGACCTGCTGCTGTCCGAGCACCCGCACGGGTGTCTGACGTGCCATCGGATCGACCTCTGCGGCCCGCAGGACATCTGCCTCCGGCACGTCGACGTCGTCGACCGGTGCGTCACCTGTCCGAAGAACGAGCGCTGCGAACTGAAGGACACGACGCGCTTCCACACCCAGGAGCTCGTCTCCCCGCTCACGTACCAGTACCGCAACCTGCAGGTGGAGACGAAGGATCCCTTCTACGACCGCGACTACAACCTCTGCATCGTCTGCGCGCGCTGCACGCGGGCGTGCGACGAGCTGCGCGGCGACGTCGCGATAGGCATGACGGAGCGGGCAGGCCAGGTGCTCGTCGGCACGGTCATGGGCGACTCGCTATTGGAGTCCGGCTGCGAGTTCTGCGGCGCGTGCATCGACGTCTGCCCTGTCGGCGCGCTCACCGAGACCGCCTACAAGTGGGAGCGCCCGGCGCGTGTCGAGCAGTCGGTCTGCGCCGAGTGCCCGGTCGGCTGCACGATGACGTACGAGGTCAACCACTGGGAGCGCGTCGTGCGTGCGGTGCCGGAGTTGAACGCCCCCGCGAACATGGGGCAGGCGTGCTTCAAGGGCAAGTTCGGGTTCGACTACGTCAACGACAAGCGCCGCATCCGGAAGCCGCTCGTGCGCCGGGACGGCGAGCTGCAGGAGGCCTCGTGGGAAGAGGCGATCGCCGCTGCCGCCGAGGGCCTCGCCCCGCATCGCGGCTCCGCCTTCGCTCTGATGGCGAGTCCGCGCAACACGAACGAGGAGCTCTACGCGGCGCAGAAGTTCACCCGCGTCGTGATGGGCTCGAACAGCGTCGACGTCGCGTCGAACGACCGCCCCGGCATCGTCGAGGGACTGCAGGACGTCTTCGGCTACTTCGCCGGAACGATGACCGTGTGGGAGCTTGCGGACTCCGCCGCCGTCATGGTGGTGAGTGCAAACCTTACTGAAGAACAGAACGTCGTCGGCGTGCCGGTCAAGCGCGCCGTCCGCGCCGGCACGCAGCAGCTCATCGTCGTCGATTCGCGCGAGGTCGAGCTGACCCGCTACGCGTCGCTCTGGCTGCGGCCGTACCCCGGCACCGACCCGGTCCTGCTCGGCGGCATCCTGCGCTGCATCGTCGACAACGGGCTGGCGGACATGGAGTTCGTCAACGAGCGCGCGGAAGGCTGGGACGAACTCGTCGCCTGCCTCGCGCCGTTCACGCTCGATGCGGTTGCCGCCGAGACCGGCGTGCCCGCATCGAGCATCGAGCAGGCGGCGCGCCTCTACGCCACGTCCGGTCCCGCGGCGCTCCTGTTCGGCGGCGACAGCTCAATCGGCGGCACGCGCCGCACGCTCTCGCGGATCGTGGCCGCGCTGGCGGTCGCCACGGGGAACGTCGGCAAGCCCGGCGCGGGCGTCATGCCGCTCTACCAGGGCGCGAACACGCAGGGCGCGCTGGACGTGGGCGTCTGGCCTCCGGCGCTGCCCGGCCATAACCTCACCCAGGAATCGCCGGAGGTCCGGGAGGCATTGAGCGCTCTCTGGGGCGTCCCGGTGCCGCTGGAGCACGGCGGGGGCAACCGCCACATGTTCGACCATGCCCGCGAGGGCCGCATCAAGGCGATGCTCATGCTCGGCGACCACGTCCACTACGAGGACGGCACGCTCGGCGACGTACTCGGCGGTCTCGATGCGCTCGATTTCCTCGTGGCCACGAGCGCGTTCCCGTCCGAGATCACCGAGCGGGCGAACGTCGTCTTTCCCTCCGAGGTCTGGGCCGAGAAGACGGGCACCTACACGAACGTCGAGCGCCGCGTGCAGCCCCTCCTCAAGGTGGCGAAGAACAAGCGCGTTGACTCCCGCAGCGATCTGGATGTCCTCTGCGCCGTCGCCCAGGCGATGGGCGCGCAAGGCTTCGCCTGGGACGGCCCGCCGCAGGTGCTCGACGAGATCGCGCAGGCCGTGCCCGAGTACGCCGGCATCTCGTGGGAGCGATTGCTGCGCGAGCGGCTGGATATCGTGACAACGCCCAGCGACGAACCGCAGCCGACGCAGGTGATGTACACCGGCAACGTGCTGACCGGCCTGCAGTGGCCGTGCGCGCCGGAGGGTGCGTCCGGCGACGGGCAACTGTTCGTCGATCGCTTCCGCCACGGCAAGGCGCGGCTGCAGCCTGTCGCGTGGCACTCCCGCCCGGAGCAGGACGCCCGGTTCCCGCTCATGCTCGCCCATGGCCGCGTGCTCATCGAGCCGGGCCGCAAGCCGAACGTCACGGTGGTCGGCAAGCGCAACCGCGTCGAGCGCGAGGAGCGGCTCGTGCTCAACCCCGCGGACGCCGCAGCCGCCAAACTCAGCGAGGGCGACGCGGCCTCGGTGACGACCGCCGACGGGACGGAGCGTCGCGGCGTTGTCGCCCTCTCGGATGCCGTGCCAGCGGGCGTGGTGTCGCTCACGACGCTGTTCGGCGAGCTGGCGGTCGAGGTCGACTCCTCCGACCGCCCGGACCCCATGAACCACATCGCCCGGCTGAACGCCGTGCCCGTTCGTATCGAGCCCGTACAGTGTAGCGGAGGAACATGACGCAAGCGCAGGACCGTCTGGCGAATCTGCCGCGTGCATACGTGGCCAAGAAGCAGGAAGTGGCGGAAGACCTCTTCCTCATGTGGCTCCGGCCCGATGAGCCGTTCCGGTTCAAGCCTGGCCAGTACATCACGATAGGGACGGGCGGGATTGAGCGGCCGTACTCGATAGCATCCGCGCCGTACGAGTCGCTCATCGAGCTGTTCATCGAGTACGTGTTGCCCGAGTACGGCGG
The DNA here is from genome assembly GCA_022820645.1 of Dehalococcoidia bacterium. Lineage (GTDB taxonomy): Bacteria > Chloroflexota > Dehalococcoidia > Lucifugimonadales > Australimonadaceae > Bin16. Next base: position 14,029 of record JAJEFD010000015.1, on the reverse strand, counting down.
CAAGCTCACGCCGCTGCTCTGGAACCTCCACGTTGGCGACTCGGTGTCGATGCGCCCCCGCGCCAAGGGACTGTTCGTCTTCCAGCCCCAGTTTCACCACCACCTCATGCTGGGCACCGTCACGGGCGTCGCGCCCTACGTCAGCATGATCCGCCAGGCGCTCAAGGACAACATCCGCGGACACCACTTCTACGTCATGGAGGGCGCCAGCCATCAGGACGAGTTCGTCTACGACTCCGAGCTCGCGCGCCTCGCCGAGCGGATGCCCGAACTGGTCACGTTCGTGACGACGGTGAGCCGCCCCCAGGCCGAGCGCAACCGCAGTTGGAACGGCCCCACAGGCAGGGTGAACACGCTCGTCGAGGAGTACATGCAGCGCTGGAGCCTGCCGAAGGACGACACCGCCATCTACCTCTGCGGCAACCCGGGCATGATCGAGGACGTGAAGGATCGCCTCGCCGGGCAGGACTGGCACCTCTACGAAGAGCGCTTCTGGAAGGAAGACGAGTAAACTTCGGGGCGTCAGCCGTTCGAAAGGAGCAGTCTCATGGAAGTCAAGGAACTCGGCCACGTCGTCCTGTTCGTCGCCGACATCGAACGCTCACGCCACTTCTACACGGACGTCCTCGGCTTCAGCGAGATCCGCCGCGAAGGGCAGCGTCCGAACACGGCCGTGTACTCCACGGGGCGGACGCACCACGAGCTCTACCTGATGCAGGTGGGCGAGGACGCGCAGCCCATCCCGCAGGGGAAGCGCCTCGGCATGTACCACATCGGCATCAAGATCGGCACCACGGACGAGGAGTTGCAGGACGCGCTCGCCGAGCTGCAGGCGGCCGGGGTGCGCGTCGTCGGCCACAACGACCACGGCCACACGCACAGCCTCTACATCCTCGACCCGGACGGCAACGAGATCGAGCTGTACATCGACGTGCAGCCCGAGACCTGGCGCGAGGAGTTCGCACGGGAGGTCCCGCTCCGCCCCGCGCTGAGGTAGGCTGCTGCCACCCTCGCATTCCGTTTGTCCGGCTGCCTGACTAGAATCCTCCTGTGGCCAGCCCCGTCCGCAAGCAGTACCTGGAGATAAAGTCGCGCTACCCGGATGCGCTGCTCCTGTACCGCATGGGCGACTTCTACGAGACGTTCGACGAGGACGCCCGGCTCGCCGCGCGGGACCTAGAGATAGTCCTCACGCAGCGCGACATGGGGCAGGGGGAGGTGGTCCCGCTCGCGGGCATCCCGTATCACGCGCTGGACAGCTACCTTGCCAAGCTCGTCCGCAAGGGCCACCGCGTCGCCATCGCCGAGCAGACGAGCGAGCCGGACGGCAGGACGCTCGTGAGCCGGGACGTGGTGCGCGTCGTCACGCCCGGCACCGTCATCGAGCCCGGGATGCTCGACTCCGGCGCGAACAACTACCTCGTCGCTGTGGCGCAGGGGGGCGCGCAGTCCGGCATCGCGTTCGTGGACATCACCACCGGCGAGTTCGCGGTCGCGCAGCTCCCCACCGGCGCGGTGCCGCAGGAGATTGCCCGGCTCGCTCCGTCCGAGGTCCTGCTGGCGGAGTCCGACACCACGAGCGTTCCCGCCGATGCTCCGGAGTGCCACGTGACGCGGGTGGACCGGGCGGCTTTCGCGCCCAACGCCGCGCGGCGGCGGGTGCTCGACCACTTCGGCGTGCGCTCGCTCGACGCCTTCGGCTGCGAGGGGCTGGAGTTCGCGACGTCCGCCGCGGCGGTCGTGCTGGACTACGTCGGCAGTACGCACGTGGCTGCACTGCCCCTGCTGACCGGCCTGCGGACGTACTCGACCGACTCCTTCATGGCGCTCGACCCGCAGACCCGGCGGAACCTCGAACTGTTCGAGGGAGGGCGCTGGGGAGCGAAAGGGCAGTCGCTCCTGAGCGTGCTCGACCAGACGCAGACGCCGATGGGCGCGCGGCTCCTCCGCCGCTGGCTCGGCCAGCCGCTCCTCGACCTCGACGCGCTCGAACGCCGCCTCGATGCCGTCGCGTGGCTGCACGCATCGGACGTCCGGCGGCAGCGCATCCGGGCGGAGCTGGCCGAGGTGTCGGACCTCGAACGGGCGGTGCAGCGCATCGGCACCGGCGTCGCCTTTCCCCGTGAACTGGTCGGGCTGCGCCGCTCGCTGGAGCGCGTCCCGGCGCTACGTTCGCTGACGGAGGAGGCCGGGCCCGACCTGGCGTGGCTCACGTCGGAATTGGACACCTGCGCGGGCGCGGTGGAGCGCATCGCGTCGGCCATCGCCGACGACCCGCAGGGCGACGTAGGGCAGGGGAGAGTCGTGCGGGAGGGCTACTCGGAGGAGATGGACGAGGTGCGGATGGCCGCGCAGGACGCCCGCTCCTACATCGCGGGGCTGGAACGGAAGGAGCGCGAGCGCACCGGTATCCCCAACCTCAAGGTCGGCTACAACAAGGTGTTCGGCTACTACCTGGAGGTCTCCAACGCCCACAGCGCGAGCGTGCCGGACGACTACGTCCGCCGCCAGACGCTCGTCAACGCCGAGCGCTTCTACACGCAGGAGCTGAAGGAGCACGAGAACCGCGTGCTCAGTGCGGGCGACCGCCTGCAGGAGTTGGAGACGGCCATCTACAAGCAGGTCTGCCGCGAGGTCGCATCGCACGCTACGGAGATACTCGCGACCGCCGCGGCGCTCGCAACGCTCGACGCGCTGCTGTCGCTCGCCGAAGCCGCCGTCCGCTACGGCTACGTCCGGCCCGTGCTCGACGATGGCGAGCGGCTCGTGCTGCGCGACGCCCGCCACCCGGTCGTCGAGCGCTTCCTGCCCAGTGGCGCGTTCGTCCCGAACGATGCCGACCTCTCCACGGACGAGAACCAGTTGGTGATACTCACCGGCCCGAACATGGCGGGCAAGTCCACCTACCTCCGGCAGGTGGCCGTCGCGGTGCTGATGGCGCAGATCGGCTCGTTCGTGCCTGCGGCGGAGGCGCACGTCGGGCTGGTCGACCGCATCTTCACGCGCGTCGGCCTGCAGGACGACCTCGCGACCGGGCAGTCCACGTTCATGGTGGAGATGGTCGAGACCGCCGCGATACTCCACCACGCGACCCGCCGGTCGCTCGTGATACTGGACGAGATCGGGCGCGGCACCTCGACGTTCGACGGCCTCTCCATCGCGCAGGCGGTGGCCGAGCACATCCACGACGCGTCCCGCCTCGGCTGCCGGACGCTCTTCGCCACGCACTACCACGAGCTGACCGCGCTGGCCGACCGCCTGCCCCGCGTCCACAACCTGAGCGTCGCCGTCTCCGACCGCGACGGCGAGATCGTCTTCCTGCACCGCATCGTGCACGGGGGCGCGGACAGGAGCTACGGCGTGCATGTCGCGCAACTCGCCGGTCTGCCGAGACCGCTCATCTCGCGGGCGAAGGAGCTGCTCGCGGAGCACGAGGGCATGCCCGCGAAAGGCCGCGCTCGCGGCAGGCGTCCGCTGCCGGGGGCGCCGCCCCAAAGCGCGATGCCGCTGTTCGGCGGCGTCTCACCCGAGGCATCGCGCATCCTCGCCGAGCTGCGCGAGCTGGACCTGGACAACCTCACGCCGCGCCAGGCGCTGGACAAGCTCGCGGAGCTACGCGAGCAGGTTGGGGAGGAGTGATGAACGCAGCCTCGTGGGGAGAGTTCGAGACGGCGTCGCCGGAGCTGGCGCGCCTGGGGCGGGGACTGTTCGACGAGACGGGGCTCGTGATGCTGGGAACGATTCGCAAGGACGGCTCTCCGCGCGTCAGCCCCGTGGAGTTCTTCATCTTCGCGGGCGAGCTTTACCTCGGCATGATCTGGCGGTCGTACAAGGCGCAGGACCTCCAGCGCGATCCCCGGTGCATGGTGATGAGCACGGTGCACGACCGGATGCTGCCGGACGGTGAGTTCAAGATCGCGGGCATCGCAGCGGAGGTGACCGACGAAGCGGAGCGGCAGGCTTGGGCGTCGGCGCTTCTCGAGCACATGGGGTGGTCGCCGGAGGACGACGACGATGAGCCGTACCACCTGTTCAAGGTCGGCATCGTCACCGCCTCGTTTGCGAAGGTCGAGAACGACGACTGGTTCCGGCTCTTCTGGCGTGCAAGGGCATGAGGCGGAGCTTGCGCGTGGCGGCTAGAATGGGCCTTGTTGAGACGTGAGCAGCGCGGGAGGTGCGCGATGGTGCGAGAGGCTGAGCGGGCAGAAGCGGACGTCAAGGCGGCGATGAGCCTCGCGGAGCAGTTCGCGCTGCATCCGGAGATGGACGAACCGGAGGAGTTCCTCGGCGGGCCGTACAACCTGTCCGTGTGGCAGCCGAAGGACGCCGAGCACCGCCGGTTCCAGGAGAACGCGCCCAGGGCCGGCGAGCAGATGCCGGACTTCACGCTGCCCGTGCTGGACGGCGGAGAGTTGACGCTGTCGTCGCTGCGTGGGAAGCCGGTGATGATCGAGTTCGGCTCCGTCACCTGACCGCCGTGCGTGGCGGAGTCTCCGTCGATGGAGGACCTTGCGAGCAGGTACGCGGACGACGCGCACTTCCTGTTCGTCTACACGCGGGAGGCGCATCCTGGCGAGTACTACCCGCCGATCCACTACTACGAGCAGAAGGTGCTGCACGCGCGCTCGTTCAGGGAACGGCTGGGGATCGATCGCACCATCCTCGTGGACTCGGTGCAGGGGAAGGTGCACCGGGTGTTCGGGGGCGTGTCGAACATGTCGTGGATCGTCGACCACACCGGGCGCGTCGCCTACCGCGCGGCATGGACGGTGGTGGACGACATCGAGCGCGCGCTCCAGGAGGTGCTGAGGGCCCGGATGCTGAAGCGCGAAGGGCAGCCCGCGGCGGTGTTCTACAGGGAGATCGTGGGTCTGCGTACAATGCGCGAAGGGCCGCCGGACGGGCTGCCCCGGTACATGGGCGGTGAGGTCGCTGCGCGGCAGTTCGAGGCCGCCCGCCGCAGGACCGAGCGGGCGTAGGGACTGGTACATGCCGATCTACGAGTTCAGGTGCAACGCGTGCGGCGCGAAGTCGTCGGCCTTCTTCAGGGCGATGATCTCGGAGGCGAGAGCGGCCTGCGGCCGTTGCGGGAGCGCCGACACGCGCCGGTTGTTCTCCACGTTCAAGGTGAAGATGCCGCGCCCCAGCGTGGACCAGCTCAACAAGGCGGAGCTGCTCGACGGCGTCGACTACACGAATCCCGCCTCGATGGCGGACTTCTTCCGCAGGATGGGGAGCGCCTTCAACGACGAGCCGAACGAGCACATGGACGAGATCGTGGGCAGGCTCGACCACGGCGAACCGGTGTACAAGGCGCTGGACCTGGACACGGGCGGCCACGCCGGCCACTCGCACGGACCTGCTTCAGAAGAGTAGGGGAGCGCTCCCGTCTCCCCGTTCATCCTCACGCTCACCATGACACAAGGAGAGGGGCAGGATTCCCTGCCCCTCTCTCGTTCCGGTATGTCCGGTTCCAGCCTGCTTAGACGTTGGCGAACGCCGGGAAAACCTTCAGCGGGTTCTTGTTGATGATGGTGAGCTTGTCCTCTTCCGACAGCGTGGGCAGATAGTCGATGACCGGGAGCAGGTTGTCCGAGGTCAGCCCCACCGCCGTGTGGGACGGGTGGTCGCTCTCCTGGCGGACGTTGCGGCCTGAGCCGGGGGCCTCGGTGCCGAACGCCATGTTGGCGACGCCCCACTGCTTGATGGCCAGCTCCAGGTAGTCGATGTCGTAGGTGCAGGTGTCGAAGAAGAGGTTGTCACCCTCCCAGTTGCCGCGGTGGCGGGAGGAGGCGATGAACCGGTCCAGCGCTCCGCCGGCGTGTGCGATGCAGATGCGCAGGCCGGGGAACTTCTCGAAGAGGTCGCTGTACGCGATGATGCGCGTCGCGAGGAACGTCTCGACGACGAAGCCGACCTGGTAGTTGCCGGGGATGTGCCCGATGCGGGGGTCGATGCAGTTGGTGCCGTGGATGAAGACTGGCACATTCCGATCCTGGCACATCTCGTAGACGGGGTACCAGTAGGGCTCGTGCATGCCGGGGGACTTGTGGTCGCCGACAGGGTCGGGGCTGAGGTACGTTCCGACGAAGCCGCGGTCCAGGTTGCGCTCGAACTCGGGGATGCAGTGGCTGAGATCGTCTGCATTGGCGTCCTGCGGCAGCATCGTCGCGCCGAGGAACCGGGTCGGGTCGAACTCCACCTGCTTCTGGATGGTGTCGTTCGTGAACTCGGTCCAACGCGTCATCAGGTGACGCGCCATCCAGCCCATCATTGTGAAGGGCCGGGGGCCGATGACCTGGACGTCGATGTTGCGCTCGTCCATGTACTCCCGGTGCATGTTGTTCGTGCGGTCGAACGCCTCGTCGCTGAACTCCCCGGAGCCGGAGCCGCTCTTCAACGGGCTTTCGCCCACATGGCCGGAGGAGAACCCTCCGACGATCCAACCGCGCACCGAGTTCGGCGCCGATACGTGGCCATGGACATCGAAAACCTTCGTGCCTTTGAACATAGGTCCTCCTCCTGATGCTCGCTGATACAGCGGCTGTGTGATTCAACGCTCAGCGGCTGGCGATTCCCCCTCAGCCAGCGTTGCGCCAGTACGTCGGCGTGAGGGTAGTCCTTCCAGCCGCCGGTTGCAACTTTGCCGGTTACGCCACCAGCACGCCTGCCTCCGAGGGAAGCTGGTCGAATATCTTGGCATTGGCGTACTGCGGGTGGACGGGAACCTGGTGCTGCAGCTCGATCATCTTGCCGGTCTTCCCGGACTCGATGACCGCCAGCGTGGCTTCCAGTGTCGCCATGCCCCACTCCGGCGTGTGGTAGACGGGCGCGCCGTTCACGACCGCGTCGTACAACTCCTTGAGCTCGGCGCGGCGGTTCATCGCCCACCCTGAAGGCGGCTTCAGGTCGATCGTGTGGTGGCCGTCGTTGTCGTAGATGGTGATGCCGTAGGCCGATCGGGTGATGTCGCCGCGCTCGCACGAGACGACGACGAAGCCCGGCTCGGCGGGCACCCACGGCTCGCCGCCGGGGTCGCGGTTCTGCCCCTCGCGCTTGAACACCTCGACCTCGCGCTCGCCTCCGATGCGTATCGCCTGCTTGTCGGACTCCTCGTCGCGGGTGCCGTCGATCATGCCGTTGCGCACGAGGATGCGCTCCTCTTCGCCGTAGCGCTGGCGGTCGTGGCCCCACGGGACGAGCTGCGCGCCCATGAAGTAGCCGTGCGCGTTGTGGATGATGGTGGAGACGGCGCCGTTCTCGAACTCGAACAGCGCGGAGTAGTAGCCGGGGATGGGGCGTTCCGGCATCCACTGGCCGACGACGCCGCGCACGTTCTTGATCATGCCGCCGCCGAGCAGGCGCACCGTGTCGATCTGGTGCGGGCCCTGCCGGTAGACGAGCCCGCCGCCCTGCGCGAGATCGAGCTCCTCGGTGACGCGGGGTCGGAGCAGCCAGTCGGTGTACGCCATGAAGTTGATGGCCTTCACCGCGCCCAGCTGGCCGGACTCGATGATGCTGTACATCTTGCGGAACGGCGGGATGAACGAGCGCGTGTGGCCTGCGATGAGCACGTTGCCGGTGCGCTTCGCGGCGTCGCACATCGCCTGCGCCTCTTCCAGGTTGAGCGCCATCGGCTTCTCGACGACGACGTGCTTGCCGTGTTCGAGCGCGTAGATGGTCATGGGCGCGTGGAACCTGTTGGGCGTCGAGATCCAGACCGCCTCGACGTCATCGTCCTCGCACAGTTCCTCGATGCTCGCGTAGGCCTTCGCCTCGTAGCGGGCCTGGAACCGCTCCCTGGTGAGCGGGTTGATGTCCGCTCCGGCGATGAGGTCGATCTCCTCCATCTGCTCGAACGCGGGGAGCATCTCCGTGCCGCCCACGCCGATGCCTGCCATCGCCACGCCAAGTGTCCGTTTGGTTGTCATGGTGTTCTCCTTTGCGCCAACGCTATCTGGCAGTGTTATACACCCGCACACCCAAGAGCGCCACGCCTACCCCTCCTGCTCCGCCAGTTCTTCCTGCATGAGCTCTCCCGCATAGCGGAGCAGGGTGCGTTCGCGGTCGTCTGCCGTGCCTTTCGACTGGAAGTAGCGGCGCAGGGCGTCGAGCGGCTCGATGCGCTCGGCATCCTCCCAGGGCAGGCGCGTGCGGTGCTCGCGCTCGACGCGGCGCTCGATGCCCGCGACGTAGAACGCCGGGGCGAGCGCCGCGCGCACGTCGGCCTCGCGGAACGCGGGCTCCTGCTCGGTGCGCATATCGACGCGCAGGCGGACGATGGAGCGCGCCAGCTCCTCCTCCGGGTGAGCAGCGATGGCCTGCACCGCCGCCTCCGTCGGTTTCTCCATCGGATGGGTGGCGACGCGTATCGTGAGCATGGGCCGGGCGGGCGTCGGGACGAACTCGTAACCGATGAGGCGCTCGCCCTGCGGACGGGCAGGGTCTATGTCGGCGACGACGAAGCCCTTGTCCTCGCGCTCCTCGCTGAAGTCCACGCGCTCGATGCTGCCCGCGTAGACGACCGGCGGATGCTCCGTGAGCACCTGGTGCTTGTGGATGTTGCCGAGCGCGACGTAGTCGAACTGGGGGATGGCGACGGTGCCGAGGCTGAGCACGTGGTCGTTTCCGAGCATCATCGACTGTTCGGATGCGGTCTTCGCTCCGGCGATGTTGACGTGCGCGCAGAGCACGGCGGGGACGGCGGGGTCGAGCTTGTCGACCTCCTCCTGGAGGTACGTGACGAGCCCGGCTTCGACCTCCTGCTTGATCTGGTCCAGCGTCTTGCCGCGCGTCTCCTCGCGGCTCATGAACTGGCCGATGCGTATCCACGGCAGCGCGACAACCTGGACGTCGCCGGCGTTGGTGGCGATGCGGTGCGTTTCGAGCCTCTGCCCGACGCTGACGTTCGCTACGCTGAGCGTGGGGAAGATCTCGAGCGCGGTGGCGCGGTTTGCGACGTGCGGCAGGTCGTGGTTGCCGATGGTGAGGAACGTGGGGACGCCCGCCGCGGAGAGGCGGGCGATGCGCCGTGCGAACTCGCGCTGGTGGGTCTGCGTGGGGTTGCGCGCCTTGTAGGCGTCGCCCGCGAAGAGGACGAGGTCGACGCCCTGCGTGATGGCGTAGTCGACGGCGTAGTCCATCGCGCCAAGGAAGTCGAGGAGGCGTGTGTTGACGCCGAGATACTCCGTGCGGTCCACGCCTGGCGCGAACCAGTCCGGCAACACGTCGAGGTCGGCCTGCGAGGCGGGGCGTCCGTACGTCTCGACGCCGACGTGGATGTCGGAGATGTGCAGGAGGCGCATGGGTCAGGCCCGGGTGCTGCCCATGTCGCGGAGGGCGGCGCGGAGGGCGTCGTTGAGTTCGGCGATCGGGACGCGGTGCTGCTGCATCGAGTCGCGGTTGCGGATGGTGACCGCCTGGTCTTCCTCCACGGTCTGGAAGTCGACGGTGACGCAGAGGGGGGTGCCGATCTCGTCCTGGCGGCGGTAGCGGCGGCCGATCGACTGCGCGTCGTCGTACTGGGCGCGGAACGCGCGGCGCACCTGCGCATGCACGTCGCGCGCGGTGGGGGTGAGTTTGGCGTTGCGGCTGAGGGGGAGGATGGCGACCTGCGCGGGTGCGATGTCCGGGTGGAAGCGGAGGACGGTGCGGACCTCCTCCTTGCCGTCGCCGGTGGGGGCCATCTCCTCGTCGTAGGCGTCGAACATGAACGTGAGCGCGGCGCGATCGGCCCCGGCGGCGGGTTCGATGACGTACGGGAAGTAGTGCTCGTTCGCCTCCTGGTCGAAGTACTTCATCGTCTTGCCGGAGACGGCCTCGTGCTGGGAGAGGTCGAAGTCGGTGCGGTTGGCGATGCCCTCGAGCTCGCCCCAGCCCCACGGGAAGTTGTACTCGACGTCCGCCGTTGCCTTGGCGTAGTGGGCAAGCTCGTCCGGGTCGTGGTCGCGGAGGCGCAGGTTCTCCTCGCGGATGCCGAGGTCCCTGTACCAGTTGAAGCGCTGCTCTATCCAGTGCCGGTGCCAGTAGTCGTCGTCGCCGGGCTTGACGAAGAACTCCATCTCCATCTGTTCGAACTCACGGGTGCGGAAGATGAAGTTGCCGGGCGTTATCTCGTTGCGGAACGACTTGCCGATCTGCGCGATGCCGAACGGCAGCTTGTTGCGCATGGCGGTGAGCACGTTGTCGAAGTTGATGAAGATGCCCTGCGCGGTCTCCGGGCGCAGCCACACCTGGTTCGCGGAGTCCTCGACCGGCCCGACGAACGTCTTGAACATCAGGTTGAACATGCGCGGGTCGGAAAGCGCCGCGCCGTCGTCCGGGCACTTCGACGGATCGTCGAGGTGGTCGGGGCGGAAGCGCTTGCGGCATTCCGGGCACTCGACGAGCGGGTCGGTGAAGTTCTCGGCGTGGCCGCTGGCGACCCACACCTGCGGGTTCTGGATGATGGCGCTGTCGAGACCGACGACGTCGTCGCGCTCGTAGACCATCGCGCGCCACCACGCCTCCTTGACGTTCCGCTTCAGTTCGACGCCGAGCGGGCCGTAGTCCCAGCTCGATCCGATGCCCCCGTAAATCTCGCTGGAGGGGAAGACGAACCCCCGCCGCTTGGCAAGCGATACGAGTTTGGACAGGTCAGGTGGGGCCATCGGTCATCTCCTGAAGTGCGTGGAGGGTTCAAGGCGGCCCGTCAAGTATAGCGGACGCCTGTGGGGTGCTATAGTGGCGTCATTCCCATCCCCCGAGCGGAGGAGCGATGAGCCCGGTTGTCCGTGGGCTGACGATGCTCTACCTGACCACGATCCTGCTCGGGTTCGCGCACGGGATGCTGCCGCCCATCATCCCGGTGTTGGAAGACACGTTCGGCGTGTCCGGCGGCATGGCGGCGCAGGTCGTCACCGCGTTCACGATGGGGCGGCTGATAGGCCAGCCACTCGGCGGGACGATCATCGATAAGTTCGGCACGCGGCCTGCGGTGCTCATCGGGCCGGTGGTCATCGGGCTCTCGGTGTCGGTGGGGATAGTGACGCAGTGGTTCTGGCCGCTGCTCGTCGGGCTGTTCATCGCGGGAGCGGCGGACAGCATGTGGATGCTGGGGCGCGAGGTCGCGGGCGTGGACCTCGTGAAGGCGAACCAGCGCGGGCGGCTGATGAGTGGGTTCATGGGTTTCCACGGCGTGGGGATGGGCCTCGGCGCATGGCTTGGCGGGACGGTGGGAGAAGAGATGGGTATCCGCGTCGTGTTTGCGCTCTACACGGGCATCGCGGCGTTCGTCTTCCTCATCAGCGTCCTCATCCCCAGCGCGGAGCGGCCGCATCCGGCTCCTTCCGCTGCGTCCGGGGCAGAGGCTGAGATGGAAGGCAGCCGACTCGAGCGGCTGCGGAACCTCTACCTGCAGATCGACCCGCGTCTGCGGGCGACGTATCTCGTGCTGGTGTTCGCCACGGCGAGCATGATGCTCTACCGCATGGCGTACCAGGCCATCCTGCCGCTCCGTATGGACGAGATAGGCCTGGACCCCAGCGACATCGGCACGCTCTTCCTCGTCGTTTCCTTCGGGTCGCTGGTGATGATCGTGCCGGCGGGGTTCGTCGTGGACAAGATAGGGCGGAAGTGGGCGACCGTACCCAGCACGGCGATACCCGGGATCGCGTTCCTGCTCATCCCGCTCACGGGCGATTTCGGGCCGCTCATCGCGATAGCTGTCCTCATGGGCTTCTCGAACGGGCTGTCGCTCGGGTCGGTCGCCACGTCCACGTACGACGTTGCACCGGACGCGATCCGTGCGCGGCTGCAGGCGGCGCGGCGGACGGTCGCGGAGGTGGGCGCCATCACCGGGCCGCTGCTGGGCGGCTTCCTCGCCGTGATGTTCGGGGCGGGCGTCGCGTTCGTCGTGTACGCGCCGGTGCTGCTCCTCGCCGCGGCGCTGCTCATGTTCGTCGCGCGCGAAACCCTGGTGAAACGTCCCGCGACCGCGGCGGCATAGGTCCGGGCGCCTGTGTTCAGAGGCATCGCGCAGCGGACGCCTTTCTACTACGGATGGGTGGTAGCCGGTGCGGTGCTGATGACGATGACGATCAGCGGGGCCGTCGCCGCGCCGATGTTCAGCGTGTTCATCCCCCGGTGGACGGAGGAGTTTGGCTGGTCGCGCACGGCTATCTCCGGGGCATTCAGCTTCGGAACGGTCGCCGCGGCACTGGCCGGGCCGCTGGTGGGCCGGGCGCTCGACAGGTATGGCGGTCGGTTGGTGATGGGAGGCGGCGGGCTGCTCATGGCGGCGTCCGTTGCGGGACTGGGGTTCGTGGGGAGCCTCGTCGGCCTCTACGCAGCGCTCGTGGCGGGGCGCACGGCGTTGATGAGCATCCAGAACCTGGGCGGGCATACCGTCATCGCCAACTGGTTCGTGCGCCGCCGGGCGTTCGCGACGGCGGTCGCGGTGAACGGGAGCCGCCTGGGCCTGGGGCTGTGGCCGCTGCTCGGAGCGGCGCTCATCGCCGTGATGGGCTGGCGGGAAGCGCTGTGGATGGTCGGCGCGCTGATGGCGTTGCTGTCGTTCTTCCCGCTCGTCGCCATCGTCTCGCGGCAGCCGGAGGACGTGGGGCTGTATCCGGATGGCCGTCCACCGCTGTCCATCCAGGAGGACCATTCACGGCAGGCGCGTACGGAGCATGAGTGGCGTCCGCGGGAGGCGATCAGGACACAGGCGTTCTGGCTGCTGCTGTTTGCACACATGGGCGCGATGGTGGCGGGCGGCGGCTATGGCCTGCATCGCATACCGCTCTTCCTCGACCGTGGTCTCGCGGAAGGGTGGGTGGGACCCGTGCTGATGTTCCACGCGGTGGGCATGCTCGTCGGCGGGTTCGTTGCCGCATGGTTCATGGGGCGCACGTCGTATCGCATCGTTATCGCGGGGTGCATGGCCGGAGCGTCGGCTGCGATGGCCGCTGCCGGGTTCATCCCGCCGGGCGTGCCGATGGCCGTTTTCACTTTCGCGGAATCGATGGTTTTCGGCGGCGTTTTCGCGATGTTGCCTGTTGTTTACGCCGAATATTTCGGACGCGACTCGCTTGGAACGATACGAGGTATCGCGCATCCGGCGGTGGTAGCGTCGAACGCGGTGGGGCCGGTCTTCGCGGGATACGTGTTCGAATCGTCGGGGGCGTACACGATGGCGCTCCTTACCTTCAGCGTCGTGTTGGGAGTGGGGGCGGTCAGCGCATTGCTGGCGCGTCGCCCCGTTCTGCGCTGAGGAATCAGACCCCGGAACATGACGATGTTCGCCAGGAGGTATCGCAACCAAGTATCAGTTTCCGGCACCTTATTGACACTCGTACTTGTGAGGTAAACAATCTCTCATGAACTCACGGCTGATTCGGGAACGAGCACTCAAGGAGGAAAGATGACCACTCACGTTCACGAGCACGACCACAGCGAAGCGGCTGACCATTGCCACGAGCATGAAGGCGAGCACTGTCACAACCATGGCGACGTGCACTGCCACGAGCACGGCGCAGGTCACTGCCACGTCCACGGCGACGAGGCCTGCGTGGCCATCGGCGGGGGCGAGCAGTTCGACGAGCACGGCGCTGAGCACTGCCACCAGCACGGCGAGGAGCACTGCGCGGACGCGGACGACCCGCACCACGCACCCCACGCAGCGTAAGGTCTCAAAAACAGTGCTATAGTGCCGGTGATAACCGGTAACGAAGCTTGGGCGGCGGCCTGGGGATACCGGGCCGCCGTCTCTGTGTAAGGGAGCCGTGCTGTGACAACCGAACATCGCCACGAGCATGAGGGCGACGACCACGACGCTCATGCGGAGCATGACCACGGCCACGAGGGCCACGACCACGACGCTCATGCGGAGCACGACCATGGCCACGAGGGCCATGACCACGACGCTCACGCCGGGCACGACCATGGCCACGAGGGCCATGACCACGAAGCGCACGCCGGGCAAGACCATGACGACCAGGGACAAGGCGGCCACGCACATCACGTGCAAGGGCACGAACAAGACCAAGAACAC
>JAJEFD010000013.1 GCA_022820645.1 Dehalococcoidia bacterium | reverse complement strand
TATCCCCCGTGGCCACGGGCGGGTCCTTTACCGGCGGGACTCTGATCTCCATCGTTGTGGTGTCGGTATCCACGCCATCGGTGACGGTGTAAGTGAAACCGTCCGTGGTCGTCTCAGTGCCGTCGTGCTCGTAGGTGACAGTCGTCCCGTCCAGCGAGACCGTACCATTGAGCGCATCTCCCACCTCCACGATGCGCAGCCCATCGCTCTCCGCGTCGGAGTCGTTGGAGAGGAGCATCGCCGCTTCGATCGATAACGTACCTCCCTCCTCAACCGTGCCCGTATCCTCGGTGGCCACGGGCGGGTCATTGACCGGCACCACTCTGATCTCCACCGTTGCGGTGGAAGTATCCGCGCCGTCGGTGACGGTGTAGCCGAAGCTGTCCGCAGTCGTCTCGGTGCCGTCATGCTCGTAGGCAATGGTTGTCCCGTCCAGCGAAGCCGTACCGTTGCGTGCATCCCCGACCGCCACGATGCGCAGCCTATCGCCCTCTGCGTCAGAGTCGTTAGACAGGAGAGTCGCCGCCTCGATGTGGAGCGTGTATCCCTCTTCGACCGTACCTCTGTCGCCAACGGCCGTAGGTGGGTCATTGATCGCCAATACAGTGATCTCCACCGTTGCAGTATCGGTGTCCATGCCGTCGGTGACGGTGTAAGTGAAACTGCCCACCGTCGTCTCGGAGCCGTCGTGGGTATAGATGACCTCCGTTCCGTCCAGGAAGACCGTACCGTTGACGGCATCCTCAACAGCAGTGATGGTGAGCGTGTCGCTCTCCGCATCGGAGTCGTTGTACAGGAGGGCCGGCGCCTCGACATGGAGCGTGGACCCTTCTTCGACCGTGCCTCTGTCACCGACGGCCACAGGCGGGTCATTGACGGGTGTAACTGTGATTTCCGCTGTGGCCGTGGCAGTGCTCGCGCCGTCCGTGATTACGTAAGTGAAGCTGTCCGTTGTCGTCTCGGAGCCGTCGTGGGTATAGATAATCTCCGGTCCGTCCAGGAAGACCGTACCGTTGACAGCATCCCCAACCGCCACGATCACGCCGTCATGCTCCACGAGCCGCGACGCCTCCACGGAGAGCGTGCCTCCCTCGGCCACAGGAGGGAAGCAGTTGAGCTGCCCCTCACGGTAGAAATCGAGTATCAGTTGCTGCGCCAGGAACCATGGGGCACATCCGGTGACATCGTTTCCCGTGACATCCAGTTCCCTTATGTTCGAAAGCGCGGCCAGCTCGGGGGGTATGGGGCCGGTCAGTTGGTTGTCATTCAGGCGCAGGTACTGGAGTTCGGCGAGATTCCCCAACTCAGCCGGGATGCCGCCGGTTAACCTGTTGTTATCGAGTACGAGGAACTGAAGGCTGGAGAGGTTCCCGAACCTGCGAGGGATGACACCGGTCAGACCGTTGTGGCCGAAGTCCAGTACTTCCAGCCTACCCAGGTTGGACAGCTCCTCCGGGATGGGGCCGGTCAGTTGATTGTGACCCAGAATGAAGTCGCGCAGCCCGGAGAGTCTGCCTAATTCCGCGGGGACCGTTCCAGTGAGCTGATTCTCGTGGAGGTATAAGAGGGTCAGACGTGACAGGTCTCCAAGCCCAGCCGGAATGGTACCGGTGAGCCTGTTTCCATGGAGGCGAAGGCTATCCATTCGAGACAGGCCTGAGAGCCAGGTTGGGATCTCACCGGTCAGCTGGTTATCGCTAAGGTCGAGTCCGTCCAGCTCCGACAGTTTCGCCAATGCCTGGGGAATCTGCCCAGTCAACTCATTCTCACCAAGATACAGCGATCTGAGAGTCGATAGCTGGCCCAACTGGGGAGGGATGTTCCCGGTCAATCGATTGCCGGCCAAGTAGAGGCCTTCCAGGCTGGCCAGGTCTCCCAGCTCGGGTGGTATCGCACCGGACAATTCGTTTCGCCCGAGCGACAGGAACGTGAGATTCGATAGTCCAGCCAACTGCGGGGGGATAGGGCCGGTCAGGTCATTCTGGCCAAGGTCCAGTGTCTCCAGACTCGACAGCCTGCCGAACTGGGGTGGGATGTTCCCCGTCAGGCCGGTCGCGTCGAGGTCCAACCGCTCCAGTTTCGAAAGGTTCCCCAGCTCAGGCGGAATGACGCCGCCCAACCCCGTGTTGCCATGTAGGTCCAGAGACCGCAGTTCCGAGAGGTGGCCCAGCTCCGGTGGAATGCCGCCGGTGAGATCGTTGACGCGGAAACTCAGGACCCTGAGGGCCGAGAGTTCTCCCAGACGTGGTGGGACCCGGCCCGAGAGCGCGATGTTCTCGAGCTGAAGACCGACGACACGAGTCGGGGAGCCCTCGACGGTTACGCCCTGCCATCGGGCGATGGGAGTGTCCGTGCTCCAGTTCAACGCTGCCCTGCCTGCGAGGGTATCTCGACCTTGGAGCAAGGCCTTGCAGTCGTTCACAAGACCAACGTTCTCTTCGGGGTCCTGCACTACTGTGCCATTGGTACACGACAGTGGCGAGCTTTCTTCCTCGCTGGGCCGCATGGGTTGTGGCGGAACCTCAAATTCCGAAGGAGGGACCGCAACGTGCTGGGCGCCGAATTCCTCCCAAGTGGCCTCTCCGTCAGCATCGAAGTCCACCTGCAAAGCCGGATACCGGTCCTCCATGCGGAAGTCCCAGGGATCGTCCGTGCCTGTCGTTTCATAGCCGTCGCCATCAGCGTCGTCGATGTCCGTGTTCCAGTCACGGTAGATCCCGGCGTACGAGGTGGGCGCCTTCAGTTCAGCAGTGGTCTTGCCCTCAATGCCGGAAGTGAACCCGTCTCCCACTCCTTGCGCCTGGCCGGAAGTCTCGATATCCCAGTAACTGGCGGAGACTCCGTTCGATCGGTCATTCCGGCCGACCAGCCCTCCGACGCCGGAAGACCCCGACACAGACCCGATCGCATAGCTGCCGATGACTACACTCGTGTCGCTGTTGTAGCCAAGCAACCCCCCGATACTGCCACCCCCAGCGACGGCGCCGATCGCATAGGTTGAAACGACCGGTTGGCTGGTGAAGTTGGCCCCGACCAGACCTCCGACTCGACTCCCCCCCAACACGTTGCCATTGGCGTAGCTTGCTCTGATGGCCCCGTAGTTCTCTCCGACCAGGCCACCGATCCGGGCGCCACCTTCGGCACTGCCCACATTCCCGGCAGCATAGCTCGCGGTGATGATTCCACCGTTATTGTTGTTGCCGACCAGCCCGCCGACCGAAATCGTCCCGTAAACGTTGCCCGTAGCGTAGCTCGTCCCGATCGGGCCCGTATTCCACCCAGCCAGCCCACCGACCGTGTTGGTCCCCGAAACGTTGCCCGTGGCGTGACTGCCCGTGATCGTTCCCCAACTGCCACCGGCCAGCCCACCGACGGCGCCGATGCCGGAGACGTTGCTCTCGGCGTAGCTGTCGATGATCGTGCCGGTATCGTCGCCGTTGGCGCCGACCAGTCCGCCCACCCGCCGAGTGCCCGACACGCTGCCTGTGGCGTAGCAGTCGGACAAGACGCCATCGCTTCCTCCAGCCAGTGCGCCCACCCTCGATCCTCCGCGAACGTCGGCGTCAACCAACCCCAATCGCCGGACAGAGCCGGTGGAACCGATGCCACCGAACAAGCCGGCATAGTCAAGGTGGCGCCCGATAAAGAGGTTGGCTATGACGTGGCCATTACCATCGAGGTTGGACATGTACCTTTCGAAGTGCGTCCCGATGGGGAGCCATCCCACGCCTCCTTCGCCTTCGCTCCAACCCCGGTCGACCGCGCCGGATACGTAGCTGCCTGGATCGTTGAAGTCGAGACCACGGGTCAGTTCGTAGCCCTCACAACCATCGGCAGGGCAGCCCAGTCTGGAAGTTGCTCCCGGGAAGGCCCGGAGGTAGTCGGCCTCGGCGGTGCTGAGATCAGGGGTACCGTCGCCGTTCAGGTCGTGGCGGACCGCGTCCAACTGATCCAGGTTCGATATCTCGATCAGCCCGTCGTTGTCGATGTCATAGTCGCCCGACGGTCCTGACTGCGCGTTGACCGAACTGTTGAACGCGAGCACGAGCGCCAACATGGCCACGACGACCATGAGCGTTGTTGACGGGAATCGGGTCATCTCATCACCTTACCATCGTCCCCTCGGACGTCCGGGTAGGGTGTCAGCGGAGGGGCATCCATCGCCTTACGCCCGCCGCGTTGCCTCGTCGGCGATGCGGGAGGCGACGTCCGCCACGGGGAGCAGGCCGAGGTCCTCGCCGGAGCGGAGACGTACCGCCGCGCCTTCGGCCTCGGCCTCCTTGTCGCCGACCACGAGCATGTAGGGCGTCTTCATCAGCTGCGCGTCGCGTATCTTCGCGTTCATGCGCTCGCTGCGAGCGTCGACGTGCGCCCGGACACCCGCGGCCTCGAGTTGCGATCGCACCGACTCCGCGTACTCGACATGGCGGTCGGCGATGGGGATGACCTCCGCCTGCACCGGCGCGAGCCAGACCGGGAACGCGCCGCCGAAGTGTTCGATGACGACGCCGAGGAAGCGCTCGATGCTGCCGAGCATGGCGCGATGGATGACGACGGGACGTTGCCGCGCGCCCTCCGAGTCGACGTACTCGAGGTCGAAGCGCTCCGGCAGGTTGTAGTCCAACTGCACGGTGCTCAGCTGCCACTCGCGCCCGATGGCGTCGGCGACAAAGAAGTCGATCTTGGGGCCGTAGAACGCGCCCTCGTTCTCAGCGGGCTCGTACTCCATGCCGCGCGCGTCGAGCGCCGATGCCAGCGCGCCCTCCGCCGCGTCCCACAGCTCGTCGGTGCCGATGCGCTTCTCCGGGCGCAGCGACAGCACGACGCGGACGTCGTCGAAGCCGAAGACCTCGAACGTCTCGCTGACCATGTTGATGAACGAGAGCACCTCGCTCTCCACCTGCTCCGGCGTGCAGAAGATGTGCGCGTCGTCCTGGGAGAACGTCCGAACGCGGGTGAGGCCGTGCGTGACGCCGGAGCGCTCGTAGCGGTGCAGGCGTCCGAAGTCGGCGTAGCGTATCGGCAGGTCGCGGTAGGAGTGCAGTTGCGAGCCGTAGAGGATGGCGGCGGCGGGGCAGTTCATCGGCTTGACGGCGAACTCCTGCTCGTCCACGTATGTGAAGTACATGTTCTCGCGGTAGTTGTCGTAGTGGCCTGAGCGCTTCCAGAGCGAGGAGTCGAACACCTGCGGAGTGATGACCTCCTGGTAGCCGTAGCGCTCGTACAGGCCGCGCACGTAGGTGGTGAGCGCGTTGTTGAGCTCCGCTCCGCGCGGCAGGAAGAACGGGCTTGCGGGCGCGACGGGGTCGAAGAAGAAGAGGCCGAGCTCCTGCCCGAGCCTGCGGTGGTCGCGCCGTCCGGCCTCCTCCAGCCGCTCCAGGTGCGCCTGCAGCGCCTCCTCGGACTCCCACGCGGTGCCGTAGATGCGCTGCAGCATCTCGTTGTGCTCGTCGCCGCGCCAGTACGCGCCCGCGACGGTCACCAGCTTGAACGCGGCGACCTCGCCGGTCGAGTCGACGTGCGGGCCGCGGCAGAGGTCGACGAAGCCGCCGTGCTCGTAGGTGGTGATGGCCTCGCCCTCTGGGATCTCGTCGATGATCTCCAGCTTGAACGGCTGGTCCGCGAAGCGGCCGCTCGCGCCGTCGCGGGTCAACTCCGTCATGTTGAACGACGCGTTGGCGGCGATGGACTCGCGCATGCGGGCCTCGATGCGCTCGAGGTCGTCGGGTGCGAACGGGCGCTCGACCGAGAAGTCGTAGTAGAAGCCGTCCGCGGTGGGCGGCCCGACCGCGAACTTCGCCTCGGGGAAGAGGTCGAGCACGGCCTCGGCCATGATGTGGGCTGCGGAGTGGCGGATGCGGAAGCGCAGGTCGTCCAGTTGCTGTTCTTCGGGGCTCTTCTGTTTGACGGGCATCGGTCTGCCTCTCTGATTTCCTGTTACGAGAAAGGGGCGCTCGGCGCGCCCCTTCATGCATGGTTGGAGATACGTACGCGCCCAGGCGGACTCAGGCCACGGCTGCCGTCTCGCGGACGCGCGCAGCCGCGGCCCTCGTAGTGCGGGTCGTCGTCGTTGTCGTGGCTGCGGCGCGCTGCATGACGCCCGGCATTGTAGCACGGCCTCGCACGAATGGGCGCAGGCGTTCTTGACGCAAGCTCACCAGAGTCGATAGCCTCAGCAGCCGGATTTAAACACTGTGTCCTGTGTTGTAACTTGCAATAGCCCCAGGAGGGGAATTACGAATCGAATCGCAATCGGTCTGACTGTCGAGGGCACACGGTTGTTTGCACGCTGGTGCCTCGGCGTCATCGTAGTCACGCCATGATCAGAGCAAGCGTTGTAGTCGGTATCCTCACAAGCGTCGTAGTCGCCATCCTTGTCGCGGTCGTCTTGGTTGATGCCAGCGATCCCGCTGAGCCGATATCGGCTGATACGCCGGCGGTGGAGCCGCTAGCGATCCCCCCGCTGCTCGAACCGACGATTGAGAATGGCGTCTCACATTACGGGCTTACGATCGGTACATCACAGCACGTCTACAAGCAGATAAGGATCACTGATACCTACTCTTATAATGGCATGTCTGTGCTCGGCCCCACGCTTCGTCTCAGAACCGGAGACTCGGTGGTTATCAGCGTCACGAACGAGTTGGACGAGACCACGACGACCCACTGGCATGGTGCCGACGTTCCGGCCGAGGACGACGGGGGTCCGCATAGCACGATTGCGCCAGGCACAACATGGGTAGCCGACTTCGACGTCATCCAGCCAGCAGCCACGCTCTGGTATCACCCCCATGCCCATGGGTCCACAGCCGAGCATGTCTACCGCGGCGCCGCAGGTTTGATAATCATCGAAGACGACAACGCTGCCGTCACAACACTGCCGGCAACCTACGGCGTTGACGACATTCCGGTCATCATCCAGGACAGGGACTTCACCCAGGATGGCCAACTTGACTTCGCCATCGACGATGGCGAAGAAGGAAACCTATATTCCACGCTGACAGTGAACGGCACGATCGACCCGTACGTCGAGGTGCCTGAAGGGTTGGTGCGGCTCCGGCTGCTGAATGGCAGCCAAGCCCGGATTTACCGCCTCAGCGTCGAAGACGCCAGCATGACCAAGATTGCCTCCGATGGCGGCTACCTGGTTGGTCCCGTCGTACTCGAGCAGCTCGTGCTTGCACCCGGGGACCGAGCTGAGATCATCGTTGATGTCGGGATGGAATCAGCCGCTTTGGTCGACAGTGTGTTTGGCCGAGTGCTGGAGCTCCGCCCGAGCGGATCAGCTTCAGGCACGGGTATCCTTCCAGACAAGCTCGCCACCATAGAGCCCATATCCGAGTCGGAGATCACGGTGGACCGGAGTTTCCACATGGGAGATGTGCGTAACTTCTGGGAATTCGACGCAAGCTGGGCGATCAATGGAGTCCAGTTCGACATGAGCAGGATCGACGTAAGCGTGCAGATTGGAGATACCGAGCGCTGGACTCTCTCCAGCGATGACGGCCAGCATGTGTTCCACCCCCACCAGATTCAGTTTCAGATATTGGCGATCAATGGCGAACCTCCACCGCCAGAGGAATCCGGTTGGGAGGACTCCGTCTTGGTGAATGCCGACCGTGAGGTCGTTATCGCGGCCCGCTTCAACTCTTATGCCGCTGAAGACATTCCGTATATGTTCCACTGTCACATTCTCGATCATGAAGATCTTGGCATGATGGGGCAGTTCCTGATCGTTGAGTAGCACGCGCGTACTGCGTTACCGGAAAAGGGGAACGGGCACCTTCCGGTCACGGCATGAGTTGGCGGGGAGGACTCCGAGTCGGGATTTCGTTCCGGGCCCTCCCGCACGAGTGGCACACAGACCGTGCTCATCGCGGTCGTTCGCCGTTCATTCGAGGTCGGATGGGCCCACCACACACGGACAAGTTGCGGGGCAGTGCTACAATCGTTGCACGACACCGCGTGGCCGTGTGCGCTGACGCGCACTCCTGGATTCCCGCCTTCGCGGGAATGACGAGAGAGGGGCGGGAATGACGGAAGGGAACGGCGGGGACACGCGGGGGAGGGTGAGCGCATGAAGGCCGTCTACGACGAAGCAACAGCGCTGACGAGCGACGGGCAGGACTTCGTCATCGCAACCGTCGTGCACACGCAGGGCTCGACGCCCCAGAAGCCGGGCGCGGCGCTCCTCGTGCGCGGCGACGGCTCGACCGTCGGCACGCTCGGCGGCGGCTGCGTCGAGGGCGACATCTGGTTCGCCGCCAAGGAAGCGCTCCGCGAGAACACCGGCCCGCAGTACAAGCGCTACTACCTGAACGAGGACATAGCCGCGCGCGACGGCCTCGTCTGCGGCGGCACGATGTACTTCTACATCGAGCCGCTCACCGGCGACGCGGGCGGACGGGCGCTCTCCGCCGAGATCGCCGACGCCTACGCCGGAGGCCCCAGCCTCTCGGTCGCAACGCTCGTCAAGAGCGACCGCCTGGCTGCAGGCGCGCGCATCGTCGTCCGCGAGGACGGCACGTCCGAGGGAACGCTCGGCGACGCGGCGCTCGACGCGGAGGCGATCGAGACCGCGAAGGACGTCATGCCGATGGGGCGCACCGCGCGCATCCACACCGATCAGGGCGACGAGCTGTTCGTGGAGGGCTACACGGCACCCGCGCTGCTCGTGCTCATCGGCGGCGGGCACGTCAACCTGCAGGTCGCGCGCATCGGCCACATGATGGGGCTGCGCGTGATGGTGACCGACGACCGCCGCGAGTTCGCGAACACGGAGCGCTTCCCGATGGCGGAGGCGACGAACGTCGCGCCGTACGACCGGGGCGTGGATGCGTTCCCGGTGACGCCGAACACGGCCATCGTCATCGGCTCGCGCGGGCACCACTTCGACGACCTCGCGACCGAGGCGGCGGCGCGCACGAACGCGGGCTACGTGGGGCTGCTCGGCAGCAAGCGCAAGACGATCATGATCTACGAGTCGCTGCTGCGGAAGGGCGTTCCGGAGGAGCGGCTGCGGGAGATACACGCGCCAGTGGGCCTCGACCTCGGCGGACGGACCCCGGAGGAGATCGCGCTCAGCATCGTGTCGGAGATCGTTGCATGGCGGAACGGCCGCGAGGGCGGTCCGATGACGATGGAGTCGTTCCATCTCGACCGGCTCGTCGCCAAGGTGAACGGCGCAGCAGCGCCTAGGTAGGAGCGTTGCGGCAGCGATGCGGTACGCTCAAGGGCGTGGCGTCCTCGAAACTGCCAGGAATGCGGCCATGCCGAGCAGCACGAGTCCGACGACCCCGATCCCCAACGCCCCCGGCAGCAGGAACGCTGCACCCACGAGGAGCGCAGCTGCACCCTCGATGAGGTCCTTCACCAGCAACCACGTGCCCAGGAAGTAACCTCTCCTCTCCCGAGGCGCCAGGTCCATGGCGTGCGTCTCCAGCGCGATTCCGGTCATGAGTTTGCCGACAGCGAAGACGCCGAGTAAAGCCAGGGGCATAGGCCAGCCATCCAGCCACGGGGTCAGTAGCACTGTCACCCCCAGCGTCACCAGGCCTGTCGCAAGGACCAGCCTGCGCCCCCATGAGTCCACCAGGCTGCCCACCGGCATCGCGATAAGCAGCCCGACAAAGCCGATTATGCTCAAGGCGAGGCCTATCTGCGTGGGATCCAATCCCGCGTCATCAAGGAACAGCGCCTGATGTTCAAAGTGGCCCGTTGCAGTCAGCCCCAGCACGAGCATAACTGCGGTCAGGACGAGAAAACTCCGCGTCATGAACAACGACACGTCCGGTCGCAGCCGCCGTGGGAACTCCCCCGCTTCGGGAGCAGAGGACGGCGCGGGGCGAGTCTCCCGGATCAGGAACCACACGAGCACTACGATGGGAACCCTGGTCGCCGCGCCGAAGAACAGGACCGCGCTGACATCGAATGTTGCTGCCACCGCTCCCCCGACCGCCGGCCCTGCAATTAGCCCAAGCCCCACCGTGACGTACCTCAACGCGATCCCGCGGCCTCGATTGGCTACCCGGGTGAAGCCCGCAAGCAGTGTGGTAGACCCGGTCAGCCACGCTGCCGAGCCCGAACCGGAGATGAACGCAAGCCCCATGAAGACCAGGTAACTGTCCGCGAACCCCTGCATAGCTGCCGCGCCGCCATGCAGCACCGCGCCGGCGACGACCACCTGCTTGCGCCCCAACCGGTCGACGAGCACCCCGATCAGCGGGGTAGTGAGCAACGGCACACCACCAAGCGCAAAGGCGGCGCCCACGGCGAAGGCGGACCCGCTCAGTTCGTATGCGAGCAGCGGCCGCCCAAGCCAGAGGGCTGCATTTCCAAAGCTCCACAGGAAGAACACCGCGAACAGCGGCAGTGCTTCCTTGCTGAGCAACGGAGGCGGCCGCTCCGTCTCTCCGTGCTCGCGCACCTGCGCATCGTCGCGGAGGTCGTGCATCCGTGCATCATCCATGAAGTTCGAGGCGTGGCGCAACGGCCGCGAGGGTGGCTCCCAGCCCCGTCGACTACTCGTCGTACCGGAGGGCTTCCGCCGGATAGATGCGCGACGCCTGCCGCGCGGGCAGGTAGGTCGTCAGGAGCGACGCGCCGTATGCGACGACTACCACGAGAATGATCGTCGCCCAAGGGATGGCGTACGTGACGCTGTCAAAGTCCTCGGACACCTCGCTGACGATGCCGATGGACAGTCCGAAACCGAGTCCCAGCCCAACAGCGATGCCCAGCAGTGCGATGAACGACGATTCGATCAGGAAGGAGAGCTGCACCATGCCGCTGCGATAGCCGATGGCGCGCAGTATGCCGATCTGCACGCGGCGTTCCACGACGGAGCGCGCCGCGATGACGCCCAGCGCCGCGATGCCCACCACCAGGCCAAGGCCCATGAAGCCCTGGATGAGGCGGTTGAACGTGCGGTTCAGTGCGGTGAGGTCCCGCACGATCTTCTCGAGTGAGGTCGCCTGCACGCCGTGCTCCTCGAACTCCTCTTCCAGCGCTGTCGCGATCTCTTCCGCGCGCGACGGGTCGTTCAGCACGATCTCGTACCCCAGGTACGGCAGTTCCACGGGCGCGAGCCGCTGCAACGTCGCGTGCCCGGTGACGACCGTCGGCGCGAAGAACGCTGAATCCTCTATCACGCCTATCACGCGCAGGCGCTCCATCCGTTGCTCGGACGAGTCGTACACCTCTACGTACACTTCCGGCAGCACATCGTCATCACGATGGAAACCCTCCAGCTGGAACGAGAAGTCCGGGCCGCCCTGCTCGAAATCGGACGCGGCAGGGACCATCGCAGCGCTGACGACCGTGGCCTCCTCCCCTGCGGCGAGCGCACGCCAGACGGCACGGTCGTCGGCGTACCGCTCGTCCCGCAGGCGGAACCCGTAGGTGATTGCCTCGGCGTATGGGGCGTCTATGCTCGTGACGAACCAGTCCTGCAGATCCTGCTCGGTGTCCTCCTGCCTGATGCGCACGGGCAGGCCACTCGTTGCGCCAATGGCCGCGAAATCGCCCGCGTCCAGCGCCGGGGACTCGTCGATGCGCGCACCGAGGTCGCCGAGGGGGTTGGTGAAGCTGGCGCTCGCGGTGATATCGAACCCACCCGAGAACCTCCGGGTGTCGTCGAATGCACTATTGAAGGAAGCGTCGATGAAGCCGATGATCGACAGTGTGAAGATGACGAGCGAGAACATGGCGAGGGTCATTCCCGTGCGGAAGCGGCTCGCCATCGGGTACGCCAGCGCTGTCCGGATGATGGGCGCGAGCGTGCGTCCCCTTCCTCCCAGGACGGATATCGCGCTGACCAGGTACCCGGAGTTGTACATCACAACCCACACGGCGCCGACCACGAGTGTTATGCCGGAGAGGATGAACAGCTCTATCCCCTCGTTGAACTGGGGCAACCCGAAGTCTTCCCAGTCGATGGGAATGAGCCAGAGCAGCACGAGGACCACGCCGGCAGCCGTGTACGCGATGCGCTCCGGCAGGCGCGCGGCATGGTTGAGTACGAGCGGCACGCCAACCACCACGAGCGACAGGCCGATGGAGAACACGCCCAACTGCTCCGACGAGATGCCGTTCAGCGTCAACAGGATGCCTAGCGCAACCATGAGATAGCCGGCGATGAACAGCGCCCACGCCAGTTTCACGATGGCGCACGGCCCGCTGAGCAACAACCGCCGCAGCACGCGGAGCGGACGCAGGCGCGGTATCGCCCGCAAGCCGTCCATGTAGGCGGCGCCGACCGCACGCCACGACTCCCGGAGCCGGCGTCCCTCGCCGGGCGGTTCCGGGATGTCGCGCACGGCGCGCACGATGTTCAGCGCGCTCACTCGCGCAGCCGAGACGATCACGACAAGGTACGTCACCACCATCCCCAGCGTGTACGCCAGCAGCAGGCTCTGCCACCGGAATGCGAACACGATCTCGAAGCCGTCGAACTCGTCTATCGCCCCCAACGCGGCAGATATGATGCGCACCATGACGAGGCCGATAACGATGCCCAACACGCTGCCGACCGCAGCCGCGGCGAGCGAGTAGACCGCTCCCTCGAACGTGAACAGCCGCACGATGTCCCCGCGTTGTGCGCCCACTGCCCGGGCGATGCCCAACTCGCGCTTCCGCTCCGCCGCCAGCATCACGAAGATGAGCGCGATGAGCAGGATGCCCGCCATGATGGAGAACGTCCCGAACAGCAGGAAGATGCTCGCGAACTGGTCGCCTGTTTCATCGGCCTGTTCGAGGCCATCCCGCTTGACGTCGTTGTAGTCCAGCCCGCGCTCGTCGCGGAGGTCCTCGAAGGCGTCCAGCACCGTTTCCGTGTGCCGCGCGCCGGAGATGGCGTCGCCCTCGTTCGAGATGAAAACGAAGTTGATATTCCCCTGCTCGCCCAGCAGCGCCTGCATGTCGGTCAGGCGCATCACCGACAACGGGGAGGATGAACTGGTGGCTCCGCCCTCGTCGAAGACACCCGCGACGCTCACCGTCACCGGTATCTCCTCGAAGAAGAGCGCGAGTTGATCGCCGGGCTCGGCGCGCAGGTCCTCGGCGACGTCGGCGCTCAGGTACAACTCGTTCTTTCCGAGCGCCCCCAGGTCGAGTTCGCTGCCGTCCGCATCGAGATAGCGCCCGAAGCCGTCCGTGTATGCAGGGTCCAGCCCCTGCACCTGCAGCCCCGGTACGTTGCGGTCCGACGCGAGCGATATGGCGGGCGCCGACCGGCTGATCGCCGGCATAACGCCGTCGACAGGAGCGTCAGCGAGCGCCGCACGCACGGCATCGGCAGTCTCCGCGGGCATGAACGCCCGTACACCGGACGCATCCCGCTCTTCAGAGAAGACGGTCTCGTCGAGATGCCCCAACTGCTTGACCACCAGCACGCGCACCGAGTGCGAGAGCGTGTCGCCGGTGGCGAATGAGGCCGAGAAGAGGAGTGTCGCCAGCATGAGGCCGACGACGATGAGCACGGTCTGCGCTCGCCGCCGCGGGATGTTGCGCACCGCCATCTTCAGTACGACGGGGTTGCGCAGCACGAAGTACGCCGTTATCGCGGCGGCGACGAGGAATACGACCGTGAGGACAGTGGTCAGCGTGCCGATGGGTATGCCGAAGAGCGTCTCCACCGTCAGTTGGCCTTCCCGTCCGCCGAGAGCGTCTCATCGCTCTCGATGTGGCCGTCGCGCATCCGCACCATGCGCCCGGCGCGGGAGCCGACCACGGAGTCGTGGGTGACGAGCACGAACGTCTGCTCCTGCTGCTTGTTGAGGCGGCAGAGCAGGTCCATGATGTGCGTGCCGGTCTCGCTGTCCAGCGCGCCGGTCGGTTCGTCCGCCCAGACGATGGCGGGATCGTTCACGAGCGCCCGGGCTATGGTCACGCGCTGCTGCTGTCCGCCGGACATCTCGGCGGGGCGCTTGTTCGCCTGGTCCGCGAGCTCCACCATCTCCAGCGCTTCCATCGCGCGGGCGCGGGCCTTCGCCTGGCCGTGGCCCGCGAGCAGCAGCGGCAACTCGACGTTCTCTGCGCCGGTGAGCACGGGCAGCAGGTTGTAGGCCTGGAACACGAACCCCATGCTCATGGCGCGGAACCGAGTGCGCTCTCTGTCCGACATCTCGTGCACGGACGCCCCGTCGATGATCACCTCTCCGCTCGTGACGTCGTCTATGCCGGAGAAGGTGTTGAGCAGTGTGGTCTTGCCGGAGCCGGAGGGCCCCATTACCGCGACCATCTGCCCCCTGCCTATCGAGAGGTCTATCCCCTGCAGAGCGTGCACCTCTATCTCGCCCGCCCGGTACGTCTTCACCACGCTCCGCGCCTCTATGATGTTCGTCACACAGTCCTCCTGTACCCCTTCACTGCGACTGCATACCATCGCACGCACATGCGGCGTGAGCAACCGGCACGCCTACACCTGTGCGGGCGCGGGCGCCGTCCTCGAAACGGCCAAGAACGCCGCCGCGCAGAGCAGCACGACCCCGATGATCCCGAACGCCGCGGGGATGCCCAGCGGTGCGGCGATGGCGCCCACCAGGAGCGGCCCGCCCAGCTGGCCAACGTTCACGGTACCCTGCCACGTCCCGAGGAAGTAGCCCCGCTTCTCTTCGGGCGCCAGGTCCATCGCGTAGGTCTGGAGGGTGTTCATGCCCACCACTTCGCCGATGCCGAACACGCCCGCCACGATCAGCGCGATCAGCAGTCCCTCCATCCCGAAGATGAGAAACATCGACGCCGCCATCGTCACGAGCCCGAGCAGCAGGATGGGCTTGCGCCCCCACCAGTCCACCGCAGCGCCCACCGGCATCGAGATGAGCATCGCGAGCAGGCCGGACAGGCCGATGGCGAGCCCGATGTCCGAGACGCTCAGTCCCACGTCCTCGGCCCGCACCGGGAAGTACGTCCGGAATGCGCCCGGCCCCGCCGTGACCAAGC
Source organism: Dehalococcoidia bacterium (assembly GCA_022820645.1). Classification (GTDB taxonomy): domain Bacteria; phylum Chloroflexota; class Dehalococcoidia; order Lucifugimonadales; family Australimonadaceae; genus Bin16. Next base: position 489,937 of record JAJEFD010000013.1, on the reverse strand, counting down.
CGATAGCGAGCGTCACCACGCTCAGCGTGAGGAAGTTCCGCGTCCTGAACACGGACACGTCCAGCCGCAACCGCCGTCGCGGACGCTCCCCGGCCTCGGGAGCAGGAGCACGGGGCTGGTGCGTCTCCTTGATCAGGAGCAAGGTGACGGCCACGATGAATATCTTGGTTACGCCGATGAAGACCATCACCGCCCCGATGTCGAAAGCCGTCGCGATCAAGCCGGCAGCCACCGGCCCCGAGAGGATGCCCAGCCGCATGGACATGTTCCGCAGGGCGACTCCCCTGCCCCGGTTGGTCACCCGCGTGAAGTCCGCGAGCAGCGCAGCCGACCCGGTAACCCACACGGCCACGCCGAAGCCGGAGACGAGTTCGAGCATCAGGAAGACGGTGTAGCTGTCGGTGAACCCCTGCATGGCCGCGGCTCCTCCGTGCAGCACACAGCCGGCGACCACGATGGGGCGGCGTCCCAGCCGGTCGGCCAGGGCTCCGCCCAGCGGCCCGCCGATGATCCGCGGAGCGGCGCTGAACGCCGAGACGAGGCCGACGAGGAAGAACGTACCGCCCAGGTCGAAGGCGAGCAGCGGGCGCGCCATCCAGAGGGCTCCCGTGCCGAACCCCCACAGGAAGAATGCGGAGAACACCGGCAGCGCTTCCTTGCTCAGGAGCCCCGGCAGCCGTTCGGTTTTCCGCTCTTCGTTCACTCGCGCATCGTCGCGGAGATCGCGGCGCGGCGCAAATGCGGGGCCGCCGGCACGCGTCCCCTGCGCGTCGGGTAGAATCGCGGGGTTCCCGAACCTTGCGCACGAGGAGTTGCCCCATGCCCGGCCCGCTCGAAGGCATACGCGTCATAGACCTCACCCGCATCCTCGCAGGGCCGTTCTCGACGATGCTCATGGCCGACCTCGGCGCGGACGTCATCAAGGTCGAGCAGCCGGAGACGGGCGACCCGGCGCGCGGCAACGGGCCGTTCCTCACGCCGGAGGGGGCGGAGACGGACGAGCAGGCGTTCAGCACGTACTTCATGAGCATCAACCGGGGGAAGCGCAGCATCGCCGTCAACCTCGCCAACCCGAAGGGACGCGAGGTGCTGCTGCGGCTCGCCGAGACTGCCGACGTGCTCATCGAGAACTTCCGCCCCGGCTCGATGCAGCGGCTGGGGCTGGACTACGAGGCCGTGCGGGCGCGCAACCCGCGCATCGTCATGTGCTCGGTCTCCGGCTTCGGTCAGACAGGGCCGTACGCCCAGCGCGCCGCCCTAGACGTTATCGTGCAGGGGATGGGCGGGATGCTGAGCATCACGGGCGAGCCCGGACGCGGCCCCGTGCGTCCCGGCGCAAGCATCGGCGACATCACCGCCGCGCTCTTCGCCACCGTCGCCATCCAGAGCGCGCTCCTGGAGCGCGAGCGCTCCGGCGAGGGGCAGTACATCGACATCGGGATGCTGGACTGCCAGGTCTCCATCATGGAGAACGCGTTCATGCGCTACTTCACGCTCGGGCAGGTGCCGCAGCGCATCGGCACACGGCATCCGAGCTCCACGCCGTTCCAGGCGTTCCGGACCGCCGACGGCTACGTCGTGGTCGCCATCATGGGCGGCGGGACCGACCAGTGGCCGCTCTTCTGCGCGGCGATAGACCACGTGGAGCTGATGGACGACGAGCGCTACCTCACCGGCTGGTCGCGCACGCAGCACTACGACGAGCTGATCCCCGTGATCGAGGAGGCGATGCTGCAGAAGACGACCGCGGAGTGGGTGGAGACACTGAACGAGATGGGCGTTCCGGCAGGGCCGGTGCAGGACATCGCAGAGGTGGCCGTGGACCCGCAGGTGAACCACCGGGAGATGTTCGTGGAGATGGAGCACCCGGTGCTTGGACCGGTGCGGTTCACCGGCAACCCTATCAAACTTTCGCGAACGCCCAGCGGCCCCAGCCGCGTCCCACCGCAGCTCGGCGAGCAGACGCTCGAAGTGCTGACCGCCGACCTTGGGATGGCGGAGGATGAAGCGGCGGCGCTCATGGCCGAGGGAGTCGTGGCGTGATATTCGGGGCGCTGCTCTCGCTCGCCTCGTCGTTCTCGTTCAGCGTCAACGCCATCCTCGTCCGGAGGGGCATCGCCGGAGCAGGCGCGACGGCGTCGCAGGGCGCGTTCATCACCGTGCTGCTGGGGGTGCCGTTCGGTTTCGCGGCGGTGGTCATCACCGGCCAACTCCTTCGTTTCGGCGAGGTGGCGCCGACAGGCTACCTGCTGCTGCTCGCAGCGGGCGTCGTGCACTTCGGCATCGGCCGGTACTGCAACTACCGCTCCGTCGAGGCGATCGGGGCGGCGCGCTCCGGCCCCATCCAGGGCATCGTCACCCCGTACAGCATCCTGATGGCCGTCATCCTGCTCGACGAGGTCGTGACGCTGACGATGCTGTTCGCCATCGCGCTGGTGCTGCTCGGCCCCGCGGTGATCATCGAGCGCAGGCCGAGGAGCCCCACGCCCACCACCCCGGCAGGGCCCTCACCCCAGCCCTCTCTCCCAGGAGAAGGAGCCGGACGTGGACCTCTCCCGGGGGGAGAGGGGACGAGGCCCGCGCCCGCACGGAACCCTCTGGAGATACGGCTGCTCGAGGGGTATACGTTCGCCATCCTCGCGGCGCTCGCGTACGGAACGAGCCCCATCCTCATCCGAGCCGCGCTGATGGACGCGACGCGGACGGCGGCGATAGGCACGTTCGTCGCGTACTGCGGCGCGTCGGCGGTGCTCCTCGCGACTCTCGTGATGCCCGGACGGCGGCAACTGATGGGGGCCATCAATCTGCGCGTCATGCGGCTGTTCGGCGGCGCGGGCCTCTTTGTCTTCCTCGCGCAGCTGCTCCGCTTCTTCGCGCTGTCGCTGGCGGACGTCAGTGTCGTGAACCCACTGCAGCGCATGGCGAACGTCTTCACGGTCATACTCACCTGGATGTTCAACCGCTCGCTGGAAACGATCACTCTGCGCGTCGTCATCGGCGTGCTGGTCTCGTTCGCGGGTTCCGCACTGCTGGTCTACTCGGCGGCCACGAGGTGAGAGCGGCATGATATTCGGCGCGCTCCTCGCGCTCGGCTCGGCGTTCTCGTTCAGCGTCAACTCCATCCTCATACGCCGGGGCCTGGCCGACGCGGGCGCGACGGCGGCGCAGGGCGCGTTCATCACCGTGCTGCTCGGCGTGCCGTTCGGGCTCGCGGCGGTGGTCATCACCGGGCAGGTCTTCAACTTCGACCAGCTCCCGCTGGACAGCTACCTGCTGCTCGCCGGGGCGGGCATCGTCCACTTCTGCATCGGGCGCTACTGCAACTACCGGAGCATCGCGGCTATCGGCGCGTCGCGCACCGTCACCATCCAGGCCATCGCGGTGCCGTACAGCATCGTCATGGCGATCGTGCTGCTCGGCGAGCGGCCAACCGTCCCCATGTACCTGGCCATCGCCCTCATCCTCGCGAGCCCCTTCCTGATGATCGACCGCCGGAAGCGCCCCGCCCCTGCCTCCCCGGCAGAGCCCTCACCCCAGCCCTCTCCCTCAGGAGAGGGGACCAGAGGTGCAAGTGCCGCCACCAAGAGTGGCGCTCCCGCCGTCGAGATACGCATGGTGGAGGGCGTTGTCTTCTCCCTGCTTGCGTCGGTGGGGTACGGCACCAGCCCCATCCTCATCCGCGCCGCGCTGGAGGACGCGACGGGCGTGGCCGCCATCGGCACCTTCGTCGCATACGTCGGTGCGTCAGCCGTGCTCATGGCGTCGCTGGCCCTGCCCGCGCAGCGGCACCTGATGGGGGCCATCAACTTCCGCTACATGCGGTTGTTCGGCACCGCGGGGCTGAGCGTCTTTATGGCGCAACTGCTGCGTTTCTTCTCGCTCGCCCTCGCCGACGTGAGCGTCGTCGACCCGCTCATGCGGACCGTGGGCGTGTTCACGCTCATCCTCTCGTACCTGGTCAACCGGCGACTGGAGCACATCACGCTGGGGGTCGTGCTCGGCGTGCTGGTATCGTTCGCCGGGTCGGCGCTGCTGGTGGTCGCGGCGGCGAACCGCTGAGGTGACGGCATGATATTCGGCGCGCTCCTCGCGCTCGTCTCCGCGTTCTCGTTCAGCGTCAACTTCATCCTCGTGCGGCGAGGGTTCGCCGACGCGGGCGCGACGGCGGCGCAGGGCGCGTTCATCACCGTGCTGCTCGGCGTGCCGTTCGGGCTCGCGGCGGTGCTCATCACCGGGCAGCTCTTCAACTTCGGCGAGATATCGCTGAACGGTTACCTGCTGCTCGCCGCGGCGGGCATCGTCCACTTCGGCATCGGTCGTTACTGCAACTACCGGGGCATCGCCGCCATCGGCGCCCCGCGCGCCGCCACCATCCAGGCTATCGCCGTGCCGTACAGCGTCGTCATGGCGATGGTGCTCCTCGGCGAGCGGCCGACCATCCTGATGTTCGTGGGCATCGCGCTCATCCTCGGCAGCCCGGCACTGATGATCGACCGCGGGAATCGCTCCTCCCCTGAGAGCGGCAAGCCTGCCGTCGAGATGCGCATGCTGGAGGGCTACACCTTCTCCCTGCTCGCGTCGGTGGGGTACGGCAGCAGCCCCATCCTCATCCGTGCCGCGCTGGAGGACGCGACGGGCGTGGCCGCCGTCGGCACGTTCATCGCCTACGTCGGGGCGTCGGCGGTGCTCATGGCCACGCTCGCCCTGCCCGCGCAGCGGCACCTCATCGGCACCATCAACTTCCGCTACATGCGGCTGTTCGGCGGCGCGGGGTTCGCTGTTTTCTTCGCGCAACTGCTGCGCTTCTTCGCGCTCTCGATCGCCGACGTGAGCGTCGTGAACCCGCTCATGCGCATGATCGGCGTCTTCACGCTCATCCTCTCGTACCTGGTGAACCGGCGGCTGGAGCGCATCACGCTCGGGGTCGTGCTCGGCGTACTGGTGTCGTTCGCGGGGTCGGCGATGCTGGTGGTCGCGGCGGCAGACCGCTGATGGGCTACGCCTGTGCGAGGCGCAGCGCGGCCTCGTACTGCTCGCGCGTGTTGAGATTCGTGAGCGTGAGCGGGTCGTCCACCGGCACGAGCATGCGCTCGCCGCGATGGCGCGAGACGACCTCCCGCAGCCCCTGCCCTTCCTCCGTGATGCCGCGCAGCTCCGGCAGAAGCGCGGTGTCGAACAAGGGCGGATGCCCGGCGTTGCCGTCGAGCGACGGTACGGCGATGGCGGGCCGCGACGCGAGCCACGCCTCGCGCAGCCGCGACAGCAGCGCGCCGGAGCGGGGCTGGTCCACCGAGACGATGAGCACGCCCGAGACGTCGTCGGGCACGACAGCCAGGCCGGCGGTGATAGAGGTGGTGCGCCCCTCGCGGTAGCGCGGGTTCTCGACGATCTGCAGCGGCTCGGGGCCGGTCAGCACCTGCCGCAGCCGCTCGGCGAGGTGTCCGAGCACCACCACGATGGGCTCGTAGCCCGCCGCCCCGAGCGCATGGGCCTGGTGCGCCAGCAGCGTCCTGCCGCTTATCCAGGGCAGCAACGCCTTCATCTCGTGCATCCGCGTCGATTCGCCCGCCGCGAGCAGTACCGCCGCGACGCGAGGCTCGTTCCCGGTCATGGCGGACATCTTACCGCCGCTGGTAATCTTGGCGCAGGCGCAGCCCCATCCTCGACGGAGGTCCCCCATGCCGGTACCGCACGACGTGCTCCATACACTCGCCCACGCGCTGAGCGAGGCCGAGCACAACGCGACGCCCATCCCCCCGCTCACCGAGCAGGCGCCGGAGATCACGTCCGAGGACGCGTACGCCGTCGCCGCGGACATCGTCGTGCACGAGCTGGAGCACGGGCACCGCATCGTCGGGCGGAAGGTCGGCCTCACGAACAAGGCGATGCAGACCGTGTTCGGCATCGACACGCCCATCTACGGCACGATATTCGACGACACGACAGTGCGGGACAACGGGCGCATCAAGTCGTCCGAGCTCATCCACCCGAAGGCGGAGCCGGAGCTGGCGTTCCGGTTGAAGTCGCCGCTGCGCGGGCCGGGCCTGACGATGCAGGACGTGGTGGCCGCGACGGACTACGTGTTCCCGGCGCTGGAGATCGTGGACTGCCGCATCGAGGGGTGGCGCATCAAGGAGCAGGACATCATCGCGGACAACGGCGTGGCGGCCCGGGTCGTGGTCGGGAGCACGCGGCTGCCTCCCGGCGCGTTCAACCTCTCGACGGAGGAGGTCGTGCTCTACCGCAACGGCGAGGAGTTCGAGCGGGCGCGTGCGTCGGCGGTGCTGGGGAACCCGGCGCGCTCGGTGGCGTGGTGCGCGAACAAGCTGGCGGAGTTCGGCCAGGGGCTGCGCGCGGGCGAGTTCGTGATGACGGGCACCATCACGACGGCGATGGACGTCCGCGCGGGCGACACCGTCCGCGCGGAGTTCGCCACGCTCGGCGGCGTGAGCGTGCGGTTCACGTAGGGGGCACTGTTCGAGTCCAGGTAGTGACGGCCATCAAGCGACCAACCCCGCCACATCCGTGGCGATGAGCGCCAGGCTCAGGCCCAACCACAACGCCGCTATGGCCCAGAAGAGCCGGGGATTCTCGTCGCGGTAGACCGGCTCCACGAGAAAGGTCACACCGGCAAAGAGGCTCTGCGCCGACCAGAACAGGAACAACACGCCCCAGATCCACTGCAGGTCGAACACGACCGCGGCGAGCAGGACAACGAGGGCGCAGAGCGTGCGCAGGCGGATCCCGGCGCCTGCCTGACGGCTTCTACGGCGGTCGTAACTCATCTCGTCGCCTCCACGTGTCTTTCCGGGGGGCTCTCCCCGGTGAGATGCCAGGCCAGGTAGTGATGGAAGTCCACGACCACCCGCTCCAGCGGGACCAGCCGCCCTCCGGCGGAGGCCCGCGCCGCCATCCCCGTCTGGACACGCTCGCAGATCGCGCGGTCCTCTTCCAGGAAGGCGGCCGTATAGCCGCTGGCGGCCATGCGGGTCATCAGATCAGGGGATGACCTCGCCAGCGACCCCAACAGCACGCGGGTGGAGGTCGGGCTCAACGGATGGGCGATTATCCAGTCCCAGGAGTCCTTCGTGACCACGCCAACGAATGAAGGCGGAATCGAGACGAGGACGTAGTGGTCGCCGCTGGCCCCACTGCCGAACAGCGTTGCAAGCAGTTTTCCGGCGATACCTCCTCCGCCTTGCACGATCTCCCCGCCGGTCAGCGTCCATGCCGCCGAGCCTTCTATGTAGTAAGCCCCCTTCGTCGGGCTGATCTTCTCCAGGGTGTTCTCGTGCACCTTGAAGAGGTGGTAACTCTCCATGCCGTTCTCGACGATCAGCTTCCAGTTGGCCGCCCAGACTTCCGGCGCCGAGAGTGCGCCGGGCGCCGCGAACGACGCCATGTCGAACTCCGCAAGGTGCGGAGCGATGCCGGCAAGCCGTTCGGCCAGCGGTGGGGCGTCGGCTGACAGGCACACGAACACGATGCCCATCCAGACCTCAGTGCGGAAGGAGGGAAGGCAGTGCTCGTCGCGATCGATCCTGGCGCCCTGCGCATACGGCGCGCCCCGGAACGTCCCTGAGTCGCTATAGCTCCAGCCGTGGTATGGGCAGACGATCCTCTCCCCGTGGAGATTGTCGACTCCCGGATCGAGCAAGACTGTGCCGCGATGGCGGCACACGTTCGACAGCGCCCGCAACTCGCCGTCCGCGCTGCGAATCAACACTAGCGGTTCTCCGGCGATGTCAATGGCAAGGTAGTCCCCAGTGTCTGCAAGCGCCGCTTCCGCGCAGACCGCTACCCAGTCGCCGCGAAACACGCGGTCCATCTCCAGGGCGAAGAAATCCTCGCTGTGGTAGGCGGCAAATGGGAGCGCACGCGCCTCTTCCAACGGAGCCATTGCCGTGCGAAGCAGTGTCAATGCCGTCTCGTTCTCGTTCTTACCCGCTTTTGTTGTCATCGGTGTTCTCTCTCATCATCGAGCGCCCTCTTCGGACACGCCACAGAATCGCGCTATCTCTCATTATGCATCGCAACCTCGATGATGCCCTCGATGAAGGCGGCCTTGGCGTCGGTGTAGGCCTCACGGTCGTTCCGGTGTTTCGCGGCGAGCGTCCGCTTCAGCCGTTCGTAGTCGCGGGCGGCGGCGGGGTGCGTCCGGAGGTAGTCGCGGAACGCCAGGTGCATCCGGATAGCGGGATGGCCCGCGGGGAACATGTGGACGTGCGCGACGTCGCGGTCATCGACGTCCTTCTCGAAGTACAGGCGTCCGGGGATGCCGTTCTCCCCGAGGCAACGGTAGCCGAGCGCCGTCATCCGTGGGACGGCTGCCAGGGCGTCCGACGGGCTTGCGGCAACCGGCATGATGTCCAAGACGGGCTTCGCCGCCAGCCCCGGCACAGAGGTACTGCCGACGTGGTGCACCTCGACGACCCGGGGCCCGCAGGCCTCGCGGATAGTCGCTGCCTCGCGCTCGAAGACCGGGGGCCAGTCGGGGTTGTACCCGACTATCTCGATGCGTCCGCCCTGCGTGCCGAGCGAATGCCAGTGGCCAGTGGCACTCATGCCTCACTCCCAGGAGAACCGGCTGGACGGTGAAGGTACTTTCTCGATGAGTCGCCGTCCACCTTGCCTGCCCAGCCTGCCGGTGCTAGTGTCAGCGCGCCCCCCGAGCGGTAGAGGCCCGGTCTCGACGGCGCATCCACACTCGACCGGACTCGTTGACCGCAAGGGGGATGACGGGAGGCGACAGAGTGGAGATCCACGAAGCCCTCTTTGCGGTTGGCATACTCATCGTCACCGCCAAGCTGCTGGAAGGCGTCTTCAAGCGCCTCGGCGTGAACGCCATCTTCGCCTACGCCATCGCCGGCGTGGTCCTCGGCCCCGTGACCGGCCTCGTCCACACCGGCAGGGAGATCGACCTCATCCTCAGCATCGGCATCTTCATGTTCTTCTTCCTCATCGGACTGGAGGAGTTGGACATCGCCGGCTTCCTCGCCGCCATCCGTGGCCGCATCTTCTTCACCGCGGTACTTGCCGTCACCCTCTCCATGCTCGTCTCCCTCGCGGTCACGACCGACTACGTCTTCGACCTCGGGCTGGGCCTCAGTTTCACGGAGGCGCTCGGCCTCGCCGGCGTGCTCTCCCTCTCCAGTCTGGGCGTCGTCGCGAAGGCGCTCATCGACGAGGGCCGGCTGCGCGAGCCCGTCGGCGTGCAGATATTCACCGCCGCCATCATCATCGAGCTGATCGCCCTCTTCATCGTGGGCTTCGCCATCAGCGGGCACTTCTCGGTGGACGAGCACGGCGGCCTCGACACGGCGGGCGTGGCCATCATCATCGCGGAGATCATCGGGTTCGCAATCGTCACGTGGTTCGTGGCCAGCAAGCTGTTGCCCCGGGCCCTCGGTCTGCTGCACCGCATCCTGCGTGTGCCGCAGTTCGCCCTGGGCATTCTTCTCGGGAGCCTCTTCCTCGTCGTCGTCGCCGCCGAAAAGGTGGGGCTGCACGGCTCACTGGGCGCGCTCCTCTTCGGCGCCGCCCTCTCCTTCCTGCCGTACCAGATGCGGCGTGACATCATGCCCGGCATGCGGGGGGCTGCCGAGGGCTTCTTCGTGCCGCTGTTCTTCGCTTCCGCGGGTCTGTACTTCAGCCTGGAATTCACCAGACTGCCCGTGGAGACGATCCTCGTACTGGCCCTCGTCCCCCTGGTGGGCAAGGTCGGCGCATCCCTGCTCAGCACATACGTCACACGGGTCGACGCGCCCTTCGCCACGGCGGTGGGCCTCACGGCGAAGGGCGTCGCGGAGATCGCGCTGCTCCTGGTCATGCTGCACAGCGGCGCCATCGGCAAGGACATCTTCTCCCTGCTGGTGCTGGTGATGCTGATCTACATCATGCTCACGCCCATGGGCATCGGTTACGCGCTGCGGCGGATGGCCCGCCCGACACGCGAACTCTCGTTCGACAAGATCCCTCCGTCGTTCGAGCGCTTCGTGCTGGACGAGGTCAGGGTGCGCGACCTGCTGGACCCCTACCGCCTCCATCCCGAGGCCTCGCAGACGGTCAAGACCTTCGCGGATGACTGGCTGTTGCAGGACCAGCACGACTACGTGATCGTGGAACACGGGGCGCTGGTCGGCATCGTGTCCCTGGGCATGCTGCGCTACCTGCCCAACGCCGAGTGGGACCACACCCCGCTCAGCCAGATGCTGCGGCAGCAGACGCCGACCGCCTACTCCGACGAACACCTGGAGGACGCGCTGCAACGCATGACCGAGCACTCCCTCTCCGTCCTCCCCGTCGTCGACTCCGAGACCGGCGAGTTCAGGGGCTCCATCTCCGCCCACGAGATACTGGAGATGCTGGTCATGAGCGCCCGCGGGAAGTAGCGGACGGCTGCCTAGGACGACGACAGCAGGAGGCGGGTGTACTCGTCGCCGGGGTTCCGGATGAGCTCCTGGTACGTGCCGGTGCGGAGGATGCTGCCGTCGCGGATGATGGCGATGCGGTCCGCCATGACGCGTGCGTCGGTGACGTTGTGCGTCACGTACAGCGTCGTTGCGCCGAACTCGTCGTGGACGCGCCGTATCTCCGTGCGCATCTTGGGCCTGCTGATGGGGTCGAGGTTGCTCAGCGGTTCGTCCATCAGGAACGACGTGGCCTCCGTGACCATCGCGCGGGCGAGGGCGACGCGCTGGCGCTCGCCGCCCGACAGCTCGTCCGGCTTGCGCGGGAAGAGGTACTCCCTGAGCCCCACACGGCGCGCCACGTTGTTCACGCGGGAACGGATCTGTTCATCGCCCCAGCGTCGGGCTTTCAGCGGAAGGCTGAGGTTGGAGTAGCCGCGCTCCTCCATGACCCGCAGGTGCGGCCAGAGCGCGAGGCTCTGGAAGATGAGCTGCACCGGCCTGCGCCCGACCGGCACGTCGTTCATGTACTCCCCGCCGATGTAGATGTCGCCCTGCTCAGGCCGCTCGAGGCCGGCGATGAGGCGCAGCAGCGTGGTCTTGCCCGACCCCGACTCGCCCATGATCGCGACGAACTCGCCCGCACCGACCTCGAGGTCCGCGATGTCGACCGCGGGAGCCTCGGTCTTGGGGTACTGGAACTTGAGCCGCAGCACTCGTATGCCACTCATTGATCCCTGCCTGCCGGAAGTATAGGACAGCAGCCGGTGAGCGTGCGCCTCACGAAGGAGGGCGTTCCCCGGCAGGAGTACCGGCGGTTGGGGCTCCGGCGCCGTCCGCCGCACCGTCTTCCGCGATCGATGGCTCGTCGTCCTGCGGAGGTCCGGCTGCGGGAGCCGGTTGCGCACGCTTCTTCCGCCGGAATATGCCCCTGAGCACCGCACGCACGATCCGCAGCGCGAACTCCAGCAGCACCAGGAAGAGCAGGTAGTAGAGGATGGTCTCGCGGTGATCGTTGGCACGCTCCAGGAGCGACAGCGACTCGCTTATCTCGAAGAAGGACGCGTCGATCAGGAAGATGGCGAGCACCGCGAACGGTAGTATCTTCGCGAGGTCGCGCGAGAGGTCTTCGTTGTAGTACGCCGTCACGCGGATAGCGCTCACGGTCGCCAGCGCGATCAGCAGGGTATCCGCGAACGAGCGTTCCTTCGCCAGGAACGCCAGGATGAGCGTGAGCACGGCGAACCAGAAGAACGCGAAGAGCGGGAAGACGATGAGATACCTGGCCACGTACATCACCACGCCGAGGACGCGCCGCACGGACCGGCGGCGCGACTTCTCGTACCGGGAGAGGTCCAGCGCGAACATGTCCCGCGCGGCGAGGAAACGGTAGAACCTGAAGATGAAGATGGCGTAGACGCTCATGCCGAGGACGTAGACCGCCACAGGGCCAAGCAGGTCGAGCGCATGGACCACGTACAAGCCCTCGGGGAACAGGTCTTCGAAGTTCATGCGCGGCACCTGCTGAGCACCAACTGCGACAGCTCCTTCAGCACATCCCCCCAGTGGTCCCGCATCCGCTCCCGCTCCTCGAGGCTGGACAATCGTTCCTGGTGGAACCTGACCGAGGCCTTCCCTCCCGACGGTAAGACAGTGACTTGCAGGGTAGACGGATGCGCCAGGGCCGGGCTGCTCCAGGTCAGCCTGACACGCTCTCCGGGAACCAGAGAGCGGACCTCTCCCGAGACGCCTTCCAACGTGCGGTACCGCTCACCCTTGCGGAACTCGATGCCGTCGGCCGTCCCCAGCCAGACACCCAGGCCGGGCCCTTCCGTCAGCAGGTCCCATGCCTCCTCTGCCGGTACCGGCAAGGTCATCTGGACACCGATCTGGAAGCCGCCGGCAGACGTCTGCCCCACGACCCGCAGGCCCCGCGCCTGCTCATATCCCACCGCGACCGACTGCTGCCACCAGCCGCTGGACAGCCCGCCCGGCCCGGCGATGAGCGCCACGATCTGCTTGTGGTCCATCTCCCGCGCGCCGAGGCCGTCCAGGAACTCCAGCCAGGCGTCCCAATCCCTGCCGGTCGCTCTGGCCACGGCCTCAGCGGACAAGCCGCCGTATCGCTGCTCGTTGCTCGCCATCGCACTGCCTGCAGCCAGACTATAGGCCATAAGCCTCACTCCCGCGGGTCGAGTTTGCGGAGGAGGGCGCGGGGGTTGTCGGAGAGCCCCGCGAGGTAGCAGAGCGCAGCGACGAACGACGCGACGCCCGTCAGCACGAACAGCGCCCCGGCGGACGCTCCGCCGAGCGAGAGCCCTGCCGCCGCCAGCAGCAGCCCGCGCCGCGTCTGGCCTTCACGCCGGAACGCGGCCCACAGCGCGAGCAGCGCCGCCGCAACGCTGAGCAGCGGCAGCAGGAGCAGCCAAGGCGTCGTGAGGTCGGCGGTGGCGGCGGCGAAGATGCCGAAGGCGATGGCGCCCTGTCCGCCGCCGAGCACCGCGCCGCCGAGGACGAGCACGTTGGCGTCCCGCCTGCGCCGGGTGCGGGTGCGCTCCAGCCAGACGAACGGGACGGCGGCAGCAGCCGCGACGACGATGAGGACAGCGATGAGGACTGCCTGCGCTGCCATTGGCGGGCTAGTCTCCGCCCTGTGGATAGGCAGGCCCACCCCACCTGTCATGTTGAGCGAAGTCGGAGGCGAAGTCGAAACATCTCTCGGGGAGAACGCTGGAGTGACAACCGGGCGCCACCCGAGAGATTCCTCGGCTCCGCTGCGCTGCGCTCGGAATGACAAGAGCCGATCTCACGGCTCGAACCGGTAGACGACGGGCAGTTCGCCGGGGTCCGTGACGGTTGCGTCGGTGTGGTGGTAGACGACCTGGACGCCGGGGCCGCAGTCGCCGAAGTCGTCGCAGGCGAGCACGCCGGTAAGGCCGGCGAAGCCCTCGCCCTCGTTCCGGGAGACCTGGAACACGGCCCCCCGCAGCGCGCCGCGGTCGACGCGCAGCGTTCCCCTCGCGTCGACGCCGACGAGCCGGCCGAAGAAGGTGCCGTCGTCGGGGACGGCGGCGCGCTCGATGGCGGCGAGCAGCAGCGTCGCGGCGTCGTAGGCGTGCGCCCAGAAGGGCGACGCGTGCGCCAGGTCGCCGTGTGCAGCCTCGAACGCCGCGAGCGCCTCGCCGGTGGTCTTGCCGGTCGCGGCGTTGCGGTTGCCCCAGACGTGGGAGGGGAACCCCGCGAAGTAGAGCCCCTCCGTCTCCGGCAGGGCGAGGAAGTCCGCCGTGAACGCGCCGTCCGCCGATATGAACGTGACGCCCCTCAGCCGGTTGGACTCCCGCGCCTGCCGGATGAAGTGCTCGGCCTCCGCCTCGAAGACCGGGAAGAAGATGCCGTCCGGCTCCTCGAGCGCGAACTCCCGAAGCACTGCACTCATGTCGGTCTGCCCCTTCTCGATAACGCCGAGGGTCGGGACCCTGCCGCCGCGAGCGCGGAACTCCTCTCTGAACGCTCTGGCGAGGGCGCTCGTGTACGGGTCGCCGTCGTGCAGCCCGACCATGCGGCGCAGGCCGAGTTCATCGTAGGCGAACCCGGCGACCGCCTGCCCCTGGTAGAGGTCGTTGTTGGCAACACGGAAATAGCCCGCGTGGTTGCTGGGGCCCGCGTTGCCGAGCAGGTCGGACGTGAGCGCGGGCGACGTGTTGGAAGGGGAGATCATGACGAGCCCGGCGACGCTTATACGGGGGGACGCCGCCACCGCCGACACCGAGCACGACGTGCCGACGATGCCGAGCACCTTCGGGTCGTCGACGATCTCATCCGCGCCCTCGTGTCCTCCCTCCCGTGAGCACATGGCGTCCACGGGCGGGCCGAGCTCCACCTCGTGGCCGTGGATGAGTCCGAAGTCGGCGACGGCCATCTCAACGGCGGCGCGCGATGCGCCGGTCCCCGAGAGCAGTGTGCGTATCTCGATGGGCTCGTCAGGGCCAATGACGACAACGCCGGGGTCATCGTCACCGCCGCAGGCGGCAGCGGCGATGGCAGCGAGGGCGGCAAGGGCGACGGTCTTCAGGAGGTTACGGCGCATGAGATTCCCTGACTTGTTCTCTCTCACCTGTCATTTCGAGCGGAGCCGAGAAATCTCTCGGGTGAACCTCCGTCTCTGCAGATGCTCCCTGAGAGATGCCTCGGCTGCGCTCGGCATGACAACCCCGTATCCCCCACCTCCTACCAGACGCTGCCCTGGAGGCCGGGGCTGGTGATGGCGCCCTCGCTGGCGGAGGCGACGCTGCGCGCGTACTTGGCGAAGACGCCCGTCGTGTAGCGCGGCGGCGGGGCGCTCCAGCCCTCGCGGCGGCGCGCCATCTCCTCGTCCGGCACCTCGGTCTCCAGCACGCGGCGCTCCACGTCCAGCACGATGGTGTCGCCGTCGCGCAGGAACGCGAGCGGGCCGCCGTTCGCGGCCTCGGGCGTGATGTGGCCGACCATGAAGCCGTGCGTCGCACCGGAGAAGCGCCCGTCCGTGATGAGCGCGACGGTGTCGCCGAGTCCCGTGCCCTGGATCGCCGCGGTGACCGCCAGCATCTCGCGCATGCCCGGCCCGCCGACCGGCCCCTCGTAGCGGATGACGACGACGTCGCCGTCCTGCACCTCACGGGCCCGGATGGCGGCGAAGCAGTCCTCCTCGCGGTCGTAGACCCGGGCGGGGCCGCGGTGCAGCCTGCGTCCGTGTCCCGCGAGCTTGACGACGCAGCCCTCCGGCGCGAGGTTGCCGCGCAGGATGGCGACGCCGCCGTTCGGGTTGATGGGGTCGCTGGCGGAGACGACGACCTGCTGGCCGGGCTCGGCGACCGCCGCGGCGCCGATCTGGCCGAAGCTCTGGCCGCTCACGTTGGCCGCGCCCGCGTGCGCCAGCTCAGCGCCGACGAGCTCCTTCGAGACGAGGCCGTAGCCGCCCGCCGCGTACAGGTCCACCGCGTTGTACGCGCCGCCGGGCTTCATGCTGGCGACGATGGGCGTGCGCCACGCGATC
This sequence comes from Dehalococcoidia bacterium, assembly GCA_022820645.1. Lineage (GTDB taxonomy): Bacteria > Chloroflexota > Dehalococcoidia > Lucifugimonadales > Australimonadaceae > Bin16. Next base: position 474,496 of record JAJEFD010000013.1, on the reverse strand, counting down.
TCGTCGAAGTCGTCGATGGAGAGCTCGACGCCCGCCTCGCGCGCTATCGCGAGCAGATGGAGCACCGCGTTCGTCGAGCCCGCGGTCGCGGCGACGCCGGCGATGGCGTTCTCGAACGCCTCGCGCGTCATGATGTCGCGGGGCGTCGTGCCACTGCGGAGGAGGTCCATCGCGAGCCTGCCCGCGTTCCGCGCTGCCTCGGCCTTCGCGTCGAAGACGGCGGGGACGGCGTTCGCGCCCGCGGGGCTGATGCCGAGGAACTCCAGCGCCATCGCCATCGTGTTGGCGGTGAACTGCCCGCCGCACGCGCCCGCGCCGGGGCAGGCGTGGTCCTCGACCGCCTTCAGCCGCGCGTCGTCGATGCGTCCCGCGCCGTGTGCGCCGACGGCCTCGAACACGTCCAGGATGGTGATGTCCTTCCCGTCCAGCTTCCCGGGCAGGATGGAGCCGTTGTAGAAGGCGAGGCCGGGCAGGTTGAGGCGTGCGAGCGCCATCCCGCCCGCCGGGAGGGTCTTGTCGCAGCCGACGAGCACGACGATGCCATCGAACGAGTGGCCGCGCGCGACCGTCTCGATGGAGTCGGCGATGACCTCTCGGCTGACGAGCGAGCCGCGCATGCCCTCCGTGCCCATCGCGACGCCGTCCGAAACGGAGATGGTGTTGAACTCCATGGGCGTGCCGCCCGCCTCCCGGATGCCCTCCTTCACGTACTGCGCCAACTCGCGCTGGTTGTAGTTGCAAGGCATCGTCTCGATCCAAGTCGTGGCGACGCCGATGAGGGGCTTGGCGAGGTCGTCGTCGGTGAAGCCGATGGCCTTGAGCATGGCGCGCGCCGGAGCGCGGGACGGGCCGTCGGTCATCTCTGCTGAGTGCTTCTTGAGCGGGTTCGTTGCCATGAGGACTCCTCCGAGTAGGTACGCTCTCGATTATAGCCTGCGCCTCCGGGCCAGCGGCGGACTCTGCAGGTGGCCTCATCTGGCCTCATTTGGCCTCACTCATTCGGGGGACGCATGCTCCAACGAGGCCACGACGGAGCCGAATCGAAGCCAACCCAGACGTGAACGATGCCGCGATGAGGCCAAAACGAGGCCAGCGCCCGTGACTGCCGCCGGGGCCCGGCAGGGCGCCTGGATGCTCGACGCGTCGCTCACGGAACAGGGTACGCGGTCAGGGGGCGGTGGTGTAAGGGGCGGGTGTCACTGGGGGAGTGCTATTGCTCCACGTGTTTTCAGGTGAAAGCAGCGAAAAGACACCACCCCAAATAACCACGAAGGTTATGTCTGGCGTCTATTTTCTATCTCTACCACCAAGAGTTTTCGCGACGTCTGGCCTTCGCGTTTCGAGAGGCTATCTGCTTGGAGACATTATCAAAGTAGGACATGGGAATAGCCTTGCTCGGCGGCTTCGCCCCACGCGAGGCCCCCAGCTTGTAACGCCTCCTGAACTCACCATCGCTCATGTCTCCCTTGCGTGTGTTGCATGTCCGGCAAAGTAACTGCAAGTTGGACAACCTGTCGCTGCCGCCGCGGGAGAACGGGGTCTTGTGATCAACGTCAAAGAGGTCTTTGGCGACCTTACGGCCGCAGTACATGCACTTGCCTCCCTGAGCTTTGTACAGGGCATCTCTCTCAATTTTCCCGAAGGATTTACGGGAACGCGGTTCAGGCCAGAACATAATCATCCTCTTTGTTGTGTCGCGGGATAGTAGTCCGTGAAGATGCGGCGGTCAACTCATGTCGACGGATGAGAGATTCGGACCCGCTCTCCACGTATCGTTACCACAGCTTTCGCTTCCAGGGCGTGGGCATGCCGTTGGAGGACTTCGGCCACCAGTGCTATGCGCTGCTCGGTCGGGACGTCCGGCAACCGGATCAGCCCGGCGTGCGGCTGGTCGTGCACGTAGATCAACTCACCGAAGTCGGTATCTATCGTAACCAGGACCCGACCCGTCGATGCTGCCAACTCCAACAAAGCTCTGTCCCCGGGATCCGGGCCCAGGGTCCTCGCCTCCATCACATCATGTCCGCCAGTCTGGAGCCACTCCGCCAATCGGCGACCTGCGCACCGGTCTACGAGGAACCTCACGACGCCGCGACGGAAACGGAGGCCAGCGTGTCTCCGGCTATCACCGTGTGGGCGTAGGCGATGCAGGCGCGAATGTCCTCCGGCTCCAGTTCAGGGTAATCGTCCAGCAACTCGTCCTGAGTAGTTCCCTGGCTCAGGAGGCTCAGAACGAACTCTACCGATATCCTCATATCGCGGACGATCGGCTTTCCGCCAAACACTTCAGGGCGGGCCGTGACACGCTCCAGCAGTTTCGCGTTGCCAGACATGGTCTTCCCTCCTGAGCCGACACATCCGCCTTCATGAGGCTGGGCTACGTCGGCATCGTCAACAGCATAGCATCCAAAGAGCGCTTCCCCGCGCCCGCCGGAGTACCACGCTGAGGGCGCGGGATTCGACAGGCCCACCCACGAGCGGGGTGCCGTAGTGCAGGCGCGCGACCTTGCGCCACCCTCTGGGTTCCCGCCTTCGCGGGAATGACGGAGGAATGCCCTACGTGTACCGGTACGGCGCAGGTTTAAATGTCTCCCAGACGGCGGGGTCGTGGCTGGGGACGAGGGTGCCCTTCGTGACGGCGGCGAGCATCTTGAGGCGGCGGATGGACTCGTAGGCGTCCTGGAGGTTGTAGAAGCCGTTGAAGGGGCGCTCCTTCTCGGCGTTCTCCCAGACGTGGATGGCGTCGCCGCTGAAGATCATCGTGCCGCTGTTTGGCAGCTCCACGAGCAGGCTCTGGTGTCCCGGCGTGTGGCCGAACGTCGACAGCGCCCAGACGCCCGGCACGATCTCGGTATCGCCCATGACTGTCTCGAAGTCGAGCGGATGGTCGAAGTACTGTTTGCGGAGGACGCGGTCCATCCCCATGTCGGGGTGCATCCCGGCCCGGTACTCGTTGTTCTGCACGTAGACCTTCGCGTTCCTGAAGTAGCGCAGCCCGCCGACGTGGTCGTAGTGGAAGTGCGACATGATGACCGTCCGCACCTGGTCCTCGGTCGTGCCGACGTCGCGCAGGCGGTTGCGGATGTCGTCCTCCTCGGTGAACGAGTGGAGGTTGCGCGTGATGCCCTCGAGCGCCTTCGGGTCGTAGGCGGCGTTGGGGTCGATGCCGGTGTCGTACAGGATGTCGCCGTCGTCGGTGCGGAGCAGAACGCTGTAGACGGGCGTGAGCAGCCGCTCGTCACTCGTGTCGCCGTAGATGACGCGCGAGCGGGGCAGGCTCAGGACTCCGTTGGGGAGGAAGCAGAGTTCGTGTACGGCCATAGGGACCTCCGTGGGGGGATGTTACACCGCCGGCCCGGCCCCTACCTCCGCAACCGGGAGTCAGCCCTGCGCACCGTCCATCGCGCTCCCCACCCGACAGCAAACGCGCTGCATGCAAAGCCGGCCAGGACGAATGCGGGGACAAATGAAGGTACCAGATTCGCGTCTCCGGTGTTGAAGATGTATACCCGGTATGCCACCCACATGCTGACCAGCAGAACGAAGGGGAGGAATGCCACGTGACTGAGTTTCGGGGAGAGCCAGCCCGCGACGCAGGGCGCCCCGATGCCGACTACGGTAGTCAATATCACGAGCCAGGGATTGGGATCCGACGCCGCTACGATGAAGAGCCACACTGAGAGTGTGACTCCGGTAAGCAGGAAGAGGAATATCATCCAGCGGTGGGCTGCCATGCCGACGCGCACGAGGGTGAACACGGACCGCTTATCGAGTCTCACCTTGGTGTCCTTCCGGACCGGCCTGCGGACCGCCCTCTTCACTGCGAGACGCACGCCCCAACCCGCAGTGAATATGGCCGACGTCATTCCGCCGAGCATGAAGGCCTGGATGAACATGTAGACCTCGCGCTCGAACACATCTCCGGGATAGAAGTCGGAGTTCGTGTAACCGATGTACGTCCCGGCCAGCATGACGAATGGAATGAGCACTACGACACCGAGTCTTGGGGACATCCAGCCTGCGACGAAGGGGGCTCCTACCCCGATGAAGCCAAGCAACAGGTAAAGCCAGAACGGTATACGGACATCGGACGAAGCGAAGAATGCAAGCGTCAGCGCAATGCCTGCGAGCAGGATGAGCGCTATCGCCCAGCCATAGGCTGCCGGGGAGGCGCGTAAGGCAGCGGAGGGTTGACGCGGTTCAGTTCGCATTCAGCACCCTGTTGGCCCCGCCCTCACCCGCGGAGGTCGGAGGAGGGGGCGCCGTCGGTGTCCGGGGCGTCGCCGGGGGGCGTGTCCTCAGTCGAAGGCGGGTCGTCCTCGTTGATGACGCGGAACTCGGCGGGAATGGTCTCGTCGCGCTTGCGCTGCGCCTCGAGCACGCGGGCCCAGCCCTTGTTCACGAACGTGCCGATGAGCAGTCCGCCGACGATGAAATCGTCCAGGAAACCGAAGGCGCGGAAGTCGAACCAGAGGTCGCGCGGGAAGACGAGGTAGATGAACGCGAGCACGGGCAGCACCTTCAGGTGCACCGGCACCGCCGGGTGCGTCATCAGGTAGACTACCGACAGGAGCCGCCTCAGGAACAGGAACATCCCCACGCCAAGCCTCCTGCTACGAGTATACGCCCGCGCGCTCCGGTCCACCCTCACCCGCCGCTCACGCCTCGAAGCACGGCGGCGACCTCTTCCCTCAAGGGAGAGGTGTTCATCATCAAGCGGAGATGGTGCACCCTCGTGATATACGTCCTGCACGGTGAAGACTCGTTCTCGGCCACGGAGGCGCTCCGCGAGCTGCTGGAGGCCGTCGGGCCGGAGGACGTGCGCGACTCCAACGTCTCGGAGCTCGAGGCGCGTGAGTTCTCGGTCGACAAGCTCGCCGCCGCCGCGATGGTCGTGCCGTTCCTCGCGGACCGCCGGGCGGTCGTCGTTCGCGGGCTGATGGGGACGGCGGAGGGCGGCCAGCGCCGGGGCGGAAGGCGCGGGCAGGACGGCGCGCAGGCGCGGCCCCCGGCAGAGCTGAGCGCGCTGCTCGGCGAACTGCCGCCGACGTCGGACGTGATCTTCTTCGAGGGCAGGCTCTCACCCGCCAACCCGTTCCTGAAGGCGGTGGCGGAGGCCGGCGACGGCCAGGTGCGGGTGCGCGAGTTCGCCCCGCTGCGGCGGGACGCACTCGCGGCGTGGGTGTCGGAGCGCGCGGCGCAGAAGGGCGGCGAGATCGACCGTCGCACGGCCTCGATGCTCGCGGAGCAGATAGGGCCGAACCTGTGGGTGATGGACTCCGAACTGGAGAAGCTGACCATCTACTGCGACGGCAGGCCCATCGGCGAGGACGACGTGAAGGCGCTCGTGAGCAGCACGAAGGACGCCAACGTCTTCGCGCTCGTGGACGCCATCATGGAGCGCCGGACGGGCGCGGCGCTCAACTCGATGCGGCAGCTGCTCGACGAGGGCGCGGCAGGGCCGTACCTGCTCACGATGGTTGCGCGGCAGGCGCGCATGGTGGCGCTCGCACAGGAGTTGCTCGCGCGCAAGGCGCCGCAGCAGGAGTGGCCTGCCCGGCTGGGGACGTCGTCCGATTTCGTGGTGCGCAAGACGATGGACCAGGCCCGCCGGTTCTCACCGGAAGCCGTGCGCGCGCTCTACCGTCTGCTGCTGGAGACCGACGTCGCGCTGAAGACGGGCACGTCGGACGAGCTTGCGCTCACGGAGATGCTGGCGGGCGCGTCGGCGCTGCCCACCGCTCGCGCCGCGCGGTAGGAAGAGCGCTTCCCCCCCGTGTGGTATCCTGCATGTGCTCGTTAACGAGCGGGAGTCTGTGCGATGCCATTCGGACTGGGCTGGCCGGAACTGGTCATCATCCTCGTCATCGTGCTCGTCATCTTCGGGGCGAGCCGCGTGCCGGAGATCGGGCGCGCGCTCGGCAAGGGCATCCGCGAGTTCCGCGGCTCCGTGAGCGAGGTCAAGGAAGGCGTCGAGGGCAAGGCCGCCGAGTCCGGCTCAGGCGAACCGGAGAAGGCCGAGTCCACGTCCGACAAGCCCTCGGCCTGAGTCCTGCGTCGAGCATCCCCACTCGCCCCGCAGTACCCTCACCCCAGCCCTCTCCCCTTGTAGGGAGAGGGGATCAGACGCTCACTCCCACCGGCAGCCGGGGCCGCCGCGCGAACCCCATCAGCACCGCAGCCGTCGCTGCGAACGCCCCGAACGCTACCCACGCCGCCTCGTAGCCGATCCCGTCGATCAGCAGTCCGCCGATGACCGGCCCGCTGCCGAGTCCGAACCCGCGCGCCATGTGCACCGTGCCGCCTATCGCGCCGATGTGCGCCCGCCCGAAGTAGTTGGCGAGGAGCATGGTGGGCAGTTGGATGGAGCCGCCCACGAGCATGCCGAACGCCAGTGCCGCCGCGAACGCCTGCCACGGAGCGTGCACCTGCAGCATCAGCATCATGGTGCCCACGCCGGAGAGGTAGAGCCCCGTGAGGATGAAGCGGACGGGCAGGCGGTCGGCCAGGGGAGCCCAGGTGACGCCGCCCGCGAAGAACCCGAACGCGAAGCTGCTCACGACGTACGCGCCGACGGTGGGGTCGATGCCGCGCTCGGTGTAGTAGGCGAGCTGGTGGAACCCGACGCCGGTCATCACCGACGAGACCATGAACACGGCGAAGACGATGGCCCAGAGCGCCGGGGTATGGACCGCCTGGCCCGCGGTGAAGCTCTGCCGTTGGACCGGCGCGCTCGCCTGCGGAGCGCCGTCCGGCTGGAGTCCAAGGTCCTCCGGGCTGCGGACGAGGAGCAGCAGGGACGGCACCGTGCCTATCCCCAGCGCAAGGCAGCCGAAGAACATCCACGCCACGGCGATGCCGGGGCCGTCGATGAGCGCCTGCGCGACGGGCGGCGCGCCGACGAGGCCGACGCTCGATATGAGCGTGATGAGCGCGATGGCGCGTCCGCGTCGACGCTCGAACCACTTGGCGGCGGTGATCTGGCTGGAGAGCTGCACCATCCCCTGCCCTGCCATGCGGAGCAGGCCGTAGAAGGCGATGTAGAAGAGGATGGACTGCGTGGCCGCGAGCACGAAGCAGGAGACGCCGACGAGCGCCGTCCCCACGGTGGTGACGAGTCGCGGGCCGCGCCTGTCCAGCAGGCGTCCCACGAACGGGCCGCCCAGCGCGCTGCCGGAGCTGCCGATCAGGGTGGGCACCGCGAGCAGGGTCGCGCTCCATCCGTACTCGGCGGTGAGCGCGGCAACGAAGACGCTCGCCGCCTCGACCGAGCCCACGACCCGCGACGTGACCGCCGCCGCGCCCACGCCCACGACGACCCAGCCGTAGTAGAACGGGAGTGTGCCGGCGAGTCGCTCCGGAACTCTCAACCTACGACTCGCCGCGACCGCGCCGGAAGAGCTTGCGCCACAGGAAGCCCGGCAGCCGCCAGAACGCGAGGCGGCGCCCGATGCGCCGCAGCAGGCCGGGGCCGCGCTCGGTTTTCTCCGCCCTCGCGCCGCGCCGCAGCCGCTCGCCGAACCGCGCCAGCAGGATGCCGAACAGGTAGAGGACGATGATGGGCACGGCGACGAACGTCTGGTTCACGGGGTCGAACGTCGGGGTGATCATCGCGGCGGCGATGAACGCGATCAGGACGGCGAAGCGCCACCGGCGCAGCAGCCATCGCGAACTGACGACGCCGAGGCGTCCGAGCGCGAAGAGCACCAGCGGTATCTGGAAGACGACGCCCATCCAGAACATGAGCGACGTGATGACGTTGACGTAGCTGGCGATGCGTATCTCCGGGTTCACGTTCTCCGAGCCGAAGTTGAAGAGGAAGTAGAACGCCGGAGGGAAGAGCACGTAGTAGCCGAACGCCACGCCCGCGCCGAACGCGATGAGCACGCCCGGCAGGAAGAGGAAGACGTAGAGCCGCTCCCGCGTGGTAAGACCGGGCGAGGCGAACATGATGACGTGGTAGAGCACGACGGGGAGCGAGGCGGCGAACGCGACGAGAAGCGTCACCTTGAACGTCACGCCAACCGTCTCCAGCACCTCGGTCGCTATCGGCTTCTCGTCGAGTTGGGAGAAGCCGGGTTCCAGCAGGAAGGCGAAGATGGGGTTGCGGAAGACGAACGCCACGATCATCGCGAGGATGACAAACACGACGACGATGACGAGCCGCCTGCGTAATTCCTCCAGGTGCTCGCGGAGCGTCATCTCCTTCGCGGCCATCGCTACCGCGCCTCCGGAGACGTGTCCTCAGCACCCGGCTGCGCGTCCGCCTCGTCGCCGGTGCCTTCGCGCGCGACCGCGTCCTCCGGCTCGGGGAGTGGATCGCGGGGTGCGCTGCGGGGCGGCGGCGCGTCGAGACTGACCGTCGCCGCGTCAGCCGCGGCGCGCAATACGTGTTGGGCCTCGCGCCAGAACTTCCCCGCCGCACGCGCAGCGTCGACCATGCGCCCCGGCCCCAGCAGCACGAGCGCAAGCAGCAGTATCCAGATGAGCTCGAGGTTGCCGATGCCGAGGATGTTCATCGCTTGCTGCGTCCGCTCAGGGGTTTCGGACGCACCTGCCCCGCGCACGCGGGGCAGCGCTCCAGCGCGGGCCACTGCCCGTCGAGACGCAGGCGCCGCCGCAGGCCGAACCGCTCTGCCAGTTTGAGGGTCTCGCAGACCGGCAGGCCGACGACGTTCAGGTAGCAGCCGTGCACCTCTGCCGCCGGAGCGAATGCCTCGTCCTGCACGCCGTACGCGCCCGCCTTGTCCATCGGCGCGCCGGAGGCGACGTACGCCGCTATCTCCTCGTCGGTGTAGTCGCGCATCACCACGCGCGACGCCCGGTAGCCCTCCGCCGTCTCGCCAGTCGCGGCGTCGACGAGCGCCACCGCCGTGATAACGCGGTGCTCGCGGCCACGCAGGTCGCGCAGCATCCGCACGGCGTCTCCATCGTCGTGGGGCTTGCCGAGCACGACACCGTCCAGCTCGACGACGGTGTCGGCGCCGAACACGGTCCCGGCGCTCCTTCGGGATGCGACGGCGCGGGCTTTCTCGATCGCACGCTCCCGCGCGACCTCAACCGGGTCCGCTCCGGGGGCGGCGTCCGGTTCGTCCACGCCCGGCTCCTCTGTCTCGAACGGCAGCCCCAGTCGTCCGAGTATCTCCGTGCGGCGCGGGGACGACGATGCCAGTACCAGCGTCTGCCGTCCGCGCAGCACCGCGAGCCGTTCGTCGTCGCGGACGAGCGTCGCAACGGCCTCGACGTGGTACGTCTGCGGGAACATGTCGACGGGCCGTACCTGCTCGATGCGGAACGGCCCCGCTGCGAGGATGGCGAGGTCGCGCGCCAGCGTTTCGGGGTCGCACGAGACGTAGACGACGCGCTCCGGCGGCACGTCCAGCAGCGCATCGAGCGTTCCCGGCATGCAACCGGCGCGCGGCGGGTCCAGCAGCACCGCGTCGACGCCTCCCTCCGCGAGTTCCGACAGCACGTCTTCCGTGCGCGCCTGCCGCAGTTCCACGTTCGGGATGCCCTCGATATTCACGCGGGCGTCGGCGACCGCCGACTTGGACTCTTCGACCGCGATGACACGGCGCGCGCGGTCGGCCATGAGCACGGCGAACGTCGCAACGCCCGCGTAGGCGTCCACGACGGTCTGCGAGCCGTCCAGGCGCAGTTCCCCCATGACGAGTTGGGCCATCTGCTCGGCCTGGCGGGTGTTTACCTGGAAGAAGGACGGGGAGCTGATGCGGAAGGGGTGGCCGAGCAGCACCTCCTGGTAGTGCTTCTGGCCGGAGGCCAGCGGCACGTCCATGTCCTGGAAGGTCGGCTGCAGCAGGTAGTCGCCGGTGTGCACGCCGTACCGGAGCGAGAGCTGGGTGGTCTCGGCAGCGTGTCCCTGCAGCGACGCCAGCGCGTGGTTGATCCACGGCGCCATGAGCAGACACTCCTCCACCTCCACGTGACGGCGTCGCTCCTTGTGGACGTAGCCGAGCCGCCCGCCTTGCTTGCTCACCGTGAAGCGGGCGTGGTTGCGGTAGCCCAGCGTATCGGGGCTGGGCAGCGTGGGCAGCGGTTCGATATCCAGCCCACCGATGCGGTGCAGGGCGTCAGCCAGCGCCTCGCGCTTCATCTCCAGCTGGCGCTCGTAGGCGACGTGCTGCCACTGGCAGCCGGTGCACTCGCCGAAGTAGCGGCAGGCGGGCTCAACGCGGTGCGGCGACGGCTCCGACACGTCGTTCACGCGCGCGGCCACGTAACCGCGTCGCGTTGCCACGACCTCCGCGGTGACCGTCTCGCCGGGGATGCCGCCGAACACGAAGACGGGTTTACCGTCGTCCGTCTCCGCGAGCGCCTCGCCGTGCCTGCCGAGCGCGCGCAGCGTCAGCGTGAGCGTCGTTGTCTCCTCGCCTGGGGGTGAAGCGGGCATGCGGGCATGGTATCAGGATTGGGGTGAGCGGCTGGCAGGGGAGAGGTCAGCCAGCCGCGTCGAACGCTTCCAGCAGGCGGGCGGCGGCAGCGCGGGGGTCGTCGGCCTGGGTGACGGCGGCGATGACGCAGATGCCGTCCGCGCCCGCGCGGGCGACCTCGCCGACGTTCTCCGGGGTGATGCCGCCTATCGCCAGCAGCGGCGGGCCGTCAAATGGCATGGCGTCGCGCACGGCGCGCAGGGTCTCCGGCCCCGCGGGGCGGGTGTCGGCCTTCGAGCCGGTGGGGAACATGCGCCCCACCGCGACGTAGTCGGCCCCGGCCTGCACCGACACGTCGGCCTCGGTCGCGAGTGCGTTGGACGTGCCCGCGATCTGCCACGGGCGCAGCGTGGCGCGGGCAGCCGCAACGGGCATGTCGTTCTGGCCAAGGTTGACGCCGTCGGCCCCCACGGCAACGGCAACGTCCGGGTGGTCGTTGATGATGAGCGCAGCGCCGCCATCGTTGCAGACGCCGCGCAGCGTCCCGGCGAGCGGGAGCCAGCGGCCCTTGTCGGTCTCCTTCACGCGCAGCTGGACGGCGGTCGCGCCTCCAGCGACGGCCTCCTGCGTGATCCAGACGGGGTCGCGGTCGAGGGTGAGCGACGGATCGACGATGACGTACAGCCCGCGCAGGCGCTCGGCCCTGCGCCTGCGGACGAGGCTCGCGGCGGCGAGTTCGGCCCGCGCCATCGTCTCCGCGAGATAGGTCAGGTGCGGGCGCTCCGGCGTGTGGTCGTTGAAGGCGCTGCTCGCCTGTGCGAGCGTCTTCAGCGCACCGAGGAACGCGGTGTAGCGCACCTCCAGCCCGCCGGGCCATTCGAGGCGCGCGGCGTCGTCGATGGCACGGTCTATCGCAGCCATCGCCTCGCCGGCGAGCACGTCCAGCCCCATGCGGCGCGCCATCTCCATGCGCGAGCGAGCGCGGGCGTCGCCCTCCTCTGCCTCGCCGGAGGCAGCGGCCTCGAAGTCGCGCCGGACGTAGCGGAGGGCGTCGATCAGCCACTCGCGCGTGAAGTGCGGGGCTTCGGCAGGGTTGGAACCGTTCGATGTCATAGGCGTGTCCTCCAGCATTGCTACGCTACAATAGCCGCATGCCCGCCGCACGGCCAGCAAGCAGCCCCTCTCCCTCCACCGACCCCGCGACTGCAGACCCCGGCGCAACGACGAAGTTCGGGGAGGTCGTCGAGGCGTCGGTGGACAGCGTCGTGGGGCAGTGCCACACGTTGTACGGCGCCCCGCCGCTGGGGACGCTCGTGCGCGTGGGCGCGTCGCTGTTCGCCGTCGTGGACGGCGTGAGCACGGCAGCGCTCGACCCGGGCAGGCGCGTCATCGCCCGCGGCGCCGGGCTGGAGTCGGAGTCGGACGTGTACGCGGAGAACCCGCAGTTGGAGCGGCTGCTCCGCACCGACGTGACGCTCACGGTCGTCGGCCACGAGGAGAGCGGACGCTACTTCCAGCACCTGCCGCCCCTGCCACCGCGCATCCACACGTTCCTCTACGCCTGCTCCGGCACCGAGGTGCGCGGGTTCATGGAGCGGAGCGACTGGACGGCGCTCGTGCTCGCAAGCGCCCTGCCGACCGCCGACGACGTGCTCGCCGCGGCGCTGCGGGAGGCCGCGCCGCACTTCGGCGACCCGCGCGCGTTCCTGATGCAGGCGTGCCGCACGATAGCGTCGCAGCTGCCCACGGACGCGGCGCGGCTCGCCGCGATCATGCGGCGGCTCCCCCTGAGCGAGGGCTCGTGACCACGAACGGCACGGAACCCGAGGTCCCCGTCCGCATCGGCGCGGTCGTGGGCGGGTCACTCTCGCGCGGGCTCGACGTGCGGCTGGAGTCGGCGCGCGCGGTCGAAGACGTGAAGGTCGGCACGTTCGTCACCGTGCAGGGACAGTTCAACCGCTTCTTCGGCATCGTGACCGACCTGCAACTGGAGAGCAGCGATCCGCGCATGGCGTCGGCGGTCGCGGGAGGCGGGGCGGCGCTGGCAGAGGCGCTCTCCGGCACGACGGCGTACTCGACGGCGTCGGTAACGCCGATGCTTACGATGACCGCAGGCGACGAGGGGCCGCAGCCCGCGCGCTCGATGCCCCCGCACTTCGCCGATGCGTACCGGGCGTCCAACGACGACGTGGCCGCGGTCTTCGGCAGCGAGGACGCGCGTCACATCTGGATAGGCAGCCCCCTGGACATGGAGGACACGCGCGTCTGCCTGAACCTCGAGGAGTTCGTGAAGCGCTCCAACGGCGTCTTCGGCAAGAGCGGCTCCGGCAAGAGTTTCCTCACACGCATCCTGCTCGCAGGCATCCTGCAGCGCAACGCGGCCATCAACCTCGTGTTCGACATGCACAGCGAGTACGGCTGGCAGTCCACGTCCGAGTCCGGCTACGCGGCGAAGGGGCTGAAGCAGCTGTTCGGGAGCCGCGTCTCCGTGTTCACGCTCGACCCTGCGTCGTCGCGGCGCCGGGGCGCGTCAACGGACTACGACGTGGTCATCGGGTTCGACGAGATCGAGCCGGACGACATCGCGGTGCTCGCCTCCACGCTGCATGTGACCGACCTGGGCGTACAGTCGTGCTACGCGCTGGAGCGCCGCTTCGGGCGGAACTGGCTGCTGGAGTTCCTGCACCACTCGCAGGAGGACCTGGCATCGCTGGCCGATTCGATGGCCGAGAACGCGGGAACGCTCGGTGCGTTGCGGCGCAGGCTCTCCCAACTCCAGCGGTTCGGGTTCATGTCGGAACATTCGACGGGCGGCAGCGCCGTGCGCCAGGTGCTGGAGCACCTGCAGGACAACCGGCACGTGGTGCTGGAGTTCGGCAGCTACGGCGACAACATCACGGCCTACCTGCTGGTAGCCAACCTCATCACGCGGCGCATCCACGCCGAGTACCGAGAGCGCACGGAAAAGGCGCTCGCCGAGGGCAAGCCCCAGCCGACACCGCTCCTCATCACCATCGAGGAGGCGCACCGATTCCTCGACCCCGGCGTCGCCGGACAGACGATCTTCGGGACCATCGCGCGGGAGATGCGGAAGTACCGCGTGACGCTGCTGGTGGTGGACCAGCGCCCGTCCGGCATCGATGGCGAGGTCCTGAGCCAGGTGGGCACGCGCATCGTCTGCCAACTCGACAACGACCGCGACGTCGACGCGGTGCTGACCGGCGCGCCGGGTTCCCGGGAGCTGAAGACCGTGCTGTCGCGGCTGGAGTCGCAGCAGCAGTCGCTCATGTTCGGGCACGCGCTGCCGATGCCGGTGGTCGTGCGGACGCGGGCCTACGACGAGGCGTTCTACGCGGACATGAGCGTGCCGGGACACGGCGCGGCGCCGGGATCGGCCTCCACCCCATCGAGGAGCGACCTGTTCGGCTGAGACCGCGCCCATGGCTTTCCTCTCCACGCTCTTCTCGATCATCAGGAGCCCGCGCTTCCTGGTTCCGTTCGGGTTTGCGCTCGGTGGGTTCTTCCTCTACCTGACGATACGCGGCATCGAATGGGGAGAGGTAGGCGAGCAGCTGGCCGAAACGTCGCTCCTGGCAGTAGCGGCCGCCATCGCGATCATGCTCTTCTCCAGCTTCCTGCGCGCCTACCGGTGGCGGCTGATGTGGACGTCCGAACGCGTCACCTCCTGGCGGCTCTTCACCGTGGAGATGGCGGCGCTGGGCCTGAACAACTTCGCGCCGGTGCGGCTGATGGACGAGCCCGCCGTGCTGACGATGCTGACGCTGCGGGACAGGCATCCCGCAGCGACCGTGGTGGCGACCATCGTGATGACGCGCGTGCAGGACATCATGTTCACGATGGTATTCGCGTTCGTGGCGATCGTATCCGAGCCGCGGATAGCGGACTTCGCAGGCCCGGCGATCTACCTGAGCGGGATACTCATCGTCTTCTTCGTGCTGCTGCTGAACCTGGGGCGGGTGGCGCGCCGCATCTCCCTGGTTGGAAGGATCCCCGGGATCCTTACCTACGAGCAGACGATAAGCGAGGCGATGCGACGGAAGCGGGAGCTGGCGACCACGGGGTCGCTGACCATCATCTACTCGCTCCTGCTGGGACCGTGCGCGTGGGTGCTGGCGCAGGGCATGGGGATCGAGATTTCGATCTTCCAGGCGACCATCGTCGCGCTCGGCGCGATCTTCTTCGCGACGTCGCTACCGGGGCTGCCGGGCGCCGTCGGCACATTCGAACTCGCGGTGGTCGAGATACTGGCGCTATGGGACGTGCCGCGCGAGTTGGGGATTGGGTTCGGGCTCATCCTGCACCTCGTGCTGCTGGGGCCAACGACCATATTCGCGATCGTGGTGTTGCCCCGCGAGGGCATCGGGCTCATGCAGGGCTGGCGGGGACTCCTGCACGAACCACATCACGATGAGTGAGGCTGAACCTCTACAGGCGTGCACGTATCCGCCGAAAGTGCTACGATTAACATAGCACCGGAGGGGGTGTGAGCAATGGAATTCATCGAGTACATGCAGGCGAGCGGACACGAAGAGCTGGCCGTCTGGACAGACCCTGCCAACGGCGTGAAGGCGTTCATCGCCATCCACGACCGCACGCTGGGGCCGTCGCTCGGCGGCACGCGCATCTGGCCGCATCCCTCGGACGAGGACGCCATCATGGACGTCCTGCGCCTCTCCCGCGCGATGACCTACAAGTCAGCGGCGGCGGGCCTCAATCTCGGCGGAGGCAAGGGGCTCATCGTCGCCGATCCGCGCACCGACAAGACGGAGGCGATGTTCCGCTCCTACGGGCGGTTCGTGGAGTCGCTTGGCGGGCGCTACGTCACGACCGAGGACGTGGGCGCGAACGCGCAGAACATGGTGTGGATAGCCGAGGAGACGCCGCACGTCGTAGGTCTGCCGGAGGAACTGGGCGGCAGCGGCAACCCCGCAGGCATGACCGGGTTCGGCGTGTTCCAGGGGATGCGCGCCTGCGCCGAGGCTGCGTGGGGGAGCGATTCGCTCGAAGGGCGGCGCGTCGCCATCCAGGGCTTCGGCAACGCTGCATCGTCGCTCGCGGCGCACCTCGTCGAGGCGGGCGCGGAGCTCATCGTGACCGACATCCACGACGACGCGCTGCAGCGCGCTGCGGGCCTGCCGCGCACGTCGCTCGTGGCGCCGGACGCCATCTACGACGCGGAGTGCGACGTGTTCGCACCCTGCGCACTGGGCGGCGTGCTGAACGAGGCAACCCTGCCCCGGCTGCGGTGCCAGGTGGTGTGCGGCGCGGCGAACAACCAGCTCGCCACACCGGAGGACGCGCAGCGGCTGGTAGAGCGCGGCATCGTCTACGCGCCGGACTTCATCGCGAACGCGGGCGGCGTGACGAACGTCTACTTCGAGATAGGGCAGCCCTACGACCGCGAAGGCGCGCGCGCCCACACCGCCACCATCTACGACACGATGCAGCGGGTGCTCGCGATCGCGGATGCGGAGGGCATCACGACGGCGGAGGCGGCGAACCGTCTCGCCGAAGAGCGGCTCACGGCAGCGCGTGGACATGCTGTGCTTGACAGCCGGTAGCACCGCTGTTAATCTCAATCGGATGCTTTCCCGCGCAACCGTTTGCTGCTGTTGTTGTATGCCTGAGGGGTTCGCACCCGTCAGGCAGTTCCGCGCGGACATCACCGATCGCTGATACCGACCGCCAAGCAGAACGCCAACTCGCGAACCCCCGGAAGATGCCGGGGGTTCCTTCGTTTAAGCAGGAGGAGACCCTTGATGACACACGCGACGATGGAAGAGGCAGTGCAGGCCGGGGCCCGGCTGGAGCTCGCGGAGGCACACGAGGTGCTGAACTGGGGGCTGCAGCGATACAGCCCCGAGATAGCGCTCGCCTGCTCGTTCGGGGGAGCGTCCGGAATGGCGCTGCTCGATATGGCCGTTCGCACCGGATGGGCCTTCGAAGTGTTCTACCTCGATACGGACCTGCTCTTCCCGGAGACGTACGCACTCATCGAGCAGGTGCGCAATCACTACGGCGTCGAACCGGTCGGATACCGCTCCCGCTGGACGCTGGAAGCGCAGGCGCGCGAGTTCGCCCCGAACCTGTGGGAGAGCAACCCCGACATGTGCTGTTCGCTGCGGAAGGTAGAGCCGAACGCGCGGGCACTCCAGGGCAAGCAGGCATGGATCGCAGGCCTGCGGCGCGACCAGGCAGCCACCCGGAGCCACATCGCCAAGGTCGAGTGGGACCACAAATTCGACCTCGTGAAGCTCAATCCCCTCGCCGACTGGAGCGAGGAGGAGGTCTGGGAGTACGTGCGGGCCAACGGGGTCCCCTACAACCCACTCCACGACCAGGGCTACGCCAGCATCGGGTGCGTGCATTGCACCCGCCCGGCGTCCGCCAGCGACGGGGACCTGCGGGCGGGACGCTGGGTGGGATTCGACAAGACGGAGTGCGGCCTGCACACGGACGGGCCGCTTGAACTCCCCATTGCCAGATAGAGAAAAGCGATACCAGAAGGAGGTACGTGAAGATGACTCAGTTAGTGGAGGACCAGGGCGTAACGATATGGCTGACCGGCCTGTCGGGCGCAGGCAAGAGCACGATCGCGAACGCGCTCGTGGAGGAGTTGCAGGAGCGTGGCCGCAAGGTCGAACTGCTCGACGGGGACATCGTCCGGACGAACCTGAGCAAGGGGCTCGGGTTCAGCAAGGAGGACCGGGACACCAACATCCGGCGCATCGGCTTCGTGAGCAATCTGCTGACGCGGAACGGCGTCGCGAGCATCGTCGCCGCGATCTCGCCGTACCGGGACGTGCGGGACGAAGTGCGGGCGCACATCGGCAGTTTCGTCGAGGTCTACGTCCAGTGTCCGCTCGACGAGTTGGTGCGCCGCGACGTAAAGGGCCTCTACGAGAAGGCGCTTCGCGGCGAGATAGAGAACTTCACCGGCGTCTCCGACCCATACGAGGCGCCGGTGAACCCCGAGGTCGTCGTCGACACCGAAAGCGAGACCGTGGAAGAGAGCGTCGAGAAGGTCCTCTCCGCACTGGAGGAATTGGGCTACCTGAACACTGTGAAGGAGCGTGTCGCCTGATGACTACCGCCACCACCACCGAAACGCAACTCATCACGCCGCACGGCGGGCAACTGATCGACCGCGTTGCGGCCGACGCCATCGAGTTGAGCGAGAGCGCAGTGTCGCTGCCCGTCATCAGGCTGAACGCGCGCCAGGAGTCGGATGCCCGGCTCATCGCACAGGGCGCATTCAGCCCGCTGGAGGGCTTCCTCACCTCGGCCGACTACCTCAGCGTGCGCGACCACATGCGCCTCGAATCGGGCGTAGTATGGCCGCTTCCGGTCACACTCGCTGTCGACGAGGAAACAGCCGCAGGACTGCGCGAGGGCGGTCAGGCCGCGCTCGCCGCGCCGGACGGCAGCCTGGCCGGCATCATCGACGTGGCCGAACTGTTCGGCTACGACAAGCACCTTGAGGCGGAGCGTGCGTTCCGCACGACTGACGAGGCGCATCCCGGCGTTGCGGGCGTCTACGCACAAGGGCCGGTGCTCGTCGGCGGGCGCATCACCATGCTCTCCGGCACGCCCGCGCTAGAACCGGCTGCCGCCCCGTACCACCAGACGCCCGCCGAGACGCGCGCCGCTTTCGCGGCCCGCAACTGGCGGACGGTCGTCGGGTTCCAGACCCGGAACCCGGTGCACCGCGCGCACGAGTACATCCAGAAGTGCGCGATGGAGATAACCGATGGGCTTCTGCTCCACCCGCTGGTGGGGGAGACCAAGCCGGACGACATCCCTGCCGGAATACGGATGCGGTGCTACGAAGCGCTGCTGGAGAACTACTACCCGGCAGACCGGGTGCACCTGTCTGTCTTCCCCGCGTTCATGCGCTACGCCGGGCCGCGCGAGGCCGTGTTCCACGCCATCGCGCGCAAGAACTACGGCTGCAGCCACTTCATCGTGGGGCGCGACCACGCAGGCGTCGGCTCTTACTATGGGACGTACGACGCCCAGCACATCTTCAGGGAGTTCGAGCCGAAGGAGTTGGGCATCACCCCGCTCTACTTCGAGAACTCGTTCTTCTGCTCCGCCTGCGGCGCGATGGCCTCGGAGAAGACCTGTCCCCACGGCGTCGAAAGCCGCGTCTCGTTGAGCGGCACCCAGGTGCGCGACATGCTTGCGCGACGGGAGACGCCTCCGCTGGAGTTCAGCCGCCCGGAGGTCGCGCGCGTGCTCATGGAGGAGTACGCGCAGGTGTAGGACCCGATTCGAGGCGTGGGGCGCCTGCGTAGAGCCTCCCTCCTACGCGACGCCCCAGGCTTCGAGTTCCACGTCTGTGATGCTGAAGTGGTGCGCCACCTCGTGCACGAGCGTCTTGCGCACCTCCTCCATCACCTCTTCCTCCGTTTCGCACATCTCCTCGATGGGTAACTGAAAGATGGTGATGACGTCCGGCAGGACCATGTTGTAGCCGTCGCGGTCAGTCAACGGGACACCCTCGTAGAGGCCCAGCAGCGTTTCGTCGGGCGCGAGCCCCAGCGACCTGCGTTGCCGTTTCGTCGGCTGACGCCGCACCTGGATGTCCACGTTGTTGCTCAGGAGGTTCTCCACGAATACGGGCCATCCCTCCTTCTTCGCATCCGGCCAGTCGTCCGCCACTTCCTCGACCGCGCGCCTGACCAGCTCCTCGAACTGCCGCTTGCGCATCACGGCTCAGCCTGCGTCCGGCGCGGCGCGCTCCCGCACCGACTTCATGGTGGTCACGTTCGGCTCGTCCGGCCCCTTGCCCTCGTAGCCGGGCACCTCCAGGTAGAAGGGCACGTTTGCGAACGCGGAGTGCCCGAGTATCGACTCGAACGCGCCGATGCCCATCTGCCCCTCGCCGATGTTCTCGTGCCGGTCGAGCGCCCCACCGAGCGCAGGCTTCGAGTCGTTGCAGTGAACGGCGACGAGGTGCTCGACGCCGATGTCCCGGTCGAACTCGTCCATCACGGCGTCGACGCCGTCCGGGGTGCGGAGGTCGTAGCCCGCGGCGAACGAGTGCTGCGTGTCGAGGCAGACCTGCACGCGCGGGTCGTCCAGTTCACGCACGAATGCGCCGATCTCCGCGAACCTGGAGCCGATGTGGTTCCCCATGCCCGCGCTGTTCTCCAGGATGAGCTGCACGTCCGGCGGGGAGTCGGCCAACACCTCGCGGATGCCCTCGATGACCTGCCCGAATACGCCGTCGAAGCCGCGCCCCTTGTGGCTGTTCAGGTGGAAGATGACGCCCTGCACGCCCATGTCGCCCGCGACGTTCATGTACTTGACGAGCGACGCCTTGCCGCGCTGCACGAGCGCGGGATCGTCGGCGCCGAGGCTGACGAGATAGATGCCGTGGAACACGTTGGGGCCGACGCCGTGCTCGAACGCCTTGCGCTTGAAGTCGGCGACGATCTTCTCGTCGGGGACCTTGAACCCCCACCCCTGCGGGGCGGAGGGGAAGAGCTGGATGCACTCCGCGCCGATGTCCAGCGCCCTGTCTATGGCCTTGTCGAGCGAGCCTGATCCGGAAACGTGAGCCCCGATGCGCAACGCACCCTCCTGCGGTAGGGATAGCCCATTATCCCGAACCGGGGCATGGGGCGCTACCGGGGCATGCGTAAACCCTGCGTTCCGCCGGAACTAGAAACCCGGGAACGGGAGGATGCCGCGGTACTTCTCGATCACCTCCTGGCGGATATCGGCCGGAGTGCGGCTGACCACGGGGAACTCGTCCTTCCAGTGGAAGGGGCGCACGGCGTAGAAGATAGCCCTGCTGTTGGTGTGGTCGCCGTTCGCACGCTTGTCCGGAGGCATCCGGGGGTCCAGGGGAGTGCTCCACGTCCCCTCTATCGTTTCGATGTCGGTGTAGGGGTCGACGCGCGTCTGCATCGCCCAGATGACCTCCTTGAGGTCCGTGACGTCGATGTCCTCGTCGACGATGACGACGTACCGCCCGTTGCGCGCGGCTGCGGCGGCTGAGACCGCCGCGTGGGCGGTCTGCTTCGCATGCCCGGCGTAACGCTGCTTGATGGAGATGGCGACGAGATAGCCGGTGTAAGAGAAGACGCCGGTGACGTCCTGTATGCCCGCCGCTTCCAACTGGTCCCACAGCAACCCTGCGCCGATCGGGATGGCGAACTTCGCCGCGCCCGGCCACATGGGCGCCTGGTTGTGGATGATGGGCGAGTTGCGGTGGTAGAGCGCCTTGATGCGGATGACCGGCTGCGGTTCGCCGGTGCCGCGCGTGCCGCCGGAGTAGTAGCCCGGCCATTCCCCGAACGGTCCTTCTTCCTCGGCCTGCTCCCAGGGGGGCGGCACCTCTCCCTCGATGGCTATCTCCGCCCCGGCCGGTATGGGCAGTCCGGTGATCGGGCCTGGGATGACGTCCACGGAACGCCCGCGCAGGCCGCCGGCCAGGTCCAGTTCGCTCTTCCCCCACGGGAGCTTCATGTGCCCGGCAGAGAACGTGAGCGGGTCCAGCCCGTAGGCGGCGACGACCGGCGCAGCCTTCCCCTGGTCCCAGTACCGCTGGCATATCTGCCTGCCCTGCTGGCCGGGGCTCATCCACAGACCGAGCAGGTCTTTCTCGTGCGCCTGCATCCGGTAGGTGCCCACGTTGATGAAGTCCGACTCCGGGTCCTTGTTGATGAGCACGCCGCCGGTGCCGAGATAGCGTCCTCCGTCCGCCGCGTGATAGCGGGGGATGGGCAACTGCCAGACGTCGACGTGCTCGCCCTCGAACACGTTCTCCATCACGGGGCCGCTCTTGACCTCGGTGGGGCCGATGAGGCTGTCGTGCGCGGCCTTCAGCTTCCGGGCGGCCATCCGCACCAGTTCCAGCTTCGGACGGTCCAGCGGCAGGCCCAGCGCGATGCACGCGCGCTTCCACGACGACTCCGTGAGGCTGACGACGCGATAGCCCTCCGGGTAGCCCTTGATGTTGTCGAACAGGAGCATCGGCGGCTCCGGTATGCGGTCGGCCGCCGCCTCCGTCAGCGCTCCTATCTCCACATCCCAGTCCGCGCCCTCGATGAGCCGCCAGTCATCGGCTGCCTGGCATGCCTCGATGTAGGAACGCAGGTCGTCGTACGCAACCCCCATCTCCGCTTCGGTCGTCATGGCTGTTGTCCTTTCATACGGCGCGAGGCCGCTAGTCGAGCCCCAGTTCCCGCCAGCGTCCGTCGACGCGCGCTTTCAGGTCCCTGCTCAACGCATTGATGGGGCGGTCGAACCCCTGCTTCGTCTTGAACGTCGCGTCGACGAAGACGCAAGAGCCTGCGTCGAACTCTACTTCCAGCGGCTCGTGCCAGATGGCATTGTTCCGTTCACTGATGGTGAGGTGCGCGTCCGGCATGACGCCGAGCGCGACCCGCCACATCACCTCCGCCCAGTCCCGAACGTCGCAGTCGTCGTCCACGACGATCGTCCAGCGTGGCCTGCGGACGAGGTAACGCTCTTCCTTGAGGTTGGTTATCGCTTCCTTGATGCGCGCCACGTCGGCGGGAGTCCTGGCCTTCGCGGCGATGATGGCGAAGACGCCGAAGCCGCCGCCCGTGCTGTCCGGGCACCACACGTCCTCCAGCAGGTCGGCGATGCCCATCTCCTCAAGGCGAGTGCGCATCCCCGCCGAGTACATGAACTTGGGATAGTCCTCCTGCTGGCGGCATATCAGGCCGTAGTGGATGGCGTCCTTCCGGTGCGAGATCGACTTCACGTGCACGACGAACACGTTGTCCACCGCTGTGTAGAAACCCTGGTGCTCGCCGTGCGGCCCCTCGTTGATGCGCTCGTAGGGCAGTATCTCGCCCTCGATGATCATCTCGGAGTAGGCTGGGACGAGCAGGTCGCTGTTGAGGCACTTCACGATCTCGATGGGCTCGCCCTTCAGCGCGCCCGCGAAGGCGTACTCGGCGTGCTCTATCTCGTCCGAGTGCACGAACGCACCCGCGGCGTAGGTGAGCGCGGGGTCCATGCCGATGGCGAGCGCGACCGGAGTCGGCTTCCCTTGCGCTTCGTTCATGAGGATGTGGGACTGTCCGCCATAGCCGGTCTTCGTGGGGTTCTCGCCGATCTCGTGGCCGCCGCGCGCCTGCAGGGAGAACGTCTTGTCGTCGAGGATCATGCAGCGATAGAGCCCCTGGTTGATGTAGCCGGTCTCGGGGTCCATCGTCGTGACGCCTGCGGTCGTGCCGATGTAGCGTCCGGCATCCCCCTCGTGCCACCACGGGATGGGCAGCTCGTGCAGGTTCACTTCTTCCTCGGCGATAACCTCCTCCTGGCAGACCGCCTCCGACACCTGCACCGGAGCGATGGGACTCTGCCGCGCCTCCCCGATGCGTTCGTAGAGCGTCATGTCGTCCGGCTCGGCGCCGATAGCCAGCGCGAGCTGCTCCGTCTTGGCGAGGATGTTCGCGACCACCCGCTTGCCGGGGTAACCATTGATGTTCTCGAAGAGCAGCCCCACGAGGCTGTCGCCGCCCTTGTCGAGCCCGCGCGCCGCGATGCCTCCGATCTCGTAGTCGAGATCGACCGGTGCGGTGACGTGCTTGAGCAGGCCGTTCTCCTCCAGGACGCCGAGGTAGTCCCGCAAGTCCTTGTAATCGACGTGCGCCATTTCGCCTCCTCCTCGGGTTGCGTCTCGCGCATATCCCGCTCGGCGATACTACCGAGCAGGGGTAGACCGGTCAAGCAAAGCCATCGTTGCGCAGTTTCGCACTGCGATTCCCCTTACTTCTTACGAATATCGTCTGCCCCCCGGGCGCTGGCGGGAGATATATCCTGACGCCATGACGAGCCCGTCTCTCAGTGTTCTGCAGACCGGCCCGGCCTCCGGCGGACCGGGCGCGTGGGACGTTGCGTTCGCGGTGCGCAACGCAGGGGGCGAGCCGATCGAATTGCTGGAAGCGTGGCTGCCGCACGGGCGCTTCCGGGCGGAGGCGGTACCGCTGACGGCGCAGCCGCCGCTGGCGTCCGGCGCAAGCGCGCGGCTCGAGTTCACCGTGGGGTTCGACGAGCCGCCGGGCGAACCGGTGGAGAACGCGTTCGTGATCCTTCGCGTGCGGCGGCAGGGCGAGGAGTGGCGCGTGCTCACGCGGCTCGCGGTGACGGCGGACGCCGACGGCAGCCCTGTCGCGTCGACAGAGCTGATCACGTTCCATCCCGTGGGGTTCTCGCAGTAGGGCGCACTGCCCAGCCTTGCAGATGCGGCTACAATCGGAGCATGCGCGAGGATGACCGCTACCTCATGGAGCGGATGCGCGGCTGATACCGGAACTGAAGGGGAGACTTCGAGGAGACCACGGGAATGGTCTCGAGCGTGTTCCGGATGCCGGTCGAGGAGCTCGTCGAGCGCCTCGAAAGCATCGCCAACGAGTACGCCGGCGACCCCGAGTACGCCGAGCTTCGGTCAGCGCTGCCCGACGAGTTCCCGTTCTAGGGGCCTGCTCCTTCGCCAGGGCTCTCGGCCTGCTCTTCTTCACTGCCCTTGCTCTGCAGCCGCGGCCAGAGCAGGATCCCGGCGAGGATGGCCAGCATCACCACGATGGCGATCACCGCACCCCACACCGCGCCGAAATACGCCGTTCCGACACGCTCCACGAAGAACCCCAGGGCCAGCATCGTGGCGGCCCGCCCGACGAAGCTTGCGGCATCGAGCTGTTTGTCTTTCATATCAGAGGAACGCGCATCGGCGGGTTCTGGTGGATGAGCGGATGGCCGCCGTCCCAGTGATCGCGGAGGCCGGTCATCGCCTGCACGTGGCCGTCGTACTCGAGGTTCCACGCCGTCAGCCCGAGCCGCACTGCGCGCCGTATCTTCGTCTGCATCTCGTCGGTGGTCGCGTAGCGCCTGATCACGTCGATCTGGCTCTGACCGTGCCCCACGTCCTGCTCGGCGTGGATGCGGTACGTCTCCGCCGCCCATTCCGAGAAGCCGTAGTGGCCGACGAGCGCCGGGTAGGCGGACGCCGCCGCGCCGTCCGGCCCGCCGTGCTGGCTCTCCACGAACGCCAGCATCGCGACGCCCTCCAGCGCGGAGCGCCGCTGGCAGTGGCCGAGGATCATCTCGATCGCCGCGAGGGTCCCGGGCGCCGGTTGCGCGTTGTCGGCGTCCTCGCGGGACACGCCTCCCTCTTCCAGGAACTGGAACATGATGTCGACGTGGGTGCGCTCGCCGGAAAGTTCCTCCATGTAGTTCTCCAGCACCGCCTCGGTGAGCCCGGGCAGGCGCTCCTCGGCTGCGTGCGCCGCGATGTAACCGAAGTAGACCGGGTTCTCCCGCACGCGCAGGTAGTGCTGCACTTCGCCCGCGATGATCTGCTCGCGCGTCCACCAGTGCTCCGCGATGCCGCGGAACCACGGATGCTCCCGCATGGGAAAGCTGTTCGCATACGTCCAGAGTTCCTCGATGAAATCGTCGACGTGCATGATGCGCCTCCTCGTACGCGCACATCGTACACCCGCCGCCAAGTCCGGTTAGAGTATCCGCATGAGAGCCGTTGTCCTCGATACCGTAGGACCGGAGCCGCGACTGCGCGACGCGACCCTGCCGGACCCGCAGCCCGCGCCGGGCGAGGCGCTGCTGCGCGTGGCGGCGTGCGGCTTCTCGCACCACGACGCGCTCATCATGGAAGGCACGCTCCGGCGAGGGGTGACGCTGCCGCGCGTCCTCGGCCACGAGGTAGCGGGTGTCGTGTGCGGCGTCGGCGAGGGCGTGCCTGTGAGCCTCGTAGGCACTGAGTCCGTCGTGATGCCGGGCGACATCGGGCACCGGCGCGACGGCGGTTTCGCCGAGATGCTGACCGCACCTGTGGCATCGCTCGTTCCGCTGCCCCAAGGCATGGCCGCGACGGGCAGCGCACTGCTCGCCTCGCCCATCGGCGTTGCGCTCAGGGCGCTGGAGGCGTGCGCGGTCGCGGAGGGCGAGACGCTCGTGGTGACCGGCGCCAGCGGAGGCGTCGGGGCACACGCGGCGCAGGCCGCCCATGCGCTCCGCGCCAGCGTCATCGGCATCACCGGTTCACCTGAGAAGGCGCAGCGGCTGGAGAGTGAGCCGTGGCTCGACGCCGTCCTGCTCGACGGCGAACCGTGGGAGGAGGTCGTCGCGGCGCTGACCGGCGACGCGGGCGCCGACGCCGCGCTCGACACGACGGGAGCGTCGTTGGGACGTCTCGTCGCGGCGATGCGGAGGGGCGGGCGCATCGCGCTCGTGGGGCAGACGTCGCCGGACGCCGCGCCGTTCGCGCCCGCCGAGGCGATCTTCCGGGAGTTGACGCTCGTGGGGAGCCTGGGGGTCGAGCGGCGGCACGTGGAACGCGCATTGTCGCTGGCGGAACGCGGGCAGATGTCGCCGCTGGTGCACGAGGAGTTGCCGCTCTCCGCGGAGTCGGTGAAGCGCGCCTATCGCGCGGTCAAGGGTCGCGAGGTTCTGGGGCGGGTGTTGCTGCGGCCGTAGGGGTCTAAGCGGTGGCGCGCTTGAAGCGGACGCGGCGCCAGAAGCGGCCTATCTCGCCCTCGTCCCAGGAGACGAGGAGCAGGCTCGCGATGAAGATGGAGCTGTACGTTCCCACCGTGACGCCCGCGAGCAGCACGTAGAGCAGCGGGCGGATGGAAGGCCCGGCGAAGAGGAGCAGCGTGACGACGACCACGATGAGCGTGATGGACGTGTTCAGCGAGCGGGCTATGGTCTCGCGAACGCTCAGGTTCACGAGCTCGCGCGTGCTCACTCCGGCGTAACGCGCCACGTTCTCCCGCAGGCGGTCGAAGACGACGATGGTGTCGTTGACGCTGTAGCCGATGGTGGTGAGCACCCCGGTGATGAACATGGCGTTCACTTCCAGGTTGATCGTCTCGCCCAGCACCGAGAAGACTCCCAGGACGATGAAGACGTCGTGCACGAGCGCGACGACGGCTGCGACGCCGTAGCGGAACGGCGACGGCACTCGGCGGAACGCCCACGTCACGTAGATCAGGATGACGAGCGAGGCCACGATGACGGCGATGGTGGCGTTGCGCACGTTCTCCGAGCCGATGATGCCGGAGACCGAGTCGAACGAGCCGATCTCCACCGTGCCGACTTCCGCGAGCGCATCCCGAATGCGGGACTCGTCGCCGCGGCGCACGACGTTCCCGGCGGCGTCGCGCTCATCCAGTTCCAGGATGCCGAGGCGGATGAAGAACGTGTTGTTGCCGGAACCCTGCACGATGGCGTCCGGCTGGCCCACGCGGGTAAGCGCTTCCACAACCCGCGAGGAGGTCACGTCCGTCTCGTAGATGGCGGTGATAGCCGCGCCGCCGGTGAAGTCGATGCCCGGTTTCAACTGGAACGAGATAAGCGACGCCGCGGAAAGGAGCACCAGCAGCGCCGAGATGCCGAAGAACCATTTGCGGAAGCTGGCGACGCGCATCAGCCGCCTCCTCCCGCCGGTGCGGCGCGGTCGCGCCTGCCTGCGTCGGGAGTGAAAAACCGTCCTGAGCGCCGCAGCCACGTCGCGGCGACGATGCCCAGCAGGTTCCGGCTGATGAAGATTGCGGTGAACATACTCGTGAGCACGCCGATGAGCAGGGATACCGCGAAGCCGGTCACCGCCGAGTTCGCCGACCCGCTGCCGAAGAAGAAGAGCACGAGCGCGATGAGGATGGTGGAGACGTTGCCGTCACGGATGGACGGCCAAGCGCGGTTGAAGCCGATCTGCATGGCCAGCTGCACGGTGCGGCCTATCTGCAACTCCTCCTTCAACCGCTCGAAGATGAGGATATTGGCGTCCACCGCCATGCCCAGCGAGAGGATGAACCCGGCCAGTCCGGCCAGCGTGAGCGTCACCGGAATGAGCTTGAAGAGAGCGAGGACGATCAGGGTGTAGCAGATGAGCGCCATGCCAGCGACGACCCCGGAGACCCGGTAGTAGGCCGCCATGAAGAAGAGCACCAAAAGCAGCCCGACGCCGCCCGCGATGAGCGCCTCGTCCAGCGACTGCGCTCCGAGAGAGCCTGCGACGACGCTCGACGATATCTCCTCGATGTCCACCGGCAGGCGTCCGGACTCGACCTGTATCGCGAGCTGCCGGACTTCTTCCGCGGTGAAGGTGCCCTGGATGATGCCGACGCCCGCGAGGATGGGGCTGTTCACGACCGCCGACACGAGCACCTCGCCGTCCAGTACGAACGCCAGCTGGTCCGGGCTGTCGGTGATGTTCGTGGAGAAGATGCGCTGCGTCATCACCGCGAACTGCTGCGCTGCGTCCCGGTTCAGCTCGAAGCTGAGGACCGGCCGGTTCGTCGTCTGGTCCTGGCTCGGGAAGGCGCGGGCCATGTCGCCGCCGGTGAGGCCGCTCGGGCGGTCTTCGAACGTTGTGCAGGTGGCGTTGTCGCAGATGCGCTCGACGATCTCCAACTGCGCGGTCTGGCCGATGAGGTCCTTCGCCTGCTGGGTGTCCTCGACCCCGGGCAGCTGGATGAGCAACCGGTCCTCGCCAAGCTGCTGGATGGACGGTTCGGCTACGCCGAGCCGGTCGATGCGCCGCGTGATGGTGCTGACGAGGCCCTGCATCTGCTCGGGGGTCGGGACTTCGCCTTCCACTCCGGCCTGGTAGATGAGTTGCGTGCCGCCCGCGAGGTCCAGCCCCAACCGCAGGCCGAGGATGTCCTGCGAGCCGCGCGCGCCGATGCCGGGTATGCGGTAGTCCGGCACCACGAGCGCAGCGGCAGCGACGCCAACGATGATGATGATGGCGAGGAGTGATTTCCAGCGAAGTTGGCGGAGCATTCCTTCCAGTCTCACACGACGCGCCGCGCACAGGTGAAGCGCACGGCGCAACGAAAAGGCATTCTAGCAGGAAGCGCGCTCCCGCGTGAACCACCTCCCACGACGAGAGGCGCACGCCAGAGGACAGGATGCACCGGATGGAGGGAGCAGAGCCTCGTGCTACACTCGCAGCCATCCCACACCGGAACTTCGGAGGTCCCCTCTTGAGCAACCCCCTGCGTCGACTGTTCCTCATCCTCTGCCTGCTGCCCATCCTTGCGCTGGGAGTCGTCGCCTGTGGTGACGGTGACGATGACCAGGACGAGCCGTTCACGATCGGCGTGATGGAGTCGCTGACAGGCGCCGGCGAGACGTACGGCACGGTAGCCAGCCAGTCCAAGCAGATGGCGGCGGACGAGATCAACGCCGCGGGCGGCATCGACGGACGCCGCCTCGAGTTCGTCGTCGAGGACTCCAAGTGCAACGCCCAGGACGCCATCACCGCCTACCGCAAACTCACCGACGTAGAGGGCGTGAAGATCATCCTGGGCACCTCGTGCAGCAGCGCGATGCTCGGCGTCGCTCCCCTGGCGGAAGCCGACGGCGTGATCCTCTTCTCCGGGCTGGCGAGCAACCCGGACATCGCCAACGCGGGCGACTACATATTCCGCACGCAGATCAACGACCTGGAGGTGGGCGTCGGCACCGGCAACGCCCTCTGGATAGACGGAGCGCGCACCCTCGCGACCATCACCGAGTCCACCGACTACGCCGAGGGCGTGCGGCGCTCTACGGTCGCGCAATTCGAGCAGCGCGGCGGGCAGGTGGTGGCAGCCGAGTCGTACGCCTCCGACGTTGCCGACTTCAGGACCCAGCTGACCAAGCTGATCGAAGCCGGCCCCGACGCGCTGCATATAGCGCCCCAGTCGGAGTTCTCGGCGGGCACCATCATGAAGCAGGCCCGGGAGCTGGGGTACGAGGGGCCTATCTACGCGGAGACGATAGCGGTGGGAACGACCGCCCTGGATATCGCGGGTGAAGCCGCGACCGGTATGAAGGCCATCGCCACCGCCCTGGACCCGAACAACGAGAAGGCCCGGCAGGTGCTGGCCGACTTCCGGGAGCGTTACGACTACGTAACGCAGCCCTGGCACCTGAGCTCAGCGTACGACGACGTCTACATCGCGGCCGAGTGCCTCAGGCAGACCGGCGACGACCAGGACGCGGACGGCTTCCGGGACTGCATGTACAACATCACCTGGAGCGGCGCGATAGGCGACAACTACAGTTTCGACGCCGACGGCGAGGTCGTAGGCCTCTCCCGCATGGTCCTGGAGGTGCTCCCCGTGGCGGAGCGCACCGCCGACCGGCAGTACCGGGTCCTCGGCCCCGCGCCGAAATAGGCGCTATGCACAAAGATGACGGGCGCGACACCAGCCCCTTTCGCGGTCGCGACCTGCCCGCGTACGCTGATTGCATGACCGTCGCCCTTGCGCAACCCATAGACGGCGTCTATAGCTCAGAGCCGAGCCATAGATCTGGTCTATGGCTCCGGTGGGAAACTTTGTTTTCGTGGTCATCTTGGTCGCCTTGGTCGCAGGAAGCAGGCCACGGCCTGGGAAACACCCCCAACCAAGGAGACCAAGAGGGCCAGATCGACGGTCAGGTTTACTCGTGGCCGGCGACCAAGGAGTCCGGAATTCAGGGGGATTGGTCATCTTGGTCGGGGCTTCGAGGCAAAGGCTAGCCATGAACGGCTACCACTCTTGAGCCGGTGCGGCTGCGCCCCTATGATGGCCGCGACACCCTCACGGTGCGAGGAGGTGGGAGATGCAGATGGCTCTCGATAACGCCGCGCTGCTGCTGGTCGACGTTCAACGCGACGCTCTCCATCCCGACGGAGCGCTGGGTCGCGCAGGGCAGGCGCCCGACGCCGACGAGGTGTCCCGCCTCGTGGACGCGTGGGGTGGGCTCATCGACCTCATGCGCGAGAGCGGGAGGCCCATCGTATGGGTGAAGACCAGCCTGCGCCCCGACTTCGCCGACAGCACCTACGCGCCTCTCTGGCTGGAGCGCCGCCTCGAGGAGACGGGCCCGTTCTTCATCGAGGGCTCGTGGGGCGCTGAACTCATGGACGGACTCGAGGCCGCGCCGGACGACTACGTTCTCGTCAAGAAAGGGCACAGCGCGTACGACAACACGCACCTCGACCGCCTCCTCACGAACCTCGGCGTCACCCAGTGCATCGTCGTTGGCGGCGGGGTGACAGACTCGATCGCCGAGACCGCCCGCACCGGCGGACGGCTGGGGTACGAGCAGTTCGTCGTCGAGGACGCGCTCTACCCGCCGAACGCGGCGAAGCTGCACGCGCCGCGCAAGCAGGCTGAAGTCGTGCTCACAGAAGACGTTATTGCCGCCGCGTCCGCCGCGCCGCCGGCCCCGCGACCCGGCCCCGACTACGCGATGGTGCTCGTGGACATGCAGAACGACTTCATGAACGCGGAGCGCCCGCACGTCCTCTACGGACTCAGCGACCCGATGCCGGAAGAGAAGCGGATGAGCATCACCGAGAACACGCAGCGGTTGAGCGCGGCTATGCGCGAGCGCGGCTGGCCCGTCGTCTACGTGCGGGTGGTGCGCCGCCAGGACAATTCGGACGACGTTCACAGCAGGACGCACCGGCGGGCGCGCACGCTCCCGCCCGGCGTCACGCACTGCGCCTACGGCACGTGGGGCGCAGAGATGGTGGACGAATTGCGCCCGGAAGAGGACGACTACGTGGTCGAGAAGAAGGGCGGCAGCGGCTTCGGCTACACGCCGCTGCACCGCATCCTGCGGAACCTGAACGCCCGCCGCCTCATCATGACCGGCGGGGCCGTAACCGGTTGCGTTTGGGCGACTGCGCTCGACGGCGTCGCGCTCGGCTACGACATCACCGTCATCGCCGACGCCACGTACCCGCCGGACTCGCCCGATCTCCCGTCCCTCGCGGAGTGGTGTTCGGTGCGTCCGACCGCGGAGGTACTGGCGAACCTGGGGTCTGCCGCAGCAGCGCGCCCGTAAAACCGGGTGAAAACGTCGGGCTCGCCGGTTTGCTTGTTTGGCCGTAGAATGATTAACATCCGGCTACCAGTCCTGACCCCTTGAGCGAGGCTCTCTTGGCAATAGGCCGCAGGTTGCCTGTCGTTGAGTCCGACGCTCCCCACGAAGCGTGCGGGGTCATCGGCGCATACCTCCCCGGATCGACCCACGACGAAGCCGCGCAGGCCGCCTTCTACGGCCTGTTCGCCCTGCAACACCGCGGGCAGGAGAGCGCAGGCATCGCCGCAGCGGACGGGCGGACGCTCCGCAACTTCACCAACCAGGGGCTCGTCTCCAACGTCTTCCGCCAGGAGGACCTCGAGCGGCTGCCCGGCCACATCGCCATCGGGCACACGCGCTACTCCACCACCGGCTCCAGCAGCCCGCTGAACGCGCAGCCCATCGTCTCCAAGGGCCCGCGCGTCGAGCTGGCGCTCGCGCACAACGGCAACGTCATCAACGCAGCGGAGATACGCCAGCGGCTGCTGGACGACTGGGGCGTCACCTGCTCGACCGGCACCGACTCCGAGGTCATCGCGCACCTGCTGGCGTGGGCGCCCGGCGATTCGTGGGAGGAGAAGACTGCCCACCTCATGCGCTCGCTGAAGGGTGCGTACTGTCTCACGGTTTGCACGGCCGACACGCTGATCGGCATCCGCGACCCGCTCGGGGTGCATCCGCTCTGCATCGGGCGCATCGAGCACAGCGGCTGGATCATCGCGTCGGAGACCTGCGCGCTGGACCACGTCGGTGCACAGTTCGTGCGCGACGTCGAGCCCGGTGAGACCGTCGTCATTGGCCGCACCGGCCTGCGGAGCATCCCGTCGAAGGTCCCCGGCACCCGCAAGGCGCACTGCGTCTTCGAGCACATCTACTTCGCCCGCCCGGACTCGATACTGGACGGCTCCCTCACGCACAGCTCGCGAACACGTATGGGGATGGCGCTTGCACGGGCGCATCCGGTGGACGCTGACATCGTCATCCCGGTGCCGGAGTCGGCCAACTCTGCCGCCATCGGCTATTCACAGGAGTCCGGTATCCCGTTCAGCTACGGCCTCATCAAGAACCGCTACATGGGCAGGACGTTCATCGAGCCTGACCAGTGGTTCCGCGAGCTCGGCGTGCGCAACAAGTTCAATCCCTTGCCGGAAGTGCTCAGCGGCAAGCGCGTGGTGGTAGTGGACGACAGCATCGTCCGCGGCACGACCACGCCACGCATCGTCGCGCTCCTCCGAAAGGCGGGCGCCCGTGAGGTGCACGTTCGCGTCTGCGCGCCGCCCATCACCGACCCCTGCTTCTTCGGTGTGGACATGGCGACGAAAGCCGAGTTCATCGCGACCGGCAGGTCCATCCCGGAGATATGCAAGGAGATCGACGCGGACTCGCTCGGTTACCTGAGCGTCGATCAGTTGCACGAAGCCGTCAGCGGCGACCCGTCCGGCAAGGGGTTCTGCGACGCCTGTTTCACCGGCAAGTACCCCATCCCCGTCCAGTTGCAGTTGGACAAACTCTCGCTCGAACGCACACTTGCAGCTACGAACCCCACAGACACGACGCTTTGACCGCTGCCCCGCTGTCCCCATCCATACTGAACCTGCGCGAACAGGTGCAATGCCTCGCGCCGGACGACGCCGCGCGTTTCCGCCGCATCTACGACGTGACCGAGAGCGAGGGGCGCCTGCGCGTCCCGTCGACGATGGCCCCATGGGTGGAGCGCACGTTCGGCAGTGTGGCGGCGGTGGAGTCGCAGCACGTGGTGCGCGTCTCGAACCTCGTCACCGGCGAAGCCGCCATCTTCAACGAGCTGCGGGCACGGCGACCGATGCGGGACGGGGTCTCACCCGACATCCAGGACGAACTGGCGAACGACCCGTGGGCGCAGCCCGAGGAGAGCACGCCGGAGGACCTGTTCGGACGCCTCCGCAACGACACTGCGCTGACCGCCGCGAACGCGGCGAAGTACGACGCGCACCACAGCCTGCTCATCTTCGCGGAGGCCAACCCGCTGCGGTTCGACCGCGCATCCGTACGCGGCTGCGTGGAACTGGCGAACCGCTGGTTCGCTGCGGCGCATGGGGAAGACCCGGACGCGATATACCCGTTCTTCCTCTGGAACTGCCTCTGGCGGTCCGGAGGCTCGATCGTTCACGGACACGCACAGGTGCAACTGGCGCGCGGACGCCACTACGCCCGCATCGAGGCGCTCCGGCGCGCCGCCGCCGCATATCGAGAGGAGCACGGCGCAGACTACTTCGACGACCTCGCGGCCACGCACGGCGCGCTCGGCCTCGCGTACGTACAAGGGAACGTCCGGGTGCTGGCGAGTCTCACACCCACGAAGGAGAAGGAGACGCTCATCCTCGCGTCCGCGTTCGAAGAGGATGCCGCGGACGCCCTGTACGACACGCTCGCGGTGTTCCGCGACGCGCTCGGCGTGCAGTCGTTCAACGCAGGCGCGCAACTGCCGCCGTTGGGCGGGACACCTGAAGACTGGCGAGGCTTCCCGTGCGTCATCCGCATCGTCGACCGGGGCCCGCTCGGCATGAGGACGAGCGACATCGGCGCAATGGAACTGTTCGCGGAGCCGGTCGTTGCGTCCGACCCGTTCGGCGTAGCCGAAGCCCTGCGGCCCGTGGCCCTGAAGGAGCGACAGTAACCGATGGCAACCGTTGACGTCGTCATACCCGTGCTGAATGAAGAGCACTCGCTGCCGCGCTGCATCGAGACGCTGGGCACGTTCCTGCGCGACAACCTTCCGCACGAATGGCGCATCGTCGTCGCGGACAACGGCTCGACCGACGCGACGCTGGAGGTCGCCACCAGGTTCGCTGAGTCGCGACCGGGCGAGGTGGGGGTCATCCACCTGGATGAGCGCGGGCGCGGGCGGGCGCTCAAACGCGCGTGGCGCGAGAGTACGGCGGACGTGGTCTCGTACATGGACGTGGACCTCTCGACAGGGCTCGAGGCGTTCCCGCCGCTCGTCGCCGCCATCACGGACGAAGGCTGCCACCTGGCGTGGGGCTCGCGGCTCTCGCGGGAGTCGCAGACGGAGCGGTCGTTCAAGCGCGAGTTCATCTCGCAGTCGTACAACCGCATCATCCGGCTGAGCATGGGCACGCACTTCCGCGACGCGCAGTGCGGCTTCAAGGCGATGAGCCGGGCCGCAGCAGACGTTCTGCTCCCGCACATAGAGGACAACGGATGGTTCTTCGACACGGAGTTACTCGTCATCGCGGAGAAGCGCGGGTTCCGGTGGAAGGAGATCCCCGTGGCATGGGAGGAAGACCCTGATACCCGGGTGAAAGTGGTGAAGACAGCGCTGGACGATCTGCGCGGCCTCGCACGGCTCCGGTTCGGGGGGATACCGCGCATAGAAGCGCCATGATGCACACAGCAGCGCAAATCAGGAATGGTCAGCGTATTGAAGCACGCTCCTGCACGTCATAGCATTTAGACGTTCGTATGGATCTGCAACATGCAGATGCGTAACCCCACATTCGAAGTGCGTCCGTCGGTGATCACCGGCGATACTGCCGACGTTTACCTGCACCGGACGCAACGGATCCTTCGCAACGAAGGACTGAACCCCACCGTCTCCATGCAGTTCTCCGCCAGCCGCGAGGCCGTGCTCAGCGGTTCGCTGGAGGTGAAGGCGCTCATCGGCAAGGTGACGTCCGAAGGCAACCGCGAGTTATGGGCGGTCGAGGAAGGCTCGCCCATTTCGCAGGACGAGGTCTGCCTGGAGATCAAGGCGCCCTACTCGTCGTTCGGGCTGTACGAGACCGCCATCTGCGGCATCCTCGCACACCAGACCGGCTGGGCAACCGCCGCGCGGGACGTCGTGAAGACCGCGAACGGCGTGCCTGTCGTCTCGCTGGGCGCTCACAACGTACACCCGTCGGTCGCCGCAGTGATGGACTACGCCGCCGTCGTCGGCGGGTGCGTCTCCGGTTCGACGGTGCTGGGAGCGCAGCTCGCGGGCACCGCGCCCGTTGCCACGGTTTCCGGCGCGCTCGTGCAGTTGATGGGCACCGCCGTGCAGGCGATGCTGGCGTTCGACAAGGCGGTCGCGCCGGATGTTCAACGCATCGCCTACGTCGATCCACGGAAGGACATCGTGGAGCAGGTCGAGCAGGTCGCGCGGGCCTCGGGGACGAACCTGGATAGCGTCCGCCTCGCACGAACGGCGGGTGGAAGGCCCGTCGCCGCAGAAGACGTCCAGCGCGTGCGGGAGAAGCTGGACAGCATGAGCGCGCGAAAGGTCGGCATCGTCGTGAGCGGACGCCTCACGCCGGAGCGGGTCTCGCAGTTGCTCGACCAGGGCGCACCGGTTGACGTGTTCCACGACGTGAGCTACATCGCGTCCGCCGCACCGGTGGCGTTCCTGCCCACCATCCGCACCATCAGCGACCGCGAGGTGCCCCAGGAGACGGAGCCGCCCCCGCCGAACCCGCGCCTGAGGCGACTGCTCTAGCCGTCCCGCGCTCCCCTACTCGACGACGTGCACACCCAGGGCGAAGCCCGCGTCGTTCGCGAGCGCCGCGACGCTCGTGACCGGCTTCTCGAAGTCAGCGAACGCGCCGCCGGTCACGGTGAAGAGCGCGGCTTCCGCCGCCGTGGACGCGTCGAAATCACTCGACTGGTCGTCCCGCACGTCATTCGTCTCGTAGGTAGCGACATAGCGGGCGACGCCGTCCTCCAACGGCACCTCCCGAACGACCAGCCCGTCGCGCCGCACGATGGCCATCCAGCCGGTGTCGCCGCGCAGCGGCACCGCCGCGGCAATGCGCGGGGTGTCGTAGGCGTCGTGCTCGTAGTCCATCGCAAGCAGCGTCAGCGCCATGGCGTCGCGCATCGGAAGGCCCGCGTTCACCTTCTCGGTGATGGGGTCGGTGTGGGAGCCGTTCGTGGCGATGGCCCAGTCGCCCGCCAGGCGGAGTGCGTTATAGGAGATGTACGGGCTCTGCTGCAGGTCGCTCTCGAAGCCGGGGCGCGGCACGATGACCATCGTACCCTCGCGGTCCACGGCCATGCGGTTCGGGAAGGAGCGGCTGGAGACGCGGTAGGCGACGGCGTTGTAGCCGTTCCGCGTCCTACCCGCTGCGACGATGCGTCCGACGTACATGCGTTCAGTCCTTCACGTCAGGGCAAGGCTCGGCGCAACGTCGAGGTCGAGTCCGTGCTCCACTCCCCTGCTGTGCCGGTAGTAGCCCGCCGCCGCAATCATGGAGCCGTTGTCCGTGCAGAGGCGCGGAGCGGGGATGAGCACAGGCACGTCCACCCGGTCCCGGCAGGCCTGCCGGAGGGGGCCGTTCGCGGAGACGCCCCCGCCGAGCACCAGCCCCTTCGCGTCATAGAGACGCACGGCTTCCGCAG
The DNA here is from genome assembly GCA_022820645.1 of Dehalococcoidia bacterium. Taxonomy (GTDB): domain Bacteria; phylum Chloroflexota; class Dehalococcoidia; order Lucifugimonadales; family Australimonadaceae; genus Bin16. Next base: position 437,858 of record JAJEFD010000013.1, on the reverse strand, counting down.
CCTTGGCAGAAATGACGTCCACGACGGACTCCTGGAACGCCGCCGCGAGTTCGGCGACGACCTCCTGGTCGGGGCCTTCCTCCGGCGCTGGGTAGACGCCCAATTCCTGCGCCTTGTGCAGCAGCGCCGTCTTCAGGCCGGAGAAGCTGAAATCGAGAGTGCCCCTGAGCCACGCGCGGGGCAGCTGGAAGCCCGGCGTCACGCCTTCGGCGGTACGCTGCACCACAGGGCCTCCGGGGAAGCCGAGTCCCAGGAGCCGCGCGGCTTTGTCGAACGCCTCGCCCGAGGCGTCGTCGCGGGTGCGGCCCAGCAGTTCGTAGTCGCCGTGGCCGCGCATGAGGATGAGATCGGTATGTGCGCCTGACGCGATGAGCACGATGAGCGGGAAGCCCGGGTCCGTGGCGGGGTCGTCGTACTCCAGCCACGCGGCGTAGGTGTGTCCCTCCAGGTGATGGACGCCCACGAGCGGGAGTCCACGCGCGAACGCCAGCGCCTTCGCGGCGTTGACGCCAACCATCAGCGCTCCCGCGAGGCCGGGCCCGTACGTGACGGCGACGGCGCCGATGTCGGCCAGTTCAACCTCGGCAGCGCTCAGCGCTCCCTCTATGACCGGGATGATCTGCAAGAGGTGCTGGCGCGACGCCACTTCAGGCACGATGCCGCCGTAGCGCGCGTGGAGCGCCACCTGCGACGAGACGGTATCGGACAGCACGCGACGACCGTCCTCCACCACAGCGGCGGCGGTCTCGTCGCAGGAGCTTTCGATGCCAAGGATGAGCATGTCAGCAGAGAAGGGCTGTGCCCTGCATCTTATGCTACCATCCCCGCCATGACAGATACGTACCGGCGCGGGACCAACCCCGCGGCGGAGAGAGGTTTCCCACGATGTGGAGCGACGTCAGCGCCGCCAGCCTGATCCTGCTGGCGGTGTTTCTTTTCTTCTCGGCATTCTTCTCAGGTTCGGAGGCGGCGCTGCTCTCCGTGCAGCGGGTGCGCCTGCGGCGGCTCGTCACCGACAAGACGGCAGGGGCTGCGCGCGTCGAACGCATGATCGAGCACCCGGAACGCCTGCTGCCGCCCATCCTGCTCGGCAATAATCTCGTTAACACCGGCGCTGCGGCCATCGCGACCAGCATCGCGCTGGGACTCATCACTGGAAATGAGGGTCTCGCCGTCGGTGTTGCGACCGCCGCCGTGACCATCGTGTTGCTCATCTTCGGCGAAACGATCCCCAAGACGGTGGCTGCGCGCCATGCGGAGCGCGTTTCCATCATCGTCGCCCCCGTCATCCAGGGCATCGGATGGGTGCTCAAACCCATCTCCATAATCCTGCAGACGATCAGTCTCACCATCGCCAAGCTGTTCGGCGGTGGATCGCTCTCCCGCCTCATCACCGAGGAAGAGATCAAGGCGATGGTGGAGGTCGGGAGCGAGTCGGGCGCCGTGGAGCAGGGGGAGGCCGATATCATCCGCCGCGTGCTGGACTTCGGCGACCGGCGCGTCAGCGAACTGATGACCCCGCGCCCGGAGATCATCGCGCTGAAGGTCGGCTCCACCATCCGGGACTTCCAGGCCCTCTACGGCAGCAACTACCACACCCGCTTCCCCGTGGTGCGCGACGAACTCGACGACATCGTGGGTACGGTCAGCGTCAAGGACGTGATGCGCGCCCTTGCGGACGGAGCCGATGCCGACTCCCCCGCCCCTCTGGAGTCGCGTTCGCCCCGCTTCGTCCCCGAGACCAAGAGCCTGGACGACCTCTTCGACGAGATGCGCTCCAACGGCGACCCCATCGTGATGGTGGCGGACGAGTATGGCGGGGTCGCAGGTCTCGTCACGTTCAAGCGGCTCGTGGAGTCCATCGTGGGGAAGGTCGAGGAAGGGGCCGACGAGGAACGCAACGTGCCGCAGGTCGAGATACTGGACGACCGCACCGCCTACCTGGACGGCGGGCTCACCATCGCAGACGCCAACGAGCAGTTGTCGCTGGATCTGCCCAGCGGCGAGTACGAGACCGTCGCGGGTTTCCTCCTGGAGCAGTTGGGCAGCATACCGGAGGTAGGGGCGGAGGTCGCGTTCGCGAACCTGCACTTCGCCGTGCTGGAGATGCGGGGCGTCCGCATCGGACGCGTGCGCGTCACGCGTGAGCGTGACCCGGAAGAGGAATGACGTCCTCCGGCTCACGCAACGCGACGCGGCGTGTGGCGATGGCGATGCGCCGTGCACTCGCCCGCCATCGCGAGCGTCTGAGCAACGGAGTGCTGCTGCTCGCGGTATCCGGGGGAGCAGATTCGATGGCGATGCTGCTCGCCTGTGCCGAGATAGGCGCACGGACACAGCGGCGCATGGCCGCTGCGCATTTCTCCCACGGACTCCGCCCCTCCGCGGACCGCCGCGAGCGCGCATCCGTGCGCCGGGCCGCCGAATCGCTCGGCGTGCCGTTCACGTCGGGCACTGCGCAGTCGCCGTCGAATGAGGCCGGAGCGCGGGAAGCCCGCTACCGCTTCCTCGCTGCGGCTGCCGTCGAACAGGGCGCGGTCGCGGTCCTCACCGCTCACACGCAGGACGACCAGGCCGAGACCGTGCTGCTGCGCCTGACCCGGGGGAGCGGGCTGCGGGGGGCGGGCGCGATCCGCGAGTGCTCCGAGCGCAGCGTCGATGGTCAGCCGCTGACACTGCTTCGTCCCCTGCTGCATGTCACCCGCGCCGATACGGAGGCCGTCTGCGCGGAAGTCGGCATCCATCCCGCCCACGACGCGACGAACAGGTCGCTTCGCTACGCCCGGAACCGCGTCCGGCTGCGCGTGCTGCGCGAACTCACAGAGCTCAACCCGCACGTCCGCGCGGCGCTCGCAGGGTTCGCCGAGCGCGCCGCAGATGACGACGCGCTGCTCGACCAGCTTGCCGCCGGCGCGGTCAGCGAGGTCGAGGAGCGTTCTGCGTCGGGGGTGTCGTGGCCGAAGAGCGCACTACGGGCGCTGCCGCCCGCGCTGCTGCCGCGCGTGCTGGAGCGGGCATGGCGCTCGCTGCACGGCGACGGGGCGACGCTCGGACACCAGAAACTGGCGCAGGCCGCGCACGTCGTGGCGAGAGGCGGCCGGCTATCGCTGGGGAGAGACGGCAGTCTGAGTGTAGGACCGGGGCCGCTGGCCCGGATGAGCGTACAACGAGAGCAGTGAGGGCCTGCCGCGCTACTTGCGGCGGAAGATGTCCCAGAAGCTCGAACGAGGCTCTTCAGGGGGTGGAGACCCCAGATTCGCGTCCGCCTCATCGACGAGCCTGCCGATCGCGTCCTCCATCTCCTCCGGCTCACCTGCTTCCGGTTCGGTTTCAGGTCCGGCAACGGTGGGCGCTGCTTCAGGCTCAGGAGGCGGTGCGAACATCTGCGTGGGCGCCTCGGTCCGTGGCTCAGGCTGGCTGCCCCACCGCAGTTCGTAGATGCGCTGCATCGCGGCATAGACAGACTCGCGCGCGGCGGCTGACTGCAACGGCAAAGCGATGGCATGGCCCGGCGCGTACAGTTGCAGGGACCCCGCGTTGTCCGGGAACGCCCAGCCGGTCAGCATGTAGATGCCCGCAAGGATGGGCAGCCCGCCCAGGATGACCGAGAGCACCTGTATCTCGAGAATGAACCAACTCAGGCCCCCGAGGATCAGGCCGGCAGCGACCAGCACGATGCCCTGGCCCAGCTTCTCGAACGAGCGTCCGTTGTCGGCGACTTCCATAGCGGCGAGTTCGCGGAGCGGGAACATGCTCACGACCCGGGCGCCGTCGGCAACACCGTCACGTACCACGCGTTCATTCGTAACAACGAGAGCATCGGTGCGCGGGGCAGGTTCGGCGACGAGCCCACCCTGGGCGTCGAATACGACCTCAACGGTCTCGCCCTGCATGAGCGGTACCTGAGGGGCGGCGTTTGCGGAGAAATCCACCATCGAGGAGCTAGCATACGGGCGGGTGCATACAGGGTCAACGAGACAGGGATGCGGCTATTCACGCACACGGACATAGCGGCGCAGCTTCTCATAGGTGCCGGGACCGATGCCGGAGACTGCCATGATCTGGTCGATGCGGATAAAGGGACCGTTCTCCTCGCGGTACGCGACGATGCGCCCGGCGAGTGTCTCGCCGATGCCGGGGAGCTCCATCAGCCCCTGTACCGAGGCCGTGTTGAGGTTCACTGAAAGCGCCGCCTCGCCGGTCGGGGACGCGTCAGCACCGGACGCGTCCGGCAGCGCAGCGATCGCCGCAGGCGTGGGGCGCGTAATCTCGACACCGGGGCTGGGCTCCGGCGCAACCACGAACCAGGCTGCGCCCGCGAACGTGACGAGCGCGATGAGGCTGAGGGCGATGCGATAGGTACTGTGCCAGTCCATGCCGGCACAAATGTACCAGATACGCAGGTACCGTTAGCGCCGGAAGTTGATGCGGCGGAACAGCTCGGCGTAGGTGAGGTCGTAGCCGTGCTCAGCCGCGCGTTCGGCGGCAGCCTCGGCGCGGCGCTTCACGAACCCCTCGATGCGCACCGGGTCTGAGGAGAGCTGGCTCTCGTGCGCAGCAAGCGCCTGCATCTTGGTCTCGATGACGTCCGCGATGTCGACGACCACGTCCGGTCTCTCGGAACCCCAGAGGAGCACGGAGCCTACCTTGTACGGCTCGAGTCCCCATACGAGGTGCTCCGGGTAGTGCAGACGGTCGCGAGCGTAGGGGAAGCAGGCGTCCATCGCCACCCGGCCTGAGATGCGGTGGTCGCGATGACCGTGCCCTTCATTCCGGACCGGATCCGTCGCCAGCACCACGTCGGGCTTCCACCGCCGGATCTGCTCCACGAGCCTTCCGCGGAACTCGCGCGTATCTTCCAACTCGCCGTCGCCGTAGCGGAGGAAGACCACGTCTTCCGCGCCCGCTGTCGCTGCCGCCTTGAGCTGCTCCTCCTCACGTATCGCCGCAAGGCGCTCGCTCGTCATCTCAGGGTCGGACGTGCCCTTGTCTCCATTCGTGCAGATGACATAGAGGATGCGGCTGCCGTCGCGAGACCACTTCGCAACGCTGCCTCCGGGGCCGGACTCGCCGTCGTCGGGGTGAGGTATCACGAGCATGGCTCGTTCGGGAGTGTCGATAGTCTCCATGCGTCTCCGTGGGGGTCGATTGGGGGTCTGGCAAGATGATACGCTTTCCGCCACGTTCATGCCGAACCCTCCGACCATACGCTCCTATACACCCGACGACCTGGAGACGTTCGCCGCACTCCGGCTCGGGCACGCGCCTTCGCCCGTCGAAGCGGCTGCCCTCGCGCGCTGGCTGGCACAGCCCAACATCGACGCCGATCGCGACTGCATGCTCGCATTCAACGACGACGGCACGCCAGCAGGTTTCGCCTGCCTCATCCGCGAGCCTGCCATCGGTCGGGGCGTGGTGGAGATCAACGGCAGCAATCAGCACCGGGGCGGCGGTGCTGGCGACGCACTGCTGCGGGAGGTGTACGAGCGCGGACGCGAGGCAGGGCTGGATGTACTGCAGGTGGACGTACCGGAGTCCGACGAAGCGCGCCGGAAGGCGTTCGCGGAGCGGGGCTGGACCCACATCCGCACGCACCTCCACCTGCGCAGGGAAGGAACGGAACGGACCAACGTCCCCGCGCCGGAGGGCATGACCCTCCGCCGCGCTGAACCCGCCGACGCCCCGGCCGTTACGAACGTGCAGAACACGGCGTTCACCGGCAGCTGGGGCTACGCGCCCAACACGCCGGAAGAAATCGCGTACCGCATCTTCGAGCTGCCGGATCTGCGCCCCGACCCCGTCGTGTTGCTGGAGGAGGACGACACGCTCGTCGGCTACTGCTGGTGCCACCGCGAGGCCGAAGACGCACCTGGCATCGTCGGCATGGTCGGCGTACTGCCAGGACGGCAGGGGAAGGGACTGGGGCGTGCGGTGACCAGCGCAGGGATGGACGTGCTGCTGGAGCTCGGTTCCCCAAGCCTCGAGATCACGGTCGACAGCGAGAATCCACCCGCCATCCGTGTCTACGAGAGCCTCGGCTTCGTGCTGGATTGGCGCTCGTTCTGGTACGAGATGCGGCTGGCCTGAGCCGCCCCTTCACTCACCGGGGCCCGCCGACGCCACCTGCTCGTAGACCGCCGCGAGGCGTGAGGCGGATGCGTCCCACGTGAAGCGTTCCGCCCGGAACGCGCCTTTCACGCCCATGCGCTCTGCAAGCAACGCGTCACCGAGCAGAGCACCGAGCGCCTCCGCGAGCGCGGCAGCGTCGCCGGGTTTGCAGAGGAGTCCCGTTTCGCTATGGCGCACGAGTTCGCGCAGACCGCCTGCATCAGACGCCACCACGGGTGTGCCGCAGGCCATCGCCTCCAGAGCAACGAGTCCGAACATCTCGTGCAGCGATGGCACTACGCATATGTCGGCGGCAGCGTAGTACGCGGGCAGGTCACGCTGCGGGACGGCGGCGCGCCAGTCGAGCAAGTTGCTCACGCCATTCGCGCCCGCCACGTCTCGCAGCCAGGCGACTCCCGGTTCGCTCTTCCTGCCGCCAACGACGAGCATCCGAACGCGCTCACGCAGGAGCGCGACCGCACGCATGAGCACGTCTGTCCCTTTGAACGGCTCGATGCGTCCCACGGAGAGCAGGACTCGTTCGCCACGCCCGATACCCAGCATAGCCCGCGCCTCAATGCTGGCATGCGGTCTGAAGAGCCCCAGGTCCACTCCCATCGGCACGGCGTACGTTCGTTCCGGCGCAAGCCCGAACAGTTCGGAGAGCGACGCAGACTCTTCTTCCGTGAACGTCACGACGGCGTGGGAACCGCGAACGGCCGCGTCCTCCGCGCTCTTGCGGGCGTCGGGTTCCTGTGCGCCGCCCGCCCGCTCCTTGATGGCCGCGATGGTGTGCCCGGTAAAGACGTGCGGGACGCCGATCTCTTCCGCGAGCCGCAGGCCCGGTTCCGCCGAGGTCCAGTAGTGGCTGTGGACGAGAGCGTAGTCCGTGCCGGCTTCCTCGACGGCGGCGAGCAGACCGTCCGCGAAGTTCGGTGCACCTTCGATGCCGACGTGCGTCAGGCGCAGCGTTTCGGAATCGGAAGATGCCGGACAGGGCCCGTGGGAAGCAGCGTAGACGTCCACCTGCACGCCTGCCCGGGCGAGCGCCTGCGCCATGCTGCGCAGGAAAACGCTCATCCCACCTGCCGAACCCGCACCGGGGGCGGCGAGCGGACAGCCGTGAGCGGAGACGTAGGCGACGCGCAACCCGCTCACCTCCGCACGATCAGCGCGTGACAACGATGCGATGGATGCGCGCGTCCACCCCGCCGAGGTGATACTTGTAGTGCTCCGCGCCCCTGAGCAGATCGAAGTAGGTGAGGCCGTTCTCTATCGCATCTTTGATGCAGAGCGCCTTGAGCATGAGTCCCGTGGCGAGATGGTCGTAGCCGTGGCGATAGCCGCTGTTGTAGAGGAGCCGCCGGCCTGCATAGTCGAACGAAAGGACGGCTGCCGCGGGAGGGTCGTCGCCTACCTCCAGCAAGAAGAGGCGTAGATGCCCTGCCTCGAACATCCGGTCCGTCATGCGCTGGAAGAATGCCTCGCGCGCAGGGCTGAGGAACTCACGTTTCTCCTCACGGCTCTCCGCCATCACCTCCTGGAAGAGCGCCAGGTCATGTTCGAGTGTTTCAGCACCAGCGAGCCGTACACGCACCGGACCAGCGGACTCCAGCCGCCGCAGCTTGCGCCGCAGTTCGTGCCGGTCCTTCTTTCGCAAGCCCGCGAGGTAGGCGTCCCACGACTCCGGCAACGTCACGCCGGGCACCACGTCCTCCTCCTCGACTGCGATGGTGTAGCCGCGCTCGCGGGCCGCCTGCGGGAGGAGGGTGATCGTCGGAGACCACTCCGGCACAGAGAAAAGCTCCATCGTGCGCCACGGCTCGCTCTCCAGGCAGTCGAACAGTTCGAAGTAGAACGCTGGGTCCGGCGCGATGAAGTCGTGGTAGTCGAACAGGTCCGTTCCGCCGACGAAAGTGATCAGGTCGCCGCTCAACTGCAGCGGCGCGAGTCCTGACGGGGCATCAGGCGGGCCGACGGTGACGAGCCGTAGTTCGTCGTCATTGCCGAACTCGTCCCACCACGCCTCCTGCCACTCCGGCGTCATGAAGATGGTGCTCCAGGGCAGACGGCCCAACAGTTCCCGCCAGACCGCACGGACGGGCGCGAACGACCTCGTTGCCTCGGCGCACGTCAATGCAGCCCCTCCTGCAACAGGCTCAACGCCTCTGCCCGGGTCGCCTGGTCCGATACGAAGACGCCGCGCAGCGCGGACGTGACGATGGACGTGCCCGGCTTGCGGACGCCGCGCATGGACATACACAGGTGTTCCGCACGCATGACCACCGCGGCGCCCGACGGTTCAACCGTTTCCATGATGGCGTCGGCTATCTGGGACGTGAGACGCTCCTGCACCTGCGGACGCTTCGCGAAGATGTCCACGGCGCGCGCCAGCTTGCTGATGCCGACGATCTTCCCATGCGGGATGTAGGCAACGTGCGCTGTGCCGAAGAAGGGCAGCAGGTGATGCTCGCAGAGCGAATAGAACGGCATGTCGCGCATCAGCACCATCTCCTGGTGCGACTCGTCGAACTGCACGGAGAGCACTTCTTTCGCGTTCTGATCGATGCCTCCCGATATCTCCTCGTACATCCGGGCGACGCGCTCCGGAGTGTCGCGCAGCCCTTCGCGTTCCGGGTCCTCGCCTATGGCAAGCAGCAGTTCGCGGATGGCATGCTCCACTCTGGCCGAGTCTATCGTCAACGTCTCCTCCTCAGCCCGCTATGACCCGTGCGACCTCGCGCACGTCAGGCGGCGCCGTCTCCGGGGGGCGTGTCATCAGCTGCTCTGCAACCGGGGTGTCCTTCAGCCCCGTGCCGGTGATGATGCACACCACCGTTGCCGACGAGAAGTCCGCACCTGCACGCGCCTGCTTGATGAGTCCCGCGACACCTGCAGCGGAAGCAGGCTCGCAGAAGATACCCTCCATGCTCGGGAGCAGCCCGTAGGCCTCGAGTATCTCACTATCGGTGACGGCGTCTATCGTTCCGCCAGACTCGTCGCGTGCAGCGACGGCCCCCGCCCAGTTCGCGGGGTTACCGATGCGTATCGCAGAGGCGACCGTCTCCGGTTTGAGGACAGGTGCGCCCTGAACGATGGGAGCGGCTCCGGCGGCCTCCATCCCCATCATCCGGGGGCGCCGGGTCGCCATACCTGCCTGGTGATACTCCACGAACCCCCGCCAGTAGGCAGTGATGTTGCCCGCGTTCCCCACGGGGATGAACAGGTAGTCCGGAGCGTCGCCGAGGTCGTCGACGATCTCGAACGCCGCCGTCTTCTGCCCTTCCAGGCGGTTGGGGTTCACGGAGTTGACCAGCGCGAAACGCTCCTCGTACGCGGCCAGCTCGCGCGCGATACGGAGGGCGTCGTCGAAGTTGCCCTGGATCGTCACGATGCGTGCGCCGTAGGCGACCGCCTGGCTCATCTTGCCCGGCGCGACGCTGCCCTCCGGCACGAGGACGACCGTCTCCAGTCCCGACGCGGCCCCGAACGCAGACGCAGACGCGCTGGTGTTGCCGGTGGACGCGCACAGCAGGCGCGTCATCCCCTCCTCCATCGCCTTCGCCACGGCGACGACCATCCCCCGGTCCTTGAACGACCCGGTGGGATTGCAGCCCTCCAGTTTGAAGTAGAGCGCGCCGACCCCGAACTCCCGTTCCAGGCTGTGCGACCGCACGAGCGGCGTGCTGCCCTCGCCGATGGTCAACGCCGGAGTCGCTGCCGTCAGCGGCAGGCGGCTCGCATAGCGCTTCAAAACTCCTTCGCTCACGCTTCCTCCGTGCTCCGAGACCTACGCGGAGCCGTCTTCGATGCGTACGAGTTTCGGCTCACCGTAGACCACCGGCAGCGCCTCCAGTTTACGCGCCGCCTCCTGCACTGCCGACTCCCGCGCCTTGTGGGTGATGATGACGACCTCAGCGGGCGTGCCGGCGTCTTCCGGCACCTCTTTCTGGATGATCGAGGCGAGGCTGACGCCCATCTCTCCGAGGACGCCCGTAATCTGGGCCATCACTCCAGGTTTGTCGTACGCCCGCAATCGAAGATAGTACTTCGTTTCCAGCTCCGCCACCGGCAGCATCGAGAGGCGCTCCCGCACGTCCGGGTATGCGAGGACCGCTCCCCCGGACGTCGAAGCCCTGACGATGGAGAGCACGTCGCCGATAACGGCAGAGGTCGTGGGAGCAGCGCCTGCGCCCGGCCCCTGGAACATCGCCCAGCCGACCAGGTCTCCCTCGAGTTCGACCGCGTTGTACACGCCGTCCACCTTCGCCAGCGGATGCCGTTCGTGGAGGAACGCCGGGTGTACCCGCGCCTGGACGGCGCCGTCCTGCAGCCTGCTGGCGGCCAGCAGTTTGATGACGTAGCCCAGCTCATGCGCGTACTCGAAGTCCGCCGCGTCCAGCTCGCGTATGCCTTCGCGGTAGACGTCCTGCTCGCGCACCGTGCACCGGAACGCCAGCGTGCTGAGGATGGCGAGCTTGTACGCAGCGTCCCTGCCGTCGACGTCGTCGGACGGGTCTGGTTCGGCGTAGCCGTTGCGCTGCGCCTCGGCGAGTGCGTCGTCGTACGATGCGCCCTGCTGCGCCATGCGGGTGAGCATGTAGTTCGTCGTGCCGTTGATGACGGCGTTGACCGCCGTGACGCGGTTCCCTGCGAGATCACGGACCAGCGGCCCGATGATAGGGATGCCCCCACCGACACTTGCCTCGAACGCCAGCGTAACGCCGTGCTCCGCGGCGAGCGCCAGCAGCTCCGGCCCATGCGAGGCCATCACCTGCTTGTTGGCGGTCACGACGTGCTTGCCGGAGCGCAGCGCGGCTTCGATACAGCCCAGGGCAGGCTGCTCGCCGCCCATCACCTCGACAACGATATCCACGTTGTCGGCGCCGGTCAGCATCGCGGGGTCATCGGTGAGGCTTACGCCCTGCGGCAATCCGGGTCTTTGCCGCGCGGTATCGCGTACCAACACGCCGGCAAGCCGCAATGGACGCCCCGCGTAGCGCGTCAATTCGTCGGCCTTGCCAGAGAGCGTCTGCGCCACACCGGTCCCGACGGTACCCGCGCCAAGGAGTGCCACGCCGACTGCCTCATGCGTGCTCATTGGAGACTCTCTAGTTGCTCCACCAGCCATCGAGCGTCGTCCGCAGTGAAGTAGTACTGCAGTCCGATGCTCTTGCCGTCTACCCATTCCTGGAAATCGTTCTGCGCCCACAGCTCCCGCATGACGCCGGTCAGGGGTTCATCGGACGGGCCGTCGGTTACCCGGAATACGATAGTACCGAATGCCGTCGTGTGCGGTCCCTGCACTTCGTCCTGTTCGATGCCTTCCGCGAACAGCACGCCGTTCACGTCGGCCTGCAGTACCCCCTCCGGCACCCAGCCGACGACGCCTTCAGCGTCCGAGAAGAGGAAGTCCTCGTTCAACTCTCCGGCGACGTCGGCGAACTCTTCGCCCTCTTCGAGACGCGCGACCGCGTCCCGCGCAACCGTCACGCTCTGCGTCACGATCCACTCCACGTGTATCTGCTCGGTGCTCTCGGGTGCTTCGGCAGAGAAATACTCGAGTGCCGACTGACGCCGCAGCTGGCCCGTGAGCCATACGCGGTAGTCGTCTTCGCTGACCCGCACGAAATCGAGGAACTGCTCGAAGGAGTCTCTCCCGTCTTCGCTCAGGCTCGTGGGGGGATCGGCTTCTTCATCCTCTGGGAGCGGTTCATACTGCCTCACGATCTCCTCATCCACCGCGCCCGGATCGATGTCGCCGCCTATCTCACCGATGTTGCGCTCGATGATGCCGTCGCCGAGCAGGTTGTTCAGACCCTGGTCCGGCACGAACGAGCCGGTCACACCCGCGTCCAGAAGCGCGTAGGGGAGCGCCTCCCGCAATTGGTACTGCACGCCATCGATCTCCGCCACGACCTTGCGGGGGATGCGATACGAGTTGAGATACCAGCCCACCGCGAGCATCGCGACGAGCCCCACGAGCACAACTGCGATGGCTACGTAGAGGATGCGCTGGCGCTGGCGTTCGTTCAGGCGGCGGCCAGCGATCTGCGGAGACGCTGAGCGCCCCGAATGCTGGCGTTCCGCGCGTCGGCGTTGTCGCATGCAGGCGTGTACTACTCTTCGGAGTCTGCCGCATCAGCGGCGGGCGCAGGGGATTCGGCGGCATCCTCTGCAGGAGAGGCGTCCTCCGTGGCAGCCGTGTCCTCTGCGGGAGACGCGGCCTCGGCCTCGGCGACAGGCGCCGCCTCAGCCACGGGGGCGTCGCTCTCTGCAGTCCCTTCTTCGGCAGCGGGTGCGCCTTCAGCGACGGGAGCGCTGGCTTCTGCTGCCTCTCCTTCAGCGGGAGTAGCAGCCGCTTCGGGGCGCGGGCCACGACTGAAGCCGCCGTCCCGCTGGCCGAACCGGCGTCCGCCGCGGTCGGGGCGCGTCAATTCGATGAGGCTGTGCCCACCGGTGTACGGCAGGAGCGCGAGGAAGCGCGCGCGCTTGATGGCAACGGCGAGCTTGCGCTGGTGGCGCGCTCGCGTGCCCGTGCGTCTGCTGGAGTCGATCTTCCCCCACTCGGAGATGAACCGGCGCAGGACGGGAACGTCCTTGTAGTCCGGCGTCTTCTTCTCTGCGCTAAAGTAGCAGACCTTCCGCCTGGGGAAGTACCGGCGCCCTCCGGGACGCCGCCGTCGTATGTTCTGCATCTACCTGCTCTCCTCTGTGCTCAGAACGGGAGGTCGTCCGGCGAGAGCACCTCAGGGCCGGTGTCGTACCCGCCGCCGGTGCTCTGCCCGTAGGAACCTCCGCCGTATTCGCCGCCTTCGTCGCCTGCGCCGGGCCTGTCCAGGAACAGCACCCGGTCGGCGATGATCTCGTTCCGGAACCGCATCTGCCCGTCGTTGCCCTGGAAGGAGTGGCTGCGAAGGCGGCCGTCGACGTAGGCCCTGCGTCCCTTGGAAAGGTACTGGTTCACCTGCTCCGCGAGGGCGTTCCACGCGACCACGGTGAACCACTCAGTCTCCTGGCGCCGCTCGCCTTCGCGCGTATTGTAGGAGCGGCTCGCGGCGATGCGGAAGGAGGTCACCGGAGCGCCGGAGGGCGTGTAGCGCATCTCCGGGTCCGTTCCCACGTTCCCGATCACCATGATCTTGTTGAGGCCGACCACGCGCGATTCCCTCTCTACTCCTCGTCCTTGCGAATGAGGAGATGCCGGATAACGTCGTCCGTGAGTTTGAGCGAGTTCTCCAGCACGGTCGTTCCGGTGCCTTCCATCTCGATATTCGCCATGTGGTAGTTGGCCTCGGTGAACCGGCCTATCTTGTACGCCAGTTTGCGCCTGCCCCAGTTGTCCTCGCTCACGACTCCGCCGCCGTGGTCGGACGCCACGCGACGAACGCGCTCGACGACCGCCCCCAGCCGCTCTTCGTCGGCATCGGGATGAACCAACAGCATCAACTCGTACTGACGCACTCCCCACTCCCTCTGTTCGCTGACGTCTTCCGTTATCTCAGCCGAAACGGCGCGGTTGTTCCGCGCACGTCTGGCGATTATAGCACGCGCGCCTGTGAGAACGGCAACCGCGCCTAGTCGTCGAGCCCCGGTACGGGGAAGCCTGCGGTCAACTGGCCAACCTCCTCGGCGATGGTGCTGAGCGCTGCGTCGTCGCCCTTGCTGTTCAGCGTCCGGACGAGCAGCTGCGCAACCTTCTGGCACTCCTCCACGCCGAAGCCGCGAGCCGTCACAGCCGGTGTGCCGAGCCGCAGGCCGCTCGTGACGCGCGGCGGCTGGGGGTCGTTCGGGATTGCGTTCTTGTTCACCGTGATGCGCACACTGCCGAGTGCCTCCTCGGCCTCCTGCCCCGTCCAGCCGAGAGGCCGCAGGTCCACGAGCATCAGATGGTTATCGGTGCCGCCGGAAACGATGCGCAGCCCCTCGCCCTCGAGCGCCGCGGCCATGGCCCGGGCGTTCTCGACGATCCGGTGCCCGTACGTCGCGAACTCGGGCTGGAGCGCCTCGCCGAAGCAGACCGCCTTCGCGGCGATGGCATGCATGAGCGGCCCCCCTTGCGCGTACGGGAACACCGCACGGTCGATGTTCCGCCGGTGCTCTTCCGTGCAGAGGATGAACGCGCCCCGCGGTCCTCGCAGCGACTTGTGCGTTGTGCTGGTCACGACGGACGCGTGGGGCAGCGGCGACGGGTGTGCGCCCGCAGCCACCAGCCCGGCTATGTGCGCCATGTCCACCATGAGCACGGCGCCCACTTCTTCCGCTATCTCCGCGAACCGCGCGAAATCTATCATCCGGGGATACGCCGTGTATCCCGCCACGATGACCTTCGGCCTGACCTCTCGCGCCTGCGCGGCGATGGCGTCGTAGTCCAGTTGCTCCGTCTCGGGGTCGAGACCGTAGGCAACGAAGTTGTACAGCTTGGCCGAGAAGTTAACAGGGCTGCCGTGCGTGAGGTGCCCACCCTGGTCCAACTGCAGGCCCATGATGGTGTCGCCGACGTCGCAGAGCGCGGCGTACGCCTCCATGTTGGCGGTCGCTCCGGCGTGAGGCTGTACGTTCACGTGCTCCGCCCCGAACAGCTCCTTCGCGCGGTCGATGGCCAGCTGCTCGGCGATGTCGACGAACTCGCAGGAGCCGTAGTAACGGCGTCCGGGGTAGCCCTCCGCATACTTGTTCGTCAAGGGAGAGCCCTGTGCCTCCAGCACCGCGCGGCTCGCGTAGTTCTCCGACGCGATGAGCACGATGTTCCGGCGCTGCCGGTCCGACTCCTTCCGGATGGCCTCCGCGATCTCGGGGTCACGCTCCATCAACACGCTCACGGCAATCCACCTCTGTCCTTGATGTGGGAATCAGGCCCTCCGGAGCGCGCAGGAGCGCTCAAGAACCTCGGCCACGCCCTTCAGGGACAGGATATGCCTCACGCCCGAACGCCCGCAAACCGATGATGACACCTTAAGACATGCAGGGTTGACCCGTGCGGGAGCCCCCCCTATAGTCGACAGCCCCAGTCCTATGGCGATTGAAGGCGGTCGCCTGCAGCGGCTCACCCGAACGCCGAGGAGATATCGAATGGCAGGATTGCAAGGCACACAGAGTGAGGCGAACCTGAAGGCGGCGTTCGCCCGGGAATCCGAAGCCAACCGGCGATACCTCTACTTCGCACGCCGTGCCGACATCGAGGGCTACCCCGAGATCGGCGGGCTCTTCCGGGACATCTCCGAGGCCGAGACCGGCCACGCCTTCGGGCACCTCGACTTCCTGAAAGAGACCGGCGACCCTGCGACCGGCGAGCCCCTCGGCAATACCGAGGACAACCTCAAGTCCGCCATCGCAGGCGAGACCTACGATTACACCGAGATGTACCCCGGTTTCGCCCGTACCGCGCGTGACGAGGGCTTCGACGAGCTCGCCGAGTGGTTTGAGACCCTCGCTCGCGCCGAGCGTTCTCACGCCGGCCGGTTCACCAAAGCCTTCGAGAACCTCAACTCCTAGGCTGCCGATAGACGCACGCCGGTCGCGGGACCTGTCACCGGTCAACTCGCCAGCACGGCCTGCAGCGCTTCTTCCAACTCCTCGAAAGTAGCGTAGCCCTCGAAACGCTCGGCGATGCGCGCGTCAGCGCCGAGGACGAACGTCCACGACTCGTTGCGGTAGTGCTCGACCTGGTCTATGCCCCATTCGGCCAGCACCGGTGAGAGGATGCCCTTCGTGAGGTCGCCCTGTATCTCGTGCGGGTTGTCGTATACCTCGACGTGGATGTAGTCCGCGACGTCCGGGTACGCCTCGCGCAGCTCGGTGACGGTCTCCACCTGAGGGCCGCACGTTGCCGTCGTGCAGAACGCGGGCGACGCGAACACCACCACCGTCGGCCTGCCGCTGAACAGCGACTCCGCGATGCTTATCTCGTACAGGGCGGGGTCCGGCCGGTAATGGGACGTGATCCGGCTGATGTCTCCTTCCGCGCCGTCCAGCGTCTTCGTATCGCTGAACAGACCGATCTGCCCGATGTCCCGTACGATGGACTCCTCATCCACCTGGACGTCGAGCACCGCCTCGCCGCCCTCTCCCTCTATGTCCAGCCGCCAGGTACCCGCCCGCGGGAACGTCAGTTGCGTCACGTAAGAGCCGCGCGTGCCGAACGGCCATTCGTGGAACTGCGCCGTCGCAGTCTCGCCGCCAGCGTCACCATCCAGGAACGTCGTCGTGACGGTCGCCTCGGGCACGCGGACGAAATCGGCACTCGTCGCAAGCAGGAATGCCACGCGCTGCGTTCCCGTGCGCAGGATCGTCGTGCCGAGGATCGACTTCCATTCCTGCATCTCGGGCGTGGGCGTGGCCGTTGGGGTTGGCGTCGGCTCGGGAGAGCACGCGGCAACGAGCAGGGCGGCAATGACCGCCCCGAGGACGGCGGCAGTGCGGGTCAGGCGTCGCATCGTCCTAGGACTCCTGCCTGCCGATGGGAACATCCGGCACCTCGTAACCCGCCTCCGCCATCAGCGCGCGGATGTGGTGCTCGGTCTGCTCGTATCTGCCCTCGCCGAAGTGGGTGAAGCGGATGACACCGTTCGCGTCGACCAGGTACTTCGCAGGCCAGAACCGGTTGTTGTAGGAGCGCCACGTGCGGTAATCGTTGTCCTGCGCGATGGGCCAGACCACGCCCAGCTGGGCCGCTGCCTCGATCACGTTCGCGGTGACCTTATCGACGTCGAACTCCGGCGTGTGCACGCCCACGATCGTGAATCCGTCTCCGGCGTATTTCTCGTTCCAGTCCTTCAAGTACGGCACGGTACGTCTGCAGTTGATTCATATGTACGTCCAGAAGTCGATCAGCACTACCTTCCCGCGCAACTCTTCCATCGTGAGCGGGTCGCTGTTCAGCCACTGTTCGATACCCGTGAACTCCGATGCGCTATCGCCGACCAGCCCTCCGGTGTTTCCGGACGCCTCGAATGCGGGCAGCCCCGGCGTGGGCGTGAGCACGGGTGTCGACGTCGCTGTCGGGGCCAACGTGGGGATTGGAGTGGCGGTGGAACCGGACTCCGAAGAGCACGCCACGCCGAGGCACGCTGCAGCGAGCACGCCCAGGATGGTCATATGCACGCGCAGGTTCCGCATGGAGTGCCCTAGTAGACCTCATCATACGAGCCGAACGTGAGCGCAAAGAGCGCGAAGTGCCGGGAGTTCGACGAGAACTTCAGCTCGGCGTCCCCGAACTCCGGCAACGAGATGACGTTGTACAGGTCCGGCTCATCCACCACGAAGTAGCTGCGTCCACCCTCTATGACGATGTGATCGCCTGCCTCATCCTCGTTGAGCGGCCGGTAGTCCAGCGGCGTGGACGGGTCGGCTCCCTCCGCCGGGCTGTCGGCAATCGTGACCTCGACTTCGAACGGCTCCACGCCGTCCTCGAGGTCGACGACGATGTTGACCGATCGGGCGAAGAAGCGGAGCGCGATGTAGTCCTGGTAGTTCTCGGTCTCTCTGGCGTGGGTTATCGCCTCGAGGTCGGAGCGCCACGAGCCGTGCAGGTACATGAACTGGTTCAGGTGGTTGCCGGGATCACGGTAGAACTGCGCGATCCCCTGCCCGTCATAGTACTGCGGGTGTGCGATGTACAGCCCGTTGGTCGACGCGTTCCGCTGCCAACCGCCGTAGATCTCGCGCGTTTGGGAGTCGTTGGCCTCGCGGGTAGTGCCACGCGCCCGCACGTCGTATGCCGGGCCCGCGTCCGGATTGACGGCGATGTCCGACACGTCGTTGCCCGCCTCTTCCAGCAGGGCGCGGATGTGGTGCTCCGTCTCGTCGTACGCGCCCTCGCCGAAGTGCGTGTAGCGCACGACGCCGTTCGCGTCTATCAGGTACTTCGCGGGCCAGAAGCGGTTGTTGTAGGAACGCCAGGTGCGGAAGTCGTTGTCCTGTGCGACGGGCCAGACGACGCCCAGCTCCTCATTCGCCGCAACGACGTTCTCCGTGATCTTCTCGAAGTCGAATTCAGGCGTATGCACACCCACCATCGTGAGACCACGGTCTGCGTACTTCTCGTTCCACTCCCGCAGGTAGGGCATCGTGCGGATGCAGTTGACGCATGTGTACGTCCAGAAGTCGATGAGAACGACGTCCCCGCGCAGGCCCTCCATCGTGAGCGGGTCGCTGTTGAGCCACTGGTCGATGCCGGAGAACTCCGGCGCGCTGTCTCCGACCGCCCCGCCTGTGCTTCCGGATGCATTGAAGTCCGGCATCATGGGAGTGGGCTCAGCCTCGGCGCCTTGTGCCGCAGCATCGGACGCTGCGGGTGCGGCGGGCTCGTCAGGGGCCGTCGCCACGGGCGATGCGGCAGGCTCTTCTGTGAGCGGTTCCTCGTCCCCGCTGCACCCAGCCACCAAGGCCAGCAGCGCGATGAGCAACACTCCCAGGGAAATGCGGACAATCGAAAGCCGACCTATCATGCGGCACCCTCCTCCCCATGTGCCCATGCCTTCCGCATGACACACTCTCATTATATCCCCTGCCGATTGCCCGCCCTGCCGTTATACTTACCTGACGCACTGCTTTCGGAGCCTGCCCTTCCACCATGAGAGTCCCGCTTTCCTGGCTTGCCGAGTACGTCCCGCTGCGGATGCCTCCCGCTGAGTTGGCCCACCGCCTCACCATGGCCGGACTGGAGACGACGTACGACCCCGGCCCCGGCGGCGGGTGGGGCAACGTCGTCGTGGGCCGTGTTCTGGACGTGCGCCCGCACCCGAATGCCGACCGGCTGCGGCTGGCTGACGTGGACACGGGCGGTGAGACGTCCACCGTCGTCTGCGGTGCGCCGAACGTCGCGGCAGGGCAGAAGATCGCGTTCGCGCGGGTGGGGGCGGTGCTCACGAGCGGCAAGACGGGCGAGCCGATGGAGCTGACAGCAGCGGTGATACGCGGCGTCGAGTCCGCGGGCATGGTCTGCTCCGAGCGCGAACTCGGGCTGAGCGACGAGCACGAGGGCATCCTCGTGCTGCCGGACGACAGCTCGGTCGGCACTCCCCTCGTTGACGTGCTCCCGTCGTCCGGCGCGCTGGAGGTGGAGGTCACCCCGAACCGCGGCGACTGCCTCTCCGTCCTCGGCATCGCCCACGAAGCGGCGGCCATCACCGGCGAACAGGTAACCGAGCCTCCGTCCGGGTACGACGAGAACGGCGGCGCGATAGCGGACAGCATCGGCATCGAGATCGCCGACCCTGCCCTCTGCTCGCGCTACACCTGCACGCTGGTGCGCAGTGTGCGGATCGGGCCGTCCCCCGACTGGCTGCGCCAGCGGCTGCAGGACGCGGGCCACCGCTCCATCAACAACGTCGTGGACGTGACCAACTACGTCATGCTGGAGTACGGCCAGCCGCTGCACGCCTTCGACCTCGACCAGGTGTACGACGCGAAGGTCATCGTCCGCCCCGCCGCCGACGGCGAACGCTTCACGAGCCTCGACGGACAGGAACACGAGCTGCGCCCGCCGATGCTGATGATCGCGGACCCCGAGCGTTCGATAGGACTCGCCGGCGTGATGGGCGGCGCGAACTCCGAGATGACGGACGCCACGCGGAACGTGCTGCTGGAGTCAGCGACGTTCAATGCCATCAACACGCGGCGCACCTCCAACGCGCTGAAACTGCGCACGGACGCCTCACTCCGCTTCGAGAAGGGGCTGAACCCTGAACTGGCTGTGCGGGCGGTACGCCGCGCGACGCGCCTCATCCTGGAGACGGCGGGCGGCGAGGCCGCGCAGGGCGTCTACGACGTCTTCCCCGGCAGGAGCGACCCGCCCCGCATCCCGTTCTCCCACGAGAGCCTGCGCCGCGTGCTGGGCGTCGACTTCCCCACCGGGCAGGTGTCCGGCGTGCTCGCTTCGCTGGGCTTCACCGTCGAGCCGGGCGCCGGCGGCACAATGACCGTCGTACCGCCCTACTGGCGCACAGACGTCGGCATCGAGGAGGACATCGTCGAAGAGGTGGCCCGCATCGTCGGTTATGACGCCGTCGAGGGCGAGCCGCTCGGCGGGCGCGTGCCGGAGGCCATCCGGCAGCCGGAGCGCGAGCTGCGCGAGGAGATGCGGGACGCGCTCGTCTCGTTCGGCCTTCAGGAGACGATCTCCCACACGCTCGTGAGCGGTGAGGACGCCGGGCTGCCGGATGGCGCTGCGCCGCTCGGCACGGCGAACCCCATGAGCCAGGAGCAGGCATACCTCCGCACCGCTCTGCGCCCGGCCCTGCTTCGCGGCGCCGCGAGTGCGATGCGCCAGCAGGGCGGCGTGGGGATGTTCGAGGTCGGGCGCGTCTTCATCCCGCGCGACGGCGACCTGCCGGACGAGCGCGAGACGGCGATGGCCGTCCTCGCAGGGCCGCGCGGCAGCGTGCTGTGGGAGCAGGACACGGAGCCGCTCGGCTTCTTCGACGCGAAGGGTGTCGTGGAGGGCGCGCTGGCGCGCCTGGGGCTGAGCGCCACGTTCGAGCGCACGACCGATCCTCTCCTGCACCCCGGACGCACCGCCGCAGTGCTGGTGAACGGCAAGCAGGCGGGTGTCGTGGGCGAACTGAGCCCGCAGGCCGTCGCGCAGTACGACATCCCCGCCGCGCAGGCCGCGTTCATCGAACTGGACCTGCAGCGCCTCGCGCCGCACGTCCCCGAGATGCGCTCCTCTTTCGCGGTATTCTCCCGCTACCCCAGCGCCGTGCGCGACCTCGCGCTCGTGCTGGACGCCTCCGTCCCCGCGCGGCAGGCGCAGGAGATCATCGAAAGCGGGCCGCTCGTCGTCCGCGCAACGCTGTTCGACCTGTTCGAGGGCGAGCCGCTGCCGGAGGGCAAGAAGTCGCTCGCATTCACAGTGGAGTTCCAGTCCCCGAACAAGACGCTCGAAACAGCCGAAGTCAACGACGCCGTAGCCGCCATCGTCAAGCGCATGGAGCGCGAGACGGGCGCATCGCTCAGGACATAACGTAATGGCAGAGCACGACCACCATCACGGACACGAGCACGGGCATGGCGGCCACGAGTCGCCGCACCATGGCCACGACCATGGGCACGGGCACGGCGGGCACACGCATCAGGAGCATGCCCACGCTCACCCGCGGACCGCCGACATGCTCAGCGTCGAGGATGCCCTGGAACACGTACTGCGCCTCGTACACGAGTTGCCGGTCGAACGTGTTCCGATCCTCGAAGCGGACGGGCTCACGCTCGCCGAGGACGTGCATTCGCCGTTCGACATCCCCGCGCTGACCAACTCCGCGATGGACGGCTACGCCGTGCGCGCCGCGGACGTCGCCGGAGCGTCGGCAGAGTCGCCGGTCACGCTGGAGATCGTGGGGCAGGTGCAGGCGGGACAACTCCCCTCCGCGACCGTGCGTGAGGGCGAGACTGTCCGCATCATGACCGGCGCGCCAACACCGGGGGGCGCAGACGCCATCGTCCCCTACGAGTTCACCGACGAGGTGGAGCGGCGCTCCACCGGCCTCGCGCTGCAGTACATCGGCATCCGCCACGCCGCGCACGTCGGCGACCACATGCGCCCGGCGGGCGAGGACGCCGCGAGGGGTGCGCTGATCCTGGAGAAAGGGCGGGTCCTCGACCCGCCCGCCATCGGACTGCTCGCCTCGTTCGGGTTCGCCGACGCCCCGGTGGTGCGGAGGCCGCGCGTCGCGGTGCTCGCGACAGGAGACGAGGTGCAGACGCCCGGCGAAGCCCTGGAACCCGGACGGCTGTTCGACAGCAACAGCTACGGGACGGCGACGGCGCTGCGGCGCTGGGGCGCGGAGCCCGTGCTGCTCGGCATCGCCCGCGACAACATGGACGACCTCCGCTCGAAGATCCGGCAGGGGCTCGAAGCCGACCTGCTCATCACGAGCGCAGGCGTGAGCGCGGGCGCGTTCGACATGGTGAAGGAGGCGCTCGCGGAACTGGGCAGCATCGACTTCTGGTCCGTGCGGATGCGTCCCGCCCGCCCCATCGCATTCGGGCTGCTGCGCGCACCGGACGGGCGCGAAGTGCCCCACCTCGGCCTGCCGGGCAATCCGGTCAGCGCGCTCGTGGCGCTCGTGGAACTGGGCAGGCCCGCGCTCGCGAAGATGATGGGACGCGAACCGGAGCCGCTCCCCACGGTGCGCGCCACGATGGACGACGACCTCTTGAACACGGACGAGCGCCGCGTGTACGCTCGCGTGACGCTCGAATCCCGCGCGGACGGACTGCACGCGCGCCTCACCGGCGGGCAGGGCTCCAACCTGCTCACCTCCATGGGTCTCGCACAGGGACTCGCAATCTGCCCGGAGGACATGCCGGTGCGCCGCGCAGGCGAACGCGCGCCCGTGCAACTGCTGGACTGGCTCGACCACTCAGGCATCCTCGCCGAACGGCTCGACATCACGAAACACCACATCGACTGAGAGGCACATGCATGACGACGAAAGCTCCCGCTGAAGCCACTTCCCAGGAGAACGACGAGAACCCCAGCTACACCTTCGACCCCGAGCTGATCACGAGGCAGGGGCGCTCCGTTGGCGTCGTGCTGGGAGCACGGCTGTGCGATGCAGCAAAGGCCAAGGCCAAAGGCAACCCGAGCGACCTCAGCTACAAGGAGTTGCACTCGCTCTTCAGGGCTTGCGCGGGACAGGAGGGCTATCTCTCACCGCAGCACCCCGTGCTGGAGACGGTGGTGCGGATACTGCTCGCCGCACCGGAAGACGCGCTGCCCCTGTCGGAGATATACGAACAGGTTTCCAACCTGTGGCTCACGTCTGCGTGGTCGCCGTCCCTCAACATCGGCGCGATGCGCCGCCTCCTGGACCACGCTGCGTCCCAGGGCATCACCCGCGCATAGCGGCACCGCCCGGCAACTTGGACTCGAACGACAGGGCGCTCACTTGAGCGCCCTGTTCTCGTGAATCGGTGAGTGAAGGGAAGATGGGTCAGGCGGCGGCGAGTTGCGCCTTGGCCTGCTCCGCGAGCTGGCCGAACGCGTCGGGATCGGCCATGGCCAAGTCGGCAAGCACCTTGCGGTCCAACTCCACGTTCGCGAGCTTCAACCCGTGGATGAACTGCGAATAAGAGACACCGTGCTCGCGGGCAGCCGCCCCGATCCGCACGACCCACAGCCTGCGCATGTCGCCCTTCCGTTCGCGGCGATGCGCGTAGGAGTAGGCGAGGGCGTGCAGCATCGACTCATGCGCACGACGGTAGAGGGAGTGCTTCGTGCCCCGGTGCCCCTTGGTGAACTGGAGCACCTTCTTGTGTCTTCGGTGCGCGGTTACCCCGCGCTTCACGCGTGCCATCGTTCAGATCTCCTACTTGTTGAGCCCGGGAACGAGCTTCATCACCTTCTTGCGGCTGCTCGCGCTCGCGGTAACCGTGTCGCTGTAGGTGCGGGTTATGGAGCGCGGCTTCTTCCGGCGCAGGTGGCTGGAATGGCGCTTCATGCGCAGCAGCTTGCCCGATCCGCTCACGCGGAAGCGCCGTGCAGCGCCCTTATGCGTTTTCATCTTCGGCATCTTCTTCGGTCTCCTTCGTTGCCGCCGCTGCCTGGGAGCGGCCTGCCGCCGCCCGGCTAGGCGCGAGCACGATGCTGATGAACCGCCCCTCCTGCTTGGGAGGCTGCTCCAACTTGGCCCCTTCTTTCACTGCCTCGTGCACCTGCTTCAGCAGACCCACGGACAGGTCACGGTGGTCAAGCTCGCGTCCCCGGTGCATCACCGACACCTTCACCTTGTTGCCTTCGTCCAGCAACTTCAACACGAGGCGTTCCTTCGCCTCGATGTCGTGCCGCCCGATACGGGGACGGAAGCGCACCTCGCGCAGCCCCACGTTCTTGTGGGACCTGCGCATCTCGCGTTCTTTGGTGGACTGGAGGTAGCGGAACTTCCCGTAGTCCAGGAGCCGACAGACCGGCGGATCGGAGTTGGGCGCCACCTCTACGAGGTCGAGGTCGTGTTCGCGCGCAAGGGCCAGAGCATCGGCTATCGCCATCACGCCGAACTGCTCGCCTCGCTCATCGACTACCCGGACCTGCGGCACCCGGATGCGCTCGTTGACGCGGTATTCCTTAGCTATTGTGTTCCTTCCTGCGCCATCAAAGTCGGGAAACGCCGTTTCGGCGATTCCGGCGCTTCAGCATACACCGTGTACGTCAACCGCGTAAAGGAGCGGACGGCGCAGGCAGTGCCTCGGTTACTCCGGGCGAAACTCGGTGCGAAACATCCGTCCCGGCGGTTACAGCCGCCTGCTTCACAGCCAGATGATCAGTCGGTCGAGCCCCTTGGTGCGTAGCTGATCGTCCAGGTTTCGCTTCCGCCGGACCGCGGCGGCCAACTCCCGGATCAGAGTGGGGCAATCATCGTCGGGGAGCTGAACGTCGCTCAGCTTGGTCCCTGATGACGATACCCATTGCAGGAGGTCCTGCAGATGAGAACCACACCCGTCGTGTATCCGGGTCCGCAATCTGTCGATCTCCTCCAGGCACTCGTTGTAGCGCCCCATGAGATCGCCTAGGTCAGAGTTCGCCATGCGACTTTCTCCTCATATTGGACTATAACGGTTATGCGATGACAATAGGATGACTTTATGGCAGATTTTGATTACTTTACGATGACAATTAACTCTGCTGTTCGAGCTGATGCACTGCCACGGCGCGCACGGCGAGCATGCGCACCTCGACAAAAAGCCATGCAGAAGTTGTGGAATCACCTCGCCGGAGATGCTTATCCTGTGCACAGGCAGTCCGGCGCCGCACGGAGTGTCCTCCGCAGCGCCGGACGCAAAGGAGGTCGCTCATGCCTGTCGTCACACGTCTCCTTTCCCTCTATGTCATGCTCGTTGGCCTCGCCGTCGCGGTGCACTTCATCGCGGTGCCGCTCTACCATCCTGGCGGCGATGAGCCCTATCCCGTCTGGGAAGTGCTGGACTGGTTCATGGCGGTCGCCATCGTCATCGCCCTCGTCGGCGCGTTCGTCCACAAACGACGTCACGATGCAGGCGACGATACGGGTGTACTTGAGCACATATCTGTGAACACCGTTTTCTATGGCGTGCTCGCCGTGGGCATCCTCTTCTTCTGGAACTGGTCCCACCTGCTGCGCGACACCGGCGGGGCAGACTGGCTCATCTGGAACTTCATAGACGTCGCCCTCCCGCTCGTGCTGGTCGCCGCCGGCCGGCAGCTGTGGCGCGCCTCCGCGTGAATGGAGCGAGCGATACCCCTGCACAGAGGAGATACAACCATGGCCATACTGCTGAAACTGCTCTCCGCTTACACCGTGCTGGTGGCCCTGCTCGTGGCCGTCAAGTTCTTCTTCGACATCGAGCAACCCGAGTGGTCGGTGCTCAACTGGCTCATGGCAGCGGGCGTCATCATCACCCTGGGTGGGGCCATCAGTTGCAAGCGCGCGCTGGAAGCCGAAGACGGCGAGCCGGACGTCCGGCGTTTCCTTGACGTGAACGTACCGTTCTACGCAGCCGTTGCCCTGCTCATCGCCTTCGCCTTCCAGTGGTTCTCGGAGTTGGGCGACCACGTCCAGATACTCGCCGATCTGACCGTCAGCGACGTTGTGGCCGGCAGTGACGTCCCCGTCAGTTCGATGTGGGCCTACATCGACACGGCGTACATCGTCGTCACCGGCATGGTCGGCGTGCGGATGTGGAACGGGCGCTGGCCGATGCAGAGATAGCGGGGCCGAGCCGAGCGCGTGTCGGTCACCGGGAGATGTAGCGTCATGGGAACGCGTGTGGTTGCCCTGTACCTCGTGCTGACGGGCCTCGCGGTCGCGGCCTACTTCATCGCGGTCTCGTGGCAGTACCCGGGCGCGGACCAGCCCTATCCCGTCGAGGCATACCCCGTCTGGGAAGTGCTGCACTGGTTCATGGCCGCAGCCATCCTCATCGCGCTGTTCAGCGTTCTCGCCGACAAGCGACGGCTCGGCACGGATGACGAACCCCGGGAGCACATCTCCGTCAATGCGCTCTTCTACGCGCTGCTCGGAGTGGGGCTGCTCTTCTTCAGGAGCTGGCCTTCTCTGCTCAGGGGCGGCGAATACGACCTGTTCGTCTGGGGCTCCATCAACATGGTCCTGCCGGTGGTCCTCGCCGCCGCGGGCGTGCGGCTGTGGCGGGAAAGCCGCACGAAGGAGCACTGACGATGCGGCTGTTCATCAGACTGCTCGCCGCCTACAACGTGCTCGTGGCGCTTGCCGTTACCGTGAAGTCGGTGTTCGACGTGCCGCAGCCGGACTGGGAGCTCCTGAGCTGGCTGATGGCGCCTGCCGTCGTCATCTCGTTGGCCGCCGCGTACTGGTTCAAGCAACGGTTCGACGCCGACAGTGAGAACGCGGGCGACACGGTGCGCTTCCTCGACGTGAACGTCCATTTCTACGCCGCCGCCATCCTCTTCGTCGGCTACGGCTTCCAGTGGTCTGCGTACCTGAACGACCTCGCGTGGGGTAGGTCCGGCCTCTCCAACACGGGTTCGCTCTGGATATACGTGGACACGCTCGTCATCATCGTCGCCACGGTGATGGGCGTACGTATCTGGAACGCGGCGGGAAAGATGTAGAACGAACAGCGCCCGCCGGTTTGGCGGGCGCTGTCGCGAAGCGCTGTGTTATCTCCGTTGCCTAGTAGAGGTGCGGCTGCGCCAGCGCGATGACCGACAGCTCGATGTCCGTGATCGCCTGCGACATCGCCTGGCCGATGAGGTCCAGCTTCCGCACCTGCTCGATGCGCGCCGATGCCCGCTCGAGCTCCTCCCGGGTAACCAGCCGCGCGAGGATCCCGCACGCCTCTGCCAGGCAGATGAGCATCACGTCCCGGGGGTCGGGGATATCGTCGCTGAAGAGCACTTCCATGATCCGCAGCTTCACTTCGCGCTCTTCCTCACCGTGCACGGAAGGGTAGCGGCGGGCCTTGAACACCCAGAGGAACCGTTCGTCCCGTTCCTCGAGGATGCCTGCGCTTACGAGGCGGGAGAGAGCCTCTTCCCGGATAGCGTCGCCGTTATGGGCCGTGCGCTCCACCCAGAAACTGAGATTGCGCTCCTCCACTGTCTGGATATCGGCCAGTGTGGGATCGAGCAGGCTGTCGCCCGTCGGAGTGCCATCGATCAGGGCGAGGTTCTCGACGTCGGTGTCGACGCGGTTCTCCATCGCGAGGTCCATCAGGACGCCGCCTGCCAGGGCGTAGTTCAGCGCCAGCCTCGGCACGTGGGCGAACGACCCGTCTTCATCATCCAGGAGCAGGAGGACGATCTCTTCAGCGAATCTCAGCATGATGGTTTGCGCTCCCTCATTGACCCAGCGACACGCTGGGTGGATAAGTCCATTATGGCCTACGCCGCGACGCTCCCGCAATGATGCACGCACGTCCTTCGCCTATTGATACTCAGGGCCGAATAGCTGCCTTGAAGCGCACGCACTCCTGCTGATGCACTTGCCCTATATTGATATGAATCGTAGCAGACCTATTGACACGCGTATATAACTTTGATACAGTTCATATCAAATCAGGCGAGCCGGATGAAGCAAGAGGCTCGCGCGAGAGCAAGGAGGAGACTCATGACTATCGAACGTTGGACCCCCTTCCGAGACCTGCGCCGGTTCGAGCGCATGCACCGCCACTTCGGCGTACCGTACCACTATCCCTACGCCGGGGGCTGGGCGATCCCGCTCGACGTTGAGCGCGACGGCGACGACTTCGTCGTGAAGGGCACGCTGCCGGGCGTCGCGCCCTCCGACATCGACGTCACGATCGAGGACGGCGTCCTCACCATCGAAGGCAGAACCGCATCGGAGGGCGAACACGAGGAGGGCGGCTACCTCCTGCGGGAACGCCGCACCGGCTCCTTCCGCCGCTCCGTCCGCCTGCCGGAGAGCGTGGACGTCGAGCACGCAGCGTCCTCGTACGAACATGGCGTCGTGACCGTCCGGCTCCCGAAGGCGGAGAGCAGCAAGGCGAAGCGCCTTACGCTCCACGTCGCCGACGACGCCCCCGCGCCCGACCCCGCTCCCGCAGCGTAACCTGTTCGGTCCCCTCTCCCTTGAGGGGAGAGGGCTAGGGTGAGGGTGAACCGGCGGGCAGGGGACGGCACAACCCCCGTTGGGAGGAGAGCCCTCGCGATCCCTCGCGGGGGCTCTCCTGCGTCTCGCTAGAGCAGTTGCGCAGACGGCTCCGGCATCCCCAGGTGTGTCACCTCGAGGTCTGGCAGCCGCCGCGCCATCTCGACCGCCACGTCCATCCGGTGGCACTCGCGCGCGTCCCGCTCCAGGCACATGATCGCAACCGACCCGTGGCGCTCCAGCAACCCGGTGAGCGCCGGAAAGCCCTGCTCCGGATCGTTGATGACGACCCTGCCCGCTCCCGAGAACTTACCCGCGTTCCCCAGCGCCCTCAGGTAGACGTACGCGATGCCGGAATCTTCGAGCGAAGCCGCCAGGCGGTTCTTCGAGAACTCCGGTTTGAACCTGCTGCTCGCCCACATCCGCACGTCGACCAGCGCCGGAACCTCGTGCTCGCGCAGCATCCCGATGACCTCGTCCAGGCTCCGCCTCGAATACCCGATCGTGAACAGTCGCATCTACGCCCTCCGACGCCGGACGATACCACGCCCGCATTCCCTCTGGACCCGCGCGGGGTACGAGTAACGCAGCGAGGCCTGTATACTGGCGTGCTATGACTGACGCCCCACCCCAGGACGCCGCTGCCATACGCGACGCGGCCCTCGATGCGCTTGAACGCGCCGGCTCCGCTGATGCGCTCGAAGCGTGGCGCGTCGAGTACCTCGGCCGCTCCGGCAGGATGACGCAGGTGCTCCGGGGCGTCGCCCAGCTCCCGCCGGATGAGCGCCGCGCCGCGGGCGCAGCCGCCAACGAGGCGAAGACCGTCCTCGAACAGCGGCTCGCCGACCGTCGCGCCGAGATCGAGGCCGCGCTCGCGGAGGGACTCGGCGCGGACGCCATAGACGTCACACTTCCCGGCAGGCCCGCCCCGAACGGTCGCTACCACCCCTCCACCATCGTGATGCGGGAGATCGAAGCCATCTTCCGCGGCATGGGCTTCCAGGTCGCCGAGGGCCCGGAGGTCGAGTGGGACCGCTACAACTTCGAGATGCTGAATATCCCGAAGGACCACCCTGCCCGCGACATGTTCGATACCTTCTGGCTCGACGCGAACCGGGACCCGGACGGCGGCTTCACGACGCTCCTCCGTACGCACACCTCGCCGATGCAGGCGCGCATCATGGAGGCGCACCAGCCGCCCATCCGCGTCATCGTCCCCGGCAAGTGCTACCGCTACGAGGCGACAGACGCCACGCACGAGTCGCAGTTCCACCAGATCGAGGGGCTCGCCGTCGACAAGGGCATCACGTTCGCCAACCTCAAGCACACCCTCTTCCAGTTCGCACGCCAGATGTTCGGCCCGGAGACGCGCATCCGCTTCCGCTGCGACTACTTCCCGTTCGTCGAGCCCGGCGTCGACATGGCCATCGAGTGGCGCGGCGACTGGCTGGAGATCCTCGGCGCGGGCATGGTGCACCCGAACGTGCTGCGCGCCGCCGGCTACGACCCGGACGTCTACACCGGCTTCGCGTTCGGCATGGGCCCGGAGCGGATCGCCATGCTCAAGTACGGCATCAACGACGTCCGCCACTTCCTCGCCAACGACGTCCGCTTCCTCCGGCAGTTCCGCTGATCCTCGTACACGCGGCGCTAACCGCGCCCCTTCCTGCCCTCTGAGGCGTATGCTTAGGCCATGGCTGCGATAGTCCCCGAAACCGAGCGCGAGCGGAGCTACTTCCGCTGGTACGAGCTGAGCCTCCTCTACCACGACGCCGTCCGCAGGGGCGCGCCTGCCGTCGAGGTGCAGGCGACAAAGGTGCTCGCCGACGAGGCATGGGACGCCTACGTCGAGACGATCTCCGACCTGAACGGACCTCGGCAGGAGTAACGCTGTGGCCACCGACTTCCTCTCCATCGACGACGTCACCAACGACGAGCTCGCCTGGCTGCTCGACACCGGCAACGCCTATGCGTCGCAGCGGGAGGGCGGCCCCCAGCCGCTGCAGGGACGGACCGTCGCGATGCTCTTCGAGAAGCCGTCGCTCCGCACCAAGGTCTCGTTCGACATCGCCGCCTACGAGTTGGGCGGGCATGCCGTCTACCTCGGTGCGGACGAGGTCGGACTCGACAAGCGCGAGCCGGTCGAGGATGTGGCCCGCGTGCTCGAGCGGTGGGCGTCCGTCATCGTGGCGCGCGTCATGGCCCACAGCACGCTGGAGCGCTTCGCCACGAACGCCTCCGTGCCCGTCGTCAACGCGCTCTCGGACGTCGAGCACCCCTGCCAGGCGGCAGCCGACCTGCTCACGATCCGCCAGCGTAAGGGCCGCGTCGAGGGGCTGAAGGTCACCTACATCGGCGACGCCAACAACTGCGCGCTCAGTCTCGGCCTCAGCGCGCTCGCGCTCGGCGCGAACTTCGCCGTCGCCTCGCCCGACGGCTACGCCTTCCCCGACGCGGACGCTGCACGCCTGCGGGCCCGCTCGAACGGCGGCGCGCTCACGCTCACCGCCGACCCCGACGAGGCCGCAGACGGCGCGGACGTGCTCTACACCGACGTCTGGACGAGCATGGGGCAGGAGGCCGAGTCCGCGCAGCGCCGGGCCGCGTTCCAGGGCTTCCAGGTGAACGAGCGCCTGCTCGGGCTCGCCAACCCCGGCGCGCTCGTCATGCATCCCATGCCCGTGCACTATGGAGAGGAGATGGAGCCGGGGATGCTGGAGCACCCGCAGTCTGTCGCCTACACCCAGGCCGAGAACCGCCTGCACGCGCAGAAGGCCGTCCTGCGCCTGCTCGTATCCGGCGAGTAACACCATGACCAACGCCGCCGCACCAACGGCGGGCGCCCCGCCCGCCACGACGCTCGTTGCCATCGTCGGACGCCCGAACGTCGGCAAGTCCAGCCTGTTCAACGCGCTGCTCGGGAGGCGCTCCGCTATCGTGGCCGAGGAGTCCGGCACGACGCGCGACCGCATGATCGCGCCCGCCGAGTTCGAGGGGCGGCACTTCCTGCTCGCCGACACCGGCGGACTGCTGCCGGAGCCCGAGACCGAGATCGAGACGCACATCGCCGCCCAGGTCGACGCCGCCATCGCGGGCGCGGACGCCGTCATCTTCGTCACCGACGCCCGCACCGGCCCCGCCTACGCCGACGAGTACGTCGCACAGCGGTTGCGGCAGGCGCACAAGCCGACCGTCGTCGCGGTCAACAAGGCCGATAACCCCAGCCAGGAGTCCCTGGCGGCCGACGCCTACGCGCTCAGCCTCGGCGAGCCCGTCCCGGTGAGCGCACTGCACCGGCGCGGCCTCGGCGACCTCATGGACGCCCTCATGGCGCAGGTGCCGATGGACGACGCCGCGGATGCCCCTGACCCGGAGACGCCCCGCATCGCCATCATCGGCAGGCCGAACGTCGGCAAGTCTGCGCTCACGAACGCCGTCCTGCAGGAGGAACGCTCCATCGTGAGCCCCGTACCCGGTACGACGCGCGACGCGCTCGACACGCCGTTCGAGTTCGAGGGGGCGCCCGCCGTCCTCATCGACACCGCCGGCATCCGGCGGCGCGGCGCGGTGCAGCCCGGCATCGAGAAGTTCAGCGTCCTGCGCGCCGCAGCCGCTATCCACCGCTGTGATGTCGCCCTGCTCGTGCTCGACGCAACGAACCCCACGACCGACCAGGACCTCCACATCGCCGGACAGGCAGCGGACGCGTTCAAGTCGCTGCTCGTCGTCGTCAACAAGTGGGACCTCGTCGAGCACGACGACCCGCGGCGGGAGGAGCGGCGCTTCACGCGGCTCGTGCGCTCCCGCATGCGCTTTCTCCCCAACGTGCCGGTCGCGTTCACGTCCGCCATCGACGGCGGCGGCGTGCCGGAGGCGCTCCACATGGCGTTCGACCTCCACGCGAAGCGGACGCAGTGGGTCGACGGCCCGCTGCTGAACCGCGCCGTGATGGACGCCGTCTCCCGCCACCTGCCGCCCACGAGCGCGGCGAAGGGCTCGCTCAAGCTCTACCGCGTGAAACAGGAGTCCGTGCGTCCGCCCACGTTCGTCTTCTTCGTGAACAACACCGCACGCATCCACTTCTCCTACGAGCGATACCTCGCCAACACGATCCGCGAGCAGTTCGGCTTCGACGGCGTGCCGCTCAAGATCGAGTTCCGGGGCAAGGGCGGCGTGCACGTCATCGGCGACAACCGCTCGAAGGCTGCGGCGCGGGCGCGGCGTGCGGGCAACAGGGGCCCGCGTTCCGCGGGAACACGAGGGAGGAAGTAGGGATGGAGTGGCTGCTCGTCCCCGCCGCCTACCTCCTCGGCAGTGTGCAGCCCGGGCTCCTGCTGGTGCGCCTCGTGATGCGGCGCGACGTCCGGGAGGTCGGCAGCGGCAAGACGGGCATGACGAACGTGATGCGCGCCGCCGGGAAGAAGGCGGCGGCGGTCGTGTTCGTGCTGGACGTGGCGAAGGGGGTCCTGCCCGTGCTGGTGGCCGCGAGCGTCTCTGACGATGCATGGCTGGAGGCGGCCACGGCTACAGTAGTGGTGGTGGGGCACGTCTTCCCCGTATTCGCGGGCTTCCGGGGCGGACGGGGCGTCGCGACCGGCGTCGGAGCGGCGTCCGCGCTGCTGCCGTGGGCGGGCATCGCGGGCATCGTGTTTGTCCCCGTGGTGCTGCTCACGCGCTACGTTTCGCTGGGCTCGATCCTGGGAGTTGCGGCGGTATTCGCGGGCTTCGTCGCGGCGATGGTGGCGTACGACCTCCCGACCCCGCACTTCGTATTCGCGCTCATCATCGGCCCGCTCATCATCGGCATGCACCGCGACAACATCGTGCGCCTCCTGCGCGGCACCGAGCGCCGCATCGGCCAGCGGGAAGAGGAGTAGCGACGCCGGTAGCGTTCGCACGCCTCGCAGGCAGCCGACAGCACGAGAAGACCCAGGAACACCACGACGAACACCGCCGTCGGCCCCGCGAGCGAGCGCACCCCTACGACGCCCCACAGCACCATGCCCGTCACTGCGCCGGTTCCCGCCACCGCCAGCATCCTGCCTCGCACGCTCTCTCCGCCTGTCGGCCACACAGCCATCGCGTTCTCCCGAAGCGGGCGCTCCTCAGGGCTGAATCAGGCTAGGCAGCGAGGCTGCGACCGGACAATGGGCGGGTGTCACGCAACCACTGACGCCCGCCTCCTTCTTCTGCTCATCCTGTCCATTCCTGTGAGTCTCGGGGCTGGGGTGTAGAATCCGGACAT
The DNA here is from genome assembly GCA_022820645.1 of Dehalococcoidia bacterium. Taxonomy (GTDB): domain Bacteria; phylum Chloroflexota; class Dehalococcoidia; order Lucifugimonadales; family Australimonadaceae; genus Bin16. Next base: position 404,441 of record JAJEFD010000013.1, on the reverse strand, counting down.
GGCGCGAGAGACCCTGCTCATCGCTACGAACAACGCCCATAAGGTCACCGAGTTCCGCCGGATCCTCGGCGAAGCGGACGTGACGCTGCTCACGCCCACTGACGCCGGCATCGAACTCGACGTGGAGGAGACCGGCGAGACGTTCGAGGAGAACGCACGCCTCAAGGCGCGGGCCTTCTGCGCCGCCAGCGGTCTGCCCTCGCTCGCGGACGACTCCGGCATCGAGGTCGACGCGCTCGGCGGACGCCCCGGCGTGCGTTCGGCGCGATACGGCGGCGATGGCCTGGACGACGCGGACCGCACGCAGCTGCTCCTCGACGAGCTGGCGGACGTGTCGGAGGAGCAGCGCGCCTGCCGCTATCGCGTCGTGCTCGTACTCGCGAGGCCGGACGGCTCCGAGGAGGTCGTCGACGGCGCCTGCGAGGGGCAGGCAGCCTTCGCGCCAGTAGGCGACAACGGCTTCGGCTACGACCCCATCTTCTTCGTCCCGCGCTTCGGCAGGACGATGGCCCAGTTGGACCCCGCCGAGAAGGACGCCATCAGCCACCGGGGGCAGGCCGCCCGCCGCATGGCCGATCTGCTCCGCGAACGCGCGCCGGAAGGGGCCTCGCGATGACCGCGCCGATTACCGACACGCTCGGCAGGCCGGTGCGCGACCTACGCATCTCCGTCACCGACCGCTGCAACTTCCGCTGCACCTACTGCATGCCCGCCGAGGTCTACGGCGAGCGCTACCACTTCCTCCCCCGCGAGGCCATCCTCTCCTACGAGGAGACCTCCCGCCTCACCCGCCTGTTCGTCGACCTCGGCGTCAGCAAGGTGCGCATCACCGGCGGCGAACCGCTCGTGCGGCAGGGCCTCGATCAGCTCGTGGCGATGCTGGCCGGCATCGACGGCATTGACGACCTCACGCTCACCACGAACGGCTACCTGCTCGCAGAGCAGGCCGACGCCTTGCGGAGCGCCGGGCTGCGCCGCGTCACGGTCAGCCTCGACACGCTCGATCCGGACATATTCGGGGTGATGAACGGCAAGGGCTACAGCCCGGACGCGGTGCTGTCCGGCATCGCCGCCGCCGAGCGTGCAGGCTTCGACCCCATCAAGATCAACGCCGTCGTCGAGCGCGGCGTGAACGACCACACCGTGCTGGACATGGTGCGCCGCTTCAAGGGCACCGGCCACATCGTGCGCTTCATCGAGTTCATGGACGTGGGCACGCTCAACGCCTGGCAGCGCGACAAGGTCGTGCCGTCGGCGGAGCTCGTCGAGCAGGTCAACGCCGTCTTCCCCATCGAGCCGCTCGCGCCGAACTACCGCGGCGAAGTCGCCGAGCGCTGGCGCTTCCTCGACGGCGACGGCGAGGTCGGCTTCATCTCGTCGGTCACACAGCCGTTCTGCGGCGACTGCAACCGCGTCCGCATCACGCCCCAAGGCGAGGTCGTGACGTGCCTCTTCGCCACCGGCGGCACGGACCTGAAGTCGCGGCTCCGCTCCGGCGAGTCCGATGACGAACTCCGCGAGCGCATCGCCAACATCTGGCGCGCCCGCACCGACCGCTACTCCGAGCTCCGCGCCTCGCTGCAGGCCACCGAAACGCGCAAGATCGAGATGTTCCAGATAGGCGGCTGACCTCATGCCCTCCACGTTCGACATCTACACGGACGGCTCCTGCTCGGGCAACCCCGGCCCCGGCGGCTGGGCCGCCGTCATCGAGCATGAGGGCGAGACGACCCGCCTCTCCGGCGGCGAACGCTCCACCACGAACAATCGCATGGAGATCACCGCCGCCATCAAGGGATTGGAGGCCGCGCCGCCCGGCGCAACCGCCGTCGTCCACTCGGACAGCGAGTATCTCGTCAAGACGATGACGAAGGGCTGGAAGCGCAACGTGAACCGTGACCTCTGGGAGCAGCTGGACCTCGCCGCCGCGAAGCGCAACGTCGACTTCCGGTGGGTGCGCGGTCACGCAGGGCACCCGCAGAACGAGGAAGCCGACCGCCTCGCCGTCCAGGCGATGCAGGTCGCCGCGAACGGAGGAAGCGCCCGGGAGGAGGCGGAGCAGGGGGTGTCTGGCCCCCTCTCCCTACAAGGGGAGAGGGCTGGGGTGAGGGTACCCCAGGGGGGGCAGCAGGGGACGGCGGGGCTCACCCACATCGACCCCCACGGCAACGCCCGAATGGTGGACGTGGGCAACAAGCCGGACTCCGTCCGCACCGCCATTGCGGCAGGGGCGGTCGCGATGCTGCCTGAGACGCTGTCGCTCATCGTGGAGGGACGCGCGGAGAAGGGCGACGTCTTCACCGTGGCGCGCATCGCGGGCATCAACGCTGCCAAGCACACGTGGGAGCTCATCCCGCTCGCGCACCAGGTCCCGCTCAGCCACGTATCGGTCGACTTCGAGGCGGAGCCGGGCACAGACGTGGGCCGCGTCCGCATCACGGCGCAGGCGCGCACGACGGCCAAGACCGGCGTGGAGATGGAGGCGCTCACCGCCGTCTCCGTCGCCGCGCTCACGATCTACGACATGTGCAAGGCCGTCGACCGCGGCATGACCATCGAGGGCGTGCGCCTCGTCGAGAAGACCGGCGGCACGCACGGCGACTACCGCGCCGAAAGCGCGTAGGATGCAGCACACGACGAGAGGAGGAGAACCATGGCAGGACTAGGCGTGCAAGGCATGACCCACTGGTCGATCCCGGTGAACAACCTGGACGAGTCGGAGGAGTTCTACGGCGGCCTGTTGGGCCTCGAACACAAGGGGCGGCTCGGCAACAACACGATGTCGTGCTTCAGCACCGGCGACACCAACATCCTGCTCTGCGAGCAGAAGACGCCGGTGAACGGCTCGCCGCCGGGCGTGCACCACTCCTTCACCGTCACGCCCGAGGTGCTGGAGCAGGCGTGCAAGCTCTTCCGAGAGAAGAACGTGAAGGTGGACAGCCTCGTCTACCGGGCCCAGGGCCACTTCACCGGCCGCGAGCTCTACTTCTTCGACCCGACCGGCAACCGGCTCGAGCTCCGCGACCCGACCTGGAGCAAGGGGATGCCGGAGCCTCCGCTGGAGGAACTCTCCGCTTAGCAGACCAGAAGACAGGCGGGCTGCTCGCCCGCCTGTCCTGCGTCCCGTCATTCGGCTTCCGTCGCGCTTACTCCGGCAACTGCACCTTGAACTCGGTTCTGCCGGGGAAGTAGCGCCGCATGTCCGGCCTCGCGCCGCGCTTCAAGCACTCCTCCTCGAACAGGTCGAGCACCAGCGGGTTCTCGTCCTCGTACTCCACCTGCATGCCGCCTTGCTTCTGGCTCACGTCGCCAAGGCCGGAGCCTGCGAACGGCGTGTGCAGTCCTGCCGCGGTGCCGCCGGAGCCGTAGCCGAGCGCCATGTAGCGCGCCCGCCGCGTGCCGGTGTTGAAATGCTGGTGATAGCAGGCGTCGCTCGGCACCACGACCATCGAGCCGAACTGCCAGTCCGCCTTCACCATGTCGGACATGTCCTCCTCATGCCAGAGGAGCGAGTAGCCCGCGTCCCCGCTGAGGATGAGCAGGTGCGCGCCCGGTCCGTGGCGGTGCCCTTTCTTGTACGTACCGACCGGGAACTCGGAGACGTGGCCCTTCATCGCGTTGCCGGCCATCTCGAACAGCGCGTTGATGCCGCCTGCGCCGCGCTCCACCCACGAGTAGAGCGGCATGTCCGGCACGTTCGGGATGAAGCTGGCATCCCAGACGCGTCCCTTGTACAGCGTGCCGTTGCCGCTGAAGAAGTCGTCCTCGCCTTTGAATCGCTTCGAGAAGACGAAGTCGTTGTTGAAGATGAAGTCGTCGTCCTTGAACAGGCGCATCGTTGGCGGAGCGGTGGTGACGGAGAGGTAGCGCGCGGGCTCCGTGCCGCTGCCGTTGAAGAGCTGGTACCAGGCGTTGAGCGGGATGGCGAAGAGGCTGCCCTGCTTCCACTCGAACGTCCGTTTCGGGCCGTCGCCGACCCAGACGCTCGTCGCGCCGCGTCCGCTGACGATATAGACGATCTCTTCGTAGAGGTGGTGCTCGGGCTCCGACGACCCGCCGGGCCTGACCTCGACGAGCTGGGCATCATTGATGAGTACGGGATACGGGATGTTGAGCGCCGCGCCCATGCCGCCCTTCCGCTCCCACGGGCCGAGTTCGACTTTCGCAAGGTCCTCGAACGCGTACTCCTCGATGACCTGCACTCCCTCCCGCGCAAGCCAGGCTCGGTACGGGTCGTCCAGCACCAGCTGTTCGAGCGTATCGGGGTCCGGCTCCGCCGCTCGCAGGATATCGGCGTCGGGGTCTACCGTGGTCATGGCGATGCCTCCTCGTAGGAATAGGCGCGGGTGTCCCTGCGCCCGGCGGAGAAGCATGATCGCTCCACTCTCGAATCCCCGCCGCGCAGGCATGATAAGCGTAGGGGGATACCCCTGCCATCTTTGACACTCGGAGGGTGCCCGGCTATACTCTCAGTTCGGGCGTTCAGCCCAAACTCAGAGAGCGCAGAGACGTGCCCAAGCGTACATGGCAACCGAAGAAGCGGCGCCGCCAACGGCGTCACGGGTTCATGGCGCGCATGCACACGCCGGGCGGCCGCAGGGTGCTGAGCGCACGACGCCTGAAGGGTCGCCACCGTCTCGCGGTCTAAGGGCCACCTTGCGAGATTCGTCTCCCCATGACGGGGCAGGGTATCAACCGCGCGCAGCGGCTTCGCCGCCAGCGCGATTTCCAGGCTTTGCGCGAGAACGGCGCTTCGCGCGCGCATCCACTGCTGGTCATGCGGGCGATGCCGAACTCTCTTCCCCACGCCCGCTTCGGCTTCGTTGTCAGCAAGCGCTCCGCACCGCTGTCCGTTACCCGCAACCGAGTGCGCCGCAGGCTGCGGGAAGCCGTCCGAGCCCTGCGTTTTCAGGGTGGCTGGGACGTGCTGCTCATCGCCCGGCAGAGCACGGCGGAAGCGTCGTTCGATGCGTTGCAGGGAGCGACGGCGTCACTCGCGCGCAGGCTGCACCTGCTCGCACCAGAGGATGCCGGGCAGGGCGCGGAAGCGGGTTCTGATGCGTAGAGTGGCGATAGGGTTGATCTCCGCGTACCAGCGTGTGCTGTCGCCCTACTGGCCGTCGTCCTGCCGGTACGAGCCCACGTGTTCCCATTACGCCCAGGAAGCGATCGGCGTGCATGGCACGATGAAGGGCCTGTGGCTCTCGCTCAGACGGCTCGCCCGCTGCGCTCCGTGGGGTGGCAGCGGCTACGACCCCGTGCCTCCGCGGCACGCTAAGGTGAACGAGAACGCCGGAACCGGCCTCGCATAGACCGTCTCCGGCTACACCGGAGCGTTCGCCGGCGGCGGATGCTCCCAGAAGGATGCATAGGTTGAACCAGACCGGCGCCTACCCTGGACGCACGGGGCTCTCTCCCGCGCTCATACTGCTCATGGCCATCGTTCTGGCTGTCCTGCTGGCCGGGTGCGCCCAGAGCAGGAACGCGGCGACGCAGAGTTGGTCAGGCGTTGCGGTTGAGGGCGATTCGACGTATGTCGGCACGCGTGAAGGGCGCCTCATCAGGCTGTCGCTGGACGCCGGGCTCGCTCAGATCGCGCCTTACCAGGTCCCGCAGCCGGACCGCGAGCAGGGCTTCCCTGCACTGTACGGCGCCCCTGTCGTCGAGGATGGACGTGTCTACGTTGGAACGTACAACGGCATCGTGCTCTCGCTCGACGCAGACAGCTTCGGCGACGCGCGCACGTTCGAGATCGATGGCAACGACCTCGCGAAAGGCATCGCCGGATCGGTCGTTCCGCACAACGGTTCGCTGGTCGTAGCGGCGGCGGAGGACGCTGGGGAAGGCAGACTCTACGTGCTCGAAGCCTCGAGCCTCGTCGAGCAGTGCCGCTTCCCCGCCCGCAACGAGACACCAGTGGGACAGCTGTGGACGACGCCCGTCGTCCAGAACGGCATTGCGTATTTCGGTGACCAGAGCAAGCGGGTGCACGCCGTCTCCATAGGAGACTGTCGCCCTGTGTGGGATCAGCCTGCGCAGTTGGACGGAGCGGTTGTCGCGCCCCCGGTCATCACGGGAGCCTACCTGTACCTGGGTGCGTTCGACCGTGCGTTCTACCGGGTGAATCTTGCCACAGGTGCACCGGAGAAGCTGTTCGAGGCGAACAACTGGTTCTGGGGCGCCGCCGTGACGGACGGGACGACCATGTACGCCCCCAACATGGACGGCAACGTATACGCGTACAACATCGAGTCAGGGCGCGTCGTCTGGACGTACCCGGGCAACGACGAAAGCGAGCCGGTGCTCGCCTCCCCGGTGCTCTCAGGTGACGAACTGGTGTATGCGTCGGACTCCGGCATTATGGTAGTGCTGGACAAGCAGAGCGGCAGCCGCCGGTGGGACCGCCGCGTCGGGAACGACGTGCGCGCCCCCCTCGCTGCGGAGGGGCGGCTCGTGTTCCTGCATTCACTGGACGAGACCATCACTGCGATAGACCTGGACACGAAGCAACTGGCCTGGGAACGCAACCTGAACGACGTGAAGTAGGCGGCTGAGCACATGGAACTGTTGTCACTGCTCTGGAACGAGGTCATCACCAAGCCGATGACCAACAGCCTGCTCGTGCTCTACGTCTGGCTGGGTTCCAACCTGGGCCTGGCCATCATTGCGTTCACCATCCTCGTTCGAGCGCTGACCTACCCGCTCGTGGTCCGGCAGCTGCGGCAGACCCGGAAGCTCCAGGGATTGCAGCCACGCGTCAAGGAGATCAACGAGAAGTACAAGAACAATCCCCAGCTGCGCGGCCAGGAGGTGATGAAGCTCTACAAGGAGATGGGGGTCAACCCGGTCGGCTGCCTCGGCCCGCTGGTGATACAGATGCCCATCTTCATCGGCCTCTTCTGGGCGATCAACGGCGTGCTGCCGTTCACGCCGGAGAACCTCGCGGGTCTCTCCGGTAAGCTGTACAGCTGGCTCCCGTTCCTGAACAGCGCCGTGCCGGTGGAACGCAACTTCCTGGGGATGGACCTCGCGCTGGAACCGATGCGCGTCGGCAGCATCCTCGGCTACACCCTCGTAGCGCTCTCCGGCCTCAGCATGTTCGTTCAACAGAAGATGAGCCAGGTCGCCTCGGCGGACCCGGCCCAGCAGAGCACCCAGCGGATGATGCTGTTCATGTTCCCGGTGATGTTCGGGATGTTCAGCCTCTTCTTCCCCATCGGACTCGTCATCTACTGGGTGGCCTCAACGCTCATCGGCATCGTGATGCAGTATTTCGTTACCGGTTGGGGTGGCCTCTTCCCGCAGGCTGAGAAGGCCGGGAGTGGAACGCCGAAACTCGGCCCCACGCTGAGCGCCGCCATACCGGACAAGGAGGAAGGCGATGGAGGACCAGAGCCTCGTCCGGTCAGCGAAGACAGTAGAGGAGGCAATCGAGCTCGCAATGCTGGAGCTCGGCGTCGGTCGCGACGAAATCGAAATCGACGTCATTAGCCAGGGGCGCAGCGGCATCCTCGGCATCGGTTCAGAGGATGCCAGGGTGCGCGTCCGGCGCATCACCGGCGGAGATGGTTCCGCCGCTGTCGCGCTCGGCATCGTGGAGCGCTTCCTCGACTGGATGGACGTAGATGCTGTGGCAACCATACGCAGCTCCGGCGGCGGCGAAGAGATGCCCATCATCGACATCCAGGGCAGCGACGCCGGTCTGCTCATCGGCCACCGCGGCGAGACCCTGCGGGCATTCCAGTTCCTCGTCAACCTCTCACTCGGCAGAGGCGAAGGGCGCTCCACGGGTATCGTGCTCGACGTCGAGCAGTACCGCGAGCGGCGCTCGCGGCAATTGGCTACTCTGGCGCGGCGCATGGCCCAGCGGGCCATCTCCAGCGGCAGGTCGGTCGAGCTCGACCCGATGTCGCCTGCTGACCGCAGAGTGATCCACTTCGCGCTCGCGGACTATCAGGGCGTTGAGACCCAGAGCGAGGGCGAGGGGGCGGACCGCCGCGTCGTCATCATCACCACCGGCGAGGCGCCGCGACCGTCCCGCGGAGGGCGCGGCGACGGGCGCCGCCGTTCCCGCTCCTAGCGCGCCATGACGGCTCAGCCTGCGCCGGAGATGCGCCTGGCGGACAGGCGCAAGCTGCTGCTCACGCTCGGCTTCCCGTACGCCCTGCTGCTCCTGTCGTCTCTCGTAGCGTGGCCGTGGCGCGCACTCGACCTGCCCGGTGTGTTGGGCACGCTCACGCCGCTGAGTTTCATCCTGCTGGTGAGCACGGTTGGCGCCTCCACCTACGCACTCCTGAAGAAGCTGCCGCTCTCCATGATTACGTGGCTCCCTGCCGGACAGGGCGCCATCGTCCTGCTGGCCACGGGGCTGATGGCGGGCGGAGCACCGGAACAGCTCACCCAACTCGCGCTCATCATCGCCTACGGTCTCATCTTCCTCATCGTGCTTGGCATCACGACGGCGATAGCCGCCCACGGCGGCGCCATCGCCATCGCATTCATCTCGTTCTTCGTCTTCACGAGGGCAGCCCGCTTCCCCATCTTTGAGGTCGAGGACGCGGTCACTTCGAACGCCAGCCTGTTCACATTCGCTGCTGCCCTGCTCGCCGTCGCCGAACTGGTGCTGATGGTGTGGCTCGCGCGCAGGCTGGTGGAGGCGGCGGACGAATCGGCGATGGGGACGGCGCTCTGGATCGTGGGGCTGACGCTCGCGCACGGCCTGCTCGCCAGTTGGCAGTATCCGATCCAGGAAGGCTCGTTCAGCATCATCGTGTACGGGAACGGGATCCTCTCCTGGCTCATGTTCGCGACCATCCAGTTGGGCATGGCGGGCGTGCTCATCCGCTTCCGGCGCGCGCAGTTTCGCGAGCAGCAGGCACAGCAGGACGCGCTATCTCCCGTTGAGGAGGAGCCGCAGCCAGGCGGAGAAGAGGGTCCTCCCGCACCACAACCACGCCGCGGCGGACGCCCTACCCCACGACGGCGGCGCAGGTAGCGCGTCACCCGGCGCTTACGCGATACAGCGCCGAGCGGGTACGCTGCGTGCAGTCACCGGACTCGTGCCGAGGTATCGAACGTGACCACAACGGCGGACGCCGCATCGAACGCTCCTCCGCATGGGGAGACCACCGAGCCCCGCTACGCGGAAGTGGTGGTAGACGCGCGCACTGGCAAGACCGGCGACACGTTCACCTACTCCGTCCCTCCCCGGATGCGTTTACGGATCGGGCACCTCGTCCGTGTGCCGTTCGGCCCTCGCACGCTTAACGGTGTCGTCACCGGCCTGCGCGAAACGCCGAACGTGGACTACACGCGTCCCGTCGCTTCGCTGGTGGAGGAACAGCCGCTCCTGACACCGGCACGCATCGAACTGGGGCGTTGGCTCGCCGGCTACTACCGCGCGCCTGCGTTCGACGCGTTCGCTCCCATGCTGCCGCCGGGCATGCGCGGCAGCGCCCAGACCTACGTGCAAGCGGTCGCCGACCCGCCTCCCGGCATCGAAGAACGACTGCCGAAAGGGGCGCAGCGCCTCTTTGCATATCTCCGTGCGAACCCGGGGGCGCATCGGACCGCATCGCTGACGGCGGCTCTCGGTCCGTGGGTGCGGAACGCTATCCGCGCACTGGTCGAGGCAGGTGCAGCCTCCGAGAAACTGGCTGAACCCCACCACCACAAGCCGTCCTCTCCCCGAAAGACGTGGCTCGTCCCTGGAGCCTCCGCTTCTGCGCTCCGCGAACTGGCTGACGAGCAGTCGCGGGCGCCGCGCCGCGCCGAACTGTTGCGGGAACTCGCAGGCTCTCCTTCCGGGCTGGCCGCTGCGGACGCCCGGCATCGTTACGGCAGGACAGCAGTTGCCAGGGTCATCGAGATGGGGTTGGCAACGCTTCAGGCGGCGCCTTCCACGCCGGAGATGGCTCCTCTTGCTCCGCTCCTGCCGACCCCCGACCAGCAGCGAGCGCTCACCGCGCTCAAGCGTACGATGGACGACCCCTCTGCGGCGCCGCGCACCTGGCTGCTGCACGGGGCAACCGGCAGCGGCAAGACGGAGGTGTACCTCCAGGCCATGGCTCACTGCCTGGCGAAGGGTCAGCGGGCTATCGCGCTCGTGCCTGAAGTCGCACTGACCCCGCAGATGACCCAGCGGTTCAGGGAGCGTTTCCCGGAGCAGGTCGGAGTGCTGCACAGCAGACTGACGCCCGCGCAGCAACGGGACGAGTGGTGGCGCATCTTCCGGGGTGAGCGCAGCGTCGTCATCGGGCCGCGCAGCGCGCTGTTCGCGCCGGTGGAAGACCTCGGGCTTATCGTGCTCGACGAGGAGCACGAGTGGACGTACAAGCAGTCCGACGCCCAGCCCCACTACCACGCCCGCGAAGCCGCGGAGCAACTCGCCTCGCTCACGGGTGCCGTTGTCGTGCTCGGCAGCGCAACGCCGGACGTAGTGACCGCATGGCGCGCAGGCCGGGGTCTCATCGGCAAACTCTCGATGCCCGCTCGGATCGAACGCTCAGGTGCGCCCACGTCCCTCGCAGAGGTCGACGTGGTGGACATGCGGACGGAGCTGCGGGAAGGGAACCGCAGCATCTTCAGCCGGCTGCTGCAGGAGCGGTTGCAGGACACTCTCGCAGCGGGACGGCAGGCGGTGCTCTTCCTGAACCGCCGCGGCGCTGCGAGCGTCGTCGCGTGCCGCAGTTGCGGGTTCGTCGTGCGCTGCCGCCGGTGCTCGACGCCGCTCACCTACCATCGTCCGTTCGACGGCGCAGGTGCTGGGCAGTTGCGCTGCCACCATTGCGGCAGGGGGCGGGCGGAGCCGAGGCGGTGCCCCCGGTGCCGGGGCATCCACATCCGCTATCTCGGGTTGGGCACCCAGCGGGTGGTCGACGAGGTGGGCCGCATCGCCCCGGACGCCCGCGTACTGCGCTGGGACAGCGATACAGCGTCCACCACAGGCGCGCACGAGCGCCTGCTCCGTTCGTTCGCAGAGGGAGAAGCGGATGTCCTCGTCGGTACGCAGATGGTTGCGAAGGGGCTGGACGTTCCATCGGTCGACCTCGTGGGCGTGGTGCTCGCGGACATCGGCATCCACATGCCGGACTTCCGGGCGCCGGAACGCACCTTCCAACTGCTCACGCAGGTGGCGGGGCGCGCGGGGAGAGGGCCGCAGGCGGGGTACGCGGTCGTCCAGACCTACCTGCCGGGCCATTACGCGATACAGGCCGCCGCCGGGCAGGACTATGCGGCGTTCTACTCCACGGAGATGGAACATCGCCGTGCACAGGGGAGCCCGCCCTTCAGCAGACTCGTTCGGCTGCTGTACGACGGCCACTCGGACAGGCGCACGGCACAGAACGAAGCCCAGCAGCTCGCCGGCCGTCTGCGGCGAACGGTGCATGAGTGGGACATGGGCGGCGTGGACGTCATCGGCCCCGCGCCCACCTACCCGCCGCGCATCCGGAACGCGTGGCGCTGGCAGCTGCTCATCCGCGCGCCGGAGCCGCGCCTGCTGCTGGACAAACTCAGCATCCCGTCCGCATGGCGCGTGGACGTCGACCCCGTGAACATCGTGTGAAGCGCTCGTATAATCGTTGTATGGCCGTCCTGCAGATGCACTACATCCCGGACCCTGTCCTGCGCGAACGCGCCCGCAAGGTGCGCGATCTCGCCGACCCTGCGCTGCGCAAACTCGCGGACGACATGATCGAGTCGATGTACCACTACAACGGCGTAGGGCTCGCCGCGAACCAGATCGGGTCGCTCAAGCGCATCTGCGTCATCCAGCTGCCGGAGGACGAGGAGCCGACGGTGCTCCTGAACCTGGAGATTACGCGCAAAGAGGGCGAGCGCGAGGTGACGGAGGGCTGCCTCAGCCTGCCCGGCTGGCAGGGCCGCATCCTCCGGGCCGAGAAGGTGTGGGCGCGAGGCGTCGGGCTGGACGGTAAGCCCATACGCTACAAGGGCGCGACGGAGTTGCTCGCCCAAGCGCTCGAACACGAATGCGACCACCTGGATGGCGTGCTCTACACGGACCACCTTCGTGCGCCGGATGACCTCTACGAGGTTGAACAGGGAGCGGAAGAAGAGGGGGAAGGAGCGGTTGAGGCCGCAGCGGGCTAGCGCTTGCCGCCGCCCTGGGTGCGCTCCTTGATGCGCGCCGCTTTCCCGGACAGGCCCCGCAGGTAGTACAGCTTGGCGCGGCGCACCTTGCCCCGGCGCACCAGTTCCACGCTGTCCACGTTCGGGGAATGGAAGAAGAACGAGCGTTCGACCCCGACGCCTGACGCGACGCGGCGCACCGTGAAGGAACTGGCCGGGCCGCCGCCGCGCTTCCGGATGACGACGCCCTGGAAGCTCTGTTGACGCCGGCGCTCGCCTTCGCGGATCCAGACGTTCACCTTCACGGTGTCGCCCGGCTGGAACTCCGCGATCTTCTCGTTGGGAGTCAGTGCCACTGCGTCGCGCGCTTCCATGGGAGTACCTCTTACCGTTGCATAGCGCCCGTCCGCAACGGGCAACCGCTAGAGTATACGGGAACAGGAGAAGCGGGGCAACGGGCGTCAGGTGGCGGAGATGGCCTGCACCCTGCTCAACATCTCGTCCCAGGGATCGCCGCGCGGCGGCAACTCGTCTATCGGCAACACTTCGCTGCGGTTGTTCCGCCAGCAGACGAGGCCTCCGGATACGCCGTCGAGGAGAGCGTCGGCTGCTTTGACGCCCATGCGCGTTCCGAGGATGCGGTCGAACCGGGACGGCACGCCTCCTCGCTGTATGTAGCCGAGCACCGTGTAGCGGGCGTCGTAAGGCTTGTCCGATTCGTTGATGAGTTGCGCGAGCTCTGCCGCTCCCCAGCGTGCCCCTTCCGCCAGAACGATGATGAAGTGGCGCTTCCCCCGCAGCCAGACCTGCCGCATCTCCTCGAAGACCTCTTCCAGCTCCATCGGGCGTTCAGGGGTGAGCACCATCTCCGCGCCCGTGGCGAGGCCGGCCATGACGGCGATGTATCCGCAGTGCCTGCCCATCACCTCGACGATCATGGCCCGCCGGTGCGCGGCGGCGGTGTCCTGGATCCGGTCGATGGCCTCCATCGCCGTGTTGATCGCCGTGTCCGCTCCGATGGTGATCTCCGTGCCGGGCATGTCATTGTCTATGGTCGCGGGGATGCAGACGACGGGCATGCCGAGCTTGTGTAACTCCCATGCACCCTGCATGGAGCCTTCGCCGCCGATGACGACTAGCCCTTCGAAACCTCCCGCGCGCAGGTCTTCCACGGCCTTGCTGCGAACGTTCGGGTCCAGGAAAGGCTCGCAGCGGCCTGCTCCTATGATGCTGCCGCCGTGCCGCAGGGACCCGGCGACATGCCGGGTAGTAAGCTCTTCTACCCGATGGTCGAGGAGGCCGTTGAATCCGTCCCAGAAACCCCAGACTTCAGTGGAGCGGAACAAGGCGGTGCGCGTGACAGCGCGGATTGCCGCGTTCATGCCCGGAGCGTCTCCGCCGCTGGCCAGCACGCCGATCTTCTTCATAGTGCAGCGATTGTAGCACCGCCCTGTTCGTGAATGGTTCCGAGAGCGTTAGACCCGTTTGACTCCTGTACAGGAGCGCCCTTATACTCAGGAGGCTTGGTGGTTTGAGCGGGGCGGACCCACCCGTACCCATCCCGAACACGGAAGTGAAACGCTCCAGCGCCGACGATACTGGCAGGGCAACTTGCTGGGAAAATAGGTCACCGCCAGGCTATGAGACAGATGAGCGCCCGGGCAGTTGCCCGGGCTTGCTTGTCCCCCTTCCCAACGACTCCCGGGCGCGCTGCTGGGCGCCATGTGGCAGTCGCTTCGCGCTGAGCGTCTAATGCACCGCCTTCTAGGGTATGCAACCTGGACGTCAGGCCGTAGAATCGCACCTCTGGCGAAATGCCGATTCGGAGTGGCCGTGTCTGAGCAGATGAGCACGGGTGACCCCGGCGAACCAACGATGGCGGAGCTCCTTCAGGAGGAGGCTCTGCCGCAGGAGTTGCGCCGGGGAGACATCGTACCCGGACAGATCATGGAGATAGACCAGGACGGGATCCTCGTCTCCATCGGCTACAAATCGGAAGGCATGGTTCCTGCCCGTGAGATGCGGACCCTGACGCCGCACCCGGCCGCCCACTACAGCATCGGCGACACCATCAATGTCTACGTCATGGACGTCACCGGCCCTGAGGGGCAGGCGCAACTGTCGATCGACCGCGTGCGCGCTCTCAGCGCGTGGCTGACGCTCGAAGAGGCGGAACGCAACGACACTTTCGTAACCGGGAAAGTCACCGGCCACAACCGCGGGGGGATGGTCGTAGACCTGAACGGCCTGCAAGGCTTCATCCCCCTCTCGCAGGTCGCGATCGCGGCAGGCGCCGATCCGGAAGCCGCTCTTGCGGCGCGTGTGGGAGAAGAGGTATCGCTCAAGATCGTCGAGGTGAACCGGAAGCGCAACCGCGTGGTCCTCACGGAGCGCGGAGCGCTTCGCGAGCAGAGGGAAGGGCTGAAAGACCAGCTGCTGAGCACATTGCAGGAAGGCGATGTTCGCCACGGGCGCGTATCCGGCATCTCCAATTTCGGTGCGTTCGTGGATATCGGCGGCGCCGACGGACTCGTTCACATCTCTGAGATATCGTGGTCTCCGGTGAGCAACGTTGCGGACGTACTGGAGGTAGGGCAGGAAGTCGATGTGCAGGTGCTGCGTATCGACCGCGATAACCGCCGCATCGCACTCAGTCTCCGCCGCCTCACCCCCACCCCCTGGCAAGCGGCCATGGAACGCATGCACGTGGGGCAACTGGTGACCGGAACGATTACGAATTTCGCCGATTTCGGCGCATTCGCGCGCGTAGAGGACGGGATCGAAGGGCTTATACATATCTCGGAACTGACCGAAGCACACATCCGTCATCCGCGTGAAGTCGTTAATATCGGTGATACAATGACGCTCCAGATAGTAAGCCTCGATCCGGAACGTCATCGGCTCGGGCTTAGTCTGCGCCGCGTAGAGGAGACGAAGACGCCTACTGAACATCACGACCCGGTCGAATATCACTCGTTCCTCGACTTCGGCAGGGACAGTGGGCTCGCGCAATAGACCGCGATGTGATTAGATAGAACCGGAGGCGGTCATGGCCAGCAGATTCGAAAAATTCTCGGAACGTGCTCGCAGGGTGCTTTCGCTCGCCCAGGAAGAAGCGCAGCGGTTCAACCATAACTACATCGGCACCGAGCACATCCTGCTTGGCCTCGTTCGGGAAACGGACGGCGTCGCCGCCCGCGTCCTCAGCAGCCTGAACGTCGAACTCTCCAAGGTACGCTCCGCGGTCGAGTTCATCATCGGCAGGGGTGAGCGCCCCTCCCCCGGCGACATCGGCCTCACCCCGCGCGCCAAGAAAGTGATTGAGTTGGCCGTGGACGAGGCGCGCCGCCTCACCCACCACTACATCGGCACCGAACATCTGCTCATCGGCATCATGCGTGAGGGTGAGGGCGTCGCCGCAGGCGTGCTCGAAAGCCTCGGCGTCTCACTGGACAAGGTGCGTGCCGAGACGACCCGCATCCTCAACCAGAGTGTCTCCCAGAGCCAGGGGCACAGCCGCTCCAGCAACCGCACGCCCACGCTCGACCAGCTCGGCATCGACCTCACCAAGTACGCGCAGGAAGGGAAGCTGGACCGGGTCGTCGGGCGTACCCAGGAGATCGAGCGCGTCGTGCAGATCCTCAGCCGCCGCAGGAAGAACAATCCCGTGCTCGTCGGCCCGCCAGGTGTCGGCAAGACCGCCATCGTGGAAGCCCTCGCCCAGAAGGTAACCACCGGCGACGTGCCTGAGCACCTGAGCAACCGCCGCGTGGTCACGCTGGACATGGGCGCGCTCGTCGCAGGCACCAAGTACCGGGGCGAGTTCGAGGAGCGCCTGAAGAAGGTCGTGGAGGAGATCAAGTCCTCCGGCAACTGCATCCTCTTCATAGACGAGATGCACACGATGGTGGGCGCGGGCGCAGCCGAAGGGGCCGTGGACGCCGCGAACATCCTCAAACCTTCGCTCGCACGCGGAGAGTTGCAGTGCATCGGCGCAACGACGCTCGACGACTACCGTAAGTACGTTGAGAGGGACCCCGCTCTCGAGCGCAGGTTCCAGCCCGTTAACGTGGAAGAGCCCTCTGTTGAGGAAACCATAGAGATACTCGATGGCATCCGGCCTAAGTTCGAGGAGTTTCACAACGTCGAGATCGACCACGAGGCGCTTCGGGCCGCCGCCAGCCTCTCCTCGCGCTTCATCGCTGACCGCTACCTCCCCGACAAGGCCATCGACCTGATGGACGAGGCCGGCTCCCGCGTGCGCATCCGCACGAGCAACATGCCGCTCTCAGTCAAGGAGTCGCAGAAGATGCTGGAGACCGTCCGCCGCGACAAGGACGAAGCCATCTCCCAGCAGCAGTACGAGTACGCCGCCGAGTTGCGCGACCGGGAGGTCAAGCTCGCCGACAGCCTCCAGCAGTTGCAGAGCGAGTGGCGTGAGACCTCCGGAGACGAGAAGGCCAGGGTCACCGAGGAGGAGATAGCGGAAGTCGTCAGCATGTGGACGGGCATCCCCGTGACCCACATGGCGGTCGAGGAGATCGAACGCCTCCTCCACATGGAGGAGAACATCCACCAGCGCATCGTCGGCCAGGACGAGGCCATCGTCGCCATCGCCAAGGCCGTCCGCCGCGCACGCGCCGGCTTGAAGGACCCCAAGCGCCCCATCGGCAGCTTCCTGTTCCTCGGCCCGACCGGTGTCGGCAAGACGGAGCTGGTCAAGGCGCTCGCGGAGTTCATGTTCGGCTCCGAAGAGGCGATGGTGCGCCTCGACATGTCGGAATTCATGGAGCGTCACACCGTGGCGCGTCTCGTCGGTTCGCCTCCCGGCTACGTCGGGTACGAGGACGGAGGCCAGTTGACCGACGCCGTCCGCCGTCGCAGCTACACCTGCATCCTGCTGGACGAGATCGAGAAGGCGCACCCGGAGGTCTTCAACCTGCTGCTGCAGATATTCGACGACGGTCACCTCGCGGACGCGAAGGGGCGCAAGGTGGACTTCCGCAACACCATCATCGTGATGACGTCCAACATCGGCTCGGACCTCATCAAGCGCGACACCTCCTTCGGATTTGCAATGGTCAATCAGGCCAAGATGGAGGAGAACGCCTACGAGAAGATGAAGACCAAGGTGGAAGACGAGGTCAAGCGCTTCTTCCGCCCCGAGTTCCTGAACCGCATCGACGGTCAGATCGTCTTCCACGCGCTCACCAAGGAGCACATCGTCAGCATCGTTGACCTGATGCTGAACGAGGTGCGCAAGCCGATGCTGGAGAAAGGCTTGAGCCTGGAAGTGACCCAGGCCGCCAAGGAATGGCTTGGCGAGAAAGGGTTTGACCCGACGTTCGGCGCACGCCCGCTCCGCAGGCTCATCGAACGCGAGATGGAGGACACCCTCTCCGAGGGCGTCATACGCGGCGACTACCGGCCCGGGCAGACCGTCGTCGTTGACGTCGACAACGAAGACCCCGAGAACCCGAAACTCGCCATCAGCGTCCAGAGCGACGAAACGCCCGAACTCGCCGAGGCCGCAGCGGCTCCGGCAGCCGAGTAGCACGTCGCAGTAGAGAACGCTAAGAGCAAGGGGCGGGTGTGACACCCGCCCCTTGCGCATCTATCGCGGGTTGTTGGACGATGCGCCGCGATGCGGAACGCCGGGACCAGGACCACATTTCTCTGCCGGGACTGCGGGCATTCGTCCCCCAAGTGGAACGGCCGCTGCCCTGCCTGCGGCGCTTGGGGCACGATCATCGAGTTCACGGAACCCAAGCGTCCTGCAGGGCAGCGAACAGCCGCGACCCTCGCCACACCTCGCTCGGCTGCTGCCCCAACGCCCCTCATCGAGCAGCCCTGCTCGGACGGTGAGCGCATCTCGACCGGCCTCACCGAGGTGGATCGCCTTCTCGGAGGCGGCATCGTCGCGGGCTCCGTCGTGCTGCTGGCAGGCGACCCCGGCATCGGCAAGTCCACGCTGCTTCTCCAGGCTGCCGGTTCCATCGCGGAGGCATCGGGCCCGGTTCTCTACGTCTCGGGCGAGGAGTCCGGCGCTCAGGTGCGCATGCGCGCCGAACGCCTGGAGGTCCACAGCCCGGATGTACGGTTCTCTCCCGAGACCGACGCTCCGACCATCGGGGCGCTGCTCACCAGCGAGCACCCCGCGCTGCTCGTCGTGGACTCGATACAGACGCTCACCTCGCCTGACGCCCAGTCGGCGGCGGGCAGCGTCGCTCAGGTGCGCGAGTGCGCTCAACTCCTCATCGGCTGGGCCAAGCAGAGCAACATCCCCGTCGTGATGACCGGTCACGTCACCAAGGACGGCAACATCGCGGGCCCGCGCGTGCTGGAACACATGGTGGACGTCGTGCTCGCGATGGAGGGTGAACCCGTCAGCTCGCTCCGCCTGCTGCGCTGCTCCAAGAACCGCTTCGGAGCGGCCAACGGCGTCGCGCTGCTGGAGATGCGGAACGAGGGCCTCGCCGAGGTGCACGATCCCTCTGCGCTCCTCGTAGGAGAACGCGATCCCTCCGCTCCCGGCTCTGCCGTCGCCGTGACGATGCAGGGGAACCGCCCGCTGCTCTGCGAGGTGCAGGCGCTCACCAACGCATCGGTGTTCAGCCCACCCCGGCGCACCGCGACGGGCGTGGACTTCAACCGTATGGCGATGCTCGCCGCAGTCCTCTCCCGCCGCACGGGCATCAGCATAGGTAGCCAGGATGTGATGGTGAACATCCCCAGCGGATTGCAGGTGGCCGAGCCCGCGCTCGACCTCGCTATCGCTACCGCCATCGCGTCGAGCTTCCTCGACGCCCCGGTGCACCCGGCCACGGTCCTGATAGGCGAGATAGGGCTGAACAGCGAGGTGCGGAGCACCGCTCACCTCGAGCGCCGCCTGGAGGAGGCCGCACGCCACGGGTTCGAGCGCGCGCTCGTGCCGCGGGCGGCGCTGCGCTCCCTCGCCGCGCCGGAGGGCATCGAAGTCGTCGGGGTGGCGAACGTCCGTGAGGCCGTCGCCAGGGCGATTCCGGCACGATAGCAGGGCCATTCACTCGCGCCCGTGCCGCTTCCGCCGACGATGTGACACCTGCCCCTTACGCGGTTGCCCTTGTCCGCCCTACCATGGTCCCGGCAGCACAACTCGCTTCCACGCGGAAGAGCCTGCGATGCGTCAGGAGTGAAATGTCCCGGAATGTCTCTTAATGTCCCACCTGGCGCGGTATGCGGTGCGACTCCTCCAACGCAAGGACGGGCGTTTCCAGAGGAGCAGTGAGACCGAATGAGACCAGATGAGACCGTGATTTCATCGGACCCACCTCTGGTGACCCCGCCGCCGGACGTGACACCGCATGCCAAACGCGGATCATTCGCGCTTGGTGCTGCATTGTGGGGGGATGAAAGCGTTACGGGTGGTCCCATCGAAGGCCCTGCCGCACCCCGCTCTGCTAGCATAGACACATGAGTACTGCCACACCTCCCAAGCGCCTTCCGGAGTGGCTGAAGGTCCCCTGGCCCGGCGGCGAGAACTACCTCCACGTCCGCCGGATGCTCCGCGACGCGGAACTCCACACCGTCTGCGAGGAGGCCCACTGCCCGAACATCGGCGACTGCTGGGAGCGCAGGTCCGCGACCTTCATGCTGCTCGGCGACATCTGCACCCGTGCTTGCCGCTACTGCGCCGTCACCAGCGGCAAACCCCTGCCCCCCGACCCCGCAGAGCCTGCACGGCTCGCCCGCACGGTCGAACTCCTCGGCCTCCGGTACTGCGTGCTCACCTCCGTCGACCGCGACGACCTCCCCGACGGCGGCGCGTGGACATTCGCGGAGAGCATCCGTCTCATCACCCGGCGCGTCCTGGACTGTGAGGTGGAAGTTCTGACACCCGACTTCGGCGGCAACCTCGACGCGCTGCGCTGCGTCCTCAACGCGGGCCCGGCTGTGCTCAACCACAACATCGAGACTGTGCGCCGCATCTTCAAGAGCGTCCGCGCCAAGGGCGACTACGACCTCTCGCTTGCGTTCCTGGCGAAGGCGCGCGAGTTCGCCCCGGAGATACCCACCAAGAGCGGCATGATGGTTGGGCTCGGCGAGACCACCGACGAGGTCCTCGCGACGATGCGTGACCTACGGAACGCAGGCGTGCAACTGCTCACCATCGGCCAGTACCTCCGGCCGTCTCTCGGGCACATACCGATGGACCGCTTCTACCACCCACGCGAGTTCGCCGAACTCGAACGCGCAGGCTACGAGATGGGCTTCTCGCACGTCGCCTCCGGCCCACTCGTCCGCTCCTCCTACCACGCAGGCGAACAGCGCGCCGCCGCCCGGTAAGCCGTGCGCATCGTAAGCATCCGCGAGACGACCGCCAGCATGCGCTCCGACATACGGAACGCGGTCATCGACTTCTCGCAGATGACTGCTTCCGTCGTGGCTGTGGTCACGGACGTGGTGCACGACGGCAAGCCTGTCACCGGCTACGGCTTCAGCTCCAACGGGCGTTACGCCGCGGGAGGCATCCTCCGAGAGCGTTTCATCCCGCGCATCCTCGACGCCGACCCCGCGTCGCTCCTCGATGAGCACGATCTGCTCGACCCGCACCGTGTCTGGAACGTCATGATGACAGGCGAGAAGCCCGGCGGTCACGGCGAGCGCTCGGTCGCCGCGGGCGTGATCGACATGGCGCTCTGGGACGCAGTGGCGAAGGCGGAAGAGATGCCCCTCTACCGGCTGCTCGCACAACGCTATGGCAACGGCATGCCGCCCGACGACGCATGGGTCTACGCCGCGGGCGGCTACTACCAGCCTGGCAAGGGTGTCGAAGCGCTGCAGGATGAGATGCGCGCTTACCTCGACGTGGGCTACGACACCGTGAAGATGAAGATCGGAGGCGCGCCGCTCGACGAGGACCTGCGGCGTATAGAGGCCGTGATCGCGGTCACCGGCAGCGGCGCGAGCCTCGCCGTCGATGCCAACGGACGCTTCGACCTCGATGAGGCCCTGACCTATGGTGAGGCGATGGCCCCCTACGGCCTGTGCTGGTACGAGGAGGCGGGCGACCCGCTCGACTACGCGCTGCAGGCCGAGCTAGCCGAGCGCTACGCACCGCCGCTCGCGACGGGCGAGAACCTCTTTTCGGTGCACGACGCCCGCAACCTCATACGCTACGGCGGGATGCGCCCCGACCGCGACGTGCTCCAGTTCGACCCCGCGCTCAGCTACGGCCTCGTGGAGTACTTGCGCACCATCGAGATGCTGGAGTCGTCCGGTTGGTCGCGCAGCCGGTGCGTGCCGCACGGCGGTCACCTGTTCGCGCTGCACATCGCAGCCGGCCTCGGGCTCGGCGGCAACGAGTCGTACCCCGGCGTCTTCCAGCCGTTCGGAGGGTTCCCCGACGACGTGCAGCCGGAGGATGGCCGGGTACGGCTTCCGGACGTGCCGGGTATCGGCTACGAACTGAAATCGGACCTCTACGCACTGCTCAGAGACCTCGCAAAGTAGGAGAACGCCATGCGCATCGCCGTGCTGGACGACTACCAGGGCATCGCCCACGGACTCGCGGACTGGGATTCCATCACAGGCGCGGAGGTCACCTTCTTTCACGAAGCCATCGCCCCTGACGAGATGCCCCACCGCCTGGCGCAGTTCGATGTGATCCAGATGATGCGGGAGCGCACACCTGTCCCCGCATCCGTGCTGCGCCGGTTGCCGAACCTCAAACTGCTCTCCGGCACCGGACGCCGCCAGCCGCACGTGGACTCAGAGGAGGCGGGCAGACTCGGTATACCGGTCACCGGAACGGACGGCGCAGGCGACTCAACGCCTGAGCTCGTCTGGGGACTCATCATCGGCGTCACACGGCACATCGGATGGGAGGACCGGCGCATGCGCGAGGGGAAGTGGCAGACGCGGCTGGGAGTGGGCCTCGCAGGTCGGACGCTCGGCGTGCTGGGGATGGGACGCATCGGCACGAAGATTGCGGTCAGTGCGCAGCAGACCTTCGGCATGAACGTCATCGCGTGGGGCCCAACGCTCACGGCGGAGCGGGCTGCCGCGAGCGGGGCAACCTACGTCTCCTGGGACGACCTCTTCTCAGAGGCCGACGTCCTCACGATCCACGTCCCGTTGACCGACCTGAGCCGGGGATGGGTCACGGAGCGCGAGTTCGGCCTGATGCAACCCTCGGCCTTCCTCATCAACACCTCACGCGGCCCCATCGTGCGGGAAGAAGCGTTGCTGGCAGCGCTCCGTGAGCGCCGCATCGCGGGCGCTGCCTTGGACGTGTACGACGTGGAGCCGCTGCCTGCGGGCCACCCGTTGCTCGCGCTCGACAACGTGCTGCTGACGCCGCACCTGGGCTACGCGACGCTGGACAGCCTCGCGGCCTTCTACCGGAACTCGGTGGACAATATCAAGGCGTGGGCCTCAGGCGAGCCGATGAACGTGCTGAACGCCGACGCGCTCACCGACCCTCGTCGCTAGTTGCGGCGCTGCGCGAGATAGTCGACCAGAGCATCGAGCGACTGGCGGGCGCGGGCGTCGGGCAACGTAGCGACCGCAGCGCGCGCTGCGTTCCGGTAGCCTTCAAGTTGCGCCATCGTCTCGTCTATGGCGGACGAGTTGCGGACGAACTCCACCATGGTCGTGAGGTCCCTCTCGTCCCGGCTACCGTCGCGAAGGCGGCGCACGACAACCTCGTTCGGATGAGCCGCGGCAAAGAGCAGCGCGGGCAGCGTGAGCGTCCCCTGCAGCAGGTCGTTCCCCACGGGTTTGCCCAACTCCTCCTCGCTGCTGGTGAAGTCGAGCACGTCGTCTACTATCTGGAATGCCATGCCGACGTTGTACCCGAACGAGTGCAGCGCCTGCGTCTCCTCCTCTGGTGCGCCGCTCAGCACTCCGCCTGACTCGGCCGCCGTGCAGATGAGCGACGCCGTCTTGTCGTAGATGCGCCTCTCGTAGTCCGCGGACGTCTGCGACCAGTCGTGCTTGCTGATACGCTCCGTGAGCTCGCCGCGCGCGAGTTCCATGATCGTCTCTGCGAAGCGCCGCACGACGCGGATGTTGCCCGTGTCGCAGACAAACGTCGCTGATGCCGCGAATACGTAGTCGCCCAGGAGCACGGCCATGTCGTCGCCCCAGAGCCTGCTCACCGTGGCGCGGCCCCGTCGCTTCTCGGAGTGGTCCACCGTATCGTCGTGGATGAGCGAGGCGATGTGCAGCAACTCAACGGCGGTGGCCATCTTCACGATGCGTTCCTCTTCGCCGGAACGCAGTGCACCGGCCAGGAGCGTTATCGTCGGGCGCACCAGCTTTCCGCCGCCCTCAACCACGTGGGAGACCATGTCGCGCGGCACGCCGGAGGTCTCGGCCAGGTCGCCCAGGTTTCCTATCACCCGGTCGAGGCCGTCCAGCACGGGTTCGTAGATGAACCGCGCTGAGCCGTCCAGCCGGTCGCGTACCGTGGTCGTTTCCGTCATGTACTCCGTCCGCTACCCGAGTTTGGCAAGCATCTCGTCGGCCACGGAATCGTCCAGCTTCGTAAAGAGCGGCTTGGGTTCCGGCAACGGAGCGCCCGGTTCGCTGGTTTCGAAGTGCCAGCCCACCTCCTCAACCTTCCCGTCCCGTCCCAACAGCTCGTGGAGACGCTGGGTGCTGAACGGCAGGAACGGGTTCAACGTCACCCGCAGCGCCATCAACGCCTGCATCGCCGTATAGAGAGTGCGTCCTGCCGCGGCCTTGTCCGTCTTCACCTGCTGCCACGGCGCCTGCGCGTCGAGATAGCGGTTCGCGTCCCGCGCCAGCCCCATCGAAACATTCAGCGCTTCGCGAAGACGCACCGCTTCGAGCGACTCTGCAACCGCTCCCATGGCCGCTTCCGCCTTGTCGATGAGTTCTCTGTCGGCCTCGCCGAGGTCGCCGGGGTCGGGCACGCACTTGTCGAAGTTGCGGTAGACCTGCGTCAGCACGCGGTGCACGAGGTTCCCGAACGTTGCGACGAGCTCGTCGTTGTTGCGGCGCACGTACTCGCTCCAGGTGAAGTCGGCATCGCCGGTTTCAGGGAGGTTGGCAGCCAGGTGATAGCGCAAGGGGTCGGGCGGGAATCGGTCGAGGTAGTCCGGCACCCACACCGCCCAGTTGCGGCTCGTGGAGAGCTGCCGTCCTTCGAGGTTCAGGAACTCATTGGCGGGCACGTCGTACGGAAGGATGTACGCCGCCTGTCCCAGCAGCATCGCCGGCCAGATGATGGTGTGGAACGGGATGTTGTCCTTGCCGACGAAGTAGTAGGAGCGTGTAGACGGGTCTTCCCAGAAGGGACGCCATGCGTCCGGCTCGCCCTTGCGTGCCGCCCACTCCACGCTCGCGGAGAGGTAACCGATGACCGCCTCGAACCAGACGTAGATGCGGCGGTCCTCATAGCCCTCCGCCGGCACCGGCAGACCCCAGTCCAGGTTGCGTGTTATGGCGCGGTCCTTCAATCCCTCGCGCAGGAATCCGAGCGTGAAGTTCCGCACGTTGGGACGCCAGTGCCGTTGCTCCTCCACCCACGCAGCCAACTGGTCGCGGAAGGCGCTCAGTCGCAGGAACTGGTGCTCGGTGTCGCGTATCTCGACTGGGTAACGCTCGCCGTCTACGTTGTATGCCGGGTTGCCGAGATCCACAGGATCGAGGATGGAGCCGCAGTTGTCGCACTGGTCGCCGCGGGCGTCCTCGAACTGGCAGTTCGGGCAGACTCCCCGTACGTAGCGGTCCGGCAGGAAGCGGTCATGGTCAGGCGAGTACGCCACCTTCATGCTCGCTTCGTAGATGTAGTCCTGCGCCTGCAACGCACGCCAGAGGTCGTGCGTAACCTCCCGGTGGTTGTCGGTCATCGTCGTCGTGAAGAGGTCGAAGGAGATGCCGAGCCGCTCCCACGATTCGAGGAACGAGGCGTGGAATCGCTCGACCACTTCTCGGGGGGGCACCCCTTCCGCATCGGCGCGCATCGTTATCGGCGCACCGTGGGAGTCGCTGCCCGACACCATGAGCACGTCGTTGCCGCGCATCCGGTGGTAGCGGGCAAAGACATCCGCGGGGAGGTACGCTCCAGCGATGTGACCGAGATGCAACGGGCCGTTGGCGTAGGGCCAGGCGACCCCTATGAGGATACGTTCACGCATGGATTACTCCCGCGTATTCTAGCAGTCTCAGAACTGTAACGCGGGAGAGTGCTACGAGCGTGCTCCTCTACACCTTCTCCCATGCCGCGTAGGCCGTGCGGCGCGGAACACCCAACTCACGCGACACTCGGACCGCGGCATCGCGTCGGCTGAGCCCGGACGCACGCGCAGCCGCCATCGCCTCCGCGATGCGCTCCGCCGAGGCCGGTTCCCTGAGCGCGGCGTCCGGTGCTCCTTCGATGACAAGCGTGAACTCGCCGCGCGGCGAGCCGAAGTGGGCTATGGCCTCCCTGGCCGTTCCCCGGAAGACCTCCTCATGGACCTTCGTCATCTCGCGGCATGCGGCCAGACGCCGGTCGCCGAGTACCTCGGCGATGTCGGCGAGCGTCGCGAGCAAGCGGTGCGGCGCCTCGAACAGAACGAGCGTCGCTCGCAGCGAGGATGCCTCCGCCAGCGTGGCGCGGCGCGCCTTCGTTGTCCGTGGCAGGAACCCGATGAAGTGGAACGTGTCTGCGGAGAACCCTGCGATCGCAAGCGCGGCGGTCACCGCGGATGGCCCCGGCACGCTCACTACGCTGAATCCGGCCCGCGCCGCCTCCGCCACAAGCCCTGCGCCAGGATCGCTCACACCCGGCGCGCCCGCGTCCGTAACGAGCACCACGTTGCCCTTCCGCAACGCGTCGAGCAGCGCGGGTGTCCGCTGCCGGGCGTTGTGCTGATTGTAGCTGACGGTGCGTGTGGACACTCCCAGGTGAGTGAGGAGCTTCCGCGTCTGCCGCGTGTCCTCGGCAGCGATCAAGGCCACCTCTCGCAGCATACGCGCCGCGCGCGGCGTCATGTCTTCGAGGTTCCCAATGGGTGTCGCAACGACGTAGAGCGTTCCGGTCATGGCTGACCTGCAGGGCTATAATGCGGCGCGAGGCATTATAGCGAGACGCCTCCCGAGGAGAGGGACATGGACGCGCTGTACACGGAAGAGGAGCGCCTGCTGCGAAATACGATGCGTGAGTTCGCCGACGCCGAGCTCGCCCCGAACGCCGCCCGTTGGGACGAGAACGAGGAATTCCCCTGGGAAAGCGTCGAGGCCATGAAGCGCATGGGCCTCATGGGCATGACAGCGAAGACTGCCCATGGAGGCGAGGGAGCTTCCTACGCGGAACTCGCCATCGCCGCCGAGGAGGTCGCACGGGCCTGCATGACTTCCAGCACCACGCTCCTTGCCCACCTCTCGCTCGGCGTCTCCACGCTCGACCGCTTCTGCAACGGCGAGCAGGCGGAGCGCTTCCTGCCTCCAGCGTGCGCAGGCGACAAGATTGTCGCTTGGGCGCTCTCCGAGCCGAGCTCCGGCAGCGACGCGGCCGACATGCAAACGACCGCCGTCCACAACGGCAACGGCTCTTATGTGCTCAACGGCTCCAAGATATTCATCACCAACGCGGAGCAGTCCGGTCTCATGGTAGTCTTCACTGCCACCGACCGCTCAAAGGGGCACCGCGGAACGACCGCGTTCGTCGTCGAGAGCGATAGCCCCGGCATCGAGATGCGTGGGATGCACGGCAAGCTCGGCATCCGCGGCTCAGGCACCGCCGAGGTCTACTTCAACGACGTCCACGTCCCCGTGGACAACCGTCTCGGCGAGGAAGGCGAAGGCTTCCGCATCGCCATGACCATCCTCGACTCCAGCCGCATCTCGCTCGCAACACAGTCGGTCGGTCTCGCGCGGGGCGCGTTCGAGGCTGCCATCCGCTACACACAGCAGCGCGAGACGTTCGGCGAACTGCTCAAGGAGCGGCAGGCCATCCAGTTCATGCTCGCGGACATGGCAACCCAGATCGACGCCGCACGGCTGTTCACCCGGCGTTCCGCCCAGTTGAAGGACGCAGGGCTCCCCCACACCCGCGAGTCCGCGATGGCGAAGCTGTACGCCTCCGAGGCCGCGCACTTCTGCGTCGACAGGGCCGTTCAGATATTCGGCGGCTACGGCTTCTTCAAGGAGAACCCGGTCGAGCGCATGTACCGCGACCAGCGCATCACCGAGATCTACGAGGGCACGTCCGAGGTGCAGCGCATCGTCATCGCCCGCAGCCTGCTCAAGGAATATGCGGTCGAGTAACGCTGCCGCGTTGCGCCCGCATCAGCCCCAGAGTGCCTCGCTCGCGAGCCTTGCCCCTTCCGCCATGGCTCTGAACTTCGCCCAGCATATGTCGGGCGTGCCCACGCGGGTCCCGAGCCCGCAGTCGGTGCCCGCCATCAGGTTCTCTTTCCCCACGATAGGCGCAAACCGCAGCAGCCGCTCAGCGACGAGCTTCGGGTGTTCCACGAAATCGCTGAAGTGGCCAACGACGCCGGGGATGAAGATCGCGCCGTCCGGCAGCGTAACGTCCTTCCAGATCTCCCACTCGTGCTGGTGACGCGGGTTTGACGCTTCGATGGAGTACGCCTGTGCCTTGACGCTGAGGAAGATGTCCACCATCTGCTCCAGCCCGATGTCGGATACATGCGGGCCGTGATAGCTGCCCCAGCAGGCGTGCAGGCGTATCTGCTCGCGTGGAATCTCACGCAGCGCGTAGTTCAGGACCTCAACGCGCTGCTCAGCGAACCTGCGGTACGCGGGGATATCCATCTCCGTCTGTATCTGCCACGCGTCGAAGAGGTCCGGGTCGTCTATCTGGAGGATGAGCCCGGCGTCAGCGATGGCCTTGTACTCTTCGTGCATCGCGTCGGCGATGGCGTAGAGGAACTCTTCTTCTGAAGCGTAGTACTCGTTCCACAGCCAGTGGTCGATGCTGCCCGGCGCGACAGCCGGCAGGAACGGCTCCGCATCGCCAACATCGTCCAGGGCAGCCTTGAAGCGCGCGATGTCGCTCTGCACGAGCTCTGAGCCCACGTATGTGATGGGCCCAACGCAGAAGAGCTGCTTATCCCGCGGACGCCTCACAACA
This sequence comes from Dehalococcoidia bacterium, assembly GCA_022820645.1. GTDB lineage: Bacteria > Chloroflexota > Dehalococcoidia > Lucifugimonadales > Australimonadaceae > Bin16. The sequence goes on along the minus strand of JAJEFD010000013.1, from coordinate 376,261 downwards.
AACCCGCGCGGAGAGTCGAAGTACCCCGGGAAAGCGAGCCTGTCTCGAGCGGATATCTGCTCCGGTTCTGGCCCTTCTCCGGGCCCGAACGTGCGTAATTCGATGCCGCCGAGCCGTTCATTGGCATAGTTCGTGAAGTTCGTCTTGCTCAGTTCGCCGTCGTTGATGCTGTCCATGCCACAGTCGATCTGCTGACGCACAGTATCGGCCACTGCCTCCGTCAGCCGCCCTTCGAGTTGCTCTTCGTCTACAGGGTCTCCTGCAGCCTTCGCCGCAACCATCTCCCGAACGTCATCCGGCCTCGGCAGGCTCCCTGCGTGCATGGTGCGTATTCGGTCAGTACTGCGTTTCATGGCCCCTCCTTGCGCTTCCGATTCTCCGCAGGAGATAAGCCGGATGCAAGCAGACCGAGCTGGGGGGCCATATCCGTGAGCACTCGATGCACGAATGAAGCCCCGCACGGGTTGGTGCGGGGCTTCCGATGGCGGGGGAGGACTCCGCCACGGGATACGCGCTGCAGGTCACCGAAGCGGAGATTCCCGTTACTCACTGACGCAGCGAGAAGAACGTGATGAGCGGCTCCGCCCAGATGACGGCCATCACGTAGTCCATCACGATCAGGTTGAACAGCACCACGAACGGAACTGCAATCGCCAAGCCTATCCAGCGCATGCGGCCATTCAGGAAGAGCAGCGTGGGGCCGATTGGGAAGATCATCGTAGCCCATTTCAGGCCGATGACGAATATGAGCACGACAAAGAGGGTTACCCACCCGACGATGAGCATCCCTGTCCTCACAACGCCCTCCATACCGGCGCTCCTCATACCGATGTCCATGATTGCACCGGTCTTGCCCCGCCGCAGGTCGTGGACGAGTTGGACGCTGCTGAGGATGATGACTGCCAGGCTCAAGGATACGGGGAAGACCTTGCCCCGCGTGGGAAATCCGAACCACGCCTCCTGCAGCGCCCAAGCTGCCATCCCTATGACTGCAATGGTGAAGATGGCCGCTGGCGTCAGTGCCCAAGCACGTTGCTTGGTCCCAGCGACCGCTGTCGTAGCATCGGTAGCAGCCGCAGGGTCATCCCCGCTCCCCCCACGCACTAATGGCCTGTCCTCAGTTTCCGTCAACGAGCCCACTACGCCAATGTTACCCATCTTGGAGAACGTGAATGCGATTGCCACAGCCAGAACCAGCAGGAAAATTGTCAGTGGCCTTGCCAGCAGTCCTCCCATGCCGTGGATGGAGATGGCGGACTGGAAGTTGAATTCGATGATGCGGCCCAATATGAAGCCCAGCAGTAGAGGAGGCCGGGGCCACTTGAACTGTTTCATAAACAGGCCCATCACTGCCGCTGACACGATGATGTATACGGCGATCAGGTCAGTCGAAGAGAGGTAAGCGGACAAGAACGCAATCGGAATGATGATTGCACCGATGAGCGGATACGGAATCAGTGTGAGCTTAGCCAACTGTCCGGTGAGGAACATGCCGATGACGGTAACTGCCAGATTCCCCAGCGCAAGGCTGAACACCATCATGATGGTGATGTCGGCGAACCGATCCAGCATGGGCGGGCCCGGCGTTATTCCATAAGCCAACATGGCGACGATGACGAACGCCCATGCCCTGCCACCCGGCACGCCGAACGCCAGAGTGGGAATCGCCTGGCCCGCTTCCTTCGAGTTCTGCGCCGCTTCGGCGAAGAGCACACCGTCAAGCGAACCCTTGCCGAACTCGCTCTTGTCCTTGCTGAAGAAGATGCCCATCGCGTAGGAGAGCCAGTCCACGACCGCCCCGCCTATGCCCGGCACCGCGCCAAGGAACACACCGAAGAGCCCGTTCCGGATAGCGATATTCCACTTGGTGAGTCCGTAGCGCACACCCCTGAAGACTTCACGCTGGTTGATCACCGCCCCGCGCGACGCGACTGGTCGCCTCGTCATGGTCAGGTCGATCATTTCCGGCAGGGCGAAGAGTCCGATGGTCGTGGCGATCAGCGGGAGACCCTCCCACAGGTGCAGAGAGCCGAACGTGTAGCGGTGCGCAGCGGAGATTGGGTCTATGCCGATGGTACCGAGTAACAGCCCGAAGGCAGCAGCAGCTAGGCCCTTCAGCATCGCCCCGGAGCTCAACGCCGCCACCATCGCTACACCGAAGAGCGCCATCGCCGCAATCTCTGGGAAGCCGAACGCAAGGATGAATGGCTTGATGACCGGGATGACAATAGCGAGTGCCAGTGCTCCGACGATTCCTCCCATCGCGGAGACCGCATAGACCGCTCCTAGCGTATGCGCGGCCAATCCCCTCCGAGCCAGTTGGTTCCCTTCCAGGAACGTTACCTGGGTCGCTCCACCAGGCTGGCCAAGTAGCACGGCGGGGATGGAGTCCAGCGTATTGTCCACGCCGGTCAGAGTAGCCAGCATGACGATGCCGATGAGCGGGTCTTCTATGTTCAGGACGATGAACGAGATGGAGAGCGCCATCACCAAGGTGGCAGAGACGCCTGGCAGCAGTCCCACGAAAACAGCCCCGAAGACAGCGACAGCGAAGGCCGCCCAGTAGCCTCCGTTGCCCAGGTACGACAGCCCCTCCAGTAATTCGCTCACGTACCATCCTCCGCCATCTGTGCGGCGGAGCGTTGAACGCTCCACCGCACCCTGCTAAACCAACGGACGAACGCTACCTTGTGTATTTGTCGTAGACGGCTTCCTGCACTTCGCGAAGCTGTCCGATGTTGCGCAGGAATGCATCCTCGACCTGCGCAAAGATCTCCTGCAGCTCGGCGCCGCTCTGCTCGATCTCGATCGGTTGGCCGAGAATCTGCTCGAAGTCGGCGCGGAACTCAGGGTCGGCCAAAGCTTCGTCCCATGCTCTGCGGAGCGTGTTGACGACATCCAGCGGAGTGTCTGGAGGCGCCAGCAGGTTCTTGCCCACGAACGTCTCAGGGGCCATCAACCCGTCCCAGATGTCCCTCTGCTCGTCAGTGATGAGGTCGCGCGCGTAAGGGGCAGTGAATTCCTCAACCTCGGCATTGCCCACGATGAGGCCGCCAGGACCGGCGAGTCCTGCAAAAGGCCTGATGAAGCCGCTGGATATCCACCCGGGGCGGCGTTGAGGCAACTGGTACCACACACTGCCTGCACTAAAGCTGTTCACGTCGCCTCGCTCCATCATGAGCAGCGTCTGTTCCGTACCAGTGGCAGCTACCAGTTTGTACTGGAACGGCAGGTTGAGCCAGTCCGCGAGAAGGAAGTTGCCAAGAGCGCCTACGCCTGTCAGTTCCTGAGGAGTGGGGGCAGAACCTGCTCCGATCAGCGTCGGACCGGACGCCCCCATGGCCTCCGTGATGTCGTTGTAGGGCAACTCGTGACCGTTGATCATCCACACGGCGTTGCGAGCCACCGGTGCGCCAATCACCTCGAAGCCTGACGCTTTAAAGATTGCGTTGGGGTCCGTCGACGACTGTATCGGCGCCGTCGCGTTGTAGATGAGGGTGAGTCCGTTAGGCTCAGACTGCCAGAGGAAGTTGCTGGCGGCCAGCGAGGGCGTGAGATTACTGATGACGATGCGTGGCCTTCCAGGGATGTACTGGCCCCACTTTGCTGCAAGGAAGCGCGCCTGCGTGTCAGTTCCGCCGCCAGGGTTGAAACCAACTATGATGCGGACGGTCTTACCCCTGAAGTACGCCTCCGCATCGAACGACGGCAACGGCGTTGCGGTGGGAGGCGGAGGAGCCGAAGTAGGCGTCGCAGTCGGTGCCGGAGCAGGCGCGCCGGGCTCAGGGGTCGCGGTCGGTTCACTTGGTGCGCTGGGCGCTGATGTCGGAGTAGGTTGAGGCGCCGGCGCATCGGGAACCGGTGTAGCGGTCGGACGTGGAGTGGCAGTCGGGTCGTCGGAGCCGCCGCACGCGGCCAGCACCAACGCCGTCAGCACAGCTATTGCGATGAACAACAGGTATGAGCGGTACGCTTTCTTCATCACGTTCTCCCTCCAGCGGATAAACCGCTCAATCTCGTCTGGTATATAACCACACGGAACCGATAACGGCAAGGAAGTCAATCTCTACGACGAATGATGAGCGCAGCCTCCCCTACGTGATTCTCGTGCCTACGGCACAACGCCCTCGTGTGAAATGGAGTACCATCCACGCATGACACTCGCAAGCAGCAACACGCGTGTTGGCGCGCTCAACCACATCGGCCTGGCGGTCGTCAGTATCGAAGAGTCCCTGCAGCAGTTCTACGACCTGCTGGATTCGCCACCGGCGGCTCACATCCTCGTGAACGAGGAGCACGGGGTACGGGGTGCGTTCATCGAACAGGGAGAGACACACGTTGAACTGCTCCAACCACTCCGTGCCGACTCTGTCATCGGCAGGTTCCTCGAACGTCACGGTGAAGGCATCCATCACATGGCGTTCACCGTAGACGACGTCGAAGTGAAGGCCCGCGAACTCGAGGCGCTCGGCATCCCCATCATCACCGGCCCGCGCGAGGGCTTCACCGGACGTATCGCCTTCGCCGACCCTTCAAAGACGCACGGAGCGCTCATCGAATTCGTAACGCCTTACCTGCGCTGACGCCTCGATGCCGGACGCATTGCGAGTCCTCATCGCGAAGCCGGGCCTCGACGGTCATGACCGCGGGGCGCGCGTCATCGTGCGCCTGCTGCGCGAGGCCGGGTTCGATGTGCGGTACACAGGCATCCGCAGGACGCCGGACGAGATTGCAGAGCAGGCCCGCGAGTTCAGAGCTGAAGCTGTCGGTCTGAGCATCCTCTCCGGCGCCCATATGGAGCTCGTCCCCGCAGTGATGGATGCGCTGCAACGCGCCGGGCTCGAGCACGTCCCTCTCATCGCGGGCGGCATCATCCCGCCACAGGACCGCACCGCCCTGCTGGAGATGGGTGTCGCCGCCATATTCACTCCCGGCGCTCGTTCCGCCGACTTGGTGCCTGCCCTCCGCGCAGCAGCGGAAGCGGGACGCCGCGCACAGGAGCGCTGACGCTCGGCACGTAGGCCCCGTTCCTACTGGCACACACCCTGCTATACTTACACGGTTGCGTACGGATTTGGCGATGAGCCTGCAGCTACAAGTGAACGTCGCCCAACTCCTCAAGGACGTTGTCGGGACTACCCGGACGTTCGAGGTCGACGGCTTGGCGCTCGAATCGGACGACGGTGTTTCCGCCTACGTCAGAGGAGCGTTCCGGCTCACTCGCACGGATCGCGGGGTTTGGGCGTCCGGGCCCGTCGCCTTGTCCGTGGACTACGTCTGCAGCCGCTGTCTGACGCCTTTCGCGTCGTGGATAGAGGCGAACGTGGACGATGTCTTCCTCCCGAGTGTGGACATCGCTACCGGAGCGAAGCTCCGCTACGGCGAGGAGGACACCGAGGCGGACGTGAACAGCATCGACGAGCAGCACGTGCTCGACCTGAGCGACGCGCTGCGCCAGTACAGGCTGGCGGGCATCTCGATGGCGCCCGTCTGCCGGGAGGACTGCAAGGGAATCTGTCCCGAGTGCGGCAGCGACCGGAACGAGAGTGCCTGCTCGTGTGAGCACTACCAGGACCAGCGTTGGACCGTGCTGCGGAAGTTGTTGGAGTGAAGAACCATGCCCCCACTGCCGAAGAGAAAGCGTTCCAAGTCCCGGGTCGGCACGAACCGCGCCCACCAGCACAGGACGCTCGTCAGCCTGGTCGAGTGCCCGCGTTGTCGCGAATCGATGAGGCCACACCACGCGTGTCCTTCCTGCGGATACTACCGCGGACGCGACGTGCTCCGCGTAGAGAGCGAGCTCGAATAGCGCTCGCCTGCGCTCAATGAGCACTGCCTTCATCTTCCCCGGACAGGGCGCTCAGGCCGTGGGCATGGGCTCCGACGCCTGGCATGGCTCGTCCGCCGCCCGCGCAGTCTTCGATGAAGCCGACTCGGTACTGGGCGTGCCGCTCTCGCGCCTCATCCTGGAAGGCCCGGCGGACGAACTCGTCCGCTCCCACAACGCTCAACCCGCCATCCTCTGCGTGAGCATCGCCATGCTTCGCGCTACGGAAGAGCACTTCGGCACAGCGATGCCCCACCCTTCCTTCACCGCAGGGCACAGCGTCGGCGAATACGCTGCGCTCGTGGCAGCGGGTTCGCTCTCCCTGTCGGAGGGGTTACGCCTTGTAAGAGCACGTGGCGAACTGATGCAGGCGGCCTGTGAGGCCACCCCAAGCGGCATGGCCGCGCTGATCGGCCTCACCCTCGAGCCTGCCCTCCAGGCTTGCGAAGGGACAGGCGCACAGGTGGCGAACGTGAACTCCGCCGAGCAGATCGTGCTCGGCGGCCCGAACGACTCCCTCGAACGAGCGATAGAGAACGCAAAGAACGCAGGCGCGCGCCGGGCCATCACGCTGGAGGTCGCCGGGGCCTTCCACACAGAGGTCATGCGACCCGCGCAGGAGTCGATGGCAGACGTCCTGGCGGAAGCGGCGCTGAACGCGGCTACCGTGCCCATCGTGGCCAACACGACGGCCTTACCGATCGAGTCGGCGGAAGAGGTCCGGGCGGAGCTTGGCTCACAGCTCTGCGGCTGCGTCTACTGGCAGCAGTCCGTGGAACTGATGACCGCCCGAGGGGTGGACAGGTTCATCGAGTTCGGCCCCGGCAAGGTGCTCACCGGACTCGCCAGACGCATCGCGCCGGACGCTGCTGCGCTCGCGGTGACAGACCTAGACGCTGTCCCTGCGCTGGCGTAAGATTACGTGGAATCCCGCCTCGACCAGCACTCGGGGCATCTCTTTAACAAGCCCGATGATCGAGACTCCCGGCGGTACGAGAAAGGCCAGCCGAGGCCGCAGGAACAGGCCGGAGCGCCAGGGGCGCGTGCTCGCACTCCAGGTGCTGTACGAGCACGACCTCACGGGGCACGAGTGGCGCTCGGCGCTGGAAGCACGGGCAGACGAGTTGCACGCTTCACCTGACGCTGTTGCCTTCGCCGAAGGCTGTGTCGAAGGCGTGGTCAGCGAGCAGAGTCAGCTGGACGCACTCATCCGCCGGCACGAACCCCTCTGGCCCATCGAACAACTCGCCGCAGTCGACCGGGCTGTTCTCCGGCTGGGGCTCTTCGAACTGGCGGACGGTTCACCGACACCGCCGCTGGTGGCCATCAACGAAGCCGTGGAACTGGCCAAGACCTTTGGGAGCGAAGGCTCCGCCAGGTTCGTGAATGGCGTGCTTGGGGCATCGTTCAACGAGCGGGAACAACAGAACACATAACTGCTGAGGAAGGCAAATGGCGACCGTTTACGACCGTGTGAAGAACGTAGTAGTGGACAGGCTCGGGGTGGAGGAGAGCGCCATCACGATGGAGGCCTCCTTCGTTGACGACCTCAACGCCGACTCTCTCGACCTCGTAGAACTCATCATGGCATTCGAGGAAGAATTCTCCGACGGGGACACCGCCCTCAAGATATCCGACGAAGACGCGGAACAGATCCGGACCATCCAGAACGCCGTCGACTTCATCAAGAGCAAGGGCGTTTCCGACTGACAGGACGCCTGTGGTTGACCTCCAAGCACTCCACCAGCAGATACACACCTGCCAGGAATGTGCTCTCCATCGCGCACGGACGAACGCTGTGCCCGGAGAAGGTGCACCCAACGCCTCCCTCATGTTCATCGGCGAGGGCCCCGGCTTCAATGAAGACCGCCAGGGCAGGCCGTTCATCGGTCCTGCAGGTCAATTCCTCGACGAACTGCTGCTATCCATAGGGTTGAAGCGTGAGGACGTGTTCATCACCAACATGGTGAAGTGCCGCCCTCCCAACAACCGCGACCCCTTCCCGGGCGAGATCAGCTCCTGCTCCCGCTACCTGGACGCCCAGATAGACTCGATCAAACCCGCTGTGATCGTTCCGCTGGGACGTCACGCTCTTGCCCGGTGGTTCCCGAGGGACTCCATCAGCAAGGTGCGCGCAAGGCCGCGCGTGTTCGATGGCATCACCATCTTTCCGCTCTACCACCCGGCCGCAGCGCTGCACAACGGCGCGCTCCGTGCCACTATCGAAGCCGACTTCGCTAAGCTCGGTGCACTCCTTAGAGAGCGTGAAGCGCACGGGACGCCGAATGAGGATGACGCGCAAGACGAGGCCGGCGGCTCCCAGCAGTTGAGCATGTTCTAACGATGCCTCACCCCATCCGCATCGTCCCCATCGGCGGCCTAGGCGAAGTGGGCAAGAACATGCTGTGCGTCGAGTACGGCAATGACATCGTCGTCATCGACGCAGGCCTCATGTTCCCCAAGCAGGAGATGCTGGGGATAGACCTCGTGCTCCCGGACATCTCCTATCTGACGGCCAACGCCGAGCGCGTGCGAGCGATCTTAATCACCCACGGGCACGAGGACCACACCGGAGCTCTCCCATACGTCCTGCGCGAACTGAACGTCCCCATCTATGCTCCTCCCCTCGCCCACGACCTGATCGAGGTGAAGCTCCGCCAACACCGGATCGGTGATTACGAACTCCACGAGGTCGATGCGGGTAGCACGCTCGACTTCGGAACGGTTCACGCCGAGTACTTCCGTGTCTGCCACAGCATCCCGGACGCGTGCGGCATCGCCCTGCGCACTCCGGCCGGCCTCATCGTCCACACCGGCGACTTCAAGATAGATCACACTCCGGCGGATGGACGCCCCACTGACCTGCAACGCCTCGCCGAACTCGGCAGCGAGGGTGTCATGCTGCTCCTGTCCGACTCGACATACGCCGAGGTGCCCGGCTATACGCCGTCAGAGAGTGTCGTGGCGTCCGCGCTCGACCACGTCATAGCCGACGCTCCGGGTCGAGTGCTCATCGCCACGTTCGCATCCCTGATCGCGCGAGTGCAGCAGGTGCTGGACGCCGCGGCGAAACACGGAAGGAAGGTCGCCCCTGCAGGGCGTTCCATGGTGGACAACGTCAACATGGCCGTGGCGAACGGCTACATCAAGGCGCCGCCCGGCATGCTGCTCGACCTCCAGGCCCTGAGTGCTCTCCCTCACGAGCAGCAGGTCATCGTCCTGACCGGCGCGCAGGGCGAGCCGCTCTCCGTCCTCTCACGGGTCGCCAACAACGCCAACCGCGATATCGAGGTCCACGAGAACGACACGGTCGTCATCTCCGCAACCGCGATACCGGGTAACGAAACAGTCATAGCCACCGTTGTGGACAACCTCACGCGACGCGGCGCCAGGGTGCTCACACGCCGAACGTCCCCCGGCGTCCATGTCCCCGGCCACGGCAGCCAGGAAGAGCTCAAACTGATGCTCCGCCTCATCAAGCCGCGCTACTTCGTACCCATGCACGGTGAGTACCGGATGCTTGCCGCACATGCAGACCTCGCCATACAGACTGACATCGTTCCCGAGAACGTCTTCATCCTCGAAGACGGCGACGTGCTGGAGCTGGACGAAGCCGGCGCGGAACTCGTCGAACCCATCCAAGCAGGCCACGTCTACGTCGACGGGCTGCGCACGTGGGACGTCGGAGAGGCCGTGCTGCGCGACCGGCGGATGCTCTCACGCGACGGGTTCGTCGTCGTGGTCGTTCCCGTAGACCACGCGACGGGCAAGGTCTACGGCGAACCGGAGGTCGTATCCAGCGGTTTCACCGCGCCCGAAGAGGCGGAGGAACTGATGGAACGCGCCGCTGCGGTGGTCGTCGAGGCGCTCCGCGCACCGAACCTCGACCCGCTGAACGAGGACCATGTCAACGACCGCGTACGCGAGGCGCTGAGCCGCTTCCTGTACAGAGAGACGCGCAGCCGCCCCATGATCATCACCGTGCCACTGGAAGTTTGAGCCGGGATTCCGGCCATCTCTTCATAATCTACAAGCCAACCTGGCTCACAACTGCAATGCATCTGATTAAAGTCGGGCGGGTGAGAAATCGCATCGCTTCACTGCTGTTCAACCAGGTCGGCGTCCTTCTCGGCCTCATCGTCGTAGCCTTCGTGGCGTACGTCATCATCGGGCAGCCTGCCTGGGCCATAGACCCGCTGCGCAATGCAACATCCGATGTCCTCGGCGGCATGGGCGCAGGACTGGTCCTGTTGCTGGTCTGGGCCGGTTGGATGGGTTGGGTATTCTCGCGCGGGTTCAGGTATCTCATACGGAAGTGGCGCTACGTGCTCGGCTTGAGCTTCCTCCTGGCTGGGGCATTCGCTACCCTCTCCTATTTCCATTGGTCGTTCCCCCTCATCGGCGAGGCTCCGTTGGGGGGCGACCTCGGCGGCCAGTTGCGCGGCTCCTACGGATCACTCGGCCTCTTTCGCACGGTCGTCCTCATTACACTCGGGGCGTGGCTCGTGGCGCCTGTCCTGTTCAACCACGCAGCAGTGTGGATGGGACGCGGTGTTCTCGCGACGAGCAGGGGCATCGGCAGCGGCGTGAACCGCATCCGCCACCGTGACCAGGGGGCGGTCATGCAGGAGGTCGACGATTACCTCTCCTCCAACGCAGCAGCATCGCGGGCAGCGCAGATGGACACGTTGCGCGCTGCGGACGAATACCGCCGAAGCACTGCCGCCCGGAGTTCTATCAGGCAAACCGATGCCCCTCATCGCGGCCTCGCATATATGGAACCAACCTCCCCCAAGCCGGTAAACCCTCGCCCTGCAGAGCCGCGGCCCGAACTGGAGCGGAAGTCCGACCTCTGGCCGGGCATGAAGGCCGCCGAATCCGCCACACCGGAGGCCCAGCCCGCCACTACGGCAACGGCAACGATGGCGCCTCCTGCCATCGAGAACGAAACGAGTGCTGAGTCCGCCACTGCGGAACCGCTCTACGGGACCGAAGCACCCCCGGTAACCGAAGAGGCCCACACGGCGGGCGACCTCCACGTCAACGGTACCCTCCAGGCAGACGTGGAAGAAACGCTGGCCCTCGCAGTTCCGATAGAGACGCCCTGGGGTGAGATCGCTGTCGCAGCGGAGCCATCCGTCCCCGAGCCCGAGGTTCCTCAGGCTACCCCTACCGTCGCACCCAGCCCTCTCCCACCCCTCGAACTGCTTGCCGCGCCGGTAGCCGCCGGGAGCATCACCGAGGAGCATCTCATCACCGCTGCGCTCATCGAGGAGACGCTCGCACAGCACGGCGTCGAGGTGAGCGTCTCGGAGATACGGCCCGGCCCCAGCGTGACGATGTTCGGCATCGTGCCTGGTTGGAACCGCAAGGCGATGTCCGCGCGGGCGAGAGCGCTCGCAGAGCAGGAAGATAACCAGGTTCAGATGGAGGTACGGAACCGCGTCAAGGTCGACAGCATCCTTGCACGGGAGAAAGACCTTGCACTCGCGCTCGCCGCACCCACCCTCCGCATACAGGCGCCCGTCCCCGGCGAATCGCTCGTCGGCGTGGAGATGCCCAACAAGTCCTCCTCCATGGTGACCATCCGTACCGTGATGGAATCCCTCGAATATGAACGGATGCTCACCGGCGGAGGTCTGCCCGTGGCGCTTGGCCTGGCCTCCGCCGGCGAGCCCGTTGCGCTCGATCTGCTCAAGATGCCGCACCTGCTCATCGCAGGCGCAACGGGCAGCGGAAAGAGCGTCTGCATCAACACCATCATCTCGTCCATCATCTGCCACCAAGACCCGGCCAAGGTCCGTATGCTCCTCGTAGACCCGAAGCGCGTGGAGCTCACTCCCTACAACGGCATCCCCCACCTCGTGACGCCGGTCGTCGTCGACCCGGACAAGGTCGTCCGCCTGCTCAAGGGCGCTATCCAGGAGATGATGCGCCGCTACAAGCTGCTGGAAGAAGCAGGAGCGCGGAACATCGCCTCCTACAACCGCAACCCGCGCGCCACCGAGGAGATGCCGTATTTCGTCATCTGCATCGACGAACTGGCAGACCTGATGATGACCGCCTCGTTCGACGTCGAGCAATCGCTCTGCCGCCTCGCCCAGTTGGGCCGGGCGACGGGTATCCACCTCATCGTCGCCACGCAGCGCCCCTCCGTGGACGTGCTCACCGGACTCATCAAGGCCAACTTCCCGAGCCGCATCGCCTTCGCAGTCGCCTCGCAGGTCGACTCACGCACCATCCTCGATTCCGCGGGCGCCGAGCGCCTTCTTGGCCGCGGCGACATGCTGTTCATCTCCTCGGACTCCCCGAAGCCGAAGCGCGTGCAAGGCGTCTTCATATCCGAGGACGAAAGCGCAGCCCTCAGCGAACACTGGCGGCAGCTGCCGCTCAACGCCAACCTGCCGGAGGTCCCGCTGGAGAACATGGCGCGGGAGGCCGAGACTGCAGCGGCCGAGAGCGCGGGCGACGGGGGCGACTTCGATGAGGGCGACTCCCTCTACGAGCGCGCGTTGCAGGTCGCGGCCGCCAACCGGCAGCTCTCCACGTCGCTGCTCCAGCGCCGATTGCGCATCGGCTACCCTCGCGCCGCCCGGTTGATGGATCAACTGGAGGACGAGGGCATCGTTGCCGCCTCCGGCGAGCCGGGCAAACCCCGGGAAGTCATCTACCTTCCCGACGAAGAAGTAGCCTGACCGCCCCGTCTCCTCGCACCCCGGTGCGGCGCGTCATGAGTCACACTTGCCGCTTCTGCTAGAATCTCCTCATACAGGCGGGAGGAGAGTGACGCCATGGCCGCTGAAGTAACGGTGGAAGAAGTAACCGAGGCGCTGAAGGATGTGTACGACCCCGAGATCCCGGTGAACGTCGTCGACCTCGGCCTCATCTACGGCATCGAAGTAGACGACGACAGCAACGTCCACGTCGACATGACCCTCACCGCCGCCGGATGCAGCATGGGGCCGTTCATCGCGCAGCAGGCCGAATGGGCCATCGCCGACCTCGACGGCGTCAGGGACGTCAACGTCGAGATCTCGTTCGACCCGCCCTGGTCGCCCGACCGCATCACCGAAGACGGGCGCAAGCTGCTCGGCCTCGACGACTAACCCGCGCCCAGCCGCGTAACGCTGGCAGAACGGGGCCGGGCCCCGGGGAGGGTGCACGCCCCGATGACGATGAGCGAGGAACAGCGGCAGGCACGCCTGGCGCAGATCAAACGCCAGTGGGAGCAGCGCCGCGCCATCAGCCGGTCGCTCGACAAGATCAAGACCAAGATAGGCGTCTACAGCGCCAAGGGCGGCGTCGGCAAGACTACTGTCGCCGTCAACCTTGCGGCCTACCTCGCGGAGAAGGGCTACACGGTCGGCCTGCTCGACGCCGACATCGACACCCCCAACGCGCCCGAAGTGCTCGGGAGCGACGCCCACCCTGAGGCCGCGGACGGGCGCATCAAGCCCGCGGAAGCCTTCGGCGTGAAGGCCGTCTCCATGTCCTACTTCCAGCAGGACCCCGAAGAAGCCATCATCTGGCGCGGCCCCATGATCCACAATGCCATCAACCAGTTCCTGCAGATGACCGATTGGGGCGAGATCGACTTCCTCGTCGTCGACATGCCGCCCGGCACATCGGACGCCCCGCTCACCGTCATGCAGGTGCTGACTATGGACGGCTTCGTCGTCGTGACCACGCCGCAGAGCCTCGCCGCGCTGGACGCCAAGCGCTCCATCAACATGATCCGCAAGCTGAACGTCGAGGTGCTGGGCGTCGTCGAGAACTACGTGGGCGAGGTGTTCGGCTCCGGCGCGGGCCGCGAACTTGCAACCGACCTCTCCCTGCCCTTCCTCGGCGAGGTTGCGCTGCGCGCCGACTACCGGGACGACTCCCAACCCACGGTGCTCGGCAGCGCCGAGGTCCGCGCCGAGTACGACGCCATCTGGGCCGCGCTCGAAGGACGCCTCACCGAGCTCGAAGCGATGCCGGAGCAGCAGGCCGTCGCGGAAGGAGCGGGCGATGAGCCTCGCTGACCGGCGCTACGCCCAGAAGCACAAGCCAGGCAAGCACAACCGCAAGAAGTTCACCGCACCCCCGAAGCCCAACGCGCAACTGCGCAAAGAGCTGCGGGAGATACTCGAGCAGTCGAAGCCGCCCGAGGCCTAAGGCGCGCTCATTCGCCACGCCTGGCGCGCTGGCTCTCGATAACCGCCAGCACCAGTTCCTCCGCCTCGCTCCGTGCCGGCGCGACGGCGAAGTAGATCGTCCGCCCGTAGCGCTTCGCCGTCATGTGCCACTCGTCTTCCAGCGAGCGGTAGTGCGCCTCCTCGCCGTCCAGCGTTATCGCTTCGAGCCGCGCCGCTGAAACTATGCGCCCCCACAGCAGCCCCACGACGAACGCGGGGTAGCTCGACTCCGCAACCACGATGATGCCGGTGCCTGTGCCGCGAAGCACGTCCGCGTTAATCTCGGGCGGTGCGTCGCCGAACTCCCCGTACAGCCCGAACGACGCCAGGCCCATACGGGCGAGCCGCAGCGCCGAGCCGAGGCCGTCCGCCTCCACCCCCAACTCTCCGAGCGTCCTGTCCAGCAGGTCTTCCCTGTTCCGGATGAAGCCGAGCGCCAGCAACGGCGACGGTGGATCGTCCGGCAGCAGCAGCCAGCCTCTCCACGGGACAGGCTCATGCTCCGCCCACGGCACGCGGTCCTCCTCTCCCCATGCGGCGCGCACCGTGTCTGCCCAGTCGTTGTCCGGTTTCCCGAACCACAAGGCGCTCCCGTGCGTCCGCGCCCAGATGTCCGCTTCGAGCGCCAGCGCCGCCACGGACGCTTCCGCAGCGTCCACGAACTCCGCCCGGGCCGCGTACTCCCGCACCGGGTCTATCGCCACGCCCTCGAAACTGACGATGCGCCCCGTCGCCTCACGCCCGGCAGTGTCGCGGATGGTCACTGCCGAGGGACGCTGAGGCGCGATATAGACCGCCGCGTTCATGGGAACGTCCGGCGCGCCCCACCCGTCGAACGGGGGAGGCAGGGCCTTGCCCGGCACCGCGGCATCGCTCCAGTTCAGCACGACGAAAGCGAGCACAGCGAAGAGCAGGACCCCGAACAGGAAACAGAGCCGTCGACGCATCCCTACCGCTTGCGCCTCCGCCTGCCGCCGGCCTTCTCGTAGGACCTCGGCTCCGGCTCGGCCCTGCGCACGGATACCGTCTCACCACCGGCGCCCCGGTCGGCGACTTCCTGCGCCACGAGCAGGCGTTTGAGGTCCACCATCTCGTCGCGGAGCAGCGCCGCCTTCTCGAACTCAAGCTGCCGCGCGGCTTCCTTCATCTCCGATTCCAGCTGCTTCACTACGCGGGCGAGGTCGTCCTTCGGCATGTCCTGGCGGACTCCGTAGGCGGCGCGGGGTTCGGCCAGCTCGCGGATGGACTCGGTGATGTCGCGTATCGCCTTGCGGATGCCCTCCGGCTGGATGCCCTCGCGCTCGTTGAACGCAGTCTGTAACGCGCGGCGACGCTCCGTTTCGTCTATCGCCTGCCGCATGGAGTCGGTGATGCGGTCCGCGTACATGATGACGTGGCCGTCCAGGTGACGGGCCGCGCGGCCTATCGTCTGCACGAGCGACGACGTGGAGCGGAGGTAGCCCTCCTTATCCGCATCGAGCACGGCGACGAGGCTCACTTCCGGCAGGTCCAGTCCCTCACGGAGCAGGTTGATGCCGACGACCACATCGTGCACGCCCAGCCGGAGGTCGCGCAGTATCTCCGTGCGCTTGAGCGTGTCCACCTCGGAGTGAAGGTAATGCACCTTCACGTTCATCTCCCGCAGGTAGTCGGTCAGCTCCTCCGCCATGCGCTTGGTGAGCGTCGTCACCAGCGCACGCTCGCCCTTCGCGGTGCGGCGGCCTATCTGCTCCAGCAGGTCGTCAATCTGGCCCCTGGTCGGCTTCACCTCGAGCGTGGGATCGAGCAGGCCGGTGGGCCTGATCACCTGCTCCACGACCTGCGAACTGTGCTGCAACTCGTAGGCCGCCGGAGTGGCGGAGACGTAGACCACCTGGTTCACGCAGCGTTCGAACTCCTCGAAATTGAGCGGGCGGTTGTCGCGCGCCGACGGCAGGCGGAAGCCGAAGTCGATGAGCGCATCCTTGCGGGACATCTCGCCGTGGAACATGCCGCGCAGCTGCGGGACGGCCATGTGGGACTCGTCGATGATGAGCAGGTGGTCGTCCGGCAGGTAGTCCATCAGCGTCCACGGCGTGCTGCCGCGCGGGCGCCTGCCCAACGGTTGCGAGTAGTTCTCGACGCCCGCGCAGTAACCCGTCTCCCGCAGCATCTCGAGGTCGTAGCGGGTGCGGTGCTCCAGCCGCTGCGCCTCCAGCACCCGCCCCTCTTCGCGCAGTCCGATGAGACGTTCGTCCAGTTCCTGTTCGATCTCGACGACCGCGTCCTCCAGCTTCTCGCGGGAGGTGACGAAGTGCTTGGCCGGGTAGATGTCTATCTGCGCGCGCTCGGAGAGGATCTCACCGGTGAGCGGGTCGAGCTCCACGATGCGCTCCACGTCGTCGCCGAAGAACTCGACGCGCACGGCCACGTCCTCGTACGCCGGCATGATCTCAAGCGTGTCGCCGCGCACGCGGAAGCGGGCACGGGCGAGGTCGTAGTCGTTCCGTTCGTACTGCATCTCGATGAGGCGGCGCGCCAGCTTCTGCCGGTTGAGACGCTCGCCGCGCGTGATGCGCTCCACGAACGCGAAGTACTCGGCGGGCGAGCCCAGACCGTAGATGCACGAGACGGAGGCAACGATGAGCACGTCCCGCCGCGTCATCAGCGAGCGTGTCGCCGCGTGGCGGAGCTTGTCGATCTCGTCGTTGATGTCCGCTTCCTTCTCGATGTACGTGTCGGTCGAGGGGACGTACGCCTCCGGCTGGTAGTAGTCGTAGTAGGAGACGAAGTACTCGACGGCGTTCTCGGGGAAGAAATCGCGGAACTCCTGGGCCAGCTGGGCCGCGAGCGTCTTGTTGGGCGCGATGACGAGCGTCGGCTTCTGGACGGCCTCGACGGTCTTGGCCATGGTGTACGTCTTGCCGGAGCCAGTGACGCCGAGGAGCGTCTGGTGACGCATACCCTTACGGATGCCGTCCGCGAGCCTATCGATGGCCTGCGGCTGGTCGCCGCGCGGTTCGAAGTCGGCGACGACACGGAACGGCGTTCCGGTCTCGGTTGGGTGGAGCGTGGTCATGCTGCCAGGTTCCTCACCTTCCTAATTTCGCTGACCGAGGCGCGCGGGGCAAGCGGTGGGGGCACCCTCACCGGACAGCCCTCCCCCAGCCCCACTCCCGCAGTACCCTCACCCTAGCCCTCTCCCCTTGTAGGGAGAGGGGATCAGGCGTCCGCCCCCATGCCTCGCAGAGCCCTCACCCGGCCGCGCAGTCGCGCGGCGACCTCTCCCAGAGGGCGAGGTGGGGAAGGGCGCCCACGGAGGACGCCCCTACACCAGACATCACTCGAGGAATGACGCTGAAGGGCGGTTCGCGAACCGCCCCTACGCCCGGCAGCACCTGCACCACACCCCGCCGTGTGACCTGCCCGGTCACCCTGGATTCCCGCCGGTGCGGGAATGACGGGGGAGGCGGGAATGACGGATAGCCTCAGGAGTAGATGTCGCGGAGGGCGGCGTCGAGGTCGGTGTGGCGGAAGGCGTAGCCGGAGGCGAGGGCGGCGGCGGGGAGAGTACGGCGGCTGTTCAGCAGCTCGGTCGCAAACTCGCCCAGCACCCGCCGCAGGACGAACGCGGGCGCGGGCGCGAATGCGGGACGACGCAGGACGCGCCCCAACGCGCTCGCGACATCACGCTGGCGTGCCGGAGCAGGTGCGCAGACGTTCAGCGGCCCCTGCACGAGCCCGTTGTCCAACGCGTGGAGGATGAGGCCGACCACGTCGTCCAGGTGCACCCACGGCCACCACTGCCGTCCCGAACCGGCGGGACCGCCGAGGCCGAAGCGCGTGAGCCGCGAGAGCGGCCCGAGGAACCCTCCGCCACGTCCGGCCACCAGCCCCGTGCGGAGCAGGACGACGCGCGTTCCCGACAGCGACGCCCGGGATGCCGCCGCCTCCCACTGCACACAGACGCCGGAGAGGAAGCCATCGCCGGGCGGCGCGTCCTCGGTCAACTCCTCCTCGCCCCGGTGGCCGTAGTAGCCGACGGCGCTCGCGCTCACGAGGACAGGTAGGCCTGCATCCCGCATCCCCAGCACGAGGTTGCGCGTTGCAGCCTCACGAGACTCGAGGATGGCGCTCCTCTTCCGCTGCGTCCAGCGACCCACGACGCTCTCGCCCATGAGGTTGACGACCGCGTCCACACCCTCGAACGCCTCGGCGGGCGGAGGCCCTGCCAACGGGTCCCAGG
The DNA here is from genome assembly GCA_022820645.1 of Dehalococcoidia bacterium. Taxonomy (GTDB): domain Bacteria; phylum Chloroflexota; class Dehalococcoidia; order Lucifugimonadales; family Australimonadaceae; genus Bin16. The sequence goes on along the minus strand of JAJEFD010000013.1, from coordinate 358,032 downwards.
CATGCGCGTGCACCAACCCCGGCAGCGCCATGCGTGCGCGCTCCGGGTCGCGCGTGAGCGCTACCCGCCGGTCGCCGCGTTCCATCAGCGCGTGGACCAGCGCACGTCCCACGAACCCCGTTGCGCCGGCGATCAGCACTCGCATCGCTACACGCTCCCCAGGTTCACCCTCATCCTGACCATCTCTCCTCAAGGGAGAGGGAATCAGGGTAGGGATAGAGGTAGGTCTGAGCGGCAAGCCACTCGGGGCCGCCGGACCTCCGCACATGATGACGCAGCAGCGTCAGCGGCGCGGTGAACGGGGCTTTCCCGGTGCGGTAGCGCTCGATGGCATCCGCCAGCTCTTCCCGGTCACCGGCGTCGAGGGTGTCCTTCAGGAACCCCGCAGCGTGTTGCAGCGCGTTCGTGTGCTTGCGCGCCGTGGTCAAGCGCTCCATAGCACGCATGAGCACACGCCCGTACTCGTCAGCGATGACATCCCAACCGGCGGCGCCCGCTCGAGCGACGACACGCCCTGCCTCGCGGTAGAGCGTCGGCGCGTGCGCCATGAGCGTGAGCTTGTGCGCCGTGTGGAACGCGACGAGTGCCGACGGAGCACGAGGGCCGTCCCGCAGCGCCGCCCAGCGTTGGTAGACGAACACGCGCTCGATGAAGTTGTCGCGCAGGCGCGGGTCGTTCAGGCGTCCCTGTTCCTCGACCGGCAGCAGCGGGAAGTGTTGCGTGAGCGCCCCGGCGAAGAGGCCGCGTCCCGTTCGGGAGACGGGTCCGCCGGCAGCGGGGTAGACCTTCACGCGGAAGAGGCCGCAACTGGGGGAGTTCTTCGTGAGCACGTAGCCGTGCAGCCCTAGACCGGCCAACTCCTCGACACGGCACGAGGCCCACGAGCGCATCGCTTCGGTGTGGTCCGTGGCGGAACGCACACCCCGCAGACGGAGCGCGCCGTTTCCGCTGTCGACGAGGCGGACGGGCTCGCGAGGCGTGCCCATCCCCACTTCGGACTCCGGGCAGACAGGCGTCCACTCGACGTGCGGGGCGAGCGTCTGCGTCAGGAACTCGTTGCGGAGGTGCCCGCCATCGTAGCGCAGCGGCTCGCCGAGCAGGCAGGCGCTGACGCCGATACGCGGCTTGGGGAAGGACGTACTCACAGCCCCCATGGTACTCCGTCCGCGCAGGGGGCGAGGGAGTAGGCAGCCCACCTCCCCACCTCCGCAGTACCCTCTCCCCAACCCCTCTCCCCTTGTAGGGAGAGAGGGTCAGACAGCGGGACGGGGCGCTCCGCGTGGAGCGCCCCGTCCGTAAGAGACAGTCTAACCGGAACCTGCCGTTACTGTTGCGGCTTGAGCAGGTCCTCCACCGAGCGCAGTCCGGGGTTGGCATCCGCCACGTACTGCGGGATCAGGAAGGCGCTCTGCCACGCCACGCTCGCCAGGCTGTCGCCGATCTCGACAACCGTGCCTGCCTCCGAGGCTTCAGTCCACGCAGCCTGCTGGTTCGGCAGCCAGATCTCCATCGTGACGTTGGTGTCACCGGCGGCCAGCGCCTGCATCAGCGGGATCGTAGAGCCAGATACCGAGTCGGTCGGGTAGCCGTAACCGGCTTCAACGATGAGCCTGGCCACCGCGTTCTGCAGCAGCGCCGTGCTCCAGTTCAGGTCGGAGAAGATGATGGTCGGCTTGCTGTCGTCGATGTCAACGGGAGCGCCGCCGGCGACCGCCGCCATCCGCTGCAGGGCTTCAGGCGTAACCCAGGCAGTCCAGTCCTGGGACTGCGCCATCCACCAGGCAGCCACGTCCTGGTAGTCGTCGCCCGTTTCATCCAGACGCCCGAGCAGCGCGTTGACCGCGTCGTCGCTCAGCGTCCACTTTTCAAGGAACGCAACGACATCGGGCGCGCTCTCCTGCAGTTCGGTGCGCACCGCGATGAGCACATCCGCGTCGGAGTACTCGCACGCCTGCGTGATGTCCTCCGCCTCGTCAGTTGCACTCATGTGGTCCCAGCACTCCGCCGAGTAGGCCGGCTCTTCCAAGCGGTAGAAGCCGCCGTACTCGTTGGTCAGCTTGGCCGGAAGCGTCTCGGGGCCCCAGTAGTAGAAGAGGATGTTCTCCTGCCTCTCGAAGGCGCCCAGGATCTCCGAGTTCAACCCCTCGTACGAACCGGGGTTGATGAGTGTGATCACCTCATCGAGTCCGTAGCCGTGCACCTGCTTCTCGTTGACGACTTCGCACTCCCAGCCGGGGATGCACGTCACCAGACCGGCCTTGCCCTCGCTGTCCGGGCGGACGAAGAGCTCCCAGTAGGCCGGCTTCTCCTCCATGGCGATCGGGCCGCCGAGTGCGTTCAGCACCGTGTCCGCCACGCCATCCGCGACCCAGCCCTGCCACTCATCGGAGGTGCGGAGCCAGTACTTGGCAACGTCGGCGTAGTCGTCGCCCGTCGCGTCCAGGCGGCCGAGCAGCGCGTTCACGCCGTCGTCGCTCAGTGTCCACTTCTCGAAGAACTCGACCGCGTCGGGAGCGCTCTCCAGCAGTTCGGTGCGCACCGCGATGAGCACCTCCGCGTCCGAGTATTCGCACGCCTGGGTGATGTCCTCCGCCTCGTCAACGGAAGACATGTGGTCCCAGCACTCCTTCGAGTATGCAGGCTCCTCGAGGCGGTAGAAGCCGCCGTATTCGTTGTTCAGCTTCGCCGGAAGGGTCTCGGGACCCCAGTAGTAGAAGAGGATGTCCTCTCCGCGCTCGAAGGAGCCGAGGATCTCCGAGTTCAACCCCTCGTACGAACCGGGGTTGATGAGCGTGATCACGTCTTCCAGGCCGTAGCCATGCACCTGCTTCTCGTTGACGACTTCACACTCCCAGCCGGGGATGCACGTCACCAGACCGGCCTTGCCCTCGCTGTCGGGCCGGACGAACAGGTCCATGTGCTCGGGGATGTCGTCCACGGAGCGCAGGCCGGGGTTGGCGTCCGCCGTGTACTGCGGGATCAGGAACGCGCTCTGCCACGCAACGCTTGCCAGGCTGTCGCCGATCTCTGTAACCGTTCCGGCGGCGGTGGCTTCCGTCCACGCGGCCTGCTGGTTCGGCAGCCAGATCTCCATCGTGACGTTCGTGTCGCCGACGGACAGCGCCTGCATCAGCGGGATGGTGGCGCCGGAGACGGCGTCAGTCTCGTAGCCGTAGCCTTCTTCCAGGATGACGCGGGCGACCGCGTTCTGGAGCAGGGCCGAACTCCAGTTCAGGTCGGAGAAGATCAGCGTCGGCTTCTCCTCCATCATGGAGTCGTCAGGCGCAGCGGTGGGTTCCGCCGCCGGGCGCGGCGTCGGCGTCGCGGTCGGGTCGTCCTCGCCGCACGCCGCCAGCACCATAGTCATCAGGGCTATGAGCCCCAGCACTAACAGGTATCTCATCGTCTTCATGCAGTTACCTCCTCCGTTTGTTGTCGGGCCGCTCACGCGCCATTTGCGCCGTCGGCCTCTGCATGACCTTGTCTAATGACCGCCGGTGAGCGCCTGCTGCCGCTCCCTGGCGGCGGCCTGCGTGAGACGGTCGATGATGATGGCGAGCACCACGATGCCGATGCCGCCGAAGAGCGCCTTGCCGGGCTCCAGCCGGCCGAGTGCGCGGTTGACGTCCTCACCGAGTCCACCGGCGCCCACGAGCGATGCTATCACCACCATGGCGAGCGCCATCATGGTCGTCTGGTTGATGCCGGCCATGATGGTCGGCACGGCCATGGGTATCTGCACCTTCCAGAGCAGCTGCCGGGGGGTCGTGCCGAACGAGCGCGCCGCCTCCACGACTCCGGGCGAGACCTGGCGGATGCCGAGGCTCGTCAGGCGTATCGCAGGGGGGACGGCGTAGATGACGGTGGCGAAAACCGCAGGGACGTTGCCGATGCCGAAGAACATCACTGCCGGGACGAGGTAGACGAAACTCGGCATCGTCTGCATCGCGTCGAGCAGTGGACGCAGCAGGGCGTCGAGGGTGTCGCTCCGGGCAATGACGATGCCCATCGGGATCGCCATGCCGATGGAGATAGTCACCGCCACCACGATCAGCGCCAGGGTTTCCATGGCGCTGCCCCAGAGTCCGAGGAATCCGAGTCCCACGAGCGTTGCTCCGGAGAATATGGCGATCCTCTGCCCGGCCAGTTTGAGGCCGAGGAGCATGACGCCGATGATCAGGACCGGCCAGGGGATCCAGAGGAAGACCTTCTCCACCGCCAGCAGGAACTGCAGCACCGCATTCGAGATCGTATCGAACACGAATGCGCCTTCCCGTGTCGTCCAGAAGATCGCGGTATCCACGCACTCGGAAGTCGCCCGTCCGAGGTTGTCGGGGGTGGCCCCGTCGGAGCAGACGCTGCCGAGGCGTTCGCTGATCCCGAAGGCGTTCTCGGGCGGTTCGAGTCCGGTGCCCCAGAGCGACACGAAGATGAGCGCCACGACCAGGAGCACGGCGAACCCTGCGCCGTAGACGTAGCGGTCCGGCAAGGCGAGAAAACGCCTCCACAGGCTCCCGCCGTTGCCATTCCCGGTTGGTGCTACTGCTGCCATAGTCGGTCTCCTAGCTCGCGTCGGCCCCGATGCCGATGGCGCTGGTTGCCGCGCTCTCCTCCGCCTCCGCAACACTCTCACGCTCCATCATCGCGATGACCGCGCCAGGCGAGAGCTGGCCGACCAGCCTGCCGTCGGCGTCTATGAGCGGCTGGGCTCCGGACATGTGCCGCACCAGCGGGAGCGCCGCCGAAACGGACATGTCCTCCGACAGCGGCGTCACATCGTCCAGGAGCGCCTCGGTGCACCCGGTGCAGCCGTTCCGGTTCGCTTCCGCGAGCGCTGCGAAACTCACGGCGCCTACGTAGGTCTCGTGCCTGTCCGCGACGAAACCGGCCACCTCCCCCATCTCCCCAAGGGCGTCCATCGCCTCTTTGGGCGACATGTCCGCGCGCAGTTTCACCTGTACGGGCTCCATGATCGTTCGCAGGGTGACAACCGAAGACTTGCGCACGTCCCGCACGAACTCGGCCACGTAGTCGTCGGCAGGGTGGGCAAGTATCTCCTCGCCCGTGCCCATCTGTATCACCGCGCCGTCGCGCATGATGACGATGTGGTCACCAAGTTTCAGCGCCTCGCTCAGGTCGTGCGTGATGAAGATGATGGTCTTGTGCATCTGCTGCTGCAGCCGGAGCAACTCGTTCTGCATGTCGCGCCGGATGAGCGGGTCGAGACCGCTGAAGGGCTCGTCCATGAGCATGACGTCCGGGTCTGCGGCGAGAGCGCGGGCGAGCCCCACGCGCTGCTGCATGCCCCCGCTCAGGGCGTTCGGGCGGTAGTGCTCCCAGCCCGTGAGCCCGACGAGGTCCAGCACCTCGTGGGCCCGCTCCATACGCGCTTCCCTTTCGACGCCCCGTACTTCCAGCCCCCATGCGGCGTTCTCCTCGACCGTACGGTGGGGGAGCAGGCCGAAGTGCTGGAAGACCATCGCGGTCTTGGTGCGCCGGTATTCGGTCAATTCGTCTTCGCCGTACTTGAGGATGTCTTCGCCGTCGACCTCGATGGCCCCGAACGTCGGTTCGATCAGGCGGAGCAGCGTCCGCACGAGCGTGGATTTGCCGCTGCCGGACAAGCCCATGACCACGAACGTCTCACCGATCTGCACGTCGAAACTCACGTCCCGCAGACCCACGACCCAGCCGGACCCTTCACGGAGTTCCGCTTTGCTCTTGCTGAGCACTTCGTCCGTGAGTTCCGTCGGGACACCGGAGCCGAATATCTTCCACAGGCCCCTGACACTCACTTTCGGTTGTGCGCTGTCAGCTGTGCCGTTCCTGTTTTGCGCCATACGGCAACCTCAACTACCCCTGTCCCTGCAAGGCACGCAGCTCGGCCGGATTCGCTCGATGGGGGAAGAACAAGTGAATCGCGAGGGGACGCGCGTGCTGCGCGTGCGTGCTCGGGATACTCCGAGGGCTGGGCGGCTATATACCCGCACGCCTCCGGTGCGAGCGCCCTCTTGCCGCTGTTCCAGCCAACCCTAGCCACTGGAGCGGAGGGTGTCAACGCTCGGATTCCGCTGGACTCGTTCCGCATTCCGCCGGATTCCGCCTGTCCCGTTCCGTCCAGGCCGGGAGGGGTAGCGCCGCACGCCGCAGGAACGAACGCCAGCCGAGAGGGGAGATAGTGAGCAGGGCTGTCGCATCGGCCTGCACGCCGCCGATGCGACACGACGACTGTTTTCGTCGCTATCGCGCCGTATCGCAGCCCGTTCCGTGCAATCCGGCGCCCGTCATCAGGATTCGGACGGCTCTTCTACATCCGGCAACGCCGGTTTGGTCGTCTCCCGCTCGCGGTTGGGGAGGAAGCGGGCAGCGTCGGGCACGAGAGCGCCCAGGATCGCCAGTGCACTCTGCGTCCAGCCGTTCACCGGGCGCAGGGTGATGTACTCCGAAGTCACCTCCAGATCGGCGATCCGTTCGAACTCGCCGCCCGCAGGATGGTGTCCCAGCGGAACGATGGTTACCTCGCCTTCCTTGCGGGTCTCGCCGTACGTGAAACCTTCCCTGTTGGCGACGCGCTCCAGTGCCGGCTTGGATGCTTGTCCAAGCAGGAACGGCAACTTGAGCAGGAACACAACGGGACGCAGCAGTACTCCCAGCATCACAACCTCCAGCGGCGCGGTACGAGCGCCGGGTGCGGGCCTGTCTCAGCATTATAGACCTTTGCACCGGCGCACCCCGTCCCGCCTTCGCGCAGCGCTACAATGACGGCCGTATGACCACCGCAGCGGCAACCACTCCCACCGTGCGAGCGGACGGCCTGTGGAAGCGGTTCGGCGGCCACGTTGCCGTGCGCGACGTGAGCATCTCCCTCGATCCCGGCGAAGTGGTCGGGCTGGTCGGGCCCAACGGCGCGGGGAAGACCACCACCATCCGGATGCTGCTGGACATCCTCCGTCCCGACGAGGGCTCGGTCTCCGTATTCGGCGCGCCGATCAGCCCCCAGGCCCAGTCGCGCATCGGCTACCTGCCGGAAGAGCGCGGCCTCTACCGCAGCCTCCGCGTCATCCCCAACATGCTCTACCTCGCCGGATTGAAAGGGATGCAGCGCGAGCACGCGCTGCGACGCGCGGGTGAACTGTTCACCCTCCTCGGACTGGAACCGCACAAGGGGAAGAAGATCAGTGAACTGAGCCGCGGCCTCGGGCAGCTGGTGCAGTTCGCTGCAACCATCCTGCACGAGCCCGCCTTCATCGTGCTGGACGAGCCGTTCTCCGGCCTCGATCCGGTGAACGTCCGCGTGATGAAGGACGCCGTCTCCCGGCTGCGGAGCGAGGGCGCGGCCATCATGTTCTCCACCCACCAGATGACGGACGTCGAGGAGCTGTGCGACCGCGTCATCATGATCGACGGCGGCGCAGTCGTGCTGGACGGCCCGCTCGCCGACATCAAGCGCCAGTTCGCGGGGAACGACCTGTTCGTCGCGACCGACCTCGACCCGCAGGGCGCGGACGGCGTGCTGGAATCGCGGCGCGACGGACCGGGCTACGCGCTGCGGCTCGTCGAAGGCGGCGCCCCGGAGGACGTGCTGCGGTCGCTCCTGGAGCGCGGCGCGAAGATCGACCGCTTCGAGCTGGCGACGCCCAGCCTGGAGGAGATATTCCTGTGGGTGGTCGGGCGCGAGCAGGCGGAGGTGGAGCGCGATGAGCAGTAAGACGTGGCTCGTCGCGCGGCACGAGTTCGCCGTGACCGTCGGGCGTCTCGGCTTCCGCATCTTCGCCGCCGCGGTGCCGGTGCTCGCGCTGCTGGCGCTCATCGGCATCGGCGTCTTCGACGCGGTGCGCGGCGGGGACGAGCCGTCCGGCGGCGCGGGGGAGCCGGCCGCCGAGGTGACGCGCGTGGGCTACGTCGACTTCAGCGCCGGCGAGGACGGCCAGCCGCTGTTCACGTCGTTCCACGAGCAGGACGGCGTCGTGTTCACGCCCTACGCGGACGAGACCGCCGGAAGCGCCGCATTGCAGGCGGAAGAGATCGACGCTCTCTACGTGTTCCCCCGCGATTTCCTGGAGACCGGTTCGGTCGTGCGGGTGCGCATGGAGGACAGCGGCGGTGGCGCGGGCGACGACGCGCTGCGCCGGTTCGTGCTGGGCAACCTCGTCGCTGAAGAGGTGAGCGAGCGGCAGCTGGAGCGCCTCGTCACGCCGTATACCGTCGCCACGGTCGAGCTGTCCGCGTCCGGCGCGCCCGTGGAGGAGGGAGACGGCTTCGACGGCGGAGAGTTCCTGTTCTCGTTCGGCGCGGGGATGCTGCTGATCGTCTCGGTGCTGACCGCAGCCGGATACCTGCTGCAGGGGCTGAGCGAGGAGAAGGAGAACCGCATCATGGAGGTGCTGCTCTCCTCGCTCAAGCCGGAGCAGCTGATGTTCGGCAAGCTGCTCGGGCTCGGCGCGGCGGGACTGCTGCAGATGGCGGTCTGGACGGCGGCGCTCGTCGCCTTCCTGCTGGCGCTGGGCCGTATCGTGGACCTGCCCGTGGAGTTGAGCGCGCCGTCCGTCGAGACGCTCGGCGTGGCGCTGGCGTACTTCCTGCTGGGCTACGCGTTGATGGGCACGGTGCAGGCGGCGCTTGGCGTCGTCACCACGAACCAGAAGGAGGCGAACAACATCGCCGTGTTCGTCGTGCTGCCCGCCGTGTCGCCGATGTGGTTCCTCGCGGTGCTGATCGAGCACCCGGACGGCGTGCTCGCGCGGGCGCTGAGCTACGTGCCGTTCACCGCTCCACTGACCGGGCTCATCCGGTTCGGAACAGGCGGGGCAGGGCTCGGAGAGGTCGCGCTGAGCCTGGGCGTGCTCGCGGCGTTCACGGCGCTGGGCGTCCTGCTCACGGCGCGCCTCTTCCGCGCCTACCTGCTGGTGTACGGGCAGCGCCCGGGCGTGCGGCACATCCTGCGAACGCTGTGGAGCGGCTGAGCCTACCGGGCGGCGGCTTCCTCGAACGTGAACCGGTTGTTGCCGGAGCCCACTCGCTCCGACAGGAAGCGCTTGCCGTCCTCCGGCGCCATCAGGTCCACGTAGATCTCCAGCCGGTTGCCGTCCGGGTCGTTGAAGTAGACGCTCTTCGTCATGCCGTGGTCGGTCAGGCTCGCGATCTCGACGTTGTTGTCCAGCAGCCGCTGGTGCAACTCCTGCAACTCGTGCATGCCGCCGTTCACGACGAGCGCGACGTGCCCCAGGCCCACGTTCCCGCGCGTGTGCTCCCCGTTCACGCTGAACAGCCCGATGTCGTGGTGCTGGGTGCCGAACGACATGAACGCCGCACCCTCGGACCGCCGGACCGTCTCCATGCCGAGCGCGTCGCGGTAGAACGCCTCCGCCGCATCGACGTCAGTAACGCGCAGTACCACGTGGCCGACTCTTCCTATCCTTGCCATATCGCCCTCCTCTCGACCTTCTGCTCATCTCCCCCAAGTGTAAACCCTCTGTCCAGTGGCGCGCCCCTTGACCGCAGGGCAGGGCGCTCGTACCTTTGCGGCGTCCTATGCGGAGGAAGGAGAAGGCGCCATGACCACCGCTGAGAAGATGAAACTGGAGATATCGGTCGGCTACGCCTCGATGACGTACGAGATCGTGCGGCCCCTGATGGAGGGGCGCGTGCAGATCGAGGGCGTCGACCTCGTGCCGGTGGAGGAGTTGGGCCCCACGCCGACGGGCGACTCCCGGATGAAGACCGGCGACTTCGGCCTGTGCGACCTCAACATGGGCTACTGGCTCGCCGCCATAGACCAGGGCTGGGACATCACCGGCCTGCCCATCTTCGTCAAGCGCAAGAGCGCGCACTGGTACATGGTCGTCCGCAACGACCGCGGCATCGGCGGCCCGAAGGACCTGGAGGGCAAGCGCATCGCCACGCGCTCCTTCCGCTCCGCCATCGTCACGTGGTGCCGGGGGCTGCTCAAGAACCGCCACGGCGTCGACACCTCCACCTTCCGCTGGCTCGTCACCGACGCCGAGGACTACTTCCCCATCTACGACAAGTCGGCGGTCGTGGAGACGGTGCAGGACGGCAAGGTGAGCGTGAAGGACCACCTCCAGCGCCTGCTCGACGGCGAGGTCGACGCCTTCCTCGGCGACATCTCGGACCCCGAGCTGTTCGGGTGGGTCGCCAGCGACTCCCGCATCCGCCGCCTCTTCCCCGATTACATGGAGGAAGACCTCCGTCTCTGGCGGGACGAGAGCATCTTCACGCCCGTGCACATGATGGTGCTGAGCGGCAAGCTCGACCGCGAGGACCCCACGCTCGCCCCGCGCATCTACGACGCGTTCGAGCGCTCCAAGGCCACGGCGTACTTCGACCTGCTGCGCGACCGCGGCAGCTTCTCCGTCATCTACCTGCGCGAGTACGTGGAGGAGCAGTTCAAGAAATGGGGCGACCCGTTCGTCTACGGCATCGAGGCGAACCGCCGGATGCTCGACTGGTACATCGACATCAGCCACGAGCAGGGCATCATGGCCAAGCGCTACGGCCTCGACGAGGTCTTTTCGAAGAACATCCTCGACACGTAAGCCGTCTCTGTTCTGCCATCCGCTCGTTGCCCTGTGCGGCGCGCACGCTCTACCATGGTCCTGTACACCGGTGAGCGTGCGGGCCGTCCCTTGCGGGCGAGGCACTGCCACTCCCGCGTGGCCCACAATGGCTCACAATGGCTCAGTTTTGCGATAACGCCTCTCCTGAAATCCCTAACCCACGCCTGTGGCTGCGCGCCAAACGGCGTCGGACACAACTTTTGACCCGCCAGCTGCGGCACTGGAGCTTGCCGTTCCTGGCCTTGTTGGCCGCGACCGCGCTCACCCTGCTCACCCCATCGCCCGCTCCGGCGAACTACACCGAGGGCAGGCTCAGCATCGGCTCCGGCAACAGCGCGCTCACCGTCGCCGTCTTCGCCGACACGGTCGACGCGCAGGACGGTGTGACCTCGGGCGTAGCGGCAAGCGGTTCGATAACCGCGGGCGACGCCGCCTACATCGCCGGCGGCACCGACCCCCGCAACACTTTCTCCAACAACGACCTGTACGTCTCCAACCAGGCCAACGCCTACAACGCCGTGCTCATCACCGCCACCGTCGCGGGCCTGGCCGACGGCGCCTGTGCGGAGGCGACCGTCTTCAACAGGGACTCCCGCGAGTCCGTCACCGTCCTGCTCGCGCCCACGAGCGAGGCGCCGGTCGACGGGGCGCGCACCTACCAAGGCGTCGTAGAGCTGGCCGAAAGGGACACGGAGAACGCCGACGGCCCCGCCTGCGACGCCTACACCGCAGGCGCCGACGCCATCGCCGTGCTGCGGTCGGTGGACGGCGACAGGCTCGCCATCAACGTTCGGGGCGTATCCTCGTCCATCCAGCTGGTCGTGGACGGCGAAGGGCCGGAGGTCAGCGTCTTCCACCCCCAGCCGGACAGTTACTTCCGCTCGGTTGTCGTGAACTTCTCGTTCGAGGTGCGCGACGACGGATCGGGACTGCGCCACGACGGAGAGTTTGAGCCCTCGGGCGACGGCGACCCCCGCCCCGTGAACGCGGACGGCGACCAGTTGACGTCGAACGAGCCGCGCTCCACGCCCGGCGGGGGCGCTGCCGACATCCATGCCTTCCTCAGCCGCGAGGGCGGAGACGCCGCCGACATCACGCCCTACGGAACGAGCCGCTGGAAGGTCATCGAGACCGGCGCTGCCTACGCCCTCTCGGTCGACGTGAACCTCGGCGGCAGCGGGACGTTCAACCTCGAGTTCGAGGCCACCGACCGCACCGGCAACACGACGTTCGTGGACGGCGCTGACGCCGCCGTTCCTCCGCCGGGCTCGACCCCCACTCCGACGCCGGACGCCAGTACGCCAACTCCCACTCCCATACCGCTCCCCACGCCGGAGCCCACGGCAACACCGACGCCGACGCCCACCCCAACGGCAACGCCAACCCCGGCGCCAACGCCGACTCCGGACCCGCTGTCCGGCTTCATCGCCTGGCTGGAAACCTGGATACAGACGTGGCAAGCGTGGTTGCTCCGGCTGCTGGGCGGGTTCTTCGGCTAGCCTGGCACCGCGAACCGCGCACGCGTAAGCAGGCGGGTTCGCTCCACCGCTCTGGTAGAATGGACATGTATATGTTCCGAAGTCTCGTATCACGCTTCATCAAGAAGCCCTCTGCACCGTCGGTGACCGAGCCCGCTCCGCACTCAGCGGACACTGGTGGCGCTCGCAGGTCACGACGCCGCAGGCCACGGAATGCTGCCGAGGCGCCGGTCGCCGCCGCATCCCCGCAGCAGCCACAGCGCGCCGCTGCGCTCGCCGAGCCGCCGGACGCGCCACCCGCCAAACGGCGCCGCAGTCGCGGCGGCAGAGGCCGGGGCAGTGAGAGCGGCACACCGGCGCCGGAACGCCCCGCGAGCGACGCCCCGCGCAACAGGCGCAGGCGCGAGCCAGCTCCTCCCCCGCAGGCGCCGTCACCCCGCGACTTGCCGTTCGGCCCCGTGCTCGTCTCCGCGCCCGTCAAACGCGCGCTGGACGAGATGCGCTACGAGTCCCCCACACCCATCCAGGAGCTCGTCGTAGAGCCGCTGCTGAACGGCGAGGACGTCGTGGGGCAGGCGCAGACCGGCACCGGCAAGACCGCCGGGTTCGGCATCCCCATCGCCGAACTCGTGGATGCTCGCGAGCCGTTCGTGCAGGCCCTCGTCCTCGTGCCGACGCGGGAGCTGGCGCGGCAGGTCACGGACGAGGTCGCGGAGATCTGCAGGTACCGCGGCACGCAGGTGGTGCCCGTCTACGGCGGGGCGCGCATCGGGCCGCAGATAACAGCCCTGCAGAACGGCGCGCAGGTGGTCGTCGGGACGCCCGGACGCGTGATCGACCTGCTGGACCGCGGGGTGCTCCGGCTGGACCGCGCACGGATGGTGGTGCTCGACGAGGCAGACCAGATGCTGGACATCGGCTTCCTGCCCGACGTTCGCCGTATCCTGCGCTCCACGCCGCGCTCGCGGCAGACGGCGCTGTTCACCGCAACCATCCCGACGATGATCAAGCGGCTCATCTACTCCTATCTCAAGGAACCGCAGACGTTCCGCGTCGGCCAGGAGTCCGAGCCCGTGGAGCAGGTGACGCAGCGCTACTGCGAGGTCGCCAGCCGCGACAAGCTGACCGCGCTCCTGAACGTGCTCAACGAGGAGGAGCAGACGCTCGTGTTCCGCCGCACACAGGACGACGTGGACTGGCTCGTGAGGACGCTGGGGCGGCGCAAGGTGAAGGCTGCGGCCATCCACGGCGGGCTGCCGCAGGGAGAGCGCAACGCCGTGATGCAGCAGTTCCGCAGCGGGGCGCTCAAGCTGCTCGTCTCCACCAACCTCACCTCCCGCGGCATCGACGTGCCTACCGTCGAAAACGTCATCAACTACGACATCCCGGAGAGCGTCGAGGAGTACGTGCACCGCATCGGGCGCACCGCCCGCATGGGACGCGAAGGCACTGCTCTTACGTTCGTAAGCGAGTGGGACCTGGACTTCTTCGACGCCATCAAGGCGCACGTGGGCGACGACCTTCAGCCGTTGGAACTAGGGCTCTACAAGCGCCAGGAAGCGGGTGTGTAGGCTGTCCCCATGCGCGCGACAGAGTTCCTCTCACGCACTTTAAGACAGGACCCCAGCGAGGCAGAGACGGTGAGCCACCGGCTCATGCTCCGCGCCGGGATGATGCTGCAGGCCGCCGCCGGGGTCTACTCCTACCTGCCGTTGGCGCTGCGCTCCATCAAGAAGATAGAGCGCATCGTCCGGGAGGAGATGAACGCAGCCGGCGGGCAGGAAGTGCTGATGCCCGCGTTGCAGACCCTCGAAGCGTGGGAGGAGTCGGGGCGCGCCGCCGCGTTCGGAGGCAACCTCTTCCGCCTGTTCGACCGGCGTGAACGCCCGATGGTGCTCGCTCCCACCCACGAGGAGGTCGTGACGGCCATCGCGGGGGCGCACGTCGAGTCTTACAGGGACCTGCCGCTCAACATCTACCAGATACAGACCAAGTTCCGGGACGAGCCTCGCCCCAGGGCGGGTCTGCTCCGCGGCCGTGAGTTCGTCATGAAGGACGCCTACTCCTTCGACACCGATCAGGAAGGGCTGGACGTCACCTACCAGCGGATGCGCGTGGCGTACCGCAACATCTTCCGCCGCTGCGGGCTGCCCACTATCGAGGTGGAGGCGGACAGCGGCGCCATCGGCGGCAAGGACTCGCACGAGTTCATCATGCCCGCGCCGAGCGGCGAGGACGTCATCCTTTACTGCGAGGAGTCCGGCTACGCCGCGAACGTCGAGCGCGCAACGTCGGTCATCGCCCTCGCTCAAGAGGATGAGCCGCGCCCGCTGGAACTCGTGGACACGCCCGGCATCACCACCATCGCGGACCTCGCCGTGTTCCTCGGTATCGCGGAGTCGCAGACGCTCAAGGCCGTCTTCTACCAGGCGGACGCCGAGACCGTGCTCGTGACGATACGCGGCGACATAGAGGTCAACGAGGTGAAGCTGAAGAACCACCTCCACTGCATCGACCTACGCCTCGCCAACGCGGAGGAGGTCGCCGCGGCGGGGCTGACGCCGGGCTCCACCTCGCCCATCGGCCTGTCGGGCATCCGGCGCATCGCCGACAACTCCATCATGCAGGGCACGAACTTCGCCGCGGGCGCGAACCAGCCGGACAAGCACTACCAGAACGTGAACTACCCGCGCGACTTCCAGATCGACGAGACCGTGGACATCGCAACCGCCCGCGAGGGCGACGGCAGCCCGGACGGCCGGGGAACGCTCAAGGCGGTGCGCGGCATCGAGGTGGGGCACGTCTTCAAGCTCGGCACGTTCTTCACCACGACGCTCGGGGTGGACTATCTGGACGAGAACGGCACGCTCAAACCGCCGGTGATGGGCTGCTACGGCATCGGTGTCACGCGGGTGCTGGCTGCCGCCATCGAGCAGAACCACGACGACAAGGGCATCATCTTTCCCGCGCCCATCGCGCCGTTCCAGGCGCACCTCCTCGCGCTCAACGCCTCCGATCCCGACGTCATCGCCTCGGCTGACGCGCTGTACGAGGAGCTCACGTCGGCAGGCTGCGAGGTCCTCTACGACGACCGCGCCGAGTCGGCGGGCGTGAAGTTCAACGACGCCGACCTCCTCGGGCTGCCGGTGCGGATCGTCGTGAGTCCGCGCAACCTCAAGCAGGGTGTTGTCGAGGTCAAGCGCCGTCGCGCGGATGAGGCGTCACAGGTGCCCGCGGACGGCGTCGTGGCGGCGGTGCGCGACCTGCTCGCGCTGGACGAGCTGTAGGACACTCCCGCCTCTCCTCGCGCCGCTCCCCGATTGAGCGCCTCTCTCGCACGCCGTATACTGATGCGGGAGGTACGGCATGAGTACCAACGGTATCGACAACGGTAAAGAGACGGGCACGTTCTCCGTCAAGGCGGGACTGGCCCAGATGCTCAAGGGCGGCGTCATCATGGACGTGGTGACCGACGAGCAGGCGAAGATAGCCGAGGACGCCGGCGCGTGCTCCGTCATGGCACTGGAACGCGTCCCTGCCGACATCCGGGCGGACGGCGGCGTGGCCCGCATGTCCGACCCCGCGATGATCGAGGCGATCATGAAGGCCGTGACCATCCCCGTGATGGCGAAGGTGCGCATCGGCCACTTCGTCGAGGCGAAGATACTAGAGGCCATCGGCATCGACTACATCGACGAGTCCGAGGTACTGACGCCCGCGGACGAGGAGCACCACGTCTGGAAGCACGACTTCAAGGTGCCGTTCGTCTGTGGCTGCCGCGACCTCGGCGAGGCGCTGCGCCGCGTCGGCGAAGGCGCAGCGATGATCCGCACCAAGGGAGAGGCCGGCACCGGCGACGTGGTCGAGGCTGTCCGCCACATGCGGACGGTGATGAAGCAGATTCGCCGCGTGCAACTGATGGGCGACGACGAACTCACCGCGTATGCGAAGGAGATCGGAGCGTCGCTCGACCTGTTGCGCGAGACGAAGCGGCTCGGACGGCTGCCAGTGGTGAACTTCGCCGCCGGCGGGGTCGCCACTCCCGCCGATGCTGCCCTGATGATGCACCTCGGGGCGGACGGCGTGTTCGTCGGCTCAGGCATCTTCAAGTCCGGCGACCCCTCGGAACGGGGCAAGGCCATCGTCAAGGCCGTCACCCACTACGACGACCCGGAGGCTATCGCGGAGGCATCCAAGGGCCTCGGCGAGCCGATGGTCGGTATCAGCGCGCGCTCGCTCGCGCCCGGTCAGGAGCTCGCGACCCGCGGCTGGTAGGGCCCAAACACCACGACGAGGTGACCGCAACGGCAACCGTCGGCGTACTTGCGCTCCAAGGCGATTTCCAGGAGCACTGCGTAGCGCTCCGAGGTCTGGGCGTGTCCGCTGTCGAGGTGCGCAGGACGGATGAACTCGACGCCGTAGACGGGCTCATCATCCCCGGCGGGGAAAGCACCTCCATGGCGAAGCTCATGGACGCCTACGGGATGCGCGCGCCGCTGCAGGCCTTCCCCCGAAGCGGGCGTCCGCTCTGGGGCACCTGCGCCGGACTCATCCTGATGGCCTCCCGCCTCGAGGAAGACCGTCCCGAGCCCCTGGGGCTGATGGACGCCACCGTACGGCGGAACGGGTTCGGCAGGCAGATAGACTCGTTCGAGACGGAACTGGCGATCACCGGCATCCCCGGCGACCCCGTGCACGCCGTCTTCATCCGCGCTCCCGTCATCGTGGAGACCGGCCCCGGCGTAGAAACCCTCGCTGCGCTGGCAGACGGCACCCCTGTCGTCGTGCGGCAGGAGAACCTGCTGGCCTCCGCCTTCCACCCCGAGTTGACGGGGGATGCCCGGATGCACCGCTATTTCCTGGAGATGCTTCCGGTGGGTGCCGTCCCATGATCCGCCGGTTCCGTATGACCGACGCGCCTTGTCAACTGCTGCAGGGCCGCCTGAACAGCAGGGACCTCGTCTACACGCGGGCGTCGATCGGATACGGGACCCGGAAGCTCACAAGGGTGGCGGCAGCCTGCTACAGCATGTCCAACGGCCCCGGTCGCAAGGTACTCGGCTCGTTCGAGAACGGATGGCTGGAAGCCCTCGCCATCGTACAGACGCGGAAGGCGGCTACGGTCTGGGAGGTCTCCGGTTTCTTCGCCTCCGCCAGGGGGTATTCCCAGTTGGACGAGCTACTGTTGGCGGCAGCATCGGCGGTGGGAGAGTCGGGTGCGGAGCGCTTGTTCCTGCGCTGCGCGGCTGAGGGCCCTGCATGCGGCCCTGCCCAGAGGGCGGGCTTCCACTACGCCTTCGCAGAGGAACTGTTCGTTGGCAGGCTGCGGTCTGTGCAGAGTACGCCGATGCACTTCCGTCCCGTACGCGACAACGACGCGCACGACATATTCCGCCTGCAGATGGCCACGGCTCCCATCGCCTCTAGGCCCGCCATCGGCTTGACCCTCAGGGAATGGGAAGCCTCCAGGGAACCCTCGCCGGGGAGGACCAGAGAGTACGTGTGCGATACTGAACGCGGGCTCAGCGCATGGGCGCGTCTGGACCGAACGAACGATTCCCTTACCGTGGAGGCCACCCTGCACCCGGACTTTCCCGGACTCGCACCGATGCTGGTGGAAGGCGTGGCACGAGTCATCGGCCGCGACTCACCGGCCCGCTGGATCGTTCCGACGTATCAGCCATACCTCGCCACCGCGCTCGCGGGCCTTGGCTGGCATTCGGACAGCACCTACGAAGTCTCGATCAAGCCGGTCGCACGGCAGGTGCACCAGCCGTTCATGACACCCGTACAGGCATAAGCAGCTCATATGACGACATCTCCACACACAACACCTGAAGCAACCGACAGGGAACGACGGGACCTCTTCGACGTGCTGCCGCCGTCGGTCCGCAAAGCGATCGAGGGCCAGCCTGACCCTGAGGACCTGCTCGAAGTCGTGCTCGACCTGGGGAGGCCGCCGCAGGCCCGGTTCGCCGGCAAGGACATCCACCTCGGTTGCGCCGACGTCTCCCGCGAGGACCTCGACCACGTCACGGCGCGCGTCGGCGACTTCGGCGACGACAACCGCGCAGGCATCGAACGCACCCTGCACCGGATATCCGCCATCCGCAACCGGCGCGGCGAGGTGATCGGTCTGACGTGCCGGGTGGGACGTGCGGTGCACGGGAGCGCCCGCGTCATCGAGGACCTCGCGCTCTCCGGCAGGAGCATCCTCCTCGTCGGAAGGCCGGGCGTCGGAAAGACCACCATCCTGCGTGAACTCGCCCGCGTCCTGGCAGACGCGAGCAAGCGCGTCATCATCGTGGACACGTCCAACGAGATCGCGGGCGACGGCGATATCCCGCACCCCGCCATCGGCAGGGCACGCCGGATGCAGGTAGCTACCCCGTCACGTCAACATGCCGTGATGATCGAGGCCGTGGAGAACCACATGCCGCAGGTCATCATCGTGGATGAGATGGGCACCGAACTCGAGGCGATCGCCGCGCGGACCATCGCCGAGCGGGGAGTGCAGCTTGTCGCGACGGCACACGGCAACACGCTGGAGAACCTCCTCGTCAATCCGACGCTCTCCGACCTCGTCGGGGGCGTGCAGACCGTGACTCTGGGAGACGAGGAAGCGCGCCGTCGCCGTACCCAGAAGACCATCCTCGAACGGAAGGCCCCGCCAACCTTCGACGTGCTCGTCGAGATACAGAGCTGGAACAGTGTGGCCGTCCACGCGGACGTAGCGAAGACCGTGGATGCGGTGCTGCGCGGCAGGACCGTCACGCCCGAGACGCGGGAACTGGACGAGTTCGGGACAGTACGCAAGAGCTACCAGCGAGCAGCGGCCCCGCCGGAATTCGAGGTCGCCCCATTCATCTACGGCCAGGAACGGGAGCACCGCTATGGGCCGGAGCGGGAGCATCGCCCGCGAAGGTATGAACATATCTCGTACGAGCAGGAAATCACGCACTCTCCTCCCGCGAAGCCGGCCATGCGCGTCCATCCGTTCGGCGTCAGCCGTGAACGGCTCCAGCAGTCGGCGGGGGGCGCCGGGCTCGCGGTGAAGGTGGCGGACAGCCTCAGTGACGCGGACGTGGTGCTGACGACCAAGGCGCACTACCGCCGCCGCGCCAGCGTGCTCGTAGCCGCCGAAGAGCAGGGTGTGCCCGTGTACGTGCTGCGCCGCAACACGCCCGGCCAGATCGTCGGTTTCATCGAGCAGCTCACCGAGACGGACGATGACGGCGGTACCCGCCATAGCGGCGCGGCAGAGGCGGAAGAGGGCGTACAGCGCATCCTCGCAGGCGAGGCCAGCACTATCGAGCTGCGCCCGCAGTCGTCGTTCGTCCGGCGCATCCAGCACCGTATCGCGGAGCAGGCGCAACTGCGCTCCCACAGCGTGGGGCGGGAGCCCCGGCGACGCGTCACCATCCGCCGCACGCAGTAGCAGAGGCCGCGTGCTATCATCCGCGTTCCGCAGGAGACTCGTGTGAGCGGTTTGTTCATATCGTTCGAGGGTGGCGAAGGCTCCGGCAAGACCACCCAGTCCGACATGCTCGTGGCACGTCTGGAAGCCGAGTGCAGCCGCCGTGTCGTACGCCTGCACGAACCCGGCGGCACACCCCTGGGCGAGTACATACGCGACTGGGTGAAGGCGCAGAGCGCCCCATTGACGCTGCAGGCCGAACTCTTGCTGTTCACGGCGTCCCGCGCGGAGCTCGTGCAGCGGGTCATCCGCCCCGAACTGGACAAGGGCGCAATCATCGTCGCCGACCGCTACGCGGATTCGACGACCGTCTACCAAGGCAATGCCCGGGGACTCCCACTCGATGAAGTGAAGGCAGCCAACGCCATCGCAACGGGAGGCGTATGGCCGGACCTGACGTTCCTGCTCGATACGGCACCGGGCGCCAGCCTGCGCCGGGTCGGAGTCCAGACGTCGTTCGACCAGGAAGGCCGCGTAGTACCGATTCCACGTCCGAACGACACTGAAAAGCGACGCTTTGAGAACCTCGACACTGCGTTCCACCAGAGGGTGCGCGATGGCTACCGGCGGTTGGCGAAGGCCGAGCCCAGGCGGTGGGTGGTGCTCGATGCCTTGCAAGAGGTGGAGACTATTCACGCGCAGGTGTGGGAGCGGGTGCAGGGACTGCTGGCTCCGTGAGTGATTTTCGCTTGACAGGCGACAGGGCTGTCGTCTAGTCTAGTCAGGTTCCCTCTCGTGAGGGAGCGTGGGCACCTTAACAAGTGAATAGTGGAAGGAAAGCGCCGCGTGCCCCTTTGGGGGTACGCACCCTGTCAAGGAAAAAACGAGTCTCATCAGAGGCTCGAAAACTTGATTGAGAGTTTGATCCTGGCTCAGGACGAACGCTGGCGGCGCGCCTAATGCATGCAAGTCGAACGAACGGACCCCTTCGGGGGCGAGTTAGTGGCAGACGGCTGAGTAACGCGTAAGCAACCTACCCACTGGCGGGGGACAACCCGGAGAAATCCGAGCTAATACCGCATGTGGTTGCCGGCCGATAGCGGGTAACCAAAGGCTTCGGCCACCAGTGGATGGGCTTGCGTCCCATCAGGTAGTTGGTGCGGTAACGGCCCACCAAGCCATCGACGTGTAGGCGGTGTGAGAGCACGACCGGCCAGCGGGGGACTGAGACACGGCCCCCACTCCTACGGGAGGCAGCAGCAGGGAATCTTGCGCAATGGGCGAAAGCCTGACGCAGCGACGCCGCGTGAGGGAAGAAGGCCTGCGGGTCGTAAACCTCTTTTCTCGGGGAAGATAGTGACGGTACCCGAGGAATAAGCCTCGGCTAACTACGTGCCAGCAGCCGCGGTAATACGTAGGAGGCTAGCGTTGTCCGGATTCATTGGGCGTAAAGGGAGCGCAGGTGGCCGGGTTAGTCCGTGGTGCAATCTCCAGGCTCAACTTGGAGAGGTCTACGGATACTGCTCGGCTTGAGGACGGTAGAGGAGCACGGAATTCCTGGTGTAGTGGTGAAATGCGTAGATATCAGGAGGAACACCCGTGGCGAAAGCGGTGCTCTGGGCCGATCCTGACACTCAGGCTCGAAAGCGTGGGGAGCAAACCGGATTAGATACCCGGGTAGTCCACGCCCTAAACGATGAGTGCTGGGTATGGGGGGTATCGACCCCCTCCGTGCCGAAGCTCACGCGTTAAGCACTCCGCCTGGGGACTACGGCCGCAAGGCTAAAACTCAAAGGAATTGACGGGGGCCCGCACAAGCAGCGGAGCGTGTGGTTTAATTCGATGCAAAGCGAAGAACCTTACCAGGGCTTGACATGTCGGTGGTACCCTGGCCGAAAGGCTGGGGGACCCTTCGGGGAGCCGTCACAGATGCTGCATGGCTGTCGTCAGCTCGTGCCGTGAGGTGTTGGGTTAAGTCCCGCAACGAGCGCAACCCTCGTCTCTAGTTACACTCTCTAGCGAGACTGCCTCGTAATTCGAGGAGGAAGGTGGGGATGACGTCAAGTCATCATGGCTCTTACGCCCTGGGCGACACACACGCTACAATGGGTAGGACAACGGGCAGCCACACTGCGAAGTGGAGCTAATCCCTTAAACCTACCCCCAGTTGGGATTGCAGGCTGCAACTCGCCTGCATGAACGTGGAGTTGCTAGTAACCGCAGATCAGCCATCCTGCGGTGAATACGTTCCCGGGCCTTGTACACACCGCCCGTCAAGTCATGGAAGCCGGTAACGCTTGAAGTCGCACAGCCAACCGTAAGGAGGCCTGCGCCTAGGGCGGGACTGGTGACTGGGACTAAGTCGTAACAAGGTAGCTGTACCGGAAGGTGCGGCTGGATCACCTCCTTTCTAGGGAGTCCCCTCTATTGGGAACCCCAGGTCGGTCCGCTCGGAGAGACCGGCCCGCGCCGGACGATCGGTCGAGCTTCTGCTCCCTCGTCCCGGCAACGGCGGCCTCATTCCCTCCCCGCGAGGGTCCGGCGGCAACCAAGTCTTTCCTTCCACTATTCACGGGTTAAGGCGCCTGAGACAGAGACCAGCCCCGTGGCTGGTCTCTCTTATTCTCGGGCGATATACTCGCTCAGCGCGTGGGCCACTAGCTCAGTCGGTTAGAGCGCAGTCCTGATAAGACTGAGGTCCCTGGTTCGATTCCAGGGTGGCCCACCAACTTCCTTCACCGTCCTTAAACACCGGAGGGGAGGCCCTGTGGCCTCCCCTCCGGCATGCCTGCCACCGTTACGGGACTCCCGCTTACGCGAGGTCGTAGCGGTCGTTGTTCATCACCTTGTTCCACGCGGCCACGAAGTCGCTGACGAACTGCTCCTGCCCGTCGTCGCATCCGTAGACCTCCGCGAGGGCCCTGAGTTCCGAGTTCGAACCGAAGACCAGGTCCACCGCGGTGCCGGTCCACTTGACGTTGCCGGTCTGGCGGTCCCGCCCCTCGAACACGCCCTGAGATGAGGACGCGCTCCATTCGGTGCTCATGTCGAGCAGGTTCACGAAGAAGTCATTGCTCAGGGTGCCGGGCCGGTCGGTCAGGACACCGTGCGTAGACCCGCCGGTGTTCGCACCGAGGACGCGCAGGCCGCCAACGAGCGCCGTCATCTCCGGAGCGGTGAGCGTCAGCATGTACGCCCGCTCCACCAGCAGCTCTTCCGGCTTGCCCGCCTGCCCTGCCTGCACGTAGTTGCGGAACCCGTCTGCCGTGGGCTCCAGCACCGCGAACGACTCCACGTCGGTCCATTCCTGCGTAGCGTCCGTACGCCCCGGCGCGAAGGGGACCTGCACGTTGTGACCGGCATCCCGGGCAGCCTGCTCGACGCCCGCACATCCGGCCAGAACGATCAGGTCGGCGAGAGAGATACTCTTCCCGCTGCCGTTGAACTCTGCCTGGATCCCCTCCAGCGTCCCCAGCACCGCACTGAGTGCTGCCGGGTCGTTCACTTCCCAGTCCTTCTGCGGCGCGAGACGGACGCGCGCTCCGTTCGCTCCACCGCGCTTGTCGGTGCCACGGAACGATGCCGCCGACGCCCATGCCGTCGAGACCAGTTGGGAGACGGACAGGCCAGAAGCGAGGACCTTCGCCTTGAGATCAGCGATCTCCTGCTCCCCGATCAACTCGTGGTCGACGTCGGGGACAGGGTCCTGCCACAGCAACGCCTCTTCAGGGACCAGCGGCCCAACGTACCGGCTGCGGGGGCCCATGTCACGGTGGATCAGCTTGAACCATGCCCGGGCAAAGGCGTCCTCGAAGTCCGTGAGGTTCTCGAGGAAGCGCTTCGAGATCGCCGCGTAAGCCGGGTCGGTTCGCAGCGAGAGGTCCGTCGTAAGCATTATGGGGGCGTGCTTCTTCGAGGGGTCGTGCGCGTCCGGCACGGTGGCCACTGCTGCCGCATTCGTGGGAGTGTACTGCGACTTGCCGGCCGGGCTCTTCGTCAGCTCCCACTCGTGGCCGTGCAGGTTCTCGAAGAAGTTGTTGTCCCACTTCACGGGGTCGTTGGTCCAGGCGCCTTCCAAGCCGCTGGTGATGGTGTCCCCGGCCTTGCCGCTGCCGTAGTTGTTCGTCCAACCGAAGCCCTGCTCGGCGATGCCGGCGCCCTCCGGCTCAGGGCCGACGTGGAGGGAATCAGGGGCGGCGCCGTGGGCCTTGCCGAACGTGTGTCCGCCCGCGATGAGCGCAACCGTCTCCTCGTCGTTCATCGCCATGCGCTTGAACGTCTGGCGGATGTATTTCGCTGCAGCCATCGGGTCCGGGTTGCCGTTCGGCCCTTCAGGGTTCACGTAGATCAGGCCCATGTGGTCGGCGCCGAGGGGCCCCTGGAGCTCTCCATCGCTGTCGTGGCGCTCGTCGTCGAGCCATCCCTGCTCGGAGCCCCAGTCGGTCTCGTCGGCTTCCCAGACGTCCGGGCGCCCGAAGGCGAAACCGAAGGTCTTGAAGCCCATGGACTCCAGGGCGCAGTTGCCGGCGAAGATGATGAGGTCGGCCCAGGAGAGGCTCCGTCCGTACTTCTGCTTGACCGGCCAGAGCAACCGGCGCGCCTTGTCCAGGTTGCCGTTGTCGGGCCAGCTGTTGAGGGGCGCAAAGCGCTGGTGACCGGACCCGCCGCCGCCGCGGCCGTCGCTGATGCGGTACGTGCCCGCTGCGTGCCACGTCATCCGGATGAAGAGAGGCCCATAGTGACCGTAGTCCGCCGGCCACCAGTCCTGCGAGGTCGTCATGACCTCTTCGATGTCCTTCTTCAGGGCATCAACGTCAAGGCTCTTGACCGCCTCAGCGTAGTCGAAGTCCGCGCCCATCGGGTCGGACTGGGGAGAATTCTGGCGGAGCGCCTTGAGGCTAAGCTGATCCGGCCACCACTGCTGGTTTGAAGTCATATCATCCCTCCATGCAAATGTCTGAAGTATCGCGCGGTCTTCCAAAGACCGTGGCGCGCCGAGGCGCATTGTAGCCTCAAACGCCGACGTGTAAAAGGGGAAGGACACCCCCTGCCTCGTATGAAGGAGGCTTCCGCACTCGTACTTGCCGCTCGGTGTAAGATGCCCGCAGTTCACAGCCGGTACTACCTCCAGCCAGGAGCGGCATGCAGGCCACCATCAAGTCCGTTCTCCAACGTTACGGCGTAGCGCTGCAATACCGGGACTTCCGCTGGATCTGGCTCGGCAGCGTCGGCGGACAGTCGGCCTACTGGGCCCTGATCGTCGCGCGCGGCATCTTTGTACTACAAGAGACCGGCTCCTCGACGCAGGTAGGCATCACGACGTTCGTCGCGATGGCTCCCCGCTTCATCCTGCCGCCGCTCACAGGCTACCTAGCCGACCGGTTCGACCGCCGGGCCGTTCTTGCCACAGCCTATGGCCTCCAACTCTCGCACGCTGTCGTGCTGGCCGCGCTTGCCCTGACAGGCATGCTGGAGGTATGGCACGTCGTCGTGCTCGCGCTGCTCAACGGCAGCTTCCGGACGTTCCAGATGACGGCGACGCAGACGCTCATCCCGAACGTGGTGCCGCGGGAGCACTGGCTCAACGCCATGGCGATGAACCAGGTGTCGCAGCAGGGTTCGCGGCTGTTCGGGCCGGGACTCATCGCTCCCGCGCTGCTGCTGTTCGACGTGAGCATCGCGTTCCTCGTGAGCACGTCCTTCTATCTCATCGGTATCGCAGCCATCCTCTCGATACGCACCCGGTCGACCGGCGAACTGACCCGCGGTTCACGGATAGGAGCCAGCCTCTGGGCCGCGATGCGCTACGCGTGGTCGGACCCGCAGCTCCGTGCGCTCTTCATCCTGCTCGCGCTGCACTGCTCGATGACGATGTCGTTCGAGTCGATGCTGCCCGTGCTGGCGCGGGACGTGCTTGGCGAAGCGAATGTCAGCGTCAGCTATCTGATGATGGGCGTCGGAGCGGGAGCGCTGGTCGGGGTTATCGGCATTGCAGGTCTGCGCAGCGCATCGGGCCGAGGGATGCTGCTGTTGATTACGGGCGCAGTGAGCGGGGTCTCCATGCTGCTGCTGGGGATATCAGGCAACACAACGCTGGCGTTGCTGGGCACTGCGGCGATGGGTGGCTCCCAGGCGGCTTTCATGGCGATCGGCGGAGCGATGGTGCAGTCCCTCGCCCCGGATGGTATGCGCGGCAGGATCTCAGGGTTGAACCAGATCAACATCGGGGGAACGATGGCGGTGATGAACCTGGTGAACGGCTTCGCTGCGGACAGGTTCGGCGCACCGACCGTGCTCATGGTCCTGGGGCTGGGGTTCACCGCCGTGGTGGCTGTGAGCCTTGCCCAGGGTACCTTGCGAGGCATCTACCGAGGCTCCATCGCCGTACCCGCCCGAGCGGCGGCGTAAGACCTTAGCCGCCGCTCGGACGTCGCTCTCCACATCCCACTATCCGATGGGACTGAGCGTTATCCCCCCACGTCCGGCTGGCCGAGTGGGTTCACCTGGAAGCCCTGCACGCGCGGACGCAACAGCGTGTAGTCCTTGACGTAGAAGAGTGGGAAGAGGCCCGCTTCATCGATCAGCAGTTGCTCTGCCTCGCCATACATGCTCAGCCGGGTCTCGCGGTCCCACTCGGCGCGTGCGCCCTCGATGAGCGTGTCGAATTGGTCGTTCACGAATCTGCCATCGAGCGGCTGAGTGTGCAGCAGCAGGTCCAGGAAGTTCTCCGGGTCCGGGTAGTCCGCCACCCAGCCGCTGTGCCACACGTTCCCCACGACGTTCTCCAGCGAGTAGTAATAGACATCCGATTCGTGCAACTCCACCTGCACGTCGACGCCCAGTTCTTCCTGCCACGCCGCGACCACGAACTGGACCATCTCCGTCGGCTCGCCGTCCACGTCCACCGCGCTGAACACGACTTCCGGGAAGTCGTCGGCGTACTCCGACTCGGCGAGCAGCCGGCGCGCCTCTTCCGGATCGTAGGGGATGCCCCGCAGCGACTCGGAGTAGCCCGGCATGCCCGGTGGCAGGAGCCCCTTCGCTAACTGCACGTTCCCGTCGTAGACCACGTCTATCAGCCGTTCACGGTCGAGCGCCATGAGGAACGCCCGCCGCACTTTGGAGTCATCGAACGGCGGCTTCGCCCCATCGACTCCCATGTAGGCCGTCGTGAACTGCGGGAATTCGAGGAGTTGACCGCTCAGTGTCTCGCTCTCTCGCACGAAATCGAGCGACCCAGTGCTCACGGGTATGGCATCCCACGCGTCCGAGAGGTACATCGCCAGTCCACCGACACCGGGCAACGCGGTCAGGGGTGAAACCACGTACTCCAATGTCGCCGGGCTGTGATAGTCGTCGAAGCGCTGAAGGACGACGACCTCATCCTCTTCCCACCGGGCCAGCCGGTAGGGGCCGGAGCCGTTGATGTCGTCACTCATCCACCAGTCGAAACCGAGGGGTTCGACGGTGCGCCGGTCGACGATAGCGGCGGAAGGGTACGTCAGTTTCGCCAGGAAGTATCCCTTGGGCTCGTCTATCGTGATGCGGATGGTGCGCTCGTTCACAACCTCTACGCCCGAGACTTCCTCTGCCTCTCCGTCCAACTTTTCGGTAACTCCCACGATGTCGCCGAGGTAGAGGGGCGCCGTCTCGCTGTTGAGCGCAGCGTCCGCGGCGCGCTCGATCGAGTACTTGAAGTCTTCAGCGGTGATGGGGGTCCCGTCGTGGAACGTTATGCCTTCGCGCAGCGTAAAGGTATAGACCAGACCCGTCACGTCGACTCTCACATCCTCGGCGAGGTCGGGTTCGATGCTGAAGTCGCTCGATATCCGGACCAGGCCGCTGAACAGGCTCGTCACGAAGAAGTGGGAGGTCGTCTCGCTCGCGATGGCCGGGTCGAGCGTCGTGGGCTCTCCGAGCGGCATGGTGAATGCGCTGTCGCGGGGCACACCGTAAGGCTCAGGAGGGAAACTCCTGAAGCTCGCCAGCATGGTGTCTATCGTTTCCTCCTGCCGCTCGACCTCAGCCAACGGTGCTATGACCACCAACAGGTAGAGCAACTCACCGCGCTGCATCACCTGCATACGCCGCACGTCAGTACCGCCTTCCACTTCGTAGAGGATGTCTGCGCGCTCGGCCGTTGTGCCGTCGTCCAGCGTCACGGCGCCGGTGCGTTCCACTCGCGGTTGTCCTTCTTCCGGTGTGAATAACGGAATGATGGCCTCGATCTGTTCGCTCAGCGACCCTGCGGATGCCTGCTCGGAGAGCAGTAACATGCGCGAGATCCCCTCGCCGTCCTGGACAACCAACCAGGCGCCCTCTCCCCCGGTCGGTGTTATCGACCACTGTGCGGGGTAGTAGAGCGATATCCCCAGCTCCTGGCTCACGAATGGGACGAACCCCGCAGGCACCGGATCAGGGGTGGGAGTGGGCGTCGCCGTCGGTTCGGGGGCCGGGGTCGGAGTCGCCGTTGGGGCCGGAGTCGGCGTGGGTACCGGTGTTGCGGTCGGCTCCGGCTCTCCGGAGCAGGCGGCGGCCAGCGCAAGCGCAAGCAGCAACAGGACAGGCACGAGGGCACGTTTCATCGAGGGGGGTCTCCAAGGAGTATTGCAATGCGCCTCATACATGGGCGGCGTACCTCGAATTCTAACACTCCGGAAGCACGTTACGTCCGAGACTCGGGGGTGGTTCTATTCGCCTTCCACGCTGGAGAGGAGGTAGGCGCGCATGAACCCTTCCAACTCGCCGTCGAGGACGAGATCAGGGTTGGTGGACTCGAAACCGGTGCGGTGGTCCTTGACCATCTTGTACGGATGGAGCACGTAGCTCCTGATCTGGCTCCCCCACCCCGCGGAGACGTGCTCGCCCTTAAGCGCCGCCCGTTCCTCCGCGCGTTTCCGCATCTCCACTTCCATGAGCCGCGCGCGAAGTATCTTCATCGCGACCTCGCGGTTCTGGAGTTGGGAGCGCTCGTTCTGGCAGGAGACGACGATGCCCGACGGTATGTGCCTGATGCGGACGGCAGTGGAGTTCTTCTGCACGTGCTGGCCGCCTGCACCGCTCGCCTTGAAAACGTCCATCTCAATGTCGTCCGGGTTGATCTGCACCGCCACGCTGTCTTCCGCTTCCGGGAGCACCTCCACGAGCGCGAACGACGTATGGCGCGCGTGCGCCCCGTCGAACGGCGAGAGACGCACGAGCCGATGAACGCCACGCTCCGCCTTTGCGTAGCCGTACGCGTAGTCTCCAGAGATCTCCAGCGTCGCGCTCTTGACGCCTGCCTCCTCGCCTGCGGAGAGATCGAGCACCTGCGCCTTGAAACCGCTCTGCGCCGCCCAGCGCGTGTACATGCGCAACAGCATCTCGGTCCAGTCCTGCGCGTCGGTGCCGCCCTCGCGGGCGTGGATCGCGAGAATCGCGCTACGCTCGTCGTATTCGCCGGACAGCACCAGCAGCAACTCGCGCTGCTCGGCTTCGGCGAAGATAGCCGCGCTCTCCTCCGTGAGCTCTTCCGCCAGCGAAGCGTCGTCCGCCTCGATCGCCATGCTCAGGAGTTCGATGGTGGAGCGCACACGGGACTCGAAGCCACGCCAGCCGTCGACCGCGGCGCGAAGGCGCGAGAGCCGCTGCATCAGCGCTTGCGCACGCTCCGGGTCGTCCCAGAGGTCTGGAGCGGCTGCCTGCTCTTCTAACCGTTCGAGTTCCGCTTCCTGGCCGGGGAGGTCAAAGCCGCACCATGATGCCGGCGATGTGGCCGGCAAGATCGGTGAGGCGCTGTCGCAGTTCTTCCATCAGGTCGCTCCCTCCCACAAGCCAGCGGGGTTCACTCGTCATTCTACCATCCGAGCAAGACCCTCCTGTGATGGACGAGCCGCGGCCGCCTGTGCTACGCTCGCTGCACGGCCGGGGTGTGGCGCAGTCCGGAAGCGCACCTGCATGGGGTGCAGGGGGCCGTTGGTTCAAATCCAATCACCCCGACCATTTCCACCCTTTCACCGGAGAAGCGCATGACTACGTCCGGAAGCGGCAAGCCTTCGTGGGTGCTCGAGCACCTCGAACGCTACCTAGCAACCGATGGCGAAGACGGCCACATGTGGCGGGGCAACCCTACGCTCCTCCTCACAACAACGGGCCGCAAGTCCGGCAGGGAGATCACGACTCCGCTGATCTACGGCACGCATGAGGGTAACTGCATCGTCGTAGCCTCGCGCGGCGGCGCGCCGGACCATCCACAGTGGTACTACAACCTCAGCGCGAACCCGTCCGTTCGCGTGCAGGTGGCCGCCGACAGGTTCGACGCCGTCGCGCGCACCGCCAGCCCCGAGGAGAAGCCCGAGTTGTGGCAGCTCATGGCCGGCATCTACCCGCCCTACGACGAGTACCAGGCGAAGACCGAACGGATTATCCCCGTCGTCATCCTGGAGCGGACCAGCTAACCCTCCCTGAGAGACATCGCGAACGAAGAGAGAGGCCGGTTCTGGTATACCGGCCTCTCTTACAGTGTTGCCTCGGATCGATGCTGGTCGTGGGATGCGGGTCAGGCCGCGAGCGGCATCGTCTGCATCCTGCGGAGCGCTCGGTGCACGGTGCGCACGCTGATCCCGAACCTGTCTGCCACTTCGAAAACGTGCAGGTTCTCGTACTGGTAGGCCCACGCGATCTCCTCATCCCGCTCCCGCAGTTTGTAGGCCTGGTACCAGGCAGGGTCATCGAACTTGCAGCGAGGGAGAGGGCAGTCCAGACACGACATCGACGCCTCGCAGCCGGTGTCGGTGTAGCGCATCTGTTCCGGCAGCCCGTCCATGACTGGTTCATCGCGCCTTCGTCCTGACTTCGTGTAGATGCTCATCGCTTCCTCCTTCTGGTCATTCCGCCTCATAACGGCTATCCATGCGTTCTCGGATCCATGGTCCAGGCAACACCATCAGGACGCGATAGCCAGGGGGAACGCCATCTGCTGTTCCCCCGCCTGCTCGGCGTCCTCACTTGCGAGCATCGAGATTCCCTCCAGGAATCCTTCGTCATGTCCCTCCACCGCAACGGTGAACCCGCTCCCTTCGCCGATACGCAGCACCGCCCATTCCACCTCACGCCGCAGCGCCCGGTATTCGGGAGAACCGTCCGGTGCGTAGAACCCCACTCTCCCCGTCAGCACTGCCGCGATAACAGCGGACGATTCACGCTCACGCTGCCGCGACGTTTCAGGGAACCACCGCACGAGACCCTGCTGGAGGCTCTGCTGCAGCAGGTCCCTCACCTGACCGTCATCGCGAGACGTGCGCACCCGCACGAGCACGCTCTCACATGGCCAGGTCTTCTCCACGAAACGCTTCAGCCCTGCCACGAGCGCCGCTTCGTCTGCCGCCTCCGCCCATTTGTGGTCGAGCACGCGCAATCCACCCGCCGTGCGCGATGCCACGGTAACGACTGCCGTCGCCGGGGGATCGACCATGCCCGCCGCCCGCGTCACGACGATCGATGCCACGAGCCTGTCGGCCACGGCGAGCCTTCGCGGTCCACCGGCCCCGAACAGGACGCGCAGCCGCTCGCGCGGGAACGCCGGGGCGCCTGCGGAAACAGGGCGAAGCGCGTACGCCGTCTCGAACTCCGGGTGCATGTCGCCAAGCCGCTTGCGTTCGGCCTCGACGCGTGCCGCATAGCCCGGCAGTTCCGCTTCCGCACGCTCCAGCGGCACACGGAAGTGCCTCCGGTCGCCTCCAGCAGCAGCGGCCTCCTTGTTGGCGAGTTTGATCTGCTCGAATGGCGTCTCTCCGTTCCAGGGACGACCGTAGAGAACGACCGTCGCGCCGGACGCGCCCGCCATCTCTTGCAGACGCGCTGCTTCCACAGGACGGAGGAGGTGGGCATCGACGACCTGGATCAGCTCGAAATGCCCACGCAGGTGCTCCAGGTCATCCGGCGCCGCATACAGCACCTGCGCGCGTCCCAGCCGTACGCATGCGCTCTCGTCAGACCACAATCCCTTCAGCGAACCTGCTCGCAGGTGGCCGACGAGCCGTTGCCTGGCGTCCGGTTGCCCGCTCTGAACGACGCGGAGCAGCGCCCCGCCCGCGTTCAGGTTCACGCTCATCACCAGCATCTCCAATTGAGAGGCCAGTTCGTTCACGCCTGCGCCGAGCGGCACCTCGACTGTGAACACTGAGCCCTGCTGTTGCAGCACGTCTGAGGTGACCGCCGTTGCTATCTCACGCTGATATGTCGTTGGCGTCTTCATCCCACTACTCCTGGCAGAACGTATGTACTACGCTGCAGGCATACTAGAACGCCTGTTCTACGCTGTCAACACTGTTTAGAACGCATGTTCCGCGTTTTCTTGAGCGCCTGCCGTGCGGTTGCCGTCCGGCTACACAAGGCGTAGGTTGTCCGACGCACATCGCACGGGGACAGGTGAATGACGCTCGAGGGCAAGGTCGTGGTGATCACCGGCGCGGCGAGAGGCATGGGCCGCGCCTATACCCACGGTTTCCTCGACGAGGGCTGCCGCGTCGTCTGCGGCGACCTCTCATGGAGCGGCGACGGCGCAGAGGAGACGCAGGCGGTCGTAGAGGCGGCAGGGGGACTTGCAGTCGAACTCGACATCACGCGCGACGACCACATCGAGGCGGCGTTCGCAGCAACGATGGAGCGCTTCGGGACAGTGGACGTGCTGTTGAACAACGCGGGGATGCGGCAGCGGCACCTCATCCCGCCGCACGGCATCGGTAAGGTGCTGGACGTGCCGCCGGAGGACTGGCGGCGGATGTTCGACGTCAATGTCTTCGGCACGCTCGCCATGATCCGCACGTTCGTTCAGCCGATGCTGGAGAAGCGTGCGGGAAGCATCATCAACGTCTCCACCACCGGAACGGACCCGCGCTGGTACCGACAGCCGTGAGCAGCCCTACATGGCCTCCAAGTCCGCGCTCACGAACCTCTCGATCTACCTAGCGAACGAGATCGCGGAGCACAACGTGGCGGTCAACGTGCTCTTCCCTCCGCACGCTGCCACCACCGGCACGAAGGAGCAGGACATCATCCGCAAGGAGCACGGCATCATGGCGGCGGGTGCGGTCCCCCTCGTCCCTGAAGCAGTAGTGCCGCTCGCCAAGTTCTTCGCCGCGCAGACGGCATCGACAGGCGTTACGGGGAAGGTCATCTACGCCGCGGACTGGAACCTCGAGCACGGCCTCGGCGGGCCGGACAAGTGGCTATCCGAAGGCTGAGGAGCGAATCATGGGCTGGACGATCCATCACCCGAAGGGACTGCTGTACCACGACCCCGCCAAAGCCTTCCCGGGCTACACCATCATTTCCATGTCGAACGGCAAGGACGCCTTCCTCATCGACATGGAGGGCCGGGTCTGCCATCGCTGGCATCGCGATGAGGGCATCTCCTACGGCTTCCTGCTGGAGAACGGCAACCTGCTCTGCAGGACACACTCGAGCGGCGGGTTCCTGCCGCCGCCCGGCACGAACACCGCCATCCTCGAGCTGGACTGGGACAGCAACATCGTATGGAGTTACTGGGACCCGTACGTGCACCACGATTTCGAGCGGCTGCCGGACGGCAACACGCTCATGGTGCTCTACGACCTCATGCCACAGGACATCGCGCGACGGGTGCGCGGGGGACGGGGAAGCGTCGAGGAGCCGATGTACGGCGATCTCGTGCGGGAGGTGGATGAGGCGGGAGCAACCGTGCGGGAGTGGAGCATGTGGCAGCCGCTCGATCCCGAACAGGACGCCATCTGCCCGCTGGAGGAGCGCCACCAGTGGCTGCACCAGAACGCGCTCAACCTGACCCCGGACGGCGACCTGCTCGTCAGCTTCCGCCAGATCGACACGGTGGGCATCGTCAGCCGCGAGACCGGGCAGTACACGTGGAAGTGGGGTCCGGGCGAGATCTCACACCAGCACCACCCGACGTTCCTCCCGAACGGGCGCGTCCTGCTGTTCGACAACGGGCCGCATCGCGGTGGAGCAACGTATTCTCGCGTCCTCGAGGTGGAGCCGGAGAGCGGGCGCATCGCATGGCAGTACACGGGCTCCCCGCTCATCTCGTTCTACAGCTACCACATCAGCGGGGCGGAGCGGCAGCCGAACGGCAACACGCTCATCTGCGAAGGTGCGCCCGGGCGGCTGTTCGAGGTGACGCCGGACGGCGAGGTCGTGTGGGAGTACGTGAACCCGCACCGCATACCGGAGGGGGCGCCGACCGGCTCAGGCGGGCCGAACTCCGTCTTCCGCGGTCACCGCTACCCGGCGGACCATCCCGCGCTTGCCGGTCGAGACCTGACGCCGCTCGACTAGTACGCAGCGGCCTCAGGCACGAAGAGCGGCAGACGCTCATAGCGACCTCCGAGCACGTCCTCCGACGGCGCGCCCAGCCAGCCCTCCAGCACCGAGGCGTACACCTGCCGGAAGTCGGTCGTGAACCGGAGGTTGTTCTTGTCGAGCGAGGCGAGGCGGGGGCGCTCGCCGTAGAACCCGCCCGCCACCGGCGCTCCGGCGACGAACATCGGCCCTGCGGAGCCGTGGTCGGTGCCGTCGCTCGCATTACCGGTCACCCGCCTCCCGAACTCCGACCACGTCATCATCACCACGTCGTTCGCATGTCCGTGCGCCCGCAGGTCGCGGTAGAAGGCGAGCATGGCGCCCGCCGTCTCGGCCAGCAGGTCCGCGTGCATCCCATCCTGCGCTGCATGGGTATCGAAACCGCCTATCCGCACGTGTCCCACCCGCAGCCCCAGGTCTGCGTCTATCGCTTCGGCGACGAGCCGGAGCCCCTGAGCGAGAGCCGACTCCCTGTACTCGACGGCAGGCTGGTACCGCGCGTGCGCGCGCTGCACGGCATCTGAGCTGCGCTGGGCCGCATGCACGGTGTTGTCGAGCAGCGCACCGAAGCGCGTCGCTCCCGGCGCTGAGGCGTAGAGCCGAAGGAGCGCCGCCGTCCGCGCCTGCCGGTTCCAGGCGTTCCGAGGATCGTCCTGCAGCCTGTAATCGTCCACGCTTTCTACGAGCGGGACCGCGACACCTGGTGTGACCATCGCCCGCGGCATCCGTTTGTCCGCAACCAGCGCAAGAAACGAGTCCTCCTGTGCTGCAGCAATGCCCTCCAGGTACTTCCCGAGCCAGCCCTCGTAGTCCCTCCTGCCCGTTTGCGCGGTCTGCCAGATGTCCATCGACTCGAAGTGCGAGAAGCTCTGGTCCGGGTAGCCGACGCCCTCCACCACCGCGAGCACGCCCTCGTCCCACAGCTCCTTGAAAGCGGTGAGACTTGGATGGAAGCCGACCTGCCCGTCGATGGAGATCACGTCGTTCTGCGGTATGGCGAGGCTGCCGCGCAGCTCGTAGTACCTGCTGTCGTTCGCCGGAACGACAGTGTTCAGGCCGTCGTTCCCCCCGGCCATCTGCACGATGACGAGCGTGCGGTTGCCCATGGGCGCAGCCGCAGACTGCTGTTCGTGGATGGCGGCAGCGACGGCCCGGCTGAAGACCGCAGGCATGGCTGCTGCCGCGGGGACGGCCACCATGCTGGTCTTCAGGAACTGGCGCCGGCTGATCAGCATCGCATCCGCCTCACACCACCTGGAAGTCCGGAGAAGCCAGCATGAGGTAGACAACGTTCCTTATCTTCTGGTCGAGCGTGACCGCCGTGCCGTCCATGTCGTCGAGGAACGCGGTCAGCACATCGCAGTCGGTATCGCTGAGACGCCCGCCTAGGAGCAGGTCTGCGAAGAAGTCGACGGTCTCGCCGGACGTGCTCAACTCGTGTCCGCTGACGAGGTCCTGCGGAGCGAACCACAGCCTGTTGGCGCGTGCCTCCGCGAGTACGGCGGCCATGTTGATGCGCTGCAGCAGCGCCGAGCTGTTGATCCAGGTGGCGCCTCCCAGCCAGCCGGCGACGTTCGGCGGCATGAAGAGCGCCTGCCCCATCTGCTCGATGGGTCTGTCGAGCGGCCTGAAATCGGTCCCGATACCGAGCGCACGCACGGCGCCCACCGCGAGCTCGACCGGCGATTTCACGAGCGCGGTCCTGGCGCGGCTGCTATAGAACTCGTCGGACTCCAGCATCGCCCGGACGACGGGACGTATCTCCGTGCCGTTCGTCCTGAAGACGTCCGCGAGACGCTCGATCACCTTGGGTTCGGGGTCCGGGTAGGCGAAGAACGTCCAGAGCCGGGTGCAGATGTACTCGGCGGCCGCGGGCTGCTCCATGATGATGTCGACGATGTCGTCACCGTCGAAGTTGCCGGTGCGGCCGAGGAACGTCTTGAGCCCGTCGTCGTGCTGTCTCGCGTTGAGGTAGAAGCCGGTCCTGCGCTTGAACTGCCAGCCAGTGAATGCCCGCGCGGACTCCCGGACGTCTTCCTCGGTGTAGTGGCCGATGCCCAAGGAGAAGAGCTCCATGAGTTCGCGGGAGTAGTTCTCGTTCGGTGCGGCCTTCTTGTTGGAGCGGCTGTCAAGGTAGATCATCATGGCGGGGTCGCGGGAGACAGCCTTCAGCAGGACGTCGTACCGTCCCATGCCCTGATCGCGGAGGAGGTTGTTCTGCTCCAGCATGTACGGCCCTCTGCCTACGATCCTGAACGAACTGGTCAGGATGCCGTGCCAGAAGAGGGTCATCTTCTCCTGTAGCGGGCGGGCCGTGTAGGCCATGCGCTGGAGCCACCACCGCTGGAGCTGGTTGAGGCTCTGCTCAAGGTCCAGCTCCTGAGCCGCGAGCCGCTCCTCGAGTGCGCTGTCGTCGACAGCCTCGAAGTCGACCAGGTGGTCGATCGTGGCCTGCAGACCCATCTCCCGGAAGCGCGCCAGCTCGCCGGGCGACGCGCCAAAACCGGCGCGCCAGAGCAAGTGACTGACGCGCGACGCCTCGTCCAGAGGAGCGTGCCTGTCTCCGAGAAGGGTTGGGAGTTGTGAGAATGGCTCACGCTCGGAGCCGTCGAACGGAGTGGGCTCAGGGAAGGGAACGGTGTTGGTGCGCGGGGCGGTCTTCCCCGTGGCGGCGATGAAGACCGGCGCGGTCGCGGCGGTCAGGGCGAGCAACGCGGCGCGCGCCATGAACTGGCGCCTGTCCATGCCGGCGGCAAGGAAGGGGACCTCCTGCTGCAGGTGCTCATCAGTCGGTGGTGCGTCGCTCATGGGAGGCTCATGCATCCCCCTGTTCACCTCAGGAGTACCCTCACCCTAACCCTCTCCCCTTGTAGGGAGAGGGGATCAGGCCATGGCGGCCATGAGCTCGGAGACGCGCGGGTTCTCCTTGAACGGCTTGTCCGATTCGAGGAGCGCCGACCACGAGCGCACGCCGGAGTGCTCGCCGGTGGACGCCGCGAGCGGCTCGACGCCGTCGGCCAGCGCCTTGGCATCGCGGAGCAGACGGCGGCGCATCGTGATGATGGGGATGTCGCTCGTGCCGAGGTGTTCGCGCGTGCGGTCCGCGAGCGCGCCCATGCCCTCGACGACGGCGGTGTCCTGCTCGCGGACGCCGACGATGCCGCTGAGCAGGTCCGTATGGCGCTGGAGGTAGCGGTCCTGCAGGAAGTGGTTGGCCTTCGTGGCGCGCAGGCGTCCCGTGTCCGGGTCGATGGTGGCGATGTGGGGCATG
The DNA here is from genome assembly GCA_022820645.1 of Dehalococcoidia bacterium. Taxonomy (GTDB): domain Bacteria; phylum Chloroflexota; class Dehalococcoidia; order Lucifugimonadales; family Australimonadaceae; genus Bin16. The sequence continues at coordinate 320,955 of JAJEFD010000013.1, read as the reverse complement.
GGGCCGTGCTGCACGTTGTCACGCTCGCGCTGCGTAAGCTCCTCGGTGGGCGACCAGATGATGCACCAGACCTGTGTCTGCACGTCGTTGATGGGCACCCACATATGCCCGTGGGCGCGGCGGAGTTCGAGGTCGGTGGGAATCATGGTGACGTAGGGCATGAGCCACTGGTTGATGCGCCAGTAATCGTGGGCGGGGTCACTGGTGGTCCGCTGCGCCGCGAGCATCATGCCGTAGTCGGTGGTCTCGACGACCCAGCGGGGTGAGGTATCGTAGAGGAGGAGCTGGCTGTCCTGGCTGGAGATGGACGAGTCGCGGTACAGGCCGCCGCGATGGAGGAAGCCGACGTGGCTGGAGTCGATGTCGCCCTCCAGCGCCTGCACCCAGTTGCACTCCTGGTTGTACCGGACGATGTTCCGCATCTCCGGGGTGACGCCGACCCACTCGATGTGGGGCAGGCCCGGCATCACTTCCTGCGGGCCCATGTACGCCCAGAGGATGCCAGCCATCTCGCGGACGGGATAGGACTTCGCCGCTATCTTGTTCTTGAAGTTGGAGCGGGCGGGCTCGGAGGGCATCTCCATGCACGCGCCAGTGCTGTCGAACTTCCAGCCGTGGTAGATGCATCGGAGGCCGTCGCCCTCGTTCTTCCCGTAGTAGAGCGGGGTGCCGCGGTGGGGGCAGAAGTTCTCGAACATGACGTAGCGCCCCTCGCCGTCGGTGAAGACGATGAGCTTCTCGCCGAGCAGTTCGACCTCGACGGGATCGGAAGCGACGGGCTCGACCTTGGACGCCTCGATGAACGGGACCCAGAAGCGCCTGAGCAGGTCGCCCATCATGGTGCCGGGGCCGACCTGTCCGAGGATGGTGTTGTCCTGCAAGCTGAGCATGGCCGTCTCCTTCCGCTCACCCCCATCCTGACCTTCCCCCATCGAGGGGGAAGGGAACAGGGGGCACGATACCAACCGCACCGCTCACCCGTCAAGGCGAGTGCGCGGCGCCTACACCATGCGGTCAGCGACCGACGGCGCGTTAACTTCTTTAGGGGTCGCATACTGTCGCATTCCGTCCTATCCACTCGTGGGTGTGACCGCCGACCCGCGACCTGTTTACGGCTCCCTGCGGCTGCGGCTCGCCTTGCTGCGTCTCCCGCGCGACGGGTATGCAACGGTATCCCAGGGGAAGGGACAGGCGAGGTTCCCTGCCTCCGCAAGGCCCTCACCCGCCGCGCAAGCGCACCGACCTCTCCCTCAGGAGAGGTGGGGAGCCTCAGCAGGAGAGGGCGATGAGGAGGCGGTTGCGGGTCTCGGCGCTCATGGGGTGGATGAGCTCGCGGCGTTCGAGGTGGGTGCGGAGCGCGCCGTCCAGAAACGCGAGGACGCCCTCGTGCAGGTTGCGGTCCGCAGCGGTGCGCACCTCGGGCTGGAAGGGGTACGCCTTCTGCTTCATGGGATCGAGCTTGTCGGCGACGAAGACGACCTGCCCCACGGGCGCGAGGTCCGGGTGGGCCGTGGTGTGCCAGTGCACGCCCTCCAGCACCTCGGGGTCGTTTATCGCGCCGTCCTCGCGGAGCCAGGCCGCGCCTACCGGTCCGTGGAGGAGGATCGGAGCGGCGCGCTCGACCGCGTTGACCGGAATGCCGAGGCGCTCCGCCTCCTCGATGAGCATCCGCCCGGGGACGTGGCGGGCGACGTCGTGCGCGGCGGCGGTAAGGTCGGCGGTCGCGGGATCGAGGGCATGGGTCGCTGCGAGGTCGCGGGCGATGCCGCGCACACGCTCGACGTGGGCGCGCAGGCCGTCCGGCAGCGCGTCGAGGCGCGCCGTGAGGGTCGGAGGGAGGTCAGCGGTCATGGCTCAGCCCATGGGGCCGAGGCGTCGTCCGGCGAGGATGTGGAGGTGGAAGTGGGGGACCTCCTGCCCTGAGTCCGGCCCCTGGTTGGCAACGAGGCGGTAGCCGGCGCCGGTAACGCCGAGAGCGCGGGCTATACCGGGCGCCGCTTCGAGGCAGTGGGCAGCAGCGGCGACGAGAGCGGCGTCAGCGTCGGCGAGGGCTTCGACGTGCTCGTACGGGATGACGAGGACGTGCGTGGGCGCCTTCGGGTTGATGTCGCGTACGGCGAAGACCGTGCCGTCGTCGTAGATCTTCTCGGCGGGGATTTCGCCCTGCGCGATCTTGCAGAAGATGCAATTGGGGTCAGCCATGGTGTGCGCCCTGGCGGCCACTCTGGGTTCCCGCCTTCGCGGGAATGACGGGGAAGGCGGGATGACGGGATGTGAAGGCTAGTCGCCGACAGCGAGACAGGTGACGGTGCGGACGATGCCGCCGATGGTGTGAACGCTGCCGGTGACCGTGTCGCCTACAGAGCTGAGGTCGTCGGCCTGGACGACGCAGATGACGTCGTAGGGGCCGGTGACGACGTCGACGGACGTAACGCCGTCGACCTCGTGAAGGGCGCTGACGACGTCCTTGGTCTTGCCGACGGTGGTTTCGATGAGCACGAATGCTTTGGTGGCAGCCATGTATGTCTCCTTGTGAACGTGGCGCCGCTGAACGGCGGAAGGATGATAGCAGTTTGGGCGGTGACAGCGTGCGGTTGTCAGACCTCTGTGGCCACGCCGTTCATGACCGAGCCGAACTCTTCCGCGAGCCGTTCGCCGATGGGGTGCGGCGCCTCGGAGGCGCTGAAGACGCCAGGGAGGTGGTAGAAGACGTTCCGTGCCATGTGCTTCGTGTTGATGAAGTAGACGGGCTTGTCCAGCGCAAGCGCCATGCCGACCTCCACCAGCGAAGCGGCGTAGAGCAGGTCAGGGTCTACGTTCACGAAGAGCAGGGCGTCGGCGTCTCTCACTCCCTCCATGTCGTCGATGGCCTCGGCGCGTCCGCCGACAGCCTGGGCCATCGTCCAGTCGTGGGTTATCTCGTGTCCTGCGGCCACGATGCAGCTTTGAGCCAGGCGCACCCGCTCCTTGTCCTCGAACTTTCCGGCAACGTAGAACTTCATCCGGCCTCCGTGGGGCGTAACGCGAGCGCGAGTAACGCGCCCGTTCATTCTATGCGGTGGACAGGGTGTCCGGGGAAGGGGCGTGTGTCACGAATCCACCGTCAGGCGGACGCCAGTTTCGCGAGCAGCGCGAGGGTGCGCTCGCGGGAGGCGGCGGCATCCGGCCCGGCAGCGACGATGGAGACGATGATCTCGCTCGCCCCGAAATCGAACAGCTCAGCGACACGCTCGCTGACACGCTCCTCGCTGCCGGAGAGGACGACGCTCTCGATCATGCCGTCGCTCCAGCCCTCGAGCTGGGCGGCTTCCGGGTGCCCAGCCTCGGCGAACATCGCCTGGTAGAAGGGCATGCGGGGGTAGTTGGCGAGCTGCTCGCGGGCAGCGGCGCGGACCTCGCCGGCGTCGTCGTGAACGCACATCGGCGCGTGAACGATGAGCGGTGGACACGGCCGTCCCGCGCGTTCGGCGCCGCGCCGCAGCGCAGGAAGGGCCACGTCGCGCAGGTAGACGCCGGGCGACACCCAGCTGATCGCGCCGTCGGCGGCCTCCCCGCAGAGCTCGTAGGACTTCGGGCGGAGCGCGGACGCCATCACCGGCACGTCCGGCACGGGCGCGGGAAGGCTCACGTTCGCGCGGTAGATGCTGCCCTCGAACTCGATCGCGCCGGTGTGCAGCAGCGTGCGCGTAACGGTGAGGTATTCGCGGAGCGCGGTGAGCGGGGTGCGGTAGTCAGCCCCGAACACGGTGGTCATGGGTCGGATATGGCTGGGGCCGATGCCGAACCGGAAGCGGTTGCCGGAGAGCTGTGCAGCGACCTGGACCTGCTGCGCCGCGGCGACGGGATGCCGTCCCCACGTCGGCACGATGCAGGTGCCGAGCAGGATGCGCTCGGTGCGCGCTCCGGCGGCGGCCATGAGCGTGATGCCGTCCAGGCTCGCGCCGCCGACGGTGAGCCATGCGGCGTCGATGCCGCGCTCCTCGCTGTCCTCGATGCGTGCGAGCACCGCGTTGCTGTCGCCGCCCATGACGGCGAGTCCGATGGTTCCTGCGCCCATGCGGGTTCCTCCGTTCAGTCAGTGGTGTACGCGGAGAGTGTAACCGCTCGCGCGGACTACGAGGAGCGGTGGCGGATCCTGCGGAAGCCCATGGAGACAACGAGCAGGACGACTGCGGTGAGGACGATGGCGCCGCCGCCGGGGATGTCCTGGTAGAAGGCGACCGTGAGGCCGGTGACGGCGCTGACGATGCCCACGCCGGACGCGACGACGAAGGCGGTCCGCAGGCTGTTCGTGACGCCCTGCCCGATGAGGACGGGGATGACGATGAGCGCGCCGACGAGCAGGACGCCCATGATCCGCATGGCGAGGGTGATGGTGGCCGCTGCGAGCACCGCCAGGCCAAGATTGACCCAGTCCACCTTGATGCCGGAGACGCGGGCGAGCGAATCGTCGAAGGAGGTCTGCGCGAGTTCGGTGAAGAACGCAGTCACGCCGATCACGACGAAGAACGCCAGCCCTCCGAGGAGCCAGAGGTCCAGTTCGGTGATGGTGAGGATGGAGCCGAAGAGGAACCCCAGCAGGTCCACGTTGAAGCCCTGCGCGGCGCTGATGATGACCACCGCCGCCGCAAGCGAAGAGTAGAGGGCGACCGCGAGGACCGCGTCGCCGGGGAGCTTCCCGCGCGTGCGCAGCGTCTCCATGGCGACGGCGGCAATGACCACCGCTATGAAGGTGGTGAGCGTCGGGTAGACGTTCACCACGAAGCCGACGGCGACGCCGAGCAAGGCAACGTGCGCAAGCGTGTCGGAGAGCAGCGAGAAGCGGCGCAGCACGAGGAATGTGCCGAGCACCGGCGCGAGACCGCCGACGAGGACACCCCCGATGAGGGCCCGCACCATGAAGTCGTATTGCAGTATGGCCGGCATGGTCACCTGTGTTCCTGGTGCTCGTGGCGCATGTGGTCGTGGTGGTCGTAGGGCGCGTGTTCGTGTTCGTGGTGGTCGTGATCCTGGGCCGTGTGCGGGTGGAGCACCAGGTCGTCGAAGTGGTCGTGGCGCACAGCATCCTCTCCGTGCGCGTGGTGGTCGTGGTGCCGGCCGTGGTGCAGCACTTCGACGGGGAACCCGTAGAGCCGCACGAGGTCGTCCTCGGTCAGTTCGTGCGGCGGGCAGTGGCAGAGCAACGTGCAGTTTATGCATGCCACCGTTCCGGCCTCGCGCATGACCGCGCCAACGTCGTGGGAGATGATGAGGATGGTGACGCCGCTCTCGCGAAGCTGGCGGAGCAGCATGTACAGCTCCTCCCCGCCCTGGACGTCGACGCCCGCAATCGGTTCGTCCATCACGAGCAGGTCAGGTTTGCGGATCAGGGCGCGGGCGATGAGCGCGCGCTGCTGCTGGCCGGTGGAGAGTTCGCCGATGCGGCGGCGCTTGAAGTCCGCCATGTCGACCATCTGCAGGACGCCGTCCACGTCCGCGCCGTTCCCCCTGCGCCAGAAATCGAACGGCGAGAAGCCGGTGTAACGCCCGTGAGCGACAACCTCGCTCACCGTGATTGGGAACATGGCGTGGATGCCGGTGGCGACCTGGGGGACGTAGCCGATGCGGCGCCAGTCCCTGAACTGCTCGATGTCGGTGCCGAATATGCGCACGTGCCCGCTGTCCGGTTTGATGAGCCCGAGGATGACCTTGATGAGCGTGCTCTTACCGCTGCCGTTGGGACCGACGATCGCCGTGAAATCGCCGCGCTCGATGCGCAGCGTTACGCCGTGCACCGCGGGAGAACCCGCGTAGGTGTAGGAGACGTCTTCCAGTTCAACCGCCGGTGTATCGTCCATCTCCGCTTTCTCCTTCACCTTCACCCTAACCCTCTCCCCTCACGGGAGAGGGAACCAGAGGACGAGGCGGGGCGCGCCGGGAGGAAAGCGCGTCCCCGCCTGCAGGTGTTCTTTCAGTTACGAGCAGCCCATCGCGGCGCGCAGGCTGTTCAGATTGTCGCGCATCAGGCCGAAGTAGTCCCCGAACTCGTCCAGTTCGTTCTGGGTTATGCCGTCCATCGGGTGGATCATGTAGATGCCTGCGCCGGTCTCGTCGGCGAGCACCTGTTCGTTGGAGCCGGAAAGCACGGGCTCCACCAGCACGGCCTCCAGACCGAGATCGTTGATGCGGTCGGCGATGCCGGCGAGACGCTGCGGCGATGGGTCGAAACCGGGCGAGAGGCCGGAAACGCTCACCTGCTCCAGGCCGTAGGCCAGCGCGAGGTAGCCGTACGCGGCGTGCGACGTGACGAACTCTTCGTGGACGCACGAGCTGAGGCCCGTCTCGAACTCGGCGTGCAGCGCCCGGAGGTCGCCGCTCAGCGAGGCGAGGTTCGCCCGGTAGACGTCCGCGCCAGCGGGGTCTGCCTCGATCAGCGCGTCGGCGATGCGCTCCGCCTGGGTGATGGCGCGCAGCGGGTCGAGCCAGAAGTGGGGGTCGAGTTCGCCGTGGCCGTGGTCGTCGCCTTCCTCTTCATCACCATGGTCTTCTTCCTCGTCGGCGTGGTCCTCGTCTTCCTCTTCCGCTGCGTCCGCGTCCTCGCCTTCGTGCTCCTTGTCCTGATCCTCGTCGACGCCGCCATGGTCTTCGCCTTCGTCCTCGTCGGCTTCGTCTCCGTGGTCGTCCTCTTCCTGCTCGGCCTCATCTCCCTCGTCGTGGTCTTCACCCTCTCCGGGTTCGTCCTCGTCGTGGTCTTCGCCTTCCTCAGCCTCGTGGTCCTCGAACTCCAGAGCCGCCTCGGCGTCGGCAGCCTCGACCACGATGCCGGAGAGGTCATTGCCCAGCGACTCCAGCGCGCGCTCCAGCCACGGCTCCAGTTCGAGACCGTTCATCGCGATGACGTCGGCCTCGCCGATCCTGACCAGGTCGCTGGCCGTGAGCTCGAACGTGTGGCCCTCGGCGCCGGGCGGCACGAGCTGCACGACGTTGACGCGGTCGCCGCCGACGCGTTCAGCGAAGTACTGCATCGGGTAGATGCTCGCGACCACGCTCAGCGGCTCGAAGGGCTCCTCTACAGGAGCCTGCGTAGGCGCCTCCGCAGGAGCCGGTGTGGGAGTGGGGTCCTCTGAACAGGACACGATCGCCAGAGCCAATACTCCGGCGATAAGCAGCTTGTATGATTTAGTGAGATTCAGTCTCATCTAGTACGCTCCATCTGGTTTTTGCGTGGGGTCAGTGGGCGTGCACGTGGGTCCCGTGCATGTGGATGTCCGCGCCGCCATGGCCGCTCTCCCGGCAGGTGGCGCAGCGGTGGTACAGCTCGAGCCGGTGCCCGATGAGCTCGCTGCCCACGTGGTGCTTCATGGCGCGCAGCATGCGTTCGACGGAAGGATGGCGGAACTCGTCGATCCTCCCGCAGCCGACGCAGACGAGGTGATGGTGGTGGTGAGCGTCATCCAGCGAGTAGCGCGGCGAGCCGTCCGGCATGGCGGTCTTGCAGAGGATGCCGACCTCCACGAGCAGCCGCAGCGTGCGGTAGATGGTCGCGCGCCCCAGGCTCGGCAGCCCGGCGACGATCTCCTCTGCGCTGAACGCGTCGGTCTTGCGGGCGAGCATCGCGGCCAACTCACGGCGCGGCCAGGTCATGCGGCTGCCATGCTCTTCCAACGCCGCAAGGATGTTGGACTCGGTCTGCGTGATGGCGCTCGCCGCCTTCGACGTGACAGTCGTCATGCGCGCAGATTAGGACGACATGCACACGCTGTCAATACTTTGTATCAATAAAACAGGAAACTGATACTAGACTAGGAGTGAATCGATACTGGCAGCGTCATAGGCGTCCTGGCGTAACCAGCATCACTCACAGGTGAGCGGCAGCGCCTAAAAGTCCTGGCGGCCTTCGAAGGCGCGGGTGAGCGTGAGGTCGTCGGCGTATTCGAGGTCGCCGCCGACCGGGAGGCCGCGTGCGAGCCGGGTGACGCGCGGCCCGAGCGGGACCAGCAGCTGGTGCAGGTACATCGCGGTCGCTTCGCCCTCGACGGTGGGGTTCGTCGCGATGATGACCTCGCTCACCGACTCCTCGCCGATGCGGCGGAGCAGTTCGCGTATGCGCAGGTCGTCCGGTCCGACGTTGCCCATGGGGTCTATGAGACCGTGCAGGACGTGGTAGAGGCCTCGGAAGACGCCGGTGCGTTCCAGCGCGAGCACGTCCAGCGGCTCCTGCACGACGCAGAGGCGCGTCTGATCGCGCGCGGGGTCGGAGCAGATGGCGCACACGTCGGGCTCGGTGATGTTCTGGCAGCGGGAGCAGAAGCCCAGCGAGTCCTTCACGGCGCTGATGGCATCGGCCAGTTGCCGCGCCTCCCGTTCAGGCATGCGGATGAGGTAGTAGGCGAGCCGTTGGGCAGACTTGGGGCCGATGCCGGGAAGTTTGTGGAGCTGTTCGATGAGCCGGGCGACGGCAGGCGCGAGCGCAGGGCCGCCGCCATAGCCGCCCTGGGGCGACGAGGTCATGCGCTACATCCCCGGTATCTTCAGTCCGCCGGTGAGCGCACCGAGCCGCTCCGCCGCGAGCGCCTGGGACTTCGCAAGTGCCTCGTTCACCGCCGCGAGCACCATGTCCTGCAGCAGCTCCACGTCCTCCGGGTCGACGGCGGCGGGGTCTATGACGATGGACTGGACGGTCTGCTTGCCGGTCGCGACGACCTTGACAGCCCCTCCGCCGGCGGATGCTTCGACAGTCTCGTTCTCCAGGTCCTCCTGCGCCTTCATGAGGCGGGCCTGGAGTTGCTGGGCCTGTTTGATCATGTTCCTGTTCATTCGTTCCATTCCTTGGGCGGTTCGTTGGGGTCATCGGGCGACACAGGGACGACGGCAGGTTCAGGTCCGGGTCCAGCGACGTGCGTCGCGCCGTTCGGAACAGCGTCCGAAGCCGGGGGCGGCCCAAGAGGAGCGTCACCGGCGTATGGGGCAGGAGCAGGCGGCGTTTCGTCGAGATCAGGGGCCGACGCGGGCGTAGCGGGTATTTCGTCGACATCCGGAGCCCGCTCGGGTGTGGGAGTCGCATCGGCCACAGACGGCGTGGCCGGGGCGGGCGGGGGTGCCTCGTTCACGACCTGCCCGCCGTAGCCGACGGCGGCGCGGATGAGGTGGCCCCCGCTCGCCTCGCCGGAGCGTTCGCCGTTGGAACGCTGTTCGCCCGTGTCCACGACGACGGTGAGTTGCTGGCCGAGCGCCTCCTGCAACCGGCGCTCTACCTCCATCCGGCAGCGCGGGTCCTCCAGCTCGCCCATCAGCCGTTCGCTGTTCGACTGGTGCGGGAAGGTGACGATGAGGTCGGAGCCTCGTATCTCCCGGTGTCCCGAACTGCGGAGCAGCGCGGCGACGTCGAACTTGCGCTTGGGCACGCCGGTGAGCGATCTGAGGATACTCGGCCACTGTGCGGCGAGACGCTGGTCGATGGGCGCCGACGGGTCCAGGGGCGGAGCAGGGGATGGAGGAGGACGCCGGTGATCGGGCTGCGGCGCCACGGATGCCGCAGGACGGGGAGGAGGCGATGCAGCCGGAGGCTGTGCAGGGCGGGGCGCGGCAGCCGCAGGGGCAGGGGCCGCGACGTCCGGGGCAGGCGCGGCGGTCTCGGGCGGCAGGCCGAGTTCGACGGCGGCGAGTTCCAACGGAAGCGGCGACGGCTGGTCGAACCGGAATGAGACGTGGCCGAACAGCCGCAGCGCGCGCATGATCTGCTCCAGCGGCACGCTGTTGGCGACGAACGAGAGTTGCGACTCGGCGTCCCTGGAGAGGTCGAGCGAAGATGCCGCTCCGCTCTTGATGAGCAGGGCGGCGCGCAGGAGTTCCACCGTCATCCGGTGGAGCGGCCTCAGGTCGACCCCTTCGTCCGCAACGCCGTTGATGACCTCCAGCGCTTGCGCCGTGTTGCCTGTGAGCAGGTGCTTGACGAGCGCCAGGGCGCTCTCCTCCCCGCTGATGCCGAGCAGCTCCCGCGCCTGCTCGACGGTCACACGCGAGCCGAACGAGGTGATGAGCTGGTCCAGCAGGTTCGTCCCGTCGCGCAGGCTCCCGCCGGACGCGCGTCCGATGAGGCGCAGCACCTCCGGCGAGACCTCCACTCCTTCCTCCTGGGCGATGCCCGCGAGCCGCTCCGTCATGTCCTGCATGGCGATGCGGTGGAAGTCGAACCGCTGGCACCGGGAGACGATGGTGGGCGGAAGGCGCTCAGGTTCCGTGGTGGCGAGGACGAACACGCTGTGCGGAGGGGGTTCCTCCAGCGTCTTCAGGAATGCGTTGAAGGCGTCGTTGGTGAGCGCGTGCGCCTCGTCGATGATGTAGACCTTGTTCCTGCCGACGGTAGGAGCGAAACGCACCTTCTCCCGCAGGTCGCGTATCTCGTCGATACCGCGGTTGCTCGCCGCGTCGACCTCGATGAGGTCTATGAAGCTGCCGTTATCTATGGCGCGGCAGTTGTCGCACGCGCCGCACGGGTCGCCTACGGTCGGGGGGCGCATCGTGCAGTTGAGCGATTTCGCCAGCACGCGCGCGGTGCTGGTCTTGCCGGTGCCGCGCGGGCCGCAGAAGAGGTAGGCGTGCGCGGTGCGCCCGTGAGCGACGGCCTGGGTGAGCGTCTGCGTGATCGGGCCCTGCCCGACGATGTCGGAGAAGCGCGGGGGCCGCCATTTCCTGTAGAGCACTTCGCCTGCCATCAGGACGCCCCTGACCCGTTCCCGGAGGGGAACAGCGCGCTCAACGCCTGCTGCTCTATCGCGCGCATCGCCGCTTCCTCCTCCGGTTCCGCGTGGTCGTGCCCGAGCAGGTGCAGGATGCCGTGCACGACGAGCAGCGCAGCCTCCCGCTCCACCGGCACATTGTGCTCGCGCGCCTGCCGTTCCGCCATCGGGTAGGACAGCACCACTTCGCCGAGGCTCGGTTCCTCGTCGGGGACCGCCGGAAAACCGTCCTCGGGGAATGGCTCTCCGGCTGGGAGCGCGGTGTCCTCCACCGGCGCGCCGTACTCGCCGAACGAGAGGACGTCGGTCACCTCGTCGAAGCCGCGGAAGCGCAGGTTGAGGTCGTGGAGCGTTTCGTCGTCGGCAACGACGACGCTTGCGCCGGAGCGTCCGTCCGGGTCGGCAAGGGTGAGCGCGGCGGCAGCGGCGCGGCGCACCGACGCCGCGGGCGCCGTCCCTCTGAACGAAGGGAACACCCGAACGTCAACGCGCCGCTTCTGGGGTCGTGTGGCCATGCCGTTCCGCCTCCCCGGAACCAGCGGATGGTAACAGGGTGGAATGGCGCGCTGCACTCGATGAACGGCAGAGGATCGGTATCCCTCGACCCGGTCTGTCCGGCGCGGGTATGATGCTGCACGGCCCGGCGGCGCGCCGGACGCAACCACACCCCGGAGGAGACTTCCATGGAAGGCCCAGAGTTGATCGCTGACGGCCTCGGCCGAGTCAACCAGTTGCTGCACCGGGCGCTGGAAGGCGTGTCCGCGGAGACCCTGAACCGGATGCCCAACGGCCATTCGAACTCGATGACCTGGCTCGCGTGGCACCTCACGCGCATCCAGGACGACCACTTCGCCAGCCTCGCGGGGGAGCCGCAGCTCTGGACGAGCGAGGGATGGCACGAGCGGTTCGGGATGCCCGCCGACGATTCCATCACCGGCGGGGGCCACTCGCTGGAGCAGGCCGCGGCAGTGAAGGTGGACTCGGCGGACGTGCTGCTCGGCTACAACGACGCGGTGTACGAGCGGTCGAAGCGCTACCTGGCAGGCGTCACCGCAGACGACCTCGACCGCGAGCTGAACGAGCCGCAGTACACCCCGCTCCCCACGCTGGGCGTGCGGCTCGTCAGCATCGTCTCGGACAACACGCAGCACGCGGGACAGGCGATGTACCTGCGCGGCTACTTCGACGGGTTCGGCTGGCAGCGGCGGTAGACCACACCTGATGAAAGGACACCCATGAACGCAGTGGACCTCTACTTCGACGCGCTGAACCGGGCGGACGGCATCCTGCGCCGCGCCCTGGAAGGCCTGACCTACGACGAGTTGCGCCTCCAACCCGGGGGCGAAGGCAGCAACCCCATCGGCTGGATCGTCTGGCACATGACGTGGGTGCGCGACTTCATCACCGCAGGCGTGACCGGCGAGCGGCCGCTGTGGGAGACGGACGGCTGGCACGAGCGATTCGGCATGGAGGCGCCCCCTCCCCGTTTCACTCCGGACAATGTGCACACGTTCGATCCGAAGGACCTGGAGACGCTCACCGCCTATTTCGAGGCCGTAGCCGGGAAGACGGCAGCCGTCGTGCGCAGTCTCTCGCCCGATGACCTCGACCGCCTCATCCCTCCGGCGTCGCCCGACAGACCCCCGCAATCGGTGGGCTCGCGGCTCGGGGCCATCCTCAACGACAACATCCAGCACGTCGGCCAAGTTGCGTACTTCCGCGGCGTCATCCGTGAACAGGGGTGGTTCTAGGCATGACCGAGAATCTTCCGGAAGAGACGGCCGTACCGCAGTTCAGCCTAGACGCCTTCTCGCTCGCCGGACGCACGGCGATCGTGTCGGGCGGCAGCGACGGCATCGGCCGGATGGTCGCCCACGGCTTCGCCGACGCGGGCGCGAACGTCGTCGTCGCGGCGCGCGGGCCCGAGAAGATCGAGAACGTCGTCGCGGAGATCGAGAACAAGGGGCACGCCGCGCTCGGCGTTCCCACCGACGTGACCGACCCGGACGCCGTGCGCGCGCTCGTCGAACGCACTCTCGAGCGCTTCGGCCGGGTGGACATCCTGATGAACGTGGTCGGCGGTTCGCAGGGGCCGACGTTCAAGCGCGGGCCCCTCCTGGAACTGACCAAGCACGACTTCAACGAGGCGTTCAACATCAACGTCACGAGCGCGTTCCTGTGCAGCCAGGCCGTCGTGCCGCACATGCTGGAGCGCGGAGGCGGCGTCATCATCAACATGGCCTCCATCGGCGCGCGCGACTACCGCCTGCCCGAACCCGGCATGAGCGTCTACAACATGACCAAGGCGTCCGTGATGCATCTCACCCGCAGCATGGCGAAAGAGTGGGCGCCCACCATACGGGTGAACTGCATCAACGCCGGGCACTTCATCACGCCCCGCCGTGCCCGGACGGAGCATCCGGACAGGCGGGCGCGCAGCCTCGCCGAGATCGAGATCGGGAGGTTCGGCAGACCGGAGGACATCGCGGGAGCGGCGGTCTTCATCGCGTCGGACGCGGGAGCGTTCTTCAACGGCTCCTACCTCGACCTGCACGGCGGCACGTAGCCGGGACTCGAACACCAAGGAGGGTTCATGGACCTCTCGCGTTTCTCCATGGAAGGGCGCACCGTCATCATCACGGGCGGCAGCGGCGGTATCGGGCGAGGCTGCGTGCGCGCGTTCGCGCAGGCGGGCGCGAACGTTGTTGTGGCGTCGGTGCCCGCGGACACCATCCCACCCGCGGTCGAGGAGGCTGAGGCGCTCGGCGCGCAAGCGCTGGGCGTGACCGTGAACGTCGCCGAGCCCGACGAGATCGACGCCATGGTCGCGCAGACGCTCGACCGGTTCGGGCGCATCGACGCGCTCGTTAACGTCGCGGGCGGCTCCTACAGCCGGAACCCGGACATGCCGCAGTACCACCGCGCTTCGTTGCTGGAGATCAGCGGCGACGACTTCGTCGGCGCGTACATCGGCAACGTCAAGACCACGTTCCTCGTCTCGCGGGCCGTCGTGCCGCACATGAAGGCGGTCGGCAAGGGCGCCATCGTCAACATCGGCTCCACGTCCGGGCTCGACCGCCACCCGAACGCCCCCGACATCGCGGCGTACGGGACGGCGAAAGCCGCCGTGCACAGCCTCACGTTCCACATGGCGCACCAGTGGAAGCCGGAGGTGCGGGTGAACTGCATCGCCCCCGGCACCATCGACACCCCGCGCCCCGCGGGCATCGTGCGCCCGGAGATGTCGAGCGCTGCGGAGCGCATCGCCGTTGGCAGGGTGGGCGTCGGCGACGACATCGGCAGCGTCGCGCTCTTCCTCTGCTCCGACGCCGCGGGGTTCGTGAACGGCATCGTCGTACCGGTGCACGGCGGCGAATAGCCACGCGAACGACCCACTGAGCACGCGTCGTACACTACGCGCGTGACAGCGCAGGCATACCACGACGGTCTTCAACGCCCTCCGCCGGGAGGGCGCCCCCGCGCCTACAAGACGGACGGGCTCGTGTTGCGCGCCTACCGGATGCGCGACGCCGACCGCCTCGTGACGGTGCTGACGCCGTCGCTGGGCAAGCTCAAACTCACCGTGCGGGGCGCGCGGCGGCTCACGAGCAAGCTCGGCGGACACCTCGATGTGCTGAACCGTGCCCATCTCGCCATCGCCATCGGACACACGTTCGACGTCATCACGGGCGCAGAGTCGGCGGAGTCGTTCGCCGGAGTGAAGGCCGATCTCTCCTGTCTGGCCGAGGCGCTCTACCTGATGGAACTGGCCGACCTCCTGCTGCCGGAGGCCGCCCCTCATCCCAACGCGTACCGTCTGCTGCTCGACGCGCTGCGTGCGCTGGAAGCCGGACGCAGCCCCGCCTCGGTGGCCCGTCACACGGAACTCGGCCTGCTCAGCGACGCGGGCTACAGGCCGGAACTGCATTCCTGCATCATGTGCCGCCGTGAGATCGAGCCGGAGCATCACCGCTACGTGGCGGCGATGGGCGGCGTCGTCTGCGATGAGTGCCCCGCCCCGGCGTCGAGCGTGCTGCCCCTCTCCGTGGACTCGCTCAAGGTGCTGCGCCACTTCGGGGAGCGCGGCGTCGCGGAGGCGTCGCAGGTCGCGCTGGGCGGCGTGGTGCGCGACGAACTGGAGACGGCGCTGGGAGCATCCGTGCGCTACGTGCTGGAGCGTGAGCCGCACACCGCAGGGTTCGTGGAGCGCGTCGCGCACCTGCGCGAGCGCGGTGGGTAGGGAGAGAAGTGACATCTGCCCCTTACGAGTTCAAGACGAATCGATATACCTTGATTTCAATAGGATTCGGTTATTGCCTAGCGCAGCGCTTAGTCGTAAGGTTCGCACACCTACGAGGCAGCACGGAGGAACCACATGGCACCCCCAGCAACCCAACACCCTCGATGGCTCACACGTCCCGAGCCCGTGAGAGTCCGCATTGAAAGACGGGTGGAGGGCCCTTTCCCCGAAGAGGTTGCCGTCATCATCAGAATCAACGGCGAGACTGTCTATGCAATAGTCCCTGCCGATGCGGTTACCGGAGACACCGTTCGTGGTGTCAAGATTGCAGAAACGGATGACCGGATCTTCATTGCAATGCCGCCCAGCACCATCACTAGCCCCAACCTGATAGTTCCAAAAGCATTACAGGAAGAAGTATTCGCCTAGCCGAAACTGTCATGGTCCTGAGTGATACCGAGATACGGGCTGAACTCGACGCCCAGCAACTCAAGATTGACCCTTACCCCGAGGGCCGTATCGGTCCTTCATCTGTCGATTTGCTCCTGCACCCCTCCTTGCGAATTCTGCCTTCTCCTGATGAAGTACGAGGAGTCTCGTTAGACCCGCCTCTACTAGATGTGATGACCCTCCTCTCCCAGCAACCAGAGCATCGTCTGGATAGTGGGGGCTCGTACAAGATGAGGCATGGCCAAGTAATCATTGGTAGAACACTGGAGGTGTTCGGCCTTCCCGAACACTTAGCAGGGAGGATTGAAGGCAAGAGTTCGCTGGCGCGCTTAGGGCTTGCCGTGCATATCACCGCCCCAACAATCCAAGCAGGATTTCGGGGTTCGCTGGTCTTGGAGATGTACAACGCGGGGCCTTGGACGCTAGAGCTAACCGACGGCATGCAGATTGCCCAAGTAATCTTCGAACGCCTAGGGGAAAACCCCAGTCAGGGCTATCAAGGCCAGTTCCAAGATCAAGAGTAAGCAAATCCGCCACCCGAACCAAGGATGTGACACACACCTTAGACGATGACGACCGGCTCCTCCGTCACCGCTCCGTCCCAGATGGCGAAGAGCCGCACGGCAGGCGACTGCTTGTCCATGAGCGAGACGAGCAGGTAGTACGGGTCCGGCCAGTTCGCGGCGAGGCGCACGTCGGTGTCGGAGGGATATGCGGGGCTGTGGGTGTGGGAGTGGTAGATCACCTGCATCTCCCAGCCGTTGTCGTCCAGTTCGCGGAGCACCTGGTTGAGCTCCCGCCCGTCCATGCTGTAGCGGTAGGGACTCTTCTCCGTGTTGGTGATGCGGTAGTGCTGCAGCACGATCCCGCCCGCGCCCGCGAGAATCCCGCAGCACTCGTTGGGGTCTTCCTCCAGCGCATGCTGCACCATCGCGTCGCGTATCTCGGCGGGTATCTCCATCGGCGTCTCTTCTCCGAATCGGCGTTTGTCGTTGACGAGATTATACGTTTCGCACCAGGGGCTACGGCCCTGAGTATAATTGTGGTCGAGGGTTCAGGAGGCTGGCCATGCCGAACGGCATCACGGTGAAGATGGACAACGGCGGGACGCGCGTCGAGGTGCGCTCGCAGAACCAGGCGGGGCTGCTCTATGCAGTACCGGCAGAAGCAAGTTGGGTGGCGACCCCTGAGCAGTTGCACGCGCACGCCATCGCCGGGTTCTTTACGGACCTGATGAAGGTCGAATCGCCGGAGGTCTCCCGCCTGATGGAGAAGTGGGGGCTCTACTTCAGGCCCCTGGAACTGGAACCGCAGGAGTAGCACCTGCGCAGCGCCGGACCCGGCCCGGGCTGTGCAGAACGGTTCGCAGAGGCGCGACAGACACCCGGAGCTTTGCCGGTTCACTCGTAGTGCGGTAAGCTAGATTCAGGCGCAGAGCGCGCTCCTGGAGCGATGAGTTCGATGGGTAACCGCTGGATCGGCAACACGTTCATCTACCTGATCA
This sequence comes from Dehalococcoidia bacterium, assembly GCA_022820645.1. Classification (GTDB taxonomy): domain Bacteria; phylum Chloroflexota; class Dehalococcoidia; order Lucifugimonadales; family Australimonadaceae; genus Bin16. The sequence goes on along the minus strand of JAJEFD010000013.1, from coordinate 304,043 downwards.
TCTTCGTGGCGGTCATCGCCGTCTTCTTCATGCTGTTCTCACCCGGAGACGACGGCGAGCAGTCCGACCTCACCTCCATCCTGGCGTTGGCGAAGAACGGACAGATATCGAGCATCGTCGTCGACGGCGACCGCATCGTGGCGACCTCGCGGCAGGGCAACCAGCAACTCGTCGCCGCCAAGGAGCCGGGCACCAGCATCTTCGAGATACTCCAGTCCGCAGAGATCGACCCGGTGGACCGCGGGATCGAGGTGGAGGTGCACCGCAGCGGCGGGCTCGGCAACCTGTTCGGGATACTGCTGCAGTTCCTGCCGCTCATCTTCTTCGGAGCGATCCTGCTCTTCATGATGCGCCAGGCGCAGGGGAGCAATAACCAGGCGCTCGGGTTCGGCAAGAGCCGCGCGCGCATGAACACCGGCAACCGTCCGACGGTGATGTTCTCGGACGTCGCCGGGGTGGAGGAGTCCAAGACCGAGCTGCAGGAGGTCGTGGAGTTCCTCAAGTACCCGGAGCGCTTCCTCGCGCTCGGGGCGCACATCCCCAAGGGCGTGCTGATGGTCGGCCCGCCCGGCATCGGCAAGACCCTGCTCAGCAAGGCGGTCGCGGGAGAGGCGGGCGTCCCGTTCTTCTCCATCAGCGGCTCCGAGTTCGTGGAGATGTTCGTCGGCGTGGGAGCGTCCCGCGTGCGCGACCTCTTCGACCAGGCGAAGCGCAACGCGCCGTCCATCGTATTCGTGGACGAGATCGACGCCGTCGGACGCCATCGCGGCGCCGGGCTCGGCGGAGGCCACGACGAGCGCGAGCAGACGCTCAACCAGATCCTCGTCGAGATGGACGGCTTCGAGACCAGCACCAACGTCATCGTCATCGCCGCGACGAACCGCCCCGACATCCTGGACCCGGCGCTCCTGCGGCCCGGCCGCTTCGACCGTCGCGTGGTGCTGGACCTCCCGGACATCAACGGGCGCGTCGCCATCCTGGAGGTCCACTGCAAGGGCAAGCCGCTCGGAGACGATGTCAACCTGGAGCGCCTCGCCCGCCAGACGCCGGGCTTCAGCGGCGCCGACCTGGCGAACCTCGTGAACGAGGCGGCCATCCTCGCGGCGCGGCGGAGCCAGAAGACCGTCGCCATGTCCGACATGCTGGAGTCCATCGACCGCGTGACCATGGGACCGGAGCGCCGCACGCGGGTCATCTCCCAGAAGGAGAAAGAGATCGTCGCCTACCACGAGGGCGGGCACGCGCTCGTGGGGCACCTGCTGGAGCACGGAGACCCCGTGCAGAAGATATCCATCGTCTCGCGCGGCATGGCTGCGGGCTACACGAAGTCCCTCCCCGAAGAGGACAGGATGTTCTACTCGCGCCCGCAGTTGATAGACCGCATCACGATGGCGCTGGGCGGTCGCGTCGCCGAGGAGATCACGTTCAACGAGGTGACGACCGGCGCGAGCAACGACCTCGAGCAGGTGACGCAGATAGCGCGGGCGATGGTCACGCGCTACGGGATGAGCGAGAGCCTGCTGCCCCGCACGTTCGGCAAGCGCGAGGAGATGGTCTTCCTCGGGCGCGAGATATCCGAGATGCGGGACTACTCGGAGAAGGTCGCTCAGGAGATCGACGAAGAGGTGCAGTCCATCGTCGTGGACGCGTACCACACCGCAAAGCGGCTCCTGCTGGAGAACTACCCCAAGCTCGTCCAGATCGCGCGCTACCTCATGCTCCACGAGAGCATCGAGGGCCCGGACCTGGAGCAACTGTTCGCATCGGACGCGCCTCCGCTGGACGGCGCTGTCCCCGTCGGCGCGTAAGCCCGCTGCCCCTCTTTCTCAGAGCCCCAGCCGCTCGTCGAAGTAGTTCAGCAGGTACGCCTCGTAGTGGTCCGTGAAGTCTTCCCACCCCTGGCTGTGCTCGCACCCCTCGTAGATGGTCATATGGGGCGGCGCCTGCACCCGGGCCCGTATCTGGGCCAGGTGAGAGAGCGGGACGCGCTCGTCGGTGGAGCAGTGCACCAACCCCAGCGGGTAGTCGTAGAGCGCGGCCGAGTCGACGGGTCGCACCTCGTTGATGTCCAGCCCCTTCACGGTCCTGGCGACGAACAGGATGCCCGGCCGCAGCGCGGTGGCGCTCCAGCGCGCCGCTCTCGTGCGGTCCGCGACCTCCTGGATCAGCAGGTCGGACACGCTGGTGAACGACGAGTCGGAGAACAGTCCCGCCACCGCGGCCTCGTCGAACGCCGTCATCAGCGCGATGGCCCCGCCGAACGAGTCGCCGTAGATGAGCACGCGCCCCGGCTCCGCGCCGCGGTGCGTCAGCACGTAGTCGATCGCGCCGCGCAGGTCGTCCTGCTCGTGGATGCCCGCGCCCATCGGGGCGACGTCCGACTCGCCGTGTCCGCGCAGGTCGAAGGAGAGCACCGAGTACCCCCCGTCCACCAGCGCTTTCGAGAGCCCGAGCGAAGAGTCGCGGGTGCCGTCCAGTCCGTGGACGCGGATGACGGTGCCCTTCGCGTCCTCTGCGGGCATCCACCAGCCGCGCAGCGTGAGGTCCGGCCAGTCCCTTGGCGGGAACTCGACCTCCTCGTAGGTAAGTGCGAAGTCTTCGGGGAACTCCTCGATCTCGTTTCGCTCCGCGACGAGCGCGGTGTTGACGATGTACAGCGAGACGAGCAGGTACAGCAGTCCGAGAACAACGATGACGGCTCCGGCGAGCAGGGCTCTGCCGCACGGGGTGCTGGGAAGGACGGGACGCATAGTGCGGGCTATTCTAGGTCAACCACTCCCCAAAGCGTCACGGATTCGGTACGCTGGTTTGCAGAGAAGCCGATGAACCGGGCAACACGCGTCATCATCTCCTTCGGGCTCGCCACCGGCCTGTTCGCGGCATGCGCGTCGCCGACCCCAACGCCCACTCCCACCGCCACTCCCGTGCCGACGCCCACCCCGACCGCCACCGCAACGCCATTCCCGGTCCCGACTCCCTTGCCTCTGAGCAAACTTCCGCCGCTCACCCTGCCCGCCGACGAATCGCCGCACACCTACCTGGTCGAGTGGTGGTACTTCAACGCACACCTCACCTCGGAACAACAGGAGCGCTACGCACTGCACGACGTCGTCTTCCGCATCCGCGAGCCCTCCACCGGCGTCGCCGGCCACGTCCGCCATATCGGGCTCGGCAGCGCGGCGGGGTATGTCCACGATGAGCTGTTCGCAGTCGCCGCTCCCGTTGAGACCGCGCCGGGAGACTTCGAACTCGCGGTGGGGGACACGCTTATGGCTGGCGTCGGCGGGGAGACCTACACGCTGCGCGCTGAGGCAGGAGGCTACGCGTACGATCTGACGCTCCGCACAACGACGGAACCGCTCCTGCACCAGGGCGGCCTCGTCGATTTCGATTACGCCGGCGTGACCTACTACTACACGCGCCCGCGCCTCGCGCTGAGCGGGACGCTCACGCTCCCCGACGGCTCGACCACGAGCGTTACGGGCATGGCGTGGCTCGACAAGCAGTGGGGCGACTTCCAGCCCGTCGCCGTCGAGTGGGACTGGGCCAGCATCCAGCTGAACGACGGCACCGACCTCATGATCTCCAGCCTTTACGAACGCAGAGGCCCGCTCATCGAGCGCTACGCGACGCTCCGGAGTCCGGGACAGCCCGCTCGGACGCTGCTCGAGGACGAGGTCTCGTTCACTCCCGGTGAGCCGGTCTGGCGCAGCCCCGTCACGGAGACGGCCTACCGCACGCACTGGAACGTCGAGGTCCCCGCCGAAGGGCTCTCCCTGGTGCTGCGCCCCCTTGAGGAGGAGTCCGAGTATCGCAGCGAGACGATAGGCGTCACCTACTGGGAGGCGGGCGTCGACGTGCTCGACGCGTCCGGCGAGGTCGTCGGCCAGGGTTTCGTCGAGCTCAACTGGGCGCGCGGCCGCGAGCGCTGAGGCTTCGTCATTCCCCGCGAAAGCGGGGATCCAGGGCGACCATCAGGTCGCGCAGCGGGGCGCGGGTGAGGGCCCTTTGTGGTAGGCGCTCTTCGCGGCGACCCTAGCCCCGCTTCCTGCCCTTCCGTCCCTTCGGGGCATCTCCTTCGAGCGACGCCAGCAGCGCGAGCCCTTCCGGTGTCGGCGCGTATGCGTAGACCGCCCGCTCCGGCGACAGCCGCTCGATGAACCCGCCCTCGAGCAGGCCGCGCAACGCGGTCTCGCCGAGGTACGGCGGCAGCCGCAGCAGGTGGTCCGACACGGGCGCGTTGCGGGTCGCGTACTGCTCCGCCACGATCCGCAGAAGGCGCAGCGGGTAGGAGCGCACCTCGTCGGAGAGGTTGCGCAGCGGACCCGTCGCTGCGAGGACGTCCTCGGCTGCGCGGACGCGCTCGTCCTGCGTCATCGCCGGCCCTCCGGCGGCCGCGCCAGCAGACCGCTGCATATCTCCTCCACGAGCCCCGGCCCCCGGAAGACGAGCGCGGTGTAGAGCTGCACGGTGTCGGCCCCGGCCTCCAGCGCAGCGCGGGCGTCGTCCGCGGAAGCGATGCCGCCGCAGGCGTTCAGTCCCACCCCGCTCCCTAGTTCGGCGCGTATGTCGGGCAGCATCGCCAGCATGTTCTCCAGTATCGCACGCCCGCTCAGCCCGCCGCGTCCGGTGGCGAGACGCCCGTCCTCCACCGGGATCGTGTTCGCCGCCGTGATTGCGTCGACGCCCGACTCGCGGCAGACGCGCACGAGCGCGAGTATCTGCTCGCGCTCCTCGTCGGTTGTCCACGGGGGTATCTTCACGAAGAGCGGCTTCAGCCGGACGGTGTCCAGCACGCCCAGCAGACCGCGCAGCGCCTCCGGTTCGTGGAAGCGTCGCAGCCCCGCCGTGTTGGGCGAGCTGATGTTCACCTCGACGCCGTCCACGAGCGGCTGCAGCCGCTCGGTGCACTCCGCCGTCTCCGCTTCGTCGAGCGCGGCGATGCTCACGAGGACGCGGGCAGGCATGCGCCGCAGCCGTTCGAGCCGCGCGAGCGCCGCGTCCAGACCGTCGCCGGGAAACCCCAGCGCGTTGATCACGGACTCCTGCTCCGTAAGCCGCAGGACGCGAGGCTTCGCATTGCCGGGGCGTGCCTGCGCCGTCACGGTGCCGCCGACCACGTACCCGAAGCCGAACGCGGCGAGGCTGTCGAGGCTGGCGCAGTGCTTGTCGAGCCCGGCGGCAAGCCCCACCGGGTTGCGCAGCGCGATGCCGCCAACCGAGGCAGGCAGGCTTACCTCGTCGGTCGACGGCCCGAGCGATCGCCACGCGGGGCGTACGCGCAGAGCGCGCGTGCTCGCGTTGATCGCGGTTTCGGGAGGGAACATGAAGAGCAGCGGTCTGACAACACGCCGGTAGGCGGCTCCCCAGAGGAGCCTGCGAACGCGCTTGCGTACGGAACGGATCAGTGTCCGACCTGGAACTTGACCTTGTTGATCTGGTAGCGGCGGGCGCCCTTGGGAGTCTGGACGCTCACCTCAGCGCCTTCGGACCTGCCTGCGATGGCAGCGCCGACGGGGGACGAGACGGAGATCTTGAAGGAGATGGGGTCCGCTTCCATCGTGTCGACGATGGTGTACGTAACGTCCTTGCCGCTGTCCATGTCGCGCAGGGTGACGGTGGCGCCTACCCCGACCCCGGAGCCGCCCTGTGCGTCGACTACCTCCGCGCGGCGTATCTCCTCTTCGAGGTCGCGGATGCGGGCCTCGATCTTGCCCTGTTCCTCGCGGGCGGCGTCGAGCGGCGCGTTCTCGCGGAAGTCCTTGTCCGCGGCGGCGGTCCTGATCGCCTGGACGATCTCCGGGCGCTGGCCCTTCAGGTCCGCCAGCTCCTTCTTGCGGGCCTCGAGTCCGCTCTGGGTCATCTCCATCGTCTGAAAGGCCGGACGGGTAGAAACGGCCCCGCCCTTCATGCTCGGCCTCGGAATCTTGATGTGGGCGGAGAGGTTCTCCGTGTGGAGTTCTTTCGTCTTGAGATACTTCAGGAACGCCTTCACCGGGTCCAGGCGCCCTCTGATGTCGCCCCCCTTCGAGACCTCCGTCGTCGCGTAGTCTGCAACGTGTGGGGCTTTCACTTGCTCCACCAGCTTGCTGTGCCCTATATGAGCCGCGAAGCGGTGGAGTTCCTGGTGTGCGTAAGAGTCGAGTTTGTGTGCGCGTTCCGACAGATAGCGCGTGAGCGCATTACCGATATCCAAAACAGACCCCTCTCCACGCCGCCGTCACGCGGCGGACGCCGTGGCGGCACTCCTGCGATTCTACGGGTGCGCTCGCTGGAGCGTCAACGCAACAGGGTTGTGCAACGGACAGCCCCGGCGCGCGCACGCCGGCGCACGCTCGTTTGACGCCTGCGCGCCCCCGCCACTACTATCAAACGACAGGTGCGACCTGCCACGGCAACGTCCGTCCGCCGGTGCGCGGATGGGCGTTTTCTTTTGGAGAACGGAGGACTATGACTGGCAACGCGAAGAAACGGTATGAACCCGTCTCCAGCAAGGTGGACTTCCCGCAGCTGGAGACCTCGGTCCTCGAGGCGTGGAGAGAGGCCGACCTGACGCACCGCGTCGACCGCATCCGCGCGGATGCCCCGCTGTTCGTCTTCTACGAGGGGCCGCCCACGGCGAACGGCAGCCCGGGCATCCACCACGTGCTCTCCCGTTCGTTCAAGGACGTCATCCTCCGCTACAAGACGATGCGCGGCTTCCGGCCCCTGCGCCGGGGCGGGTGGGACACCCACGGCCTGCCCGTCGAGCTGGAGATCGAGAAGGAGCTCGGCATCTCCAGCAAGCAGGAGATCGAGGAGTTCGGCATCGAGGAGTTCAACCGCCGCTGCCGCGAGAGCGTCTTCCGCTACGTCGGCGAGTGGGAGGCGATGACCGACCGCGCAGGCGTCTGGCTGGACATGGAGAACGCCTACGTCACCTACCACAACTCGTACATCGAGTCGGCGTGGTGGGTGTTCAAGCGCCTCTGGGACAAGGGCCTCGTCTACGAAGGCTACAAGGTCACGCCCCACTGCCCCCGCTGCGTCACGAGCCTCAGCTCGCACGAGGTAGCCCTCGGCTACCAGGAGGACACGCCCGACCCCAGCATCTACATCCGCTTCCCCGCGAGCGAGTCGCAGTCCCTATCTTACGGCGCGTCGTCCGACACCCTGGCCGCGCTCGGCTACGACAACGGGCGCTGGGCCGCGCCCCGCCCCGCCTTCATCGCGTGGACGACGACCCCCTGGACGCTCACCGCCAACTGTGCGCTCGCCGTCGGGCCGGAAGTCTCTTACGTCCTGTCGGAGAACGAGGACGGCGAACGCGCCATCGTCGCCGAAGCGCTGGCCGCGGCCGTCCTCGGCGACGGCTGGCGCGAGGTCGCGCGCTGCACCGGCGCGGACCTCGTCGGCATCGAGTACGACGCGCCCTACGGCGGTTTCCTCGCCCGGAGAGGCCACGCCCACCGCGTCCTGCCCGCCGACTTCGTATCGACCGTCGACGGCACCGGCATCGTGCACAGCGCCGTCGCCTACGGCGCGGAGGACGCCGAACTCGGCAGGGCGCACGGCATCGAGACCGTCCACACCGTCGACGTCCACGGCGTGCTCGCGGACGACTTCCCCGGCGGCGGTACGTTCGTGAAGGACGCCGACAAGCAGCTCATCCGCGACCTCGACGAGCGCGGCCTGCTCTTCCGCGACGCATCCCCCTACCGGCACACCTACCCCTTCTGCTGGCGCTGCGGCACCCCCCTCCTCTACTACGCCAAGACGTCCTGGTACATCCGCACGACCGCGATGAAGGAGGAGATGCTTGCGGGCAACCGGAGCATCGAGTGGGTGCCGGAGCACATCAAGGAAGGGCGCTTCGGCGAATGGCTCCGCAACAACGTCGACTGGTCGGTCTCGCGTGAGCGCTACTGGGGCACGCCCATCCCCATCTGGCGCTGCGCCGAGGATCCCCAACACATCGTCGTCGCGGGCTCGACCGCCGACCTCGCAGAGCGCGTGACCGACGAAACGCGCGGCCTGCTCGACGGCCTCGACCTGCACCGCCCGTACGTCGACCGCGTCGAGCTGCGATGCGGCGAGCCCGGCTGCGGCGGCACGATGCAGCGCGTCACGGAGGTCGCTGACGCCTGGTACGACTCCGGCGCGATGCCGTTCGCGCAGTGGGAGTACCCCGTCACCGTACCCGGGCCGCACGGCGAGGAGGTGACCCTCAACAGCGTGGACGACCTCATCGCCAGCCCGCTCTTCCCCGCCAACTACATCACCGAGGCGGTTGACCAGACGCGCGGCTGGTTCTACAGCCTGCTCGCCCTCTCCACCCTCATCACGGGCAAGCCCTCCTACGAGAGCTGCCTCGTCCTGGGCCTCATCCTCGACGGCAAGGGCGAGAAGATGTCCAAGTCCAAGGGCAACGTCGTCGACCCCTGGGCCGTGATGAACGAGCACGGCGCCGACGCCCTGCGCTGGTACCTCTTCACTGCCGCGCCCGCGGGCGACGCGCGCCGCTTCTCGCCGGACCTCGTGAAGGAGACGCTCCGCCAGTTCCTGCTCACGCTCTGGAACACCTACAGCTTCTACGTCACCTACGCCAACATCGACGGCTTCGACCCCGACGCCCACGCCGAGTACTGGAAGGACGGCCGCGTGGGCGAGCCGGTGCTCGCGGCGCCCCCGCCTAACGAGCTCGACCGCTGGATCGTCTCGGAGCTGAACGGCCTCGTCGCGAAGGTCGCGGACGACCTAGACGCGCTCAACCCCACCGGGGCGGGACGGCGCATCCAGGACTTCGTCAACCTCCTCTCCAACTGGTACGTCCGCCGCAGCCGGCGGCGCTTCTGGAAGGCCGAGAACGACGACGACAAGACCTGGGCCTACGTCACGCTCTACTCCTGCCTCCACACGCTCACGAAGCTCACCGCCCCCATGACCCCGTTCGTCGCCGATGCCATGTTCGGCAACCTCGCGCCCGCCGGCGCAGAGGACAGCGTCCACCTCGAAACGTACCCGGCCAGCGATCCTTCCCTCACCGACGAGACCCTCGACCGCGCCGTGCGCCTCGCGATGCGCATCGCCAGCCTCGGGCGCAACGCGCGCAGCAAGAGCGGCGTCAAGGTGCGCCAGCCGCTTGCGCGCGTGCTCGTCAGCCCCCGCGCAGGGGATGAGGAACTCCTGCCGCTCATCGAGTCGCAGGTGCTCGACGAGCTGAACGTCAAGGCGCTGGAGGTCGCGGAGCCAGAGTCTATCGCCGAATTCACGCTCAAACCCAACCTGCCGGTGCTCGGCCCGAAGCTCGGCGCGAACATGGGCGCCGCGCGCGCCGCCATCGCCGACGCGGACGCCGCAGCCGTCGCCGCTGCGCTCCGCTCCGGTGGATACGGCAACATCGAGATCGGCGGTTTCACGTTCGATCCGGGCGACTTCCTCATCGAAGTGGAGGACAAGCCCGGCATCGCGACCGCGTCAGACGGCCCCTTGCTCATCGGCATCGACACGAAGCTCACGCCGGAGCTCGAAGCCGAAGGCACGGCGCGCGAGTTCGTGCACCGCGTCCAGAACATGCGCAAGGCCGCCGGCTTCGAGATCGAGGACCGCATCGTGATTTACGTCATTCCCGCCCCTCCTTCCGTCATTCCCGCGAAGGCGGGAATCCAGAGAGCGGCGCAGCGAGCCGCTCAAGGCCGGGGTGAGGGTGAAACGTCCGCCCTTGTGGACGCCCTCGCCGCGCAGGAGGCCTACATCCGCCAGGAGACGCTGAGCGACGCCTTCCATGCCGCCGACCCGCCCTCCGGCGCCTACGCCGAGGAGCACGAGATCGACGGCGCCACGCTCCTCGTTGGCGTCGCACGCGCAGGGAGGAGCTGACCCAATGACCACCATCGTCACCGGCGGACTCGGCTTCATCGGCTCCCACACCGTGCGGGCGTTCGCCGAGGCCGGCGAGCAGGTCGTCGCCACCTCGTACGAGAGCACCCGCGTGCCGGCCTTCCTCGAGCCGTACGTCGGCAACGGCGTCACGATCGAGCGGTGCGACCTCGATGAGCCCGGCGCGATCGAGGCGGTCGCCCGCAAGCACGGCGCGGACGGCCTCGTCCATCTCGCGCTCCACCGGCGCGCCTCCGCCGACCCCGGCGAGGACATCCGCGTCAACATGGACAAGCTCTCCCACCTGTTCGACGGCGCAAGGGCCGCGGGCGTGAAGCGCGTCTGCTGGGGCTCCAACGGCGCGATGTTCGCCGAGCTGCCGGAGGGGCCGTTCCACGAGGAGACACCCGTCCTGCTCACGGGCCGCGTGCAGCCCGGCGCGTTCAAGAAGGCGTGGGAGGTACTCGTCCACAACTACGCCAACAACTACGCCGCCACCACGGACATGGAGGTCGTCTCCATGCGCATCAGCGGAGTCTTCGGCCCCACCTACCGCTCGATGCTGAACCTGCCGAGCCGCCTCTGTCACGCGGCCTCACGTGGTCACGAGCCGGACTTCTCGGAGCGCTTCGGCGGTGTCCCCTTCGCCGGAGACACGTTCGACATCACCTACGCGCCGGACGTAGCGGAGGCGATACGCTCGCTGCAACTCGCGCCGTCGCTCGCCCACACCGTCTACAACATCGGGCGCGCCGGGACCGTCACCGCCGCCGACCTCCTCGACGCCGTCCGCGCCGCGAAGCCGGGCTTCGACGCAACCCTCCAGGACGGGCGCAGCGCCCGCTACCGCCCCAACGCCTGCCTCGACAACGAGCGCATCACGAACGAGACCGGCTGGCGCCCCGCCTGGACCGTCCCCGCCGCCATCGCCGACTACGTCGCCTGGCTCGACTCCGGCGAAGAATTCTAAGCGCTGCCGCCCAACGACAGTAACCTCGTCATTCCAGCCTTCCCCGTCATTCCAGCGAAAGCTGGAATCCAGGGTGACCAACGGCTCCAGAAATTGGCGTCAACAGGGGCAAGTATGCCGAAAACCGGTAATAGTCACAAGAACTCATAGAGATTTCGTCCAATAATCACACATCAGTCACACGAACAGTGGTACGTTCGAGACACAGGTCCTTCGTTTAGGAGGTGTCCGAATGCAGATGCAAGAACGGCTCATCGTCCCCGGCCTTGGCGTCGTCATCCTGCTTTCCGCCTTCATCCTTGGCGTGCCGCCGGTCTACAAGCTCCTCCTGATGCTTCTCGGACTGGGGGCGGCCGGCACGTACTTCGTGCCGCACGCCGTGCAGGTCGAGACGCGGATAGCCATAGCCGCGCTGGGCCTCATCATCCTCCTCATCATCAGCTCCACGGCCTTCTGGCTCAGTCTCCTGTCGTTCGGCGCCATCGCCGCCCTGCAGGTCCAGCACCGCCATACCCTGCAACGCTCTCCCGCCACCATCGAGTGGGTGAACGCGCTGCTGCAGCGGCGGTCCATGGCGGCCCGCGAGGCTGCGGGCGGCGAAGAGGCCGCAGCCGGAGACGGCGGGAGCGCCCTGATCGCGGCCTCGGCCGGCGACCTCCCCGCATTCGTGCGGATGAACGTCGCCGGTATCGGAAGCTCTGTCCTCGGCGCGATCGTCCTGCTGAGCCTCTTCATACCCTGGGTCATCTTCCTGGTGACCTACGACCAGGAGGTGTGGGGGGGCATGCAGGAGGAGTGGCAGAGCATGAGTTACACCCTCCTGGCGGCAGCCGGCACGCTGGAGAACAACGTCCCTCGCGTGCTCTTCGGCATCCTGCTCGTGCTGTCCCTGTCGGGCATCGCCTCGATCGTGCTGCCCCGCGCCGTGGCGGCGCTCGTTGCCGTCGCGGGCTTCCTCGTCACCTCCTTCTCGTGGCTCTACTTCTTCGGAGAGCAGCTCTTCGCGAAACACTTCTTCGCGGACTTCGTTCCGCCCGGGGTCGGCGCGGCCACGATCCCCTACCTTGGCGCACTGCTGGCCAGCCTCTGCTTCTTCGTCATATTCGTGCTCCAGCTCATTCCCCGCCTGAACAAGCCCCGGACCAAGGGGTGAGACGCCTGGTGTAGGGGCATCCCTCGTGGGCCTCCTGGACCCTCGTCGTTCCTGCGAAGGCAGGGACCTCGTATCCCACCTCGCCCTGGGGGAGAGGTCGCCGCGCTTGCGCGGCGGGTGAGGGTTGTTCCGGACGGAGCTACAGTCTCCGTCATTCCCGCACCGGCGGGAATCCAGAGTGACCGGGCAGGTCACGCGGTGGGGAAGCGGGGGTGCGCGATGGGTTACGCAAAGGTCTCTACGAGGGGAGAGGGCGCGGGCGAGTGCCTGATCCCTTCCCCCTTGATGGGGGAAGGCTGGGATGGGGGTGAACCGTCGGGGCTTGATCTGCTGACACCCGCCCCTTACGCCGTCGCCCACGCCTCCGCTACGCTGGTTGCATGACCGTCGCGCAGGCAACACGTATAAGTCGTGTCTATGGCTCCAAGCCCCACCTATCAACAATTCCTATGACTCCGGCGCAGAACTTCTGTTTCGATGGCCCCCTTGCCCCCTTAATCGCAGGAAGCAGGCCACGGCCTTGGAAACGGCCCGTATTAAGGGGGCCACGTGGCCAGATCGGAGGTCCTGTTCACTCGTGGAACAGCATTAAGGGGGCCACGTTGCGGGGCCGGTTGGCCGCCTTAATCGAGCAGCCCGCCCCCGCAGGGCGGCCCACTCGCGCATCCGGACGGGATGGGTTACCCTTACCGACTGCGGCGCGGCGCGCGCCAACAGCACTTGTAATCAGCGGAGGTGGATGGTGACAGTCCTCATCACAGGCGGCATGGGTTTCATCGGCCTGCACACGGCGAAGGCATTCGTGGACGCGGGCGAAGACGTGGTCATCACGTACTACCAGACCTGGCGCGAGCCCTCGTTCATCAAGGACGAGTACGGCAAGCGCGTCATCGTCGAGAAGGCGGACGCCTCGGAGCCGGGCGTCATCGAGGAGCTCGCGAAGAAGCACAAGACGGAGCACATCGTGCACCTCGCCGTCCCCGGCGTCATGGCCCTCGGCCCCTACGAGGACTACCGCGTGAACATGAACGGTCTCATCGGCGTGCTGGAAGCGGCGCGCAACGCGGAGGTGAAGCGCCTCTCGCTCGCCAGCTCCATCGCCGTCTACCACAGCCTCCCCGGCGGCCCCTACCGCGAGACCGACAGGCTGCCCGTGGAGTCCGCGAACCCCACCGAGACGTTCAAGAAAGCCTGGGAGGTCCTCGCATTCCACTACGCGGGCCGCACCGGGCTCGACGTCGTCTCTATGCGCATCGGCGGCATCTGGGGCCCGCTCTACCACTCCATGATGAACCTCCCCAGCAGGCTCGCTCACGCCGCCGTCAACGGCGCCGAGCCGGACTACTCCCGCAGCGGCGTGCCGTTCGCCGAGGACACCGGCGACGTCTGCTACGTGAAGGACTGCGCGCAGGGCATCAGCCGCGTCCAGCTCACCGAGAACCTGCCGAACCGCATCTACAACGTCAGCTCCGGCGTCGCCACCTCCAACCAGCGCCTCGTGGACGCCGTGAAGGCCGTCAAGCCGGACGCCAACCTCCCGCTGCAGGACGGCAGGGGGCCCGGCTACAAGGAGAGCAACTACCTGGACATGAGCCGCGCCCGCGACGAGCTCGGCTTCGAGAACGCTTACACGCCTGAGTCCGCCATGGCCGACTACATCGCCTGGCTGGAAGAGGGCAACGAGAAGTAGCCATGGCAGCCCCCACCATCGGCATCGTCGGATGCGGCGCGATAGGCCGGGCTATTCTGCGCGCCGCTGACGACGGCACGCTCGGCGGCATGGAGGTCGCCGGCGTCGCGAGCCGCACCGAGGCCAGCGCCAGGGAGTTCCTCGGCACGCTCCGCACGCCTCCGCCGTACATGAGCACCGGCGAGCTCATCGAGCAGGCCGACCTGCTCGTTGAGGCTGCGGGCGCGCCCATCGTGCCCGGTCTCGTCGAGGCCGCGTTCGCCGCGGGCAAGGGCGCCATGGTCATCAGCGTCGGCGCCCTCCTCTCCCACCCGGATCTGCTGGACAGGGCGCGGGAGACGGGCTGCCGCCTGCTCATGCCTTCCGGCGCGATCATCGGCCTGGACGGCATCAAGTCCGCGTCCGTGGGCCGCATAGACCGCGTTGTCATGGAGTCCCGCAAGCCCCCTGCGGCGCTGGACGGCGCCCCGCACGTCGTCAAGAACGGCATCGATCTCTGGGCGATGGAAGAGGAGGAGGTCATCTTCGAAGGTTCGGCGCGCGAGGCCTGCATCGGCTTCCCCGCCAACCTCAACGTCTCCGCCGCGGTCAGCTTCGCCGGCATCGGCCCGGACCGCACCACCCTGAAGGTGATCGCGTCGCCCGGCCTCGAACGAAACTGCCACGACATCGAGGTGGAGGGCGAGTTCGGGCTGATGCGCCTGCACCTGGAGAACATCCCCGGCGAGAACCCGAAGACCGGGCGGCTCACGGCGATGTCCATCATCCGCACCCTCCGGCAGGAAGCCGACCCCGTGCGGCTGGGCACGTAAGGAGTTCCCGTGCCCCGCATCGACGGCAGGCGCAACGACGAGCTGCGCCCCACGAAGATCACCACCGGCTTCCAGGAGTTTGCGGAAGGCTCTGTCCTCGTGGAGACCGGCATGACGCGCGTCGTCTGCGCCGCCTCCATCGAGGAGAAGGCCCCCTTCTTCCTGCGCGGCCAGGGCAAGGGCTGGGTGACCGCCGAGTACGGGATGCTCCCACGCTCCACCCTCACCCGCACCTCCCGCGAACGCTCCTCAGGGAGCGGACGCACCCACGAGATACAGCGCCTGATCGGCCGCTCGCTCCGCTCTATCACCCAGCTCGAGAGGCTCGGCGAGCGCACCATCACCATCGACTGCGACGTGCTGCAGGCCGATGGGGGCACGCGCACCGCAGCCATCACGGGCGCATACGTCGCGCTCTACCAAGCGCTCCTCGGCCTCGTGCGGCACGGCGTGATGCTCCGCGTGCCCCTCTCCGGCAGCGTCGCGGCCACGAGTGTGGGTCTCGTCGGCGGCGAGACGATGCTCGACCTCTGCTACGAGGAGGACTCCCGCGCAGCCGTCGACCTCAACGTCGTGATGACGAACGGCGGCGAGTTCGTGGAGGTGCAGGGCACCGGCGAGGAGCACCCCTTCTCCCGCGCAACGCTCGACGAGATGCTCGACCTCGCTGCAGGCGGCATACGCGAACTCTCCGCGGCGCAGGAGGAGGCCGTGCAGCGGCTTACCACCGGGTGAAGGGGAGCGTCGACGCTCACACGCGAATCCAACCCGCTCGGCTCGCCGTATCATGTTAAGGAAGGGATGTACTCGTACCTTTTGCCGCTATGTCTGATGTAGAGAGGCCCCTCTTGCGCAACCTCACCACGCTGGTCCTCGTGGCGCTTGCCGCCGTCATGCTTGCCGCGTGCACCAGCACGGCCGCCCCCACACCCACGCCGACCTCGGAAGGTCCGCTGCCCACCGCCACCCCTGATCCCTTCCGCCCGCTGCCGACCCCGACCGTCGATCCGGTCCAGCGGCAGGCGGACCTGCTCACCGCGGCGTTCTTCATCGCCGACACCGTGGAGCGGACCATGCCCGCCGTCGTGCAGGTGCTCGCCACGGTGGAGGAGACCAACGTCTTCGGCCAGACGACGCCGGGCGTCGCTCAGGGCTCCGGCGTCTTCTTCCACGAGGACGGCTACCTGCTGACCAACGACCACGTCATCGACGGCGCGACCGAGGTGGAGGTAGTGCTCTCCAACCGCCAGCGGTTGCCCGCCGAGATCATCGGCACCGACAGGGCGACCGACCTCGCCGTGCTCAAGGTGGACCCGGAGGAGGTGGAGGACCTGGTCATCCTGCGCCTGGGCGACGTGGACAGGCTCCGCATCGGCGAGTGGCTGGTGGCCATCGGCAGTCCGCTCGGGTTCCAGGGCTCGGTCACCGTCGGCGTGCTGAGCGCCAAGGGGCGGTCGCTCGGCACCGGCGACGAGCGGCTGGACAACCTGCTCCAGACGGACGCGGTCATCAACCCCGGCAACAGCGGCGGGCCCCTCCTCAACCTGAACGGCGAGGTCGTCGGCATCAACACCCGCGTCATCCGCGAATCGTTGAGCGGCGGCGTCTCCATCGACGGCATGGGCTTCGCCATCAGCGCCGACACCGCCATCCCCGTCTCCCAGCACCTCATCGAGTACGGACGCGTGGTGCGCCCGCGGATGGGCATCACTGTGCAGGACGTCACGCCCACGGCCGTGACGGAGCGTGGCCTGACCGTGGACGAGGGCGCGCTCGTCATCTCCGTCGCCGGGGACAGCCCCGCCGAGCGCGCCGGTCTCGAGGTGGACGACGTCATCGTGCAGGTGGACGGCGTTCCGATAACCGGCACGAGCCAGCTGGTGCTGATGCTCCTCACCGACTACCGCGTAGGGGACACCATCAGCGTCGAGGTTGTGCGCGCGGCGGTGCGCTTCACGTTCGAGCTGGCCCTGGAGGAGGTCAACTTCGAAGAGGAGTCCGGGGACGAGGCAGGGCCCTAGGCGTTCCTCGCGAAGATGCGGTCGGGCCGCAGCAATACGGTGACCCGCCCTTCCTCCAGCATCACCCGGTCGTACTCGTCCCAGTCGGGGTGCTCCTTCCCGGCCGCGACGCGGTAGACCTCCCGGAGCCGGAGGCGGAGCGCCTCCGCGTCAGTATTGTGGGGCCCTTGTACTTCGGCGGTGCCGTCGAGCACGGCGAACCCCCGCATGTTCGGCCTGACGAGCATGATCGCGCAGCGTGGGTCGCGCGCCAGGTTGTACGCCTTCGCATTGCGCGAGCGCGTCGTGAAGGCGAGCCCGCCGTCCATCTTGCCGACGGTGACGAGGCTCTGCTGCGGCATCCCGTCGCGCCGGAACGTCGTGAATACCACGACGTTGTTCTGGCCCAGCAGTCCGTCCAGATCGTCGAGAGTTGCCATCGAGCAGCCTCCGAAGGTGGGGTGGGTCGCTCACGATAGAAGGCCGCAGCGCCCGCTGTCAAAGCGCCGCGCGGTTTCCCTCAGGGCCGCACGCGGCTACCATGCGGGAACGGCGGCGTTCGCAAGGCCGCGTGGAGACGTCCCTTTGGAACCCCAGACTCCGGCCTCCGGCACAACGCGCCAACCGCGCATCTTCTACGGCTGGTACCTCGTTGCCGGAAGCATCCTCACGAACACCGTCCTCTCGGCAGCCTACTTCCAGGGGATGAGCGCCTTCGCCGTCTCCATCGAGGGACACTTCGGCTGGTCGCGCTCCGTGGTCGGCGGGGCGATGTCCATGCGGCAGATGGAGTCCGGCATCACCAGCCCGCTCGTGGGCATCCTGCTGGACAGGGTGAAACCGCGCACGCTCCTCTTCTGGAGCGCCATCATCACCGGACTCGGCATGGTCGGGCTGGGGCTGATCAACGGCATCCTCACGTTCTACCTCGCCATCTTCGTCATCTCCATCGGCACGTCGGGGATGAGCCACGCGGTGACGTGGCCAGTGCTCATCGCGCGCTGGTTCCGGCGCAAGCTGGGCACCGCGACGGGATGGGCGGTAATGGGACCGATCTTTGGGTCGCCGTTCGTCATCCTCAACACCTCCCTGGAGGAGACGTACGGCTGGCGGACCATCATCATCGCCTACGGGCTTATCGTCCTCGTGTTCCTGACGCTCATCAGCGCCATCGCCCGCGAACGACCGGAGCCCTACGGCCTGCGCCCCGATGGCGACCCGCCGGAGCGCGACGCACAGGGCATAGCGGTAAGAACACCTCCACCGCTCCGGGGCATGACCGCTCGCAGAGCGATGCGCACCAAGGAGTTCTGGCTGTTCATGGGCTACCTCTCCGGCATGTTCATGGTGAACTCCGCGTTCCAGGTGCACCAGATCTTCTACTTCGTGGAGGACACGGGGCTCACGAAGAGCGAGGCGGCGGTGACCTTTACGCTCGTCTTCCTCCTCAGCGGCATCGGGCGCCTGGGGGCGGGCTACATGCTGGACAAAGCGGACTACCGCCTCGTGCTGGCGGTCGTTGCCGGCATGCTGACGGCGTCCATGCTCTACCTGCAGTTCGTGACGGTGACCTCCGTCCTGCTCGCGATGCCGTTCGTCGCTCTGTTCGGCATCGGGTTCGGCAGCGTCATCCCGACGCGGGGGACGCTCGGAAGCATGATGTTCGGTGGGCGCTCCCTCGGTTCGATCGTGGGGATACTGCAAGGCGGTTCGGTCGCGGCGGGCGTCGTGGGACCGATCTTCATGGCCTGGGTGTTCGACGTAACGGGCGACTACCGTGCGTCCATCTGGGTGCTGGCGTTCATCGGCGCGCTGATGATTCCGACGGCATTCGCGATGGGCTCGCCCCGGCGTCTCAGTGCGCGCATCCGGCTGGTAGAGCGGCAGACGGCACTCGCCGCGAACGAGAGGCGCAGCTAGGCGATGCCGCTCGCGTGGCTGGGACTCGGGCACGCGCTGGGGCTGTTCGTGCAGTCCGCCGCGAGCGTCCCCTTCTGGGGAGCAGCGCTGGCTGCGGTTGCGCTCGGAGCAGGTGGACTGCGGCTGCGGTTCGCAGGGCTGCGCATCGGAATGGTTCTTCTCTTCCTGGCGGGAGGTCTGCTCGGTCTTGCGCGGCCCCTGCCCGACCTGACGGACCCCGACGGCCTCACCGCGCTGCACGGAACAGAGACCACGCTGCGGGCAGAAGTGACCGGCGCACCGGAACTGGCTGGCGGTTCACTGCGGCTGAACATCGAGAACACGCAGGCGCCCGGGCCGGACGGTTGGACGCCCGTTTCCGGCAAGGCGCTGGTCTGGGCCGACCCGGAGCCGCTTGCGGTAGAAGGGCGCCGGTACCCATACCTGCACCACGGCGACGAGATCGTTGTCCGGGGAATCCTCGACGCCCCGCGCAACATCGGCCCGTTCGATTACCGGGAGCATCTCGCGGTCCGGGGCATCCGTACCGTGGTGTCAGGAGCCGAGATTGTCTCCGTAATGCCCGGACAAGACGGCGGAGCTTCTCTGCTGCACCGCACCCGGTCGCGATTGGAGGACGTCCTCCAAAGCTCCGTGCCGGAACCGGTCGCACCGGTGGCGTCGGCGGTCCTTCTGGGGTTACGGGCAGGGATACAGCAGGAGACCTACGCTGACTTCCGGGAGGCCGGGCTCGCCCATCTGCTTGCAGTATCAGGCCTGCACGCAGGGCTGGTATTGGGACTCTCGCTGCTCGTCTCACGGGCGTTGCTGGGACGCCGCTACGGCCTCTACCTCATCGCTCCCCTGGCGCTGCTGTGGGGATACATCCTGCTCGCAGGCGCCCCACCGTCCGCGGTGCGGGCAGGCATCATGGGTTCGGCATTCCTGCTTGCGCTGGCGGTGGGACGGATGCCTGCGGCAGTCAACGCGCTCGGTCTATCGGCTTTCCTCGTGCTCCTCGTGGAACCGCTCTCGCTCTGGGACCGCTCGTTCCAGTTGAGCTTCACAGCGATGTCCGGCGTCCTGCTGCTGGGACTGCCGGGGAGCGCCTGGGCGCTGGAGCGGACATCCGCGCTGCGCGAGCGACTGCCGGAAACGGCAGGGCGGGCGCTGGGAGCGGCTACGGCAAGCCTCACGGTCTCCCTGGGCGCGTTCCTGGGGTCGCTGCCGGTGGTGGCTTTCAATTTCGGCGAGGTGCCGCTGCTCGGCGCACCCGCAACCCTCGTGGCGATGCTGGTGATGCCTGCCTTCCTCGTCGCCTCCGCTCTCACAGCAGCCGCTGGACTCATATTCGCTCCACTGGGAGAGGCGCTGGGGCTCGTGACATGGCTAGCAGGAACCGCGCTCACCGAACTGGCCGGGCTCTTTGCAGCAGTTCCGGGCGCACTTCTCACGATAGACAGGATGAGCGCGGCCTGGGTGTGGGGTGCGTACGCACTGATAGCGTGCGCAGGGGCCATGGTAAGCCGCCAGCGATGGCTGCCCGCTGTCTCCGAGGTTATCCGAACCGTCTGGGAAGGACCGTCCCGTTCCGTCGAGCGCCTTGCGGTGCTGGGCATCGCAGGCACCCTCTTGGGAACGGTCTGGATCGCTGCACTGACTCCCCACAGTGACCTTCTCCACATCCACGTGCTCGACGTGGGGCAGGGCGACGCCCTGCTCATCGTAACGCCGGACGGAGCAACCGCGCTGGTGGACGGAGGCCCCGATCCCCGACAGACCGCCAATCTCGTGGATACGCTCCTTCCGCTGGAAGGACTGCGGATGGACGTGGGGGTGATGACCCACGGTCACGCTGACCATGCAACAGGGCTGCTGGGACTGGCCCGCGAGGGGCGGTTCAAGTTGCTCCTCGCCACCCCGTTACTTACCGGCGAGGCCGTCACCTGGCGCGCCGAGATCGATGCTCTAGGGGTGGACGTGCAAGAGGGGATTCGCGGCATGTCGCTGATGCTGGGGGCGGGCGTCGCCCTGGAAGTGCTGAACCCTCCGTTGCCACTGCATTCCGGTACCTCTTCGGACCTGAACAACAACAGCATCGCGTTGCGCCTGACGTACGGCGAGGCATCGGCGTTGTTGATGGCCGACCTGTTCACTGAGGCCGAATACGCGCTCCTCGATGCGGGCGTCGACCTCTCCGCAGACGTGTTGAAGGTGGGCCATCACGGCAGCGCGACCTCCACGTCGCCGGAGCTGCTGGCCGCCGTCGGTCCTGCCGCTGCTGCAGTCCCGGTAGGGGCAGAGAACCGTTTCGGCCACCCTTCGGCAGAAGTGATGGAGCGGCTGGCCGACGCGGTCGGCCAAGAGCACCTGTTCACCACCGCCGATGACGGCTGTATCAGCTTCGCGAGCGATGGCGAACGCTGGTGGGTTTCGACGGGCTGCGATTGACACTCCCAGAGGCGGATTCCTATAATCCGTGCGTTTCTGAGCACTCCTGCCCGGGCCTTACACCCACAGAAAGTCAGGCGGATCCCATGGCGACCCCCATTGCGTTCATGAACGGCGACTACGTGCCTCTGGAGGAGGCAAAGGTCGGCATCATGACGCACGCGCTGCACTACGGCACGGCCGTGTTCGAAGGCATCCGCGGGAACTGGAACCCCGAACACGAGACGATGTACATCTACAAGCTCCGGCAGCACTACGAGCGGCTCCTGCGCGGCTGCAAGATGCTCTGGATAGACGTGCCCTACACCCTGGATGAACTTTGCGAGGTCACGGCCGGGCTCGTCGAGCGCTCCGGCTACACCGAGGACCTCTACATCCGCCCGGTCGCCTACAAGTCTCAAGAGATGGTGGCGAACCTTAACCTCCGGTCGTTGGGTGACGGCTTCTTCTGCCTCGCGGTGCCGTTCGGCAACTACCTGGACGCCAGCGGCGCGATCAGCTGCTGCGTTGCTTCATACCGCCGCATCGACGACACGATGGTGCCGCCCCGCTTCAAGCTGAGCGGCCTGTACCTGAACTCCATCCTCGCGAAAACCGACGCGATCGCGGCCGGGTTCGACGAGGCGATCATGCTGAATATGGACGGCCACGTGTGCGAGGGCACGGGGGAGAACATCTTCTTCGTACATGGCAACACCGTGGCGACGCCTACACTGGAAAGCAACGTGCTCCCGGGCATCACGCGCGACACCGTGATAACGCTCCTGCAGGACGAACTGGGGATGAAGGTGGAGGAGAGGCTCGTGGACCGCAGCGAGTTGTACACAGCGGACGAGGTGTTCCTCTCCGGCACCGCTGCCCACGTCCAGGGCGTCGGCTCCGTGGACCACCGACCGGTCGGCAACGGTGGCGTAGGGCCGGTGACACAGCGCCTCCAGGAGCTCTACTTCCCCATCGTGCGCGGACAGAACCCCTCATACCTGCACGAGTGCACTCCCGTGCAACCCAAGGCATTACTCGGGGCATAATTTTCCGGAATGTCCGATTTCGAGGCCGCGTACGCCCTGTGGGTTGCCCTCAGTACGCTTGGGGTGGCCCAGTACGCTGCGGTCAGCAACGGGCTGAGGGGAATCGTGATCCTGCGGCGGTGGCCGGGCGCAACGAAGGTCTGCTCCGCGCTCATCGTGATTGGAGCATTCGCCTGGTTCTTCATCAGCGAGGACCGTAACCTGCCCGATACGGGAGCCGGCCTCGACGGCGTCGAGCAGGCACGGTGGTTCGCCCTGGCGGCAACGGCATCTCTCCTCGTTCAGCTCGGCGTGTCGTCCATCGTCAATCACCGGTGGGGTGCTTCCCACGGCTGGGACCCCACTGAAGAGCGCTGGCCGCCAGCAGGGCTCACGTGGCTGGAGCGCACAACGTTCGCCCAGGCGATTGCGGCGCGCATACGGGCAACGTTCGGGGGTTCGCGCTGATGGACGGCGCTATCGTCCGGTTCCTGAATGCGGGTGTGGGGAACGTCGCACTGTTCGACTGGCTGATGAACGTGCTGGTGAGCGACTACTTCGTTCCGGTAGCGGGGAGCCTGTTGCTCGTCGCCCTCTGGATGACAGGTACGCACGAGACACGCCCGCAGAACCAGATCACGACGATGATTGCCGCAGGAGGGATCGGCGGCGCCAACGCCATCACGACGATCATCAACGGTATCGTCGACCGGCCTCGGCCGTTCGTGGACAACGACCTCACACTGCTCTTCTACGCGCCGACTGACCCGTCGTTCCCTTCAAACACGGCATCGGTCGGCTTCGCACTTGCCACAGCAGTCTTCCTGAGGCACCGACGGCTGGGTGGCGTACTCTACGCGCTGGCGTTCTGCTGGGGGTTCGCGCGGGTCTACGCTGGAGTGCATTACCCCACCGACGTGCTGGGGGGGGCCGTTGTCGGGGTCGTCGCTGCGTTTGCGACGGCAGGCCTGTTCCGCCTGCTCTCGTTCGTACCGCGCTATGCGCTGCGCTGGCTGCGGCTCGTGTACGCGGCATAGCAGCCGCGGGTCAACCTTCGGCGATGCTGCCACGGTAGAGCCGCAAGAGCCCCAACTGTTCGCACGCGGACAGGCGCATGCCCTGTGCTCCGGTGAGACGCCGCGCCTCCCGGATGAGCGAGTTCTCCGGCAGCGAGGGATGCCTCAGGAACAGGTCCTCAGACTCAGGGTTGCCCGCTGCAGCAAGCAGCGGCAGCACGGCGTTCACCACGACCTCCCGCGCACGGCCTGTGCCGATGAGCGCTCCACCCGGGGAGTCCACGACGAACAACCGCTCAAGCACCGCATGTCCTTCAGTGGCCATGCGCTCGCAGCGGGCCAGTAGTCCTTCCGCTGCGGCGCGGGCAAGCAGCTCCGCCGCTCCGCGGATGCGCCGACGAGGGTGGTTCACGGGACGCACGCCCGCCGTCTTCCAGGAAGGACGCCCTGCCGCAGAGGAATGCGGCTCATCGTCGAGTCCTGAGGCGTCAAGCAGTATGCGTTCCAGGGCTGCGGCGCGATCATCTACAGGGAGGCCCTGCGCCAAGCCCCGCAGCGCGGCGGCAGGAACCGCTCCGGCGAGCCGGCGGAACGGCGCGCGGTTCTCCGCG
This sequence comes from Dehalococcoidia bacterium, assembly GCA_022820645.1. Classification (GTDB taxonomy): domain Bacteria; phylum Chloroflexota; class Dehalococcoidia; order Lucifugimonadales; family Australimonadaceae; genus Bin16. The sequence continues at coordinate 280,576 of JAJEFD010000013.1, read as the reverse complement.
TAGCCGAGAGCGTCGAAAACGGCCTCGTGCAACGCCTGCTCGGTCCCGTTCTGTTCGGCGCTGCGGCGCGCGGCCTCCACGCGCTCGCGGAAGCGCGCCATGCCGGAGCGTACGAACATCTCCCGGAGTTCGCCGGAGGACGCTCGTGCAAGCTGCGCCATCAACGGCGGCTCCACTCCACCGGCAGATCCAGCCCGGTTGAGTTCCGCGGTCGGAACACCGGGGCCCCCGCCGTCCGCCTGCGCGACGATGTGCAGCATGACGTCGTCGTAGGCGGGATCTGCATCGTGCCCGTGTGCGCGCCAGTCCGAGGGGCGCCGGTGCAGTTCCACGTTGCCCGATGCGCGCTCGCCGTCCATGCGAACGACGGCATCCTGAAAGTCGGGGCCGTGACCAGGCGCGGGGCGGCCTGCGTACAGCACCTTCACGCGTCTGCCGTCCACCGTCCGCAGCGAGCGTCCCTCTTTAGCGCGCCACAGCCGGGCGAGCAGATGCTCCGGGAGCAACGGGCCCGAACTGTTCGATCTCCTGCGTGCACCGTAGTGGCGACGCCCTTCTGCAAGCATCACCCCGCACCACATCGTCTGCCGCTCTTGTGCCATCATGCCGAGTGCTTCCGCTTCCTCCCTGCCCGGCAGGGGCAAGCCCCCGCGGACTCCCTCTATGGTACACGCAGCAAAACCCTAACCCGGTGTTAAGTGAACCGGCGCCGAGGCTTAAGCACTGTTCTGAAGGAGGTCAGGCAAGCATGTCGGCAACGGTTGCGCCGATGTCAGCCGGGGTCGGGATGACACGGCAGCCGGCCTCCTCCAGCGCGCGCATCTTCTCTGACGCGAGCGCCGCCTTGCCGGTGATGACCGCGCCCGCGTGGCCCATCCGGCGGCCTGGGGGGGCCGTCTGCCCGACGATGAGCGCCGCGACGGGTTTGCGGACGTTCTCCCTGATGAATGCGGCGGCCTCCTGCTCCTTGGTCCCGCCGATCTCGCCGATCATGACGATGGCCTCGGTCTCCGGGTCGTCGTTGAACATCGCGAGCACATCCACGAAGCCTGTACCGGAGACGGGGTCGCCGCCGATGCCGACGCAGGTGGACTGGCCGATGCCGCGCTTCGTGAGCTGGTCGACGCCCTCGTAGGTCAGCGTCCCGCTGCGGGAGACGACGCCGACCTTGCCGGGCAAGTGGATGTTGCCCGGCATGATGCCGACCTTCGCCTTCGCACCGGGAGTGATGAGCCCGGGGCAGTTCGGGCCAAGCAGGCGCACCGGTTTGCCTTCCAGGTAGCGCATGACCATGGTGGAGTCCCGAACAGGGACGCCCTCCGTGATACAGACGACGAGGGGGATGCCCGCGTCCGCCGACTCCAGGATGGCGTCGGCTGCGAACGGCGGGGGTACGAAGATGAGCGCTACGTTTGCGCCCGTGCTGTCCACGGCCTCCCGCACGCTGTCGAACACCGGCACGCCGTCCAGAACGGTCTCGCCGCCCTTGCCCGGCGTCACCCCCGCCACGAGGTTGGTCCCGTACGCCTTGCAGCGTTCCGCGTGGAAGCTGCCCTCACGTCCCGTGATGCCCTGCACCAGCAGGCGCGTGTTCTCGTTCACCAGGATGCTCATTCTTGCTCCGTTATCCCTTGATAGCCGCCGCCGCCTCTTCCAGGGTGTCCACCATCGTCGCCGTCAGTCCCGACTCGGCGAGGATCTGTTTGCCCTCGTCCACGTTGGTGCCGAGCATCCGCACGACGAGCGTAGGCTGCCGGTCCGCCTTGCCATAAGCATCGACGATCCCGCGTGCTGCGATGTCGCAGCGGAGGATGCCGCCGAAGATGTTGACCAGCACCTTCTCGACGTTGGGGTCGGAGAGCATGAGGAGGATGGCTTGACTGATCTTCTCCTCTGCCGCTCCGCCGCCCACGTCGAGGAAGTTGGCGGGCTCGGCGCCCGCGAACTTGACGGTGTCCATCGTCGCCATCGCGAGCCCGGCCCCGTTGACCATGCAGCCGACATTGCCGTCCAGCTTCACGTAGGCGATGCCCGCCTCGGACGCCTCGACCTCGAGCGGGTCGTCCTGGGTGGGGTCGCGCAGCTCGGACTCGGCCTTGTGGCGGAAGAGCGCATCGTCGTCGAGGTTCATCTTGGCGTCGAGCGCGAGCAACTGCCCGTCGTTGGTGAGGACAAGCGGGTTGATCTCGATCATGCCGGAGTCCTTCTCCACGTAGGCACGGTAGCACGCGTCAACGAAGGCGGAGAACGGGCGTATCTGTGCAGGAGGAAGGCCGAGTCCCGCAGCCAGCCTGCGCCCCTGGAACGGCTGGAAGCCGATGGCCGGGTCTATGGGCTCGGTGAGCACCTTCTCGGGTTCGGTCTGAGCGACCTCTTCGATCTCCATGCCGCCCGCAGCCGACGCGATGACGACCGGGCGCCGCCGTCCGCCGTCCGTGGTGATGCTCAGGTACAGCTCGCGATCGATATCCATCGTCTGTTCGACGAGCACCTGGTGAACGGGGACGCCCTGCGGTCCCGTCTGGAAGGTCACGAGCGTCGAACCGATGAGCGACTCGGCGATCTCCGCGGCTTCCGCCGGGCTGGACGCGACCTTCACGCCCCCTGCCTTGCCTCTGCCGCCTGCATGCACCTGTGCCTTGACGACGCCTGTGCCGCCGAGCCGCTCCGTCGCTTCCGCCGCCTCGGTACCCGATGACGCCACGTAGTTCTCCGGCACCGGGACGCCGTACGCGGCCAGCAACTGCTTGGCCTGGTATTCGTGGAGTTTCATCGCTGCCCTCTCGATAGACTGGCCCAACCGGAGGTTCCGGCGGGCCGTGGAGGATGATAGCAGAGGAGCGGGAGATGATGGGCCCGCGGTGCCTTATCCCGCGATGACGCCGGCAACCTCTGTCGCGTAGTGGTCCACCGCGTCCTGATCGACCTCGACGCCGAGGCCGGGGAGATGCGGGACGGTGATGTGGCCGCGCACCGGGACGAGGGTCTTCGTGAGCAGGTCGCTTTCGAGCCGCGCTCCTCCTCCGAGGCTTGCCGGGGCAGCCTTTCCCAGTGAGGTGGCGAGGTGCAACCCTGCCGCGATGCCAACGCCTGTCTCCAGCGAGGCAGAGACGGTGCTGCGCAACCCGTTCTTCGCGGCGTAGGCCATGATCGCCTGCGCCGCGCGGATGCCGCCCGCCTGCGCGGCCTTCACCACCAGCACATCCGCCGCCTCCGCTTCTACAACCTTGACGGCGTCACCCATGACGCCGACCGCCTCGTCCGCCGCGATGGGCACCGGGGAAACGCCGCGTATACGGGCCAGGCCGCTCATGTCCTCCGCGATGACCGGCTGCTCCACGAAGTCCAGGTCGAAGGGAGCGAGCCGCTCGACCGTGTGGATCGCGCGCTCCGCCGTCCAGCCTTCGTCCGCGTCGGCGCGAAGGGTGATGCCGTCACCGATGGCCTGGCGGATGGCGCGCACGATCTCGACGTCCGTCGCAGCATCCCGCGCACCCAGCGAAGCCTTCACGCACTCGTAGCCGTCCTCCACCGCCGCGCGGGCCTGCTCCGCCGCCTCCTCCGGCGGGAGGAAATCGAGCAGCCCCACCATCGGCGTCCAGTCGATGACGCCGCCGAGGAGATCGGTCACGGGGCGTCCGGCGTTCTTGCCCATCGCGTCGAAGGCGGCGGTCTCCAGACCGAAGCGGAGGGCGTTGCCGGTCGCGCCGGGAGGGGCGAGCGCGGAGAGGATGTCGAAGGCGACAGCGGGGTGCAGGCCAAGTGCAGAAGGTGCAAGGTCGTGCAGGAGCGATGCGAGGTCGGCGATGCGAGGTGGACGGCCCGGCCCGGCGGTGGCTGCCTCGCCGACACCTACAAGGCCGTTGTCCATGTGCATCCAGATGAGCAGCGCGTTACGTCCCGCCTTGGAGGGGTCCAGGGCGAGCTCGGGTTGGCGCAGGGGGACGCGGACGCCCCGCCATTCCATCTTGCTTACACGCATGGAAGGCATTATGCCATCTCGTCCGTCACCGCGGCAGTAAGCCGGTCAACGGCGGCGCGCAGGCCGGAAAGCGTGCTCAGCTCCGGGTCGGCCTCGAGGATGCGCCCTGCGTGCTCCCGCGACGCGTCGAGCAGGTCGCGGTCGTCGGGCATCTGCGCCACTCTATAGAGGCGTTTCCCCGATTGGCGCGTGTTGTAGTCGCCTTCGCCGCGCATCTCCAAATCCTTCTTCGCGATTTCGAAGCCGTCGTTGCTGTCCACAAGCACTTTCAGGCGCTTTCTACTCGCCTCGGCCTGCGCGAGGGCCGCGCGGAACCACTGCTCGACCTCCCGGGGGTCATCGCCAGCCGCAGTCCTCCGTCGCCGCGCCTCATTCAGCCGCTGGAACGTCTCGACCTCGGTCTCGGCAACGAGGAAGCAGTAGCTGCGATGCGCGCCGCGCCCGACTCGCCCACGCAGCTGGTGGAGCTGGGCGAGACCGAACCGGGCCGGGCTCTGAACCATCATCACGGTGGCGTTCGGCACGTCGATGCCGACCTCGATGACGGGCGTCGAGACGAGCACATCGATCTCCCCGGCCCGGAACGCGTCCATGACGGCCTGCTTCTCTAGGAGCGGCATCCGCCCGTGGAGCAGGCCGACGCGCACGTCCACGAGCGTGGTCGAGCGCAGGCGCTCGTACTCCGCCACCGCCGTGAGCGGGGGGAGCGCCACCGACTCGGGGATGAGGTCGGAGTCCTCGTCCGTAGCATCGTCGTCGTCATCGATACCGCCGTAGCGGTCGTCGGCGTCGTCGATGCGGGGGTAGACGATGAAACACTGGCGTCCCTCGCGCACCTGCGTCAGCAGGAAGTTCTCTGCATCGTGGGCGCGGGCGAGGTCGACGCCGCGCGTCAGTATCTCCTGCCTGCCGGCGGGGAGTTCTCTCATAGTGGAAATCTCGATGCCACCGTATTGCGCGAGATGAAGCGTTTGGGGGATGGGTGTGGCCGACATGAGCAGCAGGTGCGGCTCACCCACGACGCTCTTGCCGCGCAGCGCCTCGCGCTGGAGCACACCGAAGCGGTGCTGCTCGTCGCCCACGGCGAGTGCGAGGTTCGGCAGGGCGACCTGCTTCTGGATCAGGGCATGCGTGCCGATGAGCAGGTCCAGCGAGCCGTCCTCCGCCATCCTGAGTATCTCGCGGCGGGCGGGGGCGCGTGTGCTGCCCGTGAGGAGGGCTACGGTCACGGGTCCGTCTCTGCCCTCGAGCACGGCGGAGAACCAGTCAGGGTTCTCCAAGGAGTGCTCCGGCCCGCCAAGGAGGCGCCGGGCGTTGAGGAAGTGTTGCTCCGCGAGCACCTCGGTGGGGGCCATCATCGCGCCCTGGTAGCCGCCTGCGACAGCGGCGAGCAGCATCGCCACCGCGACCACCGTCTTGCCGGAGCCGACGTCTCCCTGCAGCAGGCGGCTCATCGGCCTGCCGCCGGTCGACACGTCCCGCATCGCTTCTTCCAGCGCGTCGCGCTGGCCCTGCGTCAGCTCGAACGGCAGCGACGCGATGAACGACTGCACCAGCGGCGGGAAGGCGGGCAGGACGATGCCCTCCTGGGTGGACGTGTAGTTGCGCTCCATACCGACCCTGAGCTGGATGGCGAGGAACTCGTCGAAGGCGAGCCGCCGCCGCGCCCGCTCCTTCGCGTCCTCGGAGTCCGGGTAGTGCGCCCGTTCGACGGCCTCGGAGAGCGTGAGCAGCCCCACATCCTCGCGCACGGCGTCCGGAAGCGGGTCAGGGATGCGCAGGGTGCTCCCGCCGTTCTTCGTGCTGTCCAGCGCCTCGCGCACGATCTCACGCATCCTGCGCGGCGGGATGCGCCTGCCCTTCGTTGTGGCAGCCGACGGGTAGAACGGCACGAGGCCTGCCGTGTGCAGGCCGGGAGCCGCAGCGCTCCCCGCCAGCTCCCACTCCGGCGACTCCATCTGCTTCTTGCCCTTGAAGAGCGTCACCTTGCCGCTGAGCACGATGCGGGGGACGCCACTCGGTGTGTGCGCCGTTGCAGCGATGGCCTTCCTGAGCTGCTGCGCGATCCACGGGTTGCCCCACCAGATCACCCTGATGTTGCCGGTGTCGTCGCCGACGGCCGCTTCGGTGGCCCGGATACGCCCGCCACGCCCCAGCCGCACCTCGTACGCGTCCCAGAGCACGGCTTCGATGGTCTGCTCCTCCCCAGGGCGCAGCCTGGCGACGGTGGTCCGCTCCCTGCGGTCCACATGGCGCAAGGGGAAGAGGTAGAGGAGGTCGCGGACGGTGGGGTCGGGGGTCGTGAGCATGCGCCGCCTGATGAGCATGCGCCGGATGGCATCGGCCTGCGTGCGGTTAGCGCTCCGCAGCGCGGTCAGCGGCACGTCGAGCGGGTTCCGGGCCGGTGGGGCGGCGGGCCGAGGTTCCGGCGAAGCGGAGCGCTTCGGGGCGCGAGTGGCGGGTTTGGCATCGCCGAGGAAGCGGCGTACCTCGTCAACCCAGCGCTCGCGGCGTGCGGCATCGAGCTCGGCGTAGGCAACGGAAAGGAGGCCGCGCTCGTCCAGCGACTTGAGCGCAGGGTCCGTGCCCACCTGCCCGCGCAGGGTTTCGAGGAAGCGGTCGATCCCGCCGGTGACGGCCCTGTTCGCGAAGCCGTTGGCCGCCTCCATGTCGAGGATGTTCCGCAGGGCCCGCACCTGCGATGCGCCTGCCCGCTCGCCGCGTTTCGTCGTCACAACGCTCCTTCTGCCTACGCCGCCACCCCCGGCCTCCGCCCGTATCGAGCGGCTCGCTGCGCCGCTCCCTGGGTCCCCGCCTTCGCGGGAATGACGGGCGCAGGTCCCTCGACAGGTGTTAGACCTCCTGCATCCGGCCGGTGTCCGACGCGCGCTGGACGGCGTCCATGAGGCGGTGGTGCTCGACGGCATCGGCGAAGTCCGGATGGAACTCGCGATCATTGAGGATGGCGTCGGCATAGGAAGCCCAGAGCTTGCCGATGTTCACCGGTCCGCCCTCCAGTCCGGCGGCGGTGACCCACTCGTCCTGCGGGGGAACGACGGTGCGGAGTTCCGTCTCGCCGTCCAGGGCCACGCGCAGTTCGCCGGGGCTGGTGTGCGTGGAGCTGGGGGAATCCAGCGTTATCGTGCCGCGCGAGCCGTGTATCTGCATGCTGTGACCGGTGCCGACCGCCGCGACAGACGCGACGTGCACGGAGAACGCCGCGCCATTCGCCAGCGCTCCGCTCACGAGGACGTTGTCAGGTGAGGTCACGGAGAACTTCTCGCCGGTGTCGGAGGCGGTCCACTCCTTCGTCTGCGTGCTGACGGCGGAGGCGATGCTGCGCGCGGAACCGAGCATGGAGATGAGGCCGTCCATGGCGTGGCCGAAGGTGATGCTCAGGGTGTTGGCGTGGGCTTCGGCGTCGCGCATCCAGATGCGGCCGGAAGGGCGGGCGAGCGAGCCGCTGGCGAACTGGATGAGGCTCACGCTGAGCACGTCGCCGATGGCCCCGCTGTCAATGAGCCGCCGGATCTCCCGGTACTGGGCGGAGTGGCGGGACTGGAGCCCGACGCAGGTACGGACGCCCGCCGCGTTCGCCAGGCCGGTCATCTCCTCCGCCTGGGCCGTCGTGGTGCCGAGCGGCCACTCGGTGTAGACGTGCTTGCCCGCCGCGATGATGTCCTTCGTCAACTCGTAGTGAGTCGGCAGTTTGACGGCAACGGCTGCGACGTCGACCTCCGGGTTCGCGAGGAGGTCGTGGTGGTTGTCGTAGGCGTACTTCGCGCCGAACTTCGCCGCGGCCTCGTCCGCCGACTCCTGCCTCGTTGTGGAGACGGCGACGAGCTCCACGCCGGGGATGCCCGCCGCCATCGCGGGCATGTGGGCGCGTCCCGCCCAGCCGTTCACGTTTCCGCCGATGATGCCGACCCTGATGTTGTCTGCCATGTTCCTCGCTCCGCTTCTCAGAATCTCACGAACCCGGCCATGCTATGCGCGGCGCACCGGACGGGCAACCTGACTGGAACAAGATTTCAACCAACCCCCAAAAATGAAATCTTGTTCCCCGACCTACGAGTGGACCAGTCGCCTCCGTTGAAATCTTGATCTCCTTGTTCAGCCACGTTTCCCAGGCCGTGGCCTGCTTCCGGGGACTCCGGGGCAACAAGGCACTCAAGATTTCAACGATTTCAAAACTTCGCGCCGGAGCCATGACCCTGTCGATAGCCGGGCCGTGAGCTATAGACGCTGTTTATGGCTGCTGCGCGTACGGCGGTCATGCAACCAGCGTAGCGGACGGAGGGGCGACCGCGTAAGGGGCGGGTGTCACCAAGCAGAGGGGCACGCCCCTCTGCACTCCCCATTCGTTGACCCTCAAGAGGGCGCAGCCTAGACTGCGCGGCGGCGCACTCCGCCCGACGGTGGAGGCATTGCACGCCCGCCAGGCGGCGAAGGGGGAGGGAACCATGCGCATCGGATTCATCGGCCTCGGCAACATGGGCGGGCCCATGGCCACGAACCTGCTGAAGGCAGGGCACGAGCTCATCGTCAACGACATCGACGAGGCGAAGACAGCGCCTCACCGGGAGATGGGCGCTGCGTGGGCCGACACGCCGGAGGAGGTCGCGCGGCAGGCGCCGATCGTGTTGACGTCGCTGCCGGGGCCGGCGGAGGTGGAGGACGTCGCGCTGGGGCCACAGGGGCTCGTGCTGGGGTTGTCGCCGGGGTCGGTGTACGCCGATCTATCGACGGGGTCGCCGACGCGGATCCGGCAGGTCGCGGAGCGCATCGAGGCGATGGGAGCGCACATGCTGGACGCCCCGGTGAGCGGCGGCACCATCGGCGCGGAACAGGGCACGCTTGCGGTGATGGTGGGCGGCGACGAGGAGGTGTTCGAGGCGATGCGCCCCGTGTTCGAGGCGATCGGCACAGGCGTGAGCTACGTCGGGCCCATCGGCTCCGGGACTGTCGCGAAGCTCGTGCACAACTCCATAACGCTGACGACGCGCGTGGTCGTTCAGGAAGGGATGACGCTCGCGGTGAAGGCGGGCGTGGCGCCGGGGGTGATGCTGCAGGTGCTGTGGGACGCGGCGTTCGGGAAGCAGACGCTGCTGAGGCAGATACCCGACGTCGTGTTCAAGGGGGATTTCGAGACGCCGCGCTTCTCGCTGCGGCTCGCGCACAAGGACGTGAGCCTGGGGCAGGAGCTCGCGCAGGAGATGGGCGCGCCGATGGAGCTGGCAGCGATGGCGAAGCGGGTGATGGAGGAAGGCATCGGACGCGGCTGGGGCGAGTGGGACAACCTCGCGACGTTCATGCTGGCGGAGGAGCGCGCAGGCATCGAGGTGCGCGAGTGAGGACATCCCGAGAGATTTCTCGACTCCGCTGCGCTCCGCTCGAAATGACAACCCTTCCCCACGCCACACCCCGCGTGCGCTGCCCGCGCACCTGGATTCCAGCCGGTGCTGGAATGACGAGGCTTGCCAGCTAGCGCTTATCTTCGCAGCGATGACGGAGGAATCAGGAATGAATGACCTGGTGCGGATGACGGCGCGAGAGGCGGTGCGGCGGCTCGCCGCGCGGGAAGTGTCGCCGCTGGAGCTGATCGACGCGGCGGTCGAGCGCATCGGGGAGGTCGACGGCGCGGTGAACGCGCTGCCGACGCTGGCCGTGGAGCGGGCGCGTGAACACGCGGCGCGGCTGACGGCGTCCGGCCCGCCCGCCGACACACCGCCGGGTTACCTGCACGGGCTCCCGTTCGCCGTGAAGGACCTGAAGGACGTTGCTGGCGTGCGCTCCACGAAGGGATCGCCGATCTATGCAGAGCACGTTCCGGAGCGCTCCGACTACCTCGTCGAGAACATCGAGGCGAAGGGCGGCGTCGTGCTGGCGAAGTCGAACACGCCGGAGTTCGGGGCCGGGGCGAACACGTTCAACGAGGTGTTCGGCAAGACGCGCAACCCGTGGGATACGCGGATGACGTGCGGCGGATCGTCGGGCGGCGCGGCGGTAGCGCTCGCGGCGGGTCAGGTGTGGCTCGCGACGGGGAGCGATCTCGGCGGGAGCCTGCGCATCCCCGCGAGTTTCTGCTCGGTGGTGGGGCTGCGTCCGTCGCCGGGACGGGTGCCGCACGGGCCGAAGGAGCTGCCGTTCGCCGGGCTGTCGGTCGAAGGCCCGATGGGACGTACGGTAGGCGACGTCGCACTGTTCCTCGACACGCAGGCGAGCGGCGTGCAGGCCGTCGACCCGATCAGCCTGCCGCGCCCGGAGCGCCCGTTCATCGAGGCGGTCGACGCGCCCTGCGCGCCGCGTCGCGTCGCGTACTCACCCGACCTCGGCATCGCGCCGGTGGACGCGGAGGTGCGCGAGATATGCGGCCGCGCCGTGCGGCTGCTCGAGGGCGCCGGGACCTCGGTGGACGAGGACGCGCCCGACCTGCACGACGCGGAGCCGATCTTCCAGACATTGCGGGCGGCGCAGTTCGCAGCACTGTACGGGAAGCACCTGGAGACGAACCGCGCTCTCCTGAAGCCGGAGGTGATCTGGAACGTGGAAGCGGGGCTGGCGCTGTCGGCGGAGGACGTGAACCGGGCGGAGGCCGCGCGCGGGGGGCTCTACTACCGCACGGCGGCGTTCTTCGAGGAGTATGACATCCTCGCATCGCCGACGGTGCTCATCCCGCCGTTCGACGTCGACCAGCGGTACGTGGAGGAGGCCGGAGGCGTGCGGTTCGAGACGTACGTAAGCTGGCTGGTGATGTCGTTCGCGCTGACGCTCACGTCGTGCCCCTCGATCTCGGTGCCGTGCGGGTTCACGTCGTCCGGGCTGCCGGTGGGGCTGCAGCTGATGTCGCCACGCGCGGACGAGGCGGCGCTGCTTTCGGCAGCGGCTCTGTTCGAGGAGGCGTGCGGCCTCCCGGACAGACTCCCCATCGACCCAGTGGTGAGGCACTCCGCGTAATGTGGCGCGTTGCGTTAGCAGGCGGGGTGCTGTGGGTGCTGGTGACGGTGTGGGTGACGCTCGCGCTGTTCCAGGGAGCGTCCGACGCCGCGGACGAGGGCCTCATCGCGGAGCCGCAGAGCGGCCAGGTGCTCGTGGCGGTGCTCTCCGCCATCATCTTCGGCGTGCCGGGTGTCGCGCTTATCGTCTACGGGTGGCGACGCAGGGAGTGAGGCGTCAGGCCCTGATCTCCTCGCGCATGAAGCGGACGTAGGACGCGGCGAGGAGGATGGCGACCATCGCGACGAGCACGACGATGTGCGGCCAGACGAGTTGGAGGCTCTGTCCTGCCGATACGGGCGTCGACAGCAGCCCTTCCAGGCGTCCCGGTTCGATGGTGAAGAGGTTGAGCGCACGTCCGCCGATGGGGTCGAGGAGGATGGAGGTCGCCTCGGAGTAGAGGCCGGCGGGAGAGACGCGATTGGCCCACGACTCGATGGTCACATGGCGCACGGCGTCGTCAGTGGTCTCGATGTCGGGGACGATGCGATCGGCGAGGACGCCCCCCAGCAGGGTAATCAGGAAGCCGAGGGCGAACCACATGCCGATGGAGGCGAGCGCGGAGGTAACGGTGTTGCGGAAGAGGACGGAGGCAGTGATGGCAAGGGCGAGCCAGAAGGCGAGGTAGGCGATGGAGACGAGGCCGAGGCCGGTGAGGCGCAAGACCTCCTCGCCGGTGGGGGCGATGCCCATGCGGAACATGGTGAGTCCGATCACGACGATCATCATGCTCGCGACGACCAGCGCAAGCGTCAGGAGCGCTGCGAGGAACTTGGCGTTGTAGACCGAGTCGCGGTGGAGCGGCTGCGCGAGGAGCCGCGCGAGCGTGCCTTGCGTGCGCTCGGCGTTGATGGCGTCGAATCCCAGCGCGATGCCGATAACCGGGCCGAAGAAGCTGAGGAACGAGAGCAGGGAGATGGGGACGCCCGCGGTGGTGGTGAAGACGTCCAGGAAGAAGAACTGTCGCCCCGTGCTGGCCAACTGCCCGAGGTCGACGAAGGCACCCCAGACGAGGCCGAGCGCGACGAGACCGAGAAGCAGGGTGAACCTGCGCCTTCCGAAGTGATCCGCGAGCTCCTTCCAGAAGAGGGCGCTCATGCGACGGTCTCCTGGAAGTAGCGGAGGTAGATGTCCTCCAGCGTGCGGTCGTTGGCGCGCATCTCCAGCAGCCGAGCGCCGTGCTCGTGGACGGTCGCGGCGGCAGCGGCGCGCACGTCCTCGTCACTCTCGATGACGACGTCGGCGCCGGAGCGCGAAGCTTCGCGGACCGAGGGGAGCGCAGTGAGCGCCGCATCGAGGGCGTCGTTCGCACCCTCGACCTTCAGGGTGATGCGGAAGCCCCCCGCGTCCGTCTGAGCGGTCAGCGCCGCGACAGTGCCCTCCAGCACGATCTTCCCGTGGGACATGATGCCGACGCGATGGCAGACGCGCTGCACCTCCTGCAACTGGTGCGACGAGAGGAAGACGGCGATGCCCTGCCGGGCGCTCAGCTCTTCGATGATGCCGAGCAGCCAGACGATGCCGGCGGGGTCGAGGCCGAGCGTGGGGTCGTCCAGGATGACGAGGCGGGGCTGCTTGAGCAGCACGTCCGCAAGGCCGAGGCGCTGGCGCATGCCGCGCGAGTACTGCACGACGGGCTGGTCGGCAGCGTCTTCAAGCTCAACGGTGTCGAGCAGTTCGGCGATGCGCGCATCGGCGTCGGAGCGCGGTATGCCGTTGAGCTCGGCGGTGAAGCGAAGGTTCTGCGCGCCGGTCAGGTCGCCGTAGAAGCCCACGGACTCCGGGAGGTACCCGACCTGCCGCTTTACGGCGAGCGGGTTGCGCGAGGGGTCATGGCCGCAGACGCGGACGGTCCCGCCGGTGGGTTCGGTAAGGCCGAGCATCATGAGGATGCTCGTGCTCTTGCCGGAGCCGTTCGGGCCGAGAAAGCCGAACACCTCGCCCTCGTTGATGGTCAGGTCGATGCCGTCCACGGCAGTGAAGCCGCCGTAGCGCTTGGTAAGCCCGTGGGCCTCGATCAGCGCGCTCATCGCCTGCCGAGCCTCACGAAGAGCCCGCCGAGGATGGCGATGACCAGCACGACGAGGACGATGCCGAGCCAGCCCCAGATGGTGGACTGGGCTACGGTCACGCGCAGCTCGAGAGAGGCATTCGTGTCCGGGTGGTCGGCGAGCAGGGTGATGAGGTAATCGCCGGGGATGGCGTCGGCTGCCGGCAGGATGGTGGTAATGATGTCTATCTGCTGGTCGTTAGGCAGCGACGGAATAGGCGACTGCTGGAAGGTCACGTTCCAGCCCTGAGGCGCAGTGGCATCCAGGTCGATGCCCGCAAGGTCGCCGGTGCCGAAGTTGGTGAGGCGGAGCTTGGTGGAGGCTTCCTCGCCCGCGGTGGCGTCCAGATTGAGCAGGCCGGTATCCGTGCTGAGGAACAGCTCGCCGCGGCCACGGATGGACACCAGCAACGGGGCCTCCGCTGGATCGGAGCCTCCCGCATCGTCCTCCACCCGGACCAGGACGAGGTAGTCGCCGGTGTCGGTGTTGCGCGGGGGGGTGACGCGCACGTCTACGCGCTCGTTGAGCGCGTCGCCCACGCTGATGCTGGAGATGACGCGCTCCTGGCCGAAGGAGGGAGAGAAGGTGACGTCCCAGCCGGAGGGCGCCTGGCCGCTCTCATCAAGCACTCCGGCGGTGAGGTTGAAGGAAGTGTCCGCGCCGGTGTCGTTGTCGATGACGATCTCGAACTCGAACTGGCTGGTGGCAGGGCCGCTCAGGGCGGGGAACGTCACGGTGACGGCGACGCCCGTGTCAGTGGGGGCCGGGGGCTGGGGCACCTCGATGGTGTAGCGGGCGCTGTCATACTCGACGCTGCCGTCCGGTGAGGTGACGCGCAGACCAAACGAGTAGGCGCCCGCCGACGGGCGTTCATCCGGGAGATCGACGCGCAGGCGGAGGCTCTGGCTTGCGCCTGTGTCGTCCGGTGCGGACGGTTCGACGACGATCTCGCCGACCTTGAAGTCGAAGAAGCGGTCCCAGACGGCGATGTCCCAGCCTTCCGGGAGGTCTTCCAGGACGATCTTGACCAGCCGACGTTCCGACGTGGTGTTGTAGAGGTCGACGGTGAGGTCGGTTCGGGTCTCGCGCGGCCCCATCTCCAGAGAGCGGACGGCGGAGTCGAGCCGTACGTCGCTGGAATCCTGGGCGAGCGCCGTCGTGGAAAGCAGGCCAAATGTCAGGGTAAGTGCGGTAAGCACCAACAGCAGACGACCGATACGCATACTTCCGGTTACCTCACGATGTTGTTCGTTCTCTCGCATCGCTCCGAATGAGCGTCCAACGAGTGATTATACCCGCGTGCGCAGGACGGGAGATACGTCCTTCAGAGCACAGGTAGCAGCATCTCCCGTTTGTTCTACGCCGGACAGGCGTTGGCGGTTCTCTTCATTCTGCGGCTTTCGCCTCTTCCCAGAGCGCGAGCCTGGCGTCGACCGGCATCTCGGGGAGCGTGCGGCCGTTCTGGCGCAGTGCGTCCTCGACGTGCCGGAAGCGCGCGGCGAAGCGGTCGTTCGCGCCACGCAAGGCCTGCTCCGCGTCGATGTCCATGCGGTGCGCGGCGGCGACGAGCGCAAGGAGGAGGTCACCGAACTCTTCCTCACGACGCTGAGGGGTCTCGCTGTCCCGGAGTTCGCCTGCTTCCTCGGCGACCTTGTCGAACACGGCGTCCGGGTCATCCCAGTCGAAACCTGCCCTCCGGGCACGGCTGAGGACGGACTGCGCGTACGCAAGGGCGGGCATCGCCCGGGAGACGCCGGCGAGCATGGAGCGGTCTCCCTCGCCCTTCTTCGAGCGCTCCTCGGCCTTCACACGCTCCCACTGTCCGGTGACCTCGGTTGCAGTGCGCGCGGTGCTGTCCTCGAAGACGTGGGGATGGCGGCGAACGAGTTTCTCGTTGAGCTGAGCGGCGACGTCGTCCATCGTGAACGCACCCTCGTCGGCGCCGATCTGGGCGTGGAAGACGACGTGGAGGAGGATGTCGCCGAGCTCCTCGACGAGCGCCGCACGCTCGCCGGACGCCATCGCGTCGAGAGCCTCGTAGGTTTCCTCCAGCAGCGAGCCGCGGAGCGAGTCGTGCGTCTGCTCGAGGTCCCACGGGCAGCCGGAGACGGGGTCGCGCAGGCGGCGCATCGTTTCCAGGAGAGCGTCGAAGGTGTCGGACAAGGGAGGCTCCGCCGAGAGTAGGTGCGCGGATTATAACGGAGCGCACGCGGGTAGAATCCAGGCATGGGACGTGTGTTAAGAGAGCCGTGGCGAATCGCTGGGTGGGTGGCTGCCGTGGCGCTGGGGCTGCTACTGGTGACGACGACGGTGCGGTGCGCGGCTGAGAGCCTGCCGCTGTACGAGGCGCTGTTCGAGCGGCACTCCGTCTCAGAGCGGACAGGCATCACGCCGGAAGGGCTGGCGCACGTGGGGCGGGAGGTGCAGGCGTACTTCGCGAGCAGCAGCGACGATCCGCTATCGGTCGAGGTTGAGGTCCACGGTGTGCCCCGCACGCTGTTCAACGAGAACGAGGTCTCGCACATGGCGGACGTGAAGGCGCTCTTCCTGCGCGTCTACCGCGTGCAGTGGATGTCGGCTGTCCTGCTTGTCATGCTCACGGTGGCGGCAGCATGGCGCCTGCACACAGGGGCGTACCCCGTCATCGCATCGTGGCTGCGACGGGGCGCGGCGCTGACGGGGGCGGTCATCCTCGCGCTGGGGTTGTTGAGCGTAGTGGCGTTCCGGCAGGTGTTCATCGTGTTCCACTACATCGGCTTCCCGCAGGGGAACTGGGTATTCGACCCGCGCACGGAATACCTCGTACAGGTGTTCCCGTTCGGCTTCTGGCGGGACATCACGCTGCTCATCGGCGCGTTCATCCTGCTGGGGGCGGCGGTGCTGTGGGGTGCAGGCGGCGCGCTGCGGATGTACGGGAGCCGGTCACGTCCACCCGCACAGGAGTCTCCAGAGCTCACGTGTCTGCGCATATATCAGAACGAGCCGGAGGCGCGCCTGGCGGAGGGGCTGCTGCACGACGCAGGGATCAGATCAGTGGTGCGTCCGGAACTCGGGGGATACGGGGTCTGGGGACAGAACCCCCTTACCCCCCACGGCCTGTGGGTCCTGCGCACGAACGAGGATGAGGCTCGGGCGTTGCTGGAAGAGACCTGCTAGCCACAGCCGCAGGAGCCACCGCAACACGCGCTGCTGAGCGGGCCGACGGGCGAGGGGCCGACACCGGCGCCCACAGCGACGGAGGCGGCGAAGAGCGAGAGGACGCGCTTCGATTCCTCGCCACAGTCCGGGCAGTCGCTCACGTGGGCCGCAGACATGGGTTGCAGACGTTCGAAGCGGACGTCGCAGGCATCACAGACGTATTCGTACAGGGGCATGGCTCCCTCCTTGCCACGGCGACATGATACACCAACGCGCAACAGGGTCAGCCGCGGAAGCGGTAGCCGACGTTCCAGACGGTGTCTATGAACGTGTGGGAGGCGTCCTCGATCTTGCTGCGGAGACGGCGGATGTGGACGTCCACGGTGCGGGTGCCGCCGAAGTACTGATACCCCCAGACCTGCTCCAGCAGCGTTTCGCGGCTGTAGACGCGGCCCGGATTGGCAGCCATGAGCTTGAGGAGCTCGTACTCCTTGAAGGCGAGGACGACGGGCTTGCCCGCGAGGTAGACGTCGTAGCGGCTGGGGTTGATGACGAGGTCGCCCACGCGGATCACGCCCGGTTCGTCGGGCGGAGCCTTGCGCTCCAACTGCTTGTTGATGCGGAGGGCGAGTTCGCCTGTCTCCCAGGGCGCAACGATGAAGTCGTCCGCAGAGATGCTGAGGTCGGGGGCCTGCAGGTGACTCCGGGAGAGCACCGCGACGACGGGGCACGGGCTCTTGCCGTAGCTCCGGGACAGCGATTCCGCACGATGGCGGTCGGCGTCAACGAGGTCGAGGACGAAGGCGTGGGGGTCGTTCACTTCGTCCGCGGGACCGAAGCGGACTCCCTCCCGGCGGAGGCTCTCCAACAGGTCAGCGCTGGGCGTGCGGGCGTCGTAGAGGATGCCGACGGTGAGCTCGGCGCGCCAGGCAGCGGCGTGGTCCCTGAATGCGCTCGCGTCTACCACCAGACCTTGCCCTGCACTTTCTCCCGCAGCCCGGCAGGGTCTTCGTCCGTCCAGAGGCCGGTGCTCAGGTACTTCCATCCGCCGTCGGCGAAGAGACAGACGATGTGCGCATCCGAGACGCGGGCCGCCACGCGCTGCGCTGCCGCGAGGACGGCGCCGGAGGAGACGCCGGCGAAGACGCCCTCCTTGTGCAGCACCTCAGCGGTCTTCTGAAAGCTCTCCTCGCCGCTGACCATGATGCGCCCGTCGAGCAGCGAGAGGTCCAGTATGGGGGGGACGAACCCTTCCTCCAGGCTGCGGAGCCCCTGGATGCGGTCGTCTATCTCGGGGGCGGCAGCAATGACCTCTACGGCAGGGTTGAACTCCTTGAGACGGCGCCCCACGCCCATGAGGGTGCCGCCGGTGCCGAGTCCGGCGACGAAGTGCGTTATCTCCGGCAGGTCGCGGATGATCTCGGGCGCCGTGGTCTCGTAGTGGGCCTGCGGGTTCGCGGCGTTGCCGTACTGGTAGAGCATCACGTACCGATCGTCCGCAGCGGCCATCTCCTGTGCGAGCGCGATGGAGCCATTGGAGCCGCCGTCTCCGGGAGAGTAGACGATCTCCGCCCCGTACGCGGAGAGGAGCTGGCTGCGCTCCACGCTGACGTTGTCCGGCATCACGGCGGTGAAGCGGTAGCCGAGGCGGTGCGTCACCATCGCAAGGGAGATGCCGGTGTTGCCGCTGGTGGGCTCCAGCAGGATCTTGTCCTGGGAGAGGATGCCATCGCTCAGGGCGGCCTGCACCATGGCGCGCGCGATCCTGTCCTTCACGGAGCCCGTGGGGTTATTGCCCTCCAGTTTGGCGTAGATGCGGACGGAGGGCGTGGGGCTGAAGGTTGGCAGTTCGACGAGCGGGGTGTTGCCGATGGCCTCGATGAGGTTGCCGCTGCGCATAGCCGTAGGCGGTCTTCGTGCAGGCGCGGCCCTGCGCGGGCCGCTGCGCCTGCCTTAGTGAGCCGCTGCGACACCCTCCTGGTCAGGCGCTGGGGCGAGGCCGCAGAACACCTCGTAGTCGATGAGCTCCGTCACGGTAGGCTCGTCGCCGCAGAGCGGGCACGAGGGGTTCCGGCGCGCACGGACGACGCGGAACTCCATGTTGAGCGCGTCCACGAGCAGCAGGCGTCCGGTGAGCGTTTCGCCGATGCCGAGGACGAGCTTGACCGTCTCCGTGGCCTGGATGCTGCCGATGGTGCCCGTGAGCGCTCCGAGCACTCCTGCCTCTGCGCAGTTCGGGACGAGGCCGGGCGGCGGAGGCTCCGGAAAGAGGCAGCGGTAGCAGCCCTTGCCCGGCTCGTAGACGGAGACCTGCCCGTCGAAGATGAGGATGCTGCCGTCCACGATGGGCTTCCCGCTGAGGTAGGCGGCGTCGTTCACGAGGTAGCGAGTGGCGAAGTTGTCCGCGCCGTTCACGACGATGTCGTACTGCGCGATGAGGTCCATCGCGTTCTCCGCGTTGATGGGGAACTCGTGGGGAACGACGTTGACGTCCGGGTTGTAGCGGTTCAGCGTCTGGATGGCGGACTCGACCTTCGGCATGCCGACCGTCTCGCTGTTGTGCAGGACCTGACGCTGGAGGTTGCTGAGGTCGACCACGTCGAAGTCCACGAGCCCGATGGTGCCGACACCAGCGAGGGCGAGGTAGAGCGCGACCGGGCCGCCGAGGCCTCCGGCGCCAACGACGAGCACCTTCGCGTCCATGAGCTTGCGCTGGCCGTTGCTGCCGATCTGCGGCATGATGATGTGCCTGCTGTAACGCTTGACCTGTTCAGGCGTCAGCTGGGGGGCGGTAGTAGTCATCTCTTCTCCTCTCGTTCATAACGCGCTCAGCCGGCGCGCCGCGCCTCTTGCCGAGCTGCTGTCGTGCGGGTTCAGGATACGAACGTCAGTGGGGCTGCTGTACGCGCCTGCTGGCGTTGGGCCAGATCGGCGATCGTAGTCGTGGTCAGGACGGCGTGGATGGCTTCCTCGACATCGCGCCAGATGTCGCGCTGAGCACAACATCCCGAGAGCGCGCACTCGGTTGCGTCGTCGATACACTCCAGCGGAGGATTGCGCCCATCGAGCGTTACGACGACCTCGTCGAGGGTGATGTCGGCAGCCGCGCGCGCCAGTACGTGGCCTCCCTGTGGGCCCCTCCGGCTCGTGATGAGCCCGAACTTGTTGAGGGTGGTGAGCACCTGGTCCAGATAGGGTTCGGGGATGCCCTGACGTCCGGCGATGTCCGCGGTGCGGACAGGACGGTGAACGTCCGGCTGCCCGGCAAGGTCCACCAGGGCTCTCACTCCGTAGTCCACTTTCATCGGGATCCGCATAGCCGTCCCCTCACCGAGCCATCAACCGCCTTAACGGGCTGATGATACCTGCTCCTCACGGGTAAAGTCCACTTAACCAGTCGACAATGCGCCGTTCGGGAGAGGCCGGCAGTAGCAGGAGACAGCACCGTCTGCTATCATCTGTCGTTAGCCCCGTCGAGGAACGGGGCACGTTTATGGAAGGCGCATCATGGACGAAGTACGGATCGCGGCAGAGGAGCGCATAGCGCTCGGCAAGAAAGTGAAGGCGCTTCGGCGCTCCGGCATCACTCCCATCCACGTCTATGGACCGGGGGGGCCGTCGCTCTCGTTGCAGTCCGACACCTACGACCTCGTTCACGCACTGGGAGTCGTCGGGCAGACGAGCCCGATGACGGTACAGGTGGGCGGCGATGAGCACTTCGTCATGGTCCAGCACATCCAGCGCCACCCGGTGAACGAGCGGCTGCTGCACGTCGACCTGCTCCGCGTGTCGCGCACGCAGCGCATCCACGCCTCGGTGCCGTTGCACTTCGAAGGAGAGGCGCCGGGCGCCCGCGCAGCAGGCGCGACCCTCTCCGAGGACCTGCATGAGCTGGCCGTCGAGGCGCTGCCGACTGACATCCCGCACGCCATCGTCGTGGACCTCGCCGCTCTCAGCGACTCCGACTCGGTCATCCACGCCAGCGACCTGGAACTGCCCGCCGGCGTCACGATGGTCACCGACCCGGGCGCATACGTGGCGCGTATCATCACGCACGCGGCCGTCACCGAGGAAGAAGAGGAAGCCACGGAGGAAGCCGCAGCCCCGGCGGCCACCGAGGAACCGGCAGCTGCCGAGGAAGACGCCTCCCCGGAGTAAGGCGAACCGCTCAGGAGCCCAGCCGCGCGCTCCCGAACGTCGGATGCCCGCGAAGGAACTCGGCTGCGCTCATCTCCTGGCGGCCTTCCAGCTTCACCCGGAGCAGCCGTAAGGCTCCTTCGCCTGTTCCAACGAACACGCCCTCCCCACGCGTCCCTATCTCGCCGGATGCGATGCCAGTCTCCGGGTCCGCTGCCGCATCCGTGATGGCGAGCCGCCTGCCCTCCCAGAGAGTCGCCGTGCCAGGCCAGGGATCATACGCGCGCACCTTGCGCTCGATGAGCGCCGCCGGGTCGCGCCAGTCGATCATGGCGTCGGCTTTACTCATGCGTGGCGTGTAGGTCGCGCCTTCGTCGGGTTGCGGCACCGGCGCGACCTTGCCCGCAACGTAGCCGGGAAGCACTTCGGCGAGCAGTTCGCAGCCAAGCGCGAAGAGCCGCGCTGTCAGCCCAGGAGTGCGCTCATCGCCGTTCAACGGGAAGACCTGCCGGGCCAGGGTGGGGCCTGTGTCCAGCCCCTCGTCCATGGTCATCAGGGTGACGCCGGTCTCCGTATCGCCGGCGAGGATCGCCGCTGCGACCGGCGCAGCGCCCCGGTGGCGCGGCAGCAGCGAGGGATGAACGTTCACCGCGCCGTGCAACGGCTCGAAGAGGAACGGAGGCGGGAGCAGCAGCCCGTAGGCCGCCAGCACGACGAGGTCGGCGCGCAGCGAGCGGAAGCGTTCCTGCTCTTCGGGCGGCGTGAGGCGCTGCGGGGTCAGCACCGGTATGCCCAGCGTTTCTGCGCGTTCGCGCACCGGGGAGGGCGACAGACGGCGCCCGCGCCCTGCCGGTCTGTCCGGTGCGGTGTACGCTGCCACGACCGACCACCCGTTCGCCGCAGCGATCGCGGCAGTCGCATCCAGGACACCGACTGCCGGTTGGGGGGTCCCCATGAAAACGACGCGCACCGGCTCCATAGGAGTAATGTTAGCAGCCTGACAGGCCGTGACGGGCTGCCAGCCGAGAGCTAGGCCATGATGCCGTTGCGGGCTCGCCGACTTTTTTGCAAGTGCGATTCCGGCGGGAATCCCACCGATTTTCACAAGGCGGCGCAGGCCGGGGAAAGTGGTAGTTTGAACCGACCTACCGGACGGCGCCTCGCTCTTCTCCCCGTAGAGTCCTGCAGTCCACCCGCCGGTTCAACACCCAGCCCCGGGAAGGATCGCCGCTCTTGACGGATAGTTCAGCACGCCGCCTATGGGAAGCCGTCCTTGGCCGACTGCAACTGCAGACGCCCAAGGCGACCTTCGACACCTGGCTTGCGGGCACGAGTGGCGAACACCTCGCAGACGACACCCTGACCGTATCGGCCCCAACCGCCTTCGCTGTCGCGTGGCTGGAAGGCCGGATGCAGGGGCTGGCAGACACCACGGCATCCTCCATAGCCTCGCGCGCCGTCAACGTGCGGTTCGTCCTGCAGGGCAACGTCCCGGCCCAGGCATCCGGTGCAGAGTCTGCTGCTCCTGCCCCCAGCCGCCCGGTCAACCCGACGCTCTCGTCGCTGGAGACCTTCGATTCGTTCGTCGCTCTGCCGGAGAACCAGCTTGCTCATGCAGCGGCGCTCGCCATCGCGCGGGCGCCGGGATCAGCCTATAACCCGCTGTTCCTCTACGGCGGCGTGGGGCTGGGAAAGACGCACCTGCTGCACGCGATCGGGAATCACGCGCACAACGCGGGGCTCTCCGTCGAGTACACCACCGCGGAGGAGTTCACGAACGCTTACCTCGCCGCGATGCGGGAGAAGCGCACCAAGGCATTCCGCAGCCGCTTCTGGGCAGCGGATGTCTTCCTCCTCGACGACGTGCACGGATTCGAGGGCAAAAGCCCTCGCATCCTCGACGGCCTGCTGCACACGCTCGACGCACTACGAAGCCGCGGCAGCCAGATCGTGCTGGCGAGTGACCGCCCCGCCCTCTCCATCGTCGTAGAGAAACGATTGCAATCACGCCTCGCCGCAGGGCTCCAGGCGGACCTGAACCCGCCTGACGTTGAATCGCGAATGACCATGCTGGCCGCCTTCGCAAGAGCAGCCAGCGTAACGCTGAGCGACGATGTCCTCACCTTCATCGCCGAACGGCTCGATCCCAACGGCCACGTGCTCAGGGGGGCCCTCACCCGACTTCTCGCGCTGGCCGACCTTACCGGCCACAGCGTCACGCCCCACCTCGCCCGGCAGGCGCTTTCCACTCACTTTTCCACACGCGCTGTACCTGTCTCCCCAGATTCCACCCTCGCCGCAGTTTCGCGCTACTTCGGGTTGCCCGTCGCCGCCCTCGAAGGGCCCCGGCGCGATCGCGAGGCATCCACAGCACGGCAGGTCGCCATGCACCTGCTGCACACGCTCCTGGGGCTATCCGCCGAGGAGATCGGGGCAAAGCTCGGAGGACGGGAGCGGACAACTATCCTCTATGGCCTGCGGCGCACTACGGAGCGGCTGCAGGACGACACGGCCACCTCAACGGCCATCGCCACGATTCGCACTTCCCTCACGTCGGAGGACCCTCCCCAAGGACTCTCCACACCGGCTTGAGCACGCCGCCAAGCCGCGGAGAGTCCTCTCTTCCCCGTCCCTCTCCCCACAGGCTTCCTCCCCACCTGCGACGGTATCCCATGTCTTCTTATACTTAACAAGTCATGATTGATAAGAAGAAGCTAACAGTCGTCGGAGGCCAAGGGGGAAATGGCTCGGTGTCGTTCCTCCGTGAGAAGTTCCGCCCGCGGGGAGGCCCTGATGGCGGAGACGGTGGAGATGGTGGTGCGGTCGTATGCAGGGCTGTTGCGAACGTGCGTACGTTGGGACATCTGGAGGGTGTGAACAGGATCGCAGGTGATGCGGGTGCTTCAGGCAGGGGCAAGCAGCGTATGGGACGGAAGGGGAAGATTACGGTCGTGGATGTCCCGGTAGGAACGGTGATCTGGGAAGTGTCTGCTGATGGGGAACGGTTCCTGACTGAGCTGACTTCGGATGGCGCCCGGGTGGTGGTTGCATATGGGGGCCAGGGGGGGTTCGGGAACGTGCACTTCGCGAGTTCCACGAACCAGGAGCCGCTCATCGCGCTTGGCGGAGAGCAGGGCGAGGAGCGGAGTATCGAGCTCGAGGTGAAACTGTTTGCGGACGTTGCTCTGCTGGGCGCGCCGAACGCAGGGAAGTCCACGCTGCTCAGTGTCATCTCCCGTGCGAAGCCGAAGATCGCTGATTACCCTTTCACGACGCTTGAGCCGGGGTTCGGTGTGGCGAGTGCCGGAGAGCGGGTTCTCGTCGCACTGGACGTTCCGGGTCTCATAGCGGGAGCGCACGAAGGCCGAGGGCTGGGACTGGAGTTCCTGCGCCACTGTGAGCGGGCGCGGGCGTTCGTGCACCTCGTGGATGGGATGGCGGAGGATCTGATTGCGGAGTACCGGATGGTACGGGAGGAGGTCGCTGCGTATGGTGCGGGGTTGGCAGGGAAGCCGTACGTTGTGGCGGTAACGAAGATGGACGTCCCGGAGGCAGGTGAACGCTATGCGAGCCAGAAAACCGCGCTTGCGGAGGTTGCAGGCTCGTCTCCCATCGCGATTGCCGCCGTAACGGGCGAAGGGGTCCGGGAACTGATGCGCAGAGTGGCGTCCCTGGTGCCGCCGGAGGTGGAGGAGGTGTTGGACGTTCTTCCTGTGCCGCGGATGGAGCGCCCCGGCTCCAAGCCGAGTGTCTGCAGGGACGAAGGAGGGTTCTCCGTGTCGTGCGCGCTGGCGGAGCGCATGCTCGACGTCGTGGACCTTGGCAACTGGCGGGCGCGCCTGCAGTTCCACCGCGAGCTCAATCGCCTGGGAGTAATCGAGGCTCTGGAGCGCGCCGGGGTGGCGCCGGGTGATACGGTACGCATCGGCGATTTCGAGATGGAGTGGGAGTAACGCGTGCGCAGAGGCATCCTCGGCGGAACGTTCGATCCGGTGCACACCGGGCACCTCATCCTCGCGCAGGAGGTACTGTGGCGGCTGGGACTGGATGAGGTCTGGTTCATCCCGACGGGGCTCCCGTGGATGAAGCGCGATGAGCGGATCACCTCCGGCGAACACCGGCGCGCGATGGTGGAGCTGGCGATAGGGGGCAATCCGGCGTTCCAGCTATCCACCATCGAGATGGACAGGCCGGGTGAAACGTACACCGTAGACACGCTCGACGCGCTCCGCGCCGGTCCGATGGCCGGCGACGAGCTGCTGTTCATCATGGGCGCGGACACGCTGCACACGATGCCGCGCTGGAAGGAGCCGAAGCGCATCCTGGAGCAGGTGCGTCTGGTGGTAGCGCTGCGCCCCGGGCACGGTACGGTGGACCTCGATGCCCTCACGGCGATAGACCCTGCGGCGGCGGAGCGGGTGATGGTCGTACACATGCCGCTCATCGAGATCAGCGGGACGGAGCTTCGCCGCCGGATGAGCCTGGGAGAGCCGGTGCGCTACCTCGTGCCGGACGCGGTCGGCGACTATATCGAGCAGCACCATCTGTACCGGGGAGCACGAGAGACGATCGCCCTTGCGGGAGGAGACACGGCATGACGCAGACGGAAAGCAGACTGGCGGAGGAGATCCTGGAGCTGGCGAAGGAGCTCGACGCGCTCCTCTACGGGGAGTTCGTGCTGGCATCCGGTCAGACGAGCTCGTACTACTTCGACGGCCGCCTGCTGACGCTCTCCCCGAGAGGGGCGAACCTCGTGGCCCGGGCGTTGCTGCCGGCGATCCGGGAATCGGGCGCAGTGGCGGTGGGAGGCCCTGCAGTGGCGGCGGTGCCGATGGTGACGGAGATCGCGATGCTGAGCGGCCAGGACGGCGGCGAGCCGATCCCCGGGTTCTTCGTGCGCAAAGAGGCGAAGGACCACGGTGTGGGGAAGGCAGTGGAGGGGCCGCTGCCCAAGGGCGCCCGGGTGGCGATAGTGGACGACGCTTGCTCGACGGCGGGGTCGCTCTACATGGCGATCGAGGCCGCGGAAGCCGCAGGGCACGAGGTGGTACTTGTGGGGTGCATCCTCGACCGCAGGCAGGGAGGCAGCGAGCGGCTGCTGGCCGACGGGTACGCGTTCCATACGATCCTGGTGGGCGACGACGAGGGGCGTGTCGGCGTTGCGTGACCTGCCCGGCGCGGGCTAGACGTCGAGGTTCTTGACCTGCCGGGCGTGCGTCTGGATCCACTCCTTGCGCGGGCCGACGAGGTCTCCCATGAGCTCGGTGAAGGCGTTGTCGGCGTCCGCTGCGTCCTCCACGGTGACGCGGAGGAGCGTGCGGGTGGAGGGGTCCATCGTGGTCTCCCAGAGCTGGTCCGGGTTCATCTCGCCGAGTCCCTTGTAGCGCTGGAGGCCGATGCCCTGACGCTCCGAGTTGCGCTCGAGCACCTGCGCGAGGTCGTGCCAGGGCACGCCCACGGCGACCTCGTTATCGCGGCGGGTGACCATGTAGGTGTGGCCGTTCACCCACTCGGCCATCTGGGGGAAGAGCTGCTGGGCGCGGTGGGCCATGGCGGACTCGAGGACGCGCGGCACGTTGATGGTGCCGAAGCCAGGCACCTCGATGAAGTACTCCTTCCTGCGCTTGTTGACGATCTTCCTGCACTCGAAGCCCTGTGAGGTCAGCCAGTCCACGACGGCGTCCACCGTCTGCTCTCCCTCGAAGGAGAGGCGGTAGGCGCCCTGCTCCGCACCCTGCAGGAAGGGGCCGACCAGCTCAGGGGCGAGACCGAGGCTGGAGAGCGGCCGCGTCCAGTTCTCGAACTCCTTGAGCCGGTTGACGAGGCCCTGGATCTTCGCGCCGGAGAGAGAGACCGCGCCGTCGCTCGACGTGATGGCAAGCCTGCCGAAGAGCTGCTTCGCGAGCCAGCTGTCCTTCTCGGCCTCGGAGTACTTGTACTCGACCGACCTGCCGCGCGAGGTGCGGTAGAGGGGCGGCTGGGCGATGTAGAGGTGGCCGGCGTCGATGAGTTCGCGCATGTTGCGGAAGAAGAAGGTGAGGAGGAGTGTCCGGATGTGCGCGCCGTCCACGTCGGCGTCGGTCATGATGATGACCTTGTGGTAGCGGAGCTTCGGGAGGTTGAAGTCCTCGCCGAGCCCTGCCCCGAGCGCGGTGATGAGGGCGCGGATCTCTTCATGCGCGAGCATCTTGTCCGGGCGGGCCTTCTCGACGTTGAGGATCTTGCCCCTGAGAGGGAGGATGGCCTGCGTTCGGCGGTCGCGTCCCATCTTTGCGGAGCCGCCCGCGGAGTCGCCCTCGACAACGTAGAGCTCGCACAGTTCGGGGTTCCGCTCGGCGCAGTCGGCGAGCTTGCCCGGCAGGGAGCCGCCGTCCATGGCGTTCTTGCGGATGACGAGGTCCCGCGCCTTCCGGGCGGCCTCGCGGGCGCGCTGGGAGGTGAGGCACTTCTCGATGATGCGCCGGGCCTCCTGCGGGTGCTCCTCCAGGTAGTACTCGAGACGCTGGACGAGTGTCTGCTCGACGGCGGTCTTGGTTTCGGCGTTGCCGAGCTTGCCCTTGGTCTGGCCTTCGAACTGGGGCTCTTCGAGCCGGACGCTGACGATAGCCGTGAGGCCCTCGCGGACGTCGTCGCCGCTGAAGTTGGCGATGTCCTCTTTGACCAGTTTGCTCTTCTTGGCGTAGTTGTTGATGGCGCGGGTGAGTCCGGCCCGGAAGCCGACGAGGTGAGTGCCGCCATCCGCGGTGTTGATGCAGTTGGCGAAGGCGAGCGTGGACTCGTAGAAGCCGGTGTTGTACTGGAGGGCGACCTCCACCATCGCGTGCTCGGTCTTCTCCTCGTAGTAGAAGGGATCGTCCTGGAGGACCTCCCGGTTCTGGTTGAGTTGCTTGACGAAGCTGGCGATGCCGCCTTCGAAGTAGAAGGTGCGGTCGGCGTCCGGATGCGCCTCCGAGGCGAAGGAGAGCCAGATGCCCTTGTTGAGGTAGGCCATCTCCCGGAAGCGCTGTACGAGCGTGTCGCGGTCGTAGTTGGGGATGCCGAAGATCTCGGAGTCGGCCATGAACCGCACGAGCGTGCCGTTCCGGAAGGTGGCGTTCTCGGGGATGGGGCCTTCGGCCACTACGTCGGTGAGCGGGATGCCGCGTTCGTATTCCTGGGAGTGGATCTGGCCGTCGCGGCGCACCTCGACGCGCATCCACTCTGAGAGCGCGTTGACGACGGACGCGCCGACACCGTGGAGTCCGCCGGAGACCTTGTAGGCCCCGCCGCCGAACTTCCCGCCGGCGTGGAGGGTGGTCATGATGGTTTCCAGGGCGGGCCTGCCGGTGGTGGCGTGCAGGTCTATGGGGATGCCGCGGCCATCGTCGCGGACGGAGACGGAGTTGTCCTCGTGGAGCGTGATGAAGACGTGGTCGCAGTAGTCGGCCATCGCTTCGTCGATCGCGTTGTCCACGATCTCGTAGACGAGGTGGTGGAGGCCGCGCTGATCGGTGCTGCCGATGTACATGCCCGGCCGCCTGCGTACGGCCTCCAGCCCTTCGAGGACCTGGATGTCGCTTGCGGTGTACTGGGCTTCCTGTTGTTTGACCATGCTGGTTTCAAGGCTCCCGTGGCTGCGGGGTAGTGCGTTCGTATCCCGCAGGCGTGCGTAGCACTCCAATTCTACCAGATAGCGATACTCTGGTCAAAGGTGAAGCACAACATATTGTAGTTGGCTGCACGCCTGTGGGATGGTTGTGCGCCCACTTGCCACCCACTGTACTATTTTCCCCGTGCGTTACCCCTCTGTCATCGCGATTGACGGGCCTGTTGCCTCCGGTAAGACGACCGTCGGCCAAGAGCTGGCGCGCCGCCTGGGCTACGCGTTCGTGGACACCGGCGTCTACTACCGCGCGGTAACCATCGCCGCCCTCGACGCCGCCACGCCGCTGGACGACGAGGCCGCGCTCATCCGGATCGCGGAAGCGATGAACGTCCGCCTCGGCGACGGAGGCCAGAGCGTGTCGGTTGACGGCGTCGACGTTACCTCCCGTCTGCGCGCCCCCGAGGTTGATGCGGCCGTGTCTCCGGTCGCGAAGGTGGGGGGCGTCCGCAGGGCCATGGTCGCGCAGCAGCGTGCGACCGCGAAAGAGGGAGATGTCGTAATGGTGGGGCGCGACATCGGGACGCACGTGCTTCCTGATGCTGCGAAGGTGTACCTGGACGCTTCGCCGGAGGAGCGCGCTCGCCGGCGAAGCAAGGAACTGGCGGGGACCGCGCAGGCGCGTTCCGAGGATGAAGTGCTGGGGAACCTGAGGATGCGCGATGCGATCGACTCCGGGCGGGAGGACTCGCCGTTGCGCGTGGCGGACGACGCCCTGCATATCGTGACGGACGGGATGGAGGTCGCGGACGTCGTGGAGCGTCTGCTTGGCGCGCTGGGAACGGAGGAGGCCGAGTGACAGGCTCCCCGTTCGACTGCTGGTACCGGCTGGGACGTGTGCTCTCCCGTATCTTCATCCCGACGTTCGGGAGCATCAGCGTTACGGGGCAGGAGCACGTTCCCCGGACCGGCCCGCTCATCATCGTGGCGAACCATCAGAGCAACGCTGACCCGCCGGTGATGGTGTACGCGGTCCCACGGCCGGTCTTCTTCATGGCAAAGCGGTCGCTGTTCTGGGGACCGGTGATCTCGTACCTGCTTCGTGCTGTGCACGTCTACCCGGTAGACCGCGACGGTCGCGACATGGACGCGCTGAGGTGGGCAAAGCGAACGCTGGACAGCGGCAAGGCGCTGCTCATCTTCCCCGAGGGGACGCGCAGCCCCGGTGCGTTGCGCAAGGCGACCGACGGCCTCGCGTACCTTGCGCTGTCGTCGGGCGCGCCCGTCCTGCCGGTCGGGATCACGGGAACAGAGCGTATCCGGGGCATGTTCTGCATCGCCTTCCACTTCCAGCGGTTGCGCGTGGCGATCGGTGAGCCGTTCACGCTTCCGCGTGCGGAAGGCCGCATCGACAGGGCGCAGCTGCAGGAAGCGACGGGCGAGGTGATGAAGCGCATCGCGGAGCTGCTTCCTCCGGCGTATCGGGGCTTGTATGGAGGCGGAGACGAGGAGTCCGCATAGACCGGCCGACGGCCTTGTGCTAGCATCGAACGTTGGCGTGACCGGAGGGAGCCGCATACTCTCGGGCCGGTTGCATGGGGGTTTCGGTAAATGACGGCGACGGTGTCCGGGAAGATGGTGTACCGCCTCGCGGAAGGCGGCGCGGACATGGTGAGTCTTCTCGGGGGGAAGGGAGCGCATGCGAGCGAGATGGCCCGTATCGGCGTTCCGGTGCCTCCGGGATTCGTAATCACGACAGAGACTTCGCTGGAGTATTTCCGGCAGGGGCGGCGCTTTCCCGACGGCCTGTGGGAAGAGATCGTCCGGCACGTTCACGTGCTGGAGGAGCAGACAGGCCGCCGGTTCGGGGACGCAGGGAACCCGCTGGTGGTATCGGTCCGTTCGGGCGCTCCGGTCTCCATGCCGGGGATGATGGATACCATCCTCAACATGGGCGTGACGGACGCCACGGTAGCGGGGCTGGCGAAGATGATGGGCGATGAGCGCCCGGCGCTGGATGCCTTCCGCCGGCTGATCCAAGGCTTCGGCGACGTGGTGCTGGGCATCCCCAAGGCCCGCTTCGAAACGGTGCTGGAAGCTGCGAAGGAACGCGCAGGCGCAGAGTTCGACTACGAACTGCAGCCGGACGCGCTGCGGGAGCTCATCGGGGAGTTCAAGGGGATCATCCAGGAGGCGACCGGCGAGCCGCTCTCGGACGACCCCTGGGTGCTGCTGAAGGCGGCGGTGGAGGCGGTGTTCAACTCCTGGAACAACCCGCGCGCCATCACGTACCGCGAGTTCCAGGGCATCTCCCATGACATGGGCACCGCGTGCATCATCATGGCGATGGTGTTCGGCAACCTGGGAGACGACAGCGGGACAGGCGTACTCTTCTCCCGCAACCCTGGCAGCGGGGAGCGCGGGCTGTACGGCGAATTCCTGCCGAACGCGCAGGGCGAAGACGTGGTCGCGGGCATACGCACTCCCCAGCGCATCCAGGCTCTGCGCACGGCGTGGCCGGAGATATACGACCAGATAGACGAAACGGCGCGCCAGTTGGAAGGGCACTACAAGGACGTGCAGGACATCGAGTTCACGGTGGAGCGCGGGAAGCTGTACATCCTGCAGACGCGCTCCGCCAAGCGGACGGCGTCAGCGGCCGTGCGGATAGCGGTGGAACTGGCGGGAGAGGGCGTGCTCACCCAGGAGCAGGCGCTCGGGCGCGTGGAGGCGGGAGAAGTCTCGGCTGTCCTGATGCCGCACTTCGTGGCCGAGGCGAAAACGGCGGCGATCAAGGAAGGGCGTCTGCTGGCGGAAGGCGTCGGAGCGTCTCCCGGCGCGGCGTCCGGCGTTGTTGTGATGGACCCCGACCGCGTTGCGGCGGTGGCGGAAGGCGGCCAGCGGGTGATCCTGGTGCGCCAGGAGACGAGCCCGGACGACGTGCACGGCATCATCAAGTCGGACGGGGTGCTCACGAGCCGGGGTGGGATGACGAGCCACGCGGCGGTCGTCACACGAGGGCTGGGCAAGCCGTGTGTAGTGGGGTGCGAGGAGTTGCGCTTCGAGGCGGACGGTCGGGCCACGGCGCGCGGGAAGTCCATCTCTGAAGGAGATGTCATCAGCCTGGACGGCGCAACGGGCGAGATATTCGTGGGCGACGTCGAGGCGGTTGCTCCGAGGCCGGACGAACTGGCTGAGTTGAACACGCTGCTCGGCTGGGCGGACGGGGTCCGCCGGTTGCAGGTGTGGGCGAACGCGGACACTCCGGAGGACGCGCACCGTGCCCGAGCGAACGGCGCCGAGGGCATCGGCCTGTGCCGGACGGAGCACATGTTCTTCGCGGAGGAGCGCCTGCGGCACATCAGGCGTCTGCTGGCGATCGGACCGGAGGCGTCGCAGTTGATACGCCGGGTAAGCGAGCTGGAAGAGGCGCTGGAGAACGCACCCGCTTCCGAACGCGAAGCGATGCGGCACCGGCTCGAGGAGGCGAGGACGCAGTGCGACTCGTCCGAGGCGGTGCAGGGCTTCCACACGGAGTTGGCCGAACTCGAGCGCTTCCAGACCGAGGATTTCTACGGGATCTTCAAGGCGATGGAAGGCCTCCCGGTGGTGATCCGCCTGCTGGACGCGCCGCTGCACGAGTTCCTGCCGGACTACGGGGAGCTCGTGCAGGAGGTAGGGGAACTGACGCGCCGCATCGAGGGCGACAATCGGGTGGATGCGTGGCTGAACAAGGGCCGCGACATGGTCAATCGCTCTGCGTCCGAGCTGGAGAAGCTCGCGGTTGGCAAGCGGATGATGGACTGGCTCTCGGAGCGGGTGTCTCTCCCCCAGCATGAAGATGAAGAGGCGTTGCGGGCGGAGCTGGAGGAGAAGGAGCGAACGCTTGCGCTCGTAGCGCATCTTCGGGAGTCCAACCCGATGCTGGGACACCGTGGTTGCCGTGTGGGCCTGACGATGCCCGAGATCTACGAGATGCAGGTGCGGGCCATCGTAACGGCGGGTTGCCGCCTGGCCGAAGAAGGCTCTCCGGTGCGAGCGGAGATCATGATTCCCATCGTCTCGCACGTGAACGAACTGAAGTGGATCCGGCCCCGCCTGCGAGCGGTCGCCAGCAAGACGCGCGAGGCGCTGGGGATATACGTGACGTACCTGTTCGGGACGATGATAGAGGTGCCGCGCGCGGCACTGACGGCGGACGAGGTAGCCACCGAGGCAGAGTTCTTCTCGTTCGGCTCAAACGACCTGACGCAGATGACGTTCGCGTTCAGCCGGGACGACGCGGAGAGCAAGTTCCTGAACCACTACGTCGAGACGGAGATACTCCCGCGCAACCCGTTCAACACGCTCGATACGCGTGGCGTGGGGAGACTGATGCGGATGGCGACCGAGGCGGCACGCGAGGTTGACCCTGACTTCCCCATCGGCATCTGTGGCGAGCACGGCGGCGACCCCCGGAGCGTGGCGTTCTGCAACGAGTTGGGGCTGAACTACGTGAGCGCTTCGCCGTTCCGCGTCCCGGTGGCGCGTCTGGCTGCTGCGCAGAGTGCGCTGGGTCAGATAACGGCCGCGGATTAACCGAGCGAAGGAGGCGGCCATGGCGATAGCCCGCGACCACGAGGCGCGGCAGTACGTCCTCCGCACTGCCAAGGAAAACGACGTCAAGTTCATCCGCCTCTGGTTCACTGACATCCTGGGGACGCTCAAGGGTTTCGCTATCACCGAAGCGGAGCTCGAAGGAGCGTTGGAATACGGCATGGCCTTCGACGGCTCCACGGTGCAGGGTTTCGCGCGCCGGGACGAGAGCGACATGGTTGCGATGCCTGACCCTACGACGTTCTCGATCCTTCCATGGCGTCCGCGCCAGAACGCAGTCGCCCGCATGTTCTGCGACGTGCTGCGCCCTTCGGGCGAGCCCTTCGAGGGAGACCCGCGCTACGTCCTGAAAGTGGCCCTGGAGCGCGCGGCGCAGCAGGGCTACGAGTTCCAGGTTGGCCCGGAGATGGAGCACTTCTACCTGAAGTCGGCCGAGGAACCGGAACCGCTTGACGCGGGCGGCTACTTCGACCTCACGACGACGCTGGACAAGGGGGCCGACCTGCGGCGGCAGACGGTGCTCTCGCTGGAGGAGATGGGCATCCCCGTGGAGTACAGCCATCACGAGGTGGCTCACGGTCAGCACGAGATAGACCTGCGCCACACGGATGCGTTGACGATGGCCGATACGGTGATGACGTACCGGCAGGTGGTGAAGGAAGTGGCGATGGGCCAGCAGGTCTACGCCACGTTCATGCCCAAACCGTTCGAGAACCAGAACGGCAGCGGGATGCACATCAACATGTCGCTCTTCCAGGGCGGAGAGAATGCGTTCTACGACCCGGAGGCGGAGCACAAGCTCTCCGCAACGGGTCAGCATTTCATCGCGGGGCTGCTGCGGCACGCGGGCGAGATAGCATGCGTGTGCAACCAGTGGGTCAACTCCTACAAGCGGCTCACCCCCGGTTACGAGGCCCCGGTGTACGCGACCTGGGCGGCAGTCAACCGCTCCAATCTCGTGCGCGTGCCGGCGTACCGCCCCGGGAAGGAGGACTCGGTCCGTATCGAGTTCCGCCTGCCCGACCCGGCGTGCAACCCGTACCTTGCGTTCGCTGCGATCCTGACGGCAGGTCTCGCCGGGGTACAGAACACGTACCCGCTGGAGAGCGCCACGGAGGTGGACGTGGATGCGCTTTCGGAGGCGGAGCGCTCGAAACTCGGCATCCACCGTCTGCCCGGCAGCCTGTACGAGGCGCTGGCCGAGGCGGAGGGTAGTGCTGTCCTGCGAGAGGCTCTCGGCGAGCACACGTTCAACTCGTTGCTCGAGAACAAGCGTATCGAATGGGACGGGTACCGGTTCGCGGTCACCGACTACGAGATGAAGCGGTACCTGCCCATCCTCTAAGGGAGACGCCCCACGGGCGCGGCTACGCCCAGCTGCGCAGGTCTACGGACGGAAGCGCCGTGGCTCCCATGAGGTAGGCGTCGATGCCGTGGGCGGCCTGCCGCCCCTCTGCGATCGCCCACACGACGAGCGACTGGCCTCGCGCCATGTCTCCTGCGGCGAACACACCGGGCACGCTGGTCATCTTGGACACGTCTGTCTTGACGTTGCCCCGTCCGTCGAGCTCAACGCCAAGCTGCTCCAGCATCCCCTCGTGCTGGGGGTGCAGGAAACCCAACGCGAGCAGCACCAGCGACGCTTCCAGCTCGAATTCGCTGCCGGGTACCTCGGTCATCGTCGGTCGGCCCGTCTCATCCGGCGGACCCCATTCGATGCGGGCTGCGTGGAGCCGCTCGACACGACCGTTGCTGCCCGATAGACGCTTCGTGAGGATGGAGTAGTCGCGGACGCCGCCTTCCTCGTGGGCCGCGGAGCTGCGCAGGATGAGGGGCCACAGGGGCCACGGATTGTTCTTCGACCTCGACACAGGCGGCTCCGGAAGGATCTCCCATTGCACGACCGCTTCCGCACCCTGGCGGTGGGCAGTCCCCAGGCAGTCGGCGCCGGTGTCTCCGCCGCCCAGGATCATGACCCGCTTGCCCTCGGCGGTGATGCGCTGCTCGGGAGGCACTTCCAGACCGCGATTGATCCTGTTCTGTTGCGTCAGGTAGTCAACTGCCAGGTGTACGCCCTCGAGCTCCTCGCCCGGGACATTCAGCCGCCGAGCGATCGTCGAGCCGCCGGTCAGGCAAACGGCATCGTACTCGCGCAGCAGGCTGTCCGCGGGAACGTCCACGCCGACGTTGCAACTCGTGCGGAACTCGATCCCCTCCGCGGCCATCAGTTCGACGCGTCGTTCGACGACGCTCTTGTCCAGCTTGAAGTCGGGGATGCCGAGCGTGAGCAGCCCGCCCACGTACTCGTCACGCTCGAAAACCGTGACCAGGTGCCCGGCCCGGTTCAGTTGGACGGCGGCGGCCAGGCCGGCAGGACCCGACCCAACGACGGCGACGCGCTTACCGGTCCGCTGCTCGGGCGGATGCGGCGCCATCCATCCCTCGTCGAAGCCGCGGTCCACGATGGCCTTCTCGATGTACTCGATCGTGACGGGCTCCTCGTTGATGGAGAGCACGCAGGAGGCCTCGCAGGGCGCGGGGCATATCCGGCCCGTGAACTCGGGGAAGTTGTTGGTTGCGTGCAGCGCCGCCAGCGCGTCCTGCCAGCGTCCCTTGTACACGAGGTCGTTCCAGTCGGGGATGAGATTGCCCAGTGGGCAACCCTTGTGGCAGAAGGGAAGCGCGCAGTTCATGCAGCGCGCGGCCTGGACCCGGGACTTGTCCTCGGACCACTCCTCGTAGATCTCGAGGTAGTCCTTGGTTCGCTCTCCGGCGGGCCGGCGCTCAGGGGGCTCGCGCTCGAATTCTAGAAATCCGGTTACCTTACCCACTGCCGACCGCTTGGAGCGCCGCTTGCTTGCCCGCTTCGATCACGCGGCGGTAGTCCTTGGGGTAGACCTTGACGAACTTCGTCAGGAATGCGTCCCAGTCGTCCAACACGCGCGCCGCGTTGGCGCTGCCTGTGTAGTTGAGGTGCTTCTGGACCATCGCGCGGAGCTCCGCGATGTCCTCTGGTTCGACCACCGGCTCGAGGTCTACGAGTTCCTGGTTGCAGCGGATGTCGAAGTCGCCCGCCTCGTCGAGGACGTACGCGATGCCGCCGCTCATCCCGGCGGCGAAGTTCCGTCCTGTCGGGCCCAGCACTACCACGCGCCCGCTGGTCATGTACTCGCAGCCATGGTCGCCAACGCCATCGATGACGGCGTACGCGCCGCTGTTGCGGACACCGAAGCGCTCGCCCGCTACGCCGCGGATGAACACCTCGCCGCCGGTGGCGCCGTAGAGGGCCACATTGCCGACGATGATGCTCTCCTCGGCCACGAACGTCGACTGCCGGGGCGGGACCACTACCAGCCGCCCGCCGGAGACGCCCTTGCCGAAATAGTCGTTGGAGTCCCCCTCCAGCGTGAACGCGATGCCCCTGGCGAGGAACGCCCCGAAGCTCTGGCCTGCGGAGCCGGTGAACGTGACGTTGATGGTATCGTCGGGCAGCCCGTCCTCGCCGTAGCGCTGGGCTATCTCCCCGCTGAGCATCGTGCCGACGGTCCGGTTGGCGTTGCTGATCGGCGACTCGAAGGTGACCGGCTCGCGGTGCGAGAGCGCCCGTTCCGAACGTGCGATCAGTTCGTGGTCGAGCGCCCGCTCGAGGCCGTGGTCCTGGTCCTCGCAGTGGAAGCGGGCGACGGAGTCCGGCGCCTCGGGCTTCGCGAGCAGGTCGGTCAGGTCGATGTTCTTCGTCTTCCACCAATGATCGATGACGGAGCTGGTCTCGAGCTTCTCGACCCGGCCCACCATCTCGTTGACCGTGCGGAACCCGAGCTGGGCCATGATCTCGCGCAGGTCCTCCGCCACGAAGAAGAAGTAGTTGATGAGGTGCTCGGGTTGGCCCGCGAACCGCTTCCGCAGCTCCGGGTCCTGCGTCGCGACACCTACCGAGCAGGTGTTGAGGTGACACTTGCGCAACATGATGCAGCCCTGCGTCACCAGGGAGGCAGTCGCGATGCCGAACTCGTCGGCCCCGAGGAGACAGGCGATCGCGACGTCGCGGCCCGTCTTTATCTGGCCGTCGGTCTGCACCACGATCCGGCCGCGGAGGTTGTTCTGGACGAGCACCTGCTGCGTCTCGGCGATGCCAAGCTCCCACGGCAACCCGGCGTGTTTGATCGACGACTCGGGCGATGCCCCGGTGCCTCCGGTATCGCCGCTGATGAGCACGACGTCTCCATGCGCCTTCGATACTCCTGCGGCGATGGTTCCGACGCCGACTTCGGCCACCAGCTTCACGTGGATGCGGGCGCGCGGGTTGGCGTTCTTCAAGTCGTGGATCAGCTGCGCCAGGTCCTCGATGGAGTAGATGTCGTGGTGGGGTGGAGGCGAGATCAGCTCTACGCCCGGCGTGGAGTGGCGTATCCAGCCGATGTACTCGTCCACCTTGTGGCCCGGCAACTGTCCACCCTCGCCCGGCTTGGCCCCCTGCGCCATCTTGATCTGCAGGTCGGACGCGTTGACCAGGTAGTTCGTCGTGACGCCGAACCGGCCCGACGCCACCTGTTTGATGGCGCTGTGCCGCCGGTCTCCGTTCGCGTCGGGGGTGTAGCGGCGGTAGTCCTCGCCTCCCTCGCCGCTGTTGCTGCGCGCGCCTATGCGGTTCATCGCGATCGCGAGCGATTCGTGCGCCTCGCGGCTGATGGATCCGAGGGAGATCGCGCCCGTTGCGAACCGTTTGACGATTTCGACGGCGGGCTCGACTTCGTCGATCGGAATGGGCTCGGCCAGGGTCTTGAAATCGAGCAAGCCCCGCAGGGTGCAGAGGCGGCGCTCGTAGCCGTTGGCGAGCTCCGCGAAATCGCGGTACGCGCGGGTGTCGTTCATCCTGCTGGCGTATTGCAGCTTCGCGATAGTGTCCGGGTTCCACATGTGGTATTCGCCGTCGCGGCGCCAGTAGTAGAACCCGCCGGGGTCCAGGTCGAGCGCCGCATCGATCGCGACCTCGGGGAAGGCGCGCGCGTGGCGGGCCAGCACGTCCGTCTCGATGGCGTCGGTGTCGATGCCGCCGATCCGTGAAGCCGTCCACGTGAAGTACTCGTCCACCAGCCGTTGGCTCAGCCCGACCGCTTCGAAGATCTGGGCCCCGTGGTAGCTGTGTACCGTGGAGATCCCCATCTTGGAGATCACCTTCAGAAGACCCTTGTTCGTCGCCTTGATGTAGTTGTACACCGCCTCCGCCGCGTCCATCCCCTCGGGGAAGAGGCCCTGGCGGTGCATCTGCTCCAGCGTCTCCAACGTGAGATACGGGCAGACTGCCCCCGCGCCATAGCCGATCAGCAAGGCCAGGTGGGCCACTTCGCGCGGCTCAGCGCTCTCTACGACGATTCCCACTTTCGTGCGCTCGCCCTCGCGGATGAGGTGGTGATGCACGCCGGCGGTCGCCAGCAGACTGGGGATCGCCGCGTGATGCGGCCCCACGCCCCGGTCTGAGAGGATGAGGATCGTACAGCCGGCTTCGATAGCCTCCGACGCGCCGCGGCGCAGAGCGTCCATCGCGCGGTCCATCGCGCCCGGCCCCTCGTCGGCCGGAAAGAGGAGCGACAGCGTCGCCGCCTTGATGCCGGGCCGGTCGACCGCCTTAATCTTCTCGAGGTCCCGCTCCGTGAGGACAGGGCTGGAGAGCCGGAGTTGACGAGCGTGAAGGGGCGTCTCCTCGAACAGATTGCGCTGCGCGCCGAGGTTGATGCTGACCGACGTCACGAGCTCCTCGCGGATCGCGTCCAGCGGCGGGTTGCTCACCTGGGCGAACAGCTGCTTGAAGTAGGTGAACAGGAGTTGGGGGCGATCGGAGAGCACGGCCAGAGCGGCGTCGTTGCCCATAGAGCCGGTTGGCTCCGCGCCGTTGACCGCCATCGGCTCCAACAGGATGTTGAGGTCCTCTTGTGTGTACCCGAACGCCCGCTGCAGGTCCACCAACGACTCCCCGTTGAGCTCATGGCGGCCGTTGCGGCCGGGCTCGGGGTCCGGAAGCTCGTCCAGGTGAACCAGGTTGTCCCGCAGCCACTCGCCGTAGGGCTGCCGCGCCGACAACTCCGACTTGATCGTGGCGTCGTCGACGATGCCGCCGCGCTCCGGGTCCATCAGGAACATCCGTCCGGGGTGGATGCGCTCCTTGAAAAGCACCTTCTCAGGCGGGATGTCGAGAACGCCCACCTCCGAGGCCATGACCAGCTTGTCGTCGGTCGTGACGAGGTAGCGGAAGGGACGCAGTCCGTTGCGGTCGAGCACCGCCCCAACGCGGTCTCCGTCGGTGAAGGCGATGAGGGCGGGGCCGTCCCAGGGTTCGACGAGGCAGGCGTGGTAGTCGTAGAAGTCGCGTTTGTCCTGCGACATCTGGACCTTCGGTCCGGTGGCCTCGGGGATCAGCGCCATCATCGTGTGGTGCAACGGGCGCCCGGTGTGCAGCATGAGCTCGTAGGCGTTGTCGATGCACGCGGTGTCGCTCTGGCCCGGCCAGATGATGGGGAACAGCTTGTCCAGGTCATCGCCGAATTCCGGCGAGGCCATGGCGTTCTGGCGCGCCACCATCCAGTTGATGTTGCCCCGCAGCGTGTTGATCTCGCCGTTGTGGACGATGTACCGGTAGGGGTGCGCCAGCTTCCATGAGCCCAGGGTGTTGGTGCTGAAGCGCGAATGTACGAGCGCGAACGAACTCGCCACGAGCGGGTCGGCCAGGTCCTTGTAGAAACCCCCGAGTTGAGTGCCCATGAGCAAGCCCTTGTAGACGATCAGCTTCGACGACAGACTGCAGACGTAGAACTCGCCCCCGTCCGACAGCCCCGCGTCGAGGACTTCGCGCTCGGCGACCTTGCGGATGACGAACAGCTTGCGCTCGAACGCCGCGGAGTCCGACCCCGGGCCCATACCGATGAACAACTGGCGGATGACCGGCTGACACTCCCGGGCGACGTAGCCGATGACGGAAGGATCCACGGGAACGTCGCGCCAGCCGAGGAGCCGCTGCCCCTCCTGTTCGATGGCGCGCACGACGATCGCCTCGCACGCCTCGCGCGAGGCGCTGTCTTGCGGCAGGAACACGACGCCGGCCGCGTACCCGCCGGGCTCCGGAAGGTCGATCCCCAAGTTCGCCGTTTCGCGGCGCAGGAAGTCGTGCGGCATCTGGAGCAGCATCCCGGCGCCGTCGCCGGTTTCGGGGTCGCTGCCCGCCGCTCCGCGGTGCGCGAGGTTGGTCAGCACCTCGAGCCCGTTCCGAACGATCTCATTGGACTTCACGCCGCGGACGTTCGCCACGACGCCTACTCCACAGGCGCTGTGCTCGAACTCGGGACGGTACAGCCCGAAGGGCTCGCCTTTCCAAACGTTTGCCACCGATCACTCCTCGGCCTCTCAGCGTTCAACGCAAACAGTGCGCCTCTCCTCCTCTCGACGGGGGAAGCCTTGAGGAAGAGAACGCTGCACAGACCTTACAGGTGCGTGTACTCTTCAAGAGTAACAGTTTTCAAGAGTAACAGATTCCGCCCCGTGGTAAAAGGTCTCTCCGGTGCCGCACGTCGCTCCGCCTCTCACGGACGGTAGGGGCTGCGTCTGGCTCGATTGACAGTTCCAGGCCCGCTGCCGGATAATCACTCCTGTTACAGGCTGTGATGGGGAGTAGTACTCCTTCTGGCGGGGCTTCAGAGAGCCGGGATCTGGTGAGAACCGGCGCCTGCGCGAAGGCCGAATGGACCCCTGAGCCTCGGTCCGAAACCTGCGATGGCGGGAGGTAGGCGCCGACGGGACCGCCCCGTTACAGGCGGACGGCATAACCCGCTTCACGGCGGCCGTGCCGGTAAGAGTCCCTCCGCTGACGCCGAGGGAGAATAAGGGTGGCACCGCGGTAGCCCCGCCCCTTGTATGAGGAGCGGGGCTATTTTCATGTCCACGAAGGAAGAGAGTGATGGCGGACTACGTTCCGACAAGCGAAGAGTTCAAGCGCCTTGCGCAGGAAGGCTACAACCTGATCCCGGTGTACCGGGAGGTCGTGGCCGATATGGAGACGCCCGTATCCGCGTACCTGAAGATCACAGGCGGCGGCGAGAGCGTGTCGTTCCTGCTGGAGAGCGTCGAAGGCGGCGAGCGGATGGCGCGTTTCAGCTTCATGGGCACGGAGCCCTACCGCGTGCTGCGCACGGGCGAGGGCGAACCGGACGGCCCCGGCGACCCGCTCCTTGCGGTAGAGGCGGAACTGGGACGCTTCCGTCCCGCGCAGGTGAGTGGCCTGCCGCGCTTCGTCGGCGGTGCAGTGGGGTATCTCTCGTACGAGACGGTCCACTATTTCGAACCGTCGGCGTCGATGGCGGAGAAAGACCCGCAGGGGCTGCCGGAGTCCATCTTCCTCTTCACGGACTCGCTGCTCGTCTTCGACCACTTGCGGCACCGCATACAGGTCGTTGCCACGGCGTACGTGGACGGTTCGCCGGACGAAGCGTACGCGCGCGCCACGCAGCGCGTGGACGAGCTGGTGGAGCGCCTCGCGAGCCCGTTGCCCCGGCAGTCGCAACTGGCGGGAGGTTCGAACGGCTCGCAGCCGTCGAGCAACTCCGGTACGGAGCATCTCGAGCACTCCAATAAGACACCCGGCGAGTACCACGGCATGGTCGAGCGCGCCCGCGAGTACATCGTCGCGGGCGACATCATCCAGGTAGTGCCGTCTCAGCGCGTGGAGTTGCCGGTCGCGTCGAGCGCATTCGACCTCTATCGCTCGCTGCGGGCGGTGAACCCGTCGCCGTACATGTACTACCTGTGGCTGGACGACTTCGCCATCGTGGGGGCATCGCCGGAGATGCTGGTCCGCGCGGAGGACGGCCTCGTCGAGACGCACCCCATAGCTGGAACGCGCCGGCGCGGTAAGGACGCCAGGGAGGATGAGGCGCTGGAGCGCGAACTGCTCGCGGACGAAAAGGAGCTGGCGGAGCACGTGATGCTGCTCGACCTGGGACGCAACGACATCGGGCGCGTGAGCAAACCGGGCACGGTGCAGGTGACGCAGATGCTGGAAGTCGAGAGGTACTCGCACGTCATGCACCTCGTCTCACACGTCATCGGCGAGTTGCGGGACGACCGCTCGGTATTCGATGCGCTGCGGGCCTGCTTTCCGGCAGGCACGGTGTCGGGCGCGCCGAAGATACGGGCGATGCAGATCATCTCGGAGTTGGAGCGCGAGCGGCGCGGCGTCTATGCGGGCGCGGTGGGCTACTTCAGCTTCTCCGGCAACATGGACACGGCGATCGCTATCCGCACGATGGTAGTGAAGGACGGCAAGGCGTTCCTGCAGGCGGGAGGAGGCGTGGTGTTCGACTCGGACCCGGAGGAGGAGCGGATGGAGTCGTTCTACAAGATGAACGCGCTGCTGCGCGCCATCGCGCAGGCGGACACGGGGCGCGGAGCATAGCCCCGGACCCATAGGAGAGCGAGATGCTGCTGCTCATCGACAACTACGACAGCTTCACCTACAACCTGTACCAGTTCCTGTGTGAACTCGGGGCCGACGTGCAGGTGGTCCGGAACGACGTCGTGACGCTGGACGAGATCGAGCACTTGGGGCCGGAGCGCATCGTCATCTCGCCCGGCCCGTGCACGCCGGAGGAGGCGGGCATCTCAACGGACGTCATCAGGCGGTTCGGTGGGCGCACGCCCATCCTGGGCGTCTGCCTGGGGCACCAGTGCATCGGCATGGCGTACGGCGGCGCCGTAAGCGGCGCCGGGGAGATAGTCCACGGTAAGATGAGCACGATCACGCACGACGGCAAGGGTGTGTTCGCTGGTCTGCCGAACCCGTTCCAGGGCATCCGCTACCACTCGCTCGCTATCCAGCCGGACGCCACGCCGGACGTGCTCGAAGTGACGGCGCGGAGCGAGAGCGGGGTGATCATGGGCGTGCGGCACAAGGAGTTCGCCGTTGAAGGCATCCAGTTCCACCCGGAGTCCATCATGACGCAGAACGGCAAAGACCTGCTGCGGAACTTCCTGGAGGCGACGGCGTGACGACTACGGAGCCTGCCGGCGCGCCGCTGTCCTCGGAATGGACGATGGACGTGCCTCCTCGTGAAGGGTCTGACCTGGCCCGGGCGCGTCTCTCTGAACGCGGCTACCGGCTGGCCGAGCCGGTGGAGCAGGACGAGGACGGGAGTTGCCGCGTGATGATGAGCCACGAGCGGACGCTGGGCGCGCGCCAGCGGAACCAGGGCAAACTCATGCTCGTCGCGGCGGTCGCGCTAACGCTCGTGCTGCTGGTGATGATGGCGCGGGACACAGGGGGCAATCGCGAGATCGTTTCCGTGCTTCTGCTGGTGGCGGTGCTCCTCGGCGGGGTCGGGCTGAATCGTCTTCGGGTGCCCCTGCGGCGGGAGCACAGGACGATAGAAGTGACCGTCTCCGCCGCTTCGAACGGTTGCCGCGTCGTGGCGAACGGCGTGGTCTCACCCGGTCCGGTGGCCATTACGGAGGAACCGCCTACGAGGGCTCAGATCGCTGCGGCTGAGGAAGCGCTGTTGGAGGACATGCGTGTCGTGGAAGGACGGCCCAGTGCTACGGAGGATGCGCCGTGATTCAGGAAGCGATAGGCAGACTGGTGGCGCGGCAGGCGCTCTCGGAAGAGGAGTCGGCCGCCGTCGCGGAAGACATCATGACGGGCGAGGCCACGCCCGCGCAGATCGGCGCGTTCCTGGTCGCGCTGCGTCTCACCGGCGAGACGGTGGAAGCGCTCACCGGCATGGCGCGCGTGATGCGCGAGAAGGCGCTTCACGTCGAGACCGACGGGCAGCTGGTGGACGTGGTGGGCACCGGCGGCGACGGGTTGCGGACGTTCAACGTCTCTACCGCGTCGGCGCTGACCGTGGCTGCGGCTGGTGTGAAGGTGGCGAAACACGGGAACCGGGCGGCATCCGGCAGCGTGGGCGCGGCGGACATCCTGGATGCGAACGGCGTGAAGCTGGAACTGACTCCGGAGGCGGTAGGTCGGTGCATTGATGAGGTGGGTGTGGGCTTCATGTTCGCGCAGGCGTTCCATCCCGCGATGCGTTTCGCGGGCCCGCCCCGCCGCGAGCTGGGGGTCCGCACCGTCTTCAACTTCCTGGGACCGCTCACGAATCCCGCCGGCGCGCTTTACCAGTTGCTGGGCGTGGCGCAGCCCCCCGACGCCTCGTACGACGTGGCCGAACTGATGGCGCACGTGCTCG
Organism: Dehalococcoidia bacterium; assembly: GCA_022820645.1. Taxonomy (GTDB): domain Bacteria; phylum Chloroflexota; class Dehalococcoidia; order Lucifugimonadales; family Australimonadaceae; genus Bin16. The sequence goes on along the minus strand of JAJEFD010000013.1, from coordinate 236,869 downwards.
GTGCGCTCGGCACGGAACGCTCGTGGGTCGTGCGCGGCGACGACGGCCTCGACGAGTTGACGACGACGGCCACGTCGCAGGTGTGGGAGGTCTCGGCTGACGGCGTGCGCCACTTCACGCTCACGCCGGAGGATGCGGGCCTGCCGCGCGGCACGCTCGCCGATCTGCAGATCGACGGCGTGGAGCAGGCGCGTGAGAAGTTCACGCGGGCGCTCTCAGAGGGCGATTCGCCGGAGAAGGACATGGTGCTGTTGAACTCGGCGGCGGCGCTCGTCGTGCGAGGCGTGGCGGACGACCTGCCGTCGGGCGTGGCGAAGGCCCGCGCCGCGATAGACTCCGGCGGCGCCTTGGGGAAATTGCATCAACTGGCGGAACTGAGCCAGTCGCTGGCGTAGCGGAAGCCATGAGCACGACAGGCACCATCCTCGACGAGATACTGGAAGCGAAGCGCGCGGAACTCGTGCGCCACCAGCGGGAGACCTCGCTCTCCACCCTGGAGTCGCAGGTACGCGAGTCCCCCTTCCCGCTCAACCTGTCCGGCGCGCTCTGGGGCGACCGCGTTCGGCTCATCGCCGAGACGAAGAAGGCGTCGCCGTCCAAGGGACAGCTCGCGCAGGACTACGACCCCGCCGCCCTGGCGTTGACCTACGCTACGAACGGCGCGGCTGCCATATCCGTGCTGACCGAGGTCGACCACTTCCAGGGAAGCCTGGCACACCTCGCGGCGGTCAAGGCAGCGGTGGGGCCTGAAGGCGTGCCCGTGCTGCGGAAGGACTTCCTGTTCGACCCGTACCAGTTGCTCGAGGCACGCGTCCATGGCGCGGATGCGGCATTGCTCATCGTCGCCGCGCTCTCGCCCGAGCGGTTGCGCGAGATGCTGGACGCGGCGCAGCGCATCTGGTTGCAGTGCCTCGTCGAGGTGCACGACGAACACGAGCTGGAGACCGCGTTGAGCGCAGGCGCGGAGATTATCGGCGTCAACCACCGCGACCTCCGCACGTTCAAAGTGGACACCACGCTCACGGCGCGGCTGCGCCCGCTCATCCCGCACGGGAGGATGGTGGTTGCGGAGAGCGGCATCAACTCGCGGGAGGACGTGGTCGCGCTTCAGCAGGCGGGCGTTCATGGCATACTGGTCGGCGAGGCGCTGATGACCGCGCCCGACGTTGGCGGGAAGGTCCGGGAACTCGCAGGAGTGCAGGCGTGACGCACGTGAAGATATGCGGCTTCCGCTCCGCGGAACCGTTGCTCGCGGCAGTGGACGCGGGGGCGGACGCGGTGGGACTCGTGTTCGTGCCGTCGGCGCGGAGGTGCATGACGGCGGACGAGGCTCGCGCGGTGCTCGACGAGGCGCGTGCATCCGGCCGTACGCTCCCCCCGATCGTCGGACTGTTCGCGGACCAGCCCGTGGACGAGGTACGTCAGACCGTGGAAACGGTGGGACTGGACGCCGTCCAACTGTGCGGGAGCGAGGGCGTGGAGTACGCGTCGCAACTCGGCGTTCCCGTGTACAAGGTGATCAGCATCGATGCGGAGACGCCGATCAGCGCGCAGATGCCCCGCATCATGGTGCTGCAGCAGCGTCATGCGCTGGCGGGCCACCGGATCGTGCTCGATACGCAGGTGCCGGGCGAGTACGGCGGCACCGGTCGGCAGTTCGACTGGGACCTCGCCGCCGACTTCGCAGGGGCGTTCGAGATGAGCCTCGCTGGGGGGATCTCACCGGAGAACGTGCAGGAGGCGGTGGAGCGGGTGCGCCCGTGGGGAGTCGACGTTTCCAGCGGTGTGGAAACGGACGGCGAGAAGGACGTGGCCAGGGTGCGCGCGTTCGTTGAGGCGGTGCAGGCGGTGGACGCGCGAAGGAAGAAGGGCGGCCTTGCCCGCCTGCTGGGCAGGCGCTGACGTGACGACGCTTCCCGACGACAAGGGACGGTTCGGCCAGTTCGGCGGCCAGTACGTGCCGGAGACGCTGATGCCCGCGCTCGCGGAGCTGACCGAGGCATGGGAAGCGGCGCGCGAGGACGCGGCGTTCCAGCAGGAGTTGGGACAGTTGCTCCGAGACTACGTCGGGCGTCCGACTCCGCTCCACCATGCACAGCGGCTGACCGGGTACGCGGGCGGCGCGGAGATCTACCTGAAGCGCGAGGATCTGGCGCACACCGGCGCGCACAAGATCAACAACGCGCTCGGACAGGGACTGCTGGCGAAGCGTATGGGGAAGCGGCGCATCGTCGCGGAGACGGGCGCAGGCCAGCACGGCGTGGCGACGGCCACGGTCTGCGCGCTGCTGGGCATCGACTGCGTGGTCTACATGGGCGAGGAGGACATGCGCCGTCAGGCGCCGAACGTCTACCGGATGGGGATGCTCGGTGCAGAGGTGCGCCCCGTCACTGCGGGCAGCCGCACGCTGAAAGAGGCGATCAGCGAAACGATCCGCGACTGGGTGACGAACGTTCGGGACACGCACTACATCATCGGCAGCGTCGTGGGGCCGCATCCCTACCCCAGGATGGTGCGCGACCTGCAGTCGGTGATCGGGCGGGAGTCGCGGGAGCAGATGCTGGAGCAGGCGGGACGCCTGCCGGACGCCGTCGTCGCTTGCGTCGGAGGCGGCTCCAACTCGATGGGGCAGTTCCACGCGTTCATCCCGGACGAGACTGTCCGTCTCATCGGGGTGGAGGCGGGAGGAGAAGGCGTGGAGACCGGACGTCACGCCGCGTCTATCAGCGGCGGGAGCGTCGGCGTGCTGCACGGTTCGATGTCGTACATCGTGCAGGACGGCGACGGCCAGATCCACGAGACGCACAGCATCTCCGCAGGCCTGGACTATCCGGGCGTTGGGCCAGAACACGCTTGGCTCCGTCAGAGCGGCAGGGCTGAGTACGTGAGCATCACGGACGAAGAAGCGGTCGCCGCCTTCCGGCTCACCTGCGAGTTGGAGGGCATCATTCCCGCGCTCGAGTCGTCGCACGCGGTGGCATACACGGTGCAGTCGCTCGCCGCCGACGTCGGCAAGGGCGGCGCGGTGTTGGTCTGCATGAGCGGTCGCGGCGACAAGGATATGGGCACGATCATGGAGCGCGACGCCGCTTCCTGAGCGTGTCGGCGTTGACAGGCGAGGGGCGTCAACCGGAAGATAAGGGCTCGGGAGACCGCTTCTTTCGCGCTTCGCCGCGCTGGTAGCGGACGGCAGGCAGCCTTCCCTGAGGAGCGTATGGCCCCAGAGGGTTACGTCGTCAACTGGACGGCCGTGATACTTGCGTTTGTGGTGGGCGTCGTGGCGATGGGCCTGATGCTTGCTGCTTCAGCGTTACTCTCACCGCGCAGACCTTCGAAGACGAAGGGCATCGCCTACGAGTCCGGCATCCTCCCCACGCCGCTGAACTGGACGCAGTTCAACGTCCGTTACTACATCTTCGCCATCCTCTTCCTCATCTTCGACGTCGAGGCCGTGTTCCTCTTCCCGTGGGCGCTGGTCTTCGCGGACGAGGGGATACCGGCCTACGTGTTCTACGCGATGATGCTGTTCATCGCGGTTCTGCTGCTGGGCGTCGTCTACGCCTGGCGCAAGGGGGTGCTGCGATGGAGGTAGAGCGCGGACAGGCGCTGCCGGTCTTCCGCCCGTCCTCGTGGGAACGCCCGCAGGGAGGGCGCTTCTTCGACTCGGACGAAGGCGGCGACGTCTCCACGGCCAAGGGCAACTCGCCCGCCCCGAACCTGATCAGGAACGCCGCGCCGGGTGTCGTAACCGCGCGGCTGGACGACCTCGCTGCGCTGGGCAGGAGCAACTCGCTCTGGACGCTTACGTTCGGGCTCGCGTGCTGTGCCATCGAGATGATCTCGACGCACATGGCGCACCACGACTTGGACCGGTTCGGCGTCGTGACGTGGCCGTCGCCCCGCCAGTCGGACGTGATGATCGTCGCGGGGACGGTGGTCAAGAAGATGGCCGAGCCCATCAAGCTGCTGTACGAGCAGATGCCGGACCCCAAGTGGGTGATCGCGATGGGCACCTGCGCGACGAGCGGCGGACCGTACTATCGCTCCTACAGCGTCGTCATGGGCGTGGACCATCTCGTGCCGGTGGACGTGTACGTGCCCGGCTGCCCGCCCCGCCCCGAAGCGTTGATGGACGGCATCGTGAAGTTGCAACAGAAGATCAAACGCGACGCGAAAGAAGGCGTGCGCAGCGCCCCGGTGATCGTCGGATCGCAACCCGAGTCGGCTCCCGAGGCCGGCGTCGAGGAGAGCGATGACTGAGCAGCAACCCGCAGAGGAGCAGGCAGCGCCGCGTCCGGCAGCGCACCGGGGGCCGCCAATCGAGGTGGCGGAAGAGGTGCTCGACTCTCGTGGCGAGCACACCGCGGGGGCGCTCCGGCTGGCCCTGCGCGACATGACGATCGAATCCGGGGGGCGCGACGACGTGCCGTGGGTGCGTATCGCGCGTGAGAACCTCACCCGGGCCGTGGAGTCCTGCGTGCGCAGCCCCAACCTCCGCATGGACATGCTCCACTGCCTGTTCGCCGTGGACTACGAGGAGCGCATCGAGCTGAACTACGTGCTCTTCTCGCTGGGGAATGCGCACAAGGCGCTGCTGAAGGTGGACGTTCCTCCCGACGAGGCGCGCGTGGCCTCGCTCACCGGCGTCTGGGAGGCTGCGGGCTGGTACGAGCGCGAAACGCACGACCTGTTCGGCGTGGAGTTCGATGGGAACCCCGACATGTCGCCGCTGATCCTGTACGAGGGATTCGAGGGCTACCCCGGACTGCGGAGCTTCCCGCTGCACGACTACGAGGAATGGTAGGCGTTACGGTGACCACCGAGCAGGCATACGATACCGTAGACATGATGCTGAACATGGGGCCGCAGCATCCGGCGACCCACGGCGTGTTCCGCATGGTGCTGACGGTGGACGGCGAGCGCGTCGTGGACGTGACGCCCCACATCGGCTACCTGCACCGCGGTTCCGAGAAACTCGCTGAGAACGAGAGCTACGGCCAGGTCGTTACGCTGTTCGACCGCCTCGATTATGTCTCGAACCTGAACAACGAGCTGATCTTCTGCCGCGCCGCCGAGCGGCTCATGGGCATCGAGCCGCCGGAGCGCGGGCAGTACATACGCGTCATCCTGGCGGAGCTGAACCGGCTCGCCAGCCACCTCCTCTTCATCGGCACCTACGCCATCGACCTGGGGGCGATGACGCCCATCATGTACGGGTTCCGGGAGCGCGAGCGCATCCAGAACATGTTCGAGTCCGTCACCGGCGCGCGCATGATGCACAACTTCATCCGCATCGGCGGGGTGAAGGAGGACGTGCCGCCGGACTTCGTCCCGCGCGTGCGTGCGCTGCTGGACGACGTGGAGCGCGGCGTACAGGAGTGCGACCGTCTGCTGACGTTCAACGAGGTCTTCCTCGCGCGGACGCGCGGGGTAGGCGTGATAGACCTCCCCACGGCTCTCTCCTGCGGCCTGACCGGCCCGTCCCTGCGCGCCAGCGGCCTCGCGTATGACGTCCGCAAGGACTACCCGTACGAGGTCTACCCTTACCTCTCCTACAGGGTGCCCGTGGGCGAGAACGGCGACTGCTGGGACAGGTACTACATGCGCGTGCTGGAGTGCTACGAGTCCCTCTCCATGATCAGGCAGTGCCTCGACCAGATGGAGGAGGGGCCGGTGATGGCGCAGATGCGGCGCATCGCCCGCCCGCCGAAGGGCGAGGTGTACGTGCACGGTGAGAACCCGCGCGGCGACATCGGCGTCTTCCTCGTGAGCGACGGCACCGATAAGCCGTACCGCGTCAAGGTGCGCCCGCCGTCCTTCTGCAACCTCGTGTCCCTGCGCCCGATGATGCGCGACGCGTACATCGCCGATGCGGTCGCCATCCTGGGCTCGCTGGACATCGTGCTGGGCGAGGTGGATCGATGAGGTCGAAGCCCGTTCAGCTCGCGATAGCGGTCGTGCTGCTCGTGGGGGTCGGGGTGCTCGTCGCGGTCTTCACCCTCGCGCTGGCGCTGCTGGGCGAACCGGACGACAATGTGACCGCCCTCACGGTGGGCAAGATCGTCATCGCGCTGTTCGCGCTGCTGACGCTCATCACGACGCTCGGCATCTCGCTGGTCTGGTTGGAGCGTAAGCAGCTGGGCCGGATGCAGGGTCGTGTCGGCCCGACGCGCGTCGGCCCGTTCGGGCTGCTGCAGGTGGTGGCGGACGGCATCAAGCTGCTGATGAAGGAAGACGTTTCGCCGGGCTCCTCGTCGAAGGCCATCTTCTACGTGGCGCCCCTGCTGGTGTTCGTGCCGAGCTTCGTCGTCTGGCTCACCATCCCGCTGTCTGAGGATCTGGTGGTGCGGAGCCTGGACCTCGGCGTCTTCTTCTTCATCGCGGTCTCGGTGCTCAGCATCGTCGGGCTGATACTGGCCGGGTGGAGCTCCAACAGCAAATACGCCATCCTCGGCGGCTTCCGCTCCGCCGCCCAGCTGGTCAGCTATGAGATACCGCTCATCCTCGGCGTCCTGAGCGTCGTGATGGTCGCGGACTCGATGCGGTTCACGGACATCGTGGACGCCCAGGCGACCGTGCCGTACATCGCGCTGTTGCCGCTGGCGTTCGCTGTCTTCTTCATATCGGGGCTCGCCGAGGTCGGCAGGACGCCGTTCGACATCTACTTCGCGGAGTCGGAGGTCGTCGGCGGGCCGTTCGTCGAGTACAGTGGTGCCCACTGGGCGATATTCTTCCTTGCGGAGTACGTCAACACGTTCGTGGTCGCGGCGCTGGGCGCGCTGCTCTTCCTGGGCGGCTGGGTGTGGCCGTTCGGCGAGGTGGACCAGGTGCCCGCTGTGGCGGTCTTCCTCGGCAAGACGTACTTCCTCGCAGTCGTCATCTTCTGGGTGCGTGCGACGCTTCCGCGTCTGCGCATAGACCAGTTGATGAACGTTGGCTGGAGACTGCTCATACCGCTCGGGTTCGCCAGCGTCATCCTGATCGCGGTGCAACGCTTCTACGGCTGGCCGACCTGGACGCTGACAGTGATGTCGCTGGCGGCTCTGGCTGTTGCCGCGTGGGTGCAGCTGCGCCTGCAGCGCAGGGACGCGGTCGCTACGGCGGAGCGCTACGCGCAGCGTGCCGTTGCCGTGCAGCCGAGCAGGCGCAGACCGGCGCCGGAGAGTCAACAGGCATGATAGGAACGTTCAAAGGACTACTGACGACGGCGCGCTGGCTGCTGAAACGGCCCGTCACCGCGCACTACCCGGAGCAGCATCTGCCCGTGCAGCAACGCTACATGGGCTTCCCTGCCCTCCTCATGGACGACACGGCCGACGAACCGTTCTGCACCGGCTGCATGGTCTGCGTGCGCGAATGCCCGACGCAGTGCATGTCCGCGCAGATGCACGACAACCCGAAATTCGCCGACGGCACGAGCCACCGCCGCAAGATCATCAACGAGTTCGAGATCAACCTGAACCGTTGCATCCTCTGCGGCATCTGCGTGGACGTCTGCTCGTTCGACGCCATCGAGATGTCGTACGAGCATGAGCTTGCGAGCTACGCGCGCACCGGCTCGCGCGCCGACCTGACGCTGCTGCTGGATCTGGGGCGGCGGTACGTGAACATGAGCGGGTGGACTCCGGCGAACGCCGAGAAGAACGTCGCCGAAGTTGCGCTCGCGAAGAGGGCTGCCGCTGCTGCGGCTAGGGAGGCTCCCGCGGGGGACGCCGCGACGGAAGAAACAACAGAGGGTGGGGAGTAGGCGTGGGTCTCGTTCTCTTCTACGCTGCGGCCACGCTCACGCTCTTCGCCTCGTTCGGCGTTGTCGCCACGCGCAACATCGTCCACGCGGCGCTCTTCCTGCTCGCGGCGCTGGCCGGAGTCGCCGGGCTGTTCGTACTGCTCTACGCTGAGTTCCTGGCGCTCGTGCAGCTGCTCATCTACGGCGGCGCCATCATCATCGTCATCCTGTTCGCACTGATGCTGACGCGCTCGGGCGAATACGAGGGCGAGACCGAGACGCGCCGGCGCCCGTTCGCGGCAGTGGCCGCCGCTCTCCTCTTCGGCCTGATGACGGCGGTCTTCGTGGCCGACGCGGAGCAGTTCAACACCAACACGCGGCAGGCGGTTCCGTTCCGGACGCTTGCGGAGGACCTGTTCGCGGCGTGGGCGGTCCCGTTCGAGATAGCATCGCTGGTGCTGCTCGTTGCGCTCATCGGCGCGGTGGTGATAGGCCGCGCGGGGCGCGAGGAGGACGAGACGCTGCCGGAAGACGACGAGCCTGACGACGCGCAGGAGCCTGTGCGCCGGGGCAGCCGCAGGCGGGCGGAGCGCCGCCGGAGGGGCGTATGACGCTGCTCCACTTCCAGTTGCTGAGCGCGGCCATCTTCTGCATCGGTCTGTACGGCGTGCTGGCGAGGCGCAGCGCCGTCCTCGTGCTCATGTCCATCGAGCTCATGCTCAACGCGGTCAACCTCCAACTGGTGGCGTTCGGGGCGTTCAGCGGCTTCGGCACGTCCACGGGGCAGGTGATAGCCGTGTTTGTCATCACCATCGCTGCGGCGGAGGTCGGCCTCGCGCTGGCCATCGTGATGCGGCTGTTCAGGAGCAGGGGCGGCGTGAATATGGATGAGATCGACGTGATGAGGGGCTAGGCGTGGAACAGGCTTGGCTCATCCCCGTGTTCGGTTTCGGAGCGTTCGCGTTCCTTGCGCTCTTCCGGAAGTACCTGCCCGGTCAGGGCAAGCACCTTTCGGTGCTGGCGATCATCGCCGCGTTCGTCGCGGTCTGGCCGGTGCTGTTCGACATGCTGGACAAGGGCGTAGGCGAGCACCACTTCCCGCGGGACTGGTTCAGCGCAGGGCCGCTCGAAGTGGGCTGGGGCATCATCGTCGACCCGTTGACGATAGTGATGCTCGCACTCATCACGTTCGTGTCGGTGATTGTGCAGGTCTACTCGCTCGGGTACATGCGCCACGGGAACGCCGACGACCCGCGCGTCGGCTGGTACTTCGCCGTGCACTCCCTGTTCAGCGCGAGCATGCTGATGCTGGTGCTGGCGGACAACCTCCTGCTGCTCTACGTCGCCTGGGAGCTGGTGGGCCTCTGCTCCTACCTGCTCATCGGATTCTGGTTCGAGCGCCGCTCGGCGGCAGAGGCTGCGAAGAAGGCGTTCGTCACCACGAGGATAGGCGACGTCGGCCTCCTCATCGGCGTCGTCCTGCTCATCGTCGAGTTCGGCACGGTCGACGTCATCGAGATCATGAACTCGCTCGGCGACCCGGGCGTGAACCAGGCGGTCGTCACCGCCAGCGCGTTCCTCGTCTTCTTCGGGGCGATGGGCAAGTCGGCGCAGTTCCCGCTGCACGTGTGGCTGCCCGACGCGATGGAAGGCCCGACGCCCGTGAGCGCGTTGATCCACGCGGCGACGATGGTGACGGCGGGCGTGTTCCTCGTAGCGCGCCTCTTCCCGCTGTTCGATGCCGTGGAGAGCGCGCAGCTGGCGATCGCTGCCATCGGCATTGTGACGGCGCTCATGGGCGCGGCGATGGCGCTGGTCATGACGGACCTGAAGCGCATCCTCGCCTACTCCACGATGAGCCACCTGGGGTTCATGATGCTCGCGCTCGGCGCGGGCGGCTACACGGCGGCCATCTTCCACCTGCTCATGCACGGTGTGGCGAAGGCGATGCTCTTCCTCTCCGCCGGCTCCATCATGCACGCCGCGCACGACGAGACGGACATCCGGAAGATGGGCGGACTGCGGAAGCGGATGCCCGTCACCTCTGCCGCGTTCACCGTCGGCGCGCTGGCGCTGGCCGGCATCCCGCCGCTCAACGCGTTCTGGAGTAAGGACGAGATCCTGCTGGCCGTCGCCGGCGGCCTGAACCCGGTGTTCGTCGTCCTCTTCCTCGTCGCCATCGTCCTGAGCGCGCTCTACATGGGTCGCGCCGTGCTCGTCGTCTTCTTCGGGAAACTGAAGCCGGAGAACGACGGCGTCCACGAGTCGCCGCGCATCATGGCGTGGCCGCTCGCGCTCCTTGCGGTGCTCGCCGTCGTGACGGGCTTCATCGCTCTCCCCATCGGCTACGAGGGCATCGGCACGTTCCTCGTCGCTCCGGGTGACAAACCCCACGCCTTCGAGGTCGTCCCCGTATGGCTCGTCGCGAGCGTCGTGCTTGCGCTCGGCGGGCTCGCGTTGGCCTATGCCCTGTACGGAGACGAGGACACGTCGCGCGTCGACGCGCTTCGCGAGCGGTTCGCCCGCGCGCACGACGTCGTGGCGAACCGCTTCTACATGGACCACGCCTACCAGTGGACGATCGACCGCGTCGTGCTCAGGGTGAGCGCGTTCCTGGCCCTGTTCGACCGCAAGGTGGTCAACGACGTCGGCGTGAACGGCCCCGGCCTGAGCGCGGTCGAAGCGGGCCGCCGTCTGCGGTACCACGTCACGGGTCTCTTCGCGGACTACGGTCTTGGCATAGTCGTGGGCGTTGCCATTCTGGGAGCGCTGCTCTGGATTCGGAGCGTGACTGGATGAGCTTCGCGGAGCGGCACATCCTCGAGTGGCTCATCTACCTGCCGATGCTCACCGCGGTGGTGCTCGTCGCGCTTCCCGCGGCATGGCGGTTGGCTGCGCGCTGGGTCGGCGTCGGGTCGGGTGCGCTGCTTATGATCGGCTCGGCCTGGGTGTTCATAGCCTTCGACTATTCGGCGGGCGCCGACACCTTCCAGATGATCAAGGTCTACACGTGGCTCGAGTCCGTGGGGATAGATTTCCGGCTGGGCGTGGACGGTATCGCCGCCCCGATGGTCCTGCTCACGGGCATCGTGGCGCTCACCGGCTCCGTGATCGCCGCGAACGTGGACAGGGACGCGAAGAACTACTACATCCTGCTGTTCGTGCTCATCGCGGGCGTCTACGGCACGTTCGTGTCCATAGACCTGTTCTTTTTCTTCTTCTTCTACGAGCTGGCCATCGTGCCGATGTTCCTCCTCATCGCGGTGTGGGGCTCCAGTTCCACGTTCGCCGACTTCGCGCGGACCAAGGAGTACGGCGCGCTGAAGCTCGTGCTCATGATCGTCGCGGCGAGCGTCCTCGTCTGGATAGGCATCATCGCCATCTACGTCTGGGTGGACATAGGCACCTTCGACATCCTCCGGCTCCGCGATGCGGTGCAGGACGGCGGACTGTCCTCCGGCGCGCAGAAGACGTTGTTCCCGCTCGTGATGGTGGGCTTCGGCCTGCTGGCCGGCCTCTGGCCCTTCCACACGTGGTCGCCGGACGGCCACGTCGCCGCGCCGACCTCCGTGAGCATGCTGCACGCCGGTGTGCTGATGAAGCTGGGCGCGTTCGGCATCATCCGCGTCGGCATGACGCTGCTGCCGGAGGGCATGGAGGCGTGGGCGCTCGTGCTCTTCATCCTGGGCACCGTGAACGTGGTCTACGGCGCGGTATCGGCGATGGCGCAGACGGACCTGAAGTACGTCGTCGGCTACTCCAGCGTGAGCCACATGGGCTACGTCATCATGGGGATAGCGACGCTGAACAGCATCGGGCTCACGGGCGCGACGCTCCAGATGTTCTCCCACGGCATCATGACCGCCCTCTTCTTCGCCGTCGTCGGAGCGATCTACGAGCGCGCGCACACGCGCGACACGCTCATCCTGAACGGGCTCGCCTCGAAGATGGGCTGGACGACTGCCTTCTTCGTGATAGCGGGCCTCACGTCGCTCGGCCTCCCGGGACTGAGCGGCTTCATCGCCGAGGTGCTGGTGTTCATCGGCGCGTTCCACGAACAGCCCATACTGGGAGCGCTCGGCATCCTCGGCGCGGCCCTCACCGCGGTCTACATACTGAGACTCGTCGCCCGCGTCTTCTTCGGCCAGCGTGACCCCCAGTGGGACGACCTGCCCGACCTCACGCCGCGTGAGATAGCGGCAGCAGGCGCGCTCGTGGTGCCGTTGGTGCTCGTGGGCATATGGCCCGCTCCGTTCCTCGATGTGATCAGGCATGGTGTGGATGCCCTGCCCGGTGTGGACGCCTTGGTGGGAGGTCTGCTGTAGCGATGCAGGTGGACTTCACACTCCTCATTCCAGAGTTCATGCTCGCCGGGCTTGGCGTGCTGGTGCTGGTCGTGGACTTCACGGTCCCGTGGGCGTCGCGCGGCGCGAAGAACGCCGTTCTGGCCGCGCTCACGGTCCTGGGACTGGCGGTGACGTTCGCCGTCACGCTCTGGATGCAGTGGGACACGCACGAGATCCTGTACGAGCACCTCATCTACGTCGACCGCTACGCGCTCTTGTTCAAAGCGCTGGCGATGGCCATCGGGGCCGTGGTCGTGCTCATCTCCATGGAGTACGTCCACACCCGCATCCGGCACACAGGGGAGTTCTACGCGCTCATCGTGTTCGCGGTGCTGGGCGCCGTTCTCATGGCGGGAGCGGCGGAGCTGCTGACCGCCTACATCGCCATCGAACTGCTGGCGTTCTGCCTCTACGTGCTGGTCGCGTTGAGCCGGGGCGACTCGCGCTCCGGCGAGGCCGCGGTGAAGTACATCCTGCTGGGCGCGATTTCGTCCGCGGTCATGCTCTTCGGCATCGCGCTGATCTACGGCGCGATCGGAGAGACGGGCTTCCGGCGTTCGGAACTGCTCCTGGAGGCGGTGTTCGGCCCGACGGTTGCGCTGGGGCTGGCCATGTTCGTGGCCGGGCTCGGCTTCAAACTCTCCATGGCGCCGTTCCACCTCTGGGCGCCGGACGTCTACGAGGGCGCGCCCACGCCGGTCACCGCGCTGGTCTCCGTGCTCTCCAAGGCGGCTGCGTTCGCGCTCACGCTGCGCTTCCTCGCCGAAGCCGGGAGGGCGACGCTGGATGAGTGGCAGTTGGCGCTGGCGATCCTCGCGGCGCTGACGATGACCGTGGGAACGTTCACCGCGCTGGTGCAGGACAACATCAAGCGGCTGCTGGCCTACAGCAGCGTTGCCCAGGTGGGCTTCGTCCTGATCGGCATCATCGCGCTCAACGAGTCCGGCGCGCGGGCCGCGCTGCTGCACATCGCGGGCTATTCGTTCACGAACCTCGCCGCGTTCGCGGTGGTGATCGCCGTCGAGGCGAAGACCGGCAGGGAGCGCATCGCGGACTACGCCGGGTTGGCGTCGCGGTCGCCGTTCCTTGCGATGGTCATGGCTTCGGCGATGTTCTCGCTCGCGGGCCTGCCCATCTTCGCGGGCTTCGTAACGAAGTTCCTCCTCTTCACCTCCGCCGTCGAGGGCGGGCTCTTCTGGCTCATGGTGGTCGCCGTCGTGAACAGCCTCGTCTCGCTCTACTACTACCTGCGCATCGTGCGCGAGATGTACGTGGGCGACGCAGCCGAGACCGGGCGCCTGCGCCTGCCGATAGCCGCTTCCGTGCCGGTCTGGTTCCTCTTCGCGGGCACCGTGTTCGTGGGCGTCTACCCCGCCCCGCTCATGGACGCCGCAGGCGCCGCCGTCGGCGTCCTCGCCCCCTTCCTCTAGCTCCCGTCATTCCCGCACCGGTGAGAATCCAGGTGACCGCCAGGTCACACGTGCGCAGCCAGCGCACGCGGTGGGACCTCTACTCCGCCCTCGAATCCCCCGCCAGCGCGTCGTCGTAGCGCGAGAGGGCGCCGGCGACGACGACATCAACGTCCTCCGCGAGTAGGTAGCGCTCGGCGACGAGCCGCTCCGCCGCCGAGCGGGCCTGCGCCTCGTACGCCGCCCTGTCCGCGTAGCGGCGGCGCACTTCGTCTGGACTGAAGAACAGGGAGAACCCCACCATCGGGATGATCTGCTCTGGCGACCCTGAGTCCGGGTGGCGCGGGTTCCAGCCGGAGTGCGTCCCCACCGGCGCCTCGATGTCCGGCAGCCGGATGCCAGCCACCTCGTTGCCGTCGGCGTCGAGCGCGGAGACGAAGCTGGGGTAGGCGCGTCCCTCGGCGACAGGGTAGGCGCCGACGCCTTCGCTTGCGCGAGGCCCCATGTTGGCCTCGCGCAGCCGCCACAGCCGCTCCGGGTCGGGCTTCGCGTCGTCGTCCACCGCGCGGAGGCTCGCGAGCGCCTCGGCGCGCGTCACGGCGTCGCCGTTGTCGAGCCGGGGATGGCGGGACGGCGGAGGCTGGGCGTCGCCGCGCGCCCACGCGCTCAGGTTGGCGAGCGCGGCGCGCAGCAGCGGGCGATAGTCAAGCGCGTTCCCGGGGAACCGGCGCTCCGTGCCGTCGACGTTGGGGTCGCCCGGCGCAGGGAGCGAGTCGGTCATCGTGTGTTGCGTGCTGGCGAAGAGGTACGTGCGCGACTCCGGCGCCTCGTCGAGGTCGTGCCGCCCCGTGGGGTCGATGTGCGTGAGCGAGCCATCGCCGCGCCAGTATTCCGCCGAGGTGTTGGTATAGACGACGCGCGGCGCGGCACCAGCGGCGCGCACCCGGCGCAGCAGGCCGTCTTGCTCCTCGGTGAAGGGGTCGGACAGTTCGTTGTCCGCGAACGGGAAGAGGTGGCCGAACCCCGGGGTCGACTGTACGGACGGCTGGCCGAAACGCTGGTTGAATTCGCCCCGGCGTGCGCCGGCGACGTGCACGAGCAGGCCGTCGTACACCTGCCGCCCCTCCTCGTCGACGTTCAGGCCGAGGTAGAGCAGGTGCCGGAGCAGACGGCCGGTCTGGGACACACCGTAGGCGTGAGCATACGCGAAGCCGGACGGCGCGAGCGAGCTCCCGCCGTTCTTCAACCACGCCGCGGCGTCGCGCACGGCGAGCAGTCCCGCGCCCACAACGGGAGCGTGGTCGGTAGTGTAGACGACGTGGTAGATCTTCCCGGGCTCCATCCCAGCCTCGACGGTGATGTGCGAGGCGGAGGGAAAGACGCCAGCGTCCGTTTCTTCGGCGAACCGCCATGCCGAACGCGGAATCTCCCGGTATGGCCCATCCTCCCAGTCCTTCACCAGCAGCCGGGCCTGCGGTTCGTCGACGTCGGCTGCTGGATACGGCTTGTGGACGCGGTTCGCCAGCAGCCGCGTCCGCTGCGGCGCGTCGGGCCTGATCTCCACCAGCACCTGCCCCGTCGCAGGTTTCCCGTTCTCGAAGGCCGCGGGAGCATCGAGGCCCATCATCGCCGGACTACGCGGGACGTCCCACTGCCACCCGACCGACAACACCGTGTAACCCCGGCGGCAGAGGAAACCGTCGCCGAGGGGGACCTCCGACGATCCCACACGCGACGGCGGCGCCAGGTTGAAGGTCGGCATCACTTGCCGCCGCCCCCGGTTCACGACGTCGATCAGCAGTTCGCCGTTGCCGCGCTCCCGGTCGACCGGTGCGATGAGCGTGAAATCGCCCGTGAAGCGCACGAAACCGTCGGCGCCGCGCCGCGCCAGTGCGAGGTCGGTGATGAGCGCGTTCGCCGGGTTCGCGGGGTCGATGGCGTGGGTCAGCAGCCCGTCGACACGCTCGTATGGGCCGGCTTCGCCGGATTCCGCGCCGTCGGCGAAGGGCGCGCGTTCCGTGATTTCGACGCTGACGACGGCCATGCGGCTACTCCTCCGCGCCGACGTCGCTCGCCCCGACGGCGACGGCCATCCACGGGAGCGAGTGCAGGAAGTCGGCGCTGCCGAGCGAGTTCTTGTAGGGCAGTTGCGTCCCCCGGCGATGCGCCATCTTCAGCCTCCTCTCCGCTCCTCGGCTCCCATAGTACCCTAGCAGCCAAGCCTGCGCCTGCCGATTGCGGCCTCCGTGTCGGTCTGGTTCCTCTTCGCGGCACCGTGTTCGTGGGCGTCTACCCCGCCCCGCTCATGGACGCCGCAGGCGCCGCCGTCGGCGTCCTCGCCCCGTTCCTGTAGCCGCGCGTTCTTCATCCGGTTCTTGATCCGATACTTACGAGTGAGCGCGGGCTTTTCCGGATCTTGCGGATCTTTATCGACAAGGCCGTGGCCTGCTTCCGCGTTCTTCATTTCAAGATCCGGTCCAAAAGGGGGTGTGCAATCAGCCCCGGCCACAGACGCCGCGCATGGCGGCGGCGCGAGGCAGCGGTGCGGTCTCCGCGCGGGGTAGGCAGTCATGGGAACCAGCGTACGCGCTGCTGCCGCGACCGCGAAAGGGGCGCGTGTCAGGAATCCGATAGCCAGCATTCGACGGACAGGACGCACAGAATGGGTGTCGTCGTTCCTGTGCAGGCAGGGACCTCGCATCCTTGTCATGCTGAGCGCAGCCGAAGCATCTCTCACCGGACGTTCGCACGCTGCGGGCACATGTTCCCGAGAGATGTTTCGAACTCCGCCTGCGGCTCCGCTCAACATGACAAGGCGCAGCGGGGCAAGGCAAACGCGGGGCGCAGCCTTCGTCATTCACATCACCCCCGGCCCGACCGTCCGGCTGGTAGAATCGAACGTGCCGCACGGGCCAGAATATGACGAACCCGCCGACCAACACCGCGCACCCACCAGACGCTTCGGAACGCCCCTTGCTGATATCGGTCATCGGAGGCGGCGCGCCGTCCGCCCGCGCCTACGAGCTGGCCGAGGCCGTGGGACGTGAACTCGCTCAGCGAGGCGCGGTCGTGGTGTGCGGTGGGCTCGGTGGGGTCATGGAAGCCGCGTGCAGGGGGGCCAAGTCCGCAGGCGGCGTCACGATAGGAATGATGCCCGGGGACGACCCGCGCGCCGCGAACCCGTGGGTGGACTACCCCGTGATGACCGGCATGGGCTACGCGCGGAACGTCATCGTGGTCAAGACGGGGCGCGCGGCTATCGCCGTGGACGGCGCGTACGGCACGCTCTCCGAGATAGCCCACGCCCTGGGCGACGGCACGCCCGTCATCGGCCTCGAGACGTGGGAACTGGCGAGCGGCGACGGCTACCCGCTGGAGATCACGCGCGCGGACTCGCCCACGGACGCTGTTGAGAAGGCGATCGCCGCTGCGCATGAGCGCGACGCACGGGAACGCGCTGCGGCGCACTGACGATTTCCGTCATTCCCGCGAAAGCGGGAATCCAGCGGTGCGCGGCAGCGCACTGAACGAACGGAGGAGAAGGGATGGCGCGTATCGAGAGCGTGCGGGCGAGCGAGATGCTCGACTCGCGAGGGCTTCCCACCGTGGAAGCGGTCGTAGCCCTGGACGACGGCGCGACCGGCTGGGCCGCCGTGCCCTCCGGCGCGAGCACCGGCACGCACGAGGCGCTGGAATTGCGCGACGGCGATGCGGGCAGATATGGCGGCAAAGGCACCCTCACCGCCGTGGCGAACGTGAACGACAGGATAGCGCCTCGCCTCCGCGGGCTCGATGCAGGCGATCAGCGGGCGGTGGACGCGGCGATGCTGGACCTCGACGGCACAGCGGACAAGTCCGGTCTCGGCGCGAACGCGATACTCGCGGTCTCGCTGGCGAATGCGCACGCGGCGGCGCGGTCGGCGGGCCTCCCGCTCTACCGCTATCTCGGCGCGGGTGCACTGCTCCCCACGCCCATGTTGAACGTGCTCAATGGAGGACGCCACGCGGTGAACTCCACGGACTTCCAGGAGTTCATGGTGATGCCGGTGGGGTTCGACAGCTTCACCGAGGGCTTGCGCTGCGGCGCCGAGGTCTACCAGGCGTTGCGCGGCATCGTGCACGGACGCGGGATGTCCACGAACGTCGGCGACGAGGGCGGCGTCGCTCCGTCGCTCCCCACGAACGAGGCGGCGGTCGAGTTGCTGGTCGAGGCGATCGAGAAGGCGGGCTACCGTCCCGGTGAGGACTGCGCGCTCGCGCTGGACGTGGCGTCGAGCGAGTTCTTCGAGGGCGGGAAGTACGTGCTCGCGCGCGAGGGCGTCACGCTGACGAGCGCCGAACTCGTGGGTTACTACGAGGAGTGGGTATCGAAGTATCCCATCGTCAGCATCGAGGACGGCCTCATGGAGGACGACTGGGAGGGCTGGGCGCTGCTCACTGAGCGTCTGGGCAGCCGCGTGCAGCTCGTGGGCGACGACCTGTTCACCACGAACCCCGAGCGCATCGCCCGGGGTATCGCGGATGGCGCGGGCAACTCTGTGCTCGTGAAGCTGAACCAGATAGGCTCGCTCTCCGAGACGCGCTCTGCCATCGACATGACGCACGATGCGGGCTGGAACGCGGTCATCAGCCACCGCTCCGGCGAGACGGAGGACACGACGATCGCGGACCTCGCGGTCGCGGTATCGGCGGGACAGATCAAGACCGGCGCTCCGGCGCGCAGCGAGCGCGTCGCGAAGTACAACCGGCTGCTGCGCATCGAGGCGGAACTCGGCGGCGCGGCGGAGTATGCGGGCGGCTCGCCGTTCGAACGCTTGCGGAGGTGACGAGATGGGTATCACGGGCATGGACCACGTCGAGGTCTGGGCGAAGGACCTGAAGGAGTCGGTTGCGTTCTACACGGACGTGCTCGGCTTCCGGCACCTGCGCACGACTGAGGCGCGCAGGCCGGACGGCGCGGTGCACGAGCAGGTGTGCGTCACGCTCGGCGGGATGATGATCGAGCTCATCGCCGCGCCCGCGGAGCGTGCATCCGAGGAGGTGGACGTGGGGAGCATGGGCGTCAAGGCATTTGCGCTTACGGTGGAGGACATGGCATCGACGGCCGCCGCCCTCCGGGAGCGCGGCGTGACGTTCGTGCAGCAGCCGAAGCCCGGTTCGTCGTTCAACGGCTGGCGCGCGGAGATCCTCGACCCCAACGGCATCGGCATCGAGCTGCGGGAGTGGATCGACGACAGCATCCACAACGAATCATGGCAACCGGCGAGCGACGCGGTCAGCCGGACGGCCTGACCGCGCCTTGTTGTGCAAGCCAACGGTCTATAGCATGGAAACAGCCTCAGGAACGAGGCTACGCAAGGAGGAGAAAGAGGCGTATGAGCACGAGAGTTGGCATCAACGGCTTTGGGCGCATCGGCAGGCAGGTGCTCCGGGCGACGTTGGAACGGCACCCTGACGAGTTGGAAGTGGTCGCGGTGAACGACCTCGCGGCCCCGCAGGCGAACGCGCACCTCTTCAAGTACGACTCGAACTACGGGCGCTACCCGGGTTCGGTGCAGGCCGTGGACGGCGGCATCGAGGTGGACGGGCGCCTCATTCAGTCGCTCTCGGAGCGCAACCCCGCCGACCTGCCGTGGGGAGACCTGGGCGTGGACATCGTCATCGAGTCCACGGGCATCTTCACGCAGCGCGAGAAAGCCGCCGGCCACATCGAGGCAGGAGCGAAGAAGGTCATCATCTCTGCGCCCGCCACCGGCGAGGACAAGACGCTTGTGCTCGGCGTGAACGCTGACGAATACGACCCGAACGAGCACCACGTCCTCTCTAACGCGTCCTGCACGACCAACTGCGTGGCGCAGCTCATCAAGGTGCTCAACGACGAGTTCGGCATCCAGCACGGGTTGATGACCACCGTCCACGCCTACACGAATGACCAGCAGATCCTCGACCAGGTGCACTCGGACATGCGCCGCGCCCGCGCCGCCGCGTCCAACATCATCCCCACCAGCACCGGCGCGGCGAAGGTCGTCGGCGTGGTGATCCCGGAGCTGAACGGCAAGCTGCACGGCATGGCGCTGCGCGTGCCCGTGCCCACGGGCTCCATCACCGACTTCGTTGCCGACGTCGGGCGCGACGTGACGAAGGAAGAGGTGAACGAGGCGTTCCGCAAGGCCGCCGAGGGCGAGCTGAACGGCATCCTCGAGTACACCGAAGACCCCATCGTCAGCAGCGACATCAAGATGAACCCGGCCAGCTGCATCTTCGACGCCGACTCCACCATGGTGATGGAGGGCAACATGGTGAAGGTGCTCGGCTGGTACGACAATGAATGGGGTTACTCCTGCCGCACATCCGACCTCACGGCGATGATCGCGGAGAAGGGCCTCTAAGGCACGGCACTTCGCTGCGGGCCTGCGCATCGTACATGTGCAGGCCCGCACCCACGCCGTAGGTTCGCGGCCTGCCGTTCGTGAGCGATATGTCAACCGACGCGCTGCCTTCCCCGCCCAGCGCCACGGAGACTGAGCCGCAGGAGCGACCGTCGAGCGTGGCCGCCGAGCTCGCACTGGTGCGTGGGTGGCTCAGGGCTGCTCCCGCTTGGGTCTTCGTCCTGCTCGTGATCGCCGCCGCCGCGCTCGGCCTGCGGCTGCATGGCCTCGACTGGGACGGCGGCAGCTTCTACCACCCCGACGAGCGCTCCATCTACCTCCGCGCGGACTGCATGTACCGCGTACTGACCGAGGCTACGGGGTGGGACTCGTGCCAGAACCGCGATTTCCCGGAGGACAGGCCCGGCTTCCCCGGCATCGGCACGTTCCTGGATAAGGACGCGAGCCCGCTCAACCCGCACTGGTTCCCGCTTGGCACCATCATCATCTACCTGCTAGTGGGCATCCGTTTCGTCCTGGAGCCGTTCATGGACCAGGTGCGGCTGGAGGACCTGGCATCGGCGGGACGCGCGTTGGCGGCGTTCGCTGATACCGCCTCGATACTGCTGCTGTTCTTCCTGGGACGGCGGCTCTTCGGACACGGCGCCGGCCTGCTCGCTGCCGCACTCGGGGCCTTCACGGTCTTCAACATCCAGGTCACGCACTTCTACCGCCCCGAGTCGTTCGTGGTGCTGCTGGCGCTGGTCGCCTTCTGGTGGATGCTGAACGTGCTGGAGCGCGGGCGCCTCCGCGACCATGCCGTTCTCGGCTTCGTCATCGGGATGACCTTCGCGTTCAGAGGCAGCAGCCTGCCGATACTCGCGCCCGTCGTCCTCACCTACGCTGCGCTCCTGTGGCGGCAGTGGGAGAGCGGCGAAAGGGGCTGGCCGCTCGTACAACCCCTGGTGCGTCCTGCCTTGCTCGCGTTCGGGACTGCCCTCCTCACCTTCATGGTGCTGCAGCCGTACGCGCTAATCGACTACCGGAAGTACGTGGCGGACCTTGGCTGGGAAGGGATGGTCGCTCGCACTGCCGGGCTCGTGCCGTACACGCTCCAGTACGTCGGCATACCGCGCAACGGCCTGTACGAACTCCGCCAGACCTCGGTCTGGGCTCTGGGCCTGCCGCTTGGCGTCGTTGCGTGGGGAGGCCTGGCAGCGTCCCTGGTCGCGGGGCTGCGGCGTCCGCGCATCGGTGAGTGGCTCCTCATCTCGTGGGTCGTCGTCCTCCTCGCAGGCATCGTGCCGCTCTTCGAGGTGAAGTTCCTGCGCTACGTGGCCCCCACGTTGCTCGTGCTCGTCCTGCTCGGAAGCCACTGGCTCATGGAGGCGTACCGGTTCGCGCGAGCGCGAGGGGTCGCGTGGGAGCGTGCCGTGCAGGCGGTGATGGCGTTCGTCGTGGCCGCGACCGTCTTCTATGCGCTCGCGTTCGCCTCGATCTACTTCACGGACCACCCGGGCATACAGGCGTCCGCCTGGATGAACGAGAACGTTCCATCGCGCGCGAACGTCGTGACCGACAACCACTGGGACGAGGGGTTTCCGAACCTCGGACGGTTCAACGTCGACCAGCTGCGCATGTACGAAGGCGATACGTTCAGCAAGGCGTCGGAGGTTGCCGCGCAGGTCGCCAACGCCGACTACATCATGTCGTACAGCAACCGGCCCTGGGGGAGCATCTCCCGGGCGCCGGAGCGCTATCCCTACAGCGCGGCGTACTACCGGGCCCTTTTCTCCGGTGAACTCGGCTTCGAAATCGTGCATGGCTTCGCCCGCTACCCCACTCTCGCGGGCGTGTCGTTCGTGCACGACCCGTTCACGGTTGCAGGCATGGAGCGCCCGGAGAGTGTGCCGGGCGTGGAGACCGGCGCGCTTGCGCTCGACCTGGGCTACGCGGACGAGAATGTCACGAACTACGACCATCCCCTCGTGCTCGTGTGGCAGAACGTTGAGCGCCTCAGTGAGCACGACATCAGCGCCATCATGTTCCTGGGCGATCTCGACCCGCCGCCCGAGAGAGCGTTGCTGAGCGACGAGGACCGCGCCGTGCAACAGGCTGGCGGCACATGGACGGACATCTTCGACGAGGGTGGGCTGAACGACTGGGCGCCCTGGCTCGTCTGGCTGATCGCTATCGAAGTCGTCTTCCTCGCCGGACTCCCGCTCGCCGTGCGCCTGATGCGCTGGCTGCCGGACAGAGGCGTCGTGCTCGCGAAACCGCTGGCGCTGCTGCTGGTGTCGTGGCTGGTGTGGATGGGAGCGAGCCTTGGCGTGTGGACGTTCTCCCGCGCCAGTGTGGGACTCTCGATACTGCTGCTGGCCGCGGTCTCCGGCGTGCTGCTCTACCGCAACCGCTGGCTCATCGGGCTGGCGAAGCGCCACTGGAAGTACATCGTGAGCGTGGAGGCGCTGTTCATCGCGGCCTACCTCGTATTCGTGCTGGTGCGGGCCGCGAACCCGGACCTCTGGCACGCGTGGCGCGGCGGCGAGAAGCCGATGGACATGGCTTACCTCATCGCCGTCGTGAAGTCGTCCACCTTCCCGCCCTACGACCCGTGGTATGCCGGAGGCTTCATCAACTACTACTACTACGGGTTCGTGCCCGTCGCGGCCCTGGTACGCCTGACCGGCATCGTGCCGGAGGTCGCCTACAACCTGGCTTTGCCGATGCTGTTTGCATTTACGCTGACGGGCGCGTTCAGCGTCGGATACAACCTGGCGGAGGCGCTGCGACAGCGAGGCACACAGATGGCGCGCCGCTGCAGCCCGGTCTGGGCGGGATTGGGCGCTGCACTCCTCGTCACGGTGCTGGCGAACGTGGACGGCGCCGCGCAACTGCTGCAGGGTGCGTGGCGCAGCTTCACGGACGAGTCGTTCGGGCGGTTCGACTTCTGGCGCAGCAGCCGCCTGATGCCGGACCAGATAGCGATCAACGAGTTCCCGTTCTGGACGTTCCTCTTCGGCGACCTCCATGCACATCTCATATCGCTCCCGTTCCAGGTGCTTGCCATCGGACTGGCAGCGAACCTCGTTCTGGGAGCGCGAAAGGCGGTTCCGCTGCGAAGGCTGCTGCCCGCGCTCGTGGGGCTCGCGTTCGTCGTGGGGGCGTTCGCCGCGATCAACACGTGGGAAGTGCCCGCGTACGGCCTGCTGGGCCTCGCGACGGTCGCCATCGCGCTGTTCGTACGCGGCGGCCCGCCGGAGCCGATGACGGCCGCAAAAGGGTTGGTGCTGGCCGCACTGTTCTGGGGAGTGCTCTATGCGGCGTGGCTGCCATTCCACCAGCACTACGAGGTCCCCGCCTCGGGCGTGAAGCTGAGCGAGTGGCGCACGGTGCTCTGGCAGTACCTCGCCATTCACGCGCTGCTGCTGTTCGCCGTGCTCTCCTGGCTCGTGTTCGAGACCCGGCAGTTGTTCAAGCGGAGTGGGCCGGAGAGCGAAGACACGGGCGGTATGGGATGGCGTGGACGGGCCGTACCGGCGCTCGGCCTGCTGTTGCTGGCGCTCGCGGGTGGCGCCTTCGTGTGGTCGGACACGTTGCGGGAGTGGCTGACGGCGGCACTGCTGTCGCTGGTCATCCTGTGGGCGTCGGCAGTCGCTTTGGGTTGGCTCTTCCGGAGCAACGAGCGCGCTGCTCCGGTGCACCTGCTCCTGCTGGGCATGCTGATCCTTGCGCTGGGCATCGGCGTTGGCGTGGACTTCGTGACTGTGGAGAACGACATAGACCGGATGAACACCGTGTTCAAGTTGTACCTGAACGCCTGGGTGATGTTCGGCATCGTGGGAGGCGTTGGGCTGTGGCACGTGTGGGTATCAGGGGCGGTCCGCTTCCGCAGCAGGGGGGGTAAGGTCTGGCTGGGTGTGCTGGCAATCCTCGTGCTGGCGAGCGCTGTCTTCCCTGCGCTCGGCACGCGGGCGCGCCTCGCGGACAGGTTCGATACGTCGGCGGGTGTGACACTGGACGGGCGCGCATACCAGTGGACGACCGTCTACGGCGATCCGGCCGAGCCGAGCAAAGGGCTGCCCGAGGTGAGATACGCATTGAGTTACGACGCCGAGGCCATCGACTTCATCCGTGCGAACGTCGAGGGCTCTCCAGTGTTCCTCGAGGGAGTCACCGCGCATGCGTACCGCTGGCCTCCGCGTGTGGCCAAATACACCGGACTGCCTGTGGTGGTCGGCTGGCAATGGCACCAGATACAGCAGCGGGGCGCGGGCGGAGATGAACCCGCCGCCGTGCGCGGACGGATCTACGACGTCAGTGTGATGTACGAGACCGAGAGTGAACGGCTCTTTCTCGACCTCGCGTCGGAGTACGGCGTGGGGTACGTCTACGTCGGGCCTACGGAGCGCGTGTACTTCCCCGGGCCGGGACTGGAGAAGTTCGACGCGATGGTGGGGTCGTCACTCGAGGTCTTCTTTGCCAACCAGGAGGTTACGGTCTATCGTGTGCTGGAGACCGGAGCGTGACGTGGCGGTGCGGAAGCTCGGAGGCAACGGTAGAATGAGGTATCCGTGCGCGGAGACGCGCAGCGACAGGACCGCCCGCGGAGGCAGGGAGAAGAACCTTGTTTGACCAAGAAACGGTAACGCTGATACGCGACATCCTCGTCAGCGCCTACCTCGTGGTGGGGATCCTTGTCCTGCTCGTTCTGCTGGTAGCAGCCTTCCTGCTGGTCAAGGCGGTCCGGCGCCTGCTCGGCTCCATGACGAAGACAGTCGACACTGTCAACGATACGTTGGACAACGTGAACAGGGCGTCAGGGGCCGTGTTGAACTACATGTCCTCCCCGGCCGCCGAGGGCAGCACGGCATCGCTCGCAAGCGGGCTGGGCATACTGATCAACTTCGTAGGCGGGTTGCGCGGTAAGGCGAAGTAGCGTCGGCGGCTACAACAGCTCGCCGATATGCTCGGCGGTCGTGAAGACAGCCGTCGCGGCGAGTTCCTCCGGCCATTCGGCGGCTGCGGTGCGCGCGCTCTCTGCCACCGTAGGGTCCGCGAACACGAAGATCGCCTGCGCCAGCCCCATGTCGCGGAAAGACCGCGCCATCCGGCGAATGCCCTCTGGAGAGGACGTGGCCCGCACCTCGACACCGATCTCCTTGCCCTTGGATTCCAGGAGCAAGTCAATGTGTATGCCAGACCGTAGAACCTCTTGTTGACAGTGGTAGTGCCTGAGAGTGGCAATACTCCTCACTAGCTCAATGAGGTAGGACTCAGTACTCGCACGGGGGTAGGAGCCAAACTTAATGAGCCGTGACGTCCGCTGTTCCACTCGGGTAAGCGCTTCGGCCAATGTCGGATCGTCTGCGTGCCCCTCAATGTCCATGAGGAAGTAGTACTTGCCCAATCCCAGCCGGGTGGGGCGCGACTCGATCTTCGTGAGGTTGATGTTGCGTTCCGCGAACTCCTGGAGTACACCGAACAGCTGGCCCGGCTTGTCCTCTGAAAACTCCATGGCAACGGAAGTGAGATCGTTGCCTGTGCGTGGGTGGTCGCTCTTGCCCAACACGACGAACCGCGTGACGTTGTTGTCGTCGTCCTGGATGCCCGGGGCCAGTATCTCCGCACCGTACAGATCTGCGGAGCGGCTCGGCGCGATGGCTGCGGCGGGCATATCAGAGGCCATGGCCTGCTCGACCGCTTCGGCGGTGCTGAGCGACGCGGCGAGTTCGGCGTCCGGCAGGTGTTGTTCCAGGTACCTGCGGCACTGGCCGAGCGCCTGGGGGTGTGAATAGACGCGCTTCACCGCGGCCAGCAGGACGCCGGGCTTGACCATGAGGTTATGCACGATGTCCAGCGTCATTTCCTGGCGGATGTGCAGCCCTTCCTCGTGCAGCAGCACGTCGAGCGTGTCGGTGACCGAGCCCTGGTAGCTGTTCTCTATGGGGCAGACTGCTTCGTCCGCTTCGCCCTGGAGGACGGACATGGCGGATGCGATGATGGAACGATAGGGGATGATTTCTGCGCCGCGCGCGTAGTCGAGCGCAGCCTGCTCGGAGAACGTGCCCTGCGGCCCCAAGTAGGCGATCTTCATCGGCGTGCTTCTCCGGTGAGCGCGTGCCACAGCTCGTCTTCCTTCTCCGGCGGAGTGATGGCGACGATGGCATCGTCGGCCGCCAGTTCAGGATCGCTGACGACAGGCTTGAGTTCGCCGTTCTTGTGGATCACCGCGGTAAGGAGCGTGCCCTGCGGCAGTTTGATGCGGGATACAGGCTGGCCCACCACCGGAGACCCGCTCGGCACGCGCATGGAGACGATGCCGCTCGCTGCTCCGCGGAGGGGGAGCACGTGAACGAACGGCCCGCCGGTGAGCTCCTCTTCGACGTGTGAGAGGATGAGCTCCGTGGTGCTGATCGTTACGTCGACCCCCAGCGCCCGGAAGAGCGGTACGTGGTCGGGGTCGGTGACCACGGCCATCGTCTTGGGGACGTTGAACGAGTATTTCGCCACCTGGCATGCGGTCAGGTTCGTCGCGTCCTGGCCGGTTGTGGATATGAGGATGTCGCACCGTTCCGCCCCGGCCTCGCCGAGCACGGTGGGCTCGGTTCCGTCGCTGGTGATGAGGATGGAGCCGAACTCCTCCGCGGCGGTGGCGCTGACGTAGGCATCGCGTTCGATGAGCGCGACTTCGTGACTCACGGCGAGAAGCTCGCGAGTGAGGTAGAAGCCTATCTTGCCTGCGCCGACGACGATGACGTACATCCGCTACTGCTCCATCGCGTCCAAGACGAGTTCGATGAGCAACTGGTTCGGGTTCACAGTGGTGAGCCCCAGTCGCTCATACATCTCGCTCCTGGTCGGGTCGTTGATGCGACACACGACGTGCTCGATGCCGAACGTGGTCCGGGCCGATTGCGCCGCGAGCGCGTTGGTCGTGTCCCGCCCGGTGGCGGCGATGAAGGCCCCGACGGACTCGATGCCGGTGCGCCGCAGCACCTCGTGAGAAGTGCCGTCGCCGACGTACATGCTGAGCCGGACGCGAGGGCGCAGACGCCGGAAGTTCTCGGCGTCTGTGTCGAGTATCGTGACGCGGTCGCCGCGGTCGAGCAGCGCGTTCGCAGCCGTCGCCCCGAGCCTGCCGCAGCCGACGATCATCACGTGGCGCGTCATGAGGAGCCTTCCGGAATGGGCTCGGGCTGCTGCTCCCGGTAGACGACAACACGGCAGTGGCTGTGGCGCAGCACGTAAGGCACCATGTCGCCGAGGGAAGGGCTGCCGTAGTGCTCGGTGTAGGGCATACCCGCAACGATGACGTCGGTCTGGCGGTCGGCTGCCTCCCGCACGATGGCTGCGCCCGTATCCCTCGCCTGCAGGATATCGCCCTCTACCTTGCACTTGAGCGACTTCCCGAACGCCTCCATGCGCTGCAGCAGGTGCTCGCCGCGCGCGGTCTCGTTCGGCAGCTCCGCGTCCAGTGGCAGCTTCCGTCCGACCTCGATGACGTAGAGCGCCCAGACCTGCCCCTTGTAAGGACGCACGAGGTCGCATGCGATGGAGACGACAGCCTTGTCCATCGAGGTGCCGGTGACGAGAGCGAGGGCGCGTTCGATCTTTGCCATGCCTTACTGAAGCCCGAAACGTTCGAGCGTGTCTTCCCTGCCTGCGAGGATGAGCAGGTCGCCTTCCTGCAGCACCTCGTCCTTGGATGGCGAGAGGATGGGTTCGCGCCCCCTGCGTATGGCGACGACCGCCGCGCCGTACTTGTCGCGAGCCGTGCTCAACCCTGCGCGCTCCAGCGACAGGCCGGTCATCTCCATGGGCACGTTCACCTTGCTGAACCCGAAGCCGCCGGCGAGTTCCATGTACTCCAACACGTCGCGCTGGAAGAGGCTGTGCGCCGAACGCACACCGGTCTCCTGCTCGGGGTAGACGACGCGGTCGGCTCCCACTGCCGAGAGCGTCTTGCCGTGGATGTCGCTGATGGCGCGCGCCATCACCTGGGGTACTTCGAAGGTCTGCTTCAGGAGAACGGTGGTGAGGACGCTCGACTGGATGTCCGTGCCGATGGCGACGGCGGCGGTGTCGAAGTTGCGGATACCCACTTCCTCCAGGAACTCCATGGAGGTGGAGTCGCCCGTGACGGAGTAGGTCACCTGTCCCATCATCATCTGGGTGAGCGACTCGTCGCGGTCAACGGCGAGCACGTCGTGACCGATGCGGTACAGTTCATGTGCCAGGCTTATACCGAACCTGCCCATGCCGATGACGGCTACCTGGTGAGCCATAGCGTACCTCTCAACCGATTCTAACGCGTTCCTCTGCGTATCGGTACAGCGCCCGGCGTTGGCGGAGCGCCAGTCCGAGCGCGATCGTCAGGGGGCCCAGCCGCCCCACATACATCGCCAGCGTGATGATGAGCTTTCCGGGCGTGGAGAGGTCAGGCGTTATCCCGTGCGACAACCCCACGGTGCCGAAGGCGGACATCGTCTCGAACATCGTGTCGCCGAACTCGAAGGTCCCTGCTTCGAGGTTCGACCGCTCGGAGACCATGAGAGCGATGATGAATATCGACACGCCCACCACTCCCAGTACGAGCACGCCCAGCGCGCGGCTCACCTGGGAGTATGCGATCTCACGCCTCGCAAACTCGACGTTGGGCCGCCCTCGCACCGCCGCAATGGTCGCCACGATGATGACCATCGCCGTGTTGACCTTGATTCCTCCCGCCACCGACCCGGACGCCCCGCCAACGAACATCATCATCATGTAGAGGTAGCTCGTACCGGCCTCTACATGGCCGAAGTCAACAGAGCTGAAGCCTGCGGTGCGCGCTGTGAATGCCTGGAACGCGCCGTTGCTGATCTTGTCTCCCAGGCTCATACCGCCGAGCGTCAGAGGGTTCGT
Source organism: Dehalococcoidia bacterium (assembly GCA_022820645.1). GTDB lineage: Bacteria > Chloroflexota > Dehalococcoidia > Lucifugimonadales > Australimonadaceae > Bin16. The sequence goes on along the minus strand of JAJEFD010000013.1, from coordinate 208,113 downwards.
GACCTCAAAGAGGAGCACTGTAACGGCGCCCGTGGCCCACAGGCCGAGCGTTCCGAGCACGACCAGGCGCGTGTCCAGCGTCCAGCGGCTGAATCCCTTGCGCCGCGCCAGTTCGTTCATCACGGGATAGCTCATCGCGCCGAGGAGGATGCTCAGGCCGATGGTCCAGAGCACGGCGGGATCGGACTGGAACGCAGACAGGCTGTGGGAGTCCGGGAAGATGGTGAAGCCTGCGTTGTTAAACGCGGAGATGCTATGGAAGAGGCTCTGCCAGAACGCCTCGATGGCCGGGTACTTGAACACGAGCCGGGCGAAGAGCAGGAGGAACGCAACGAGCTGCGCTCCCAGTGCGAAGCAGATGATGTAGCGCACGAGCCGGACCGCGCTGCCCAGCGCCTCGCCTCCCAGCGTCTCCCGTACGAGGAGCCGCTGGTTGAGCGTGACACGCCTCCCCAGCACCGCCAGGACGACGATGCCCGCGCTCATGATGCCCAGCCCGCCCATCAGCATGAGCGCCGCGATGACGATCTGGCCGAAGATGCTCCAATAGTCGCCGCTCGAGACGACGACCAAGCCGGTGACGCAGACGGCGGAAGTGGCGGTGAAGAGTGCGGTAACGAAACCGGCGCTCTCCGATCCGGCTGCCGCGAGCGGCAGCATGAGGAGTGCGGTGCCTGCCAAGATGAGGACTGCGAACCCTCCGGCGAGCGTCAGCAGCGCCGAGGACGATGAGGGCAGGGCGAAGCGCCGCCGCCTGCCCTGCGTCCGGATGCGCACAGGCGCGGTCTCTCTCTGGCGGGGGCGCCTGACGACACGGTCACCCGGACGGAGACGCCAGTTGTTGCGTCTCATCTCAAGTCCTCGATGAGCGCCGAGGGGACTGGGTTGGAGGTGTGCGTAGCGAACTCCAGCCGTTTGCAGAACGGCACAGGAAATTCTAGCAGGCGTCGGAGGCGAGTCAACGGCTCCCGGCTGCGGGGTAGCGCGCATCGCCCTCCCACACGCGCGATAGAATCGACGCATGGCGCAGGATGGACAGAGAACACTGGCCGCACTCGTGGGGAGCACGCCGATCGTCGAGCTGCGCAACCTCAGTCCCCGCCCCGGCGTGCGGCTCTTTGCCAAGCTGGAGGGACAGAATCCCAGCGGCAGCGTTAAGGACCGGATAGCGGTGGCGATGCTGGACGCGGCAGAGGAGAGCGGCGCACTCCGGCCCGGTGCGACGCTGGTGGAGGCGAGCACCGGGAACACGGCCATCGCACTGGCGGCGCTCGCTCCGCGCAGGGGCTATCGTGTGCGCGTTGTCCTGCCGAAGGGCATCGTTCCGAGCATCGCTGACATCCTGGACCTCTACGGCGCTGAGATCGAGTGGTGCGAGCCGGAGGCCGGGATGCGCGGGGCCATCAGAAGGGTGCAGGAGCTGGCGGAGCAGCCGGGCTACTACGCGGTCGGCCAGTTCAGCGACCCGGCCAACGTACGCTGCCACTACGCCACGACAGGGGAGGAGATCGCCCGGGCAATGGAGCGCGTGGACGTGTTCGTGGCCGGCATCGGCACCGGAGGGACGATCACCGGAGTTGCGCGGCGCCTGCGCGAGCAATGGCCGGACGTGCAGATCGTGGGCGTTGAGCCGAGGCTTGGCGAACGGCTGCAGGGGCTGCGGAGCCTCTCAGAGGGCTACATCCCGCCGCTGCTCGACCTTGGCCTGCTGGACCGGCGCTTCCTCGTCGACAGCGCAAGCGCCATCGCCGCCGCGCGGGACGTGATGCGGGCGGAGGGCGTGTTCGCGGGGGTGTCGTCAGGGGCGGCGCTGCACACGGCCCTGCGGGTCGCAGAAGGGATGGAGAGCAGGAACATCGTCATGATGTTCTCGGACGGGGCGTGGAAGTACCTACCGTCGCGTCCATGGGACGCCACCGGCGCGGACGCCGAGGCGCTCGACGAGGTGCACTGGTGGTAGAGAGGGGACTTACGAGACGCCGAGCACCTGCTCCAGCGCGCGGCGGGTGAAGACGACGGACATGTCCCGCTTGTACCAGGCCGAGCCGCGCGGGTCGTCGGTCGGGTCGACGATGTCGGCGACCGCCTGCGACGCCTCGCGCAGCGCGTCGAGCGTCGGGGCCTGACCAGCCAGCGCCTCCTCGACGACCGAGGCGCGCACGGCGGTCGGCGCGACCGCTCCGAGCGCGACGCGTACGTCGGCGATGCTGCCGCCCTCGACGCTGCCGATCGCGGCGACGGAGACGGTGGCGTAGTCGTCCTCGGTGCGGGGGAGGTACTTGATGTACGTCCACCCTGCGCCGGAAGGCTGGGCGGGGACGCGCAGCTCCGTCACGATCTCGTCCGGCTCCAGCGTCGTCTCGTAGTAGTCGGCGTAGACCTCGCTGATGGGAATGACGCGCTCGCCGCGGGCTGAGGTGGCAACGACGCTCGCGCCGAGGATGAGCAGCGACGGAGGCGGGTCCATCGCGGGGTCGGCCTGGGCGATGCCGCCGCCGACCGTGGCGACGTTCCTGATACGGACGGTGGCGACGCGGCGGTACGCCTCGGCCAGCAGGGGCGCGTGCTCCTTCACGACGGCGGACGTCTCCATGTCGCGCTGGGTGGTGAGCCCGCCGATGCGGAGCTCGCCGCCGGACGCCTCGATGGAGTCGAGGCCGGGGACGCGGTGCAGGCTGACGATGTGGTCGGGCGCGATGAGCGACTGCTTCAGGAGCGTCGTGAGCGACGTGCCGCCCGCGAGCAGCTTCGCGTCGCCGTCGTGCTCGGCGAGCAGTTCGAGGGCGCCGGAGAGGGAATCGGGTGCGTGGAAGGTGAAGTCGTGCATGGCTACTTCGCCTCCGCAGCGGCCTGGATGGACTCGATGATCTGGTAGTAGCCGGTGCAGCGGCAGAGGTTCCCCATCATCCATTCCTTGATCTCTGCCTCGGTGGGGCTGGAATTGTGCTCCAGCAGCGCCTTGGCGGCCATGATCTGGCCGGGAGTGCACGCGCCGCACTGGAAGCCGCCGTGGTTGATGAACGCTTCCTGCACGGGGTGGAGCGTGTCGCCGTCGGCGACGCCCTCGATGGTGGTGATGTTCGCGCCGTCGGCCCGCACGGCGAGCGTGATGCACGATGCGGCGATCCTGCCGTCCAGTTCGATGGTGCACGCGCCGCAGACGCCGACGCTGCACGCCTCCTTGGTGCCGGTGAGGCCGAGGTCGTAGCGGATGAAGTCGACGAGGGTGCGGTAAGTGGGCACCTCGCGGGTGTATTCCTGGCCGTTGACGGTGACCGTGACGGTCTGCCTGACTGGAGTCGTGGTCATAGAGCCTCCCTCGCGGCCCGCGCCGGCCGCGTCCTGCTCGGCGGATGCTATCGCAGATGCGCCTCGTTCGCCAACCCGCTCGCCTTCACCACCGGCCCTCTCCACGGCGAGAGAGGGCAGACCGGCTTCCGCCAAGGCGGGCAAGGGTTGCGAACAAGATTTCATCGAGGCCTCCGAAATGACATTCTTGTTCCGCGCTTACGAGTAAACCGGCTGCACCATTTGAGTGCCTTGAAATCTTGTTCGGAGCGTTTTTCGTGGCCGTGGCCTGCTTCCCGGGGCTGGAGAGCAACAAGGTACTCAAGATTTCATCGAAAACGCTTTTTCGCAGCGGAGCCATAGATGCTGTCTATATCTGCGGCCTGAGCTATAGACGCGGTCTATGGGTGCTGCGAGCAGGTCGGTCATGCAACCAGCGTACGTGGCTAAGGGGCGTTCGCGTAAGGGGCGGGTGTCAGCAATCGGGTAGGCCGTGGTCCACCACGAACGGATCCACCCGAGAGATGCTTCGACTCCGCCGTGCTCCGCTCAGCATGACAGCCGCGCCAACTCGGAACTTGTTACAGGCCGTGCCGCTCGGAGTGCGGTGAGACCGCCGGTGTGCTAGCGTGACGACATCCGGGACGCGACGTCTGTTCTCCCGAGAACCGGAACCATGCTCCTGCGCTTCGTCATCCCTGTCCGGCTCACTGCCGCGTTCACGCTCATCGCGTTCGCCGCCGCGTGCGCCGGTCCGACCCCCACCCCCACGCCGTATACGGACGCCTCGACCGACCGGGCGGCGCTGGAGATCCTGTACCACGCCACCGACGGCCCCAACTGGACGAACAACGCCAACTGGCTGAGCGACAGGCCGCTGGGTGAATGGGACGGCGTCACCACCGACGCCGAGGGAAGAGTCACCGAGTTACTCCTCGATGAGCGCGGTCTGAGCGGGCCCGTTCCTCCCGAGCTCGCCACCCTCGCCAACCTCGAGACGCTGGACCTCGGCAACCAGTGGGCTCCGTCGGGCACCCCTAACGAACTGACTGGGCCGATACCTCCCGAGATTGGCAACCTCGCCAACCTGCGATCCCTGATTCTCGGCAGTAACCAGCTGAGCGGCGAGATAGCTCCCGCTTTAGGGAACCTCACCAACCTCAAAGCATTGCTCCTCTCCAACAACCGACTGAGTGGGCAGATACCTTCCGAACTCGGTAATCTCGCCAACTTGCAATACCTGAATCTCTGGGGCAACGAACTGAGCGGGCAGATTCCACCCGAACTCGGCAACCTCACTGATCTGCGATTCCTGCACCTCGACGAAAACGAGTTGACCGGGCAGATACCTTCCGAACTCGGCAACCTCGCCAACCTGGAATCCCTGGGTTTCTACACCAACAATCTGAGCGGTGAGATACCCTCTGAACTTGGCAATCTCACCAACCTCCAGTTTCTGCACCTCGCCGGGAACCAGCTGAGCGGGCAGATTCCATCCGAGACCGGCAATCTCGTCAACCTGCTGAGGCTGGACCTATCCGAGAACCAGCTGACCGGGCGCGTCCCTTCCGAACTCGGCAATCTCGCCAGCCTGCATGAGTTGCATCTCTCCGACAATCGCCTGAGCGGTGAGATACCCCCTGAACTCGGCAATCTCGCCAGCCTGTATTACCTGTTGCTCGGCAACAACCGGCTGAGCGGACACGTACCTCCCGAACTCGCCGACCTTGCCAACCTGCAATCGCTGATCCTGTCCGGGAACCGGCTGAGCGGGTGCGTACCGGACGGACTGCGGGACGTGGGCCGCATCGACTTCAGCGACCTCGACCAGCGTTTCTGCAGCGAGAGTCCTACCGCGCCCGGGACGGAACCAACGACGCCAACGGACGCCTCGGGCGACCGCGCGGCGCTGGAGGCTTTCTACAACGACCTGACCGTCCGCCCTGACCTGCCCAACTGGCTGAGCGACAGGCCGCTGGGAGAATGGGACGGCGTCACCACCGACGCCGAGGGCAGAGTTACGGAACTGCGCCTCATCAACCGCGGTCTGCGGGGACGCATACCTCCCGAGATCGGCAGCCTCACCAGCCTGCAAGTGCTGGACCTCGGCGAGGAGTGGGACCAGCCGGGCGAGCGCAACCTGTTGGACGGCGAGATACCTCCCGAGATCGGCAACCTCGTCAACCTGGTAAGGCTGGACCTTGAGTTCAACAGGCTGAGCGGCCCGATACCCCCAGAGATCGCCAGTCTCACCAACCTGCGATATCTGAACCTGCGCACCAACAACCTGAGAGGCGAGATCCCTCCCGAACTCGCCAGCCTCTCCAACCTGGAAGAGCTGCACCTCGATCGCAACGAGCTGAGGGGCGAGATACCTCCCGAGATCGGCAACCTCGCCAACCTGCGAGTGCTGTACCTCGGCTCATACGAGTCGGGCGAGATACCTCCCGAACTCGGCAATCTCGTCAATCTGGAGAACCTGTCCCTCAACAGCCGGTTGAGCGGCGAGATACCTCCCGAACTCGGGAGCCTCGCGAACCTGCGAATACTGAACCTCGGAGGCAACGAGCTGAGCGGGCAGGTCCCTTCGGAACTTGGCAACCTCGCCAACCTGGAGTTGCTGTACCTCTGGAGCAACGAGTTGAGCGGAGGGATACCTCAGGAACTCGGCAAGCTCACCGGCCTGAACCACCTGGTGCTCCGCGACAACCGGTTGAGCGGGCAGATCCCCCAGGAACTGGGCAACCTCGCCAATCTGATCGAGTTGGATCTTCGCGAGAACCAGTTGAGCGGGTGCGTACCGGACGGACTGCGCGACGTGTGGGGCGCCGACTTCGATAACCTTGGACTCCCCTTCTGCGGCGGGGGTTAGACGGCCCACGTGTCGGCCGGCAGGGCTACGTGGAACTCAGCTGGTCGAGGATGCTGGGCCAGTCCTTGCCGGAGCCGCCGCCGCTGCTGGCGACGATGGCGCCGTCGGGCGCGATGCCGACGTATGTCGCCTGCGAGCGGATGTTGAAGTCGCGCGGCGTGTCCGGCCCGGCCTCGGCGAAGATCCAGTCGTAGCCCTCGTTCCGGGCATAGGAGTCCAGCTTGGCGATGGGGTCCGACCAGGCGACGAAGACGAATTCGACGTCGTCCTTGTAGTCGTCGTAGAGGGTGTCCAGCGTGCGAGCCTCGCCGCGGCAGGTCGGTCACCACGTGGCGAAGAAGTAGAGGAGGACGCCCCGGCCTGCGGCAGCCTCTTCGAGCGTGGTGGAGGTTCCGTCCACGAGCGTTATCGGGGCGTTGGCGGCGCGGTCGCCGTGGTTCGATCCGACGGCGAGGTCGGTGCGCCAGGCTCCGGCAGCCATGCCGTCCGAGGCCGGCATCGGGGTGGCGGTGGGCTCCGGCTCCGGAGTTGGCGTGGGCTGCGGCACCGGTGTCGCGGTGGGGTCCGAGCCGCAGGCAGCGAGCGTGAAGAGCAGCAGGAGCAGGGCTGCCGCTGCTGTTATCAGGCGCGATATGGATGCGCTGCGCGTGGTCATGCCGCGCTAGAGGCTATGGCTCGCGGACAAGGGGTGTCAATGCGAGAGTGAACCCTCACCCGCCGCGGCGCGGCGACCTCTCCCCAAGGGAGAGGTGGGCTGCGAGGTTCCTGCCTGCGCAGGAACGACGGGAATTACGAGGATCGCAGGGCGTCCAGGATGCCGCGCCAGAAGGATGCGCCGTCCCTGCCGTAGCCGCGCCTGTTGAGGATGGCGCCGTCGCGCCCGATGCCGACCCACGACGACTGCGCGCGGATGTTGTAGTCGCGGACGAGCGATGCAGGACCCTCGGTGAACACCCCCGCGTAGCCCTGCCTCTCGGCGTGTGAGCCGAGCTGGTCGGCGTTCTGGTTGAAGGCGACAGCCACGACCTCGACGTCGCTGCTGTAGTCGTTGTAGAGGCCCGTTAACGTCCGTAACTCGGCGTTACAGGACGGTCACCACGTAGCGAAGAAATAGAGGAGGACGGCGCGGCCTCCGGCCGTGGCCTCGATGGTGGCGGTGGAGCCGTCCGGGAAGGTGAGCGAGGCGTCTGTCGCGCGGTCGCCGACGCCGGAGCCGGTGGCGACGTCGGTGCGCCAGCCGCTCGCAGGCGCGGGCTCGGGTGTCGGCGTGTCGGTGGGGACGGGTGTGGGGGTGTCGGTCGGCTGGGGCCTTGGGGTGGGCGTGTTCGTTGGCCGCGGCGTAGGAGTAGGCGTGTCGGTTGGTTGCGGCGTGACGCCGGGCGCCGGCGTAGGGGTGTTCGTTGGCTGCGGCGCCGGCGTAGGGGTGTCGGTGGGAGCCGGTTCAGGTGTGGGCGTGTTCGTGGGGGCTGGAGCGGGCGTATCGGTGGGGACAGGGACCGGTGTGTTCGTAGGAGCCGGGACCGGCGTGTCGGTGGGAGCAGGCGCCGGGGTGGGCGTCGCGCTCTCGCAGGCGGCGAACGCAAGCACGAGCAGCGCAACGGCGACCGCTCCGACAAGGTTTCTTACGGGTGTGGCGCTAGTGTTCATGCCGATTCACCCCCATCCTAACCTTCCACCATCAAGGGGGAAGGGATCAGACGGGTGCGGCCCTTCACTTCTATTCTACGCGGTTCCAGGCGCGGCGGATCTCTGCTCCACCCTCATCCTAACCTTCCCCCGTCGAGGGGGAAGGGACCTGAATGTCCCTGAAGGCGGCGAGTTGCGCGGTGACGATGAGGCGCTGGTCGTACTTGAGGCGCGGGAAGCAGGTGACGAGCGAGATGCGGGCGTCGTCCGACGGGTAGAGCGCGAGGTCGTCGGCGTGCGTCGTGCTCGTGGCGTTCACGAGGTAGAGGTACTCGCGCCCATCGGCGGTGAGGATGACGTGCACGTCGTCGCCGTCGCGCAGCAGGTCTGCGATCTCCGGGAGACGCAGGAAGACGTTGCCCTCGCCCTGGATCGGGTTCTCCAGGTGGCCGAAGTACCAGCCGTTCCCCGCCGAACCCGGGTTCGGCGTCGTGGGGATGTGGCCGACCGTGAACGCGGGCGTCTCGTAGGCCGCGCTCGACGCGAGGTTGATGATGCTGAGTTCCTCCACCTCGGCGTCGACGTTGAGTTGCGGGATGACGATGCGGTCGGCCCTCCCGACGACCCCGGCGATGTGCGGCTGCCCCTCGTTGCTGAGAGGGATGAATCCCTCCAGGTCCGGCACGCCGAGATTGATCGCGCCGCGCGGGTCGGCCCACTGCCGGGCGGGTATGAGCGAGCCAGGGTAGAGCTCCTGCGCTGCGGGCGACGGCCCCTCATGCGCCGTGGTCGTAGCGCGTGGCAACGTCTCGCTGACAGGCCCGGTGACGGTGACGTCGAGGCGTTCGAGGTCGCGTCCTGCGAAGAAGCCGTAGGCGTAGTAAGCGGCAGCCGCGGCGAGCAGGAGCGCACCCACGGCAAGCAGCGCCACGCCGAGCACCGGCACGCGCCGTGCATGATAAACCCTCACTCCCGGCCCCTCTCCGAGAGGGCGAGGGGAGCAGGCAACCCGAGAGATGCTTCGACCCCGCTCAGCATGACAAACACCCCACTCAGCCGCCTCTCCCCGTGCGCGCTGTCCTGCGCACGTGCGACCAAGGGTCGCCTGAGATTCCCGCCGGTGCGGGAATGACGGGACGGCGTTCCGCCTCCGGCTCCGCTCAGCATGACAAACGGCTCACCCCCGCCCCCTCTCCCAGAGGGCGAGGGGAGTAACACCCGAGAGGATACTGCGCGTTGAAACGCGGACTCCGCTGCGCTTTTGCTCAGCATGACAACGGCGAGGGGAGTAACCCAGCGGAGCGGGGGCTAGCGCCTGCCAGCCATCGCGCCGTTGTTGATGGGCTCGTTGATGTAGACGTCGCCGTTGCGGATCTTCAGGTTGAACCCGCAGTCGGGGTTGGTGCAGACCCAGGCCTTGTAGTGGATGGGCGCGCCCTGGCTCCCGAAGTCCGAAAGCGGGACGAGGTCTCCTTCGTTGCATGCCTGGCATGCGGGCAGTGCTGTTTCCACCATCATCCACCTCCTCCGTTCGTATGGCCGACCCACGGTGCACCGCGGGCGTACAGCGCGGACGATAGTAGCACACCCGCGCCCCGCTCGTTGCGCCGCCTCGTATCACCGCGAGGGGGTGCTATACTCGTGAGCGTACGGTGGACGGGGCGGTTAGCTCAGTTGGTTAGAGCGTCGCGTTGACATCGCGGAGGCCAGAGGTTCGAGTCCTCTACCGCCCACCACGTGCCTGGACGGGCTAGACCGCACCCGCGTCCCAAACAGGGCAGTCTGGTCGATCGTCGTTACATCTGCATCATTTGGACCAGGTTCCCGCAGGTGTCGTCAAAGACCGCAATAGTGACGTTGGCCAATTCCGTCGGCTCCATCGTAAAAGCTACGCCCAGTGACTTCAGTTTCTCATACTCTGCGCGGATGTCCGTAACGCCAAAGGACGCCGCTGGGATGCCCTGGTCAAATATCCCTTTCTGATATTCCTGTGCTACCGGGTTGTCATTTGGTTCAAGCAGAAGCTCGGTCCCATCCGGGTCATCGGGGGAGACGACGGTAAGCCACTTGAATCTCCCCACGGGGACGTCATGCTTCTTCACGAAGCCGAGGGTCTCCGTGTAGAACCTCAGAGCTTCGTCCTGGTCACTTACGAAAACGCCGGTGAGCGTAATGCGCATATCTGGCCTCCTTTTCTTCTCATCGTGTCACTTGAGCCATCGATCCATGACAGCCCTGAGGGGTCCATCGTTGAAGACAAGCATCCGATACTTGCCACGCTTCTCTGAGCTTACGAGCCCCGCTTTTTCCAAGACATCAAGGTGCTTGGCCAGGGCCTGTCGGGAGATGGCGACTTCATGCCGCATGATCAAGCGCGCCGTGAGCTCGTAGAGCGTTTGCTCGTTGCGCTCAGAGAACTCGTCCAGCATCAACCTCCGTGTCGGGTCCGCGAGTGCCCTGAAGACCAAGTCTTTGTGCATCCACGCATGATACGCAACCACAGGGTTGCATGTCAAGAGGCGATACCGCAGACTGCGGCGATCGGGCCGGAATCGACGACGCTCTCGACGCGGAACGCTTCGGGGATGATGCCGGCGCTCTTCCAGAAGTCGACGAGCATCCGCATGCCCTCGGTGGCGGGGTCGGGGAAGTCGCGGAAGCCCGCGTAGGTGACGTCGTAGGTCTCCCCGGCGATGGTGCGGGTGGTCTCGCCGTACTGCTCGTGGATGGCGACACCGAAGTCCCGGTCCTGCTTGTAGCGCCGCTGCCCCTCCAGGTAGCCGCGCAGGAAGCGCCGCACAAGTTCAGGTTCGGACTCGATGAGCGACCGCGGCGCCGCGATGCCGCCGATGGCGAAGTTCAGCCCCATCTCCGCGTAGTCGTACAGCCAGGGACACCCGGCGTGCTTCGCCTGTACGGCGGTGGGCGGCGAGAGCGGCGTCGCGGCGACTTCGCCGTCGAGCACGGCTCGGAGGCGCGACTGGCTGCCGCCAACGGCGCGCAGTTCGCCCGACCCGCCGAGCACGCGGTCGATGGTCAGCTGTCCGAGGAAGTCGGTCAGGTCGCCGGGGTGGCTCATGCCGAGGGAGAGGCCGGGAAGCGCATCCAGCGTCACGCCGGGAGCGCCGACGAGGAACTGCTGGTTGACGCCGCCCGCGAGGAAGACGAGGTCCGCCCGGCCTTCCGCCGCCGCGAGCACGAGCGCGGGAGCGGCGAGGTTGCCGAAGACGATGGCGCCAGACGCCAACCCGGCCACGACCGCGTGCGCGTCGCCCATCTTGGCGAGGGTGACGTCGAAGCCCTGATCGAGCATCGCGCCGGACTCGAGCGCGGCGGCCAGGGGCGTGACGCCCTGACCTTCGCTGGCATATCCACAGGGGAGCGGCGTACTCATGCGCAGAAGATAGTCCGGCAGACCATGCAACGCAATGAGGCACGCCCGGAGATGCGGTGGGCGTAGAATCGGCGGTTGGTGGAACGTTCGGATGAGACGCAGGCAGGCACAGATCCGGCGGTTATCGCGCGAGTTGCCCCGGAAGAGGGGGGCGTGGCGCGGCGCGGCCATGTTCAGGGCGGTGCGCATCCTGCTGGAAGCAGGAGGGATCGACCTGGCAGGCTCGCTCGCGTATTTCACCATCCTTTCGCTCCTGCCCGCGGTTGCGCTGGCGATCATGACGATAGCGGTCTTCGGCGAGTCCGAGGCGATCAAAGAGACGCTGACGGCGACCCTGATCTACTACTTCCCCACATCGGAGGGGCTGATCGAGGACGCGGTGGCGCACCTGCTGGACGGTTCGCTGGCGATCGGGCTGGTGGCGTTCGTCAGCATCGTCATGGGGGCGAACGGTCTGTTCATGGCTGCGACCCGGTCGGTGAACAGGGTGTTCGCCGTCCGGACGCAGAAGGTGCTCCGCATCACCGCTCTGCAGGCGAGCTTGACGACGATCATCGTGCTCCTGTTCCTGCTGTCGGTGGGGCTCACGGCCTCGCTGCAGCTGGCGGTGCGGTTCAGCGAGGGTATAGCTGAGTCGGCGGGTGAGATATCCGTGGTCGTTATCTTCGCGCTGGGCGCGGTCTCGGCGCTGCTGCCGGCGTTCCTGACGATGGTGCTCTTCGCGCTGGTGTACTACCTCATGCCGAACGTGCGCCTGGAGTGGCGGGACGCCGTGTTCGGAGCGCTGACAGCCATCGTGCTGTTCGAGGCGGGCAAGCACCTGTTCTTCTGGTTCACCACGCTGGCCGGGCAACGGAGCGCGGTGTACGGACCTATCGCCTCGTTCGTCCTGCTGCTGATGTGGGGGTACGTCGCGGGGATGATCTTCCTGTACGGCGCGGCGCTGACCAGGGCCGCGGGCGAGCTTCGGCCGCAGGAGCCGTCGGCGCGGGGGCGCGGGGGGTGATGGGGAGGAGGCGGGGTTGTGGCAATGGGTCACGCGCGTAGTAAAGTTGCGTGAGTCTCAACGAGACGCCTGTCTGCTGGGAGGAGCGCACTGGCCACGGCAACGCAGAGTCCCCGGTACGAGGCGCACGAGAACCCGCCCTGGCGGACCTCGTTCGGTTACGGTCTGCAGTTCAGCATGATCGCGTCCGCCACGTTGCTGGTGACGCCGGTCATCGTGGCGAATGCGTCGGACAGAGGCGAGCCGTACGTGACGTGGATGGTCTTCGCGTCGCTGCTGGCGGTCGGGCTCTCCACGCTGGTGCAGGTGCGCCGCCTGGGCCCATTGGGCGCGGGAGCGGTGATGCCGTTCTTCACGGCGGCCTTCGCCATCCCCTTCTGCATCACGGCGGTGGTGGACGGCGGCCCCGCAACGCTGACGACGCTGGTGCTCGCCTCGGCGGCGTTCCAGTTCATCGTCGCCAGGTGGCTGTTCATCCTGCGAAGACTCGTGACGCCCGTCGTGAGCGGCACGGTGATGATGATCCTCTCCATCACGCTGGCGTCGGTCGTCTTCGGGCTCCTCGACGACGCGTCGATAGAGGAGCCGGTGGCCGCGCCGCTGACCGCACTGGCGACGCTGACGGTCGTCACCGCGCTCACGATGCGGGGCAGCGTGCGGTTGCGCCTGTGGGCGCCGATGATCGGCATCGTGGTTGGCGTGCTTGTCGCCGCAGCGTTCGGGACCTACGACACCAGCCGGATCACGCAGTCCGCCTGGGTGGGGCTTCCCTCCGAGGCGCCAGGGCTGGCGCTGGACCTCGGAGTCGATTTCTGGACACTGCTACCGGCGTTCCTGTTTCTCGGTGTCATCATCGCGATCCAGGTGAACGGGCAGGCGATAACGCACCAGCGCGTCTCCCAGCGCGAGGTGAAGGCCGTCGATTTCCGGCACGTGCAGGGGGCGTTGACGGGCGCAGGCGTAAGCAATGCGCTGGCAGGCGTGACCGGGGCAGTGCCCAACGCGGTGAACCCGGCCATCGTTTCCTTCATCCAGGTCACCGGCGTCGCTTCGCGCAGGATGGGCTACTCCATCGGCGCTATCTTCATCCTCGTGGCGTTCCTCCCGAAGCTGTCCGGGCTGTTGAGCAGCCTGCCGGGGCCCGTGATGGCCGGCTACCTCATCCTCGTCACCGGCACGCTGTTCGTGGACGGCGCGCGGACGGTGATCCAGTCCGAGCAGAACACGCAGAAACTCATCGTCGCGGGCATCTCCTTCTGGATAGGCGCGTCGTTCCAGTTCGACCTGTTCACGCTTCCGCAACTCGGTCCGGTGTTCGGGGCTCTGGTGAAGAGCGCCATCACCACCGGCGGAGTTGCCGCCATCGTGATGATCCTCTTCCTGGAGTTCACCAAGAAACGGCGGATGCGCTTCGAGTCGAAGCTCGACGCCGAGGTGCTGCCGGACCTCTTCGCGTTCACGGAGCAGTTCGCCGAGAGCAGGGGGTGGGACCAACCGATGAAAGAGCGGCTGAGCGCGGTTGCGGAAGAGACGTTGCTCACGCTCGCCCCGCTCGATCTGTCCTTTGATCTGGATGCTGACGACGACGAGCAGGAGACGCGGCGGCTGGTCGTGCTGGCGTCCAGCGAGGGGGCGATCGCGGAACTCGAATTCATCGGCGGCGGGGACGAGGAGAACCTGGAGGACCGCATCCGGCAGTTGCAGCAGCACGACGAGGAGACCGTGTCGGAGAACGAGATATCGCTGCGGCTGCTGCGGCGCTACGCCTCGTCGGTGCGGCACCAGCAGTTCCACGGCACGGACATCATCACGGTGCGCGTCGGCCCACCGGGAACGCGGTAGGCGGGACTCTCTTCCGGTCGCTCGCTGCCGTGCTTCCGAGGGGCGGTTTCCCCCACGGATAGCGCCGCTTACACTGTGCACGATTCGACCGTTCGGAGGCCTGCCATGAGCACCTCACCTTCCCGGAAAGTGCTTTGTGTTCTCTACGAAGATCCGGTGAACGGCTTCCCTCCCGCCTACGCTCGCGAAGAGATACCCGTGCTCACGCACTATCCCGACGGCCAGACGCTGCCCTCGCCGACCGCCCGGGACTTCACTCCCGGTCATCTCCTGGGGTCCGTGTCGGGCGGGCTCGGGCTGGAGCGGTTCCTGACCGAGCGAGGCCACCGGTTCGTCGTCACCTCGGACAAGGACGGCCCCGACTCCGTCTTCGAGCGGGAGTTGCCCGACGCGGACATCGTCATCTCCCAGCCCTTCTGGCCCGGGTACCTGACCGCCGAACGCATCGCGAAGGCCCCCAACCTCAGGCTGGCGATCACCGCCGGCATCGGCTCCGACCACGTCGACCTGCAGTCCGCCATCGACAGGGGCATCACGGTGTGCGAGGTGACGTGGTGCAACAGCGTCAGCGTCGCGGAGCACGCGGTCATGCAGATGCTGGCGCTCGTCAGGGACTACATCCCCCAGTACGGCTGGGTGGTCAGGGGCGGCTGGAACATCGCCGACGCGGTCTCCCGTTCGTACGACATCGAGGGGATGGACGTGGGCGTCGTGGCGGCCGGAAGGATAGGGCTCGGCGTGCTGAAGCGGATGAAACCGTTCGACGTGAACCTCCACTACACGGACAGGCACCGGCTCTCAGCCGACGTGGAGCAGGAGCTCGGCCTGACGTTCCACGAGACCGTCGAGTCACTGGTCAGCGTCTGCGACGTGGTCAGCATCCACTGTCCTCTGCATCCGGAGACCGAGCATATGTTCAACGACGCGCTCATCGGCAGGATGAAGCGCGGGTCGTACATCGTCAACACGGCCCGCGGCAAGATATGCGACCGTGACGCCATCGTGCGGGCGCTGGAGAGCGGCCAGCTGGCGGGGTACGCGGGCGACGTCTGGTTCCCACAGCCGCCTCCCAACGACCATCCCTGGCGGACGATGCCCAACCACGCGATGACGCCGCACACATCGGGCACCTCCCTTTCGGCGCAGGCCCGCTATGCGGCGGGCGTCCGCGAGATACTGGAGTGCTGGTTCGACGGGAGGCCGATCAGGGACGAGTACCTCATCGTGCAGGGCGGCGCGCTCGCCGGGACGGGAGCGCACTCGTACAGCGAAGGCGACGCTACGGGCGGCTCGGAGGAGGCGGCGAAGTTCACTGCCGGTTAGGCAGGACACGCATAGGGGGTTCGTGCGCGGAACCGGTCTCGCTGGGGTAAAGTACCGCCGAGGGGACCGAAGTCATCAGAGGGAGGAGACGCCATGGAGACGTGCAAGGCTGCCGTAATCACGGGATTCAACGACCCGACCGAGTTGCGCGACGTCCAGATGCCGGAGCTGGAGCCGACAGGGCTGCTGCTGGAGGTCGAGGCCGCTACGCTCTGCGGGACCGACGTGCACATCTGGCACGACGGCGCGAACCCGGGCATGCTGCCCTACATACCCGGCCACGAGACCGCGGGCCGCATCGTTGCCATGAACGGCGAGCGGTACGACGTGCACGGCAATGCGCTCAAGGAGGGCGACCGCGTCATCTCCGCGTACCGCTTCTGCGGCCACTGCTTCTACTGCTCCGTGTCGAACCAGCCGACGCTCTGCGACGACAGCATCCGGTTTGGACGCGGGCGCGCCGACCGACCTCCGTACCTGCTGGGCGGGTGCGCCGAATACCACTACATCCCACCCGGCACCGCCATCATCCCCATTCCGGACGAGGTGACGTCGCCGCAGGCGGCCTCCGCCGCGTGCGCGCTGCGCACGGTGATGCACGGTTTCGAGCGGCTCGGGCCGCTGTTCAGCCACGACACCGTCGTCGTGCAGGGGTCGGGGCCCGTCGGTCTGTACGCATCGGCGGTCGCGCGCGACCGTGGCGCCGGGCGCGTGCTCGTGATCGGCGCGCCGCGCGTGCGGCTGGACGTCGCCGAGGCGTGGGGCGCGGACGAAACGCTGGACATCGGCGACGCCCCCGACGCCAAAGACCGGCACGAGTGGGTGATGGAGCGCACCGGCGGACGCGGCGCGGACGTCGCCATCCAGTGCGTCTCCTTCGCGGTCATCCCGGAGGGGCTGGGCTTCGTGCGCCCCGGCGGGCGCTACCTCTCCATCGGCGGCGGAGGCGGGCCGGTCTCGATCAACGGTTTCGGGCAGCAGATGACGATCGTGAGCGTGCGCTCCGGCGAGGGGCGGCACTACCACCAGGCGCTGGAGTTCCTGCGGGCGCGGAGCGCGTCGGTGCCGTTCGAGCGGATGCTGTCGCGCCCCTACTCGCTCGACGAGACTTCCGACGCGCTGCACGCCATGGCCGACTTCCGCGAGGTCAAGACCGTCATCCTGCCGCACGGCAACTAGGAGAGAAGCGTTCGACAAGAACATCCTCACGTTCAATCCGGGCTGGGACAGCCAGGCACGCCCGCTGGACGCCTTCACAGACGTACGCGACCTGCAGCGGCAACTGAAGGCGAAGGGCATCCAGCTGGTGAGCGAGGCGGACGAGAACGGCACGGGTCCGGCCAGTTTCGTGGCGATAGACCCGGACGGCAATCCGGTGCTGGTGGACCAGCACGTCTGACCACACAGGAGGAACGCATGACGCTGGTGCTGACCGACGAAGACGTTGCACGCGTGCACCCGATGGCCGACTGCCTCGAGGCGATGGAGACGGCCTACCGCGACCACGCCCTCAGCGGGGCGGTGAACATCCCCCGCATCCGCTACATCAGCCCCACGACGGACTCAGGCAAGGTGTATGGCTCGAACATCCATATCGGCACGACGCCGTCGTACGACACCGCCGCGATCCGCATCGGCGGCAGCGCGCGCAGCACGAAGCCGAACGCGCAGGGCGAGCGCTCGCCCAAGTTCGAGAACCGCAACTGGGGCTTCATCGTCCTCATCGACATGCAGACGGGACGGCCGCTCGCCTTCATCCACGAGTTCTACCTGTCGGGGATACGGGTCGGCGCGACGTCGGGCGTCGCGGCGAAGTACCTCGCGCCGCCGGGCGCGCAGACGGTCGGCATGTTCGGCAGCGGCAAGCTGGCGCGGACGGACCTGGAGGCGCTCGTGCAGGTGCGCCCGGTGCGCAGCGTGAAGGTCTACAGCCCCACGAAGGAGCACCGCGAGGAGTTCGCAAGTGAGATGTCGCAGCAGTTGGAGATCGAGGTCACGCCCGTGGACAACCCGCGCGAGGCGATGGAGGGCACCGAGATCGTCTGCTGCGCGACGAACGCGGGCTACGTGAGCGGCAAGCCGGTCTTCGACGGCGACTGGCTGGAGCCGGGGCAGTTCGTCATCTCGCTGCAGAACAGCGACGCCAACTTCAAGAAGTCCGAGGTGGACGACACGACGTTCGCCCGCAGCGCCTTCATCTGCATCAACGACCGCGACAGCGTCTACTCGAACAACCAGATCGAGCTGCTCGACCCCATCGAGCAGGGGCTGGTCTCGTGGGACAGGATCTGCACGCTGGGCGAGGTGGTGGCCGGAACGACCGCGCTGGAGGCGCAGCCCTGCGACATCGTCTACTACAAGAACAGCACCGGCATGGGCATACAGATGGCTGCGGCGGGGGCGCTCATCTACCGCAAGGCGGTCGAGGCCGGCGTCGGACAGGAGATCCCCACCGAGTGGTTCGGCAGCGACCTCACCTACTGGTACGACAAGGGCTTCTACCCTTCGGCGTAGGGCTGCCCACGAGGCGCGCCGTCTTCAGGCGGGAAATCTTGTCACGCGGTGTGCTGTTCGATGAGAACCAGGGCGACGTTGAATGCCGCCAGAAGCGCCACGCCGACCCCCGCGCTTATCCAGCGCGTGCGTCCTTCCAGGAAGAGCAGCGCAGGGCCGAGCGGGAAGAGTATGGTGGCGTACCTCAGACCGATGACGTGGAGGAGCGCCATGAAGACGGCCATCATGGCGGCCATGAACAGCGCTGTCCTCCGTGCGTCCGCCGTCCCCAGGCTCCGTATCCCGATGTCCATGATTCTCCCGGGCTTGCTCTGCCGGAGGTCGAAGGCCAGTTGAGCGCCGCCGAGGCCCACCACGGCGAAACTGACCAACAGTGGGAATACCCAGCCTGACGACGGGGAACTGGAGGCCACGTACAGCCCCCAGAGCCCGGCCGCGATGACGGCCATCGTGAAGAGGCTGGGAAGCGTCACCGCGATACGCGGCCGCGCGCCCGCAGCGGCTGATTCGCCGTCGCTGGAGGCAGCAGGTCCGCCAGTGCTTCCGGCGTCCGCCCCTGCCTTGTCCGGGCGAGCGATTGGAACGCCGAGCCTGCCTCTCTTGAAGACCACGGCGGCCACCACCGCCGCGACAGACAGGACGGCCAGCGCAGGCCAGAGCATGAACCAGACCGTCATCTCCACGGTCTCCCGCTCCGCGAGTGCATCGGTGACCCAGGTCAGCACGAAGCTGGTCGAGAGTCCGATGACGAAGGGTGCGCGCGGCCACTTGCGCCACTTCATCAGCAGCCCCAGCACTGCCGCGGCAGCCATGACGTATATCCCAACCAGGCTCTCTGTCGAGGCGAACCCGAGAAAGAAGACCGGTATGACGATTCCGCCGATGACCGGATAGGGCACCCAGGCGAGTTTCACCAGCCTGCCTGTGACCAACATTCCAATCACGGCAGCCGCAGGCATCCCCAGTGCAAGGCTGAGCGCAATCATCGCGACGATGTCACCGTTCTGTTCCAGCATCCGAGGACCAGGAGCGATGCCGTACGACAGTATGACAACGAGGACGAACGCCCATGCGCGGCTGCCGGGTATCCCGACCAGGACAGTTGGAGTCCCTCCTCCCGCCACGCCTGCGCCCACAGCTGATTCCGCCATGAGCAGCCCGTCCAGAGATCCCCGGCCGAACTCCCTCTTGTCCTTCGTAAGGGATATGCCCAGCGCATAGGAGAGCCAGTGCACCAATCCCGTGCCAGTGCCCGGCATGACACCGACCAGGCCGCCGAAGAGGCCCTGCCGTACAGCGATGCGCCACCTGCCGAGCCCATAGCAAACGCCTCGAAGAACCTCGCTCCTGCTGTCCGGCATCTCCCGGAGCGAAAGCGGCTGCCGGGCCACCGTCAGGTCGATCACTTCCGCCAGGCCGAGGACGCCTATGGCTGCCGCGGTCACGAAGGAACTGCGCCACAGGTCCGATCCGTCGGAAGCAGAGCGCAACGGTCCCTCGAATGGGTCGAGGCCGCTCGTGCCGAGCAGCAGACCCAACGCCGCAGCCGCCAGTCCCTTCAGCATCGCTTCCGAATTGAGCAACGCCGGTATCACGAGAGCGAACAACGCTATCGCAACGAACGCCATGCCCTCGAAAGCGCTGAGTAACCAATGCACGAGAGGTGCGCCGATGAGGAGCGCGGAAGCGAACACGAGCACTCCCACGAGGCCCCCTATCGCTGAGACCGAGTAGGCGGCGCCAAGCGTGTGGGCGGCCTGTCCTCTGCGCGCTAACTGGTTCCCTTCCAGGAAAGTGACGTAGTTTGCAGAGTCCGGCAGGCCGAACAGCACGGGGGAGACGGACCTCATCATCAAGCCCGCTCCTGTCAGCGTTGTCAGCATGACGATGCCGATGAGCGGGTCTTCTACGTTCGCAACGATGAACGGCAGGGCGGGTGCCACCACGAGGCTCGTTGAGACGCCGGGCAGCAGCCTGATGAAGACCGCGGTCAGAACCGCAACGCCGAACGCGAGCCAGTAGACCCAGTTGCTGAGATACGCGAGTCCTTCGAACAGTTCGCTCATCCTGTGGGCGCCCTCAATGCGTCAGCGGCTGCACAGGGTCGGGAGGATATAGCAGGTCCCACCCGGCTACGCCCCATTCCCCGGCTCACCGCGACCCCACATAGGATGCCGGAAGGTCGGGTTCGCATTCGCGTGCCACGAGCGCTGCTGCTGCGCCGGCGTGGCAGCGACTGGTGCTTCCTCCTCCGGGTGCAAGGCCCGCTGCTGGTGGCGCACCGGGCGGCTCTGCGAGAGGCTGTTCAGGTGCTCGGCGAGGTCGAACAGCGCCGCGAGGTTGTTCACCGGCAGGAGGTCGTCGATGTACGGCGCGGCGGCCTGCATCCCCACCGTGAGCGGCTCGTAGTCCTCGTTGCCCGCCAGCGGGTTCAGCCAGATCAGCCGGTTGCAGCTGCGCTGCAGCCGCGCCATCTCGCGGCCCAGCAGCTCCGGTTCGCCGCGGTCCCAGCCGTCCGACACGATGAGCACGATGGAGCCCCAGCCGAGCGTGCGCCGCGCCCAACGGAAATTGAACTCCTTGAGCACGTCGCCGATGCGCGTGCCGCCCGACCAGTCCGGCACCGCCTTCGCCACCTCCGAGACGGCGCGGTCGATGTCGCGCTGCCCCAGGTGCTTCGTGATGCGGGTGAGCCTCGTGGCGAACAGGAACGCCTCGATGCGGTTGTCCAGTCCGGCGTAGAGGCTGTGGATGAAGTGCAGCAGCATCCGCGTGTACCGCTCCATGGAGCCGCTCACGTCGCAGACCACGACCAGCCTGCGCGGCTTCTCCTTGCGGCGGCGCGTCTCCAGGCGCACGAGCTCGCCGCCGTACCGGGCGTTGTGCCGCAGCGTCCGGCGCACGTCCAGCCCCGGCCCTCGCCCCGCTTCCTTGCGCCGCGTGCGCCTGAGACCGGGGTCCCACCGGAGCGAGGCCATCAGATGCCGCGCTTCCAGCATCTCTTCCGGCGTGAACTCGGCGAAGTCGCGCGTGCGCAGCACCTCGCGCGCGCTGAACGTGCGGGTGAGGTCGACGCGGTCGAAACCCTCGTCCGGGTCGGCGGGCTCGGCGGAGCCGTCTGGTTCCCGGCCCGGCGTGGGCGGGCCCGCGGACGGCCTGCGGTAGCGGCGCTGCTCGCCCATTGAGCGCAGGTCCATCGTCGAGGTGCTGTCCTTGCGCTGACGCCAGAAGACGTCGAACGCCTCGTCGAACAGCGGCAGGTCGTCCCTGCGGTGCACGAGCAGCGTGCGCAGCGCCGCGCGGACGTCGCCCTTGCGTTCGAGGCCGATGTCCTCCAGCACGCGGATGGCGTCGAGCATCCGCCCGACGTGGACGTCGAGGCCGAGCCGCCGGAGCAGCCGTCCGAAGAGGAGGAGGTTGCCGAGGATGTGGCCATCCTCCCCGAGAGATGCTTCGGCTTCGCTCAGCATGACAACAAAGGGGCTTCGCCGGGGTCAGCCACGCCTGCCTCCGCGCTGCGTGCCGCGGTGCATCGCGCGGTTCAGCAGCGCGCGCGTCTGCTCGCCGCGCACCGCCTGCACGTCCTCGCGGTACTTCAGCATGATGCCAAGCGTGTCGTCGATAACGTCTGCGTTGAGTTCGGTCTCGTTCAGGCTCACGAGCGCCGCCGTCCAGTCGAGCGTCTCCGCGACCCCGGGCACCTTGTACAGCTCCGTGCCGCGCAGTTCCTGGACGAACGAGGCGACCTGTCCCGCGAGCTTCTGCGACGCCTGCGGCACCTTGCTCCGCACGATCTGCGTCTCCTTGTCGAGGTCGGGGTAGTCGATCCAGTAGTAGAGGCAGCGGCGCTTGAGCGCGTCGTGTATCTCGCGCGTCCGGTTCGACGTGATAACGACGACGGGCGGCTCGTCCGCCGTGTACGTGCCGACCTCCGGTATCGTGATCTGAAAGTCGGAGAGCATCTCGAGCAGGTAGCCCTCGAACTCCTCGTCGGCCCTGTCCAGCTCGTCGATCAGGAGCACCACCGGGCCCTCGCTCCCGTCGAGCGCCTGCAGGAGTGGCCGCTTGATGAGGAACTCCTCGCTGAACAGCTCGCGTTCCGCCGCCGCGCGGTCGACGTTGCCTGACGCCTCCAGCAGCCGGATGTGCAGCAGTTGCCGCGAGTAGTTCCACTCGTAGACGGCCTGGCTCACGTCCAGCCCCTCGTAGCACTGGAGCCGGATGAGGCGTGCGCCCAGCGCCGACGCCAGCACCTTGGCGATCTCCGTCTTGCCGACGCCCGCTTCGCCCTCGAGGAAGAGCGGGCGCTTCAGCGTCAGCGCGAGGTAGACCGACATCGCGAGCGCGCGGTCGGCGACGTACATCTCGCCGCGCAGCGCCTGCTGCAACTCGTCGACGGATGCGGGCACGGAGTTTGAGCGCGTTTCGGCTTCGCTCAACATGACTCGCCCTGGGGCGGGGCGGTCAGCCCGCCCGGGACGCTGCCGCGCCGAGCGCCCGGCGCACGTAGACCGCCGCCATGGCCCTGCGGTACTCGGCGGAGGCGAACACGTCGCCCATCGGATCGCCGCTCAGGTCGCCCCCAACCGCCGCAGCGGCTGCGTCCAGCGCCGCATCGCCCAGGTCCGAGCCCGCCAGCGCCGCCTCGACTGACGACGCCCGCGCCGGTTTCGTCTCGACGCCCCCGACCGCGACGCTCGCCGACGAGCACGCGCCGCCGCTCACCGAGAGGATGGCGGCAGCGCCGACAACGGCGTAGCGCGACGCCGGGTGCGAGAACTTGACGTACGCCGAGCCTGCGCCGGACGGGACCGATGGCACCGAGATGCTCGTCAGGACCTCGTTGTCGTTCAGCGCGTTCTCCAGCAGGCCGGTTGCGAAGTCGGCCGCAGCGATGCTGCGGTCGCCGCCCGGCCCCGTCACGTTGAACGTCGCGCCCAGCGCCGTGAGCACGGTCGGCTGGTCGGACGCCGGGTCGGCGTGCGAGACGCTCCCGCCGATCGTGCCACGGTTGCGCACCGCCGGGTCGCCGACGAGCGCGGCGGCCTCGGCGAGCACCGGAGCGTTCTGCTGCACGAGGTCGGACGAGGCGATCTCGGCGTGCGTCGTCAGAGCGCCGATGGTGATGCCTCCGTCGCTCGCGGAGATGCCCTTGAGCGCCTCGATGCGCCCGATGTCCACGAGCACGGCTGGCGCCGCGAGCCGCAGCTTCATCAACGGGAGGAGGCTGTGCCCGCCCGCCAAGAGTTTCGCACCCTCGTTGTCCGAGAGCAGCTGCACCGCTTCGGCTACCGAGCCTGCACGGTGGTAAGTCAGTTGTGCTGGAAACATGGCCTAGCCTCCGTTCCGTGCGTCGTTGATCGCGCGCCAGACCTTCTCCGGCGTCAACGGCATGTCTACGCGGGTAACGCCCAGCGGGCGCAGCGCGTCCATCACCGCGTTGTAGACGGTGGGGGTGGACGCGATGGTGCCCGCCTCGCCGATTCCCTTCACGCCCAGCGGGTGGTGCGGCGACGGCGTCGAGTTGGAGTGGACCTCGATCTCCGGCAGCAGGTCCGCGCGGGGCAGCGCGTAGTCGAGCATCGAGCCCGTTACGAGCTGGCCGTCGTCGTCGTAGACCGCGCCTTCCCAGAGCGCGGGGCCGACGCCCTGCACGACACCGCCGTGCACCTGTCCCTCCACGATCATCGGGTTGATCTGCACGCCGCAGTCGTCCACTGCAACGTAGCGCTGGAGGTCGATGTGGCCCGTCTCCGGATCCACCTCCACGACGGCGACGTGCGCGCCGAACGGGTAGGTGAAGTTCGGCGGGTCGTAGAACGCGCTCGCCTCCAGCCCCGGCTCCATGCCCTCCGGCATGTTCCAGGCGACGTTGGCCATGAGCGCGATGTCCTGGATCGTCTTGTGCTGGTCGGGCGACCCGCGCACGAAGAAGCGTCCGTCCTCGTACTCGATGTCCTCGGGCGCGGCCTCGAGCAGGTGCGCTGCGAGCGCCCGCGATTTCTCCTTGATCTTGCGCGCGGCGACCGCGATAGCCGCTCCGGACACCGCCGTGGTGCGGCTGCCGTACGTGCCCCACCCCATCGGGGTGTTGTCCGTGTCGCCGTGGAGCACCTCGACGTCGTCGACGTCGACGCCGACCTCGCCCGCGACGATCTGGGCGAACGTGGTCTCCTCGCCCTGTCCGTGCGGCGACGAGCCGACCATGACGTTCACCTTGCCCGTGGGGTAGAAGCGGATGATGGCGCTCTCCCACAGCCCGCCCTGGAAGCCGACCGCGCCCGCCACCTGCGACGGCCCGAGACCGCATATCTCGACGTAGGAAGAGACGCCGATGCCGACGCAGCGGCCATCTGCTCTTGCCTGCGCCTGCTCTGCGCGCAGCGCCTCGTAGCCCGCCGCGCTCAGGCAGGAGTCCAGCGCGGACTCGTAGTCGCCGCTGTCGTAGGTGATGCCGGTGGCGACGTCGTGGCCGTTCTCGAACTTCGGGATGAGGTTCTTGCGGCGCACCTCCGCCGGGTCCTGTCCGACCGCCGCGGCGACCAGGTCGACGAGGCGCTCGATGAGCGTCGTGGCCTCCGGGCGTCCTGCGCCGCGGTAGGCGTCCACCGGACAGCCGTTGTTGAACACACCGTAGACCGTCCCGCTGATGTTGGGGATGTTGTACGGGCCGGAGTACATCAGCCCGTGCAGGATGGTGGGGACGCCGGGACTCGCGGTCGAGAGGTAGCCTCCCAGGCCCGCGTAGACGGTGGTGCGGAGGCCGGTGATGACGCCGTCGCTCGTGGCCGCCATCTCCACCTCTTCGATGTGGTCGCGGCCCTGCGTCGTGATCAGGTAGTTCTCGCTGCGCGTCTCGGTCCACTTCACCGGAACGCCCAGCTTCATCGAGCAGAACGCGGTGATGGCCTCGTCGGCGTAGTACGGGATCTTGCTCCCGAACCCGCCGCCGACCTCAGGCGCGATGACGCGTATCTTGTGCTCCGGCACGCCGGTCACGACACAGGTCAGGAACCGCGCGATGTGCGGGTTCTGCGACGTGTTCCAGAGCGTCAGCTCGCCGGTGGCGGCGCTCCACTGCGCGAGCGCCGAGCGCGGCTCCATCGGGTTCGCGATGAGCCGCTGGAGCGTGATGGTGTCGCCGACGGTGACCGCCGCATCCGCGAACGCTGCATCCGTGTCGCCTCCCGCGAGCGCCCAGGTGAACGCGATGTTGTTCGGAACGTCCTCATGGATCTGCGGCGCGCCGTCCTGCGCTGCAGCCTTCGGGTTGATGACGACGTCGAGCGGCTCGTAGTCGACGGCGATGTGCTCCAGCGCGTCCTCGGCCTGGTAGCGCGACTCCGCAACGACCACCGCGACGGCGTCGCCGACGTAGCGGACCTTGTCCTTCGCGACGGGCGGGTGCGCGGGCGTCTTCAGGTCGGAGCCGGGGATCAGCCACGCGCAGGGGAGCCCGTTCAGCACGCCGTCCGTGTCCTCGCCGGTGTAGACGGCGACGACGCCGGGCTGGCCTGCCGCTCCGCTCGCGTCGACCGACCTGATGTTCGCGTGGGCGTAGGGGCTGCGGAGGATGGCCGCGTGGAGCATCCCCGGCAGCTTGATGTCGTCGGTGTACGACGCCCGACCGGTGATGAGCCGGGGGTCCTCACGACGGCGGATACCGGAACCGAATATCCGAGTGGTCATGGCTTACCTCCCTCCCATTTTGCCGGCGGCGTCCTCGACGGCGCTCACGATGTTCTGATAACCGGTGCAGCGGCAGATGTTCCCCTCCAACCCGTGGCGTATCTCCTCGCGTGTCGGGGAAGGGTTGTTGCGGAGCAACTCGCTCGCCGCCATGATCATGCCCGGCGTGCAGAAGCCGCACTGCAGCCCGTGGTTGTTCCAGAACGCCTCCTGGAGCGGGTGCAGGTCGACGCCGTCGGAGATGCCCTCGATCGTCGTGACCGAGGAGCCCGAGGCCTGCACGGTGAGCACCGTACACGACTTGGCTGAGACGCCGTCCAGCTGCACGGTGCACGTGCCGCACTGGCTGGTGTCGCACCCCACTTTCGTCCCGGTCAGCCCCGCGTTCTCCCGGATGAAGTGGACGAGCAACTGCCGCTCCTCCACCTCTCCGGCGCAGGCCTTCCCGTTGATGGTGATCTCGACAGGAACTGTCACAGCCAACCTCCTCCTCGACCGCATGGCCGCGTTGGGTTACGCACACACGCTCTGCGCGCGCCAACGCGCGCGTGCACCTTGCGCGGCGCAAGGGTATCTGACAGTGCGGGTTTGTCAATCGGCGGGATACGTAACGTCCGGCGTCAGATCGACGGAACGATGCACCGACGCCCGGCCCGTTCCGGCGCTGCTATAGTGGACGCACCACCCCGCGAGGAAGGCCCGTGAAGCTGAGTGGAGCGTACCGTTTCGACGTCCCCAGGGAGCGCCTCTGGCAGACGCTGATGGACACAGCAGCCGTTGGCGCGTGCATCCCCGGCGTCGGCTCGTTCACGCCGCTCGGCGGCGACCGCTACGAGATCGAACTGTCGGTGCGCGTCGGCATCGTCTCAGGCTCGTACAAGGGCACGCTCGCCATCACCGACGTGGTCGAGCCCGAGTCCTACCGCATGACGGTCGAGGGCTCCGGCGCTCGGACCGAGATTCGGGGCAGCGGCTCGCTGGCGCTCGCGGATGACGGGGACGCCACGGGGCTGAGTTTCGAAGGCGACGTGCAGGTCACCGGCGTGCTCGCGCGGGTCGGCCAACGCCTCATGGGCACCGTGGCGAAGACGCAGATCGACCGCTTCTTCGAGTGCCTGCGCGCGAAGGCGGCGGAGGGATGACGCTGTGAGCGACGAGTTACTGCTGGAGCGCGACGGCGCGGTCGCGACGCTGACGCTGAACCGCCCGGAGCAGCGGAACGCCATCTCCTACGACATGTGGCTGCGCCTTCCGGAGTTCCTCGCCGAGGTGGATGCCGACGATACGGTGCGGGCGGTGCTGCTGACGGGAGCGGGAGAGAAGGCGTTCTCGGCGGGAGCGGACATCAAGGACTTCGAGGAGACGCGCAGCACGCCCGACCGCGCCCGAAACTACAGGGAGGCCGTGCACGCCGCCTGCGACGCGCTCAACGCGCTCTCCAAGCCGACCATCGCCGCGATACGCGGCTACTGCCTCGGCGGCGGGCTTGAGCTTGCGCTGTACGCCGACGTGCGCATCGCCTCGGCGGACGCACAGTTCGGGCTCCCCGCCGCCAAGCGTGGCATCGGCGTATCACACGGGCACATCGACCGCCTGCTGCGCCTCGCGGGGCCGGGCGACACGGCCTACCTCATGCTGACGGGGCGCATGATCCCGGCGGAACGCGCGCTCGCAACGGGCGTCGTCAGCGTCATGGTGGACGGCGATGCGCTCATGGACGAGGCGCGGGCGCTCGCGGAGGAGATCGCGTCGCTCTCGCCGGTGTCGCACCGGACGCACAAGCAGGTGATACGCGACCTGCTGGAGTTCGGCGCGGCGGACCAGGTGCCGGAAGAGCGCCTGCGGGCGCTCGACCGCGTCGAGGCGAGCGAGGACTTCCTGGAAGGCGTGCGCTCGTTCAGGGAGAAGCGCCCCCCGAACTTCCCGGGCCGCTAGGGGGAAGCGATGAAGCGTGAGGATGCGGGACTGGTCGGCGCCGTATTCATCTTCGTCATCATCGCCGTCGTCCTCAACAGCCTCGGTGTGCTGGTGGACTCGGCGTTCGCCGTCGCAAGCCTGGCGGTCATCGCGGCGGCGATGGCGCTGTTCGTCTACTGGTACCTGCGTTTCGGACGCTAGACCCAGCCGGGGCCCTAACGGATGACCTTGTTCCGGTTCGAGACGTAGTCGGCGACGACGTAGGAGCCGAGGCTGTGCGGGCTGGAGATGAACGCGCGCCCCTTGTTGATCTTCGTCATCAGCTGCACGAACCGCAGCAGCGACGGGCTCTGGTCCAGCATGAACTTGTTGATGGTGATGTTGTCGCGCGTGCAGCGCATCACCTCGCGCATCGTCGCCTCGACGAGCCCGCCGCCGCGCCGCCCGTAGTTCGCGCGCAGGTCGCTCTCCGCCCAGTTGTAGGTCGTCGGCTCGCCGTCCGTGATGAGGATGATCTGCTTGTTCGTGCCGCCCTGCTTGCCGAGTATCTGCCGTGACTGACGCAGCACCTCCTGGAAGTTCGTGCCGCCGCCGAACTCGACCCAGTACGTGTCGAGCAGCATGTGCGGCTGGAGCGGCAGCACGAAGTAGGAGAACGCGACGACCGTCACCTGGTCCTTGGGGAACTTGGAGCGGATGAGCGTGTCGAGCGCCAGCCCCACGCGCTGCCCGGCCTGGAACGCGCCGTCCCAGAACATCGAGTAGCTCATGTCGATGGCGATGACGGTGCAGGCGCGCGTCTGCGCGATGGTGCGGTCAATCTCGAAGTCGTCCGGCCTGATGCGCACGGGCGTGCCCGGCCCCTCGCGGAGCACGGCGTTGCTCACCGTCTTCAGCGTGTTCAGGTGGAGCGGGTCGCCGAACTCCCACCGCTTCGTCTCGTCCGTGATCTCGACGCCGACGCCGCTCTTCTCGCGGTTGTGGTCGCCGATGTCGCCGCCGCGGATGCGGTTGAAGATGTCGGTGAGCGCCTTGTCGCCGATCTTCCGCATCGCCTGCGGCGTCAGCTCCCAGCCGTTCTGTCCGCGCTTGCGGATCAGCCCCGCCTCCTCCAGCTCCTTCGTGAGCCGCTGCAGCTCCTGCGCGTACTGCCGCGCCTCCTCGCCCAGCACCTTGCCGAGGTCGTCCGCGTCGATGTTCGTGGCGTCGTTGGTGCGGAGCGCGTGCCGCAACTGCTGTTCGAGCTCCTCCATGTCGTTCAGGTCGCCCATGAGCTGGAGCGCCTGCTGCAGCGTGACGGGTTCGTCGCCGAACAGCCGGAAGTCGTTGTCCGGGAAGTTGTCGGGGTTCAGCCGTTCGAGGTTCGTGCCGAGCTCGAACAGGTCCCACGCGAGGCGGTTGTCCTGCAGGAGGCCGTCCATCATCTCTTCGAGCTGGCGCCGCATCTCCGGCGTCATGGAGTTCATGAGCGACTGCATCTGCGCCATCTGGTTGGACATGTACTCCATCAGCTGGTCGAACGTCTCGATGCCCGGCGGGAACATGTGTCCCCACTTGTTCATGAAGTCGCTGATGTCCGGGTCGTCGCCCTGGAGCTTCTGCTTCACGAGCTCGTTGAGGTCGCGCACCATCTCCGATATCTGCGCGAGGTCGCCCTGCGTCAGGTTCTGGAGACTCTCCTGCATGCCCTGGAAGTACTGCTGGAGGAACTGCTGCTGGAGCTCCTGCATGAGCGCGTCGAAGTCCTCGCGCGCGCCGCTGTCCATGAAGTCGTAGTCGCGCAACTGCTTGATGCGCCCGCCCGCGCCCTGCGGCAGTTGGTCCAACTGGTTGAGGTGACGGCTCGCCATCTGCCGCAGCATGTCGGTGAACTCGTCCGGCGGCGCGCCGCTCCCGCCGGGCTGGCCGCTGCCCTCTTGTCCCTCTCCGCCTTCACCGTCCTGCCCGCTCCCGCCTTGCGCGTCGCCATCGGACGAGGGCGCCAGCTCGTCGAGCCGCTGGTTGATGCCCGTGCGCTCCTTGTCGACGATGGCGTCGAGCCGCTCCTGGATGTCGTCGAACATGGAGGAGAGGTCGTAGCGGTCGAGGTTGCGCTGGCGGGCGTCGCGGAGCCGTTCGAGGAGTTCCTGCAGCCCCTGGCCGCGCTGGCCTTCGCCGCGCATGCCGTAGCGCATCATGCGGTTGAGCGCGCCGCGCAGGTCGTCGCCCTGCAGGATCTGCTCGGAGAGGCGGTCGAACAGGTCGTCGGTCGTGGGGAGCGCAACGTCCTGCGAGCCGTCCCATCGGGAGTAGCGGTAGATGGACATGGGAGTGAGTCTAGGCGCGCGTGCGCGCACGGTCAACGCGAGAGACGCGCGGGAGGAGTTTGGCGCACGTCAGCGCAACCGGGCGAGCGCTTCCTGCGGCGTGACTGCGGGGATCGGGGAGCGTTCGAAGTCGCTGAGGTTCCGGGTCACGATGTACTCCGCCCCGCATGCCCGGGCAGCCGCCACCTGCATCGCATCCTCGAAGTCGGCCATGGGCAGCGATGCGGCGTACCGGACCGCCTCGGTGCTCGTCGGCGCGACGGATACGAAGCGCATCAGTTCCATGATGAAACTGCGGGTATCGTCATCGCCATGCGAGCGTGAGGCTACGTAGTAGAGAGTTGCAATGGCGTGCCATGCAACGAAGGCTCTACCCGTGCCTAGCGCGATCAGATTGAGAAGCTCTACTGCGGCGTCTACGTGTGGTCGTCTGCCCAGGGCCGCGTCCAGAAGGACATTGGTGTCGAGAAGCATTACTTGAGGTACTTGCGCGCCAGGTAGTCGTAGCGAGGATCGGTTCCCGGTTCTGGAGGCGCCTTCCGGGACATGGCGAAACGCTCCCGCCAGTACTCCATGAATGGTGGCTCATTCTTCTCGGTCGCTTCCCGTAATGCCTGCTCGATGACCGCCGAGAGCGACACTCCCTTGGAGCGGGCGTACCGCTTTGCCGCCGGGACGAGTTCAGAGTCGATGGTGATGGTGAGCTTGCTCTTCATCCTGTCTCTCCAGCCTTGCTATACGTATGCACTGTAACGGCATACGTATAACAGGTGCAAGCCTGCGCCTGTGTTTTTCACAAACTCGACGCGAACAGCCCCGCCGCGAGCGCGAGGCCGGTCAGCCCGTGCAGCTTGCCGCTGCGCACGAGCAGCCGGTTCATCGCGGGACGCTCCTCCGCCGCGAACAGCGCCCGCGCCGCCCCTGCGGCCCACGGCAGCGGCGCGAGCCCCAGCAGCGCCCAGGGGCTCACGGCCCCGCCGAGCGCAGCGCCCGCGATGCTCAGGTACGCCCCCGCCAGGAGCGCCGCGTACGTCCACGTCGCCGCCCGCGTTCCGGCAGCCGTGGCGAGGCTCCGCTTCCCCGCCTCCCGGTCCTCCTCCACGTCGCGGATGTTGTTCACGACGAGGATGGCCGTCACGATGAACGCGACGGGCAGCGAGACGTAGAACGACGCCCACGTGAGCGCCTCCTGCTGCACGTAGTACGACGCCATCACCATCAGCGGCCCCATGAACACGAACACCACCGGCTCGCCGAGCCCCAGCGTCCCCAGCGGCTTCGGCCCGCCCGCGTACAGGTACGCCGCCGCGACGCTCGCCAGCCCCACCGCGAGGATCGGCCAGCCCACGTGCGCGACGATGATCAGCCCCGCAACGACGCCGTAGCCGAACGCGGCGACCATCCCCAGCGCCACCGCCCGCTCCGAGAGCAGGCCGCGCTGGATGACCTTGTGCGGCGCGAGGAACTTCCCCTCGCTGCCCGACTTCCGGTGGTCCGAGTACTCGTCCGTCAGGTTCGTGCCGATCTGGATAGCGACCGACCCCGTCAGCGCGAGCGCGAACAGCAGCCAGTCGAGCGCGCCCACCGTCGCCGCGAGCGCCGTCCCCACCAGCACCGGCGCGACCGACGCCGACAGTGAGAACGGCCGCGTCGCCCAGAACCAGGAGACGAGCTTCGATTGCGGCGCAGGCGTGGCGGTCATGCTCACCAGTTCTGCTTGCGGTACGCGCTGAAGTCCGGCGGACGCTTCTCGTTGAAGGCGCGCACGCCCTCCTCCGCCTCGTCCGTGTTGTAGAACATCTGCACCGCGCCGTGCGCCATCTGCTGCAGCCCGTACGCCCAGTCCGTGTCCTGGTTGAACGACGCCTTCAGGAACCGCAGCGCCGTCGGGCTCATCTCCAGGATGCGCTCCGCCCACTCCCGCGCCTTCGCCATCAGCTGCTCCTGCGGCACCACCTTGTTCACCAGCCCCATCTCCAGCGCTTCCTGCGCCGAGTACTGGCGGCAGAGGTACCAGATCTCCCGCGCCTTCTTCTCGCCCACGATGCGCGCGAGGAACACCGTCCCGAATCCGGCGTCGAAACTCCCCACGCGCGGCCCCGACTGCCCGAATATCGCGTTCTCCGACGCCAGCGAGAGGTCGCAGATGACGTGCAGCACGTGCCCGCCGCCGATGGCGAACCCGTTGACCGCGGCGATGACCGGCTTGGGGATCATGCGGATGACCGTGTGCAGCTCCGTGATGCGGAGCTTCGTGTGGCCGGTGCCGTCCTGATAGCCGTCCTTGCCGCGCACCTTCTGGTCGCCGCCGCTCGAGAACGCCTTGTCGCCCGCGCCCGTCAGGATGACCACGCCGACGTCGTCGTCCTCCCACGCGTCCTGGAACGCCTCGATCATCTCGTCGACCGTCAGCGGGCGGAACGCGTTGCGCACCTGCGGACGGTCGATCGTGATGGTCGCGATGCCGCCGCTCTTCTCGTAGAGGATGTCCGTGTACGTCATGCGGGCAGTTTACGCGCCCCGCTCCGCGCGGCAACAGGGAGCCTGTGTCATTCCGAGCGGAGCGCAGCGGAGTCGAGGAATCTCTCGGTGCGCCCCGCTCGTTTTCTGCCGGTCTCATTCGGTCTCATTCAGTCCCAAACCACACCTGCGGTTCGGCCCTGGTACCGGACCTGTCATGCCGGGTGCAATCCGATACGCCTTCCGTGGACCCGTGTCCTGAGTTGTCCTTCCCGCGCCTCCTCTCCATGCCCCCAACGCAGGCGTGGACCGCGCGGCGCTGTCGTCCCGGGGGTGACATTTGGGGACATTAAGGGACATTCCACTCCTACGGCCCGGCTCCGCGCCGGGACAGGCCCGCCAACGCCGCCCGCTGGGGGTACGCCGTACACCGACCAGCGTACGAGGTCGGGGCGCGACCGCGAAAGGGGCGCGTGTCACACTCCCGCCGTTCCTGCGGAGGTCCGCGCTTTAGCGCGCAACCTCGCAGCCCCTGAGTCCACTCAGGGTGTGACATCCGGGGGTAGCGCGATTGCCCCTTGTCCTCGCTACCGTGTGAGGAGAATCTTCTTACAAGGGCGCGCAGGGGTTGCCGAGATGGTGTATAAAGGGGCACGTACGTTGGAGGGTGTGCAGTTGGTCTACGAGGCGTTGGCATCGGACGGGGGTGAAGCACCGATGGAACCAGCGTTCCATTGCCACAGCAGCGAACACATGCCGGAACTGACCGACGGGGCAGTCACCCTGACGGTGACCTCTCCCCCCTACTGGAATGCCATCGACTACGACATACACGTCAACGGGGCTGGAGACGAGTGGTACCGCACCCGCGCCTACAGCAACGGGTTCGACGGGTACCCGGAGTACCTCGCCCTGCTTGAACGGGTCTTCTCAGAGGTGTACCGCGTTACGAAGCCGGGTGGCTTTTGCGCCATCGTGATCGGCACGGTCCTTCTGAATGGCCGCCACGTACCTGTGCCCTTTGACGTATCGACGCGCATGGTGTCGCTGGGGTGGGAGTTCCACCAAGACATCATCTGGCACAAGACGACTGCTGGGGTGAAGCGCGCAGGGGTAACCATCCAGAAACCTTACCCTGGCTACTATTACCCGAACATAATGACTGAATATATCCTCGTTTTCCGAAAGTCTGGCCTACCCCTGTACCGTCAAGCGAACGGGCACAAGGAGGTCAGCAGATTCGAGATTGACGACGTCTTCAAGATGGACATCGCCAATAACGTATGGCATATAGCCCCCGTCCCTCCGCGGACCATTGATCACCCGTGCCCCTTTCCTGAAGAGATACCGTACAGACTCATCAGGATGTACTCGTACGCGGGAGATACTGTCCTCGATCCGTTCGTGGGTTCGGGGCAGACAACCAAGGTCGCCGTCGCTTTGGGGAGACACACGGTGGGCTATGACACAGAGAGTGAATACATCGGCTACGCTGCCAAACGTGCTGTTCAGCCTCTACGCTTGCGCGAGCAACAGTTAGTAGCTCGGTTCGGCAAAGCTCCATTGACTAGATGAAGGCTATGGTTTCATCGAACTTCACACAACAGCAAGCCATCTATCAGACATTCCGTAATGGCCTTGATAACAACCCAGCTTTGCTAGATGAGATGCTGTCGGCAATCGCCCTATTGATAAGTGAATATGACCCTACCATACGCGAGAATCGCTTTATCGTTGGTGGGACTGTTGAACGTATAGTTGCGGCTGCCATGCGTGGCGTAGGTATATCCGCCAAGTCAAGAGGACTAGAAGCAGACGAAGAAGATATCATGGTTGGAGACGCGCAGATATCAGTGAAAAGTTCGTTCACCAAGCAAAGAAGCGCGATACGGCTAATCAATACACTTGGAGATTCTCCGACCCTCTGGAAGGCACCGACGATATTCATTCTAGGGGATCGGGGGATCGGATACGCAGACCCCGGCCTGCTACCCGGTGTAGCCGAAAAGAAAAGGGACGCAGTTGTGCTCTCTCGTGCACCGCTTGACGCTATGCATGATGCCAACCCGCAATGGCTGATGAAATGTGCTGTCCCCGTGAAACCCTCCGATACGTCACAGCGACGAGCCGCAAGCGAGGCAGTGGCCTTGGAAATCATCCAACGGACGGCAGCAGGGAAGCCCTTGTTCCCGAACTTGCGCCAGCATCTATAGTGTAGTCGTTCGGCGTGTTCTGCCTGATGGCCGACATTGTGGATTGCCGTTCGACACCCTGGAGGATACGCACGCAGTCTGCTTGGCCATGGTCGTTCCCGAAGGACAGAACCATATCCAGTGGATGGAAACAGCACTCTTCTGGCCTGACCTCGCGGTGCCAGCTGGAAAGCCACTCAGGGAACACGCTCTCCACTTCGCGGTGGATGCCAACCAGCCATAGCATATTGGCTACCGAGAACTCTTCGGAATCTGCGTCGTACACGGACTCCAGATAAGTACTCACGGCCCCATCAATGCTGTAACGCGCTGCGTGAGCATCAGGGTAGCACCAACGCCCCGACGCATCCTCCGCACTGAACAGGCCATTGCAGAACCCTTTGCGCAGGTAGTCGCTCGGCAGCATAGTGGCAGTCTGTCCGCTCTCTCCTAGCATAAGGCACCTCACCGGTAGGGTTTTAGGCGTTGCCTATCTGTGTCGACCACTCCGGCTGCGTCGGCTACTCCGGCCATGTCCGCTGTATCTGTTCGTCTTGAACGCAGGTGGCAATATCGAGAAAGCCAAGAACAGAAAGATGAGAAGAGCGGTTATCTCGTCAAACCGATGTATTCCTATAGCCCACAGCCCCATACCACTTGCTGCGCCGATCCCTGTGATTATCCGTACGGTGTTTACCATGTCCATCTCCTTGTCCGACGTTACAACCACCGCGTTGTATTATCCGAGAGAATCGCGTTCCCCGTTTGCAGTCTGGGCCGCCCCCTTGCAGCGAAGGGGCGGCCCAGACCACCGGAGTTACTTCTTCCGGGGTTTCCCAGCGTCAGAGCGCTTCTTTCGCCAAGAGCCGTCGTTGTTGCGCGCCCGAGGTTGGGCCCCTCCCTTGCTAGGGACGTGGGGGCCAGCTCGGCCAGCTCGTCTGTCAGCCATGGGTATCATCTCCTTCCTGTAGGGTTATCGGGCGGGAGTTCACGTCAGCAATTCGGCAGGCTGTCCAGATTGTCTGAGCAGGAGGAATTGGGATCTGTCCGCAGATACTTACCCCTGGGCCCGGTAACCACGTGAACGTCCGCTCTCCGACCGAGGCGGTCCTGCACGAAGTAGGTATGAAGCCTGCCTTCGATCTCTATGATTGCGACGCTCTTGGGCGTACGCCCCCACGAGCCACACAGCGCGGTGATGTCACCGTCCCTGTCCTTACCGGTACTGGTCACCCGTCGATCAGCCATGTCCTGTGTTCTCCTATCACCAGAGTTGCGGCATTGCGCAACAGCACTATACAAAGGCTTGCAGAGTTGCGCAAGTACCCCCTTTGGTGTATTTGAGGTTGGGCGATGCCTAGGAGAGTAGGCCTAGGTCTTGGAGGCGAATTCGCAGCGTCATGCGCGAGACCTGCCACTTCTCGGCTGCTCCAGGCAAGTCTGCGAGCACCTCAGGGATGTTCGCGCCACGGACCAAATCCTCCGGGAGTAGCAGGTGCGCAGCAAGTTTGTTGGCGTTCACCTCGCGGATCCGAAGAGTCTCCGAGAGCTCTGTAGTTCCGCGGTAGTAGCAGTATTGCTCCTCTAGGGACATGCCGAGGTCCATCTCAATCTGATTGGGGTCATTGGCGTCGTATATCCAGTGCGCTAACTCGTGGGCAAGAGTGAAACGCTCTGGTCCAACCCACGTCTCAAACATATCCTCGTGCCGTGAATTCAGCACAATTCGTCGGTCACGCGGCGCCAACGCACCGAGGATGATGACTCCAGGAGGATCCGGTATCTCATCCCACAGGATCTCCAACCCGAAAGTCTTCTCGATAATCAATTCAATGGGCACTGGCAGAGTCACTGGGGCTCCCACCACCGACGCGTACCGCGTCAGAACCTTGCTTGCCATCACGGAGTGCTGATGATTGGATCGAGGGTATGTTGTACGAGGCATCAGATTCCGAGATCCTCCCACTGCCGCAAGTGCTGCAGAGACATCTGTGGGTTAGCAGCGAGCTTCTCCATCAGATCCGGGGGAACCCGCCTGGCTGCCAGCAGCAGTTCGTCAGCATCGCAGGCGAACACCTCCGCAATCTTCCGGAGAAGATCATCGCTCGGGCTCTCGCGGCCTGCTTCAATCTTCGAGATATGTGGAGTACCGACGCTAACCTCATTGGCGAGGTCGCGCTGCGTCATATTGCGCGTTAGCCGCTCACGCTTGATTCGCTGGCCTATGAGCTCGGCGTCACTCACATTGCCGATTGTCAGCCATCTTGTGCGCTTGCGCAACTACCGTAGCCTCCGTCCTTCCACCTCATGACAGCCGACTTGCTGACACCCGCCACTTTCGCGGTCGCACCTGCGTCCGCTACGCTGGGTGGATGACCGTTCCCGCAGCCAGCCGCCGGCGCGATGAGACACGATGCAACGGAATGAGCCGCCGGTGAGCCCCCAACTTTTGAAAACACTGGCACTCTTGACACTCTTGATGCTCCGGCGTCCGGGAAGCAGGCCACGGCCATGGAAACGCGCCGATCAAGAATCTCAAGGATGCCAAACGGCGTGGCCGGTTCACTCGTAAGGTGCCCATCAAGAGTGCCAGAATTCGAGGACGTTGGCATTCTTGATCGTGCGGTCCCTCGCTTACAGGCCGTACGTCTCCAGGAAGCGGAGCCACACCTCGCTGAGGGTGGGGAACGACGGCGTGGCGTGCCAGAGGCGGTCGAGCGTCACCTCGCCCACGATGGCGATGGTCGCCGCGTGCGTCAGCTCGCCGACCTCCGGCCCCGCGAACGTCGCGCCGACGAGCACGCGCCGGTCCTCGTCCACGATGAACTTGACGCCGCCGGTGAAGTGCTCGCCGTGCAGCGGTGCGGCGGCGACCGGCCAGCCCATCTCGATGGCGCGGATGTTCAGGCCGCGCTCGCGCGCTGCGCGCTCCGTCAGCCCCACGCTGCCGATCTGCGGGTCGGTGAACACTACCGCGGGCACCATGCCGTTGTCCGCCCAGGCGGAGGCGTCGAGCCCGCGGATGTGGTCGCCCGCCTGCCGCGCCTGGTACTTGCCCTGGTGCGTCAGCAGCGCCCGCCCGTTCACGTCGCCCACCGCGTACAGCCAGCCGCCGTCCACGCCCTCCACCTGCAAGTGGTCGTTCACCCGCACGTACCGCTGCGCGTCGACGCCGACCGTCTCCAGCCCGACGCCCTCCACGACGCCGGTGCGCCCCGCCGCCACGAGCAGTTCCTGCGCGTACAGCGTCTCGTCGTTGTCCATCGTCACGCTCACGCCGTCGTCCGTCCGGGCCGCCGCAGCCACGACGCACCCGAACCGGAAGACGACGCCCTGCGCCTCCAGCGAGTCGACGACCGCACGCAGCGCGAACGGCTCGAACAGCGGCGTGTCCCCGGGCGTCCTGCGCTCCAGCACCGTCACCTCGGTCGTGCCGAGCGACTTCCACGCCTGCGCCATCTCGAGCCCGACGACGCCCCCGCCGATGATGATGAGGCTCTCCGGCACGCTCTTCGCCGACGTGACCTCGCGGCTCGTCCACGGTTCGGCCTCGACCAGCCCCTCGATGGGCGGCACGAACGCGACCGAGCCCGTCGCGAGCACCACGGCCTTGTTCGCCTCCAGCTCGACGCTGCCGCTGCCGTCGGCCATCTCCACGACGACGCGCTTCTCGCCGTCGAGCCGCCCCCAGCCGCGGATGAGCGTCGCTCCCACGGAAGCGACCCACTGCTCCTGTCCGGCGTCGCTCCAGTGGCTCGCGAACGCGTCGCGGGCGCGCATCGCGCGGGCGGCGTCCACGCTGCCGGTGACGGCGTCACGCACGGCGGGCACGCGCTTCGCCGCGGCGAGCGCCTCGCCGGGGCGAAGCAGCGCCTTGCTCGGCATGCACGCCCAGTACGAGCACTCGCCGCCGACCAGTTCCGCTTCGACGATGGCGGTGCTCAGTCCCGCGGGCGCGGTGCGTCCGGCGACATTCTCGCCGGCGGACCCGCCTCCGATGATGATGACGTCATACGCGTCGGCCATGGGGTGTCTCCTTTATCTCTCTCAGCGCAGGCGTTCGCCGAAGAATGCGAGCGTCTTCGCCCACGCGTCGGCGGCAGCCTCCGCGTTGTGGCTGGCGCGGTCGTCGCAGAAGAAACCGTGCCCCGCGCCCGCGTAGTAGGTGAACGTGTGCTCCTTGCCGAGGGCCGTGAGATGCTCGTCCAGCGCCTTCGCCTGCTCCGGCGTCGGGTTCTGGTCGTCCTCGCCGAAGAAGCCCATCACCGGGACCGAGAGCGCCGCGGCCTCGCGCAGCGCATGGAACGCGTCAGGCTGGTCGTCGCCGGGGAACATGAAGCCGCCGTAGTAGACGGCAGCCGCCGACAGCCCGCTCGCGCGTATCGCCGACTGCATCGTGACGCGCCCGCCGAGGCAGAAGCCGACGATGCCTATCGCGCCGACGTTCGGGTCGCTGCGCAGGTAGTCGATCGCGGCCTGCACGTCCATGTCGATGGAGGCGTCGCCGAAGCCACCGGAGCGCAGGTCCTCGCGCATCTCCTGCAGCTTGTCGTAGGGGGCGTAGCGCAGCCGCCCGGAGCGGTGGAAGAGGTCCGGCGCGGCGGCCACGTACCCCTCGCTCGCGAACCGCTGCACGATGCCCTCGATGTTGGGGTTCACGCCGAACGCCTCCATGATGACGACGACCCCCGGGCGCCTTCCGCCGTCAGCCGGGCGCGACGTCGGCGTTGCCATTGCTCCGTCCGCCGTCTCGATGTCGACAACCTGCTCTATCGTGTCCATGCGAGTGCTCCTTCGTGCTCGGATGCGCTGATAAGCGCTGTTCGGTCGCTCCGCCTCCGCACGACAGGGGGCTTGTTCCCGCCTTCGCGGGAATGACGGAAGTGGCGGGAGTGCGGTAGTGGGCGGAGCGCGATTATACCTGCCGGAGGTGCCGGTCGAAGAACGCGAGCGCCTCCTCCCACGCCCCGGCGGCGCGCTCCGGGTGGTACGCGCCGCTCTCGGGCTGCGCGAATGCGTGGTCGGCGTCCTCGACCCACACGGCCCGGACGTGGTCCGCCGTATCCGGGAACGCGGCCTTGATCGCCTCGACGTTCGAGTACGGATTGAAGCCGTCCAGCGCGGGGAAGAACATCAGCAGCGGGTTCGTGACGTTCCCCGCCCCGTGCACCGGCCACGGCGAGCCGGGTATCGCGGGGTCGGACTCCAGCAGGCGCGTGGGGTAGAACGCCACGGTCGCGTCCACGACGCCGCCCAACGTCGCGCCGAGGAACGAGATGCGCCCGCCGAGACAGAACCCGGTGAGCCCGACCCGTCCGTCGCTGGCGGGGCGCTCGCGCAGGAAGGCGGCGAGGCGCGTGATGTCCGCGCAGTGGCCGTCGTTCGTCATCCCTGCGCGGATGCGGGGCGTGGCGTCGGGCCCGCCGCCGAGCGCGGGCAGTGTCAGGAGCCGTCCCGCGCGGTGGAAGACGTCCAGCGCGGCGACGGTGTAGCCGTGTCCGGCGAGCCACCTCGCCTGCTCACGCGCCTCGACGGTCAGGCCGACGGCGTCGTGCACCATGATGATGGACGGCAGCGGCCCGGCGTCCTCCGGCTCGTAGAGGAAGACGGCCATCTCCCCCTCGTCCACCGGCAGGTCGAGCTCTTCCTCGCGTATCGCCATCTTCCACCTCCTCGTTGGACCGCCGCTCGTCACTCGGGGAACGTGGCGGCGACAGCCCGCTTACGCTACCATAGAGGAGGCGCGCCGGGGCGGGGAGGACCGCCCGCGTGCTCTCGTACCGCTGCACATGACACCCCACGCAGGATTCTGGATAGTCGTCAGCCTCATGGCGCTGGCCGAAGCGGCCATCGTCGTCACGGCGCTGCGCATGCGCGTGCGGCAGGACGCCTCGCGCGGCATCCTGGGCACTCGCGCCGCCGAGGTCGTCTGGACGTTGCTGCCCGTGGGACTCATCGCCGTCCTGGCCGTCATGTCGTACGGGGTGGCGTAGGCGGATGGCGGCGCAGGGAGTACGCGCGGTGGACGTCCGCCGCGCCGGGTGGCTAGCTCTCGCGGCGTCCGTGCTTACGCTGGGCCTCATCGCGTACGGCTCGTGGGTGCGCGTCTCCGGCTCCGGCCTCGGCTGCCCCGACTGGCCCCTCTGCGAGGGCGTGCTCGTCCCGGAGATCGAAGGCGCGACCGCCATCGAGTTCGGCCATCGCGTCTACGCAGGCGTCACGATGCTGCTCGTGGCGGCCTCTGCCGCTTTCGCTTTCCGCGCCCGCGCGCACGACCGGCTCACCTCGCGATTGCTGGTCTGGGCGCTCGTGGCGATCCTCGTGCAGGCTGTGCTCGGGGGCATCACCGTGCTCACCGAACTGCACAGCATGGTGCGGCTGGCGCACCTGACGTTCTCCCTGCTCACCCTTGCGCTGCTCACCGGAGGCGCGGCGCGAGCGCTCGACGTGCGCTTCTCGCCGCCCCCGGACGTCAGGCGATGGCGGGCGCTCGTCATCGCGGCGGCGTTCGTCGTGCTCGCCGGAGGGACGATCGTGGGCACCGGTCACAGCGCCGGATGCCCCGGCCTGCCGTTGTGCGATTCGCGCAGCGGCACGGAGGCCGCGTGGGTGCATCTCGTTCACCGCGTAGCGGCGACGGCGTTGCTGCTGGCGCTGATATGGACGGCGTGGCAGGCGCGCCGCATCGGGGGCTGGGCGTTCTACGTGAGCGTGATCGCCGCGCTGCTGGCGGCGGCGCAGTTCACAGTGGGCGTGAGCGCGGTCTGGCTCCGGCTGCCGCAGGAGCTGCGCATCACGCACCTCGGGCTGGCCGCAGCCGTCTGGTGGGCCGTCGTGGCGCAGTTCAGTTTCGCGCTCCTCGGACGGACGCGCTGATGGCGTTCCTCCGCCAGGTGACGGCGCTCTGCAAACCGCGCATCGTGCTGCTGCTCGTGGTCACGGGAGCGGCAGGGGCATGGAAGGCGGCAGCGGGTTCGCCGGACGCGCTCGTGTTGCTCACCGTCGTTGTCGCGGGAGCGCTCGCCGCGGGCGGCGCCAACGCCATCAACCAGAGCCTGGACGCAGACATAGACACCGTGATGCGCCGTACACGGGTACGGCCGGTGCCCGCGCAGCAGATCAGCGCGCGGAACGCCGCGCTCGTCGGAGTGGTGCTGGTGGCCGCAGCCACGGCTCTCATGGCAGCGGGAGCGAACCCGCTGGCGGCAGCCCTCACCTTCGCGGCCGCGGCGGTCTACGTGCTGGTCTACACGATGCTGCTCAAGCGGCGTTCGTGGAACAACATCGTCATCGGCGGCGCCGCGGGAGCGTTCCCGCCGCTCATCGGAGCGGCAGCGGTTTCGGGCGAGTTCACAGCGCTCGGTCTCTACATGTTCGCTTTCATCTTCTTCTGGACGCCGCCCCACTTCTGGACGCTCTCCATGCTGCTGCGGGACGACTACGCTGCCGCGAACGTGCCGATGCTGGCGGCGGTGGCGGAGCGGCGCGACACCGCCCGGCAGGTGCTGCTGTACGTCGCGTTGCTGGCCGCGATGGCCTGGCTGCCGCTCGCCGCGGGCTACGGCGGACTGACGTTCGCGCTCGTGACGACGCTGCTGAGCGCGGTCTGGCTGCGCATGTCGTGGCCCTTGCTCGGCGGAGGAGACTCCCGCGACACGCTCGCGGCGTACAAGTACTCGCTGCTCTACCTCGCGCTCGTGTTCGTCACACTGGCGGTCGAGCCGATGCTGCCCTGGTACTCGTAGTCAGCAGAAGGGCGCCCACCCGGGCGCCCTTCCGTGCAGCTGAGTCCCGTTCCGCAGGCTATTCCTCCGCGTTGTCGTCGTCCTCCTCTTCGACCAGGAGAGCGTCCTCGGGGTCAGCAACCCCGATCTCATCGTCATCGACGTCCGAGTTGCCTGCCTCCTCTTCCTCTTCTTCGTCCTCTTCGGTCGAAGCGGAGGCCGCGTTCGCAGGCTCGTCGAGGTCCTCGTCATCATCGTCGTCGTCGAGGAAGAGGTCGTCGTCATCGCCCTCGTCATCGTCGTCCAGGGAGAAGTCCACATCCACCGCGGCGTGCGGCGCGTGCCCGTTCTCGTCCTCGAAGTCGTCCATGCCGGGCACTTCACCCATGAGGCCCATGATGGCCTCGAAGTCGTCGCTGTCGCCCTCGGCGGACGGCAGGATCTCGGGGATGCCGAGGAGGCTGCGCCCCTCAGGGGATACATCGAGGCGGGCGGGGATGAGCCGTCCGATGA
The DNA here is from genome assembly GCA_022820645.1 of Dehalococcoidia bacterium. Classification (GTDB taxonomy): domain Bacteria; phylum Chloroflexota; class Dehalococcoidia; order Lucifugimonadales; family Australimonadaceae; genus Bin16. The sequence continues at coordinate 165,447 of JAJEFD010000013.1, read as the reverse complement.
TGACGTTCTCCTTGAGTCCGCGCAGGTAGTCCACCTCGCCGGACATCGCCGCCTCGGTGAGGACGCGGGCCGTCTCCTGGAACGACGCCTTGGCGAGGAAGCTGTCCGTGTTGAGTGACGCACGGGTCACACCCCGGAGTTCCGGCTTGCTGGTGGCGGGCTCACCGCCCTCGGCGATGACGCGCTCGTTCACGCTCTGGAAGCGCGCGCGGTCGATCAGCTGGTTGGGGAGCAGCTCCGTGTCGCCGATGTTGTCGACGCGCACCCAGCGCAGCATCTGGCTGATGATGGTCTCGATGTGCTTGTCGTTGATCGACACGCCCTGGTTGCGGTACACGGTCTGCACCTGCTCGACCAGGTAGCTCTGCGTGGCTTCCATGCCCTCGATGCGGAGGATGTCGTGCGGGTCCTTGACGCCGCTGGTGAGCTTCTGGCCCGCGAGGACGGCGTCGCCGGTGCGGACGAGGCGCTGGTCGGTGGCGTCCACCTGGTGGTCGCGCACCTCCGTCTCGAACGCGTCTATCTCGATGCCCCCGTCCACGACGCGGACGGCGCCCGAGACGCGGGCGAGCAGTGCGACAGGCGCAACTGCCTCGGATGAGTTGCCGGCCCCGGCGGCGTCCGCTGCGGGTTCGGCGACGACCTCGCCTGCCTTGACGCGCTGACCGTCCTTGACGGCGAGCGTGTGCGTGCCGGTGATGGCGTAGCTGTCCGTGAACGGCATGTGGCTCACGACACGGACGCAGGGCACGAATGAGACGGGAGGAACGAGCACCTGCGGAGCGTCGTCCGACTCGTATTCGCCGATGAGCTGGCCGTTCTCGAACACCAGCACGTCGCCGTCGATCTCGGCGATGCGCGCCTTGCCCTTCGGCGAACGCGCCTCGAACAGCTCCTCGACACGGGGCAGACCGGAGGTGATGTCCTTGCCGGCGATACCGCCCGTGTGGAACGTCCGCATGGTGAGCTGTGTGCCCGGCTCGCCGATGGACTGCGCCGCGATGATGCCGACGGCGTCGCCCAGGAGGACGAGCTGACCCGTCGCGGGGCTGCGTCCGTAGCACTGCTGGCAGATGCCGCGCGGCGCCTCGCAGGTGAGCGGGCTTCGGACACGCAGTTCGGTTATCCCGGCAGCCTCGACGGCTGCGGCCTGCGGCTCCTCGATCATCTCAGCCGCGTCCACGATCACCTCGCCCGTGCCCGGGTGGGCGATGGGGCCCGCGGCGACGCGTCCGGTGATGCGCTCGCTCAGCGGAGCGATCATCACATCTTCTTCGGAGGCGTGGGCGTGGATGAGGACGCCACGGTCGGTCCCGCAGTCCTCCTCCAGCACGATGACCTCCTGGGCAACGTCGATGAGACGGCGCGTGAGGTAGCCGGAGTCGGCGGTGCGCAGGGCGGTGTCCGCGAGACCCTTGCGAGCGCCGTGGGTGGAGATGAAGTACTCCAGCACGCTCAGGCCCTCGCGGAAGCTGGACTTGATGGGCAGTTCGATGATGTCTCCGCGCGGGTTGCTCATCAGTCCGCGCATGGCGGCCATCTGCTTGATCTGGGCTTCGTTACCCCGCGCGCCCGAGTGAGCCATGGCGTAGATGCCGCCGAACTCGGGCAGGTGCTGCTGGATGACCTCATCCATCCTGCCGGAGACGCGCTGCCAGGTGTTGACCGCCCGGACGTGCTTCTCACGCTCAGTGATGAGGCCCATCTCATACTGTTCTTCCAGCAGTTCCACCTCTTTGTCCGCCTCGGCGATGATGTCCGCCTTCTCCGGCGGCACCTGGATGTCCGTGATGCCGATGGTCGTGCCGGAGACGGTGGCGTAGTGGAAGCCGATCTGCTTGATCCGGTCCAGCACCTCGGAGGTGATCGCGTTGCCGGTGAGGCGGTAGACCTCCGAAACGAGGTCGCGGAGCGCCTTCTTGTCCATCAGTACGTCGTAGCGGCGCAACTCCTCGGGGAGCACCTCGTTGAAGATGATGCGGCCCGGGGTCGTCTCTATCCACGTGTCCCCTTCGCCGGGGGCGTGCACGGAGATCGTGGAGTGCAGTTCCAGTATCCCCGCGTCGTAAGCCATGAGCACGTCGTCGAAGTCGCGGTAACGCCCGCCTTCACCCTTCGCGCCAGGCTTCGTCTGCGTGAGGTAGTAGCAACCCAGGACGATCTCGTACGTGGGCGCAACGAGCGGCTCACCGGAGCTGGGAGAGAGCATGTTGTGCGTGCTCAGCATCACGTTGCGGGCTTCCTGCACCGCTTCGCGCGAGAGCGGAACGTGCACGGCCATCTGGTCGCCGTCGAAGTCGGCGTTGAAGGCGGCGCAGACGAGCGGGTGCAACTGGATAGCGCTGCCCTCGACGAGCGTGGGCATGAACGCCTGTATGCCCAGCCGGTGAAGGGTGGGCGCGCGGTTCAGCATGACGGGGCGGGTCTGGATGACCTCCTCGAGGATGTCCCAGACCTCGGGGCGGGCGCGCTCGACCATGCGCTTCGCGCTCTTGATGTTGTGCGCCATGCCCTGCATGACGAGCCGGTTCATGACGAACGGCTTGAAGAGCTCCAGCGCCATCTTCTTCGGCAGGCCGCATTCGTGGAGCCGGAGGGACGGCCCGACGACGATAACGGAGCGCCCGCCGTAGTCCACGCGCTTGCCCAGCAGGTTCTGGCGGAAGCGCCCCTGCTTGCCGCGCAGCAGGTCTGAGAGGCTCTTGAGCTGGTGGTTGTGGCTGCCGACGATCGCCCGGCCCCGCCGACCGTTGTCGATCAGGTCGTCGACGGCCTCCTGGAGCATCCGCTTCTCGTTCCGGATGATGATGGCGGGAGCGCCGAGGTCCAACAGCCTCTTCAGGCGGTTGTTCCGGTTGATGACCCGGCGGTAGAGGTCGTTCAGGTCGCTCGTGGCGAACCGTCCGCCGTCCAACTGCACCATGGGGCGCAGGTCGGGCGGCAGCACCGGGAGCGCGGTCATGATCATCCACTCCGGCTTGTTGCCACTGCTGTGGAACGCCTCGATAACCTGGATGCGCTTGACGGCCTTCTTCCGGCGCTGGCCGGAGGTCGTGCGCACCTCTTCCTTCAGGTGTTGCATCTCCTCCTGCAGGTCGAGCGATCGCAGGATGTCGAGGATGGCCTCCGCGCCCATGCCTGCGCGGAAGACGTCGCCGTACTTGTCGGAGAGTTCGCGGTGGCGGCTCTCCGTGAGCAGCATCAAGGGCTTGAGGCTCTCCACCTCGCCGGTCTCTTTGGCGAGGTCCTGCGCGAGTTCGGCGATCTGTTCGTCTCGGGCGTTCATGAGCGCGGTCAGCTGCTCATTCAGCGTCGTCCGCTTCGCCTCGTCTTCCTCCGATCCGGAACCTGTGAGGGACTCCAGCTCGCCCTGGAGCGTGGCGATGCGCTCGTTCATCTGCTGCTCGAGGGTCTCCCGCTTCTCGTCGTGTTCGAGCTGCAACTCCTCGGTGCGCCGCGTCTGCAGCAGGGGGTCCACCCGGGTCACGATGTACTGCGCGAAGTAGAGGACGCGTTCCAGGTTACGGGGAGAGACGTCAAGCAGCAGGCCAAGCCTGCTGGGGATGCCCTTGGCGAACCAGATATGGGCGACGGGCGCAGCCAGCGCGATGTGCCCCATGCGCTCCCGGCGCACCTTGGCGCGGGCGACTTCCACGCCGCACCGGTCGCAGATCACGCCCCGGTACCGGATCTTCTTGTACTTGCCGCAGTAGCACTCCCAGTCCTTCGTCGGACCGAAGATGCGCTCGCAGAAGAGGCCGTCCTTCTCGGGACGGAGCGTGCGGTAGTTGATGGTCTCCGGCTTGAGCACCTCGCCGTAAGACCATTGCTTGACCTGCTCCGGCGACGCGAGTGAGATACGGATGGCGTTGAAGTCTGTCGCGTTCGGCATGTTCGCTGCTCTCCCCTGCGGGTTGCTTCCCCGCTGACTATCGTTGCGGTGGGCTCACGAGGCGGAACCGCGTGCGCTGCTAGTCGGCGTTGCTCTCGCTCTCTTCTTCCGAGGCCTTGCGGGCGTAGGCGCCCAGGTCGATGCGCACGGTGGTGGTCACGTCTCCGTCCTGCTCTTCCAGCGGCGCGAAGTCCGCTTCCCACGACGGCGCGACGGGTTCGATGGCGATCGGCGCGACGGCCTCCAGCTCTTCCTCTTCCTCCTCGCCGGTGTAGGTGAACCGCGAGGAGACGACGCCCTGGTCTTCTTCGTAGCGAAGTTCGACGGCGAGGCCGAGGCTCTGCAACTCCTTCAGCAAAACGTTGAAGGACTCCGGCACGCCGGGTTGCACGACCTCCTCCCCTTTCACGATAGCTTCGTAGGTCTTGACGCGTCCGACGACGTCGTCCGACTTGACCGTGAGCATCTCCTGGAGGTTGTAGGCGGCGCTGTATGCTTCCAGCGCCCAGACCTCCATCTCTCCGAAGCGCTGCCCGCCGAACTGCGCCTTGCCGCCCAGCGGCTGCTGCGTGATGAGGGAGTATGGACCAGTCGACCGGGCGTGGATCTTGTCCTCTACGAGGTGAATGAGTTTGAGCATGTAGATGTAACCGACCGTTACCGGGTTGTCGAACGGCTCGCCGGTGCGGCCGTCGTACAGGACCGACTTGCCGAGCACGGGGGCGGCGGCGTTGAGCGCGCGCCCCACGCGCAGCGCCTCGCGGTAGAGGTCGTCGAACGACTCATCGCCGAGGTCCACTTTCGTGCCCGTTACCTCCTCGTACGTCTCCGCAAGGTCGTCCAGCCAGAGCCGAAGGCTTATCGACGAGGCGTAGTTGGAATCCCGGTCGTTGTCGTCGAACGCGCGGTCGGCGTCGTAGCCACGCTCAGCGACCCATCCACGGGCCTTCGCCCAGTCCGGCTCATAGCCGTCGGAGGTATCGAGGTCGCTCCCGAGCGCTCCGGCGCGTTCCAGCAGCCATGCGCGGGCGAGCGCGTCGCGGATGTCTGCGTCGGTTGCGCCGTCGAATACGGGCGTTGCCGCGCGAAAGCGCAGCTTGTGGGCTGCCAGCCCCAGGTGCGTCTCCAATACCTGCCCGAGGTTCATGCGGGAAGGTACGCCGATGGGGTTGAGGATGATGTCGACGGGGGTGCCGTCCGGCAGGTAGGGCATATCCTCCACCGGCATGATGCGGGAGACGACGCCCTTGTTGCCGTGACGCCCGGCCATCTTGTCGCCCTCGGAGAGGGTGCGGGTCTGAGCGACCCAGACGCGCACGAGCTTGTTCACGCCGGGGGAGAGGTCGTCCCCGTTCTCGCGGGACATGACCCGGACGTCGATGATCTTGCCGCGTTCGCCGTGGGGAACGCGGAGGGAGGTGTCCTTCACGTCGCGCGCCTTCTCACCGAAGATGGCGCGGAGCAGCTTCTCCTCCGCCGTCAGCTCGGTTTCGCCCTTGGGCGTCACCTTGCCGACGAGGATGTCACCGGGGCCGACCTCGGCGCCGATGCGGATGATGCCTTCCTCGTCCAGATTGTGGAGCGCATCCTCGCCCACGCTGGGGATGTCCCGCGTGATCTCGCCCGGGCCGAGTTTCGTATCACGCGACTCAACCTCGTAGCGCTCGATGTGGATGGACGTGAACTTGGAATCGCGCACGAGGTTCTCGGAGACGATGATGGCGTCCTCGAAGTTGTAGCCTTCCATCGCCATGAACGCGCAGAGCACGTTCTGGCCGAGTGCAAGGTCACCCTCCTGGGTGGAGGAGCTGTCGGCGAGCGGGTCGCCCTCCGCCACAGCATCTCCGACGGAGACGATGGCGCGCTGCGTGAGGCAGGTGCCCTGGTTGGAGCGGATGAACTTCCGCAGCACGTGGGTGTGTTCCCTGCCCTCGTTGTCCGTGACGACGACCACCTCGCCTGTCACGGAGGTGACGGTACCGGAGGCTTTGGCGAGAACCATCTGCCCGGAGTCGCGCGCGATGCGCTCCTCCATGCCCGTGCAGACGAGCGGGGCGTCCGGCTTGATGAGCGGAACGGCCTGCCGCTGCATGTTGGAGCCCATCAACGCACGGTTCGCGTCGTCGTGCTCCAGGAACGGGATGAGCGCGGTGGAGACGCTGACGATCTGTATCGGCGCGACGTCCATGTAGTCGACGCGCTCGGGCGGCTCCATCAGGTAGTCCTCGGACACCCGGCACTCGACGCGGTCGCCGAGCAGCTGGAACTTGTCGTCCATCGGGGAGTTGGCCTGTGCCACGACGAACTTGTCCTCCTCGTCGGCGGGCAGGTAGACCACCTCATCCGGGTCGGCGGACACATAGGGCTGCACGGCAACCATGCGTTCGGGAAGTGCCGCAAGCTTCTTGGCGGCGGCTGCGGAGACGGCGTGGTTCGCCCGGACGATGGCCTTGCCGTCGTCGCCGGTCACCGTTTCGGTGACGGTACGGCCTTGGATATCCGGGTCTTTGCTGGAGATGTCCTTCAGCACTTTCCGGTAGGGCGTCTCGATGAAGCCGTAGTCGTTGAGGCGTGCGTAGGTGGCGAGAGAGCCGAGCAGACCGATGTTCGGTCCTTCCGGCGTCTCGATGGGGCAGATGCGCCCGTAGTGGGAGTAGTGCACGTCGCGAACGTCGAAACCGGCGCGCTCGCGGGAGAGTCCGCCGGGGCCCAGCGCGGAGAGACGGCGCTTGTGCGTGAGCTCCGCCAGCGGGTTCGTCTGGTCCATGAACTGCGACAGCTGCGAGCCTCCGAAGAACTCGCGCACCGCGGCGACCACAGGGCGGATGTTGATGAGAGCGCTGGGCGTGGCCTCGCCCTGGTCGAGGATCGTCATGCGCTCCTTGACCACGCGCTCCATGCGGAGCAGGCCGACGCGCAGCTGGTTCATAATGAGTTCGCCCACCGCGCGGACGCGCCGGTTCCCCAGGTGGTCGATGTCGTCCGGGTTGGCCACGCCGTTGTTGATGCGGATCATCATCTTGATCATCTCGATGATGTCGTCCTTGGTGAGCGTCCGGCTCTCCTGGGGCACGTCCTTGCCGGTGCGGCGGTTCATCTTGTAGCGCCCGACGCGGCCGAGGTCGTAGCGCCGCGGGTTGAAGAACAGGTTGTCCAGGAGCGTGCGCGCGCTCTCTGCGCTGGGAGGCTCGCCGGGGCGGAGCCTGCGGTAGACCTCCATCAGCGCCTGCGCTTCGTTCTGCACTCCCGTGTCGCGTTCGAGTGTCGTGCGGATGTAGGGGTGCTCAGGGTCGTCGTCCACGTCGGCGAACAGTTCGAGCAACTCCGAGTCCTCGGCGAACCCGATGGCGCGGAGGAACGTGGTCACGGGCAGCTTGCGCTTCCGGTCGATCTTCACCGAGATGACGTCGCGCGGGCTGGTCTCGAACTCGAGCCACGCGCCGCGGTAGGGGATGAGCTTGGAGAAGGAGACGTTGCGTCCGGTGCTGGGGTCCTGCACCCGGGTGAAGTAGGCGCCCGGCGAGCGCACCAACTGGCTCACCACGACGCGCTCCGCACCGTTGATGACAAACGTGCCTGTGGAGGTCATCATCGGGACGTCCCCGAAGAAGAGCGTCTGCTCCTTGACCTCGCCGGTCTCCTTCACTTCGAGCTCGACGGTGACGTAGAGCGGCGCCTCGTAGGTGACTTCCCGGGCGCGGCACTCCTCTTCCGAGTACCGAGGCTCGCGGAACGAGTGCGCACCGAAGCGCAACTCGAACCGGTTGCCGGTCACGTCCTGCACCGGGTTGATCTCGTCGAGTACTTCGCGGATGCCCTGTGTCTTGAGCGCCTCGAAGGACTCGATCTGGATGTTCACGAGGCTGGAAGGCTCCAGTACCTGGTGGGTACGTGCGTAGGACTTGACTGGATGCATCGGGGCGCGGTTGGCACGGGGCATTAACGACGTCATTGCTGGCTCGATACCTCCTCGCAGCGCATGGCCTGCGGATTCGCACAGACACGGAAAGAGGCCCAGCGGATATGCAACGCTAGACCTCGGTTAAGGCGGTTTAAGGGTTTCGGGGCTTCTGATGCTCAGGCGCGGTGAACAGCATCTGACTCATTCCGAATTACACTAGCACGCGCGCGGAACCCCGTCAAGGGGCAGATGGCATTGGCTCCGCAAGGCGGGGCTCTTCGGAGCGGCTCTGCGCCACCGGGCGCTAGTTGAGCCGCTCGAATATCGTCGAGACACCCTGTCCACCCCCGACGCACATCGTCACGAGGCCGAACTGCCCGTCCGTGCGCGTCAGCTCCTCCATGAGCTTCACCGTCATGATCGCACCGGTCGCTCCCACCGGGTGCCCGAGCGAGATGCCGCTCCCGTTGACGTTCGTCCGCTCCCAGTCCATCTCCAGCTCGCGAATGACGTAGAGCGCTTGTGCTGCGAACGCCTCATTCAACTCGACAAGGTCCATGTCGGCTATCGCCATCCCGGTCTTCTCCAGCACTTTGCGCGTGGATGGCACCGGCCCGATGCCCATCACCGACGGGTCGACGCCCGACACGCCGCGACCTACCCAGCGCAGGCGCGGCGTCAGCCCTCCGGCTTCCGCGCGTTCCCGCGACATCACCACCACCGCCGCGGCGCCGTCGTTGATGCCGGCGGAGTTGCCCGCCGTCACCGTGCCGCCCTCCTTGAAGACGGGACGCAGCTTGGCCAGCCCTTCGAGCGTCGTGTCCGCACGGGGGTGCTCGTCCTGCGTGACGGCGACAGGGTCTCCGCGGCGCTGGGGGACGCTCACCGCCGCGATCTGTGAGTCGAAGTAGCCTTCCGCCTGCGCGTGGACGGCGCGCTGGTGGCTGTCGACAGCCATCTCGTCCTGCGCCTCTCTACTCACCTCGAAGCGCGTCGCAACGTTCTCCGCGGTGACGCCCATGTGGTAGTCGTAGATGGGGCAGGTGAGGCCCAGCGTGAGGCCGTCCGTGACGCTGTAGTCGCCCATCCGCGGGCCCTCGAACCGGACGCCCTTCATGAGGTATGGCACGCGGCTCATGCTGTCCGCGCCTCCCGCGACGACCACCTCCGACTCGCCGGTAGCGATGGCCTGCACGGCGAGGTTGATCGCCTCGAGCCCGGACGAGCACGCCCGGTTCACGGTCATCGCCGGGATGTGGTCCGGCAGCCCGGCCTTCAGCATCGCGCGGCGGGCGGTGTAGCCCGTCTCGTCGGCCTGGAGCACGTTGCCCATGATGACCTCGTCGACGTCCTCCGGGCTGATGCCCGCGCGCTCGACGGCTGCCTTGATAGCGACGGCGCCGAGGTCGGAGGCCGGCAGGTCCTTGAATGCGCCTCCGAACCGCCCCACGGGCGTCCGCGCACCGCTTACGATGACCACGTCCTGCATGAGTTCGCTCCTCACTCGTACTTGGGCGGATTGTCCGTGTGCCCTTCTGCGCGTGTCAAATCGCGGACGGCGCTAGTAGCGGACCAGCGCGACCACCTCATGACCCGGCAGGCGCGCGCGGCCGTTCAGCGCCGTGAGTTCGATGAGCGTGAGGATGCCCGCGACGTTGGCTCCCGTCTGCTGCACGAGTTCCACCGCCGCCGCCATCGTCCCCCCGGTCGCGAGGACATCGTCCACGAGCAGCACGTTGTCGCCGGGCTGCAGGCCGTCCTGGTGCAACTCTATGGCGGCGTCGCCGTACTCCAACTCATACTGTGCGGAGAACGTCTCGTGAGGCAGCTTGCCCTCTTTCCGCATCGGAACGAACCCCGCGCCCAACTCGACAGCCAGGGGCGCGCCGAAGAGGAACCCACGGGCTTCGATCCCCGCGACGCGGTCGATGCGTTGCTCTCGGAACGGCGCGGCGAGGTCCCGCACCACCGCGCGCAACGCCTCGCCGTCGCCCAGCAGCGGCGTGATGTCGCGGAAGAGGATCCCGGGCTGCGGGAAGTCGGGTATCGCCCGGATGAGGCTTGCGTAGTCCACTGTCATCGTTCCTCCTGTCCGGAGCAGACCTTTGCATAATGCTGACGGAGGTGCAATCGGGGGGCCCTCACCCATCTCGTCCGCATGAGCGCCCACGAGTGTCCCTGTGCTACAATCGCTCAGCGCTCCGGCGTAGCCGTGGGGAACGTCGAACCCCGCGGACATCTCTCAGACCGACAGAAAGGCAGGTCCCATGGTACAGATACAGTCCGACGCGCCTCGTGAGGTTGCGCCTCAGGGGGACGAGTCACTCAGCATGCGAGCGCTGCTTGAGGCAGGCGTCCACTTCGGTCATCAGACACACAGGTGGAACCCCCGGATGCGGCGCTTTATTTTTGCCCAGCGGAACGGGATCCACATCGTTGACCTTCAGCAGACGATGGAACTGCTGGAGCAGGCGTGTGCGTTCGCAACCGAGGTTGCCGCCACAGGCAAGCGCATCCTCATGGTGGGAACGAAGAAGCAGGCGCAGGAGTCCGTCAAGGAAGAAGCCATCCGCGCAGGGCAGTACTACATCAACCAGCGCTGGCTCGGCGGCACCATCACGAACTTCGCCACCATCCAGACGCGTATCGACCACCTGGTGAACCTGGAAGAGCGTAAGGCCCGCGGCGAGTTCAACCGGCTCCTCAAGAAGGAAGCCCTGAAGCTCGATGCCTCCATCGAGAAGCTGAACCGCTACCTCGGCGGCATCAAGGACATGACCTCGCTCCCCGGCGCGCTCTTCATCGTGGACGTGGGCCGTGAAAACATCGCCGTCGCCGAGGCGCAGCGGGCAGGCATCCCCATCATCGCCCTCGTTGACACCGACTGCGACCCCACCGGCATCGACTGGCCCATCCCCGGCAACGACGACGCCATACGCTCCATCCGCCTCGTCTCCGGCCACATCGCGCGCTCTGCGCAGGCCGGCCACAATGAGTGGCTCGCGTCGCGCGGCGGGTTCAGCCAGGTCGAGGACGAACCGATCGAACCGGAAGAGATTCTCGAAGGAGACGAAGAGACCGTCTCCGAAGACGACGCCCTCGTTTCCGAGGATGAGATCCCACCTGCGGACGTGACGCAGGCTGAGCAGACTGAAGGGGAAGAGTAACCCACTCCGCAGAGAAGCGAGGTAACCAGTGCAGGTTTCCACAGAGATGATCCGCACGCTCCGCGAGCGCACCGGGGCAGGCATCATGGACTCCAAGCGTGCGCTCGAAGCGGCAGACGGCGATGTCGACCAGGCGGAGCAGGCCCTGCGCGAGAAGGGTCTGGCCAAGGCGGCCTCCAAGTCCGACCGCGCCACCGCCGAGGGCGTTATCGACTCCTACATCCACGCAGGCAGCCGCATCGGTGCGATGGTCGAACTCAACTGCGAGACCGATTTCGTGGGCAGGACGCCGGAGTTTCGCGAACTCGCCCACAACATCGCCATGCAGGTTGCCGCGATGGCCCCCCTCTACCTGGATGAGGAAGACCTCCCTGAGGATGAAGAGGGCCGGCCGGAAGAGGTCTGCCTCCTCAAGCAGTCCTTCATCAAAGACCCGGGCAGGACGATCGGCGACCTGATCATGGACGTGCGAGCCAAGGTGGGGGAGAACATCCGGGTCGGGCGGTTCGCGCGGTTCGGGCTCGGGCAGTAGCACAGGAGCCGTGCCCATGGCCGGACGTTCCACATACCAGCGGGTGGTGCTCAAACTGAGCGGTGAATCGCTACGTGGACGCTCGCCCGACGGCATCGACTGGTCCGTCCTGGCCTACCTCGCCGGCGAAGTGAAGCAGGCCATTGAACTCGGCGTCGAGCTCTCGCTGGTCATCGGTGGCGGGAACATCTGGCGCGGCGCGGCGGCGGAGCGCCAGGGTATGGACCGGGCGACGGCGGACTACGCGGGCATGCTCGCGACGCTCATCAACGCACTCGCCATGCAGGATGCGTTGGAGCGCGCCGGCGTGACGACGCGCACCCAGTCCGCACTGGAGATACGTACTGTTGCGGAGCCGTACATCTACCGCCGCGCTCTCCGCCACTTGGAGAAGGGGCGGGTGGTCATCTTCGCGTCGGGCACAGGCAGCCCCTACATGACCACCGACACCACGGCCGCCCTGCGCTCCGTCGAGATGAGCGCCGACCTGCTTCTGATGGCCAAGAACAACGTGGACGGCGTCTACGACGCGGACCCCAGCGTCGAACCGAATGCGCAGAAGTTCGAACACGTGAGCTACATCGAGATCCTGAACCGCCAACTGGAGGTGATGGACTACACGGCGCTCTCACTCTGCATGGAGAACGACTTGCCGATACGCGTGTTCGACGTGTTCAATCAGGGCTCCATCCAGCGCATCCTGGCCGGCGAGCACGTCGGCACGCTGGTGAGCGCGCAGCCGGTTACCGTCTGACCGGCAGACGATCGGAGAGGCTCGCAATGGCTGACGAGAACGAAGAGGTGCAACTCATCCTGGAGGACGCGGCGGAACGTATGGACAAGTCCGTCGAGGTCCTTCGACACGAGGCCGACACCATCCGCACGGGGCGCGCCAACGCCGCCATGCTCGACTCTGTCCGGGTCGAGTTGTATGGCACGGCGATGCCCCTTAACCAGGTAGCGACCATCAACGCGCCCGACCCACGCCTGCTCGTCGTGCAGCCTTTCGACCGCTCGACGCTCAGCGCCATCGAGAAGGAACTGATGCGCGCCGACCTCGGCATGACGCCCAGTAACGACGGCACGGTGATCCGCCTGCCCATCCCCATGATGACCCAGGAGCGCCGGCAGGAGATGGTCAAGCGGCTGCACCGTTTCAGGGAGGAAGCGCACGTCGCCATCCGCAACGTCCGCCGCGACGCGCTCGAGCACTTGCGGGGACTCGAGAAGAACAAGGAGATATCCCAGGACGAGCTCCGCCGCGATCAGGACCAGCTCCAGAAGACCACGGATGAGCATATCGTCAGGGCGGACGAGGTCAGCAACAAGAAGGAAGCCGAGTTGATGGAGGTCTAGGCCGCTTATGACGCGTGCCGTACCTGAGAGGAGCGCATCGCTTCACGCAGACCCCGGCGCCCCCAGGCATATCGCCATCATCATGGACGGCAACGGCCGGTGGGCGAACGAGCGGGGGTTGCCGCGCCTCGCCGGTCACCGGGCGGGCGCCGACAACCTCCAACGTGTCCTCCAGACGCTCGACTCCGCCGGCGTCGAGTTCGTGACGCTCTTCGCCTTCTCCACCGAGAACTGGAACCGCCCCACCTCCGAGGTCAACGGCCTCCTCGATCTCATGCAGTCCGTAATCGGCGAGTGCGTGGACGAACTGCACAGGCGCAACATCCGCATCCGCCACCTCGGAGAGCTTGACCAGATACCCGCCAGCCTCGCCGACGCCACGAATGAGGCGGTGGGACGCACTGCCGACAACACCGGCATGAACCTCTGCGTCGCCTTCGACTACGGCGGACGGACAGAGATGGTCCGCGCCGTGCGCCGTATCGCCGCCTCCGGCGTCGCCCCGCACGAGGTCACCGAGGACATGATCCGCGAGAACCTCTATCTGCCCGACGTGCCCGACCCCGACCTCATTATCCGTACCGCCGGGGAGCAGCGCCTGAGCAACTTCCTCATCTGGCAGGCCGCCTACAGCGAGTACTACCAGACTCCCGCCTTCTGGCCCGACTTTGACGACGTTGAGGTCGAGCGAGCGCTCAACGAGTACAAGCGCCGCCGCCGCCGTTTCGGCGCTCTGCCCGAAGAGGACTGATGAGCACCCTCCCGCGGAGCGACTTGCGCCTCCGCGTCGTCAGCGCGGCGGTCGGACTCCCGCTGCTCTTCCTCGTGCTCTGGCTGGGCGGCCTCGTATTCGCAGCTGTCGCTATCGCAGCTGCGCTTATCGCACTCCGCGAGCTGTTGGACCTGCTCCGCCGGGCCCGGACCGTACGCGGCGGGGGGCCCATTGTCCTCGATGGCGTGCGCGTCCTCGCGGGCGTTGCCTACGTTGCCCTGCCGTTCGCCGCGCTCATCGCTCTGCGCCTCGGCGACGCCGGCCTGCAGTGGACGGCGTTGGCGTTCCTCGTGACGTTCGCGACCGACACCAGCGCCTACGCCGTCGGCAGGGCGGTGGGACGCCGCAAGCTCGCGCCGTCCATCTCGCCCGGCAAGACGTGGGAGGGCGCGATCGGGGGGCTGGTTGGCGCCGCTGCGGCGACTGCCGCGCTTGTGGCGCTCCTCGGTGGGATAGAGACACGCCTCCTCCCCGCGGTCGCACTGGGGCTGGGCGTTGGCGTCGTCGCGCAGGCGGGAGACCTGCTCGAATCGAAGGTCAAGCGCATGGCGGGCGCGAAGGACTCCGGACGACTCATCCCCGGTCACGGCGGCCTGTTCGACCGCCTGGACAGCCTTGTCCCGGTATTCCCCCTCGTCTACTATGCCTCGCGGGTATGGTGAAGCAATGAAATGGCGGCGTGTGGTACTGAGCTCGTTGATGGTACTTCTTCTGGCGGGAGTTGCGGCATGCGGGGGAAGCGATGACGCCGGGAAAGGCAAGCAGGCTTTCGAGGCCAACTGCGCCACCTGCCACGGCGTGGGTGCGGTGGGCACCAACAGCGGCCCGCCGCTCGTCCACCAGCTCTACGTGCCGGGGCACCACGACGACAATTCGATCCGTCGCGCCGTGCGGAACGGCGTCCCCTCGCACCACTGGTACTTCGGCGACATGCCGCCTGTAGTGGGGGTCACGGACGAGGAGTTGGAACAGGTCATCCTGTACATCCGTGAAGTGCAGCGCGCGGGCGGCATCTACTGAAGGCGGACGGCAGGCCAGAGCATGAAGAACATCGTCGTACTCGGTTCCACCGGCTCCATCGGCACGCAGACGCTCGACGTGGTGCGCGCCCTGCCGGACGACTTCCGCGTCGCGGGACTGTCGGCGGGACGCAACCTCGACCTGCTCGCCGAACAGATCGCCGAGTTCAAGCCGCGTATGGTCTGGTGCGAGGAAGGGCGCGACAGCGTCGGCGGCGACGGCGCGTCGCTCGTGCCGCCCGAGGAGATGGTGGTCGAGCCGGACGTCGACCTCGTGATGGTCGCCACGACGGGCCGCGCGGGTCTCGTACCCACGCTGAACGCGCTCCGCGCGGGCAAGGCCGTCGCGCTCTCCAACAAGGAGGTCGTCGTCATGGCAGGCGAGCTCGTCACCCGCGCCGCCGCGAAGCACGGCGCGCCCCTCCTGCCCGTCGACAGCGAACCCTCCGCCATCTGGCAGTGCATGCGCGGCGAGGACGAGCCGGTGCGCAGGCTCATCATCACCGCGTCCGGTGGCCCGTTCCGCACGCGCCCGCTGGACGAGATAGCCGGCGTCACCCCCACCGAGGCGCTCGCGCACCCCACCTGGGTCATGGGGCGCAAGATCACCATCGACTCCTCCACGCTGATGAACAAGGGTTTCGAGGTCATCGAGAGCCGCTGGCTGTTCGACATCCCGTTCGACCGTATAGATGTGGTCGTCCACCCGCAGAGCGTCATCCACTCCATGATCGAGTGCGCGGACGGCTCGGTGAAAGCGCAGATGGGCCCGCCCGATATGCGGTTGCCGATCCAGGCGGCGCTCGCTTACCCCGCACGCCTCGACAACGGCAACCTGCCGCGCTACGACCCCCTCGCGTGGCCGTCGCTCACGTTCGAGCCACTGGACCCCGCGCGCTACCCCTGCTTCGCGACGGCGGTTGCGGCGGGGCGCAGGGAGCAGACCTACCCGGCTGTTCTCAGCGCCGCCGACGAGGAGGCCGTGCACTACTTCCTCGATGGCCGCATCGGGTTTGGCGACATCCACCGCATCGTGCAGAGCGTGCTCGACAGGCACGAGTCGTTCGACGCCTCGACGCCCGAGGCCGTGCTCGAGGCTGACGCCTGGGCGCGCCGTGAGGCTGCCGCAGCCGCGGGCGTTGGCTAACGCTCCGTCGCGGTCAGGGCCATGACCGTCGTTCTCTTCCTCATCGTTCTCGGTTCTCTCATCATCGTGCACGAACTGGGGCACTTCTTCGCTGCGAGACTCGCCCGGGTACAGGTGCTGGAGTTCGGCGTCGGCATGCCCCCGCGCGCGTTCGGTTTCACACGCGGAGGCACTACCTACTCGCTCAACTTCCTTCCCTTCGGCGGGTTCGTGCGGATGCTCGGCGAGGAGGACCCCACCGCGCCCGCCAGTTTCGCGGGCAAGAGCGCTTGGCAGCGGCTCTTCATACTCGGCGCAGGCTCCGCGATGAACGCCGTGCTCCCCGTGCTCCTGCTCACCGCTGTCTTCATGATTCCGCAGCCGGTACCCGTGACGGACGTGACCGTACTCAGCGTCGCGCCCGGTTCGCCTGCCGAGCAGGCGGGCGTCGAGGAAGGAGACCTCGTCCGCACCGCGGACGGTAGGCGCATCGCCAACTCGTCGGACCTCCTCGTGGCCATCAACCTCCGTCTGGGCGCGGACACGGCATGGACGGTCGAGCGTCGTGGTCGGCTCGTTGGGCTGCGCATCCCGGACGTGCGCGTCGACCCGCCTGAAGGGCAGGGCGCGGTCGGCATCTTCCTGACCGACGCTCGCCTCACCGCCGCGTCGGTCGCCTCCGGTTCGACGGCTGCAGAGAACGGCCTGCTGCCGGACGACCTCCTCCTGTCGATCGGCAGCAGGCGCGTGCTGAACGAGGACAGCCCCCGGATCGCCCTCGCCGCCGCTGTGCAGGAGTCGCCCGGCGAGCCGGTAGCGGTGGAGGTGCTGCGGCGTGGAGGCATCGTGTCGCTGGAACTGCCGCCCGACGAGGATGCGCTCGACGGTCTGGCCGTCAAGGTCTACCCCGAAGAGACGCGCTCGATGGGCCCGCTCGCTGCGTTCCGCGCGAGCTTCGTCCAGATCGGCGAGATACTCCTCCTCTTCCGCAACGAGGTCTCGCGCTGGATAGCGGGCGCGTCCTCCATCCAGGTCGCCGGGCCAATCGGCATCGCACAGATGACAGGCGACGTGGCCGAGTCCGGCATCAGCCCGCTCATCCTCTGGACGGCGCTCCTCTCCATCAACCTCGCCATCATCAACCTCATCCCCTTCCCCGCGCTGGACGGCGGACGTATCGCCTTCGTGCTGGTGGAGATCGTGCGCGGCGGACGCCGCCTTGCGCCGGAGAAGGAGCGCTTCGTCCACGCCGCAGGGTTCGCTATGCTCATCGCAGCGATCGTCATGATCTCCGTCAACGACATCCAGCGTCTCTTCGCATGACTCCGTCAGTCCCGCGCACTTGGCCGGGGTGTATCATGGTCGCAGCAACTTGAGGAGCCGAGCATGGCACGCCGCGTAACCAAACCTGTGTGGGTGGGAGACGTCAAGATCGGCGGGGACGCTCCCGTCAGCGTCCAGTCCATGACCAAGACCGACACCCGCGACGTAGAGGCCACGGTCGCGCAGATACACGGCCTCGAGGAGGTCGGCTGCGAGATCATCCGCTGCGCCGTGCCGGACATGGAGGCCGCGCAGGCCCTCGGCGCCATCAAGCGCCAGGTCTCCATCCCCGTCGTCGCGGACATCCACTTCCACTACCAGCTCGCGCTCGAAGCACTCAACCAGGGCGTCGACTGCCTGCGGCTGAACCCCGGCAACATCCGCGACGCCGAGAAGGTGCGCACGGTCGTCCGTGAGGCGAAAGTCCGCCAGACCCCCATCCGCATCGGCGTGAACTTCGGCAGCCTGCCCCCCGTCGGCGCGATAGGCGTCACGCGCGGCCAGCACCGCCACGCCGACGGCGTCAACCGCCTCGTCAAGGGCTCGTCGGCCTCCGGCGAGGGCGAGGAGATCTCCGTCGTCGACCACATGGTCGCAACCGGCCTCTGGGAGATACAGTTGCTCGAGGACCTCGACTTCGACCTCATCAAGATATCGCTCAAGGCGTACGACATCGACACCACCGTCGAGGCGTACCGCAAGCTCGCGAAGATGGTGCCGTACCCCTTCCACCTCGGCATCACCGAAGCAGGCACCGCGCGCTCAGGCTCCATACGCAGCGCCATCGGCCTCGGCACGCTCCTCTACGACGGCATCGGCGACACCATCCGCGTCTCGCTCAGCGACGACTCCCGCGAGGAAGTCGAGGTCGGCTACGAGATCCTCAAGGCGCTCGACCTCCGCAAGAAGGGCGTCCAGATGGTCGCCTGCCCCTCTTGCGGGCGCGCAGACGTGGACATCCGCAAGCTCGCCAACACCGTCGACGAGATGCTCAAGGGCATGGACACGTCGGTGAAGGTCGCCGTGATGGGCTGCGAGGTGAACGGCCCCGGCGAGGCGAAAGACGCCGACGTCGGCATCGCCGCAGGCAACGGGCGCGCCATCATCTTTCGCAAAGGCCAGAAGGCGCGCATCGTCGAGGAAGCCGACATGCTCAGCGCCCTGCTGGAAGAGGTCGAGACCGTCGCCGCCGCGATGGCAGAGTAGCCGCTACTCCCCCGCGTTCCCCCACCTGTCGATGAACGTCACTTCCGACACCGGCTTGCGTCGGCTGCCGCCCAGGTGGTCCGGCGGGGCTGGATAGCCCATCGGGGTCATCGCCATCATTGCCCAGTCATCCGGCACACCCAGCAGCGATGCCACGTCCTCGTAGCAGTGCTGCCAGATCGTCGTGAGGCGCGTGCCGATACCGTGCGCTGCCGCGGCGAGCATGAGGTTCTGTCCTGCCGGGTAGATCGATGCCCCCCGATATATCTCGCTGCCGCGTATCTGCCACAGCTCCACGCATATCATCACCAGCACGGGCACGTCTTCCATTCCCACGCTGAAGTGGACGGGCCCGTCCTCCGCTCCCCTCGTCGGCGCTGACCCTGTCATGCGGCGCTGCGCCTCCCTGTATAACTCACCCATCCGCCGCTTCACCTCGCGGTCGCGCATCACGATGAACCGCCACGGCTGGCGGTTGCTCCCGCTCGGTGCGCGCGTCGCCGCCTCCAGGATCTGGTTCAGGACGTCGTCCGGTATCGGGTCGGGCTTGTAGTAGGCGGTGCCCCGCTGGCTGCGGACGACCTCAAAGAAATCCGGCATGGTGAGCCTCCAGTGCGTGCTGCAGTTTGCGCGGATTCTACCCCGCCGGGCAGGCGCAGGAGCGTAGTGAGGGGAGGCTCTCTTTCGCTACCTCGCCTTCACCACGAACGTCCCGCCGACCTTGTCGTGCAGGCCCTGCCGCCGCTCGTCGAACAGGATCATGATGACGATGATGATGGCGACCGCAAGGCCGACGGCTTCGCCGATGCCTGCTCCTACTACTGAGGCGAGGAGGGCGCCCAGCGCTCGTGCGATGACCTCTCTGATGAGGACGGGGCCGGCTCCAGCCTTGTTGCCGTCTCTGTCCACCACCTTCATGCCCATCGCCATCTTCCCGAGCGTGGCGCCGAAGGCAACGGTGAGAATGACGTAGTAGGCCACCACGATGATTGCCTGGATCAGGCCGTCCGTAGTGCTGGCTTCTTCTGAAACGGAGAATTCGACGATCCCGATCGCGGTCAGGATCCCGACGATAACGGCCAGGACGATGACGTCGATTATGAACGCAATGAAACGTTGCAGGCGGCTTGCGTACTCCATGGTGCGACTCCTTGCTCCGACCCCCTATCGGGTTGTTTTGGTTCCGGGGTCCGGGGTGATAGGACGCCTATCGCGCCTTCACCACGAACGTTCCTCCGATCTTGTCGTGCCAGCCCTGCCGGTTGCCGTCGAACAGTATCCAGATGAAGCCTAGGAAAAGGACGAGGCCGGAGACTATCTTCCCGATGGTCTCCCTGATGAGCACCTTGAAGAACCCGGCCTTCCGACCGTTTTCATCGACCACCGTCATGCCGAGCGCCATCTTGCCGAGCGTGGCCCCGAACGCGGCAGTGAGCAGGATGTAGTAGCCAAAGCTGATGGCGGCTTCCAGTACCTGGTCTGTGGTGCTGGGCTCGCCCAGGTCGATGACGCCCATCGCATCCAGTACCACGATGACGACCGAGATAACGATGGCGTCGATGATGAACGCCGCGAAACGGTGCAGGCGGCCTGCGTACTCCATGGCGCGGCTCCTTTGGACCGAGTCGGTCAATGTGAGCGTAGCACAGGGCTGAACAGGGGTGTCTCAGATTTTTGGTGCGGGATTAAACAGGAAACGCCCCGCAACGGGGCGCTCGAACAGGAAGGTTGGTAGCGGGGCCAGGACTCGAACCTGGGACCTTCGGGTTATGAGCCCGACGAGCTGCCACTGCTCCACCCCGCATCGAAGACACCGGAACAGAAGGGAAGGCGGAGGCACAGCCTTTGCGCGCTAGCAAGGGAAATCGAACGAGCAGAGGAGCAGGAGCGTATATGGTCAAGTCCTCGGCCGATTAGTACCGCTCGGCTGAACGCATTGCTGCGCTTACACCTGCGGCCTATCGAGCAGATAGTCTCTCTGCGGCCTTACCCCCTCTCGGGGTGGGAAGTCTCATCTTGGGGCCGGCTTCGCACTTAGATGCTTTCAGCGCTTATCCGTTCCGTACATAGCTACCCGGCAGTGCCCCTGGCGGGACAACCGGAACACCAGAGGTACGTCCTTCCCGGTCCTCTCGTACTAGGGAAAGCTCCCCTCAAACTTCCTGCGCCCACAGCGGATAGAGACCGACCTGTCTCACGACGGTCTGAACCCAGCTCACGTGCCGCTTTAACCGGCGAACAGCCGGACCCTTGGGACCTTCTTCAGCCCCAGGATGCGACGAGCCGACATCGAGGTGCCAAACCTTGCCGTCGATATGAACTCTTGGGCAAGATAAGCCTGTTATCCCCGGGGGAGCTTTTGTCCGATAAGCCACGGCCCTTCCACACGGGACCGTAGGATCACTTTGGCCGACTTTCGTCCCTGCTTGGCTTGTTGGCCTCGCAGTCAAGCCCCCTTCTACCAATGCGCTCTGCGGGTGATTTCCATCCACCCTGAGGGGACCTTTGCACGCCTCCGTTACCTTTTAGGAGGCGACCGCCCCAGTCAAACTGCCTGCCAGACACGGTCCCCCTGCTTGTTCAGGGGTTAGATCCAAAAACAGGGAAGAGTGGTATTTCAACGATGGCTCCACCCGAACTGGCGTCCTGGCTTCATAGCCTCCCACCTATCCTACACAACCGTATCCTCGGATCAATGTCAGGTTGCAGTAAAGCTCCACGGGGTCTTTTTGTCCTGCTGCGGGTAACGAGCATCTTCACTCGTACTTCAATTTCACCGAGACCATCCTTGAGACAGCGCCCCAGTTGTTACGCCTTTCCTGCGGGTCAGAACTTACCTGACAAGGGATTTCGGTACCTTAGGACCGTTATAGTTACGGCCGCCGTTCACCGGGGCTTCGATTTGCAGCTCTCACCGCGCCTCTTGACCTTCCGGCACTGGGCAGGCGTCAGCCCCTATACGTCGTCTTGCGACTTGAGCAGGGACCTGTGTTTTTGTTAAACAGTCACCAGGGCCTCTTCGCTGCGACCCCGAAGGTGCTCCATCCGCTCGGGATTTCACCCTCCAGGGCACTCCTTCTCCCAAAGTTACGGAGTCAGATTGCCGAGTTCCTTAAGGATGGTTCTCTCGTCCGCCTCGGTACGCTTATACCAGTCCACCAGTGTCGGTTTGCGGTACGGACACCTATGACTCTAGCTACGAAGCTTTTCTTGCCGGTGTAGCCTCAACAGACTTCCCCAGGGCCAGGCCCTGAAGTTGCTTCACCCCTCAGCTCAAACCCCACGGCGGATTTTCCTACCGCGGGCTCACCTACAGGCTCAGACGCACCATGTCCAATAGGCACGCTCTGCCTAGCTTCCCGTGTCCCTCCTTAGCCTTAAAACGATCCATAGGTGGCGCTGGAATATTGACCAGCTCTCCATCGCCTACGCCTTGCGGCCTCGGCTTAGGCCCGGCTAACCCTACGACGAACGACGTTGCGTAGGAAACCTTGGACTTTCGGCGGATGCGGTTCTCACGCATCTTCACGCTACTCATGCCGGCATTCGCACTTCTCTGCGCTCCACCTGACCTCACGATCAGACTTCTGTGCACAGAGAACGCTCCCCTACCCCTCCGCCTTACGGCAGAAGCCACGACTTCGGCAACAGGCTTAAGCCCCGATAAATTGTCGGCGCACGGTCCCTTGACCAGTGAGCTATTACGCACTCTTTAAAGGGTGGCTGCTTCTAAGCCAACCTCCTGGTTGTCTAAGCGACCATACTTCCTTTGACACTGAGCCTGTATTTAGGGGCCTTAGTCGGTGGTCTGGGCTGTTTCCCTCTCGACCATGGAGCTTATCCCCCACGGTCTCACTCCTCAGGCATGGATGGAACGGCATTCGAAGTTTGATTGGGTTTGGTAGGCTCACACCCCCTAGCCCATTCAGAGCCCTACCTCCGTCCCTCTTCCTGAAGGCTGCACCTCAATGCATTTCGGGGAGAACCAGCTATCTCCGGGTTCGGTTGGCATTTCACCTATACCCACAGCTCATCCCAACACTTTGCAACGTATACGGGTTCGGGCCTCCACCTCGAGACTATCGAGGCTTCACCCTGGCCATGGGTAGCTCACCCGGTTTCGGGTCTACCCCGTGCGACTGCTTCGCCCTGTTCAGACTCGCTTTCGCTGCGGCTCCGGGACGTCTGCATCCCTTAACCTCGCCACACAGGAGTAACTCGCCGGCTCATTCTTCAATAGGCACGCCGTCATCCGTCCGAAGACGGACTCCGACCGCTTGTAGGCCCACGGTTTCAGGTCTATTTCACTCCCCTTCTGGGGTTCTTTTCACCTTTCCCTCACGGTACTTGTGCGCTATCGGTCGTCAAGGGTATTTAGCCTTGGAGGGTGGTCCCCCCGGCTTCCCACGGGATTCCACGTGTCCCGTGGTACTCACGAACGCATCCGGAGTCCATAGCCTTTCGCCTACGGGGCTATCACCCGCTATGGCGGTCCTTTCCAGGCTCCTTCGGCTAGACCATGGATTGCTCACTCCGTGCACTATCTGGGGTTCGTGCTGACACGCCGTACAACCCCGCTGTCGTATAGGCCCCCAGGCCACTAAACCACAGCGGTTTAGGCTGTTCCCGTTTCGCTCACCACTACTCAGGGAATCGCGGTTGCTTTCTTTTCCTCAGGGTAATGAGATGTTTCAGTTCCCCTGCTTACCCCCCTCAGCCTATGTGTTCAGCTGAGGATGTCCCGGCTTCACCGAGACCGGTTCCCCGATTCGGGAATCCCCGGCTAAGCCTGCTTGACGGCTACCCGAGGCTTATCGCAGTCGTGCTACGCCCTTCATCGGCCCTTGACGCCAAGGCATCCTCCGTGGGCCCTTAATAACTTGACCTCACGCTCGGTTCGCAGTCGCTGCGAACCTTCCTTGGCTCGTACTCGCTCGATATTCCCTTGTTAACGTGCAAAGGCGGTGGCACCTTGGCGCGCCACCGCCTTTCGGTAGCAATGCAACGCCGGATCGGTCCTACGTGCTCATGGGCACTGCCATTACGAAGAAGTCCTCATGTTGGCTACGCAAGCCTCCCCAGATGGCGGTCTGATGAGTATATGCAGCCCGCTCAGCCGGTGTCAACCACACGGGACGTCCCCTTCCGCCCCTCGCTCCACTCCTGCACCGCTTGACCCCCGCGCCTCGTCTGTGATATGCGTAACAATCGCCCCACTGGCGCGGGGAACACGAACACAGTGACGACACCTACCGCTCATCCGCAGAACCTGGCAGCGACCCTCCGGCGGCTTCTCTACTTCGCTCTTGCCGCCGTGGCGCTTGTCGCCGTCTTCGCTTCCTGCGACACCCCGCTCACCACTTTCGAACCCCGCTCCGACGCCACCCAGCGCGTCCACACCATCTACATCTTCGTCATCGTCGCCGCGAGCATCGTCGGCTTCCTCGTCCTCGCCGCGATGGCCTACATCCTCTGGAAGTACCGCGAGCGCCCCGGGCACACCGCCCAGCAGACCCACGGCAACACCACGCTGGAGATCACCTGGACGGTCATCCCCATCCTCATCCTCGTCGCCATCGCTATCCCCACCATCGTCTGGATCGCGGGCACGACGGCCGAGCCGGACGAGGACGCGCTTCACATAGAGGCCGTCGGACACCAGTGGTGGTTCGAGTTCCGCTACTCCGGTCTCGGCCCGGACGGCGAGGACCTCGTCACCGCCAACGAGCTCCGTGTCCCCGTCGGCAGGCAGGTCGCCATCACCCTTGAGGCCAAGGACGTCATCCACTCCTTCTGGGTGCCCCAGCTCGTCGGCAAGACGGACATGGTGCCCGGCAGGACCAACATCCTCGAGAAGTTCACCCCCACGGAGATCGGCACCTTCTACGGCCAGTGCGCCGAGTTCTGCGGCTCTGCCCACGCGCTCATGCGCTTCCGCGTTCACGTCGACTCCCACGCCGACTTTGACCGGTGGGTTGAGAACATGAACGCCGACCCGGTACCGCCCGAAGCGGGCAGCGTCGAGGCCAGAGGAGCGACCGTGTTCACCAACTTCTGCGCCCGCTGCCACACCATCTACGGCGTCTCCACCGAAGAGATAGGCCCCAACCTCACGCTCTTCGGCGACCGCGCCACACTGGGGGCAGGCATCCTCGACAGCACGGACGAGAACCTCAAGGCGTGGGTCTCCAACATACGCGACATCAAGCCGGTGCTCGATACCACCAACGCCATGCCCACGTTCTACGTCGGCGACCCGCTCGTGGACCAGCTCACGGAGGCCCAGGTTGACCAGGTGGTGGCCTACCTGAAGAGCCTCAAGTTGCGGTAATCTGAGAGAGGAATGCCGGACTGTCCGGCATCGGCGACTGAGAGAGAAGGCATACGATGGCAGCGAACATAGGCATCCTGAAACGCCCCGTCTCCACAGAAGGCGTCTGGGGATGGATCACCACCGTTGACCACAAGCGCATCGGCATCCTCTACGGGGTGTCCGCCTTCATCTTCTTCCTCATCGGCGGCATCGAGGCGCTCCTCATGCGCGTTCAGCTCGCGCAGCCGGACAGCACGTTCGTGGACGCGGGCACCTTCAACGCCCTCTTCACGATGCACGGCACAACGATGGTCTTCATGGTCGTCATGCCTGCCGGAGCCGCCTTCTTCAACTTCCTCGTCCCGCTCATGATCGGCGCGCGTGACGTGGCCTTCCCGAGGCTGAACGCCCTCAGTTACTGGCTCTTCATCTTCGGCGCCATCCTCATGAACTTCAGCTTCTTCAAGGCAGCCTTCCCGGACGTGGGATGGTTCGGCTACGCGCCGCTCACCACTTCCGAGTACACGCTCTCCAGCAGCACCGACTACTGGGTGCTCGGCCTCCAGATCATGGGTATCGGCACCACGGCGGCAGGCTTCAACTTCGTCATCACCATCCTCAACATGCGCGCGCCGGGCATGACCCTCATGCGCATGCCCCTCTTCCCGTGGATGACGCTCATCGTCTCCTTCCTCATCATCTTCGCCTTCCCGCCGCTCACCATCGCCCTCACCCTGCTCCTGTTCGACCGCTTCTTCGGCACGAACTTCTTCGACACCGCGGGCGCGGGCGCGGACCCGCTGCTCTGGCAGCACCTCTTCTGGATCTTCGGCCACCCGGAGGTCTACATCCTCATCCTTCCGGCCATGGGCATCGTCTCGGACGTCCTGCCCACCTTCTCGCGGAAACCCCTGTTCGGCTACACCACCGTCGTCTTCGCGGGAGCGGTCATCGCGTTCCTCGGGTTCGGCGTCTGGGCGCACCACATGTTCACCACCGGCCTCGGCGCATGGGCGACCGCCGCATTCGCGGGCGCGACCATGGCCATCGGCGTACCCACCGGCGTCAAGGTGTTCAACTGGCTCGCCACCATGTGGGGCGGCTCACTCCAGTTCAAGACGCCCATGCTCTTCGCGCTCGGCTTCATCAGCATGTTCATGCTCGGCGGGTTGAGCGGCGTCATGCACGCAGCCGTCCCCGTCGACACGCAGCAACAGGACACCTACTTCATCGTCGCCCACTTCCACTACGTCCTCTTCGGCGGCAGCATCTTCGGCCTCACCGCCGGCATCTACTACTGGTTCCCCAAGATGACCGGACGCATGCTCAGCGAGCGCATCGGCAAGCTGCACTTCTGGGTCATGTTCATCGGCTTCAACATGACATTCATGCCCATGCATATCCTGGGCGTCCTCGGTATGCCGCGGCGCGTCTACACCTACTCCGTGGAGCAGAACTGGGCAGGGCTCAACCTCTTCGTCAGCGTTGGCGCGTTCATCATCGCCCTCTCCATCCTGCTCCTCATCATCAACATCGTCCGCTCCGCCCGGAAGGGCGAGGCCGCGGGCATGAACCCGTGGGCAGCCGCGACGCTCGAGTGGGCCATCCCCTCGCCGCCCCCGCACTACAACTTCGCCGTGATCCCCACCGTCCGCAGCCAGCACCCGCTCTGGGACGAGGAAGCCAACGCCGTCGAGCCCCCGCCGCTGCCCGCGCACGGCGAACCCCACATGCCGGACCCCTCCTACTGGCCCATCGTCGTCGCGTTCGGCGTGACCATGGTCGCCGGCGGTCTGCTCATCTGGCAGGCCACCACCTGGGTCGGGCTGTTCGTCATCGCCGTCTCCGGCTTCATCGGCATACGCGGCATCTACGGCTGGGTGTTCGAGCCGGTCGCTGAGGAGAGCGCGGAGCGCGTTCACGCCCATCACTAGCACGGCGCATCAACGGAAGGACCACACACAACGGAATGCAGTACCTATCGGGCATAGACGACCATCGCACCTCTACCGGGCTCGACAACCGGAAGATGCTCATGTGGGCCTTCCTCGGCTCGGACGTGATGTTTTTCGGCACGCTCATCGGCACCCACCTCATCTACCGCAACCGCAACCTCTCCGGCCCGCAGGAAGAGATCCTCAGCATCCCCATAACCACCATCAGCACCTTCGTTCTGCTCATGAGCAGTCTCGCGATGGTGCTCGCCCTCGCCGGCATCCAGCGCGGCAACATGGGCCAGTTCCGCTTCTGGACAGCCATCGTCTGCATCTTCGGCTCCATATTCATCGGATTCCAGATGTTCGAGTTCACGGAGTTCGCCGTGCACTACGGCCTCACGCCGCGGACGAACCTTTTCGGCAGCACCTTCCTCGTCATGACCGGCTTCCACGGCACGCACGTGGCGGTCGGCATCCTCTGGCTCTGGTCCATCCTCTTCGCGTCGTACAAGGGCAAGATCCACCAGGGCAACTCCCTGCAGGTGGAGATCGCCGGCCTCTACTGGCACTTCGTCGACATCGTCTGGATCGTCATCTTCGGCGTCGTCTACCTCATCGGCGCCTACGGCGCGGAAGGACGCGCGCTGGAGGAAGTCCCCCACGCCGCGCGCGCCGTGGGTATCGGATAACGGAGCAGGCTGCATGACTACCGAGCACGCACATGTCGAAGAGCACAACCACCCGGGGCCGCGCCAGTACGTCATCATCGGCGCGATCCTCGCCATCATCACGCTCATCGAGTTCGGCGTCTTCTACCTCTCGATCGACCCTGCGCTGATGACCTGGATCATCCTGCTGCTCTCGTCCTCCAAGTTCCTGCTGGTGGTCGGCTACTTCATGCACCTCAAGTTCGACGACGTACGCTTCTCGGGGCTGTTCTTCGCCCCCTTCCTCATCATGGTGAGCATCGCCGTCGTCCTCATGGCGCTCTTCTTCAACCTCACCCGATAGCGCTTCCGGTCCGCATGTGCATCAACCGCCCTCCCTATGACGCTGGAGGGACGCCGTGAACGACTCTCTCTGGCTCGCCTGGAGCGCAGACCCCACCGCCCTCGTTGGCATCCCGCTCGCCGCCATCCTCTACGCGCGCGGCTTGCGCAGCCTCGAACGACGCCGCATCCACGACAAGCGCCGTACCGCGTCGTTCTACATCGGGCTCATCGCCCTCTTCGTCGCCCTCGTCAGCCCCCTCGACGCGCTCTCGGACGAGCTCTTCCTCGCCCACATGGGACAGCACATGCTGCTCATGTTCCTCGCCGTTCCGGCCATCCAGATCGGCGCGCCGGTCATCCCGCTCATGCGAGGCATCCCCCGGCCGCTCCGCAAGCGCATCGCCATTCCCATATTCAAGTCCCCGCTCGTGCGTGGCGCGCTCCGCAACCTCTTCCGCCCGCTCATCGCGTGGCCGCTCTTCATCGGCGTCATCATCGGCTGGCACTTCCCCGTCACCTACGAGGCCGCGCTGAAGAACGAGGCCATCCACCTCCTCGAGCACCTCACCTTCGCGCTCGGCGCCTACCTCTGGTGGTGGAACGTCATAGACCCGTACCCGCTTCGCGCGAGCCTCTCCTACCTTGCGAGGGTGCCGTTCGTCTTCATCACCATCGTCCCCACCTTCGTCCTCGGCGCGTTCCTCACCTTCGCTCCCAACCCCTTCTACCCCCACTACGAGGCAACGGCGCCCGCCTATGGCCTTACCGCGCTGGAGGACCAGCAGATCGGCGGCGTCACCATGTGGATACCCGGCTCGTTCGTCGTCGCGGCGGCCCTCCTCCTCTCCCTCTACTACGCCGTCCGCTACGAGCAGCAGCAGCAACTCGCCCGCGAACGCGCCATGGACGGGTCTCCCTAGTCCCCAGACAGCTGGAACACGAAGAACAGCGCCACCACGTACGCGGGCGGCAGCGCGTACGTCAGGCGCCACAGCCACGACAGCACCGGCATGTAGAAGCTCCGGATGATGAGGAATCCGCAGCTCATCAGCCCCACTGCGGCCCCCGCCGCCACGAAGTGTGCCGACTCCATCTCGGCCAGCAGCGGCCCGCCCACGAAGAACAGCCCCGCTATCGGGATGACGAACAGGTTGAACGCGCAGCTCCCGTAGATGTTGCCGAGCACCAGCCCGTACGACCGCCGCATCGCCGCCGCGACCGTAACCGACGCTTCGGGCAGCGTCGTGACGATGGACACCAGCAGCACGCCGATGAAGCTCCGGCCCAGCCCCGTCGCCTCCGCGATGCCGTCCGCGCTGATGGCCAGGAAGTACGCCGCTATGAGCACGACCGCTGCCGCCACGGAGAACCCGATCCACACGCGGGACGCGCTCGTCGTCTGCTCGCCCGCATCCGCGTTGCCCTCCTCCGCTGCCGCCGCGCGGCCCTCGCTCCCGGCGTTGTAGACGAGTTTCATCCCCACCACGTACCCCACCGCTATCACCACCGCGCCGACGCTCGTCGGCCCGAGCGCCCAGTCCCGCAGCGCCCCGAAGACGAACGCGATGATGCCCAGCACCACTGCCACGACCACCAGCGTCTGCGTGTCCTTCGGCTGGTTCGAGAACAGGTTCCTGATGCCGAACACGATCGCCACCAGCGAGATGGTGAAGATGTTGATCATGTCCGCGCCGAACACGTTGCCCAGCGCCAGCCCCGGCGCGTCGATCAGCACCGCCGTGATGTTTGTCATCAACTCCGGCAGCGATGTCGCGATGCTCACGAGGATCGTGCCGACCCACAGCGTCCCCCATCCCGTGATGTCGGCGACCTGGTCCCCGTATCGCGCGAGCGCGACGCCCGCGAGCACCACGAGAACGGCGCTGGCGAGGAATACGGGCACTGCTACGGCGAGGCTGTCCATGCGGGAAGGCTCCTTGGGGTTGCTGGGTTCCGGGCGGCAACGGCCGCTGATATGGCCGAGGCCGGTACCGGAGGGTATCATAGGCCTGCCGTGCGCAGGGCTGCGGGCGCGTGTCTCAAAAGCAGCCGCGCAGGCGATACGAGAACCCGGTCAGGAGAAGGAGAGAACGCATGGACATCAACGCACTGGCGCAGACGGCGCAAGCGCTCGTCGCCCCCGCGAAGGGCATCCTCGCCGCCGACGAAAGCTCCGGCACCATCAAGCGCCGTTTCGACTCCATCAACGTGGAGAGCACCGAGCAGAACCGCCGCGACTACCGCGAGATGCTCTTCACCGCAGAGGGCGCCGAGAACTACGTCAGCGGCGTCATCCTCTACGACGAGACCATCCGTCAGAACGGCGCGGAGGGTGCTCCGCTCGTCGAGGGTTTGCAGAGCAAGGGCATCATCCCGGGCATCAAGGTTGACACCGGCGCCATGCCGCTCGCCGGCTCACCCGGCGAGCTCGTGACCGAGGGGCTGGACGGCCTCCGTCCGCGCCTCGCCGAGTACTACGAACTCGGCGCGCGTTTCGCCAAGTGGCGCGCCGTCATCACCATCGGCAGCGGCATCCCCAGCGCCAAGTGCATCGACGCCAACGCGCACGGCCTCGCCCGTTACGCCTCCCTCAGCCAGGAGGCCGGACTCGTCCCCATCGTCGAACCCGAAGTGCTCATCGACGGCGACCACACCATCGAGGCGGACCAGGAGATAACCGAGTGGACGCTCCGCGAGGTCTACAGCGCGCTCGCGCTCTACGACGTTGCGCTCGAAGGGACGCTTCTGAAGCCCAACATGGTCACCTCTGGCTCGACTGCGTCCGACCGCGCCCCGGCCACCGAGGTCGCCGTCAGGACGGTCGACGCCTTCATGCGAAGCGTCCCCGCCGCCGTGCCGGGCATCGTCTTCCTCTCGGGCGGCCAGCCGGACGACGAGGCCACGCTCAACATGCACGAGATCGCCCGCCGTGGCGCAGCGGTCAACGCGCCGTGGGAGCTGAGCTACTCCTTCGGACGCGGTCTGCAGGCCCTCCCGCTCAACACCTGGCTCGGCGACCCCGCCAACGTCCCCGCCGCCCAGAAGGCGTACCTCCACCGCTGCAGACTCACCAGCGCCGCCCGCCAGGGCGCCTACTCCCCCGACATGGAGTAGGGACCCCCTCCGGCGTCGGCTGAACGCGCACCGTCCTGTGATGTAGGGGCGCCCACGAAGGGCGCCCCTCGCTACCCCACGCACTCCCGGTACAGCGCCTCGTAGCCGTCTACCATGCGCTCCACCGTGAACCGACCCTCGACGTGCGACCGCACCTCGCGCCGATCAAGCGTGGACGCCCGCGCGATGGCCGCGACGGCCTCATCCTCCGACTCCGCGATGCACCCCGACACGCCGTCCGCCACCAGCTCTGGCATGGCCCCGCGCGGGTAGGTGACCACCGGCGTCCCGCACGCCATCGCCTCTGCCGCTGCGAGTCCGAACGGCTCTTCCCACTGCAGTGGGAAGAGGAACGCCTTCGCCCGCGACACGATACCGAGCACCTCCGCGTTCGGCGCTTCCTCGACGTGGCTCACGTGGTCGTCGTCGACGTGCGGCAGCACCTCCTCCTCGTAGAACGCGCGGCTCCACGGCAGGTAGCGCGACACCGGCCCGATGAGCACGAGGCGCTCGCCAGCCGCCCGCGCGATGCGTATCGCCTCGACGATGCCTTTCGTGGGTGTCATGCGCGCCACGAGCACGAGGTAATCATCCGCTGTTGCCCCGAATGGGATGCGCTCGATGTCCAGCCCGTTGTAGACCACCGGCAGGTCAGGCTCGCCCAGCAGTTCCGCCTGCCTGCGGCTCACGCACACCGGGCGCAGGTCCGGCATCTCCCGCCGGTAGTACTCGTGCAGGTGACGCTCGATGTAGTGGTACGTCAGCAGCGTCGGTGTTGCCGTGAAGGGCGCGAAGTACTGCGCGAGCACCGGCCAGTGCGCGTGGACGACGTCCACCTCCCCCGCGCCCCGGTACGCCTCGAACGCGTTGCGCGCCTCCAGCTCCTTCTCGATGTACAGCGTCACGTCCGGCTCGTCGAGCGTCGCGCGCTCCGTCACTGCGTGCAGCGACGCGGCCGTCGAGGAGTCGCCGGAGGCGTGGAGCCGCACGTCGTGTCCGCGCCGCACGAGTTCCTCCGTGAGATGAGAGACCATCATCTCCGTGCCCCCGTGCGTAGGCGGCGGCACGGGGATGTAGACGCTCGTGATCTGCGCTATCCGCACCGCGTCCGCGCCGCTACGCCGGACGGTACGCCATTTGCAGCGTCGGCAGGTCGAACCCCTGCGGCTGCTGCCCCACCGCGTAGTCGTATAGCGCCGCCTTGAAGATGCCCTCCAGCGTCTGCACGACGGTCAGTGCGGTTGCCATCAGCACGACGCCGAGCAGGATGCCCGCGCCGACGTTGACCAGCCCCACCAACACCGCGGGTACGATGGCGATGACCCCCGCCACGAAGTAGAAGATGATGAAACTGAAACTCGCGGTGATCTGCCGCCCCCACGTCTGGCGCACGATACTCGCCGAGCGCTTGATGCCGCTGATGGGCCCCTGCTCCTCCGCGACGATCACCGGCACCACGAAGAACGTCAGGAACTCCCAGACCCCGCCAACCATCCGCAGCAGGATCTGTGCGATGGGGAACCGCTTCGCCGCCGCCCGGAGGGCGGCCAGGACGATGGTGACGGTTGCCGTGATGATCGCCCACAGCACGAGGTGATGCGCGTGCTTCAGCGCGTGGCGCAGGCCGGAACCCACGTCGGGGTCGCCTCCGCGCAGCCGCTCCAGCGCCGCCGACACCAGCGAGGCGTTGAAGAACGTCGTGATGATGTACGCCAGCACCACGAAGATCACCATCCCCGCCTGGAGTGAACTCTCGGCGGTGGTCGTGCCGTCTCCGCCGGTGATCTCTCCCAACAGTCCCAGCCCGCCGAACACGATGACCAGGATGAGCAGGGATATCGCCGAGAACACCGGGAACAGCAGCAACTCCTTGTCCAGCATCAGCACGTCCCAACTCATCTTCATCAGGTGGAACGTGTGTTTGATAGTCGTGCACATGCTCCCGTCCTCCTGCCGCGAAGGGTTCGGTTCCGGGGGCGCCCGCGCGGAGTATACGGCATCCCCGCCGCCCCGCTGCTAGAATCTCACCGCGCCCCATCGCAACCCGGAGGATCGACCCGCAATGACAGAACGAACACGCCAACCCATCGAGCGCAACCTCGCCATGGAGCTCGTCCGCGTCACCGAGGCCGCCGCCATGTCCGCCGCACGCCACATGGGCTTCGGTGACAAGGAGATGGTCGACCAGGCCGCCGTCGACGCCATGCGCCACACGCTGGACGGTGTCAGCATGGACGGCATCGTCGTCATCGGCGAAGGTGAGAAGGACGAAGCGCCCATGCTCTACATCGGCGAGCAGATCGGCGACGGCTCCGACCCCCGCGTGGACATCGCCGTTGACCCCATCGACGGCACCACGCTCCTCTCCAAGGGCATGCCGGGCGCCATCGCGACTATCGCCCTCTCCCCCCGGGGGACCATGCACGTCCCCGCCGACATCTTCTACATGGACAAGATCGCCGTCGGCCCCGGCGCTGCCGGCGTGATCGACATCGAGGCCCCGGTCGAGACCAACCTCGCCAACATCGGCAAGGCGCTCGGACGCTCGATGAGG
This sequence comes from Dehalococcoidia bacterium, assembly GCA_022820645.1. Classification (GTDB taxonomy): domain Bacteria; phylum Chloroflexota; class Dehalococcoidia; order Lucifugimonadales; family Australimonadaceae; genus Bin16. The sequence continues at coordinate 132,243 of JAJEFD010000013.1, read as the reverse complement.
GAGATCACCGTCGGCGTGCTGGACCGCCCTCGTCACGAGGAACTGCTCAGGCGGATACGCTCCGTGGGGGCGCGCGTGAAGCTCGTGCCGGACGGAGACATCGCCACCGTCATCCAGGCTGCGCTGCCGGACGGCCCCATCCAGGCTGCTATGGGTGTCGGCGGCTCTCCGGAGGGCGTCCTCGCTGCTGCTGCCGTGCGCTGTACCGGCGGCGCTATCCAGTGCAAGCCCTGGCCGCGTAACGATGAGGAGCGGCAGGCCGCCATCGAGCGCGGCACCGACGTCGACCACGTCTACGACACCATGGAGCTCGTTGGCGGAGAGGACGTCTTCTTCGCCGCCACCGGCGCGAGTACCGGCGAACTCCTCCGCGGCGTCCGCTTCTCCTCAGGCCGCGCGACCACGCAGTCGCTCGTCATGCGCTCCCGCTCCGGCACCATCCGCTGGATCGACGCCATCCACAACTTCGACCGCCTCGACAAGATCCGCTACGAGTCCTGACCCGCGCATGGCGTCCATCGGCACACCGCTCTCCCCGACGGCGACGCGCCTCCTGCTGCTCGGCTCCGGCGAGTTGGGCAAGGAGGTCGCCATCGAGGCGCAGCGCCTTGGCGTCGAGGTCATCGCCGCCGACCGCTATGCCAACGCCCCCGCGATGCAGGTCGCGCACCGGGCCCACGTCTTCTCGATGCTGGACGGCGATGCTCTCCGCAGCGTCGTCGAGAGCGAACGCCCCCATCTCATCGTGCCCGAGGTAGAGGCCATCGCGACCCCAACGCTCGTCGAGCTGGAGAGCGAGGGCTGGCGCGTCATCCCCACCGCACGAGCGGCGCGCCTCACCATGGACCGGGAGGGCATCCGCCGCCTCGCCGCCGAGGAGCTCGGGCTCCGCACCTCGCCCTACCGCTTTGCAGACAGCGAGCAGGAGGTACGTGACGCCGTCGACGCCATCGGCCTGCCCGCCATCGTGAAGCCCGCGATGAGCTCCTCCGGCCACGGCCAGGGCGTGCTGCGCACTGCTGACGACATCGCCCCCGCGTGGCGCTATGCCATCGAGAACGCTCGCGGTGACAGCGCCCGCGTCATCGTCGAGGGCTTCGTCCCGTTCGACTACGAGATCACGCTCCTCACCGTGCGCCACGCGGGCGGGACGTCGTTCTGCGAGCCGATCGGCCACCTGCAGGTGGACGGCGACTACCGCGAGTCATGGCAGCCCCAGCCCATGACGCCCGGCGCGCTGGCAGAGTCACAACGCATCGCCGAGGCTGTCACCGGCGCGCTCGGCGGGACGGGCATCTTCGGCGTCGAGCTCTTCATCAAGGGTGACGACGTCTGGTTCAGCGAGGTCTCGCCCCGCCCCCACGACACCGGCATGGTGACGCTCGCCTCGCAGGACCTCTCTGAGTTTGCCCTGCACGTCCGCGCCATCCTCGGCCTGCCCGTCCCCGCCATACGCCAGCTCGGCCCCGCCGCCTCCTGCGCCCTGCTCGTGGACGGTACATCCTCGTCCGTCACCTACGAGGGGCTGGATGGAGCCTTGGCCGAGCCCGACACCGTCCTACGCCTCTTTGGCAAACCGGAGGTCGCCGGCCACCGACGCATGGGCGTCGCCCTCGCCCTCGGCGCAACCGTCGACGACGCCCGCGCCAAAGCCCGCCGGGCTGCTGCAGCCGTTCGCCCCGTGCTGTAGGGATGGTGCTACGGCAAGGGGTCGATAGAACCGGGTGACTCCGCTCGCTCGATCCGCTCCCACGCGGCACGTAACTCCTGCCGGTGCAGCGAGGCCCATTCGGCAACCAGTCGGCGTGCCCGTGTGGGCAGATGTCCGGGTCCAAAGGCGAGGGTGTTGATATCGACTGCCGCCCTCGCTCCCTGATAAGTCGCATGGAAGTGAGGAGGGCCGTGGTCGTTGTAGTACATATGGATGACGATTCCGTAGAACCGGCAGAGTTCAGACATTGGTTGTGAGGCTCTGCAACCCCGGCATAAGCTCGTCCACGGTCTTGCCCGTGATCTCCATGTAGAGCGCGTCGGGACAGATCTCGAGGTCGTCGCCCGCTCCCCAGGCGATGGAGCAGTGCGGCGTGATACGAACCTCTTCGAAGAAGGAGCGGTCGTGCCATGCGGCGAACACGCCCTTGCCTGCGAGATGTGACAGGTCAACCTCACCGGATGCGCCGTCGCTGTACCGGAGCCATATCCGGTAGCCGTCGCGTGCTTCCACTGCTGTTGGTTCAGGCAACTGCTGCTCGTCCATCCCGCCCTCCGGTGTCGATTGTATCGTATCGTACAAGCGCAGCAGCTCTTCGACTGCCTGTCCATGCCACTCCCGCCCCGCGAGTGCTACACTCGCTCCCACAACCTGGCGCTTCAGGGGAGGTACCATGACCGAACAGCCTGAATTCGTAGCCCTCTGCAACGTGGACGACGTCAAGCCCGGCGAGGCGCGCCACTTCCGGCCCACCGCGGGCAAATGGCGCCTCAAGCCCATGGCCGTCTGGAACGAGAACGGCGAGTTCCACATCACCAACTACGTCTGCCCCCACAGCGGAGGCCCCCTCAGCGAGGGCAAGATCGAGGGCGGCGTCATCGAGTGCCCCTGGCACGCATGGCAGTTCAACGTAAGCGACGGCAAGTCCGCCCGCGGCGACGGCCACAGCATCGCCATCTACGAGTGCAAGGTCGAGGGCGGTGAGGTCCTCGTCGGTGACGTGAAGTAAGCGGACACCCGCATGGGCCCCGTAACCATCTCACGCCGGTTCGACTTCTCCGCCAGCCATCGCTACTACCGCGACGACTGGAGCGAGGAGGAGAACCGGCGTGTCTTCGGCCTCTGCGCGCTGCCCAACGGCCACGGCCACAACTACAAGCTCGAGGTCGCCGTCTCAGGCGAACCTGACTCTTCCACCGGCATGGTCATCAACCTCGTCGATCTCAAGTCTGCGGTCGAGGGCGTGCTCGTCGACTTCGACCACAAGCACCTCAACCTCGACACCCCGTGGTTCACTGACCGCCAGCCCACTACCGAGAACCTCGCCGCCGTGCTCTGGGACCTGATCGACGGCGCACTCGATGGCGCAACGCTCTCGCGCATCCGCCTCTACGAGGCTGACGACCTCTACGTCGACTATTACGGAGCGACTGTATGACCGCCCCCGTCGTCTACCTCTCGCGGCGCTACACCTTCGCCGCCTCTCACCGCCTCTACGCGGATGACCTCTCGCCCGAGGCGAACGAGGCCATCTTCGGCAAGTGCGCCAACCCCAACGGCCACGGCCACAACTACGGGCTCACTGTCACCGTCGGCGGCCCCGTCGACCCCGACACCGGCTTCGTCATGCCGCTCACCGAGCTTGACGATGCGGTCAGGCGCAACGTCCTTGACCTCTACGACCACCGCTACCTGAATCTGGATGTCGAGGACTACTTCCATCTCGTCCCCACCGGCGAGAACATCGCCCGCACGATATGGCAGCGCCTCAGCGGCCACCTCGCGGGGCGCCTCGAGCGCGTCATCGTGGACGAGACCCGCAACAACCGTTTCGAATACCCCGCCGCCGGAACGACACCGTGACCCCCTTGTCATCCCGAGCGGAGCGCAGCGGAGTCGAGGGATCTCTCGGATCCCCTCTCCCTACAAGGGGAGAGGAAGCTGCCGCATGGCAGCCGGTGAGGGTGAACTGGGAGCCCGCCCTATGATGGACCTCGCGGGAAAGACCGCCGTCGTCACCGGCGCGTCGAGCGGCATCGGCAAGACCGTCGCCCGTCGCCTGATCGACGCGGGAGCGCGGGTCGCACTGGTAGGACGCAGCGAGGAGCGGCTGCGCGAGGCCGCCTCCGGCTGGCCCGACGACTCGTGGCTCGCGCTCCCCTGCGACGTTCGCGACAGTGCAGCGGTGCAGGCGATGGCCGCCCGCGCTGAGCGGGAGCTGGGACGGGTCGACATCCTCGTGAACTCGGCAGGCGCCTTCAAGGCCGCGCCGCTCACGGAGCTCGACGACGAGACTTGGCGCGAGTTGTGGGAGACGAACGTCAACGGCACCCTCTTCCCCACGCGCGCGCTGCTGCCCGGCATGCTGGAGCGCGGCTCCGGCTGCATCGTAATCGTCTCCTCCGTCGTCGCGCATCGCGGCTTCGCGGGCATGACCGGCTACGGCGCGACCAAGCACGCGGTCACCGGCTTCGCGCGCGCCCTCACGACCGAGGTGCGGCGGCAGGGCGTGCGCGTCGTCAACGCCTGCATCGGCCCCGTGGACACGCCGATATGGGAGGGCATGAGCACGCCGCTCCCGCGCGAGGAGATGCTCACCGTGGACGAGGTCGCCGACGCCATCGTGAGCGCGATGACGCTCTCGGACAGGCAGGTCGTCGAGGACCTGCTCCTCCTCCCGCAGGGCGGCCTCTACCCGTGATGCCCGTCGGTGATACGCTGTTCCTGACATGACCACGCTCATCCAGACCGCTCTCACCGGCATCCGCCGTGCCATCAACCTTAACCTGGGTACTCACGCGCACGGAGAGCATCACCACCGCACGGAAGGGGCGACCGTCCGGGAGGTCGTCTTCGGCGCGAACGACGGCCTCGTCTCGAACACCGCCCTCGTCGCCGCGGTCGCGGGCGGCACGTCGGACCCCGGCATCATCATCCTCGGCGGCGTTGCAGGGATGGTCGCAGGCACCATCTCGATGGCGCTCGGCGCGTACGTCTCCACGAAGAGCCAGCGCGAGCTCCACGAGTACGAGGAGGCCCGCGAGTTCTGGGAGATCGAGCACATGCGCGAGCACGAGCTCGCCGAGACGCGCCGCATCTTCCGCCTCAAGGGCATCACCGGCCCGCTCCTCGACGAGGTCGTCGACGCCGTCTCCCGCGACCACGACCAGTGGGTGAAACTGATGATGACCGAGGAGCTTGGCCTGCCCAGCAAGCCCCCGAAACCGCACCTCGCCGCAAGCGTGATGGGCGTCTCGTTCGCCTTCGCCGCCATCGTGCCGGTGCTGCCGTTCTTCTTCGCCGAGGGCGCCGCCGCGCTCGCCGCGACGTTCATCATGAGTGGGCTTGCGCTCTTCACCGTCGGCGCGTGGCGCGCCACGCTCAGCCAGGGCAACATGCTCCGCAAAGGCACGGAGATGGTCGTCCTCGCGGGCATCGCCGTCGCGGCCGCCTACGGCATCGGCACAGCCGTCGGCATCGCCGTGTAACCCCGTCATTCCCGCGAAAGCGGGAACCCAGAGGACTCATAGGGAGCCGCTCGTCAGGGTGTGACGCGAGGCTGCCGCTACCCCGCACCCGCCGCCCGCACCGCCCCCAGCACCTCCTCCGCCGTCACCAGCCCCTCGTAGCGCGCCGAGATGCGGCCTCCGCCGTCCACCACGAACGTCCACGGCTCCGACGGCAACCCCCACTCCGCCATCTCCGCCGACGGCGTCAGCCGCCCCTCGTTCCGCGCGGCGTCGAGGTCCCACGGCTCTATGTGGATGACCTCCACTGTTCCGCCTGACTCTTTGTGCACGCGCTCCAGCGTGTCCGTCACCGGCCCGCACAGCGCGCTGACGCAGAACCGCGGCGACGCGAAGAACACCACGAATGGCTCGCCCGTGTCGATAGCCTCCGCGACCGATACGTTGTGCAGCGCGTCGCCCTCCACCGGGCGCGTCGAGATCTCCGCGAACGGCGCGTCGTGGATCGTCAGGTTCTCCGTGCGCGGCGCGGCCTCGCCTACGGTCGGCGCGCTCGCCTCCGCCTGCACCTGGAACGCCGTTCCCTTGGTGAGCGTTCCTCCCTCCACGACGAACTCCGCGCCCCAGATGCCCGGCGACGGGAACGTCACCGCGTCGACCACGTACAGCCCCGTATAGTCGAGGTGCAGGTGCAACTCACCGTCGTCGTGTATGTGTGGCGTCACTCCCTCCACCTCCCGCCACACCGCAGGCGCCTCCGCGTGGAACCGCGAGTCCTCGCCGTCCAGCTCGAAGAACCGCACCGACACCTCGGCCCCCTCGAGGAACGCCCCGTTCTTGTCCGCGAGCCCGAACGGGAACCGGTTCGGCTGCTCCCCTGCAACGAACTCCGCCGCCGCAACGATGCCGCTGTACACCGGCGCAGGTGGCTCCGGCTCCCCGCCGCACCCGGCCATCAACGCCACAAGCGCCACTCCCACTGCCAGTAGCGTTCGGAAGAGCATTCCTGGCCTGTCATTCCGAGCGGAGCGCAGCGAAGTCGAGGGATCTCTCCCGCGCTTTAGCGCGCCCTCGCCCCCCTGGGAGAGGTCGACGCGCTTGCGCGGCGGGTGAGGGTGGAACGGTGGTGGAGCGGCTCGCTGCGCCGCTCGCGGGCGTGGGCCGGGCGTGGGGCGCTTGGCCCCCTCTCCCTTGAGGGGAGAGGGTTGGGGAGAGGGTGAACCGGCTGGGAGGCGCGGCGGCCCACGGAACCCGCCGTCCCGTTCATGCGTAATATCACGTAGAGGCATAGCTACCGGGGAGCACACTCATGCGCATCGTCTCCGCCATCATTCTAACCGCCGCTCTCGCGCTCACCCTTGCCGCCTGCGGCGACCGCAACGCCGTCACCGGCACGATCACCTTCGACGGCGACCAGGCCATCCCCGATGGCGCCGTCCTCGAGGTGCAACTGCGCGACGTCTCCTACCTGGACGCCCCCGCACCCCTCATCGCCTCCCAGACCATCGAGGACCCCGGACGCTTCCCCGTCGACTTCGCCGTGTCCTACGAGCCGGACGATATCGACCCCCGCGCCGTCTACGGCCTGCAGGTCCGCGTCACCCTCAACGACCGCCTCATCTACATCAACGATACCGCGTTCGACGTCCTCACGCGGGGCAACCCCGGCCGCGGCGTCGATATGTGGGTCATCGCCGTCGACGGCTGATGTATCCTCCCCCCATGACCACCTACGACCCCGCCGCCCGTTACGACGTCGTCTCGCAGGACGCCGAGTACCTGCGCGTCGACGGCGAGCCGCTGCTGATGACGGTCTACCGCCCGGTGGGCGACGGGCCGTTCCCCATGCTCCTCCGGGCGCACGGCGGCGCGTGGAATACCGGCGACCGCCTCGCGGCATCCCCGATCGACACCCAGCTCGCCGAGTGCGGCATGGTCGTTGCGGCGCACGACTTCGGACTCGCGCCCGCTTACCCGTATCCCGTGCAGGTCGCCCAGACCAACTTCGCTGTGCGCTGGCTGAAGGCCCACGCGGGCGACTTCAACGGCGACCCCGCGTGCGTCGGCGGCGCGGGCGATTCGAGCGGCGGACACACCATCCTCCTCACCGCGATGCGCCCCCGCGACCCGCGCTACGCCGCGCTTTCAGCAGACGGCGTCGGCGACGACGCCAGCCTCGCCTTCCTCATCGCGATGTGGACCATCGTCGACCCGCTCACGCGCTACGAGTGGGCGAAGGGAGCGCCTGTCGAACGCCTCGTGCGCTCTACCGAGAACTACTTCCGGCCGTGGGACGCCGTCCACGAGGCCAACCCGCAGGAGATACTCGACCGGGGCGAGGACGCCGTCCTGCCGCCGTTGCTCGTCGTGCAGGGCACCGCCGACGGCAACATCCCGCACGAGATCCCCCAGCGCTTCGCCGAATCCTGGAACCGCGCGGGCGGCCACGCCGAGTACGAAGCCTTCCCCGGCATGCCGCACGGGTTCGCGCGCGACCCCGGCCCCGAGTCCGACCGCGCCATCGACCTCATGCGCTCATTCCTCGCGCGCCAGATCAACGGCTAAGGTTGTCGTCATTCCAGCACCAGCTGGAATCCAGAGTGACCGGGCAGGTCACACGGTGGGGTGTGGTGCGGGGTGGCGCCTGATGTAGGGGCATCCCTTGTGGGTGCCCAAACCTTCTCCCATCGCCCTCGTGTGGTCATTCCTCGCGCGCCACGTCAACGGCTAGGGCTAACTCCCCCTCGGCGGACGCGACTCCGGCGGGCCGATGCAGAACTCGTTCCCGTCCGGGTCCGCGCACACCCAGAAACCGGCGAGGCCGTTGTCGACCGGATGGAGCGCCCGCCCGCCGAGCTCCACGACGAGCGCCACCGCGGCTTCCATCTCGTCCGTCTCGAAGTCGACGTGCGCGCGGTTCTTGCCCGTCTTCGGCTCGTCGCTCTGCTGCAGCAGGAAGTAGAGGCCGCTCGGAAGCTGCGCCCGGCGGAACCCGGTCTGCGTGGACGCGCCGAACGTACACCCGAGCAGCCCCGACCAGAACGCCGCCGCGCGGTCGATGTCCGAAACGTCGTAGCAGACGGCTTCGAGGAACCCGATAGGTGAATGTTGGGTGCTCATGCCTGAGCTTTCGCTCCGGGATGTCATTTCAGGTCCCAACCGGGGACGGCTGCCGCCTGCCGCACCCACGCCGCCATCTGCGCCTCGTCGAGTTCCCCCTCATGGATGTCGATGTGGCGCGCGTCCGGGTCCTTCATCCTGCTGGGCGGCTCGGGCTCCAGCGCCGCACCCCGGAAGAACGTCACGCGCACGTGGCGGGTGAAGACGTGGAGGTTCAGGAAGAAGCCCATGCCCTCGACGCCGTAGAAGGGCGAGTTCCACCGCACCGCCTTGCGTACGTCCGGCACGGTACGCGCGATGAGGTCGTCGAGGTGACGACCGACGTCGCTCTTCCAGCCCGGCATCGCCGCGATGTACGCCTGCACGGGAGCGTCGCCGTCGCCCTTCGGTATCTGCGGGTTGCCGCCTGAGAGCAGCACCGGCGCCGTGCCGTCCCGGCTGGCGTTGTAGGCGACGGCCTCGCGCACCAGCGCCTGCAGCGCGGCGCCGTCTATCGCGTCGCCCTCGAGGATGGCTATCGTCCGCATCGTGTCCCCGTCCAGGTTCGCGTTGAACAGATTTCCGGGGTCCGGGAGACTTGCCCCCTGCGCGAACGTCAGCCGCACCTTGTCCCTGGTCGCCTTCGCGGCGGCGACCACCCCGTCGTGCGACCACACGGCGGAGTTCTGCCACTTCCACTCCTCGACCGCCTCGGGGTCGGCTTCCAGGACGAGCCTGCGGACCTCGCTCAACCGCTCGCCGCGCCAGTCGCCCAGCTCCGCGATCTTCTCGTCGATCTTCCGTGACGCCGTCGAGCGGCCCGTTGACCTGACCATCGCCTCGTCTCTCCCTTGCGCTTATGCCTGCTCGTAGTCGAGGACGTACGAGTGCTGTCCCTCGGCGTTGTCGATCTCCATCGTCCCCGAGATGCCGGCCAGCTCTCCGGTGCCGGAGTCCGGCACGATGGTGACCGTCAACCGCGCGTCGCCCTTGTCCATCACCCCGCTGTGCTGGAGCACGAACGAGCCCGGCTTCCCGTCCACCGAGCCCGTGAAGTGCTCGATGGCCACGTAACCCGCCGAGCCGGGGGTGCCGGTGAAGGCTGCGAGCATCTGCGCCTCGGACGTGCCGGCCATGCCGCCGGAGAACTCCTTGCGCACGACGTTGCGGTTCAGCGTTACCCCGTCCTGCTCCAGGAACGGCGGTTCCGGCTCCATGTTGACCTCGAACGTCCCGCGGGCGATGGGCATGACGAACTCCTCTGGCTGCACATTCTAGCGGGGTGTTCGGTGGCGCAGTGGTGGCGCATACGGGATTCGAACCCGTGATCTCCGCCTTGAGAGGGCGGTGTCCTGGGCCGCTAGACGAATGCGCCACGCGGTGGAACGGCCTTACGGCCTCGGCCCGACGCTCAGTATATCCGAAACGCCTCCGGCTCCGCATGCCCGCCTCCTCCTGTGGGAGGGGGTTGGGGTGAGGGCCCTCGATGGGGTGCTGCGTGGCTGTCATTCCGAGCGCAGCCGAGGAATCTCTCGGGTCCCCTCTCCCTTGAGGGGAGAGGGCTAGGGTGAGGGTGAACCGGGAGGGGTGAGGGCCTGCTGATGGACTCAGGTGTGGAAGACTTGTCTGTCGTCTTTGAGCGCGGCTGCAATTGCAGGCTTTCTCTTCACCCAGTCCATGTATGTCTTGAAGAAGCTGGGGTCATGTTCCTTCATTGCTGTCCGGAGTCTGATGACTTCGTCAGCGTCTGCAATCGAATCAAGTTGTTCCAGTTTATCTATGAGGATCGACAGAGTGGAGTCGGTAGTCTTGGGTGGTTGCAGCGCCTTAGTGAGTTGGCTGACGTGGACGCGAGTCGGCTCGAAGTTGAGCTTCTTGAGCGCTCCTCCGATAGAGCTGCGGACAGCCTCAACCTCCTCGCGATCTAAGGCGCCCCTGAGATGCGCCTCTGTTCTGGCACTGCCTATCTCCCCTAGTGCCCAAGCCGACCATTTTCGTACTTCCACCGAAGAATCTTTGAGCGCGATGATGAGGCTTGGCTCTGCTTCCCGGTAATTCAGCCTGCCTAGTGCCCACGCACACCTGCTCTTGATGCCAGGGTCTCCTTCGGACTTCATCAGTTCAAGGAGGGTAGGGGCGAATTTGGTATCTTTCTCCTCTACAGCACGGAATATGGTTTGCCTTTTCAAGCCGACACCTGCTGAGAGCAAGCTGTCCCTCACGTTGTGTGCAGCGGTGGACTGACTGCTGTGGTTGACAAGAGTAGTTGCCCTAGGTGCAAGCTCTTCTCCCATGGCGCCTTCATATGGTTCGTCAGGAGGCAGATTGGGTTGGGTAGCGGCCCCTGTCGCCAACTGGTCGCACCGTTCGTTATCCGGGTTGCCTGAATGCCCTTGCACCCAGTGGAGTGTCACATCGTGGGACTCACAGAGGTCGAGTAATCTGCTCCACAGGTCGGAGTTGGCAGCCAACTCATTGTTGCTGAGCCTCCATTCGTTTGCACGCCATCTTGCCGCCCACCCGTTCGAGTAACCGTCGACGACGTACTTGGAGTCGCTGTGCAGTTGGACCTCGCACTGTTCCTTCAGAGCCTCTAGCCCCTTGATGGCGGCCGTGAGCTCCATGCGATTGTTCGTCGTCTTTCGGTACCCGCCCGAGAGTTCCCTCCGATGAGGTCCGTAGGCTAGGACGACCCCATACCCTCCTGGGCCAGGGTTACCTTGGCAGGCGCCGTCGGTGTAAAGCGTAACTTCTTTCATGCTTGTCTACGGTCAGATGTTGGTACCGAATACGGAATAGCAAGCCCCCGTCTCCGTCGTGAGAGTATCATGCGCCCATGACCAGCCCCCCGCTCGACGTCATCACCTTCGAGGTGATGAGCGCACGCCTCGACGGCATCGTCCGCGAGATGGAGAACGCCGTCTTCCGCACCGGCTTCTCCACCATCGTCCGCGAGTCCCACGACTTCAGCTGCGGACTGCTCGACGCTACCGGACGCCTCGTCGCGCGCGGCTCTCACCCCGGACACATGGGCGGCCTCCCCGCCTGCGTCCACGGGCTCTTCGACTTCCACTCCCCCGCCGGCATGCGCGAGGGCGACGCCTACCTCGCCAGCCACCCGTACCACAGCGGCTGCCCCCACGCGAACGACATGGTCGTGATGACCCCCATCTTCGCGGACGGCAGGCTCATCGCGTTCGCCGCCAGCATCGGCCACACGCCCGACATCGGGGGCGTCGCCGCGGGCTCGCGCAACGCGACCGCACGCGACCTCTTCGGCGAGGGCCTCCAGGTACCGCCCGTGCGCTACATGCGCGACTACCGTCTCGAGCAGGACACCGCGACGTTCGTCCGCGCCAACAGCCGCGTGCCCGAGATGATGATCGGCGACCTCACGGCCAAGGCCGGTGTCTGCCACACCATCGGCGAGGCGCGCCTGCACGACCTCATCCGCACGTACGGCGCGCCCGCGCTCCTGCAGCAGTTCGAGCAGGCGGGCGAGCGCACCGCCCACCGCATCCGCGAGCAGCTCGACGCCTGGCCCGACGGCGTCTGCGAGGTTGAGGCCATGGTCGACGACCCCAGCACCGGTGAGCCGATACGCATGCACGTCGCCTCCATCAAGGAGGGACAGCGCCTCGTCCTCGACTTCACCGGCACCGGCGACCAGGCGACCGCGCCTATCAACCTCCGCCCGCCGTTCATCGAGGGACTCGCCCGCAACATGGCGATACGCCTCACCGACCGCCACATCCCCCTCAACCACGGCATGACGGAGGCCGTCGAGTGCCGCTTCCGGCGCGGCAGCCTCCTCGATCCCACGTTCCCCGGCCCTGTCGGCTTCTACTCCAAGACCCTCGCGCTCGCCGAGAGCGTCATCGGCGCGGTCATGGCCAAGGCATCCGGCAGGCCCGCCCTCGCCCACATCGCCACCCAGAGCTCCATCGTCGTCGGCTACACCGGCGCGAAGCGCCAGTACGTCCAGTACGAGTTGATGTACGCCGGAGCGCCCGCGTGGGAGGGCGGCGACGGCTTCTCCGGCGTCGGCTCCCGCGCCAGTTACGGCGCGAAGTTCACCAGCGTCGAGGTCATCGAGTCCGAGTTCCCCGTCGACATGACCCGCTTCGAGGTGCTCCCCGACTCCGGCGGCGACGGCGCGTACCGCGGCGGCCCCGGCTACGTGCGCGAGTACCGCGTCCGCGCTCCCAGCCGGCTCTCCGGCGGCGCGTCGAAGCGCGAGGCCGCGGGCGTCGAGGGCGGCGGCGACGGCCGCAACGCGTGGGTCGTCGTCCACCCCGGCGAGGAGCGCGAGCAGCGCTACCCCGGCATCGTCTCCAACGTCGGCCTCGAACCCGGCGACGTCTTCCGCATCGAGACCGGCGGAGGCGGGGGCGTCCTCCCCGCCGCCGACCGCGACCCCGCCCGCACCCGCGCAGACGTCGAGGATGGCGTCCTCACCCCCGCCAAGGCCCGCGACACCTACGGCCTCGACGCCTGATCCCCTCTCCCTCTGGGAGAGGTCGTCGCGCGGACAGCGCGGCGGGTGAGGGTGTAAATTCCCAACCACAGGAGGGAACCGCCATGCGCAACGGATTCAAGGTCTTCGATGCCGATACCCACCTCCAGCCGTCGGTCGAGACGCTGACGCCCTACATGGATGCCGCGACCCAGGCCCGGCAGCCGGACCTCGCCCGGTTCCTGCGCGAGGTCAAGATCGGTCGCGCGGGGCAGGTGCTGGACCCGCCGTTCAACCACTGGTACCGCTTCGGGAGCGCGGGCGGCTGGGGCGGCGGCAAGCCGCGCCACCTCGGCGAGGCCGGGCCGCGCGAGCGGGAGGAGCGCCACTTCCAGAACTTCATGGGCAGCAAGTACCCCTCGCGCTACTCCGAGGACTGGGACATCGAGACCCGCATCGGCGAGATGAATGAGGAAGGCGTCGACATCGAGCTCCTCGTCCCCGGCTCCTTCACCGGCCACGACGACCCGAGCGTCGACGCCGCGATGATCGGTGCGCTCCACCGCTTCCTCGACGACGTCTGCTCCCGCTATCCGGACCGCCTCACCTCGCTCATCACCGCCAGCGCGCGCGACGTGGAGAGCGCCGTCACCGAGATCAAGACGTGGGGCGGCTCGCGCTGGGCGCGCGGCATCATCATGGACCTGCCGCTCGACTACCCCGTCGACCACCCGGACCTCCAACCCGTCTGGGCCGCTGCCGACGACGCCGGACTCACCGTCGTCCACCACAGCTTCGCGTCCGGCTATCCCGGCTACCGCGATCTCTGGGACAACCCATTCATCGGACGCACCGCCTCCCACCCCTGGGCCGCGATGCGCATGATCTCCGCCTTCATCGGCGCGGGGCTGCTCGACAAGTACCCCAACCTCAACCTTGCCATCCTCGAATCGGGCTTCGGCTGGCTGCCGTTCTGGATGAAGCGCATGGAAGACCAGGTGCACTACATGGGCTACGTCGCCGACGGCCTGCGCACCATCGAGGAGTACATGACCGGCGGACGCTTCTTCGCCGCTGTCGTCCTTCACGAGGGCCCGGACATGGTGAAGATGGTCTCCGAACTTATGGGCGACCACGTCCTCATGTTCGGCTCCGACTTCCCGCACGCCGAGTCCCGCTTCCCCGACTCTGTTGACGTCGTGCTCGGCTGGGACCAGCTCAACGACGACGACAAGCGCCGCCTCTTCTGGGACAACCCCGCCACCTGCTTCCACTGGGAATGAGCAAGGAGAAACACGATGCGCAACGGATTCAAGGTCTTCGACGCCGACACGCACCTCCAGCCGTCGGTCGAGACGCTGACGCCCTACATGGACGCCGCGACTCAGGCCCGCCAGCCTGAGCTCGCCCGGTTCCTGCGCGAGGTTAGGACCGGCAGAGCAGGGCAGGTATTGGAACCACCGTTCACCCACTGGTACCGCTTCGAGAGCAGGGGCGGATGGGGCAGCGGCAAACCGCGTCATCTCGGCGAGGCCGGACCGCGCGAGCAGGAGGAGCGCCACTTCCAGAACTTCCAGGGCCGCATCTACCCCTCGCGCTACTCCGAGGATGGGGACATCGAGACCCGCATCCGGGAGATGGACGAGGAGGGGGTGGACGTCGAGCTCATGGTGCACGGCGCGTTCACCGGCCACGACGACCTGAGCGTCGACGCCGCGATGATCGGCGCGGTGCATCGCTTCCTGGACGACGTCTGTGGCCGTTACCCGGACCGCCTCACCTCGCTCATCACCGTGAACGCTCGCGATATCGAGAACGCCGTCGGCGAGATCAAGACGTGGGGCGGCTCGCGCTGGGCGCGCGGCGTCATGCTGGAACTCCCCCTCGACTATCCCATCGACCATCCGGACCTCCACCCCGTCTGGGCCGCAGCAGACGACGCCGGACTGACCGTCGTGCACCACAGCAACTCCGCCGGTTACCCTGGCTACCGCGACCTCTGGGACAACCCCTTCATCGGACGCACCGCCTCGCACCCGTGGGGCGCGATGCGCATGACCGCCGCCTTCATCGGCGCGGGGCTGCTCGACAAGTACCCCAACCTCAACCTCGCCATCCTGGAGTCGGGCTTCGGCTGGCTCCCCTTCTGGATGAAGCGGATGGAAGACCAGGTGCACTACATGGGCTACGTCGCCGAAGACCTCCGGCACACGATGGAGGAGTACATGACCGGCGGACGCTTCTTCGCCGCCGTCGTCCTCCACGAGGGCCCGGACATGGTGAAGATGGTCTCGGAGATGATGGGCGACCACGTCCTCATGTTTGGCTCCGACTTCCCGCACGCCGAGTCCCGCTTCCCCGACTCCGTCGACCTCGTCCTCGGCTGGGACCAGCTCAACGACGACGACAAGCGCCGTCTCCTCTGGGACAACCCTGCCGCCTGCTTCCACTGGGACTGAGCCTCCGGCAGCGCCGTCATCCCGCACCTGCACAGGCGATCCCGTAAGGCGGGCTCTCGTTGCGTCACTCAATCATTGCGCTTATCCCGCGCACTCACGTAACCTGTCATATATGCCTTTTGAATCTCTACCGGCCCGCCCGCGTCCCACTAACCGTACCCAGCGACACTCCACCCTTTGTGCTGACTGTAGTACGCCCACCGTTGTCCGTTTCCGGCCTCGCCAGGGTAGGCCCGTCTACTGCTCCCCGTGTTTCAGGGCCCGTCGTGCCGGCCGTCTTCCCGCGAAGGGTGGTCCCGCAACGGCATTGCCAGCCGCGGCTCGACCCGGTTCCGGTGGCGCATCGGAGGGTGGAGTTGTGTTTCCCGGCATCCCCCTGCAGGCAGGAACCAGGGCCGCCATCGCCCGGATGAACATAACGGAGCCCACGCCCATACAGGAGAAGTCCATCCCTCACCTCCTGGCGGGCCGTGATGTGATAGGGCAAGCGCGCACCGGGTCCGGGAAGACGCTTGCATTCGCCGCACCCCTCGTGGAGCGTTGCGACCCGTCACTCCGGCGGGTGCAGGCGTTGGTGCTCGTGCCCACACGGGAACTTGCCATCCAGGTGGCCGGTGTCACCGAGTCCCTCGCTGCATCGCGGCGGCTGCGCACGACGCTGCTGTACGGCGGCCGCTCGCTGCTGCCCGAGGCAAAGGCGCTGGATAGCGGGGCCCAGATCGTCATCGGTACGCCGGGCCGCACGCTGGACCACCTCCGGCGAGGCACGCTCGACCTCCGCTCGGTGCGCTTCCTCGTCCTGGACGAGGCGGACGAGATGCTGGACAAGGGGTTCGCCCACGACGTGGAGGCCATCCTCGGCGAGACCCCATCCGAGCGGCAGACGGCTCTCCTCTCCGCGACCATGCCGGAGTGGGTGGCGAAGACCGCTTCCAGGCAGCTGCACGACCCCGTGACCGTGGAAGTGGACGCCGGGATGCAGGCCGTGCCTACTGTGGAGCACCTCGTCTACTCCATCGAGAAGGGCGACAAGATAGGCGCCCTGCAGACGCTGTTGGACCAGCGCGACGACGCACCGGTCCTCGTCTTTGGCAAGACTAAGCACGGCGTCAAGAAGCTGGCGAAGCAACTCGACGCACTGGGCTATCCGGTCGGCGCGCTCCAGGGGAACCTCAGCCAGAACGCGCGTGAACGCGTGATGGTCGACTTCCGCTCCGGCGCAGCCCCCATCCTTGTGGCAACGAACGTGGCGGCCAGGAGGCTGGACATCGAAGGCATAGGTCAGGTTATCAACTACGACCTCCCTGACTCGGAACAGCTTTTCACGCACCGCATAGGACGCACGGGCCGCATGGGCCGCACCGGCGAAGCCGTGACGTTCATCACTCCGGAAGAAGAGCGCAAGTGGAGTGAGATCCAGCGGGCCTCGGGCGCCGGTTCACGCGCAAGCCGTGGCGCGCCGCGCGCCGGGGGGCGGCTGCCTGACCTGCAGGCGTCTGGTGTACGGGGACTGATATCCTAAGCCTCTGCAGGAGGCCACCCTTGGAGACCGAACGCATCTTCCCCGGCGTCTGGGAGTTCCGCACCGAGTACGGGCGCGACACCGCCGAGCTCTTCACCGACGGTGCGATGCCCCATGCCGCGTGGTTCGTCGCGGGCGACCACCCCGCCATCCTCGATCCCGGCCCCACGTCCATCGCCGAGGAGCTGCTCGACGCCATCCGCAAGCTCGGCCATGACACCGACGCCATCGAATGGATCGTCCCGTCGCACATCCACATAGACCACGCGGGCGGCAGCGGCTGGCTCGTACGGGAACTCCCCCGCGCGAAGGCCGTCTTCCACACGCGCGGCGCACCCTTCATGCGCGACCCCGCACGCCTCATCGCGGGCACCGCCGACGTCTTCGGCGAGACGTGGGCGGCCGTCTTCGGCGACATCCTCCCTGTGCCGGACGAGGACATGGTCACGGTCGAGGACGGCGACACGCTCGACTTCGGCAGCGGAGCGCCATACCGCATCGTGTTCATGCCGGGGCACTCGCTCGACCACATCGGCGTCTACGACGAGGCGAACGAGGCGCTCTACTGCGGCCACGGCCTCGGCAACTACAAGCCGCCGCGCTTCCTCCCCGACCCCCCGATGACGCTGCCGTACTTCGACGTCGACGCGAGCATCGCCTCGATCCGCAAGGCGCGCGAGCTCGCTCCGAAGTACCTGCTGCCCGTCCACTCCGGCTTCCTCGCCTCCAACCCCGCTTTCGCCATCGACGCCGTCGAGCGCATCACCGTCGAGCTCGGCGAACTCATCAAGAAAGGCATGGCTGCAGGCAAGAGTGAGGCCGAGATGGAGGTCGACGTCCGCACCCATCTCTTCGCCGACCCCGCGAAGGCCGACCGCTCCTACTGGCCGGTCGTCGTCTCCTACGTGCGTTACTATGAACGTCAGGCCCGCAGGGCCAAGTAATCTCGTCACTCCCGCTTCTCCCCGTCATTCCCGCGAAGGCGGGAATCCAGCGGTGCGCAGCGCGCACACGGTCACAAAAAGGGAATAACTACGCTGGCCATGGAGGTCCTTAGAATGCCGTCGTTCGATGTCGTATCAAAGGTCGATCTCACGGAGGTGGACAACGCCGTCAACGGCGTGAAACGCGAGACCCAGCAGCGCTTCGACCTCAAGGGCACCCGCGCGGGTGTCGAGCGCTCGGGCGGCGCCCTCACCGTCACCGCCGACAACGACCTCCAGCTCCGCCAGGTGCACGACCTCATCCACACCTACTTTGCCCGCCGCGACGTCGACAGCCGCTCGCTCTCGTTCGAAACGCCGCAGAAGGCCACCGGCGACAGCCTCCGCCAGCAGGTCACCATCCGGCAGGGCATCGACGGCGACCTCGCCCGGAAGATCGTGAAGGCCGTGAAGGGCACGAAGATCCGCGTCCAACTTGCCATCCAGGGGGACGAACTCCGCGTCTCCGGCAAGAAGCGCGACGACCTGCAGGAAGTCATCGCCTTCATCAAGGAGATGGGCATCGAGCAGCCCCTGCAGTACGTCAACTTCCGCGAGTAACCTCGTCATTCCCGCCTTTCTCGTCTTCCCGCTCTTCTCCGTCATTCCCGCGAAGGCGGGAATCCAGAGGCGCGACAGTACACGCAGCGGCTTGCTACCCTGCTCGTGGAGTTGTCATTCCGAGCGAAGCGTAGCGGAGTCGAGGAATCTCTCGGGGTGCCTGCTCCCCTCTCCCCTGGGAGAGGGGCTGGGGGTGAGGGTTACCCCCTAGTCCTCGATCCAGGTCAGGATGCGCTCCGGGGTGAGCCGCAGCAACACTGCGGTCTCATCGTACACGTCGTCCATGAACTGTTGGGCGTTCTCCCCCATGTAGCGCCTTGCTATCGAGTACCCCGTCTCCTCCACGCCCTCTTTCGTGATGACGACCGGCCCCTCTGCCGATACGTACCTGTACGGCTCGTCGTGCGTCGAGATAGTGATCGCTGCGCGGTTGTTCCGTTCGAGGTTCTTCACCCGCTGGAACTTGCTGCTCGTGAACACGATGAACTCGCCGTCCCGGTACTCGTACCACACGGGGATGGCGTGCGGCGTCCCGTTCGCCCGCAGCGTTACGAACACCGCGACGAGCGGCCGCTCCAGGAACTCGGCCATCTGTTCGGGAGTGAGGTCGCTCATTGCACCGTTATCGTCTGTCCGCCGTCGACCACGAGCGCGTGGCCGGTCACGAACGACGACTCCTCGCTCGCCAGGAAGAGCACGCAGTACGCGACCTCCTCCGGCTGCCCCATGCGGTGCAGCGCCGCGACGCGCTGTCCCGCCTCGTACCGCTGGTCCTCGTCGATGGGGCGCGGGCGCGGCGGGAACTCGCGGATGCGGTTCGTGTCGATCGGCCCCGGGCACACGCAGTTGACGCGTATCTCCGGCCCGTAGTCCACCGCCAACTGCCGCGTCAGGTTCACCAGCGCCGCCTTCGTCGCGCTGTACGACGGATAGCGCGGGCTTGCCCGCAGCCCGAAGCTCGACGCTGTGATGACGATGTTCCCGTGCCCCTGCTCCATGAAGTGCGGGAGCACGGCCTGCACCCCGTGATAGACGCCGTACAGGTTCAGGTTGATGACGTGGTCCCACTCCTCGTCGGACATCTCGTGGAGCTTCTTCCGAACGCCGGTGCCGGCGTTGAGGTACAGCACGTCCAGCCCCCCGAACCGGTCGATCGCGGTGCTCACCATCTCCTCGCACACCGCCTTCTGCGACACGTCGCCCAGCAGGAAGTGCGCCTCGCCGCCGTCGGCCTCGATGAGCCGGTCCGTGCGCGGGTTGCCCCGCTCCGCCACGTCGGCGCAGACGACCCTGGCGCCCTCGCGGGCGAACAGCCGCGCCGTCGCCCTGCCGATGCCGCTCTCGGCGCCGGTCACCACCGCTACCTGCCCGTTCAGCCTGCCGAGTCCGGCCCCCATCCGTAGGTGTTCGCCAGCGTTGTTGGTCATCGGCGCTCCCTCCTGCGTGCTGCGCGGCAAGTGTAGCGCAAGCACCGATACTATAATGGGGATATCCTTAGCCGTGATGCTTGAGTGCGCATCTTCACCTACAAACGATTGCGCGAGTTCTGGGGCGGTCACCCGGATGCCAAGCACCCACTGCTCGCCTGGTACAAGGAAGCAGAGAACGCGGATTGGGATACGCCGGCCGCTGTGAAGTCACGGTATCCCAACGCCAGCGTCATAAAGAACAATCGCATCGTCTTCAACATCAAGGGCAACGACTACCGGCTGGTCGTCCATATCAACTACCCTTACCGGTCGGTGTACGTACGCTTCCTGGGCACTCACGCCGAATACGACAGGGTCGACGCGGAGGAGGTGTAGCGATGGTCTCTGTCAAACCGGTCCGCACTGAGGCGGACTACGATGCTGCCGTGGCGCGCATCGGGGAACTGATGGACGCTGCGCCCGGCACTCCTGAGGGTGAAGAGCTCGACCTTCTGGGGGATCTCGTCATCCTCTACGAGTCCAGGTACATGGAGAAGGAACTGCCCAGCCCCGCCGCCGCTATAGAATTCCGCATGGAGCAGGCCGGGCTGACTCCGCGCGACCTCGTGCCGCTCATAGGGAGCCATGCCGAGGTGTCGGAGGTCCTCGCAGGCAAACGGGACATCACGATGCCCATGGCCAGGGCGCTCCACAAGCACCTCGACATACCCGCCGACGTCCTCCTCCAGGCGCAAGACGCAATGACTGACCCGGGATCGGTTGCAACGGGAAGGGGCTGATGTCGAACGCGGGGGAGATTGGCTGGGGATGATGGATTCGAACCATCGTTACCTGATCCAGAGTCAGGCGGCCTACCACTAGCCGAATCCCCAGTGCCCAGGGAACTATGATAGCAAACCGGCGCTGCCGACGCCTCAGAGCGCTTCCAGCGCGGCGCGCAGCCGCGACACGCAGCGCTCCCTGCCCAGCACCGACAGCGTGTCGAACAGCGGCGGTGCGGCGGTGCGCCCCGTGACCGCGACGCGTATCGCCCCGAACAGCTGCCCGGTCTTGATGCCCGACGCCTCCGCGAGCGCCCGGTATGAGGCTTCCAGCGCGGCGACACTCCAGTCGTCGGCGCCTTCGGCAGTAGCGAGCGCCGCTTCGAGCGCGCCGCGCGCGCCGTCGGCGTCCAGCCCCTTCGGCACGAGCAGCGACGCGTCGTACGTCAGGCGCTCCTCGAAGAAGAACGACAGCATCTCCGGCGCCTCCGACAGCCGCTTCAGCCGCTCGCGCTCCAGCGGCACGATAGAGGCAAGGTAGTCGCGGTCCACCGGAAGCGTGTTACCGGGAAGCCCGTGCTCCTCGTCTTCCAGCCACGGCACGAGAGCGTCCGCGAGCGCGTCGTCGCTCATGCCCCGGATGTACAGGCCGTTGAACCAGTCCAGCTTCTCGATGTTGAACACCGCCGGACTCGCCACGATGCGCTCCGGCGTGAAGTGTTCGACGAGCTCGTCCTTCGTGAACACCTCGCTCGTCTCATCGAGCGACCAGCCGAGCAGCGCGAGGAAGTTGACCAGCGCGTCCGGCAGGTAGCCCATGTCGCGGAACTCCAGCACCGACGCAGCGCCGTGACGTTTGCTCAGCTTGGAACGGTCCGGCCCCAGGATGAGCGGCAGGTGCACCAGCACCGGCATCTCGTAGCCGAACGCCTCGTACAGCAGCCGGTGGCGCGGCGCGCTCGGCAGCCACTCTTCCGCCCGCATCACGTGCGTTATCTCCATCAGGTGATCGTCCACCACGTTCGCGAGGTGGTACGTGGGGTAGCCGTCCGACTTCAGCAGCACGAAGTCGTCCAGCAGCGATACGTCGAACGTCACCTCGCCGCGAACGAAGTCGTTGACCGTGAGCGAGCCCTCGACTGGCATCTTGAACCGCACGACGGGAGGGTTCGGGTTCTCCTCCTGCGCCTGCTCGGCCCCCTCCGGCTCGCGGCAGCGCCGGTCGTAGCCCGTAGGCTGGCGCGCCTTCTGCCGCTCCTTCCGCACCGCGTCGAGCCGCTCCGGCGTGCAGTAGCAGTAGTACGCCTTCCCCTCGGTGATCAGCCGCTCCGCGTGCTCCGTGTAGAGGTCGAGACGCTCCGACTGCACGTACGGCCCGTGCGGCGTGTCCGACCCCGGCCCCTCGTCCCAGTCGAGGCCGAGCCATCGGAGCGCGTCCAGGATCGTCTCGACCGAGCCGGGGACCATCCGCGCCTGGTCGGTGTCCTCGATGCGCACGATGAACGTGCCGCCGGTGTGACGGGCGTACAGCCAGTTGAACAGCGCCGACCGTATGTTGCCGACGTGCGGGTCGCCGGTCGGGCTCGGTGCGTACCTGACGCGGACCGTCATGCCTCAGCTCTTGGTCGACGGCAGGAACGGCGCGAGCTTGTCCATCAACGAGGAGAGCGTGCGCGTCTGTATCCACACGTCGCCGCTGCCCGTGAACTTCAGCACCAACCCCTCGCCGCCGGCGATGAGCGAGCCGAGACCGCCGACCCTGCCCACCGAGTACTGCACGTTGTCCGTGAACGCCACGACGTGCCCGGTGTCCACGACGAGTTCACTGCCCGGCTGGATGTTAAGCTTCTTGATGGCGCCGTACGAGTTGACGTGAACCGTGCCCTGTCCGCCTTCGGCGTATGCGCGCAGGAAGAAGATCTTCTCCCCGCTGAACATGCCCCTCATGCCCTGGAACTTCGCGTCCGTCTGGACGTTCTCCGTGCACGCGAGGAACGAGCTGCCTTGGATGTAGAGGTTCTGCCCCGGCAACAGGTCGTGGGAGATGATGTCGCCCGGCGTCGGCGGTGCGAGGCTTATCCAGCCTCCGCCCGGCCCTGCGGTGAACGTGTTGAGGAAGAACGACTCGCCGCCCAGCATCCGCTTGAACCCGCCGAACAGTCCGCCGCCTCCGCCCATGCCCGTCCGCATATCCAGCCCCTGCTGGGCTGCCATCGCTCCGGGTTCCGCCTTGAGCGACTCTCCCGGCGAGAGCTCCGCCGTGAGTATCGTGAAACTGGGGTCGAACTCGATCTCCGTCCTCATCCGATCACGTCCTCCTCGTCTGCATCTGTGCGGGGCCACTTCCCACAAGACCAGTCTACCACCCGCCCTGTTCTCCCCCTCGCCCCCTGGGAGAGGGCAACACGCGCCAGCGTGTGGGTGAGGGTAAACCCCCTCGCCTCCCACACCCCGATGCGCTATGCTTGGCGCGCTAAGAGCAAAGCCACCACGAGAGGAGGCGAACCTCATGCTGACCGCAGAGCAGAACGAACGACTTACTCGCGTAGGCCCCGGCACCCCGATGGGCGAACTCATGCGCCGCTACTGGCACCCCATCGCCGCCAGCGTCGAACTCGACGCCGACAACCCCACGAAGGAAGTGCGCCTGCTGGGCGAGGACCTCGTCCTCTACCGCGACGCCAGCGGCACCGTCGGCCTCATCGAACCCTCGTGCGCGCACCGCAAGGCCAACCTCTCCTACGGCATCCCCGAGGAGAACGGCATCCGCTGCGCCTACCATGGCTGGATATTCAACGAGACCGGCCAGTGCGTCGACCAGCCGTCCGAGCCCGAGGGCTCCAAGTTCAAGGAGAAGGTGCGCATCAAGGCGTACAAGGCGCAGGAACTGGGCGGCGCCATCTTCGCCTACATGGGGCCGGAACCCGCGCCCCTGCTCCCCCGCGTCGACGTCCTCGTCTGGCCCGGCGTCCGCCGCACGCAGTCCATCATGATCCCGTGCAACTGGCTGCAGTGCCACGAGAACTCCCTCGACCCGCTCCACTTCCAGTGGCTCCACCGCTACTGGGGCGGCTGGGTGATGAACCGCGACAAGCCCCCCGAACTTCGCGACGCTTGGAACGCACGCATCGGCTCGCGCGGTGCGGACCACCGCAAGATCGGCTTCGAGGTCACGGACTACGGCGTCATCAAGCGCCGCCTCGTCGGCGACGAGACCGAAGAGAACGACTACTGGCGGATGGGGCACCCCATCCTCTTCCCCCACGTCCTGCACATCACCTCCAACCTCCAGTACCGCGTGCCCGTGGACGACACCCACACCCTCCACTTCGTCGTCGACCTCCAGCCGCTCGAACCCGGGCAGGAGCAGCCGGACGTGGTCCCGCACGAAGAGGTGCCTGTCTTCAACGAGGACGGCCGCATCAAGGCTGACTGGGTGCTCGGACAGGACCAGGCCGCGTGGGTCATGCAGGGCCCCATCACCGACCGCACGACCGAGCGCCTCGGCGTCTCCGACGTCGGGCTCATCATGTTCCGCCGCATGCTCGAGGAGCAGATGCGCATCGTCGAGAGCGGCGGCGAGCCCATGAACGTCATCCGCAACCCGGACGAGAACGAGATCCTCATCTACCCGGTGGAGTTCTTCGAGTACCCCGGTTTCGAGGGCAGCATGCGCGGGCCGTTCAAGGACATCGTCGTCAACAACACCATCGAGGCCGAGCTCTCCGGCGACGGCGCCAAACTCCCGGAGTGGGAGGGCATCGCGATCGACGACCCGTCCGCCGTCCGCCGCAATCGCATGGTCGGCGACGTGCTGTAAGACACGTCCCACGCAGCGTAAGTGACAAAGGGGCTCGCCACACGGCGAGCCCCCTGTCATTCCTGCGTAGGCAGGAATCTCGCCTCCCCCTCGCCCCCTGGGAGAGGGCAACACGCTTCAGCGTGTGGGTGAGGGTCCCCCTCTCCCTTGAGGGGAGAGGTCGCCGTGCGCCTGCGCGGCGGGAGAGGGTGAACCGGTGGTGGCGCGGGTGTTGTCATTTCGAGCGTAGCCGAGAAACCTCTCGGGTGAAGTCTGGTGTAGGGGCATCCCTCGTGGGCGCCCTTTTCCCCCACCTCGCCCCCTGGGAGAGGAACGCGCTTCAGCGCGCGGTGAGAGTGCTCGCACTTGAACCGCCCTTCTCCGCACGCTACGCTGCCCGCGTCGTCCCGTTGCCATCGAAAGGAGGGCCCCATGAAAGCGAAAGGCATACGCTCGTGGAACTACACCGTCGCCGACCTCGAGGACGCGGTGCGGTTCTACCAGGACCTGTTCGGGGCCGAGGTCACGACGCGGCACCAGGTGCGCGGCGTCGACGTCGTGCGCCTCCGCGTCGGCGACTTCGCCATCGGTCTGTTCGACGGCTCGGCGGGCGAGAATGAAGGCGTCCCCCACCACACCTTCGACCTCGAAGGCCCGGCCGACCCCGCCGAGCTGCAGCGCGAGATCGAGGGGCGCGGCTTCGTCGTCGACCATGTCCGCGAGCACCGTGACGGCGCGGGCTACTCGCTCTACGTCGACGACCCCAACGGCAACCATCTGGAGCTGTCCGTCGGGCAGGGCTGATCCATCGCCATGCCCCCGGCCATCGTCGTCCTCGGCAGCATCAACATCGACTTGGTTGGGGCCGCTCCCCGGCTGCCGTCGCCCGGCGAGACCGTCCTCGGCAGCGACTTCTCCACCGCGCCGGGCGGCAAGGGCGCCAACCAGGCGGTCGCGGCGGCCCGCATGGGCGCTTCCGTCCGCATGATTGGCCGCGTGGGCAGCGACCTGTTCGCCCCGCAACTCCTGGACAACCTCAGGGCGAACGGTGTCGACGTGACCGGCGTCGCACAGGACCCCGACGCCGCATCAGGCGTCGCGATGATCCTGCTCGACGCGTCCCGCGAGAACCGCATCCTGGTGGCCGGCGGCGCGAACATGCGCTGCGACGACTCGCAGGTCGAAGCCGTGAAGTCGGCGCTGGAGGGCGCGGACGCGCTCATGCTCCAGTGCGAGATACCGCCCGCCGTGTCGCTGAAGGCCGCCCGTATCGCGAAGGAGATGGGCGTTCGGGTCGTCTGGGACCCTGCTCCTGCCGAGGGCTTCCCGCCGGAGGCGTATGGACTCGTCGACGTACTGACCCCGAACCAGGCCGAGGCCACAGCGCTGACCGGCATCGACGTCACGGACGTGGCATCCGCCGAGTCGGCGGCCCGCGCCCTTGTCCAACGCGGCGTAAGAGCGGTCGTCGTCAAGATGGGCGAGCACGGCGCGTTCTACCTGTCGAATGCCAACAGCGGCTCCCTGCCGAACGCCGCCACCGTCTACCAGCCGGACGACGACAGCGGCTACGTGCCGCCCTTCGAGGTCGAGGCCGTCGACACCGTCGCGGCCGGCGACGCCTTTGGCGCTGCCATGACCTGCGCCCTCGCCGAGGGTATGCCGCTCCACGATGCGGTCAGATATGGCGCCGCCGCAGGCGCGCTCGCCGTAACCCGCCCCGGCGCACAGGAAGCCATGCCCTCCCACGCGGAAGTCACCTCCCTCCTCTGACCCCCTCTCCCTTGAGGGGAGAGGTCGCCGCGCAGCGGCGGGAGAGGGTGACCGGACGCGGGGCGCAGCCCCCGTCATTCCAGCACCGGCTGGATCCAGGGTGCGCGGGCAGCGCACGTGGGGCGTGGCGGGTGTGGGGGATATTGTCATGTTGAGCGAAGCCCGCGCTTTAGCGCGCAACATCCTCTCGGGCTGTTCGCCCCCCTCGCCCCCTGGGAGAGGGCAACACGCGCCAGCGTGTGGGTGAGGGTCCCCCCAGCGTGTGGGTGAGGGTTGGCGCGACATGCTAATCTTCCCGTGCGGAGAAGGGGGTGTCGCCATGCAACGCTCGAATGGCTCGCTGACCATCCACGCGGGGAGAGTGCTCGACGGCACCGGCGCGGCTGCCGCGACCGACGTCGTCGTGCGGATCGAGGGGTCGCGCATCGTGTCGGTGGGCCCCGCCTCCGACGCCGCGCCCCCTGACGGGCAGGTGCTCGATTTCTCCAACGCAACGCTCCTGCCCGGCCTGATCGATTGCCACACGCACACGAACATGCCCGGCGACGGCAGGCGCGGCGAGGACGTGCACCTCGTCGATGACGACGCCATCCGCCTGCTGCGCTCGGCGCACAACGTGGGGCGTGCTCTCGAGACCGGCGTGACGACGGTCTGCGACTGCGGCGGCTGGAACCAGACCACGTTCCGCCTCAAGGACGGCCTGCAGCAGGGCGTCGTCCACGGCTCCCGCGTGCTCGCCTCGGGCCGCCCCATCACGGTCAGCGGCGGCCACTGCTGGTTCATGGGCTCCGAGGCCGACGGCGTGGACGGTGTCCGGCATGCGGCGCGTCAGCTCATCAAGGAGGGCGCCGACTTCCTGAAGGTCATGGCGACGGGCGGCAGCACGCTTGGGTCGGACCCGTTCCGTCCGCAGTTCTCGCCCGAGGAGTTGACCACCATCTCGCTGGAAGGACACCGCCGCGACCGCAAGGTCGTCGCCCACTGCCGCTCGAACGAGGCCATGCGGATGGTCGTCGACGCCGAGTACGACGCCATCATGCACGGCTGGTTCACCGACGAACACGGCACGCGGGTCTTCGACGAGCACCTCGCCGCCGACATCGCGGAGCGCGGGATATGCGTGAACCCCACGCTGCAGATCACGCGCAGCCGCATCCCCATCCTCCAGGACCGCGTCGACCGGGGCGTCGCCACGGAAGAAGAGACGACGATGCTCGACCGCATGCGCCGCGGCCACGCCACGACCCTCGAACAGGTGGGCAAGCTGATCGAGCACGGCGTTCAGCTGATGGCCGGCTCCGACTGCGGCTGGGGCGTCTACCCGTTCGGACGCTTCGACCTCGAACTCGCCGCGATGGTGGACGCAGGGCTCACCCCCGCCGGAGCGGTCGCCTCGGCGACGGGAGGCAACGCGAAGGCGCTCGGCATCGACGACACTGTCGGCACCGTCGCGCCCGGCAAGGAAGCCGACCTGCTCATCGTCAACGGTAACCCGGACGAACAGATATCCGACGTCGCGCGCGTCCTCGCCGTCCTGAAGGCCGGGCGCGTCGTCGTCAACAACGCTGCCTGAGGTGTGGCCATGGACATGGGTCTCACGGACAAGGTCGTGCTCATCACGGGCGCGGGACGGAACATCGGACGGGCGACTGCCGAAGCGTTCGCCGCCGAAGGCGCGCGCCTCGTGCTCACGACGCGCCGCAGCGACAGCCTCCTCCAGGAGACAGCTGCCGCCTGCCGCGCCGCCGGCGCCGAGGTCGTGACCGCCCTCTGCGACGTTGGTGACGAGGACCAGGTGAGGGACGCGGTCCAGGCGGCGGAACGCGCCTTCGGCGGAGTCGACGTCCTCGTCAACAACGCGACGAACCGTGTGCAGGGCCCCTTCCTCAGTATGTCCAACGAGGACTGGCGCGCGACCGCCGCCGCGAACCTGGACGGCCCCATCTTCGCCAGCCGCGCGGTGCTGCCCGGCATGGTCGAGCGCGGCTGGGGGCGCATCGTGAACTACTCCGGCGTCTCCGCCTATCGTGGCGGCGGCGCGATGAAGGCCGCCGTCAAACTCGGCGTCGTCGGCCTCACCCGTGGGCTCGCCCGCGAGTTCGGCAAGCACGGCGTCACCGTCAACGCCATCGCCCCCGCCTCCATCGAAGGCGAACGCGACCCCGGCACCGAGCGCGACGTCGACATCTCCGGCATCGACCCCAGGCTCCCCATCCCCCGCTTCGGCCACCCGGAGGAGGTCGCGGCCCTCGTCGTCTACCTCTGCGGCAAACACGCGGGCTACGTGACGGGACAGACCTTCCACATCAACGGCGGCGAGATACTCCAGTAGCGCCCCGGGAGGAGACCCCATGCCCCAGCAATCCACGCTCGAAACCCTCGCCTCCTACGTCGCAACCGCGCTCGACAGGCCCCTGCCGCCCGCCGTGCTGGAGAAGACGAAGCACCACGTCCTCGACACCATCGCGGCGATGGTCACCGGCTCCCGGCTCAAACCCGGCGAGGCCGCCATCAACTTCGTCCGCTCGCAGGGAGGCGTCCCCGAGGCCGCCGTCGTCGGCTCGAACGTCGTCACTACCGCCATCAACGCCGCGATGGCCAACGGCATGCTCGCCCACTCCGACGAGACCGACGACTCCCACGCGCCGTCGCTCACTCACCCCGGCTGCGCCGTCGTCCCCGCCGCGCTCGCGGTGGCCGAGCGTCAGGACGCCTCGGGCGAGGCGCTGCTGCGCGCCGTCGCCCTCGGCTACGACGTCGGTTCGCGCATCGCGCGGCTCATGGGCGGCATCGACGCCCGGGGCTGGCACGGCCACGCCACCCACACCATCGGCCCCATGTTCGGCTCGGCAGCTGCCGCGTCGGCCCTCGTCGGACTCGATCCGCAGGGCGTCCGCTACGCCCTCTCCTACACCGCGCAGCAGGCCTCCGGCATCACGTCGTGGGCCCGCGACTCTGAGCACGTCGAGAAGTCGTTCGTGTTCGGCGGCAACGGCGCGCGCTCCGGCGTCACCTCCGCGCTCTTCGTCGAGAGCGGCATGAGCGGCGAGGAGGACGCCTTCGAGGGCGAGAACGGCTTCCTGGACGTCTTCTGCCCCCGCCGCGACGACTTCCCTCAGTGGGTTTCGAGCCTCGGCGACCACTACGAGATCACGCTCACCAACATCAAGAAATTCTCCGTCGGCTCGCCCATCCAGGCCGCCGCCGAGGCGATGACCTCCCTCGTCGTCGAGCACGGCCTCACCCCCTCCGACATCCGCGAGGTCGAGGCGCTGCTCCCGCCGCAGGGCGCGAACATCGTCAACGGACGCCACATGCCGGACGTGAACCTGCAGTACTGCATGGCCGTCATCGCCCTCGACGGCGGCAGGCTCACCTTCCAGGCGACCCACACCTACGAGCGCATGAGCGACCCCGACGTGCAGGAGTTGATGGCGAAGGTCCGCCTGCAGGGCAACCCGGAGTTCGCGGGGATGGAGCGCCAGCGCCCCGCCACCGTGCGCATCCACACCGCGAACGCCGTCCTGGAGCGCCACGTCCCCGCCGTCCACGGCACCGCGGACAACCCCATGACCACCGAAGAGGTCGACGAGAAGGCGCTGGACCTCATCGGCGGCGTCTACGGCGAGCAGCGCGCCCGCGACGTCGTCTCCGCCGTCCACGCCCTCGACACGACCCCCGCCTCCGTCCTCCGCCCCCTCCTCACCGAGCCCTAGCCGCGCGGCGCAAGCCTCGTCATTCCAGCACCGGCTGGAATCCAGAGTGACCGGGGAGGTCACACGGTGGGGTGTGGCGCGGAGGTAGCCCCCCACCTCGCCCCCTGGGAGAGGTCGACGCGCTCGCGCGGCGGGTGAGGGTTGGTGTCTGGTGTAGGGACACCTCTCGTGGGTGCCCTGTCCCCTAGTACACCCCTGGGAATATCCGGTACTTCACCAGCGACTTGTACTCCGCCCACTTCTCCTCGCCGTACTTCTCGGCGCAGTGCTTGTCGTCGTCGCGCTGGCGCGACGTGAACAGCGAGACGATGAAAACGAAGTAGATCCACGCCCAGGGATTGCCGAAGTGGCCGAACACGAGGGCTATCGAGAGCGAGGCGAACCCCTCGCCCATGTAGTTGAAGTGGCGGGCCACGCCCCAGTAACCGCTGTACAGGATCTTGCGCTCGCCGACCTCGATGTACTTCGGCTCGATGATGCCGAGGAACTTGCGGTCGGGGAACCGCTTGAACATGTATTTCTGCATGTTCGCCCCGCGCGAGATGCTCCATCCGAACAGGAAGAGCAGAGGCGTCCCGATGAGCCACACGTACGTCCACGGCGCGGAGAACCCGGGGTCAGGGTGAGCGGCCATGCCCCACAGCGGCAGGATGAACAGCCACCCGTAGATTACGAGGCCACCCCAGAACAGCATGAAGCCGAGCCGCTCGTGGATCAGGTCGTAGGTGTAGAGCTGGACGCGCTCGAAGACGAAGTAGTCGAGGATGTAGAACGTGAAGAACGCGGCGTACAGGAACACGCCCGGGTTGGCGTTGTCGCCGAAGCGGTCGTAGTGGTACGCGGCCCCCGACAGCGCGTTGAGCGACAGCATCGACCCGCCCACGACGTAGAACCACATCTTGATGTCGAAACGGTCCTTGAACAGCGAGATCTCCCGCACCCGCCCGGTCCACAGCTCCGCGAGGGGGCCTTTCGCACTGTCGCCCTTCGGCTGGCCGAACACGGCCACGAGCGCGAAGATGAGCGTGAAGACCGTCCCGCCCGCCACGGAGTAGACCGACGCCCGGTAGAACCACTCGCGCGGCATCCCGGTGACCTCCGTGGCCCACACGATGAGCACGATAACGAACACGAGGAGACCGTTCAGCCGGTAGTTGCGGGGTTGGCCGGTCGCCTCGTCGATGACGTAGCCGGGCACCCGCCTCGCCGGCAGGACGATCTGCAACACGGCGAACACGGCGAAGACGATGAGCGGGGTGAAGAACGCCCAGACCGCTTCAGTCCCGGAAAGCTCGAAGAGATGTTCGATGCCGAGCCATTCGATCATGGGACACCCCCTTGTCTGGTGACGCGGCCATTATGGGGACGGGCTCGGAGGGCGGTCAATGACACGCTCCCCCGTCATTCCCGCACCGGCGGGAATCCAGAGTGACCGGGCAGGTCACACGGCGGGGTGCGGTGCGTGGGGCCCTCCCCCGTTCGGCATCTTTGGTATGCTCGCTCCCTACGCCCATCTCCCGTGACGGAGGTCCGCCATGACCACGCGCCAACTGCCCACCGAAGAGGAAGTGCTCGGCTACTTCGAATCGCTCAGCAACTGGGGACGCTGGGGCGACGACGACGAGCTCGGCACGCTCAACCTCGTCACGCCGGAGAAGCGCAGGCAGGCCGCGGCGCTCGTCAAGGACGGCCTCAGCATCGGCTGCGCGCGCCCCGTCAGCACCCAGTACGCGCTCGACCAGCCGATAACGCCCGTCCACTTCATGGTCGACACCGGCGAGGAGTACTGCCTCGACGACGAGAAGGAGTGGACGACCCAGACCTCCGCCGACTACTTCGGCATGGCCATCCACGGCCCCGGCCAGACGCACCTGGACGCGCTCTGTCACCAGTTCTGGCAGGGGAAGATGTACAACGGACGCCCCTCCAGCCTCATATCGTCGAGCGGGAAGGCGGCGTTCGGCGCGGTCGACGGCATGAAGGACGGACTCGTCACCAAGGGCGTGCTCCTCGACCTCGCGAGGATGCGCGACGTGCTCTGGTACGAGCCCGGCGAGGCCGCCTACGTGGACGACCTCGAGGCGGCGGAGAAGGCGCACGGCGTCCGCGTCGAGGAGGGCGATGCGCTCTTGCTCCGGTTCGGCTGGTCGAAGCGGCGCTACATGCTCGGCCCCGTGCCGCGCGAGGGCGGACGCGCCGGCCTGCACGCCTCCTGCCTCCCCTGGCTCCACGAGCGCGGTATCTCCGTCCTCGCGTGCGACAGCGCGCAGGAGGTGCGCCCCACCGGCTACGACCGTTTCTTCGGCCCCATCCACTCGGTGGGGCAGGTCGCGATGGGCCTCTGGCTCGTCGACAACGCCGACTTCGACGCGCTCGCCGAGGCGTGCGCGCAGGTGGGCCGCTACGAGTTCATGTTCACCGTCGCGCCGATGAACTTCCCGCTGGCGACCGGCTCGCCCCTGAACCCGATTGCCGTCCTCTAGCGCCTAGCCCATGGAAGCCATCCTCACGGCGCTCGGCTACCTGCTCGACCCCGTCTACTGGGCCGTGCTCCTCAGCGTCGTCGCGCTCGCCGCCCTCGCGAGCGCGATCCCCGGCATGAACGCCTTCCTCGTGATGGCGCTCGCCTTCCCCTTCATCCTCTTCGAGGTCGACGAACCCGCCATCGGGCTCGTCGCCCTCGCGACCATCAGCGGCGTCAGCAACACGCTCGACTCCGTGCCCGCCATCCTCATCGGGCAACCGAGCGCCGCGACGCAGGTGACGTTCCTGGAAGGCCACCAGCTCGCCCGGCGGGGGTACGCCGCGCATACGCTCGGCGCGGTCTACGCCGTCTCCGCGCTGGGCGGCATCGTCGGGGCGGCGCTGCTCACCATCGCCATCCCTGTCGCGCGCCCGTTCGTGCTCCGCTTCGGCTTCCCGGAGATAGCGGCGACTGGCATGGTCGGCATCGCCATGGTCATCGTGCTGAGCCGGGGCGCGATGGTGCGCGGCCTCATCTCCGCGATCGTGGGGATGCTGCTCGGCATCATCGGCACGATGGGCAGGCTGACGGTGGACCCGTTCGTGAGCATGCCGCTCGTGCCGTTCATCATCGGCCTGTTCGCGCTGCCGGAGCTCGTCGACCTGATGATGAGCCGCCGTCCGGTGGCCGCGGAGGGCGCGACCTTCGGCAGAAGCGAGGTCCTGCGCGGCGTGGGCTACGGCATCTCCCGGTGGAAGATGACGGTGCGGCAGTCCGCCTTCGGCGTCTTCCTCGGGGCGATCCCCGGCGTCGGCTCCGCCGTGGTGGACTGGCTGGCGTACGCGTTCGGCATCATCCTCGCGAAGGACCGCTCGGAGTTCGGCAAGGGCTCGCTGGACGGCGTGCTCTTCGCGGAGTCCGCCCAGAACGCGAAAGAGGCGGGCGCGGCGCTCCCCACGCTGGCGCTCGGCGTCCCCGGCGCGCCGACGTGGGCGCTCGTCGTGGTGGCCATGATCCCGTACGGCGTCGCACCCGGCCCGGAGATGCTGGGCTCGCAGGCCCACATCACCATCCTCCTCGTGATAACGCTGGCGCTCGCGAACCTCATCATCTCCGGCATCGGCGTGGGCGTCACCGGCTTCCTCGCGCGCCTCACCGCTGTCCCGTATCCCATCATCGGCGCGGTCGTCATCCCTATCGCGCTGCTCTCCACGTTCGTGGACACGACGAGCTGGCGCGGCATCCAGATCGCCCTCGGCATCGGTGCGATGGGGCTCGTGATGAAGCGCTACAACTGGCCGAGGCCGCCCATGATCCTCGGCTTCATCCTCGTCGACGTCATCGAGCGCAACCACTTCAACGCGGTCAGCATCCACGGCTATCCCGGATCGCTCACCCGCCCCATCACCATCGTCATCCTGCTCATCGCGATCACCGTCGCTGCGGTGCTCCTACGCTCCGTCAGACGCATGGAGCGCGAAACGGAGCTCGCGGTGGAGGAGGCCGGCGCCGAAAGCACCCCAACCCGAGGGTGGAAGGAGCGCTTCCTGAACCCGGACGTGCTCATCCCGCTCGTGGTCATGGCGGGGATGGCGCTGATGCTGTCAGACCACCTGTCGCACCCCGTGCAGGACCGCTGGCGGTTCACCACCTACCCGTTCTGGCTGCCGGTCATCGCGCTGGTGCTGCTCGGTTTCGAGCTGTTCCGCGGGCTTCGTGGCCGGCCGCGTCCCTCCACCATCATGGACCTCGGCCTCGTCAGTGGAAACGCCGAGGGCGCGCGGGAGGCGGCGTACCGGATGCTGGGCCTGTTCGCTCTCTTCCTGCTGATCGGCACGACCGTAGGACTCAGGTGGGGAGCCCTTGCGTTCGCGCTCGCGGGGCCGATCGTGCTGCTGCGCGGCTACGGGCGGTTCCTCATGGCGCTCATCGCCGCCGCGGTCGTCGGCATATTCATCAAGGTGTTCCTGGACAACATCCTCTTCGTCATCTACCCGGAGCCGTTCATCCGCAACTGGTTCACGGGAGGTTAGACGCTCCGCAACTCCGACAGCGTGTCGGAGAGGTCGTCCGGCAGCGGCGACTCGAACGTCTTACGCTCCGTTTCCCCCGGAGGCATCGCTATCTCCAGCCGCGCAGCGTGCAGGAAGTGCCGGGGCACGAGCGGCGAGTGTCTGCCGTACACCGGATCGCCCACGAGCGGGTGGCCGATCGAGGCGAGATGCACGCGTATCTGGTGCGTGCGCCCGGTGACCGGATGCGCCTCGACCAGCGTGAACCTGCCGCGCGGCCCGTCGAAGCGTTCGACGACCCGATACTGCGTAAGGGCAGCGCGTCCTCCCTCCACCACCGCCATCTTCTTGCGCTGCTTCGGATGCCTGCCGACGGGCGCGTCGATCTCGCCTATGGGATCGCGTATCGCCCCGGTCGTCAACGCGACGTAAGACTTGTCGACGCTGCGCTCCTTCATCTGCCGCGAGAGGCTGCGGTGCGCCGCGTCCGTCTTCGCCACGACGATGAGCCCGGACGTGTCCTTGTCGAGCCGGTGCACGATGCCGGGGCGTTCCACGCCCCCGATGCCCGGCAGGTCCGGCACGAGCGCCAGCAGCGCGTTCACGAGCGTGCCGTCCGGGTGTCCCGGCGCGGGGTGCACCGTGAGCCCCGCAGGCTTGTCCACCACGATGAGCTGGTCGTCCTCGTAGACGATGCCGACGGGGATGTCCTGCGGCGCGAGGTCGAGCGGCGACGGCGGCGGCACGACGACGACCACCACGTCGCCGCCGCGCACGGCGGCCGACGGCTTGACGGGGCGTCCGTTGAGGGTGACATGGCCATCGCGCGCCAGCGCGGCCGCCCGCGAGCGGCTGAACGACGGGTCCCGCGCCTGCACGAACGTGTCCACCCGCGAGCCGGTGTCGGCCTCGCTTGCGGTGAACCGCACTTCCGTGCTCTCTGGTCCCCTCTCCCTAATCGACGTACTCCTCGTCGCCGGGGGTGCTCGTTGTGACGAGCGTGGGGCGGGGCGCCGGGCGGGTCAAGAGGAGCATCGCACCGAAGATGATGATGCCGGTGACGATGGACGCGTCCGCGAGGTTGAAGATGTACCAGGGGCCGACGTCGATGAAGTCGGTGACGTGCCCCAGCCTGATGCGGTCGGCCAGGTTCCCGAACGCGCCCGCGAACATCAGGCCCAGGCTCGTCTGCACCCAGACGCCCGGCGTGCCCTGCGAGCGGTAGAAGAGGACGAGCACGACGATGCCGACGATGGAGGCGATGGTCAGCGGCATGTTGTTCCCGCCGAAGAGCCCGAACGCGCTTCCCGTGTTCGCGACGTGCGTGAAACGGAAGAAACCCTCCTCCGGCCAGGACGAATACATCGGGAGGTAGAGCTCGATGCCCAGTTTGGAGAACTGGTCCGCCGTGAACGCCAGCAGCGCGATCAGGATGACCAGCCCGTGCTTGTAGAGGAACGCGACCATCGCTCCCCAGTTTAGCAGGCGCTGGTAGAATCCCCGTATCCCCCCGGTGAAGGACGAAGGACGATGGCGAACAACGGCACAGCGCCCCGAGTGATAGACCTGCGCAGCGACACGCTCACGAAACCCACCGACGCGATGCGCCGCGCGATGGCCGAGGCAGAGGTCGGCGACGACGTCTACGGCGAGGACCCGACCGTCAACCGGCTGGAGGAGACCGCCGCGCGCCTGATGGGCAAGGAGGCCGGCCTCTACGTCACGAGCGGCACGATGGGTAACCTCGTCTCCGCGCTCTCGTGGTGCAACCGTGGCGACGAGCTGGTCTGCGGCGTGGACGCGCACCTGCTCGTGAACGAGATGGGGGCCATCGCGACGTTCGGCGGCGTGCAGATGCGCGCGCTCCCCAACGACAAGCGCGGCCTGATGGACCCCAACGACGTCGAACTGATCGTCCCGCCGGGCGGCTACTTCCCGCGCATGGCGCTGCTCACGCTGGAGAACACGAACAACCGCGGCAACGGCGCGGCGTACACGGTCGAGCAGATGCAGCCGCTGGTCGACGTGGCGCGTGCGAACGGCATGGCCGTGCACATGGACGGCGCGCGGATATGGAACGCGTCGGTCGCGCTCGGCGTGCCGCCGTCGGAGCTGGCGTCGGTCGCGGACTCGGTGACGTTCTGCCTCTCCAAGGGCCTCTCCGCGCCGGTGGGGTCGGTCGTCACGGGCAGCAGGGAGTTCGTCGCGCGGGCGCGCCGCATCCGCAAGATGGCGGGCGGCGGGCTGCGGCAGGCGGGCGTGCTGGCCGCCGCGGGACTGGTCGCGCTCGACACGATGGTCGACCGGCTCGCCGACGACCACGCGAACGCGAAGCGCCTCGCGGAGGGGCTTGCGCGCATCCCCGGCTTCCAGGTCGACCCCGACACCATCGAGACGAACATCGTCTACGCGGAGCTGGACGACGGCGACGGCCCCGGTACGTCCGCGCGGCTGAAGGAGCGCGGCGTCCTCGGGAACGGGCGCTTCAACTGGGTGCGCTTCGTTCCGCACTACGGCATCACCGCCGAGGACATCGACGAGGCGCTGGACGCCATCGAGAGCACGGTGAAGGCAGGCGTGTAGGGGAAGCCCCTCACCCGTCACTGTCATTCCGAGCGCAGCGCAGCGGAGTCGAGGAATCTCTCGGATAACGCCGCATGGCAGCCAACGCATCCCGAGAGATATCTCGACTGCGCCTCCGGCTCCGCTCAACATGACACCCCTCCTCGCACCTCCCCACCGTGTGACCTCACGGTCACTCTGGATTCCCGCCTTCGCGGGAATGACGAGGATCGCGGCATGACGCGGCCTCCTCCGATCAAGGTCGTCCGAACCATATCCCGAGGCTGGGGCTGGGCTGCGAGTCCTCATCGGGCGGAGGCCGGTAGCCGAGGCCGAAGTGCGGCGAACGGCGGTCGTCGTCGAGGAGGGGCTCGGTGCCCGTCCAGATGCCGAGCGACGGCGGCACGAGGAAAGCAAGCGCGAGCGCGTCCGCCTTGTCGGGCGACGGCAGGCCCCGCTTCCGCATCTCCTTCTTCCCCTGCAGCCGCACCTGACCGGAACTCGATACGTCGTAGCGCAGCGAGACCAGCTGTCCGGCGAGCTCCTCGTCGCGCGGCAGCGCGACGAGGCCGTCGTTGAGCAGCAGCCGCAACTCCCAGAAGAACTCGGAGCGCATGTTGTAGAAGCGCGTGCGGTGCGGCGCTTTCCCGCCGAAGTGCTTGCCGTAGACGGGCGCCCCGAGCTCCTTCAGCCTGTCCACGACGCCCCCGCCGATACCGCCCTCATCCACGAAGATGGCCTCTGCGCCCGTCTGCTCCACCGTCTGCAGGATCTCGTGGACCAGCCGCATCGTGTCCATCCCCTGGAAGGAGCGCAGGCTCAGCACGCGCTGCCCGCGCCGCACGCAGATGGCGGACTTGTCGAAGCCGAACCGCGCCACGTCGACGCCCACGTAGACGGGCATGCCCGCGTCGGGGTCGTCGACGGACAGGGCTGTCATGTTGAGCGAAGTCGAAACATCTCTCGGAGAACGTTCGTCCACAGCGGGGTCTGCACCCGAGAGATTCCTCGGCTCTGCTGCGCTCCGCTCGGAATGACAATCGAGCAGAGCCTCGCCGCGCTCCATGGCGGCTTCCACGGCGTCGCGTACGACGAGCGAGTCCTCCTGGGCGTCCGGGAACTGCGCGAGGACGGCGGAGACGTACGCGGGGTGGTCCTCCGACCAGTCGAGGGCGAGCTCCTCGACGTCGTCGGGCGTGATCATCCCGGGGACGCCGCCGTTCTCGCCGGTGAAGTTGGGCGTGTCGTAGGCGGAGATGCGGATGCGGTGATAGCGGGCGCGCTTCGAGTGGTGGGACTCGTAGAACTCGCCGTCGAGCGACATGGCGTTGCCCACGAGCAGCAACCGGTTGGGGTGCAGGCGCTTGATGGCGTCCATCTGGTCCTGGGGCATGGCGTGCGCCTCCGTGACGATGACGAGCAGTTCCGGGGAGTGGAAGCCCTGGATGTTGCAGGCCTTGTTGGTGGAGAAGCCGATGGCGAAACGCTTGTCGTCGATGCGGTACTTCGACGTGAACATCTTCCCGCTGAGGCGGTCTTCCCCGGCTGCGTGCGCCAGGCGCATCTGCTGCCAGACGATCTCCTCGACCTGCCGCTGGGTCGGGCCCGTGACGAGGACGGTGGCCTCCGGACGTGTCTCCAGCCACCAGAGCACGGCGCGTGCGGCGGTCCAGTCCTTGCCGGAGCCGTTCGCTCCGACGACCGAGACGCGCCGATGCTCCACGACCGCCTCGAGCATCTCGACCTGCTTCGAGTACGGCGCCCCTGCCTCGCCGAGCACGTCCGTCACGAAGCCGACGGGGTCGTTCCTGTATCTTGTGAGGTCTTCTGCCACGGGTCCACCTTCTCCACCCGGATACCCGGTTAACACAGAAAGCCCCCTCGTGCTCTTCGCTGAGGGGGCAGCGGTCTTCCTGCGGCTTGTCCGCAAGGGTTCAAGTGCGCGCTCTGTTATCGCGCTCTACCATCGTGCGGCACGGTCGGACATTCGCGCAAGTGGCGCGTGTCACACATCCGACAATCGACAGGGATGTGCAGGATGCACAGGATATGGGCGTTGCACCTGAGGCGGGGCGTAGTAGACTGCGCGCGCGGTGGCAGCCGCATGCGAGCACGAACGGGGGAGGCGCGACATGCCCGTTATAGACGCAGATACCCACATCGACGAACCGGAAGAGGCGTGGCAGTACATGGAGGGCGCGGCGGCGCGGTTCCGCCCCGTCACGATCTCCCCGCCCGAGGGCGTGGTCCCCGGCGGGATGGACGCCTCGGCGAGCAGGTGGTGGCTCGTGGACGGCAGGCTCCGCCAGCGGATGATCCGCAACGACGAGCTGACCGGCACGACGCTCAACTCGCGCGAGCTGCTGGACGTGAACGAACGGCTGCAGCACATGGACGAGCGCGGGGTCGACATGCACGTCATCTACCCGACGTTCTTCCTCTCCTACATCACCGGCAACCCGGAGGCGGAGCGCGCGCTGGTCGACAGCTGGAGCCGCTACGTCTCCAGCAAGTGCGCCCCGACGGAGGGACGGCTGCGGTGGGTCGCGGTCCCGCCGCTGCTGGACATGGACGCGGCGGTGAGCTACCTGCGCTGGGCGAAAGAGAACGGCGCGGTGGGTGTGTTCAAGCGCGGGCTGGAGCACGGCAGGCGCGTCAGCGACCCGTACTTCTTCCCGCTGTACGAGGAGGCGAGCGCGCTGGACATGCCGGTCTGCATCCACACGGGCGCGGGCAACCCCACCGAGGCGCGGCTGGGACACGGCGACAGCCTGGGCGGCATCCCCATCATGGACGCGTTCCACGCGCTGGTGCTCTACGAGGTGCCGGACAAGTTCCCGAACATCCGCTGGGGCTTCATCGAGGCGGGCTCGACGTGGATCCCGTACGTGGTCGACCGGCTGAAGGCCGAGAAGAAGCGGCGCTCCTGGATACGGAAGTTCGAGATGGGCGAAGACCTCTTCAAGAAGAACAAGTTCTTCGTGGCCGTGGACGCGGTCGAGGACATCTCGCACATCCTGACCTACGGCACCGAGGACAGCCTGATGATGGGCACCGACTACTCGCACTTCGATACGTCGGCGGAGCCGGACGCGATCGACGCGGTGCGCCGCTGGGCGTCGGAGGGACGCATCAGCGAGACGGTCGCGCGGAAGATCCTGGAGGACAACCCGGCGGCGTTCTACGGGGTGTAAGAGCGAGTGCCGCCACACCGCGTGGCCGTGTGCCTTGGCGAACGCTCCTGGATTCCCGCTTTCGCGGGAATGACGAGAATAAAAGTGCCGGAGAGGCTTGCCAGCCGCTCCGGCACTGGTTTGTGCCCCGCGTCGCGCGGGGCTCACCTTCCGCTCCGTTGCCGTTCCCGGCAATCACTGCCGGACTCAGGCCGCCTCGGGCTTCGTCGAGCCGTTCCGGGCGCTTCTGCCTGCTCTGTGTAACGGAGCTTCCGGCTTCCGCTTGCCCTCCTCCGTCAGCGCGTTACGCCGGCGGGAGGGCCGGACAAGGGAAGTGCCACCGGTGATGCAGCACGTAGACCGCGCGTATGCCCATGGTGCACCTCCTTTCGTTCAGCGGACCCTTCCGGAGCGGCACCTGGACCGCGTCTGCCTCCGCAGAACTCGACCGCCCGCCTCCGGCAAGGCTCCTTGAGTCCACTGTAAGCCCTCATGTGCGGACATGCAATCCCTATTCACACGGAATTTCCGGCGGATTTCGCGCAGATATTGTGAAAACGGTAACGATTCCCCTGCGTCAGCGGCTGTCGGGCTCTGGATTCCAGCCTTCGCTGGAATGACGGGGCTGGGGAGCACGCCGGGCCTTCCCCACCACGCCTTGCATACGGACCCCATGCGGCATGCATCAACTCTCCCGGTACGCAGGAGCAGATACGACTGGTGCGCGGCGGCGTACGCGCACGAGGTATATGAGCGGGAGTGGGAGGAGGTTGTACAACCCGAACTGCAGGGCGTGCCCCAACATCGCCATACTGATCACGCCCCAGTCCTCAAACAGTTGCTCAAGAAGCCTGTATCCGTAAGATGCGGCGAGTACCGGGAACAAGGCATATACCCCAAACAAGGACTTCCCTATTGCCATTCCAAACAATCCCACCGTAGCAGTTACAGGGAAAGCCATCCTCTTGGATTCAAGATGTACCATCGCCCACAGGGCAAGGATGTTCACGGCTATTGCAGATATCAGATAGATCGCGGCGAATAAGTCCACATATCCTGATGACGATTCAAACACGAACGGCTGCAGACTGAAACTGGAAGTAGCGAAAGACAAACCCACAAACAGGAATGCATGAGCAGTGCTTATGCGCGAGGCCTGTCTCGCAAACCAGACCAGAGCGAGAACCCCGACCCAAGCACTGACCGTA
The DNA here is from genome assembly GCA_022820645.1 of Dehalococcoidia bacterium. Lineage (GTDB taxonomy): Bacteria > Chloroflexota > Dehalococcoidia > Lucifugimonadales > Australimonadaceae > Bin16. The sequence continues at coordinate 91,087 of JAJEFD010000013.1, read as the reverse complement.
GAAAAGTAATGCAGATCACCAACGGTGTGTATCGTGAACAGCTGTACCCCAGCGGGTGGTTCTCCCCTGGTCAGGTCAAATCCTTTCAAAGCGATGCTCGTGCCCTGCGTAACAAGTTCAAAGCCCCATAACAGAACCAAGAGTTGACGCCCTCGTCGGAGAACGAGCGGGAAAGCAGCGGCCAGCAGAGCAAGCCCCAGTGCACCAATCGCTAGGTCCGATCCGTGATACCAAGTGCTGCTATCAAAGTGCACCAACCACCGGACCAACTGGCGGACTGCTCCAACGATCACGGGCACACCGAGGAAGAACCAAACCTCCCAGCGATAGGTGGAGAGGAAGCGGCGCAGGTTACCTGACCTCAACGGCGCGAGCATGTCTTCTTCGCGCAAGCGCATCTCACTCTTCCTCTAAGCACCCTCGCGCTTCGCCTTCCCCCACCAGGCCTCGAGCCGCTGGCGGACGGTCTGCTCGTAGCCCTGGTCGCCGGGCTCGTAGAAGCGCTTGCCCGCGAGCTCGTCCGGCAGGTTCTGCTGACCCGCGAAGTGCCCCTTGTAGTCGTGGGCGTACTTGTAGTCCGCGCCGTAGCCGAGGTTGCGCATCAGACCGGTGACGGCGTTGCGCAGGTGGAGCGGCACGGGGTGCTGGCGCCCGGTGCGGACCTCGTCCATCGCGCGGTTCAGCGCCATGTATGAGGCATTGCTCTTGGGGGCGGTCGCGAGGTAGACCGTCGCCTCGGCCAGCGGAATCGCGCCTTCCGGCAGGCCGACGAAGTGGACGGCCTGCTGCGCCGCTACGGCAACCGGCAGCGCATGCGGGTCGGCCATGCCGACGTCCTCCGCCGCGAGGATGACGATGCGCCGCGCGATGAAGAGCGGGTCCTCGCCCGCCTCGAGCATCCGCGCGAGCCAGTAGACCGCGGCGTCCGGGTCCGACGCGCGCACCGACTTGATGAACGCGGAGATGGTGTCGTAGTGGCTGTCGCCCGCCTTGTCGTAGTGGAGGGCGCGGCGCTGGAGCGCCTCCTCCATCAGCGGGCGGTCGATCCGCTTCGTGCCGTCGGGGTGGCGGAGCGCGATCTCGGTCGCGAGCTCGATGCCGTTCAGCGCGACGCGGGCGTCGCCGGAGGCGACCTCCTGCAGGAAGGCCAGCGCGTCGGGGTCGAGCGTCGCGTTCTCGTTGCCGAGCCCGCGCTCGGTGTCGGCGAGCGCGTGACGCACCACGTGCGCGATCTCGTCGTCGGAGAGCGGGTGGAGCGTGAGGACGCGGGTGCGGGAGAGGAGCGCGGAGATGACCTCGAACGACGGGTTCTCGGTGGTCGCGCCGATGAAGGTGACGGTGCCGTTCTCGACGTGGGGGAGGATGGCGTCCTGCTGGGCCTTGTTGAAGCGGTGCACCTCGTCGACGAAGAGGATGGTGCCGAGGTCCTCGGTGGCGCGTATCTCGCGGGCCTCCTCGACGGCCTGCCGGAGGTCGGCGACGCCGGAGGTGACGGCGGAGACGCCGATGAAGTGGGACTTCGTGAGGCCGGCGACGAGCCTTGCGAGGGTGGTCTTGCCGGTGCCGGGCGGGCCCCAGAGCACCATGGAGGGCACCTGGCCGGTGCGGATGGCGCGCTCCAGCACGTGGCCCTCGCCGAGGAGGTGGCGCTGTCCGACGTACTCCTGGAGCGTGCGGGGGCGCATGCGGGCCGCGAGCGGGGCGTTCTCGTCCTCGTGCTGTCGCCGCACGTGCTCGAAGAGGGTCTGTTCCTTCCGCATGCCGCGCTGTGTCATACCTTCAGGTTACACCTAGAACGGCAGTGGGGTGAGGACGCCCCGAGAGATACTTCGACTTCGCCTGCGGCTTCGCTCAGCATGACACCGCGCCCTGTTCACCCCCATCAAGGGGGAAGGGATCAGGCGTCGCACCTGCGGGGCGGTCAGCGCGGCTCGAAGCTGCGGATGGTGAAGCCGCGCTCTTCGTCCTCGACCTCGTCGTCGTAGTTGATGAAGAAGAACGTGGGGTAGGAGTACTCGTCGTCGTAGTTGACGTCGATGTTGTGCGCACCCTGGTCGACGGCCGTCTGCAGGAGTTCGAACAGGCCTGCGATGGGGATGAAGCGCTCCGGCACGGGGATGACAGCGATGTTCGGGTCGGCCGAAGAGACAGACGTCACTGCGCCGTCCCGCACGCTCACTGCTGCCGTGGCGACGTAGAACTCGTCGCAGGTGACGCAGACCCACGCGCCGGTGTAGTCGTAGTTGACGAGGCCCCTGCGCTCCCATATGCCGCGGTTGCGGAAGAGGTGCGCCTGCTGCGAGTCGATGTCCCGCACGAGGAAGACGTCCTCGAAGCCGGGGACCTCCATCTCCACCTCGCTGTTCCGGACCCAGGCAAGCGCGGCAACCCGGCGGGCGTAGCGCCCATCCGGCAGATCGGCGTTTATGACAGGAACGTCCAGGTCGTTGAAGGGCACGCCGAGGTTGCGCGCAGGCTGAGGGAGCCTGACATCGGCGGTCCAGGAGTGCTCGCCGCTGGTCAGCTCGATCCGCACGGCGTGGACGGCGATGGGGAAGTCGCAGCCGCCGCCGTTGATGGCGTCGTATGCGGTGGGGACGGGGTCCCGGCCTATCCCGGCCATCAGGTACTCGGAGGCGTAGGCCTCTGTCGTGATGCAGAGCGCTTCGAGTTCGGTCGGCGGCTCCGGCAGGGGCGTTGGTGTGGGAGTGGCAGTCGGCTGCGACGTGGCAGTGGGCGCCAGCGTGGGAGTCGGTGGCACGGGTGTTGCCGTCGCGGGCCGGGGCGTGGCGGTCGGAATCGGTGTCGGGGTGGGCGTCGCCGCGGGCGGCTCGGGAGTCGCGGTAGGCGTCGGGGTGGCTGTGGGCGTGGGGGCGGGATCAGCGCCGCACGCGGCGGCCAAGAGGGCGGTGATGAGGAGTGCGGTCAGCAGGGCGAGTCGGGGCATGGGCGTTTGGTCTCCTTTCGTTGAATTATACGGGGTTATAATCCGGGCATGGACGTCCTGATACGCCTCTACGCCTCGTACCGCGAGACCGCAGGGCTCGACCGGGTGACGCTGCCGCTGAACGACGGCGCGGTCGTCGCGGATGCGGTCGAGGCGCTGCTGGCCGCGGCGCCCGCGCTGCCGCGCGACTTCAAGCCGCACCTCATCGCGGTGAACGAGGAGTTCGGCAACCTGGCGTACCCGCTCAGCGACGGCGACGACGTGGCATTCTATCCGCCGGTGAGCGGGGGCGTGGACGTGTGGGTCGGTACGGAGGAGATCGACGCGGGTGAGACGGCGGACGCGGTGAAGCGCGCGTACAACGGCGCAGTCGTGACGTTCGAGGGGACGACGCGCGACAACACGGGCGGGCGTCCGGTGGTGCGGCTGGAGTACGAAGCCGACGAGCGGATGGCGCAGAAGGTCATCGGCCAGATCCTCGAAGAGACGATGGCGCGGTTCGACGTTCCGGCGATGTCGGCGCGGCACCGGATCGGGCGGCTGGAGATCGGCGACGTGAGCCTCGTGGTGGCTGCGGGCGCGCCGCACCGGCTCGAAGCGTTCCTCGCGGGGCTGTACGTGGTCGACCGCATCAAGCACGTGGTGCCGGTGTGGAAGAAGGAGCACTTCGCGGACGGCGAGGTGTGGGTGGGGGCGGCATGCGACCCGGAGAGGCACGCGCTGCACCTGTCGGAGGCGCCGTACGCGGGGTTCCTCGCGGAACGCGAAGGGTCGGCGCCGCACGTCCACGCGCACGCGTAGGGGGAACCCTCACCCGCCGCGCAAGCGCCCCTCCCCCAGCCACCCCACCGTGTGGCCTGGCGGCCACTCTGGATTCCCGCCTTCGCGGGAATGACGGGATCAGTGCAGGAGGCCGCCTCCGTCGACGACGATGGACTGGCCGGAGATCATGGAGGCGTCGTCGCTGGCGAGGAAGGCGATGAGGGCGGCGAGGTGCTCCGGGTAGACGCGCGCCTTGATCGCCTGGTTCTGCATCGTGCGGTTGAACATCTCCTCGTCGTTGTACTCCAGCGTGCCGGGGGTCGCGACCTGTCCGGGCATCACGGCGTTGACGGTGATGTTGTCGCCGCCGAGCTCCTTGGCCATGTTCCAGCTGAGGCCGATGACGGCGCCCTTCGCGGAGACGTACGGCGTCTGGCCGGGGTTGCCCATGAAGAAGGTGCGGGAGGCGACGTTGATGATGCGGCCCCGCCCGCTCGCCTTGAGGTAGGGGTGGGCGGCCTTGATGGTGAGGAAGTAACCGATGTAGTTCACCTGGGCGAACCGCTCGACCTCCTCCTTCGTCCAGGTCGCCCAGTCTTTGCGTTGCGCGATGAGTCCCGCGTTGTTGACGAGGATGTCGATGCCGCCGAAGGCCGCGTTGACGCCCTCCATAGCGGCGGCGAGCTGGGCCTCGTCCGTGGTGTCGCACTGGAACGCCGCGCCGCCGATGGCGTTCGCGACCTCGTTCGCTTCGTCGCCGCGCAGGTCGAGGATGCCGACCTTCACGCCTTCTTCCGCCAGCCGCTCGGCTGCGGCCTTGCCGAGGCCGCGCGCTCCGCCGGTGACGACTGCCGTTCGCCCTTCGAGTCCTCGCATCGTAAGTCTCCTTCGTTGTCTCTAATCAGGGGCGGTCCTCGGTCTGAAGAGGGCGAAGGAGCTGGTGTAGCCGTGGAGGTAGGTGGTGCCGGCTACGGGGCCGATCTCGCCGTTGCAGAAGAAGCCGCCGAGCGGCATGCCGCCGACTACGTCGCGGAAGATGTCCGTGTCGTGGTCGGGCTTGCCGTAGAGGTAGCGCCCGCGCCCGGTGCAGGAGAACATCAGCGCTCCGGCAGCGACGCGCTCGCCCGCGGCGTCGAGGTAGGTGGCGAGCGACTGCTGCAGGTCCTCGCCGGACGTCTGGGCGTCGCGGACGTGGAACTGGACGAGCTGGCCCTCGCGCACGAGCGCGCCCACGGCGAGCGCGCCGGTCTCCTGGTTGACGCCCAGCAGGTTGCGTATCAGGTAGCCACCCGCGGCATCGGTCAGCTCGAGGGGGTCCATCGCTATGCCCATGAAGAGGTTGTGGCGCATGAGTTCCTGGTCGCGGGGGGAGGCCGCGGCGTAGATGCTCTGGAGGCATTCCATGGGCGGCAGGCCGTCCAGCGCCTCGATCATGTTCTGCTCCGCGTCGGTGATGTGCATGGGGTCGCCGATGGGGCGACAGCCCTGCGCGACGACGCTGTCGATGACGACGTTGCCGGAGAGGGCGACGCCGACCGCGCCTTCGCGGAGCATCGCGCCGTTGAGGACGAGGCTGTGCGGCGAGAAGCGCCCGCCGCCGCTCGCGAGCCCGCCGACCTTGACCGCGCCGGGGTAGGCGTAGTCCAGCCCCGCGAGGAGCGCGTCGCCGTCCGTGGTGTAGGGCTCGGCGAGGACGATGAAGTCGGGTCGCAGGTCCGGCGGTACGCCGAGAAGGGCGTGCCAGGCGTCGGGCGGGTCGTCGGGGGAGGGCATCCGGTCGCGCGTCACGTGGAATGCGTTGAGCGTGACGCCGGGCATGACGCCCGCGGTGACGGAGAGCGCGGGCGCTTCCTCCTCCTCACGTCCGGAGCCGATGACGCCCGAACCGGAGCAGCCGATGACGACGGCGTTGGGGAAGCGCTCGCTCACGGTCGTGGGAAGCGTCTCTGTCTCCGTGCCGAAGTGGTGCGACGTGAACATCGCGACGAAGCTGACGGCGTCGGTGTCGTCGACCTGTGCGCTGATGGACGCTATGCACTCGTCCAGCGCGACGTTCAGGTCGGCGTGTCGCGAGAGGCCGGACCCCCATTGCATGACGCTCTCCTTTCACCGGTGGCGGCAAGGCGCTCAGTATAGAGCAAGCGGGCGTGGCAAGCGTGGGGATCCTCACCCGCCGTACTGTCGCGCATCGACCTCTCCCAGAGGGCGAGGTGGGTCAGACAGGGCGCCCACAAGGGACGCGCCCTGCACCAACATGGGGGCCGTCCCTCGCCAGGGAAAAGCGGGTAGACTGCCGTGCGCGCGGCGGCACTGCGAGTCGTGGTGCCTCTTGCCGTTGCGTCGCACACAGGTAGGCGGAGTGTCGATGCGAGTCCTTTCCATACTGGTGGTCGTCCTGCTGGGCGTGATGCTGCCGCATGCGCTTCGCCGACGCCCACCGCCACGGCCATCCCAACGGCAACGGCCACACCCACGAGCACTCCAACTCCCACGCCTACCCCTACACCCACGCCAACCGCAACTCCAACGCCTGTTCCGACGCCCACGCCTACGCTCACACCGACTCCCACTCCCACGTCCACGTCCACTCCGACCCCAAGCCTGACCCCTACGCCCTCGCCGACACCCACGCCCACACCGACGCCGGCCTATAGGCTGACGGCCGGGCCCGGCCTCACGCAGGATGCCTCGACGCTCCTGCTGCTGCGGGACACCCTGGCGGGGACCGCGACGCTCAACTGGGAAGGCACGGTGCGGATACAGGAGTGGGACGGGGTGACGGTCGGCGGAGACCCGCTACGGGTAATAGCGCTCTCGTTGCCCAACCGAGAACTGTCCGGAGCGGTCCCGGCTGCGTTGGGGATGCTGGAGAAACTGCGGACACTGGACCTGGCTGACAACGGGTTCAATAGGGTCGGCCTCACGGGTGCGATCCCACCTGAGCTGGGAAACCTGAAGGAGCTGGAGAACCTCAACCTTTCCGGCAATGACCTCACGGGCGGGATCCCATCTGAGTTGGGGAGTCTGAGGGAACTGCAGCACTTGGAACTAACGCACAACGACCTCACGGGCGAGATTCCGCCTGAGCTCGGAAGCCTGACAAACCTGGAGACGTTGCGGCTGGCGGTCAACGATCTGACTGGCAATATCCCATCCGAACTGGGGAACCTGGAGGAATTGCAGAACCTGTATCTGGTCCACAATCGACTCACGGGCGAGATCCCTCCCGAACTGGGAAGGCTGAGGAAACTGACCGGGTTGAGCGTACGAGCAAACATGCTCACGGGCGAAATCCCTCCTGAACTCGGGGAGATCACATCTCTGCAGTACCTGCGCCTCTCTCACAACCAACTGACCGGCGCGGTACCGTCTGAACTCGGCAGACTGACGAACCTGATCCAGTTGTGGCTAGACCACAACCAACTCACCGATCCACTTCCGCCCGCGCTGGGAGACCTGCCGAACCTCAATGGACTGTCGCTGGGATCCAACCCCTTCTCCTGCCTGCCTGCCTCCTACCTCGACATCCCTACCCTGGAGCTAGGGGGGATGCGTCTCGGCGTCTGCGACGACATGAACGTCCACGAAACCAACCCCGCTCTCGAACGGGACCGCGCAATACTGCTGTCGGCGCGGGACGCTCTTGGGGCGGGGGACCAACTCAACTGGTTCGAAGAGGTGCCCCTGGGAGCGTGGGACGGTGTCACGCTCGGCGGCTCGCCCCAGCGCGTGACGCAGCTGAGCCTGGCCAATCTCCGCCTCACAGGGCCGATCCCGCCTGAACTGGGAGACCTGACTGGCGTCACAGAACTGAGGCTTTATAGCGATGGCCTCACGGGCGCTATTCCGCCTGAACTCGGCAACCTGTCAAACCTGGAAGGACTCCACCTGGGCGGCAAGCTCACGGGCGCGATCCCGACCGAATTGGCGAACCTGTCCAACCTGAAATCACTGCAGTTGTCAGGGAATCAACTCACAGGCGAGATCCCCGCTGAGCTGGCGCGCCTCGCGAACCTGGATTCGCTGACACTGTCCGTCAACCAACTCACCGGCGGGATCCCCGTCGAACTGGCGAGTATGCCGAAACTGGGATGGCTGGACCTTTCCGGCAATCTACTCACCGGAGGGATCCCTGCCGAATTCGGAAGCATGCCGAGACTCCGGTCCCTGCTCCTGTCCGATAATCAGCTCACCGGCGCAATCCCTGTCGAACTCGGGAACCGGACAGGCCTGGGCTTCCTCCTCCTGTCCAACAATCAGCTCACCGGTGCTATCCCAGCCGCCCTGGCGAACCTGACTGGGCTCAAGTGGCTCAGGCTGGGCGGCAATCAGCTCACCGGCGAGATCCCTTACGAGCTAGGCCGGCTGACCAACTTGGAGAACCTGGAGCTAGGCCCCAATCCCTTCTCCGTTACTACATGCATCCCCGCCTCGTTCCGAAATGTTCGAACACTAGAGCTGGGTGCCCTCGATCTCCCGTTTTGCACCGGGTGACGGGAGTTACAGTCATCTGTGGTTCGACAGGCTCACCATGAGCGGGCTATCCCCGAGAGGATTCCGCGCGCTAAAGCGGGGGACCCCGCGGCGCTTCGCTCGGAATGACAGCCCCCTCCCCGCTGCCAACCCTCATCCGCCGCGCAAGCGCGTCGACCTCTCCCCCGGGGAGAGGTGGGTCAGACAGGGCGCCCACAAGGGACGCCCCTACACGCCAACCGAGGTTCCTGCGAAGGCAGGAACGACGAGGTTGCGGGCCTGCCTCTCCTTGTCGTGTTCGAGGCGGAACCGAAAAGATGCTTATGCGATCCGCAAGTATTGTCTGATCAACGCCCGGTTCTTCAATGCAAGAGTCTCAGCAGACCTCAGAGCCTCATCGCAGAATCTTGCGCCCATCCTCGCCTTCGCAATCGACTTTATCCAATCCATATCGGGCAGGACCTCATCAAGAGCATCCAGTTCCTTACTGGCAAGCCCCAGGAGTTCTCTCGCATTGCTCAACCGCCTATCGACTATCTCCTGCATGGTCGCGCCTCCCCTTTAGGACCTCCCAGCCTACGCTGGCAGCCTGTCCGATCCAACCGCTTAGGCCAGCAGGTTATTCACCCTCTCCCTGACCCTCCCCCCTCAAGGGAGAGGTGGGCAAGAGGGCGCCCACAAGGGACGCCCCTACACCCAAGCGAGATTCCTGCCGGTGCGGGAATGACGGAGAAGCTAGGCGTCGTTGAGGGCGTCGCGGAGGTAGCGGAGGGTGCGGGTGGCGAACTCGGACATGTTGGCGACGCGGTCGTCGATGCCGGTCTCGATGACCTCGGTGCGGGTGACGGGGCCCGCGACGCTGAGCGTCGTGCGCCCGGCAGGGAAACCGAAGCGGCTTCGGCCCGGCCCGGCGACACCTGACTCGGCGATGCACCACGTGGCGCCCAGACGTTCGCGCATCGCCTCGGCGAGGTCGGCGAGCATCTCGGGCGTCGTGCCGCGGTAGTTCTCGTAGGTTTCGGCGGGTACTCCGGCGAGCGCGATGCGGGAGTCGCGGGTGTAGAGGACGCCGCCTCCGGCGAAGTAGCGCGATGCGCCCGCGACCGCCAGCAGCGCCGCGGAGACGAGGCCGCCGGTCGTCGACTCAGCGACGGCGAGGGTCTCGCCGCGTGCGATGAGGCGCTCGGCGACGTCGTTCGCGAGTTGGGATTGTTCGTCGGTCATGAACATGGGCATTCTCCCGTTGCGAGGTCTCATGCAGGAGGGACGCAAAGGGCACCCACGAGGGGCGCCCCTACACCAGACCCCCAGCCTCCGCAGTACCCTCACCCTCACCCTCTCCCCTTGTAGGGAGAGGGGATCAGGCCTGACGGTGCTGGCCGCGCCATTTGTGGGGGTCGACGCCCTTGGAGCGGAACCAGTAGTAGATGCCGTCCCAGTAGGGTTCGGGGTCGACGTGTACGACCTCGCCGGTGGGCAGGCGGGTCAGGACGAGCTTGCCCCACTGCTCGGGGTCGCGCCGATCGGCGTCGACCTCGAGGCCTTTGACGGTGGTGTCGAGGCCGGTCATGTCGTTCAGGAAGTCGGTGAGGACGTCGGAGTCGGCGCTCCAGGTGCGCAGGACGGTGTTGTCGTCCTCGCCGAACTCGCCGACGTACAGGAGGGCGTCGTCGCCCCTGCCCCTGGTCCTCCATTCGATGCGTGCGGCCATTCGTTTCTCTCGTTCTCTGGATTCCCGCCTTCGCGGGAATGACGGGTGTTACAGGAAGGTGTTGAGCACCTTGGGGAGCATGACGTTCTGGGCGAGGATGAGCTTGCGGAAGACGAGCTTGAAGCCGGTGTCGGGGTCGCGGCGGAGAAGGTCCTCGCGACGGCCCACGAACTGGTTCACCTCGTCCTGGAGGCGGTTCTGGTAGCAGAAGAACTTGCTGTTGACCCTGATCTCGTCGCCCTCGACGCTCACGAGCTCCACGTTGGAGATGATGTGCTCGAACCGGGAGACGGGCTCCTCGGGCCAGTGGACGCCGGTGTTCAACTGGCGGATGCGTCCGGCGAGGATGTCCTTGCCCTCGTCGAACCAGTTGATCTCCTCGTCCATGCTGGTGAACTCGAGGTCCCAGTCGCCGAACTTGACGTTCCGGCGCATGGGCATCCAGTAGTGGAGGTCTTCGGCCAGCAGGTCGAGCCATTCCTCGAGCCTGCGCTCGTCGAGGAGCCGTGCCTCCTTGAAGAGGTACTGCTCGACCTCGTGCCTGAGGACGACCATCTCCAGCGCGTTCTGAGTCTCAACCATCGCCATCCCTCCTCGGATGCGTCTGCATACCGCTTCGCGCCCGCCGGTCCACCCTCACCCGCCGCGCTGCCGCACGGCCAACCACCCTACGTGGCCTGACGGCCGCACTGGATTCCCGCCTTCGCGGGAATGACGGAAGGCCTACTCCGTTGCCTCGCGGACCTCGTTGAAGAAGACGAACTCCTCCGTCCCCACCACGGCGGGGTCCTGATGTTCGGTGAACCGGACGAGGACGTAGGCGCCGTCGCCGGGGTTCGCCGTGATCTCGCCGGCCCCCCCGTAGATGGTGGTGATCTTCGTTCCCTCCGGCAGGGACATGAACGTCAGCGCGCCGTGGGGGCCGGATAGGACGTACTTCTTCGGTTCTGTCACGGTTCTCCTCTACCAGATGCGGTGGTCTGCGGCCTTGTTGACGGGGTAGAGGTCGTCCCAGCTGGCGGCCTCCATGAAGGCGAGCCAGCGGCTGAAGCGCGCGCGCTGGGCCTCTTCCGTGTAGGAGCCGTTGAAGACGACGCCCGGCAGGCGGTCGTTGTACTTGCCGAGGCCCTTGCCGTTGGCGAAGTAGTAGTCGAGCTTCCGCGCCCTTGCGCCCTGGCTGGCGGGGAAGACGTAGTTCCAGTTCTCCATATCGTCGGACTCGAAGAAGCCGACGGGGCCGTTGAAGCGCTCCGAGTAGTGGCGGACGGCGTCGCGCACGTGCTTGGGCGCGGTCTTGTCGACGCCGGAGAGGGTCCAGCGCTCGACGACGCCGACGGAGTGGGGCTGCCACCAGCGGAGCCGCCAGCTGTCGACCATGACGGAGGGGAAGATGGCGAAGTGGCCGCCGCCCCAGCCGTGCGGGGCCATGATCTTGTCCGCCAGCAGTTCAGCCTTGCGAGCGGTGGCCTCGCGGAAGTAGTCGTCCACGCCGGCCTCGTACCACTCCTCCTCGTACTCCGGGACGCCGTTCTGGTGGTAGAGCGTGCACATGCCGCCGTGGCCGAGGTTGTGGTCGCCGATGGCGTACTTGCTCATGGGGAACGGGGTGGCCTGCCGTGCACGGTCGCGCCCGCCCTTCGAGCCGCGGTCCTGGTGGAGCCTGGCGGCGGCGGCGGAGCGGTGGGTCATCGCCGTGTGGGTGAGGTCGGTGACGGACGTGAAGCCGGGCACCTTCCAGTTGGTGGGGAGGCGGTGACGCTGGAAGGGCGTAAACATGTCCAGTCCCGCGTCCGTGCCGTCGCTGGCCTGCAGGCAGTGGCGAAGGCTCTCGGTGAAGGGGCCCAGGTACTCCTCGAACGACGGCGCCTTGGGGTCCCAGGTCGCCCAGAGGGAGCCGTAGAAGTTCTTGAACTGGGCGACTTCGGCGAGGCCCCACTGCTCCTTGGGGAGCGTTCCGCAGTAGGCCTCGGGGGAGTGCTGGAAGCCGGCGCCCACGAGGCGCCCGGTGGTGTCGTAGGTCCAGGCGTGGAAGGGACAGGTGAAGATGAGGGCGTTGCCCTGATCGTACCGGACGACCTTCATGCCGCGATGGCGGCAGGAGTTGAGGAAGGCGCGGATCTGGTTGTCCTTCCTGTCGCGCACGACGATCACCTCTTCGGTGCCCATGCGGCTGATGATGAAGTCCCCCGGGTTGGGGATCTGGCTCTCGTGTCCGAGGAACAGCCAGCATCGCTGGAATATCTGCTCCATCTCCTGCTCGAAGATGTCCGGGTTGACGTAGAGCTCCCGGCTCACCGTACCGCGCTCGGGGTCGATGTAGTCGCGGATCGAGCGGTCCCCGCGTGCTCGAATGATGGCCACCATGGCTGCCCTCCTTGCGAATCCAATCGTGCCTAGTAGTTCACAGTGCGAATCGTAATCATCCGCGGTCAAGTTGTCTACGGAGTAGGTCCGCTCTCACCCGCCGCGCAAGCGCGTCCACCTCGCCCTTTGGGAGAGGTGGGGGAAGGGCGCCCACAAGGGACGCCCCTACACCAGACAACTCCGAGGATGCTTCGACTCCGCTGCGCTCCGCTCAGCATGACAACATTCCCTCCCCCACGCTCCGCCTCGCCCACGTGCGCTGCCCGCGCCCCCTGGATTCCAGCCGGTGCTGGAATGACGGAGGTTTGCTGCGTGCGTTGTCTTGCTGCGCGTGTTGATAGCCATGCGCCGACATGGGGTCTCAGTTGGCAGAATGCCTCCGGTTACGAGTGGACGGCAGGCGTTTAAAGGAGTAGTATTGCCCTGTTGAGAGTGGGCGCAGCCCACTCTCGCGCTTTCTCGGAACTGCCGATGCTGGAGGTAGAAGGGACGCATGAAGAGCGACTTTCTCATCGCCGTTACGCAGCTCGCGGCTGAGCGCAACCTGCCGCAGGACATGGTCGTCTCCGCGGTAGAGGCGGCGCTCGCCTCCGCATACCGCAAAGACGGCGCCTCCGGCGCACAGAGCAACATCCGCGTCCATCTCGACCCCAACACGGGCGAGGTGGAGGTCTTCCAGATACGGACGGTCGTCGACGAAGTCACGAACGACCTTGCCGAGATAACGCTCGCCGAAGCGAAGAAGATCAGGAAGGGCCAGACCTTCGCCATCGGCGACATGATCGAAGAGCAGCTCTCCGCCCACGCGGCGGGACGCATCGCGGCGCAGACCGCGAAGCAGGTGGTGTTCCAGCGATTGCGCGAGGCCGAGCGCGAACTGGTGTACGCCGAGTTCGCGGAGAAGAGCGGCGAGGTCTACACGGCCACGGTGCAGCGCGGCTTCGGCGGCGTGATAACGATGGACCTCAACGGCCGGGCGTCGGCCGTCCTGCCCCCGAGCGAACAGTCGCCGCTCGAACGCTACCGTCCCGGGATGAAGATGAAGGTCATCATCACGGAGGTCACGCGCACGCAGCGCGGGCCGGAGATCATCGTCTCCCGGACGCACCCGGACCTTCTCAAGCGCCTGTTCGAGATGGAGGTGCCGGAGATCTACAACGGCATCGTGGAGATACGCGGCATCGCGCGCGAGCCGGGATCGCGTTCCAAGGTCGCGGTCTACGCGCGCCAGGACGGGGTCGACCCGGTCGGCGCGTGCGTCGGGCTGCGCGGCATCCGCATCCAGAACATCGTCAACGAGCTGCAGGGCGAGAAGATCGACGTCATCCAGTGGTCGCGCGACCTGTCGGTCTACATCTCGCACGCGCTCAGCCCCGCCCAGCCGCTGCGCGTCGACCTGAACGAGGCCGAGCAGGCGGCGATCATCGTGGTGCCGGACAGGCAGTTGTCGCTCGCCATCGGACGCGAGGGGCAGAACGCCCGCCTCGCGGCCAAGCTGACGAACTGGAAGATAGACATCAAGAGCTCGACCGAGATCGAGATTGAGCGGATGCGCATCCAGATAGAGGGCACGGTCGCCGAGCGCGAGACGGCGGAGACAGAGCCGACGGAGGCGGTCGCCGTTGCTCCGGAGGCGGCAGACACGGAGGAGGCGGCGGAGCGCGCCGCCGCGATCGCGGCGGAAGAGGCTGCCATCATGGCGGAGCTGGAAGCCGAGGCCGCCGTCCAGGCGGAGGAGGTCGAGGAAACCGCCGGCGGCCTGAGTGCAGAGGAGCTGCTGGCGCTCGAATCGCTCGACCAGATCGACGAGGAGATCGAAGAGATCATCGTCGAAGAGGTCGAGGAAGACGTGATAGACGACGATATCTGGAAGGTGCCGGAGCCCATAGGCGGCGGCCCGACCATCCGGTTCGCCGAGGACATACTGGGCGCGCCCCAGGCGCGGCGCGGAGGCGGTCGTCGAAGAGGCGGCGGCCCTCGCCGCGGCAATGCCAACCGCGGCCCACGGCGGCCGGGAGGTCCGGGAGCCCAGGGAGGTCCTGCCGGGGGTGGCGACTTCCCGGGCTAGGCCCCGCACGGAGGACTTATATGCGTAACCGCCACATACCGCAGCGCTCCTGCGTTATCTGCGGCGTGAAGACCTCCAAGCGCGAGCTGGTCAGGATAGTGATGACACCGGAGCGCGAGTGCGCCGTGGACGACACGGGCAAACGCTCAGGACGCGGCGCGTACCTCTGCCGCCGGCCCGGATGCTGGGACGCAGCGCTCAAGGGCGGGCGTCTCGCCGCCGCTCTGCGCGGCAGGATCGAGCAGGACGACCGCGAACGGCTCGCGGCGTTCGCCGAGGGCATACGGACGGCTGCGGAGACCGCAGGGACCACGGCATAGGAGAGCAGATGGTCGAAGAACCACAGAGGTCGGCAACCGCCACCCGTCGAGTCACACTCCGGGCGCTGCCCATAGGCGAGGCGATCGCCGTCGGGGTGCTTGCGGAGCGGATGCGCGTGGAACCCGTGCAGGTCATCAAGCAGTTGATGCGCGGCGGAGTGTTCGCGAGCATCAACCAGATCATCGACTTCGATACCGCAGCAGGCGTGGCCCGGGTGTTCGGGTACGCCGCGCGGAAGGTGGAGGACTCCGTCAGCGCCGCAGGCGGCGGCGTGGCGGAGGACGAGTCCGCCGACCTCGAAACCCGGCCCGCCGTCGTAACGGTGCTGGGTCACGTCGACCACGGGAAGACGACCCTGCTCGACGCCATCCGCCGCACGAACGTCGTCGCGAGGGAGGCGGGCGGCATCACGCAGCACATCGGGGCGTACCAGGTGGTGCACAACGGCACACCCGTCACGTTCATCGACACGCCCGGTCACGAGGCGTTCACGGCGATGCGCGCACGCGGCGCGCAGGTGACGGACATCGCTGTGCTCGTCGTCGCAGCAGACGACGGCGTGATGCCGCAGACCGTCGAGGCGATCGACCACATCAAGGCGGCGGAAGTGCCGATCATCGTGGCCATCAACAAGATGGACAGCCCCAACGCCGACCCCGAGCGGGTACGGCGGCAGCTCTCCGAGCACGAGTTCGTGGTCGAGAAGTGGGGCGGCGACGTGATCGACGTCGAGGTCTCGGCGAAGGCAGGCGACGGCATCCCCGACCTGCTGGAGAGCATCGAGCTCGTTGCCGAGGTCGCGGAGCTGAAGGCGAACCCGAAGCGTCCCGGCGTCGGGGTGGTCGTGGAGGCGGAGCTGGACCGCAACCGGGGCGTGCTGGCGCGGATACTCGTGCAGACCGGTACGCTGCGGGTCGGCGATCACATCGTCGTCGGCTCGACGCGCGGGCGCGTCAAGGCGCTCGTGAACGCTGAGGGGAAGCGCACTCACAATGCCGGGCCGTCCATGCCGGTCGAGGTGCTGGGCCTCAGCGAACTCCCCGGCGCGGGGGACCGGCTGGTCGTGGTGCCGGACGAGAAGACCGCGCGCGCGACGGTCGCGGAGCGGCTGCGGCGTGAGGACCTCAACCGGGTGCGTGGCGCGACGCTGGAAGAGATGGGCGCGCGCATATCGTCCGGCCAGACGAAGGAGCTGCGGCTCATCCTCAAGACGGACGTGCAGGGCAGCATCGCAGCCGTCCGGCAGGCGCTGGAGCGGTTGAGCACCCCGGAGACGCAGATACGCCTCATCCACAGCGGCACGGGCGCCGTCACCGAGAGCGACGTGATGCTCGCGGTTGCGTCGGACGCCATCGTCATCGGCTTCAACGTCCGCCCGGACCAGGGCGCGCAACGCCTTGCCGATCAGGACAACGTGCAGATACGGCGCTACGACATCATCTACCGCCTCACGGAGGACGTGGAGAAGGCGCTGCACGGCCTGCTGGAACCGACGATCCAGGACGTGACCGAAGGCACGGCGGAAGTGCGCGCCGTGTTCTCGCTCGGGCGCAACCGGAAGAGCGCGGGCTGCTACGTGACGGACGGAAGACTGACGCGAGGCGCGCGAGGACGGGTCATCCGCGACGGCGAGACGGTCTTCGACGGCGCGATCGCCGGGCTGCGCCGGTTCAAGGACGACGTGCGCGAAGTCGCGACCGGCTACGAGTGCGGCGTCTCACTCGAAGGGTTCAACGACTTCCAGGAAGGCGACATCATCGAGTCGCACCGCCAGCAGCGCGCCTGAACCCAGGCTGCGCGCGGAATCGAGCGACCCATGACCCGCAGGACGGACCGTATCGCAGGGCTGCTGCAGAGCGAGATCGGCAGGCTGACCACCGGCCGGTTGAAGGACCCGAGGCTGTCGCGCCTCGTGACCCTCGCGCACGTGAAGGTAAGCGCCGACCTCGGCCACGCCACGGTAGCCGTCACGGTCGCGGGGACACCGGACGACGCCCGCGAGGCGCTCGCGGGTCTGCGGTCGGCGTCGGGCTACATCAAGAGAGAACTGCACCAGCGGCTGAACCTGAAACGCACGCCCGAGCTGCACTTCGTACGCGACACCGCCATCGAAGAGGGCGACCGCGTGCTCAGCCTGCTGGACGACATCAAGGAACAGGGATGAGCGGAACGACAACAAGGGTCGAGGCTGACGGCGCGTTCGTCATCAACAAGCCGAAGGCCATCACCTCGATGGACGTGGTGCGCGCAGTGCGGCGCATCACCCGCGTGAAGCGCGTGGGACATGCCGGCACGCTCGACCCGATAGCGGAGGGCGTGCTGCCCGTCTGCCTCGGGCAGGCCACGCGGTTCATGGACTACCTCGTGGACAGCGGCAAGACGTACGTCGGCGAGATCACGTTCGGCGCGGCGACCGACACGTACGACGCGGAAGGCGAAACGACGGCGACGGGGGACTACGCATCGCTCTCGCGGGAGCAGATCGAGGAGCACCTCCAGCGTTTCACCGGCGTCGTGCTGCAGCGGCCCCCGATGTACTCCGCCGTGAAGCACGAGGGTCAGCGCCTCTACGATCTCGCCCGCGCGGGCGTGGAGGTGGAGCGCCCGGAGCGCGAGGTGGTCGTGTACTCGCTGACGCTGCGTGAGTGGGAGCCGCCGCGCGCGGTGGTGGAGGTCGACTGCGGCAAGGGGTTCTACATGCGGAGCCTCGCGCACGACCTCGGCGAGGCCGTCGGCTGTCCCGCGCACCTGAGCGCACTCACGCGCACCCGCGTCGGTCCGTTCTCGCTGGACGACGCGCTGACGATAGAGCAGCTGGAAGCGGAGGAGGACTGGGAAGGGCTGCTGGAGCCTCCGGACGCCGCGCTCAAGGAGACCCCCGCGCTCCTGGTGCCCTCGGCGGGCGAGCGCCACCTGCGGAACGGCCAGCCGGTCAATCTGCCGGGCTCCGCGCCGTACGCGAAGCATCTCGAACCCCGGCGGGCGTACTCGGAGGACGGGCGTTTCCTCGGCCTCGTGCGGTTCAACCGGGCGGAGAGCTCGTGGAAGCCGGAGAAGATCATGGCGAAGCCCGTCCTCTCGCGCTACGCGCCGGAACCGTAGGCGATGCGCTGGGAATACCGCGCCGTTCCGCTGTGGCCCCGGCTGGGAAACGACGCGGACGCCATGAACGACACGGGAGACGTAACGAGCGCGCTGAACGCGCTCGGCGCGGACGGGTGGGAGCTGGTTGCGGTGGAATGGCTGGAGGAGGCGGATGCTCCCGGAGGCAGGATGCTCACGGGGTTCATGAAGCGTCCCGTGGGGTGAACCCTCACCCGCCGCGCAAGCGCGGCGTCATGTGCCCTGTCGGGCATCTGGATTCCCGCCTTCACGGGAATGACGGGGGCTGCGCCCCGCGTCTGGGTTACCCTCACCCGCCGCGCAAGCGCGTCGACCTCTCCCAGAGGGCGAGGTGGGATGCGAGGTTCCTGCCTGCGCAGGAACGACGGAGATGGCGCGACGGCATATACTGGGCGTCTGTCCGAGCGGAAGACGAAGGACGTACGAGCACCTTGATCGAGACAGCCACGCCCGCCAATCCCGCGCAGCGCCCGAGCAATCACGCGGCGCTGAAGATAGCGCTCGTCTCGCCGTACGACTTCGGCACGCCGGGGGGCGTGAACGACCACGTGAACAACCTCGCGCGCGAGCTGCGGGCGAAGGGGCACTCCGTCACGGTCGTCGGGCCGCTCGCGAACTCCAGGGAGCGCATGCTGGAGCCGGGGTTCATCCCGATGGGGAGGCCCGTTCCGGTGCCGAGCGGCGGGGCGGTGGCGCGGATCACGTTCTCCGTGTGGCTGGAGCCGAACGTCCGCAGGCTGCTGCGCCGCGAGCGGTTCGACATCGTGCACCTGCACGAGCCGATGACCCCGGCGCTGCCGTTCGCGTTCCTCCACAACTCGACGTCGGTGAACGTCGGGACGTTCCACACGTTCAACGGCTCGCGCTTCTATCGCGCGTGGCGGTACCTGAGCCGCCGGTGGTTCCGCAAGCTGGACGGGCGCATCGCGGTCTCCAAGCCGGCGATGGACTTCGTGAGCAAGTTCTACCCCGGCGAGTACGAGATCATCCCGAACGGCGTGGACATCGAGCGGTTCGAGAACGCCAGGCCGATAGAGCGTTTCAACGACGGCAAGCTCAACATCCTCTTCCTCGGCAGGCTGGAGCGGCGCAAGGGGCTGAAGTACCTCGTGATGGCGTACAGCAGGCTGAAGTGGCGCTACCCGAACATCCGGCTCCTCATCGCGGGCGGGGGCAACCCGGGCGAGGAGGTGCTGTCGCTCATCGGGGAGCGGAACCTGGAGGACGTGGAGTTCCTCGGCCTCGTTCCCTACCAGGACGTGCCGCGCTACTACCAGACCGCCGACATCTACTGCGCGCCGAACACGGGGCGCGAGAGCTTCGGCATCGTGCTGCTGGAGGCGATGGCCGCGGGCAAGCCGATCGCGGCGTCGCGCATCGACGGGTTCAGCCGGGTGCTCTCGAACGGCGTCGAGGGGCTGCTGGTCAAGCCGAAGAACGACGGGGAACTCGCGGATGCGCTCGAACGGCTCATCGTGAACGAGCAGCTGCGCAAGGAGATGGGCGCGCGGGGCCGCATCACGGTCGAGCAGTACCGGTGGGAGCGCGTCGCGGACCGGGTGCTCGCGCACTACCGCTCGCTGCTGTGGCGCAGGGCTCAGCGAGAGAAGGCCGGATGAGATCGCTCGCCCCCAGACTGCGCGCGCGGGAGATGGCCGAGCGCTACTTCGCGCACCCCATCGCGCGCGTGCTCATCGCGCTCAAGGTGTCGCCGGACCTGCTGACGCTCGCCGGGTTCGGCGTCGCGGTGGTTGCGGCGTGGCTGCTCGCGGAAGGGGAGCTGCTGATCGGGGGCATCGTGATGCTCGCGGGGGCCGCGATGGACATGCTGGACGGCTCGGTCGCGCGGCTGTCCGGGAAGGCGTCGACGTTCGGGGCGTTCTTCGACTCGGTGATGGACCGGCTCGGCGAGGCGGCGGTGCTGTTCGGGCTCGCGGTCTACTACATGCGCGACGCGGACGCGCCGGGCGTGTACCTGGCGTTCGGCGCCCTGACGGCGTCGCTCATGGTGAGCTACCTGCGGGCGCGCGCGGAGGGGTTGAACGTTCCGGGCGACGTGGGGTTCCTCGGCAGGCCGGAGCGGGTGGTCGTGCTCGGCGTGGCGCTGCTCGCGGGGTACCCGGCGTACGGGCTGGGGATCATCGCGGTCGTGGGGGCGCTCACGGTGCTGCAGCGCGCGTGGCACGTGCGCCGGGCGACGCGGGAGTAGGGGGGAAGCCAGCCCCACAGCCCCGCTCCACCGAGGGCCCTCACCCCAGCCCTCTCCCTCAGGAGAGGGGGCCAGAAGTCCCACCACTCGGCCCCGCCCGGCGTGTGGTCAGGGGCGGGGCGGTGCCGGCAGGTCCCTCACGAACGAGAAGGTGAGCGTCCAGATGCCGGTGGCGTGGACGGTGACGGTCTGCCTGCCGCGTTCCACCTGGTCAGCGCCGCCCGTGCCGACATCCGGGCCGACCCTGAACGTGCGGGTGTTGGAATCCGTATCGCCAGGGCCTCCGAGGCTGCTGACACGGTCGTCGGTGCCGTCGTCATCCGTGTAGTCCATGGCGACCCACGTGCCGAGCGCGACCTTGAAGTCCTGGGCGGTACCGGCACAGTTGTTGGTGTCCGTGCAGTTCTCGCGGAGGCGGACGGAGAGCTGCCAGACGCCCTCGTCCAGGCTGATGTTGGAGAACATGCAGCCGTCAGCATCGGCGCAGTCCGGGTCCGTGTGCCTGTACAGCTCGTAAGGCCTGGGGGTCGGGGTCGGCCTGGGGGCCGAGAAGGGCGGCCAGTTCTGGTCGTGCGAGTTGTCGCCCCAGCAGACGGGCGTGCTGTCGGGCCGGATGCCGCAGGTGTGCTCGACCCCGGAGTAGATGTTCGAGAGCACTTCGTCGCGGGGCGCGGCCGTCTGTCCTTTGCTGTTGTTGCCCCAGCACATCGGCGTGCCGTCCAGGCGGAGCGCGCAGGTGTAGCGCTCGCCCGCGGACATCATGCTGAAGGCCTCGCCCTCGGGGGGCGTCGACTGGCGGTAGTTGTTGCGCCCCCAGCAGACGGGCGTGCCGTCCTCCCGCAGTCCGCAGGCGTGCGCGCCGCCCGTGGTGAGCGAGACGAGCTGCTCGTCCTGCGGCGCAGGCATCGTCCAGCGGTTGGTGTCGCCCCAGCAGACGGGCGAGCCGTCGGTCCGGAGGCCGCACGAGAACCGGAATCCGGCGCTGATGGCCTTGAGCGTCAGACCGCTCGGCGGGAACGACTGCCCTTCCGAGTTGTCGCCCCAGCACTCGGGCGAGCCGTCGGGCAGGAGCGCACAGTTGTGGTCGAACCCCGCGCTGATGGTGGTGAAGACCGCGCGGGGCGGCGACAGGATCTCCTCGGTGAGGTTCGAGGTGCGCGACTCCGATTCGGGGTAGGACGCGGAGAACGACCAGTACATCCGGTTCAGCGACGGCGGGTCACTGTTGAGCGTGATGCTGATCGTGCGTTCGTTGTTGCTGACGTTGTACTGCACCAAGAAGTCGTGGCTGCCGAGGGTACCGGTGTTCACCGTCTCTGTCTTCGTCGGCGTTGTGGTGGCGTCATCGAGGTCGGCTACCTCAAGGGTGAAGGTGTGTGCCCCCAGCTCATTGTTGTTGTAGACGGGGCGCACGGAGAGGGTGAACGTGAGGCTGTTCGCTCCGTTGCCGGTCAGGTTGGCGGGCACGGCGAACGTGAGTGGCTGTCCCCTGCTCCGGATCTCCCCGGTGGACGTGCCCGCGGTCGTGGCCAGCGCTCGCCTGGAGGTGACGGTGTAGGTCTGTTCGCCGAGCCCCGCCGCGCCCCAGCAGACCGCGATGCCGTTGTCCTGCAGGCCGCAGTTGTGGTTGTAGGAGGTGCTGAGCGAGGCGAGCCGGATGTTCGGCGGCGGTGACGCCTGGCGATGGTCGTTGCCGCCCCAGCAGAGCACGGCGCCATTCGGGCGCAGTCCGCAGGTGTGCGTGCTGCCTCCGTGCATGCTCACGAAGTTGTCGAAGGGTATGGGGGTGGGGGTCGGTGAGGGCCCGGGCGTGGGGGTGTTCGTCGGCCTCTCCGGGAAGGGGGTGAAGTCGGGAGGGATCGGCGCGCCGCTGGGGCCCGGCGTCGGGGTGGGTGTGGGGGTAGGAGTCGGGGTGAGCGTTGCCGTAGGGGGCGGCGTCGCGGTTGCCGTAGCCGTAGCCGTTGGCGTGGGGGTGAAGGTGGGGGTTGCCGTCGCGGTGGGAGTCGACGTCGGCGTGGGCGCCGCGGTGGGGGTGGCGGTAGGCGTGGCGGTGGCGGTCGGCGTCGGGGTATCCCGTGCGACGACGACGGGCGCGACCGTCTGCTCAGGACCGGCGCACGCGCCGACCAGCGCCAGCGCCGCGATGATAACCAGGGCGCATAGGGCGGTGAAGTTCGCTCTGAGCAGACGCATAGACACTCGTCGGAATATCGTATCGCATACGGCGGTCGATTCCTCGTAGTTAGGGCTGCGCGCTACACCGTATCCGTAACCGTTCAGACGCCGCCTCGTAACCCTCACCCGCCGCGCTAACACCCGAGAGATGCTTCGACTCCGCTGGCGCTCCGCTCAGCACGACAACTCCTCCGCCCCGCGTCCGGACCACCCTCACCCGCCACGTTGTGGCGACCTCTCCCCTCAAGGGAGAGGTGGGCTGCTTAGGTTGTGTCTCGTGCGACGCGGCCTTAGCCTTGCCGCATGGGCGTCCTCACTCCACGCGGGAAGCCGTTCTACGGATGGACGATCGCGGGCGTTCTCTGCGTGTTCGGGGCCGTGGGGGTCGGTCTTGCGGGCGCGAACTTCGCGCTGTTCATCGTGCCGATGACCGAGGAGCTGGGATGGAGTTCGTCCACGTTCGGCTGGGCGTTCTTCCTCCGGTTCCTGATGATCCTCGCAGCGGGGCCGCTCATCGGGCGGCTCATCGACCTTCGAGGACCGCGACTGCCGGTCGCCGGAGCCGTGCTCGTTGCGGGAGCGGCGGTGCTGTGGCTGTCGCGCATCGCGGCCGTGTGGGAGCTGGCGCTGGCGTTCATGCTTATCGGTATCGTGGGCATGGGGCGCGCGAACGATCTGCAGGCGGGCGCGCCGATAGCCAAGTGGTTCGTGCGGCGGCGCGGGCTGGCGATGGGGATCGCGCTCGCGGGCACGCCGCTGGGCGTCGCCATCTACTACCCGGTCACGCAGGCGCTCATCGACGGCATCGGCTGGCGGGGGGCGCTGACGGCGCTCGCCGTCTCCGGCATGGCGATAGCCGTGCCGCTCAGTCTGCTGCTGCGGCGTCAGCCGGAGGACGCGGGCCTGCTCCCGGACGGCGACACGCCCTCGTCCGGCGAGGCCAGGGCGGCTGCGCGGGCGGCATCCGACGCGGAGCGGTCGCTCACGCGGCGCGAGGCGATGCGCACCCGACGCTTCTGGCTGATGCTGGCCGGCTTCACGGCGATGACGTACGGCCTCTCGACGCTCACCATCTACCGCGTGCCGCACTTCGTCGAACGCGGCCTCGACCCCACGCTCGTGGCCGCGGCCATCTCCGTCGACGCGGTCATCGCCGTCGTCGCGAGCGTGCTGCTCGGCAGGGTGCTGGACCGCGCTCCGCTGCGCATCGTGCTGCTGGGCGGCATCGCGGTCGGTTCCCTGTGCGCGGTGGGCCTGCTGCTCGCGGGAAGCGTCTTCTGGCTGTTCGCGGCGAACATCTTCTACGCGCTCGGTTTCCAGAGCACGCACGTCGCGCAGAGCGTCATGTGGGCGAACCAGTTCGGCAGGCGGCACCAGGGCGACCTGCGGGGGTTCACGATCCCGGTGACGGTGGGCGTGGGCGCGCTTGCGTTCCCGGTGACGGGGTACCTGCGGGACGTCGCAGGCGAGTACACGCCCGCGTGGTTCGTGTCGATAGCGGCGCTGGCTGTTGCGGGCGCGCTGCTGCTGGCGGTGCGTCCGGCGACGCGGCGTGAACGCGGTCTCTGATAGCCTGTAGAGCGGTATGTTCGACACGCTGACGGACAAGCTGACGGCGGTCTTCAACCGCGTCGGCAGCAAGGGACGGCTCACCGACGAGGACATCGACGAGGCGTTGCGCGAGGTCCGCCTCGCGCTGCTCGAGGCGGACGTCAACTTCCGGGTCGCGCGCGACTTCACGGCGAAGGTGAAGGAGCGGGCGACCGGCAGCGACATCCTCCGTGGCATCTCGCCGGGCCAGCAGGTCGTCAAACTGGTGCACGACCAGCTCGTCGAACTGCTCGGCGAGGGCAACCACACGCTCACGCCCGGCCCGTCGCTGCCCGCCACGCTCATGCTGGTGGGGCTGCAGGGCTCCGGCAAGACGACGACCGCCGCGAAACTCGCGCTGCTGCTGCGCAAGCGCGAGGAGCGCTCGCTGCTCATCGCGGGGGACCTGCGGCGTCCGGCGGCGATGGACCAGCTGGAGGCGCTCGGCAGACAGCTCGACATCCCCGTCTACCGTGAGAACGCGGACCCCGACGCCGCCCCGCGCGTCGTGCAGAACGGCGTCAAGCGCGCCCGCGAGATGGGCGTGAAATGGGCCATCGTGGACACGGGCGGGCGCATCCACGCCGACGACGAGCTGATGGCGGAGCTGGAGGAGATGCGGCGCACCCTCGAACCGGCCGAGGTGCTCATGGTGCTCGACGCCATGACCGGCCAGGATGCGGTGAACGCAGCGGCCCAGTTCAACGAGCGCATCGAACTCACCGGGCTCATCCTCTCCAAGCTCGACGGCGACGCACGAGGCGGCGCTGCGCTGTCGGCCACGCACGTCACGGGCGTGCCGGTGAAGTTCGCGGGGACAGGCGAGAAGGCGGACGCCCTCGAACCGTTCCACCCGGAGCGGATGGCGTCGCGCATCCTCGGCATGGGCGACATCGTCAGCCTCGTCGAGCGCGTGCAGGAGCAGACGACGGAGGAGCAGGCGGCCGAGCTCGAGCGCAAGATGCGCCGGGCCGAACTCGACCTGAACGACTTCCTCGACCAGCTGCGGCAGTTGCAGCGGATGGGGCCGCTGTCGTCGATCCTTGAGATGATCCCCGGCGCTCGCGGGCTGGGGACGAAACTCCCCAGCGGGCCCGAGGGCGAGCAGCGACTGCGGCGCACCGAGGCGGTGATCTCGTCGATGACGATGTGGGAGCGGCGTCACCCGGAGCGCATCAACGGCAGCCGCCGGAAGCGCATCGCGAACGGCAGCGGGACGATGCCCGCCGACGTGAACCAGGTGCTTGCCCAGTTCCAGCAGATGCGCAAGATGATGAAGCAGCTTGCGTCCGGCAAGAAGCGGAACCTGCGCGGTCTGGGGTTGCCGGGGTTCTAGCCTCGTTTCGCGGCTTCGCGGGCGACGCGTTCCTGGCGGATGCGGGAGAAGAGGTAGGTGACGGCGAGGCCGCGCCAGGGCTTCCAGCGCTGTTCAGCGAAGTCTTCCAGCTCCTGCTCGGTGAGGCGCTTGCCCTCGAAGTAGTGGTCGCCGACGATGCGCTGGAGGGCGAGGTCACCCGCGGGGAGCGCGTCGACGCGTCCCAGCGCGCGCATGAGCGTCCACTGCGCCGTCCAGCGTCCGACGCCGCGGATGCCGCTCAGCACTGCGACGGCTTCCTCGTCGCTCATGGGCGCCAGCGTCTCGTGGTCGAGGTCGCCCCGGAGCGCCATCTCCGCGATGCCGAGCACGTACTCCGCCTTCCGGGCGCTGAGCTTGCGCTCGCGCAGGGCGTCGTGGCCCGCCTCCAGCAGCGTCTGCGGGCGCGGGAAGGCGTGGATGACGTGCCCGTCCACGCGCACCTCAGAGCCGTATTCCGTCACGAGTCCGTCGCGTATCACGCGCGCCACGATGCCGGAGACCTGCTGCCCGACGACGGCGTGCACGAGCGCCTCCCAGACCGTCTCCGTTCGCGTGTGACGCAGGCCGCGTAACTCGCCGACGGCGTCGGAGAGGACAGGGTCGTTCGCGAGCATCTCGTAGAAACCGTCCATCGGCACGTCGAGCCCCAGCAGCCACGCGACCCACTCCGCCGCGGCGTCGAGCGCCTGCGTCGAGCCGCCGTTCGGGAGCAAGACCTCGATGCCGTCGTCGACGGGGCGCGCCGCCACGCCGAGCGGTCCGCCGTCCAGCCAGAGCGCGCGATAGTACACCCCGTCGACGAAGAGGTCGGAGCCGGCCTTGCCCCGGTAGTTGGTCTGGTGCGCGGCGGTGAGCGCGAAATCGAACGGCTGCGGAGCGGGGATGACTCTGGCGAGGGGCGGCATCGTCAGTTCTTCACGAGCCCGCCCGGCTGGCAGGCGCGGCACCAACTGGTGATCTTCTGGTTGGGGCCGATCTCGGAGATAGGCGCGCCGCAGCGCGGACATGGCTCGCCGCCCTTGCGGTGCACCTTCAGGAAGTCGCGCACCTTCACGTGGATCTTCGGGGGCATGCGCTCCCGCACCACCCCGGTCGCCTCGTTCAGCACCTTCGGAATGGCGTCGTACAGGCTCCGCAGTTCACCATCGGAGAGGGAGCGGCGCTTGCGGAAGGGCGAAACGCCCGCTTCCCACAGTATCTCGTCCACGTAGGCGTTCCCGATGCCGGCGACGACCTTGCCCCGCGCGATGACGCCCTTGATCTCGCCGGTGTAAGGGCGCAGGCGCTCGACGAAGTCGTCGAATGTGGCACCGGGGTCGAGGGCGTCGGGCCCCTGCTCCTGCAGGCGGCGTATCTCACCCAACTGGGCCGTCGTTACGTAGTTGATGCGCCCCATCGACTTGTCGTCGAGGTAGCGGAGGTCCATGTCCTCGGTGCCGAGCATGAAGAACATGCGCTTCGACGGCTTGGTGGAGGGTTCGGTGTACTGGAAGCGCCCGGTGAGCATGAGGTTGGTGACGAGCACACGGTCGCCGCTCAGCGGGAAGAGCAGGTCCTTGCCCTTGCGGAGGATGCTGCCGAACGTGCGGCCGACCACGTCCGAGAGGAAGTCGTCAGCGGCGAGTGAGCGGACGATCCACGGCTTGGGCGCCTCGGCTCGGACGATCTCGCGGCCTGCGATGCGTTCGTTCAGGAACTCGCGTATGACTTCGAGGTCGGGTATCTCGGGCATGCGTGCGAGTATAGCAAGGGAAAGGGCGCCCTCACCCGCCGCGCCAGCGCGTCGACCTCTCCCAGGGGGAGAGGTGGAGTCAGTCAAGCCGAGAGATGTTTCGACTTCGCTGTGCTCCGCTCAACATGACAACGCTCCCCATGCCGCCCTGCCCCATGTGCGCTGCCCGCGCACCCTGGATTCCAGCCGGTGCTGGAATGACGAGAGGGAGATTGGGTGGACGGTTGGGCTGGATGCACTCTAGGATTGACGGGCTCCGATGAATGCACCCCGTCCGGAACGAGTACCGCAGATGCCAGCCGCCGAAGTTCTCGGCGAGGCGGTCGCACTGTACGGGCGCAACGCGTCCGTGTTCATCACCGTTGCGGTTGCCGGAGCGCTGGTGGGGAACCTCGCCGGTCTGCTGCTGTCGCCTTCAGGGTTCGTGGCGGCGCTCATCTGGAGCCAGATCATCGCCGCGCTGATCACGGGGTTCCAGGCGCCGGTGTGGCTGCTTGCTGTGCTCGCCCGCAGAGGCGACCCCCTCACCAGCGCCGCGGCGTTGTACGGGGTCGTCACGCTTCTGCCGCGGTTCTTCACCGTTGGACTGGTGCTCGGCGTCGGGGGCGGAGTGCTGCTGCTCATCTCGTACTACCTCCCGGCATTCGCGCTTCCGGCACTTCCCGTCCTGATCTACTTCGCGGTGCGCTTCTCGCTCTCAGGGCCGGCCATCGTGCTGGAGCGCCGCACGCCACTGCAGGCGCTCGTACGCAGCTGGAAGGTCGTGGAGGGCAACTGGTGGCGCACCTTCCTCATCCAACTGCCCGTGCTGCTGTTCGCGATCATCCTGGTGGCGGCGAGCGGCGCAGCGTCGTCGCCGGTGGAGAGCGCGCTGCTGTCGGCAGTCGTGGGCGCTATCGCGCTGGGCCTGAGCGCACCGCTCGTGGCACTGGTGGAGACGGCGCTGTTCGAGGAGTACAGCGGAGGGCAGCCGCGTGCGGTAGAGGAGGGGGCGGAGGAGTAGGGGGCGGAGGAGTAGGGGGCGGTTCACCCTCTCCGCGCGCTAAAGCGCGTTCCTCTCCCCTCAAGGGAGAGGGGGAAACCCTCACCCACACGCTGGCGCGTGTTGCCCTCTCCCAGGGGGAGAGGGGGGGACAGGGCACCCACGAGGGATGCCCTTTCATCGAGCCTACCTGAGAGATTCCTCGACTCCGCTGCGCTCCGCTCGGAATGACAGGCCCTCACGCCCCGCCGGTTCACCCTCTCCGCGCGCTAAAGCGCGTTCCTCTCCCAGGGGGGAGAGGGGGATGCGGGGCACCCTGAGGGGCGCCCCTACACCAGGCGCCACCCATCCCCACCGCCCCGCGTGGCCTGACGGCCACTCTGGAATCCCGCCTGCGCGGGAATGACGGGGGACCACCGAAGGATTTCGCGCGCTAAAGCGCGTACTCCGCTGCGCTCCGCTCGAAATGACAGCGCTGCGTCGCACCACCGCCTCTGGATTCCCGCCTGCGCGGGAATGACGAGGAAGGGCGGGGATGATGAGTGGTTCTACTCCAGGAAGTCGCGGAGCTGGCGGGAGCGGCTGGGGTGGCGGAGTTTGCGGAGGGCCTTCGCCTCGATCTGGCGGATGCGCTCGCGGGTGACGCCGAAGTCGCGTCCGACCTCTTCCAGCGTGCGGCTGCGGCCGTCGTCGATGCCGAAACGGAGCTGCAGCACGCGGCGCTCGCGCTCGCTCAGCGTTCCGAGCGCGCGGGCGACCTCCTCGCGGCGCAGCTGGGCCGTCGCGGCTTCCGGCGGGGCCGGCGCATTGCGATCCTCGATGAAGTCGCCGAGGTGGGAGTCTTCCTCTTCGCCGATGGGGGTTTCGAGGGAGACGGGCTCCTGCGCGACCTTGAGGATCTCGCGGACGCGCTCCGGCGGGACCTCCATCCCTTCCGCGATCTCCTGCGTCGTCGGCTCGCGGCCGTACTCCTGCACGAGGCGGCGGCTGACGCGCATGAGCTTGTTGATAGTCTCGACCATGTGGACGGGGACGCGGATCGTGCGCGCCTGGTCGGCGATGGCGCGGGTGATGGCCTGCCGGATCCACCAGGTGGCGTAGGTGGAGAACTTGTAGCCCTTCCGGTAGTCGAACTTCTCGACCGCGCGGATGAGGCCGATGTTGCCCTCCTGGATGAGGTCGAGCAGGGACATGCCCCGTCCGATGTACTTCTTGGCGACGCTCACCACGAGGCGGAGGTTCGCTTCCGCGAGGTGGCGCTGCGCCTTGATGCCCAGCTCCTCGACGTCCCGGAAGTGCCGGTGGAGGACGAACTCGTGGCTCTCCAGGTTCTGCCCGATGTCCGCGTCCTCGATGACCTCCGGGAGGTCGGCGACGGCGACGTCCGCGCCGACGATGTCGAGGATGTCGTCCGGCAGCACGTGGCTGTTGAGCGCCAGCTGCACGATCTGCTGGCCGAGCTCGGGAGGCTCCATCTCGTAGCGCGGGGCCAGGGTCTCGAGCATCTCCAAGTTCAACTCGCCGTCCACGTTCGCGCGCAGCTTCTCGTTGTGGAGCAGTTCGCCGAGCGTTATCTCCTCCTCGATGGCAAGGAACTCGGTGATGTTATCGAGCAGTTCCCGCTGGTCGTGGAGGCGGCGCAGCAGCAGTTTCGCGACGTCGGTGTCCCTCGGCGTGCGCCCGGTCTCCGCGCGCAGGTCGTTGACCGCCTTCTCCACGTGCTTGTAGGAGGCGCGCTGGAGAGCGAGGCGGCGTTCGTCCGCGGCCGTCAGGAGCGTCACGCGTCCGATCTCGCGGAGGTACATGCGGACGGGGTCGTCGATGACGTCCCCTTCCATGTCGTCCTGCTGAGCGTCCGAGACGGCTTCCTTCGCCTCTTCCTCGGTGGCCTTGATGTCGTCCGGGTTCGGCTCGTCGGTAGTGGGGTCGGCCGCGATAGCGGCGACCGCGAGGGCGGATGCGTAGGGGGTGGTGACGTCCGCGGTCTCCACGCCGTTCCCGGCCCCGTTCAACGGGGCGGCGCCGTTCGTGCCGGCTGCAGTCTCCTCCGCCGGAGGGGCCTGCTCCGCAACGGCGGCCTTCGCACGAAGGCGGGGCCTCGCTGCCGTCTTCGCGGCAGGCTTCACCGCGTTCTTCGCCGCAGCCTTCGCCGCGGGCGCCTTCGCCCGGCTCTTGCCGGCGGCGCCGTTCGTCTCCGCGGCGTCCTCGTTATCAGTAGTGACGGGTTTCTGCCTGGTCGCCAATGCTTCCTCCTCAGGATAGGGGAGAGGTTGTTCTGCCGCAGGCGGGTCAGTCGACCCCCTTCGTGAACAGGTCCCGCAGCCGTTCGTTGACCTCCAGGGCTTGCCGTTGAACAGCTTGTACGTACTCAGGATCTGCAGGGGCGTCGCCGACGGCGTCCGAGGAGAACGCTGCCGCCTCTTGTGCTTTCAAGTTACGAAGGCGCCTCTCCTCGAGCCTCCGCAAACAGCCGGTCCATTCCTCGGTGCGCTGCTTTCGATCGGCGGGAGGAAGCGCCTCCAGCGAGTGCCTGACAAGTCGGTCGGCAAGTTGGCCGTCGAGCTGCGCTATCGCACCTTCCATCGTACCAGCATCCCGGAGCGCGAACAATACGGCCCGGTTCTCAGGTCGGACGAATGTATCGGGGTCGACCTCCTCGACCTGCGCCATGAACTCGGGGTCCTGCGCGAGCAGCGTGAGCACGCGTTCCTCGAGCGGGTCGTGCTCCGCGACGGTGAAGACGGACTCCAACTCCCGGTTCCCGGCTTCCGGCGCGGGCCGCCGGGCGCGTTGCTGGCTGTGCAGCGGGCCCTGCAGACGCCCCACTGCGGCTTCCAGCGTCGCAACAGGGACGCCGACTATCTCCGCCAGCCTGCTGAAGTAGCGCTCCTGGTCCGCCCAGTTCGGCACGGCGAAGACGACCGGCAGGAGGCGTTCCACCAGCGCGGACTTCCCCTGCGCGGAGCCCATGTCCAGGCGCGACGCTTCGGCGTGGATGAGGAACTCGACCGCCGGGACCGCGTCCGCCAGCAGGCGCTGCCACTGCGCGGGGTCGTTGCGGATCAGCTCGTCCGGGTCCTTTCCCTCGGTGATGAGGACGATGCGGAGCGAGGAGATGTCGTCCGGACGGTTCAGCACCTCGGTGCGCCTGCGGCCCGCCGCGACGCTGCCGACGAGTTCCCACGTGGTGCGCAGCGACTGGAGCATCGCCTCCTGTCCCGCGGCGTCGGCGTCGAGCGCGAGCACGATGCGCTGCGCGCGCGCCTTGAGGAGCGCGACCTGCGTCTCAGTCAGGGCGGTGCCCATGGACGCGACGACGTTGCGGTAGCCGTGTTCGTGCGCGGCGATGACGTCCATGTAGCCTTCGACGACGACCGCCTCGCCCTCCGCGCCGATGGCCTCGCGGGCGCGGTCGAGCGCGTAGAGCATCCGGCCCTTGTCGAAGACCGACGTCTGCGGGGTGTTGATGTACTTGGGGTCGGAGCCGTCCAGCGAACGGCCCGCGAACCCGGCGATGCGCCCGTCCACGTCGCGCAGCGGGAACATGAGCCGCCCGCGGAACATATCTCGCGAGGGTGTGCCGTCGTCGCCGCGCAGGACGAGCCCGGAGCGGAGCAGCAGGTCGTCGTTGAAGCCGAGCGCGCCGAGGCTCCGCAGCAGTTCGCCGCCAGTGGAGGGCGCATAGCCGATGCCGAAACGCGCGGCGGCGTCCTCACCGATATGCCGTCCTTCCGCGTAGGCGCGCGCCTGCGCTCCGCGTTCGGCGATGAACGACTGCTTGAAGAACTGCTGGGCCGCGTCGTTGAGGCCGTAGAGCGGGTCGTCGTCGTTGCGCTCCCGCCGCTCCTCGATGCGCACACCCGCCTGCGCGGCGAGGAGGCGCATCGCCCCGGTGAAGTCGGTGTTCTCCGTCCGCATGACGAACGAGAACATGTCGCCGCCGGTCGCGCATCCACCGAAACAGCGCCAGTTCTGCGTGTCGGGGAAGACGACGAACGAGGGCGTGCGCTCCTGGTGGAAGGGGCAGCGCGCGTGGTAGTTCTTGCCTGTGCGCTTCAGGTCGGGGACGTAGCCGGAGACGACATCGACGATGTCGAGTCGCGCCCGGATGTCGTCCACGGTGGTCATACTCCCCTACCGGATTCTACGTCGCGGAAGCCGCTGAGGTTGCATGTTTTCGGGCGACTATGCGCGCCGGAACCAGTAGCGTAACCTGCCCGTGAGCGTTCACTTGACCACCCCCAACCCGAAACCCCAGCGCCGCATCTTCTATGGCTGGTACATCCTCGGCGTCATCCTGCTGACGGGACTGTTCGCAGGCCCCACGAGCCAGGTCTTCATCGGCGTGCTCGTCCGGCCCATCAGCGAGGATACGGGGTGGAGCGCCACGGCCATCGCCGGCGCAGTGACGGTCGGCGGCATACTCTCGGGGATCGGCGCGCCGTTCGTCGGGTTGCTCGCCGACCGCTACAGCCCGCGCGTGCTGATGACGCTCGGCGTCGTGCTGATGGCCTCCACGTTCTTCCTCATCGCGGCTGCACCCGCGGTCTGGGTGCTGGTGGTCGGTTACGCGGTCGCGCGGGGCATCGCGCAGAACCTGATCGCGGGCGTAGTCCCGCGCGTGGTCGTGGTGAACTGGTTCCGCCGGATGCGCGGACGCGCCATCGGGCTCGTGGGCACCGCTCACCCGATAGGGACGTTCGTGCTGGGCCCTGCCGCGCTCCTCATCATCAGCGCGGGACTGGGCTGGCGGGGGGTGTGGGTCATCCTCGGCATCGCGGTCATCGTCTTCCTCGTGCTGCCGAACGCGCTCGTCATCCGGCGCACGCCGGAGGAGATGGGGCTGCTGCCGGACGGCGATGAAGTCACGGAGAGCGGCGGGCGGGCTGCGGTAGAGGCGAGCGCACGGGAGGCGGAGGAGTCGTGGACGTTGCGCGAGGCGATCCGGACGCCGTCGTTCGCTCTCATCATCCTGTCAATCGTGCTGACGAACTACGGCGGGGGCGGGCTGCCGTTCCATATGCCGCAGATATACGCGGACCAGGGACTCAGGGAGGCGATAGGGGTCGCCGCCGTGAGCATGTTCGCCATCTCGGGCGCGTTCGCCAATACGCTCTGGGGGTTCCTGGCGGAGCGCATCTCCGAGCGTTTGCTGGGGATCTTCACGATGCTGATGGGGATGGCGCTGGCGCTGGGCTTCCAGTTCATCTCGCATCCCGTTGCGGCGGTCGGCTACGGCATCCTGCTCGGCATCGCGGCGCGGGGCGAGGGTTCCATCCTTATGATCCTCATAGCGAACTACTTCGGGAGGCGCTCCTACGGCGCTATCTCCGGCCTCGTGCAGACCGCACTGCTCGGGGGCCTTGCGCTCGGCCCGTTGATCATGTCGGTGATCAGGGAGTCCACGGGGTCCTACGAAGCCGTCTTCTACTCCGCTGCCGTAACATTCACCATCGCAGCCGTGCTGCTGGCGCTGGCCGTGAAGCCGAAGCGCCCGCAGCGCGCACCCACCACCGCAATCAACGCAGGAGGGGACCCAGAGCTATGACGACATCCACAGAGATCGAGGCGCTGAAGCGCCAGGTAGCGGACAGTTCGCACGTGCTCGATCACCAGGGGCTGGTGGACTTCCACGGCCACGTCAGCGCGCGCGTGCCGGGCACGAACGTGCTCTACATCAAGCCGGTGCTCCGCGCGCACAACCAGATCCGGGCCGAGGACATCATCGCGGTCGACATCGACGCCTATCTCGAAGGCGGCGACTCGCAGTGGAACCCGAGCGACCAGCGCGGGCGGACGATAGACGCGCCCGTGCCGCCCCGGGAGACGGCGCTGCACGCCGCAATCATGCGGGCGAGACAGGACGTGAACTCTGTCGTGCACACTCATCAGCTGGTGTCGACGGCGATAGGAGCGGGGAACGTTCCCATCAAGCCGCTCTACAACCAGGCGCTCCCGTTCGCGCCGGAGACGCCCATCTACCCGAAGCCGGACCTCATCACGACCACCGCGCTGGGCGAGGAAGTCGCGGAGACGCTCGGCGACCGCACTGCGGCGCTGCTGCGCAATCACGGCGTCGTCGTTGTGGGCGAGTCGATGGACCACTCGGTGTCGAACACGATCTACCTGGAGCGTGCGGCGATCATCCAGGTCATCGCAACCATCGTGGGGACACCGATGCCGCTGACGGACGAGTACGTCGCGCGGTTCGGGCCGGACTGGTCGCGCCGGGCGTCGCACGCGTACGAGTATTTCAGGTCGCTCGTGCCGAGCCTGAAGGTGATGGAGTAGGACTAACGCCGGGCGAGGGCGGCGTAGTGGTGCCAGATGCCGCTGGGCTTGCGCGGCGTGGGGGCGACCTCCGGCGTGAGGTGGTCTGCCTCGGGCATGGAGCGCATGTTGGCGACGAACTCGGCGCGCTGCTCGGGCGTGAGAACGGCGTGGCCGCTGCCGACGGCGCAGAACGCGAGGTAGTTCATGCGCGCCTGCTCCTCCAGGTGCAGCATGTTCACGATGGCGTCCTCCATGTCGCCGCCGACGGTCGCCGCGCCGTGTCCCTGCAGGAGGATGGCGCTGTGGCTGCCCATGCGTTGCGCGACCTCCGCGCCGTCCTTCTCGTGGATGATGAGGCGCGGGCTGGGGAACATCGGCAGCGGCTCTGAGAAGAGGGGCATGCCCTCGATGCACATCGGCCCCATCTGCTCCTGCAGCACGCTCATCAGGACGGTGTAGCGCGGGTGGACGTGCACGACCGAGTTGACGTCCGGGCGCTCGCGCAGCAGGCAGGAGTGCATCTTCACCTCGTTCGGGAGGTTCAGTTCCTTCGGGCCGCCCGCCTTGTCGCCGTTCACGTCGACGACGACCATGTGCTCGGCGTAGGTCTGCGAGAGCGCGGGGCCGAGCGCCTTGATGACGAACCTGTCCGGGTCGTCCGGCAGGCGCAGGCTCACGTGGCCGCGTTCGATGGTGGAGGAGTCGGCGAGCCCCATCTCGTACAGCATCCGGTTCGCGAGCGCGACCTCTTCCATGAGTTCGGATACGTCTGCCATGTCGGCCTCCTTGGTGTTCATCCCAGCGGCGGCTGGCGCGTGTGCCAGTCCGTCGCGGTCTGGTAGGCATGCGCGGCGCGGAGCACGAGGGCGTCGTTGAGGCGCGCGCCGCCCAGCATGAGGCCGAGCGGCAGGCCGTCGGTCGAGAAGCCGCACGGCACGGACGCGCTCGGCATGCGTGCGAGGTTGAAGACGCGCGTGAGCTTCAACAGCGCCTCCCGCGACGTTATCTCGACCCCGTTGAAGTTGAGCGTGTCCTGGTCGGCGAGGGGGGCGGGCGTGGCGACGCTTGGCATCGCGATGAGGTCGACGCGCGTGAGCGCCTGCGCGACCGCCCGCGCGTACGCGACGCGGGCCTGCTGCGCCCGGGCGTACGCCGTCGCGGGCACGAAGAAGCCGGACTCGAAACGTCGGCGTATCGCTTGGTCCATGCGGTCGCCGTCGCGGAGCACGCGCGCGCCGTGTGCCATCGCGGCCTCGGCGGTCGTGATGCCAGCGGCGATGGGGGTCGTCCAGTCCAGCTCGGGCAGCGATATCTCCATCACCTGCGCGCCGAGCCCTTCCAGCGTGCGCATCGCGGACTCGAACGCGAGCGCAACGTCCGTGTCGATCGCGTCCCAGACGTACTGCAGGGGCACGCCGATGCGGAGCCCGCTCACGCCACCCTCCAGTGACGTGACGTAGTCGACCTTCGGGGCGTCGATCGAGACGGGGTCGCGCTCGTCGTGGCCCGCGAGGACGTTCAGGAGCAGGGCGAGGTCCTCGACGGTGTGCGCCATCGGGCCGGCGGTGTCGAGCGAGTGCGAGAGCGGCGTGACGCCGAAGCGGCTCACGAGCCCGAACGTGGGCTTGATGCCGGATATGCCGCAGAGCGATGACGGGATGCGGATAGAGCCGCCGGTGTCCGAGCCGAGGCCAAAGGGGAAGAAGCCCGATGAGACGCCCGCCCCGGTGCCGCTGGACGAACCGCCCGGCATGCGGCCCTCGCCCCACGGGTTGCGCGGCATGCCGTAGGTGGCGTTCTGTCCGGTGGGACCGAACGCGTACTCGACAGTGTTGACCTTCCCCATGGAGATAGCGCCCGCTTCTCGGAGCAGCCGGACGGCGGTGGCGTCCTCGTCCGGCACGAATTCGGCGTCGAGCGCCGAGCCGGAGGTCGTCACGATGCCCGCGCTCCAGTAGATGTCCTTGATGCCGAACGGCACGCCGTGCAACGGGCCGCGCGACCGCCCGGCGGCGAGTTCGGCGTCGGCGGCGCGGGCGTCGGCCATCGCATCCTCGGAGGTGCGTGTGATGAACGCGCCGACCTGCGGTTCGAGCGCATCGGCGCGGGCGATGAACGCACCCACGGCGTCGGTTGCGGAAAGCTCCTTCGCGGCGATGCGGCGTGCGAGGTCGGCTGCGGAGAGGGCGGTGACGTCCGTCATTCCATGCCTCCGACGGCCCGTTCGACGGGGATGTGGTCGACCGGCAGGTCGTCCAGCGGCGCGATGCGTCCGAGCATCGCTTCCACCTCGGGACGCAGCTTCTCGAGGTGCTCGGGGCCGGCGGTGATGCCGGCGGCGCGCGCCATCGAGGCGAACGCGTCCGGGGTCAGTTCAGGGGACATCGCGATCTCCGCTGGACAGGCTGCGCGCAAGTATAGCGGCGCAGGGGCAAAGGAGGGGGCTTTGTATAATGGGCGGGTGAGTATCCCCTTCCGCGCCATCGTCTTCGATTTCGACGGCCTCATCGTCGACACCGAGCAGCCCATCTACGAGGCGTACAGCACCATCTTCGCGGAGCTGGGCGCTACCCTGCCGCTGAGCGTCTGGCAGGACGTGATCGGCCAGGGCGCCGGCACCGATGCCGCGTTCATCCACCTGGAAGGCATCATAGGCCGCGAGGTGGACCGGGAGGCGATCCGCGCAGAGGCTCGCGCGATGCGCCGCGACGTGACGCTGATGCTTCCGCCACGTGACGGGGCGGCGGAGCTCATCGCAGAAGCGAAGCAGGCCGGGCTCGCCCTTGCCGTTGCGTCGAGCTCGACGTCCGCGTGGGTGAACGGCCACCTCGACCGGTTGGGGCTGCTGTCGTCGTTCGATGCCGTCTGCACCCGAGACGAGGTGGAACGGGCGAAGCCGGACCCGGCGCTGTACTGTCTCGCGCTGGAGCGGCTGGGCGTCGAGCCGCACGAGGCGTTCGCGATAGAAGACTCGCCGCACGGAGTGACGGCGGCGAAGGCCGCGGGCCTGCGCTGCGTCGCCGCGCCGAACCCCCTCACCGCGAGCATGGACCTAGGCCACGCGGACTGCCTGCTGCCGTCGATGGCGGGCGTGTCGCTCGCGGACGTGGTGGCGGGGCTGTCTTAAGGCGCGTAAGCCTACTCTCCGGGCGAAGGGACCCAGAAGGCGAGGCGGCCCTCGGCGACGGGTCGGGGGTCGCCATTGCTAACCGCGTCGACGACCCAGACCTGAGGGCTCTCACTGCGGTCGAGAACGCCAGCGAATGCCAGTTTCGTGGAGTCGGCCGACCAGACGAGGTGGGACGGTGCGAACTGGTCGAAGAACTGCAGGTGGGTGAGGAAGTCCGGGGTGGGGATGAACTCTTCCAAGTGCGCTATCACACCCGTGGCTGGGTCTACGACCTCCCAGCGCAGCGTACCGTCGAAGGCTGCGCGCGCGATCCGCTTGCCGTCCGGCGACCAGTAGAAGGCGGCCATGCGATGGGGCGCGATCAGCCTGGCGTCGCCTGAACCGTCGTCGTCCACGACGTGGAGTTCGCCGTAGAACAGTCTCCCCAACGGCTTCCTCGCGACGGCGACATGTCCACCGGCGGGAGACCAAGCGAAGGCTGCCTCGCCGGGGACGTCCATCAGCACGACGCGGTCAGTCCCGTCGAGGTTTGATGTGACGAGCCTGCCGGTGCCGCCCTCCTCGACGACGTAGGCGATGCGGTCGCCGTCCGGGCTGAACGCCGGGACGCGATAGCGGAGCGAGTCCGCGTCGAGGTCGAGGGTCGAGCGGTCGCGCGTATCGTGAAGCAGCAGCTGTCCCCGCCGGTGCACGAGGATGTACCTGCCGTCCGGCGACCAGACGTGGTAGAGCGGAGCGTTGGCCGAAACCTCGTAGGGTTCGCTGTCGTCGGGCCGGACGGCGAAGAGGCCGAGCCCTTGACCGGGGCCTCTCGGGGCGACGAACGAGAGAAACTCCGAGGCTGGAGACCAGAGCGCATAGTGCGGAGCGCCGCCTGCGACGAGGGGAACAGAGCCGGGGCGCGTCTCGTGCAGCCGGCGCTCCGTCCCCTCCTTCGTGTCGAACAGCACGAGGCCAGCGAGTGCGTTGCCGCTGCCCGGCGTGCGCGAGAGCGCGACGAACCTGCCGTCTGGCGACCAGGTGGGCCAGGTGTAGCGGACGCTCTGCGCCTGCTGGGGGCGTAACGAGACGCTGGTGCCGGACTCGCGCGATTCGCCGAATCCACCGCTCGTGATGCGTTCGGGGTTGCCGCCGTCGCCTTGCACGCTCCAGACGTCGAAGCGCGGGTCGACGAAGACGATGCGCTGGGTGCCGGAAGGTTCCGGCGTACCGGGCGCGGGCTCCTCGGTGCCGCACGCCGCGAGAGCGAGGAACACCGCGGCTATGAACGCGGCACGGAGCAGTAGCCTCAACCTGGCCGTCTCCTGAGAGATGCTTCGACTGCGCCTCAAGGCTACGCCCTTCGGCTTCGCTCAGCATGACAGCCCCGCGTCCCGCCCTGCACCGGAGGGCTCTTACTCTGCGCCTCTCCCTCAGAAGAGAAGAGCGGCGCAGGCGAGGCGGAACAGGCTTAGCCGTCTACGCGGACCTCGAGGCTGATGTCTAGCGCGGTGACCGAGTGCGTCACGGCGCCGGTGGAGAGGAGGTCGACGCCTGTCTCCGCGACGTCGCGGACGGTGTCGATGGTGATGCCGCCGGACGCTTCGGTGAGCGCGCGGCCCTTGCAGATGGCGACGCCCTCGCGCATCTGGTCGGGCGTCATGTTGTCGAACAGGATGATGTCGGCGCCGGCCTCGACGGCCTCGCGCACCTGGTCGAGCGTATCGCACTCCACCTCGATGCGTATGGTGTGGGCGGCGTCGTGCTTGGCACGTTGGATGAGCTCGGTCATGCTCTCGCCCCGGGTGGCCATCGCCGCGATGTGGTTGTCCTTGATGAGGATGCCGTCGCCGGTGCTCATCCGGTGGTTGTGGCCGCCGCCCATGCGGACGGCGTACTTGTCCAGCAGCCGCCAGCCGGGGAGCGTCTTGCGCGTGTCGATCATCTGCGTGGGGAGGCCTTCGATGGCGCGGACGTAGCCGTTGACGGCGGTGGCGATGCCGCTCATGCGCTGGACGAAGTTGAGAGCGGTGCGCTCCGCGCGGAGGATGCTCGACATACGCCCGCGAATCGCCGCGACGTACATGCCGCGCTCGACCGGCGAGCCGTCGTCGACGAGGCGGGTCGTTTCGAGCGTGGGGTCGGTCTCGCGGAAGACCTCGAGGGCCACGTCGACGCCGGCGAGGACGCCGTTGGCCTTCGGCATCATCAGCGCCTCGCTCGTGAGGTAGTCGGGCAGGAGCGATGAGGTGGGGTCGTAGGCGACCTCGTCCTCGGCCAGCGCCATGCGTATCAGGTCTCGTGTTCCGTGCCAGTGGTGGAGCATGGTTCACCTCGCGCCAGGTGGTTTTCTCTCGTGGAGAGAATTCTACGGCGGCGCAAGGGGTACTTTGTGACGGAACGCACAAAGTGGAACGCTACGGGTCAAGCCATGCCCTGACTTCGGTCCACCGCTTCAGGTCCCTTGCTCGTGGCCACTGGCCTCGCAACTGCGGCTTCGCGTGCCGGGGTTGCCGCTCGGTCTGCGTCAGTCCGAACGTGTACAGCCTCTCCTCATGGCCTGCGGCGACGAGCATCCTGGCGACTTCCCGACCACGCTGATCGAAACCACCCTTGCCTCCCCACGCGCAGACGATGCGGTTCGCACGAGAGGCTGCTTCCATAATGTGGCGGTCGTTGACGTGCAGGCCGTCGCGAGCATCGTTCCGACAGAGTGCGCAGCCGTTGAACCCGTCTTCGGGATGGTGCGGCCCCATTCGGTCTGGCAGGAGCCTATTCCAGTTGCCGCCGCGTACCGGAAACAGGTTGCATACCCAGAGCGTTCCGTAGCCCCACTCCCGGGCGAGGCACTTACAGCGGTCGATAGTCGCGTCTGAGCGGTCGTGGTCTGCCTTGTTCGGGTTCAGCATGAGGAACAGGCAGATGCCTTGCGCGGAAGCGCCTTCCAACGTGGCCTCAAGCCAGTACCGATAGCGGCGGTCAAGGGATTCGTCCCACGAGCAGACGCTGTGCAACAACAACAGGAATGCTCCGCTTACGCAGGAGCCGCGATGCGCGCCTTGCCCTGCAGCGACCAGGGCGTCGTGCGGGTGATGCGGACGTTGAGGACGTCGCCGAGGGCGATGCCGTCGTCCTCGGCGTGCTCGAAGAAGACGAGCTTGTCGGTGCGGGTGCGGCCCTGCCAGCGGCCCTTGTTGTGCCCGTCGACGAGCACTTCCTGCGTCGTGCCGAAGTAGGCCGTGTTGATCCCGGAGAGGATGGTCTCCTGCGCGGCCTCGATGGCCTTCAGGCGGCGGTGCTTCTCCTCCGGCGGCACGTCGTCGGTCATCTTCCGCTCCGCGAACGTGTTGGGTCGCGTCGAGTACATCGCGGAGTGCACCTTGTCGAAGCGGAGGTCGCGCACCATGTCGAGCGTATCCTGGAACTGAGCCTCGGTCTCGCCGGGGAAGCCGACGATGAGGTCGGTGACCATCGCGACGCCGGGGACGGTCTCGCGGATGCGGGCGACGAGTTCGCGGTACTCGGCGTTCGTGTAGCCGCGCCGCATGTTCGCGAGCACCTCGTCATTGCCGGCCTGGAAGGGCAGGTTGATGTTCTCCATAACGCGTGGCAGACCGGCGACGGCTTCGATGATGCGCTCGCTCATGTCGTTGGGGTGGGAGGTGAGGAAGCGGATGCGCGCGAGGTCGGGCACCTGCTCGTGCACGGCCTCCAGCAGGTCGGCGAGGTCGGGCGCGCCGGGGAGGTCGTGGCCGTAGGAGTCGACGTTCTGGCCGAGCAGCGTGACCTCGCGGACGCCGCGCGCGACGAGCATGCGGCACTCCTCGACGAGTTCGTCGACGGGCCGCGAGATCTCGCGGCCGCGCCGGTAGGGGATGATGCAAAACGTGCAGAACTTGTCGCAGCCGTGGATGATCGGCACGTGCGTCGTGACCGAGGGATGGCCGGGCACGAACGGCCCTGCGCAGCCGTCGGGGTCGACGCCCATCTTGTCGCCGACCAACTCGATGAGCGGCTCGAACTGCTGGGGCTGCATGAAGACGTCGACGTAGGGATAGCGCTTGCGGAGGTCGTCCTGCTTCGGGCCGACCATGCAGCCCATGAGGGCGAGCGTCTTGTCCGGAAAGCGCTGCTTCCACGGCTTGAGCGACGTAAGCATGCCGGTGACGCGGTCCTCCGCCTGCTGGCGCACGACGCAGCTGTTGAGGACGATGACGTCGGCCTGCTTCGGGGTGTCGGCGGACTCGAGGCCGAGCTGCTCCAGGCCCGCTCCCATCCGCTCGGAGTCGGCCTTGTTCATCTGACAGCCAACGGTCCAGATGTAGTAACTCGGCATGGCCTATCGCCTGACCTGTGCCCGCTGAATCTGCGACTCATCCCATAGCGACGGCATCAGCAATACTGTCGGGACGAGGCGTTCGTTCTCTGCGTCGGCTTCGACGCCGAGACACGCCAGCGCCGTATGCCCCAGCACTGGCGTCGAGTTGTCGTCATCGAACACGACGAGAATCGGTACCGTGTGTTTTCCATGGCGCACGTGCACCTGCCCGATGTCGCGGTAGGTCACGTCGCCAGTCGGGGTGCGGAATCCTCGCTGGCGCTCCTGGGGCATCACGCCGATGCTGCGCAGGGTGTTTGCGGGCAACGAGGCGTAAGCGGTGCTTGTGTCCACGAGCGCGTCAACGTTCAACTGCCCCTGCGGGCCCTCGAAGGTTACTTGTACGGTGAACGTTCCCATGGCTGCTGCTTGTTTCGGTAGTGGCGGAGGGAGCGGGATTCGAACCCGCGAGGGAGCTCATCACCCCCAACCCGCTTAGCAGGCGGGCGCACTAGGCCACTATGCGATCCCTCCACGCCACTCGTCAGGATACCAAATCAGGCCCCTCCGGTCATGCGCCGTATCGTGTCCGCACGCGCTAGAATGCGGCGCGGAGGTTCCCGTATGCCCGACCTGACGACCGATGAGGTGCGCTCGCTGCTGCGGGCGCTCGACATGACGCCGCTCGACGACGTCGACCTCGACGAGATCACGAACCGCGTGAACGCCATCAACGAGGCCGCAGCCGTGCTCGAAGACCCCGAGGCCGACGCGATAGAGCCCATCCCCGTCTTCTGGCTCACCGCCGAGGGCACGGAGGCGGAGGAGGCCGGCGATGGCCGATGACCTCACGCTCCGCTCCGCGACGGAGCTCTCCGCGCTCATCACTCGCGGCGAGGTGTCGCCCGTCGAGCTGACCGAGGCGTTCATCTCCAGAGCAAAGCGCTTCGAGCGGCTGAACGCCTACATCACGCTCGACGAGGAAGGCGCGCTGCGGGCTGCGCGCGCCGCTGAGGCCGAACTGTCGCGCGGCATGGTGCGGGGTCCGCTGCACGGGCTTCCCGTCGCCGTGAAGGACCAGTTCGACGCCAAGGGGATGCGGACGACGCTGGGCGGGAACATCGTGGACTACGTCGCGGACGAGGACGCCACCGCGGTCGGTCGGCTGCGCGAGGACGGCGCGGTGCTCCTCGGCAAGCTGAACCTGAGCGAGTACGCGCTCGGCGGCAACGTGCAGCACCCGTTCGGCGTTCCGCACAACCCGTGGGACGAGACACGGCAGGCGGGGCAGTCGAGCAGCGGCTCGGGCGTTGCCGTCGCCGCGTCACTGTGCGCGGCTGCGCTCGGCGGCGACACGGCGGGCTCGATACGCGGTCCGGCGGGCTGGTGCGGCATCGTGGGGCTGCGTCCGACGTGGGGCGCGGTCAGCCGTCACGGCGCGTTCCCGA
This sequence comes from Dehalococcoidia bacterium, assembly GCA_022820645.1. Classification (GTDB taxonomy): domain Bacteria; phylum Chloroflexota; class Dehalococcoidia; order Lucifugimonadales; family Australimonadaceae; genus Bin16. Next base: position 48,125 of record JAJEFD010000013.1, on the reverse strand, counting down.
TGGCGTGGTTCATGGACACAATAGGCCCGATGACCAAGACGGTAGCCGACGCCGCGATGCTCCACCAGTCGATCGCGGGCCACGACCCGAAGGACCGGTACTCCTCGACGCGCCCCGTCACGCCGTTCGAACCGGACGACGACCTGAGCGGGCTGCGCATCGGCGTCGTGCGCGAGAGCATCGACAACGGCATGGCGAGCGCCGAGGCCGCCGCCGCGCTCGATGCCGCGATGCGCGTGCTGGAGGGCGCGGGCGCCAAGGTGGGCGACGCGTCGCTGCCGCTCTTCGAGCGCGGCGGGCTCATCGCGAACACGCTCTCGGACGTGGAGGCGGCGCACACGCACCGGAAGTGGCTGCGGGAAGAAGCGGAGAAGTACGACTTCGCGACGCGCCGGAGGCTGATGGCCGCGGGCCTCGTGCCCGGCGCGGTGTACACGAAGCTGCTGCGCTTCCGCACGCTGATGCGCCGCCACGTCATGCGCGAGCTCGGGAGATACGACGTCATCGTGACGCCTGCGCAGGCCGGGGGCGCCCCGCCCATCCCGACAGAGACGGGGCTGACGTCGAAGGAGGCGGTCATCGCGCAGTTCTTCGGCATCCGCTCGCACCGCAGCCCGTTCAACCTCTCCGGCGTTCCGGCGATGGCGGTGCCGTGCGGGTTCACGGAGGGCGGCCTGCCGCTGAGCATCCAGATCGCAGGGCGTCCGTTCCAGGAGAACACGCTCTTCCGCATCGGGCACGCGTATCAGCAGCGCACCTCCTGGCACGAGGCACGTCCCCCACTGGAATGAGCGACCTTCGCGACGCCGAACGGGAGCGGCCCGTGGAGGTAAACCTCAGGCGATGCGGGAACGTTCTGGTCAAGATCGGGCTCGTGGCCCTGGGCGTTGCGATAGCGCAGACGTTGTTGTGGCCGAATGCGCCTCTCGCGGTGCAGAATGTGATGAACGTCGTGTTCTTCTTCGGCCTCGTGACGGGCTTCATGCCAACGGTGGGGCGCCTGCTGTCCCGCCACTGGCCGAGGTGGTGAGGGACACGTGCCGGCATGGAATAGGTAGTGGGGCACTGTCAAGGGGAAGTGAGGTCGGCGGCGGCGACCAATACTAAGTCGTTTGGGTGGCGCAAGGTTGTGCAGGCGGCAGCCAACTCGGTGCTTGCACAGTCGCGCATACGTGCTAGTACTCCAATGCGGTCACTTTGTATCGCGGGGTGACTCGTTTCATTTCGTTCAAGAAGCAGGCTGGCAAAGAAGCCAGGTTGACTAAGTGCTTCGGGACTGCTCTGCGGCAAGAAAACGGGCATAAGTGCCTCCCAGCGCGGGACGCCTTGGTCATTCTGCCAACGGAGCTTATAGATACCTAAAGTACCTGAAAATGGAGCGGAGAAACTAGCATATTCCCCACCAAAACCAGGAGATTTTGTGTACTCAATCAACATGCGAAAGAACGGGCTCGAAAAATCCATTGGGACCAATCGTGAGTCGCGCATGGCTAGCTGGCGATCAACTGTAACCCGGACGACCGATGCACGCTGTGGGAATTCCGAGAACTGGCCGCGTAATTCTTCGGGCAATTCTAACTCTAGCACTCGCCCATTATAAAGACGCTCTCTGATAGTGACACCTAAGTAAGGTAGGATTCTCTCCAAAAAACTCAGCAATTCTCCAGGACCGAACGTATGCAGTATGCCAGCGGAACTGGGGTCGTAGCTCTCGATATTTGAGAATAACCTCTCTTGCTGCGAACGAGACTGCTGTGCACGGGTAAGAGCTGCCTCGATTTCCGTAGCAGTGCGAGTAATTTCCATTTCCCTGCTCTGAGCCAACAAGGAAGCAATATCAAGCCTATCCATGATTTCACCGATAATTTCAGCCGTTATGCCTTCTCTGAATTCTGACCCAACCTGAGATAAATCTTGTGCGATGTTTAGCACACGCCTCATCATTAGTGCCAAAGCCTGATTGTCGAAACTATCTTCTGCCATCAAATTGAACACCATAACGCGTTCTTTCTGCCCATATCGGTACAGACGACCTGCACGTTGCACTAAGCGGCGGGGATTCCAAGGCAAGTCATAGTTAACTAGGATATGACATCGTTCATGGAGGTTGATACCCTCACCTCCTGCTTCAGTAGACACCAAAAACTGAGTGTCCGTATTGAATTTGTCAATATTGCTTCGTTTTTCATTCAAGGACATGCTTCCATTGATTTGCGCAATGTCGATATCCGCATACCGCTGCTGCAGGGCAGCCACTAAGTACTCTTGAGTTGCTCGGTATTCAGTAAATACCAATACTGGTTGACCCTCCCGGTATAGAGGATCAATAATGTCTGTCAGGAAGTGTTGTAGCTTGTAGTCGTCCGCACGTAATTCTCTGGCAGCAGTACATAGGCTGGTAATCTGGCGTAGTTCATCGTCAAAAAATGGTGATCCTCCTGCGTACGAATCAGTGAGTGCCTCTGCAACATCGTGCAGATCATCAATCCCGTCAGATCCTTCCTCGAATGAATCCTCTAACTCATCTAAAGCGATTCCATTGATTCGCCCTGTGGAGGCAATACTCATCCCCTGTAGCCGATCTTGGCGTCGCAGCAGCGCCCGTTCAATCGCCGCGACACTGGACGATGCGAGCTTTCGGTATGTTGTCATGACGAATCCAATAGCACGTCCGGTGTTTCCGCCAGCTTCCGAAGCAGCATAGCCTTCCTGAAGATAACGCTGTAATTCTACATTGAACGAGGCAGCGGCCGAAGACAAGGGTACTTCAATCAGTGTGGTGCTTTGCCCTTTGAATATGAAATTCCCACTTGCGTCAGTGACTAAGCTTTTACGATTGCGCAGCACGATTTCCGCGACAACCGACGAGTCCGAAAACATAGTTCGAATTCGACGGCTGAGGTCTGGCCGTAACAACAACAACAGATTCGCGAATTGATCGGTTCTCCCTTGATGTGGGGTCCCTGTGAGAAATATTAGGCTATCGGTCATTCCTTGTAGACTTTCCGCGAGATGATACCGGAGTGTAGTTGCTTGGCTTTCTATTTTACTCAAGTGATGAGCTTCATCGAATACTATGACATCCCACTCACCGGAATCTTTGAAGACGGACAGATGAAGATCGCTTTTGGCTCGGTCAATTGAGACAATCACTTTATCAAATGACGACCAATGTGAAGGTTGATTGATATTGAAATCCAGACCATAGATCCGAAAATCTTCATTGAATTTGTACCGCATTTCATCTTGCCATTGACGTACTACGGAAGCTGGGCATACCACAAGAACTCGCCGTGCTTGGCGGCGGCGCTTCATCGCCGCGAGAAGAAGACCGACTTCTATGGTCTTGCCTAGTCCAACGTCGTCAGCGATAAGCCAGTTGGAGTGATCAGAGGTCATTATCCGATGGACCAGATCAATCTGATGTGGCAATGGGTCAACGTCAAATCTGTCGAGAGCACCCGTTACTTGGTTCCAGGAATCAAGTGCATAAGCTAATGCTTTCAGTTGGAACCTTTCCATAGGACTGTTCTCAGACCTGAGATACTGTTGCTCAGCATCTTTTATACGTATCAGATTTTCGTAAGGGATCCACCGACTCTCTCCTGTGTTATGGAACTGTACTAAGACTAAATCCCTGTTGGCAATCTGCCGTGTTCCACGCACCACCCCAGCGCCCAAAGTTCTACGTATATTGGAGATTGGCTTATCTTGGACTATGTGGCCATTCCTGAAACCGCTACTTAGTTCGTTCGTTGTGTGCCATTGTATTACTCCACTGCTCCCCCATTGTACTTGCACGTACATGATTGAATCCTTTTCGCAGTGCCCAATAACAACCCCTAATACATTGCGTTCGCGCTCCTTATGTGAAACGAAGCATCCAACCGCGGGGGTGAGTTGGTTAGAAGTCATTCGATGCTCCCTCCCATTGATACAGGACACCACCCGAGGTTATCGTGCCACTCACTGGAATGATACCAATCCTGCTCTACCAGATAGAAGGGAATCTGCTGTTTCGCGGCAGCGTCTATTTTCCAGGCACGCCATGTTACATCACTGTTTTCTTCTAACACGGCTTCTAGTCGAGTTTCCCAGTCCGTGCATTCGGAGCGAAGCAGAGCGAAAACGGCGAACGTGGGAAAGCCTCGCTTCCATATTTCTCCCTCGTTCCAATCGACGAACCACTGATCGTCTATGACCTGATTGACGGGGTAGTCCAGACGGTTCTGTATCAGTTGGTAGGTGGCATCCTTACTTAAAGCATAGTGGCTGAATGATGACAGGTAACATCCTGACGCGGAGTTCCAGTAGCATGATTCCCACCAATCTGACACAGATTCTGACTCCCAGAGTTTTCGGAATTCTAGGAATAGCAACAGGCTTTGCCCTGTCCATTCTTGCTCACGTAGCCAGGGTAACCACGATTGGAGTCTTCTGATGCTGAACTCCCCCAGCAACTGTGTAATAGATACAATTTGCTCATTGTCTATGTCTGCAATGCCAGATGCAAAGATGTTAATTGTCAGATCTCGTGAGATTGCCGTGATGCTGGGATCAACAAGATAGAGAGGCTCGTGCAGATCGGAATCAGGCTCAGCGAAATACTCCGGTTCATCCCATTCTCCTAGATCGTCAATATAGTTAGTTGGCCCTTCGTCTGCCCATGCCAAGTCAGTGATGATGGCCGGTTGCTCCTGAAAGTAAGCCAGGCGCTCTGCTGGCACCCTGCTTTCAGGCTGATGCAATGTGAGACGTGGAACCCCAGCAGGAGGTTGGCCGTCAGCAGTTACAGGGATCACCCATGGGTCATCTTCTTCAATTTCTCGTGGAGCAATGTCAAGGAAGTCCTCTGGCCTCCATCGCCCTGTGGCTTGAGTGTTCATGGGGCAACGCTATAACCAGCACCAACCCTCGGTCAATTGCTCGTTGTCCTCTAGACCGATTCCCATCCGCACCCGAACGCGCTGGCCGCACCTTGTGCAGCGTGGTATGCTTCCGAGTAACGGCGTCGACGGAGACGAGTAGACGGGCCCACGGCGGTCAAGCGAGCCGGTGACGGTGTGAGACCGGTGCGCCGCCCCAGTCGAAGATCCCTCCCGAGCCGTCAGCCGAAGGCTCGCAGAGCGAGTGAGTAGACCTGACCGGGTTCGCCGCCCGTTACCGAAGGCGGGAGCGTGATGGCGCTCCGCTGAGCGCCCCTGCCCTCCAGACTGGATTCCCGCTTTCGCGGGAATGACGAGGAACAGGCGGGGGAACCAGGGTGGTACCGCGGGTGATGCCCGTCCCTGTCAGGGGCGGGTTTTTTGTTGGATGTTGGAGAGTGCGGAAGGAGAGTCTCATGGCGAGCGTAACGCTGTACGACACGACACTGCGCGACGGTTCGCAGATGGAGGGGGTGAGCCTCTCCGTGCACGACAAGCTGCGCATCGCCGAGCGGCTGGACCAGCTCGGCGTCCACTTCATCGAGGGCGGCTGGCCGGGCTCCAACCCGAAGGACGAGGAGTTCTTCCAGGAGGCGAAGAGCCTCAATCTCACCCACGCCAAGCTCACCGCGTTCGGCAGCACCCGCCGCGCAAATGCCGTGGTGGAGGACGACGCGAACATCCAGGCGCTGCTCGACTGCGGTGCCGAAGTGGTCACGCTCGTCGGCAAGTCGTCGGAGATGCAGGTCGCCGACGTGCTCGAAGTGCCGCTCGAAGAGAACCTCGCCATGATCCGCGACTCCATCGCGTACCTGCGGGAGCAGGGGAAGCGCGTCTTCTTCGACGCGGAGCATTTCTTCGACGGGTACGTGGCGAACCCGGAGTACTCGCTGCAGTGCATCCGTGCGGCTGCCGAGGCCGGAGCGGAGTACGTCGTGCTGTGCGACACGAACGGCGGCACGCTGCCCGTGGACGTGTTCGCGACCGTGAGCGCGGTGGCGAAGGCCGTGGACTGCGGCATCGGCATCCACTGCCACAACGACGCCGACGTGGCGGTCGCCAACACCATCGCGGCGGTGCAGGCCGGCGCGACCCAGGTGCAGGGCACCATCAACGGCTACGGCGAGCGGTGCGGCAACGCGAACCTCCTCTCTGTGATCCCGAACCTCCAGCTGAAGCTGGGCATGGATGTGATCAGCGAGGAGCAGATGAGCCACCTCACGGAGCTGCACCGGTTCACGGCGGAACTCGCCAACATGCCGCGCAGCCGCTACCAGCCGTACGTCGGCGAGAGCGCATTCACGCACAAGGGCGGGCTGCACGTCTCCGCCGTCACGAAGGTGGAGGACAGCTACCAGCACATCAAGCCGGAGCTCGTCGGCAATGCGAAGCACGTCGTGGTCTCTGAGCTCGCGGGGCGGAGCAACATCGCGGTCAAGCTGCAGGAGGCGGGGCTGAGCGCCGACGTCTCCGGCAAGCGGCTGAGCGCGCTGCTGCAACTCGTGAAGGAGCGTGAGAACGAGGGCTTCCAGTACGAGGGCGCCGAAGGGTCGTTCCGGCTGCTCGTGGAGCGCACGGAGACCGGTTACCAGCCGCCGTTCGACCTCGTGGACTTCATGGTGGTGATGGAGAAGCGGCGCAGGCCGGGGAACTGGACCGGCGAGGACTCGCTCTGCGAGGCGATGGTGAAACTCTCGGTGAACGGTGAGGTGCGGCATACCGTCGCGGAGGGGAACGGCCCGGTGAACGCGCTCGACCAGGCGATACGCAAGGCGCTGCTCGACTTCTACCCGCACCTGAAAGACGTGGAGCTGACCGACTACAAGGTGCGCGTCGTCTCGCAGGGGCCGGGGGGCACCGGTGCGGTCGTGCGGGTGCTCGTCGAGTCCACGGACGGCGAGCAGACCTGGGCGACGGTCGGGGCGTCGACGAACATCATCGAGGCGTCGTGGCAGGCGCTGTCGGACAGCCTCGAATACGCACTGCTGCAGCGATAGAGCGATGGCCACCGAGGTCTTTCACATGGATGCGAACGGCGTCCGGATCTCCGCGCAGCGCGCCGTATTCGCCGAGCATGCCTACGCCCCCCGCAACATCCGGAGCGTGGACCGCGTCGAGGACAAAGGCATCCGCTGGCCCGGGATGGGGATGCTGTTCCTCGGCTTCGGCATCATGATCGCCGGGCTCATACTCCAGCACACGATCACGCTGATGGTCGGCGCGGTGGCCGTGATGTCGGGCTCGCTGAACCTCGCGCGGAAGAAACCACGGTACGGCATCCGCATCACGACACAGCGCGGACCGGTGTACGTACTGGCGTCGAGGGACAAGCGCTACGTGGAGGTCGTCTCAGACGCGCTCCTGCGCGCCGTCTCCGTTGCTCACCAGGGGCGCGGACCTGCACGTGACGAGGCGGAGTCCCGTCAGGAACCCAGCACCGGACGCACGCCTGCGGCGGAACCGGAATCACAGGCGCCGCCACGGCGGCGGGGCGGCCGTCCTACGCCGCGTAGGAGGCGTCGTTAGCGCAGCGCGTCCGCGAGGTACTCCGCCCAGTGCCGGGGCTTCTTGGACGTGAAGTGCCCGATCTGCTGGCGGCACGAGATGCCGGAGACGGCGACCGGCCAGCCCCGCTTCTCCTCGGCCTCGATCGCCGGGAAGAGCTTGAGCGAGCCCATCGCCTTCGACGTTTCGTAGTGCTCCTTCTCGAAGCCGAACGTGCCCGCCATGCCGCAGCACGCGGAGTCGATCAGCTCCGGCTCGTAGCCCGCGATGCGGAGCGCCTCCAGCGTCAGGCGAGCGCCCACGAGCGCCTTCTGGTGGCAGTGGCCGTGCACCTGCACCTGCGCCTTGCTGTCCTCGGTGAACGCGGAGCGCACCGCGTCCGGCTCCTCGGCGGCGAGCTTCACGAGCAGTTCGTCCAGCATGAACGCCTGGCTTGCGACGGACCGCGACGCGTCGTTGCGCAGCAACTCAGGGTACTCGTCGCGGAGCGTGAGCAGGCACGACGGCTCCGTACCGACGATGAGCGTTCCGCGCTGCGCGTGGGGCGCGAGCACCTCCACGTTCTTCTGCGCCCAGCCTTTCGCCTTCTTCAGCTGCCCCTTGGAGATGAGCGGCCTGCCGCAGCAGCCGCGCTGCGTCTCCAGGCGAACGTTGTAGCCGAGCGCCTCCAGCACGCGGACGGCGGCTCGCCCCACCTCCGGCGTCATGTACTCGGTGAAGGTGTCGTGGAAGTAGATGACGTCGCCGCGCGTCCCTTTCTGCGCCTGCGTGTCCCGGCGCGCGAACCACGACGAGAAGCGGCGCAGCGCGAACTTCGGCAGCGGGCGCTGGCGGGCGATGCCGAACACGCGCTCGGCGAACAGCTTCGAGGGAGGCAGGCTGCCAAGCAGGTTCGTGACGGGCGCGAGCGCCTGTCCGATGCGGCTGAGGCGTGCGACCTCGCCGAACGCGCGGGCGCGCAGCGGCAGGCCGTGTTTCTCGTAATACTTGCTGAGCACCTCGGACTTCAGCTTGGCCATGTCGACGTTGGAGGGGCACTCGGCCTTGCACGCCTTGCACTCGACGCAGAGGTCCATCGTGTCGTAGAGGCGCTTGCCGGTGAGTTCGTCGGCGGGGAGCTTGCCGCTGATGATCATGCGGAGCATCGTGGCGCGGGCGCGGGTCGAGTGTTCCTCCTCGCGCGTCGCCATGAAGGAGGGGCACATGCCGCCGTCCAGCTTCCGGCACGCGCCCTGGCTGTTGCACATCTCGACGTGCGCGCCGAAACCGCCGTCCTCGCTGAAGTCGAGGTACGTGGGGACGTCGATGGCCGTGTAGCCGGGGCCGATGCGCAGGTTCTCGCGCAGGCCGGGCGTCTCGATGATCTTGCCCGGGTTCATGATGCCCTCGGGGTCGAACGCCTGCTTCAGCTCCTTGAACGCCTGGTAGAGCTCGGAGCCGAACATCTTCTCGGTGAAGACGCCGCGCACGATGCCGTCGCCGTGCTCGCCGGTGAGGCTGCCGCCGAACTCCAGGACGAGGTCGGCGATCTCCTCGGCGATGGAGGCCATCTTCTCGACACCCTCGTGCTGCTTGAGGTTGACGACGGGGCGTATGTGCAGGCAGCCGGTGGACGCGTGGCCGTAGTAGGCGGCTTCAGTGTCGTGCTTCGCAATGATCTCTTCGAAGCGGCGCACGTACTGCGGCAGTTGCTCCGGCGAAACGGCGGTGTCCTCGACGTACGGCAGCGGCTTGGCGTCGCCCTTGAGCGCCATCGCGAGCCCCAGCCCCGCCTCGCGGAGCGCGTACCAGCGCTGCTGCTCGATGGGGTCGTTCGTGATCATGGTGGCGTAGCCGAGGCGGCGGTGCTCCATGTCGGCCTTCATCGCCTCGAGCCTCGACTGCACCTCCCTTGGGGAGTCGCCGTAGAACTCGACGAACAGCAGCTCGCGCGGTTCGCCGATGAAGTAGTCGAGCAGGCTGCGGTAACCGGGGTTCACCTTGCAGTTGTCGATGATCATGTGGCCGACGAGCTCGACCGCCGACGGGCTGTGCTCGAGGAGCGGGACGGACGCCTCCATGCACTCGATGAGGTCGGTGAAGTGGACGACGCCGAGGCCCTTGTAGCGCGGCAGAGGCACAAGGTTGACGCGCGCCTCCGTGACGGCGACGAGCGTGCCCTCCGAGCCGACGACGGCGCGAGTGAGGTTCATAGGGCCGTCGCCAGTGAAGTCGTCGAGGTTGTAGCCCATCACGCGGCGCAGGATGCGGGGGAAGCGCTGCGCTATCTCGTCCGAGTGCTCCCAGGCGAGACGGCGCGTCTCGCGGTAGATCGTGCCCTCGAGGTCGTTGCGGGAGAGCTTGTCCTCCAGCGTCTCGCCCACGACGGGCGCGAAGTGCGCCCGGCTGCCGTCCGAGAGGATGGCGTCGACCTCCAGGATGTGGTCGAGCGTCTTGCCGTAGATGACGGAGTGCGGGCCGCAGGAGTTGTTGCCGATGCCGCCGCCGACGGTGGCGCGGGCGCTGGTGACCGGGTCCGGCCCGTACATGAGGCCGTACTGGCGCACCGCGGCGGAGAGGTGGTTATTGACGATGCCGGGCTGCACGCGCGCCCACCGCTCCTCCGGCGAGACCTCCAGCACGTTGCGCATGTACTTGGAGAAGTCCATGACGATGGTGTGGTTCGTCGTCTGCCCTGCCAGCGCCGTACCTCCGCCGCGCGGTGTGACCGGCACGCCATGCTCGCGGGCGATGCGGATCGTGGCCTCCACGTCGTCCGCCGTGCGCGGCACGACGACGCCCACGGGCGTCATCTGGAAGATGGAGGCGTCGGTGGAGTACATGAGGCGGTTGTAGTGGTCCATCCGCACTTCGCCCGCGATCTGGCCACGCAGCTTGTCGGCGATGACGTTGACCTCGGAGGCGGCGATGGACGCGCCCTTGCGGGCGGTTTCGTACAGCAGTGGCATCGAGTCGTTCCCCCTGTGCGCGGGTCCTGTCTCCCGCGGAACTTTCACGAGCGTCCCTCAATCTTACGCCAGCGCGGGGCGTCGCGTGGGCCTCGTGAGGTTGTGTGGAATCACCGAAGCCTGCGACCGCTCCCGGTTGACACTCCCCGAGCGTGCTCTTACGTTGAGTAGGCAACACGTCCGTGAGAGTGCGAGCGCGAGGCCATGCAGGAAGAGACGGAGCGTAAGACGCCGGTGACGTCGCTGGGGCCGCTGGAGACGCGGCTGATGGACGTCGCGTGGTCGGCGGGACGTTCGCTCTCGGTGCAGGAGGCCGTGGACAGGCTCGGCGGCGGGAACTACAAGACCGTCATGACGGTGCTGAACCGCCTCGTCGAGAAAGAGATGCTGACCCGCGAGCTGGACGGACGCGCCTACCGCTATCGCCCGACGCACGGGAGGGACGAATTCCTGCGCGCCGCGGCCGACGGGCTGGTGCGCGGCTACGTCGAAGCGTTCGGCGACGACGCGGCGAGCCACCTCGCCGATGCGGCGCGTGTTGCCTCGCCGCCGTCTGACAAACCGGCGGACCCGCAACCGTTGCCTGTCTCATACCGCATGTACCACCCTCCCACGTCCCGTAAGGGACCACTGCTCATCGCCGGGGCTGCGGCAGCCATCGCCGCGGTCTTCATCCTGTCAAGGCGGCGTAAGAGCTAGTGTCCTACGCACCGTTGGAGTGGGACGATCTCGCGGGCGCGGCGGCGACCGTATCGCCCGGAGCGCCGCTTTCTCTTACGCAACTTGAGAGCATCCGCCGGATGGTCGAGATGCTGCGCTCTTACAACGCGTCGGCATCGCTGATGTCGGATGCGGCGCTTGCCGACGTGCTGCGGGGCCACGTGCTCGATTCGCTCACGCTGTTGCCGCTCATCCGACGTGCGGGCCTGCACGAGGGGCGGCTGGTGGACGTGGGGACGGGCGGCGGCTTCCCCGGTCTCGTCCTGGCGATAGCCGAGCCCGCGCTGCGTGTCACGCTGATGGACGCCACGCGCAAGAAGACGGCGTACCTGGAACGGGTCTGCGCGGAGCTGGGGCTGGACGTGGACGTGCTGCACGCCCGCGCGGAAGACGCCGCGCACGATCCTGCGCTGCGCGAGGCGTTCGACGTTGCGGTCTGCCGTGCGCTCGGCCCTTGGACTGTCGTGCTGGAGCTGACGCTCCCTTTCTGCAAGACAGGCGGCGCACTGTTCGGCCAGAGAGGGTCTGACGCTCCGTCGGAGGCTGTCGCGTACACGGAGACCGCCGTGCTGCTTGGCGGTCGCGTTGCAGGGGTCGAGCAGGTAGGCGTCGAAACCGGACTGGAGAACCGCTACGTCATCACGGTCGAGAAAGTAGAATCCACGCCGCCCCGATATCCGAGGAAGGCAGGGATACCGGCCAAGCGTCCGCTGATTTAGGCTTAAGCACGTGGCAAACGTCCTGGCATCGCTCAAAGACAACCAGTCACTGAAGCGCAGGCTCCTCTCGCCGAAGACCGGCATCCCGCTGGTGGCGCTCATCCTGGTGATCGCGCTGCTCACGAACAAGACCGACATCGGGTTCAGCGACACGTGGGAGCACATGACCACGCTGAACCCGTGGTGGTACGTCCTGGCGTTCGTCTCGCACTACACCACGTTCATATTCAGAGGCGCACGGTGGCGTGCCCTGATAGCCAATGCTCATCGCCATGGCGGCGGGCCTCCGCCCTCCGTGGCCTACGCCGGCCGGGTCATCCTCATGGGGTGGTTCGTGAACTCGGTGACCTGGTTCAGGATGGGCGACGCCTACCGCGCCTACGCGTACGCGAGCGACACGAACACGAGCTTCTCGCGCAGCATGGGCACGGTGATGGCGGACCGCTTCATCGACCTCGTCGTCGTTGCGGTACTCATCACGATCGGCGTCGGCGCCTTGTTCGTCGGCGGGCAGATCGTCCCGCCGGTCTTCCTCGTGGGGGTTGCGGTGGGAGCGCTCCTGGTCGTCGGCGCGGGGCTCGTGGCGATGGTCCTCGCGCGGCGATGGGTGGCCCCCCGGCTGCCGGAGAAACTGCGGGAGATGTACCACCGCTTCCACAGCGGGACGATGGACAGCTTCGGGCGCATGCACGTCGTGTTCGCGCTCGGCGTGCTGGGGTGGCTCTCGGAAGCCGGGCGGCTGTTCTGCGTCGTGATGGCGGTCGGGACGCCGGTGGCGCTGGGGCTGGTGCTCTTCGTGCCGATGGCGAACGGCCTGCTCACCGCCGTTCCGCTCACGCCCGGCGGACTGGGGCTTGTGGAGACGGGCGTGACGGGCCTGCTGGGGCTGGAACTGGCGGTGGAGGCGGCGCTGGCGGTGGCGCTGGTGGACAGGAGCATCAGCTACTTGAGCATCGTGGCAACGGGAGGCGCAGTCTTCGTGGTGCGCCAGGTGCAGGAAGCACGACGGGCATACGCGCCCGAAGAAGGAGAGACAGCATGATCGATGGCGCATTCAGGGCAAAGCTGCGGTCGGGCGACCCCCTCGTGGGCGTGTTCATCAGCATCGAGTCGCCGACGACGGTGGAGCTGCTCGCGGTCGCGGGCGTGGACTACGTGATGATCGACGGCGAGCATAACCCGATCGCGGCGGGTGAAGCGGTGGACATGGTGCGCGCGGCGGAGGCGAAGGGCGTTCCGGCGATGGCGCGCGTGGGCGAGAACACGCAACAGGTGATGGCGAAGTACCTGGATGCGGGCGTGCTGGGCGTGATGATCCCCATGGTGAACAACGCCGCTGACGCCAGGTACGTCGTGGACTCGGTGAAGTACCCGCCGGTTGGGAAGCGCGGGCTCGCCGGCGTGCGCGCCAACGACTTCGCCACCACTCCCGGCTACACGGACATGGCGAACGAGGCGACCGTCGTGATGGTCCAGATCGAGACGCGCGACGGCATCGACAATGCGGACGAGATCATCAACACGGACGGCGTGGACTCGGTCTTCCTGGGCCCGTCCGACCTCTCGGTTGCGCTCGGCGTTCCGGGCGAGACGAAGCACCCGCTCGTGCTGGAGACGATCGAGCAACTGACGGAGAAGATCGTCGCGGCAGGCAGGACGGCGGGCACCATCGCGCGCACGCCGGAGGACTACGCCTACTGGCGCGACCGGGGCGTGCAGCTCTTCCTGACGGGCGCGAACGCGCTGCTGCTGGGCGCTGCGAAGGCGTACGTGGACGGCGCTCGCTCCGCCGAGGAGGGCCGGTGATGGCTGAGACCGTCGGCGTCGTCGGGACGGGCATCATGGGCGCGCCGATGGCGCGCAACCTCGCGAAGGCGGGGTTCGAGGTCATCGTCTACAACCGCACCCTATCGCGGGCAGAGGCGCTGCGCGAGGACGGCTGCGCGGTCGCGGGGTCGCTCGCGGAGATCGGGCAGGCGGCGTCCGTGGTCATCACGATGGTGCCGGACACGCCGGACGTGCTGGCGGTCGTGGAGGGCGAGGGCGGACTCGCGGGAGCGATGCGCGAGGGCTCGGTGCTCATCGACATGAGCACGATATCGCCTGCCGAGACGCGGGCGCTCGCGGGGCGGCTGGCGGAGCGCGGCATCGCGATGCTCGACGCGCCGGTCAGCGGCGGCTCGTGGGGCGCGCAGCAGGGAACGCTCACCATCATGGCGGGCGGCGAGCCGGAGACGTTCGAACGGTGCCTGCCCGTGTTCGAGGCGATGGGCAAGAGCATCACGCTGATGGGGCCGTCCGGCATGGGTCAGACGACGAAGCTGGTGAACCAGATACTCGTGGCGGGAACGTGTGCGGCGGTGGCGGAGGCGCTCGTGTTCGCGGCGTCGCAGGGCGCGGATCTGCTCAAGACGGTGGAGGCGGTATCAGGCGGCGCGGCGGGTTCGTGGCAGCTGTCCAACCTCGGCCCCCGGATGGCGCAGCGGGACTTCGCGCCCGGCTTCATGGTGAAGCTGCAGCAGAAGGACCTGCGGCTCATCCTGGAGGCGGCGCAGGAGCAGCACGTGCCGCTCGCGGTGACGGGCCTCGCGCGGCAGTACCTGACCGCCGTCGAGGCGATGGGCGGCGGCGACGAGGGCACGCAGGCCGTCGTGAAGGCGGTGGAGGCGCTGGCAGGCGTCGAGGCGCGGCAGGACGCGGGATGACGTCTCCTCTCACGGGCGCTCGATGAGCGCTCGAGTCCGGCGAGCTTGGGACGCGCTGCACTACCCCGTGGTGATGCTGGTGTTCGCGGTGAACGGCGCGCTCGCGGCATCGCTGGGGCACGTCCTGCTGAACGAGGTCGTTGGCGTCGAGGGCTCGCTGTGGGGCGGGCCGTGGGGCTACCGCGTGGTGTACGTGGCGCTCATCACGCCGTCGTACTCGGCGCTGCTCCTCGTGACCGGCACGGTGTTCGGGAAGGGCGCGTACTTCAGGATGCGCGTGCGGCGCGTCTGGGGGCGCGTGCTGCCGGTGCCGTGGCTGCGGGGGTAGGCAGCCCTCACCCGCCGCTGCGCGGCGAAAGGGCGCCCACGAGGGACGCCCCTACACCAGGTCTGGATTCCCGCCTGCGCGGGAATGACGGGAACTAGGACTGCGGGAACATGTCGACCGGCGTCTGGCGCGGGCCGAGGCTCTCGTAGTAGTAGTTGGTCTCCGGGTCGTAGCGTCCCTGGTTGAAGCCGCCCGACTTCTCGCTGCGGATGATGATGGCGACCGTGCGCTCGCCGACCGTGATCTCCGTGTGGATCTCGTACGGCTTGACGAGGTCGATCTCGCCGGGGCCGACCAGCACGTTCGAGTTCAGCGCGATCTCGGCGTAGTCCGGCTTCGAGCGGTCGTCGAGGCGGTCGTAGCGCTCGATGCGCTCGTGGCCGTCGAGCACGCCGTAGAGCGTGTAGATGTGGGCGTGGTCGTGGATGCGGGCGCGTCCACCCTGCCGGGCCTCGCCCTTGGTCAGGCCGTTCACCGCGAAGCCGTAGTCCGGGTCCTCGTAGAAGATGAGGTTCTCGGCGCGGCCGTCGGCGGGGACGCAGTCGGGCCAGGACTTCGAGGCCTCGACGACGGTGGGGTCGGCGAGCAGCTCGGCAAGGACCGGCGCGAGCGCCGCCCAGCGCTTCTCGAGGTCGGGCTCCGATGCGAAGAGTTCGCGGGTCTTCGAAACGAACCGGTCCAACGCGTTCTGGGTCCTCGTCTCCATCACCATGGCGTCCCTCCCTTGTTCTGTCGTGTGCACTATACGCCGAACGCGGGTGCTGTGCACCCGTCACGCGGGGCTGGGGACGCCTGCGATGGAGTAGAAGCGGGCGCAGTTGTCCCAGAGGATCTTGCGGCGGTCCTCGTCGGTGAACGGCAACTCGAAGAAGTTGTCGACCGCCGCCGGGTACTTCGAGTCGCCGTGGGGGTAGTCGGTCGAGAAGACGATGTTGTCGTTGCCGAAGGCGTCGATGGCGTACTTCGCGGGCAGTTCGTCGGGTTCCACCGACACGTAGCACTGGCGCCGGAAGTACTCGCTGGGCGGCATCGTGAGGTCTTCCATGAAGATGTCGGCCTCGCGCTCGTAGCCCTCGTCCATGCGCCAGAGCATCCACGGGAGCCAGGCGCAGTTCGCCTCGAGGAAGGCGACGTTCAGCTTCGGGTGGTGCTCCAGGACGCCGCCGGCCGCGAAGCTGCCGATGGCCAGCATCTGCTCGAACGGCTGCGCGTAGATGCGGCGCAGGCCGAAGTTCGGGTCGTAGCTCTCCGCGCTTTGGCGCGACCGCGACCCCGACGCCTCGTGGAAGCCGAGCGGGATGCCGAGCTCCTCCAGCGCGTCCCAGAGCGGCTCGTAGTACGGGTCGTGCCAACTCTTGCCGTTCACGATGTTGGAGCGGACGAACACGGCCTTGAACTTGAGGTCCTCGACGACGCGGTGCGCCTCCTCGACGGCGTCGTTGACGTCGTAGACGGAGATCATGCCCGCGCCGAGCAGCCGCGCGGTGTCGCCCTGGCAGAAGTCGTACAGCCAGTCGTTGTAGGCGCGGGCGATGGCGGCGGCGAACCTCGGCTCGAGGTCGGGTACGGTCAGCACGCTGAGGCCGCGGCTGGGGAAGAGCACCGCGACGTCGAGCCCTTCCGCGTCCATCGCCTCCAACTGGACCTCCGGCGACCAGCCGCGCGCCGAATGATCGCGGTAGAGCGCCTGGTTGCGCTCGTAGTTGTGGCCTCGGTGGGGCGTGCCGGTCGTGCGGCGTCCGGACTCGTTGTTGGGGTAGTAGACGCCGAGGTCGCGGACGTTCTCGGACGTCATGCCGCGCGGGGCCGCCGACTTGAACTCGGCGTCGATGTACCGCTCCCAGAGGTCGGGCGGCTCCATGATGTGCATGTCGCTGTCGATGATGCTGAACCCGTTCTTTGCCATCGTGTTCCTCCTTCGTTCTATCACCTTCACCCCAGCCCTCTCCCTCGTAGGGCGAGGGGGCCGAGCACCCGAGAGATACTTCGACTCCGCTGCGCTCCGCTCAGCATGACAATCCTCACGCCCGCCCCACCGAGTGCCCTCACCCACGCGCTAAGCGCGTTGCCCTCTCCCTCAGGAGAGGGGTCAGACAAGGGCGCCCATGAAGGGTGCCCCTACACCAGGCCGGTTACACCCCGAAGAAGCGCTTGGCGTTGCCGCCGAGGACGGCGGCCTTGTCGTCGTCGGTGAGGCCGGGGTAGTGGGCGAGCTCGTCGATCTCCTCCTCGGCCTTGAGCGCGTCGACCTCGTGGGGGTAGTCGGAGGCGTAGGCGAACGGGGTCGGCCCGACGCGGTCGACGAGGTGGCCGAGCGTGCCCTCGCTGCCCTCGCAGCCGATGAGCACGTTGCCGCTCTTGACCCACTCCACGGGGTCGAGGTCCGACGCCCGGGGGCGGTACTCGTCCTCGCGGGCGAGGCGGTCGAGCACGAACGCGAGCCATCCCGCGCCGCCCTCCATGAAGCCGATCTTGAGGTTCGGGAAACGGTCGATCGCGCCCTGCCGGAAGAACGAGACGAAGTTGATGATGAGCGGCAGCGGGTGGTGGAGGATGTGGGACGCGCCGTTGTCGATGAAGCCCTCCATGCCGAGGTTGAGGTTGGAGCCGCCGTGGAGCGCGAGCACGCAACCGAGCCGCTCCGCCTCCTCGTAGACGGGCCAGTACATCTCGTGGCCGAGGTTCACGGGGAGGCCGCGCGTGGGGAGCATCGCGCCCGGCAGGCCGAGGTCCTCGACGGCGCGGCGGAGCTCCTTCACGGCTTCCGGCACGTTCTGCATGGGGATGAGCCCCATGGGGTGCAGGCGGTCGCTGACCTTGCGGTAGCAGGCGTGGACGTAGTCGTTGAAGCCCTGGCAGACGGCGACGGCGTAGTCCGGGTTCTGGATGATGCCGACGGCGAGCCCCTGGGTGGTGAACATGACCGCCTTGTCGATCTCGGCGCCCTCGAGGAAGGCGACCCAGTCTTCGCCGGAGCCCATGCGGTGCTCGCTGGCGTTGACGCGTTCGCGTCCTGCTGCGCCCGATGGTCGCGCCTGCGGCATGTGCATGCCGTCCAGGCCGGGGAAGAGCCTGCCGACGTTCCGTCCGCCGCGAATGACCGACTGGAACGGCTCCGGCATGAAGTCGAGCATCTCCGAACTGGCCTCGATGATGTGCCCGTCGCAGTCGACGACGGGGAAAGCGCGCTTCGCCATTGCCTGCCCTCCTCTACGTCACGATTCTCGTCATGGGCGGATGGTACAGCGGCGGATGGCGTCTGTACACGGGTGCGCCCCTCATCCGTCATTCCCGCCCCTCCCGTCATCCCCGCCTCTCCCGTCATTCCCGCGAAGGCGGGAAACCAGCAGCCCCGGCCGTGGCAGAAGGCCGCGTTCTTGATCCGGTTCTTCTTCAGGTCCTTACGAGTGAGAGCAGGTGTTTCCGAATCTTGCAGATCTTTATCGACAAGGCCGTGGCCTGCTTCAGCGTTCTTCATTTCAAGATCCGGGCAAGGAGGGTGTGTGTGCGTTTCCAGCCGCAGGAACGGTACGTGCGTAAGGGTGAACCAGGGACGCGGCCACCAAGTGGACAGATGCGCGAACATGCGTCCAGCGTAAGGGGTGCTAGGGTGTTCGCGGAAGGGGCGGGTGTCAGTAGTTCACCAGCTGAAGTGCAGCTCGATGATGCCGCCGTCACGGCCGTCGTCGTTGTCCACGACGGGGTAGTAGTCGTCCTCCTGGTCGCGCCCGTCGCTGGGCGGCAGCGCGTCCTGCCAGCCTCCGATCCACGGCAGCGACGCCAGCCACGACCGAATCTCCAACCGCTCCTGCGGCGACAGCCCGCGCTCGCGGGTGAACTCGTCGAGCATCCGCAGCACCTGGCGCTGGGTGAACGGGATGCAACTGCCGCCCTCACCGAACATATACGCGTCGTCCGCGCCCTCGACCGCCATCTCACAGGCGAAGTCGTAGACGACCCCTCCGGGCCGCTCCAGGTACTCGAACTTCATGATGCCGATGTCCATCCCCATGCCGACGCCTCCCGCGCAAGGTCGCTGGTCCATATCGGACCCGTGGGATGGTGTCAAGGGGGTATGGACCGACGAACGTGGGCTCAGTAGACTAACCAAAAACCCGCTGCGGGGTGATTCGTGGTTCAACGGAAGATACAGTCTGAAAAGCTACAAAAGCAGGTTGCCCCATTCCTTGATGAATGGGCTGAACATGATATAAACGAGCCATGGCAGCAGTTCAGGAATTGGGCAACACAGCAGATATTATGGGACTATAACCCATCTACGGAAGAGATTCTGAGTGCAACAGAAGTTGATGGACAGAGTGATAAAGGTATAGATGGCTGGTGGTACGACGAAGACGACAAGCCGCCACGGCTGGTTCTGATTCAGTCAAAGAACACCGATATCGCTAGATCAGATTTTTCTAAACTGATCGAAGGATTCAAAGACCTAGTGGTACCCGACCGACCGTTGAGCGTAAATACCGTTGAGCGTAAATAGGGCATTGCGTGAGAAGGCAGCTCTTTTTCGAAGCAGCATGCCGGATTTACTCAGAGTGGATGTCTATCTTGCAACTTCAACGATAGCTCCGAGAACCCTTGAACCCAATAAAGATGGCGACCCTCTCTATTCAGAGTCGTTTTATATGGGCAAAACACAAGTTGATTGCACATACTCTGTTCGTGACATACGATTCCTAGTAGAAAACATTCAATTCCTACACAATGACCCAATCTCATTTACCTTCCAAGTGGACAGAGACTCGCTTTTTCAGTTCAAAGTCAATGAAACCGAAAGCGTGGTTTGTGCATCTTTGACCGCTAACGACCTGGCAAAAGTATTTCTTCAGCATCGCCAGAATCTATTTCGAGAGAATCCTCGATACTACCTGCTTGCGTCGGCGAAAAATGCTCTCATAAAGGCAACACTCAAGGAAGATAAGAATGAGCGCTTCTTCATGTTCAACAATGGGTTAACATGCATTGCCGATTCCATTTCCACGGCCGACAATGCCCAAAACCCAGCCCTGACTGACATTAGTGTAGAAAACTTCCAAATAGTGAACGGTTGCCAAACGGTAGCTTCAATTGGCTCTGTGTTTACTGACGAGCCAGGTGTGGACCTCAGTACGGTTCGTGTTCTTGCCAAAATAATCAAAACTCCACAAACGAAGACGGAACCAGATGACGCAGAGATTAGTTTGGCCAGTTTGATTGCTGAAAGGTCGAACACCCAAAACCCGCTACATCTTGAAGACTGGAAGTCAAATGACAAGCGACAACAAAAATGGCAAAATGACTTCCAGAACCTTTCTCCTCCCTGGTTTTATGAAATAAAGAAAGGCGTCTGGGCGACGGAATATGAATCACGTGATGCCAAGAAACCCTTTCTAATAGGCGGCAAAAAATACCGCAAATTTGGGCTAAAAGACTTAGGCCAAGTCTGCTACGCTTTCTTAGGACATGCCGCTGGAGCGACTGACCGTGCACGTGAAATGTTTACACATGCACGCTACAACCAGATCTTTGACGAAGGTTTGACAGTTCATCAATTGCTCTTACCTTATATAATATTCCAAGAGACAGAGAAGCTAGCAAGAGAAACACCAATCATTGTGATTATGGATTCTGAAATGAATGAGATTTCGATGAAAACGAAACCGATACGTTATCCGACTGTGAAGGCTGTTGGACAGATTCTGGCTGGGTTGATCGGCGATCCACAAGGATATCTTTCCCACGATTATTCTCGAATTCTTATTGAGAACCAAGGCTGGTTGCCCCACGTAGTCAAACCAGCTTTCGATGCATTAGGGAGGAAATTGGCAGTGGAATCACAAAATCGAGGAGTTCGATCCATAGTGAGGTCGGATGACTGGATGGGTGATGCAGCTCCAGTTGCACTGTCGGTAATCCGAAGCAAGATAGAAACAGAGCGTGAAATGGAAACGAGGTTTGGTTTCCATGCGGAAGGAACATTATCAAGTATGTTGCCCTTCTGAGGCCCCTCACTGACACCCGCCCCTTGCCCCTCCCGGCGCCCGCCACCTACCATGGAAAGCCGGTGCGCAGGCTCCGGCTCGATGCGGCGGACCCCGCCGGTCAGGAGCGCAGTGTTACCAAGTGTTACCGATCGTTACCCCCAGCGCAGGCGCCCCAGGAGTGAGCAGGGCGCGGTCAGGAGTGCAATGGCCATCGCAGACCGCATGAAAGTCGGCATCGCGTCACCGCATATCTTCACGGACGGGAACGTGGACATGACGTTCGCGGCCTCGTACGTCCGCCGCGCCGAGGAGCTGGGCTACGCGAGCCTCTGGACGCAGGAGCGCGTCACCGGCTCGCCCACCGTCCTCCACCCGCTCTCGTTCCTCGCGTGGCTCGCGGGGCAGACGTCGACGGCGCGCATCGGGGTGTCGGTGCTCGTGCTGCCGCGCCACAACCCGGTGATGCTGGCGAAGCTGGCCGCAGACATCGACGTGATGAGCGGCGGGCGGCTCGTGCTCGGGGTCGGGCTCGGCAACAACGGCGACGAGCTGCCGATGTACGGCATCACGGCTGAGCGCCGCGTCACGCGGTTCGTCGAGCAGGTGCAGGCGATCCGCGCGCTGTGGGGGCAGTCGCCGTCCGGCCACTCCGGCGCGTTCTACGACGTCGCGGATGCGAGCATCTCGCCGAGGCCGGGGCATCCGCCGATCATCTTCGGCGCGAACGCCGACGCCGCCCTGGCGCGCAGCGTGCGCCACGCCGACGGGTGGATGGGCGCGGGCAGCGGGCCGCTGGCGGACTTTCCGCGCAAGGTGGCGCTCGTGCAGTCGCACCTCGCGGAAGCCGGGCGCGACCCGGCGTCGTTCCCCATCTCGAAGCGGCTCTATCTTGCGGTGGACGACGACGAGGAGCGGGCGAAGCGCCGGCTGCGGGAGTGGTTCGGCTACTACTACGGCAACCCGGGCAATGCGGAGCAGGCCGCCATCTGGGGCAGCGCCGCAAAGATCGGCGAGCTGCTGGAGGAGTGGGCCGAGATGGGGGTCGACGAGGTGCTGCTCAACCCGGTGTTCGACATGGACGAGCACCTGGAGCGGCTCGCGGACATCACAGGGCTGGCGTGACGGCATGACACGTATCGCGATCGTGGGAGGAACGGGGCCGGAGGGACGCGGGCTCGCGCTGCGGCTGGCGATGGCCGGTCACGAGGTCGTCATCGGCTCGCGGGACGCGGGCCGGGCGGCCGAGGCGGCGTCGGGGCTGCTGGAGGCCCACCCTCACCCGCCGCAGGGGAACCCTCACCCGCGCATCGGGGATGCGCACCCTCTCCCAGAGGGCGAGGGTAGGGAACAGGGGCGATCCGACGGAGGGCTGGATTCCCGCCTTCGCGGGAATGACGAAAGTGGGCGCGGGAATGACGGAGGGGCGTTGGCCATCTCCGGGGCGGCGAATGCGGATGCGGTGAGCGGCGCGGACGTGGTGCTGCTCGCGGTGCCGTTCGAGGGGCTGCGCCCGACGGCGGAGTCGCTGCGGGATGCGCTCGTGGGGCGGCTGGTCGTGAGCATCGTGGCGCCGGTGGAGTTCGTCGACGGCCAGATGCGCGCGGTGAGTGTGCCGGAGGGGTCGGCGGGCGAGCTGACGCGGGAGCTGCTGCCGGAGAGCCGCGTCGCCGCCGCGTTCCAGAACATGAGCGCGCGCGACCTGCTGCGGGCCGACCATGCGCTCGAGGGCGACGTCGCGGTGACGGCCGACGACGAGCCGGCGCGGCGCGAGACGATGGCGCTCGCGGAGGCGATGCCGTCGCTGCGGGCGGTCGACGCGGGGCCGCTGTCGAACTCGCGGTACGTCGAGGAGCTGACGGCGCTGCTGGTGAACCTGAACCGCATCCACAAGGCGCACAGCACGATACGGTTCCTTGGGCTGTGAGGGGGGTGGAGTTGTCATGTTGAGCGTAGTCGAAACATCTCTCGGGGGACGTCGGTACGGAGCGGCACGCAGCCCGAGAGATTCCTCGACTCCGCTGCGCTCCGCTCGGAATGACAAGGCCGCATACCACTTGACGTGTGCAGTGGTATGATTAAGTTGCCTGCTTCGCCAGTCATGCGGAGGAGGAGCAAGGCAGCATGGCGCAGCGTTATCAACGCGAGATAGAAGAGATACTCGGCCAGGCCGGGGAAGAGGGCGAGGGCGCCGGTTCAGACGGCTCCAAGCCGCCCCGCTCTCCCCGCCGCGTCGCCCGCGCGCCGCGCGGGCCGAGGCTGGGCAGGTTCATCCGGCCCACGTCCGGCAGGCTGCTGCTCGCGGGCATCGCGCTGCTCGTGCTCTCGGTCCTTCTCAAGGCCCTCGATGCCCCAGGGGTTACCCCTTTTCTCTGGGCGAGCGTGGCGTTGTTCGTCTTCGCCTACGTCGCCTACTTCACCAGGCCGCGTCGGACGGTAGAACGGCGCTGGCGCGGGCAGCCGATGGATGATCCACAACCTGCCGGCCCCCTCTCCCGTCTGTGGCGGTGGATCACCGGAGGCTAGGTCATGCGCAGCTATCTGTCCCATCTCGAATGCACCGAGACGGGAGAGACGTATAACGCCGACGAACCGCACACCCTTTCACCCGCAGCACAGAAGGTCCTCTATCCCCGCTACGATCTCGAAGCGGTGCGCCGCGAGGTCGACCCGTCGGTGTTCGCGACGCGTCCTCCCACGATGTGGCGTTACTTCGAGTTGATGCCCGTCCGCGACGAGTCGAACATCGTGACGCTCGGCGAGGGCGGCACGCCGATGATCCGCGCCTCGAACCTCGAACGGTCGCTGGGCGCGCGCACGCTCTACATCAAGGACGAGGGCCAGAACCCCACGGGAACGTTCAAGGCGCGCGGGCTGTCGTCGGCGGTGTCGCGGGCGAAGGAGCTGGGGCTGACGCGGCTCACGGTGCCGTCCGCGGGCAACGCGGGCGGGGCGCTGGCGTCGTACTGCGCGCGCGGCGACATGGAGTGCCACGTGTTCATGCCGGAGGACGCGCCCCCCGCAGCGAAGACCGAGGCCGCGCTCGCCGGGTCGCACCTGACGCTGGTGAAGGGGCTCATCAACGACGCGGGCAGGCTCTCCCGTGAGAAGGCGGCGGAGCTCGGCCTGTTCGACGTGTCGACGCTGCGCGAGCCGTACCGCGTCGAGGGCAAGAAGACGATGGGCTACGAGATCGTGCAGTCGCTGGGGTGGCGTGTGCCGGAGGCGATCATCTACCCGACGGGCGGCGGCACGGGCCTCGTGGGGATGTGGAAGGCGTTCAGCGAGATGGAGTGCCTCGGCTGGATCGGCCCCGAGCGCCCGAAGATGATCGTGGTGCAGTCCACAGGCTGCGCGCCGATCGTGCGGGCGTTCGAGCAGGGCGTGCGTCACGCCGAGCCGTGGGAGAACGCGCAGACGGTAGCCGCGGGCATCCGCGTGCCGGTCGCGGTGGGGGACTACCTGATCCTGGACACGGTGCGGGAGAGCGGCGGTACGGCCATCGCGGTGACGGACGAGGAGATACTCGCCGGGATGCGCGAGATGGCGTCGGCCGAGGGCGTCTGGTCCGCGCCGGAGGGGGCGGCCACGCTCGTGGCCTACCGCAAGCTGCGTGAGTCCGGCTTCCTGGCCCCGGAGACGGAGACGGTGCTCCTCGTCACGGGCGCAGGCAGCAAGTACACGGACGTTGCTATGGGCGCGTGAAGGCGCTCAAGCGGGCGTGCCAGTACGAGCGTGAGTGAATGAGGGATAGGCTGAAAGAGCGCCGCGACGACCGCGGCGCTCTTCAAATACCAAGCGATGCCTAGAAGCGGGGTTCGCGGGGGCGAGCCTCGTTGACCACGAGGGCCCGGCCACTCACCGAGTAGCCGTTAAACATCTGGACCGCCTGCTCCTTCGAGGTGTCGTCCTCCATCTGAACGAACCCGAAGCCGCGCGGGCGTCCTGTCTCTCTGTCCGTCGGAATGTGGACGGAAACCACGGCCCCTGCCTGAGAGAAGAGGTCATGGAGTTCGTCCTGGGTCATCCTGAACGGTATGTTACCTACAAACAAGCGATTGCTGTCCTCTGCCACTGTCGGTATCCTCCAAACTACGCAACGGCGTGACGCCGAGTATTGCCGCCTTCTCTCCGCTTGTCAAAGCCGAGGCTGAGAATCGAGTGGGCAGGCGGCGAGCCGCATTGTAGCCGCATGACGGGCTACATGCAAGCCGCAATGTTTCGCCGTCGAAAATCGCACCCGCGGCCATCTGCGCTGTCGGATTGCAAGCAAACCGTGGCACTGCGCTGCGCCGGTCAATCACGAGGCCGGAGATTGCGATGGCGTTGGCCTTTCGTGAATAATGTGGGCGCACCGGCGCATCACGGCAGGAGGGAGCGTTCAGTTGCATCCATTCACCTACGTCGCCCCACGCACATTGGATGAAGCAGTCGCCGTGCTCGAACAGCACGGCGAACGTGCGAGGCCGTTCGCGGGCGGCACCGACGTTCTCGTTCAACTGCGCGGCGGGCGGTTCGACCTCGACGCCATCGTGGACCTGAAGGGCGTGCCCGAGGCGACGACGCTCGACCTGAACGGCAGCCTGCGCATCGGCGCAGCGGTCCCGTGCTACCGGATCTACGAGGACAGCGCCGTCGCAGCGGCGTTCCCGGGCCTCATCGACGCGGCATCGCTCATCGGCGGCATCCAGATACAGTCGCGGGCGAGCCTCGGCGGCAATCTGTGCAACGCCTCGCCGAGCGCGGACGGCATCTGCCCCCTGATCGTCCATTCGACGGTCGCGGTGGTGCAGGGCCCGCAGGGCGAGCGCCGCGTGCCGGTCGAGGAGTTCTGCACTGCGCCCGGGGCGAACGTGCTGGGGCGCGGGGAGCTGCTCGTGGCGCTGGAGGTCCCGGCCCCCGATAAGGGGTTCGGCGCGGCGTACCAGCGCTTCATCCCGCGCAACGAGATGGATATCGCCGTGGCGGGAGTCGCGAGCGCACTCACGCTGGGTGAAGACGGCGCGACCATCGCGTCAGGGCGCATCGCGCTCGCCGCTGTCGGGCCGACACCGCTGTTCGCGGCGAAGGCGTCGGCGTTCCTCGCGGGCAAGCCCGCCACGCCGGAGACGTTCGCGGAGGCGGGAGAGATCGCTTCCACCGAGGCGACGCCCATCGGCGACATGCGCGGAACGGCGGAGCACCGCATCGAGCTGGTGAAGGTGCTGACGCGCCGGACGCTCGCCATCGCGCTGGGGCGCGCCCAATCAAATCGCTGAGCAGGCAGGTAGGAATGACGCAACAAGAGACACCAGTCCGCAAGGTTCCGGTCGCCTGCACGCTGAACGGGCAGGAGACGGAGTTCCTCGCGGCCCCGTACCAATCGCTGCTGGAGGCGCTCCGCGAGGTGGTCGGCCTCACGGGGACGAAGGAAGGCTGCAACGACGGCAACTGCGGCGCGTGCACCGTCTCGCTCGACGGGCGCATCGTCGACTCGTGCCTCGTGCTCGCTGCCGAGGTCGACGGGAAGAGCGTCGACACCATCGAGGGAATGGCGCCGCCGCACGGGCTGCACCCGCTGCAGCAGGCGTTCCTGGAGGAGGCCGCGCTCCAGTGCGGCATCTGCACTCCGGGCTTCCTCGTGGCGGCGCGGGCGCTGCTGGAACGCGAACCTCATCCGGACGAACACCGCATCCGTCTCTGGCTGGCCGGCAACCTGTGCCGGTGCACCGGATACGACAAGATCGTGCGCGCCGTGCAGAGCGCCGCGGACAAGACTTAGCGCGTCTGACGACGCGTGGAGGAGTCGAGCGACATGACTACGACCGCTGACCGACCCGCACAGGAGTTCAAGGTGGTGGGCAGCCGCCCCATCCGGCACGACGGCGTCGACAAGGTGCTGGGCCGCGCTCAGTACGGCGCGGACCTGAAGCTGCCGGGCCTCATCCACGGCGCGGTGCTCCGCAGCCCGTACGCGCACGCCGTCATCAAGAAGGTGGACGTCTCCCGCGCGGAAGCAGCGCCGGGCGTCTTCGCCGCCATATCAGGCGACGACATGCCGGTTACCGCGCCCAAGATGGTGGACATGGTCGAGGAGGTGACGAACCTCAAGTGGTCCAGCCAGCGTGTCATGGCGCACGGCAAGGCCGTCTACCGGGGTCATCCGGTCGCGGCGGTCGCCGCCGTCGACCAGAACACGGCGCTGGAGGCGCTGAAGCTCATCGAGGTCGAGTACGAGCCGCTCCAGGCGGTCATCAGCCTCGAAGACGCGATGAAGCCGGACGCGGTCATCATCCACGACGACCTCGTCGGCGATCACCTGGGCGAGAAGGTCTCGCCGACCAACGTCGCCGAGCACACCCGCACGGAGTTCGGCGACCCGGAGGCGGCGTTCGCGGAGGCGGCGCACGTACTCGAACGGACGTACACCATCGCGCGGGCGCACCAGGGCTACATCGAACCGCACAGTTCCACCGCCTTCTGGAGCCCGGACGACAAACTCACGGTCTGGACGACCACGCAGGCGCCGTTCGGCGTGCGGAGCAACGTGGCGACGGTGCTGAAGCTCCCGCTCTCGGACGTGCGCGTCGTGCCGATGGAGATCGGAGGCGGCTTCGGCGGCAAGATAGGGCTCTACATGGAGCCGCTCGCCGCGATGCTCTCGCGCAAGTCCGGCAGGCCGGTCAAGATGACGATGGACCGCAAGTCCGTGTTCGACGCGACGGGCCCCGGCCCCGGCGGGCAGGTCACCGCGAAGATAGGCGTCGACAAGGACGGGAAGATCGTCGCGGCGACGGCCGACATCCGCTACATGGCGGGCGCCTATCCCGGCTCGTCCATCAGCGCGGCGACGGCGGGCATCTTCGCCTGCTACAAGGTGCCGAACGTTCGCATCGACGCCTACGACGTGGTCATCAACATGTCCAAGACGGCCGCGTACCGCGCGCCGGGCACGCCGCAGGCGACGTTCGCCAGCGAGTCGCTCATCTCCGAACTGTGCGAGCAGATCGGGATGGACCCGATGGAGTTCCACCTGCTCAACGCGGCGGAAGAGGGCACCCGCAGGCCGGACGGGCCGGTGTTCCCGCGCATCGGGAACGTGGCATGCATGGAGGCGATCAAGGGCTCCGACCACTTCAAGAGCGACCTGGGCGAGAGTTCGGACGGGAAGCTGCGCGGGCGCGGCCTGGCGACCGGCTACTGGAACGGCGGCGGCAACCGCTCGTCCGTCACGATCAGCGTCAACGACGACGGCGTGGTATCGCTGGTGGAAGGCAACCCCGACATCGGCGGGACGCGCACGACGATCGCGATGCAGGCCGCAGAGGTGTTCGGCCTCCCGGCGCACGACGTGCACCCGACCGTCGTGGACACGGACTCCGTCGGCTACAACGACCTGACGGCAGGCAGCCGCACGACCTACGCCAGCGGACAGGCGGCGATAGAGGCCGCGAAGCAGGTGGTCGAGGAGATCAAGAAGCGGATGGCGATGATCTGGGAGACGGAGCCGGAGAACGTGGAGTTCGAGGACAGCGTCTTCCAGAACAAGGTTGCTCCCGACCAGCGCCTCACGTTCAAGGAGGCGGCGGGCAAGCTCGGCCAGACCGGCGGCCCGGTCTCCAAGACGGGCACGGTGAACGTTCGCGGCTCCGGCGGCGGCAGCTTCGCGGCGCACCTGGTCGACGTGGAGGTCGATCCGGAGACGGGGAAGGTGCAGATACTCCGCTACACGGCGGCGCAGGACGCCGGCAAGGCGGTGCACCCGTCCTACGTGGAAGGCCAGTTCCAGGGCGGCGCGGCGCAAGGCATCGGCTGGGCGCTCAACGAGGAGTACTACACGAGCCCCGACGGCGTGATGCAGAACTCCAGCTTCCTGGACTACCGGATGCCGACCGCGCTCGACCTGCCGATGATCGACGCCATCGTGGTCGAGGTGCCGAACACGAACCACCCGTTCGGGGTGCGCGGCATCGGCGAGACGAGCATCGTCCCGCCCGCGCCCGCGGTCGGGAACGCGATAGCGGACGCCATCGGCACGCGGCTGTACCAGACGCCCATGAACCCCAGCCGGATCATGGAAGCGCTGGCGAACAAGCGGAACGGCCAGAACGGACACTAGACCGTGGCGACGGTCTTCCTGTCCATCCCGCTCAGACGCTACACCAGCGGTGAGTCGAGCGCGGAAGTGCCGGGGGCGACGCTGCGCGCACTGGTACGGAACCTCAATGAGCGCTATCCGGGCATCGCCGAGAGCCTCGTCAACCCCGAGGACGCCGACCGGCTGATGCCCGGACTCGCGGCGATCGTGGACGGAGAGCCGACGAACATGGGCCTGCTGACGCCCCTCGACGCGGATTCCGAGGTGCACTTCATCCCGGCCATCTCAGGCGGCGCAGCCGTTTCGAACAGTGAACCGGGAGGAGGCGAGAGATGCGCCTAGCTTCGCGGATGTCACGGCTGGGGACGGAGACGGCGTTCGAGGCGCTGGCGCGGGCCAAAGCGCTCGAAGCGCAGGGCCACAGCATCATCTTCCTCGGCATCGGCGAACCGGACTACGACACGCCTGCGCACATCGTCGAAGCGGCCAAGGGAGCGCTCGACGCGGGATACACGCACTACGTGCCGTCGCCGGGCATCACCGAGGCGCGCGAGGCGATAGCGGCGGACGTGGGGCGGCGTCTCGACTGCGAGTTGCCCGCGTCCCGCATCATCGTGACGCCCGGCGGCAAGCCGATCATGTTCTTCACGATCCTTGCACTCGCTGAGGAGGGCGACGAAGTCATCTACCCGAACCCCGGATTCCCCATCTACGAGTCGATGATCCGGTTCGCGGGCGCGACGCCGGTGCCGATGCGGCTGCGCGAGGAGCTGGGCTACAACCCGGACCCGGACGAACTCGCCGGGCTCATCAGTCCCCGCACACGTCTCATCATCGTCAACTCGCCGAACAACCCGTGCGGAAGTGTGATACCGGACTCGACGCTGGAGCGCATCGCGGAACTCGCGGTGGAGGCGGACGCGGTCGTGCTCTCCGACGAGATATACAAGGACTTCTACTACGAGGGCTCGCACACCTCCATCACGAGTTTCCCGTCGATGTGGGAGCGGACGGTGGTGCTGGACGGTCTGTCCAAGAGCTACGCGATGACGGGATGGCGGCTGGGCTACGGCGTCTTTCCGGAGCCGCTGGTGGAGCCGGTGACGCGGCTGGTGACAAACAGCGTGTCGTGTACGGCGGCGTTCGGGCAGATCGCGGCGGTGACCGCATTGCAGTCGTCGCAGGAGCCCGTCAGAGAGATGGTGAGCGAGTTCAATGAGCGCCGGAGCCTGCTCGTCGCGGGGCTGAACGCCCTGCCGGGCGTCACCTGCCCGATGCCGAAGGGGGCGTTCTACACGTTCCCGAACATCACGGGCACGGGGATGACGAGCGGCGAGTTCGAACAGGGCGCGTTGCAGGAGGCGGGCGTTTCGCTGCTCTCGGGGACGGCGTTCGGGGAGTACGGCGAGGGGTACGTCCGCATCTCGTTCGCGAACTCGCAGGAGAACATCCGCGAGGCGCTCAACCGGCTGGGGCGCTGGCTCGCGGAACGGTAGCCGCCGTCACGCGCTCGCGATCTCGTCTGCGAAACGCAGCACCGCCTGCGCGACGCGTTCCCACGCGCCACCCTCCGGCAGCGGCAGGCCATGCGAGCCGTCCACCGTCTCGAAGCGGCGCACGGACGGCAGGCGTTCGACGAGGCGGGCGGTGTCATCCGGCTTTACGAGGGTGTCACGTACGCCCTGCACGACGAGCGTTGGGGCGTGCAGCCGTCGCGCCGCACCTCCGGCGGCAAGGCCGATCCTGCGCAGCTCGTTCAGGAGCTGGGTAGGGACGACGAACGCCCGCAGCTCGGCCTGCACGGCGGGGTCGTCTATCTGCAGGCCGGGTATGACGCTCAACAGGCCCTGCCGGATGCGTTCGTCGGAGAAGTCCGCACGTTTGAGCGGACGCCACCGTCCGAAGAAGAGCCGGAGGAACGGCCAGAGTACGTGCACTGCCGGCCCGCCGAAGCGCCAGTACGGCGCGAGCAGTGCGTAGCCGTCGGCCATCTCTTGGTGCGCGGCCACGATGGACACCGAAGCGCCGAGCGAGTGCCCCACGACGATGACCGTGTCGTGCTCCGTGCGCAGCGAACGCACGCGCTCCGCGACGGTGTCTGTCCACTCGGCGTGGCGGCGGTTGGGGAGCGTGATGATCTGTGGGCCGAAGCCAGGCAGGAGGGGCGCGTCCACGTCCCAGCCTGCGGCGGCGAGCGACGCGGCAAGGGGCCGCATGTCGGCGGGCGTGCCGGGGAAGCCGTGGACGAGCAGCGCCGCACCGCGCATCGCGCCTCGTGCGGACTTCCGGAACGGCTGGTGCTCATCCTCCGCGAAGAGCGGCAGGCTGCGGAGGAAGGGCGATGGTTCGTAGGGCATGGGAACAGGCTATCAGCGGATGTACATGCCGCCGTTGATGTCGATGCACGCGCCGTTCAACTGACACCAGTGCGGCTGCATGATGTCGAGCAGGACGTGCGCAAGGTCGGTGGCGCTGATGAAGTGGCCTGTGGGCGTGGTCTTGCGGTGTATGTCCAGCACTGCCTCGGAGGTCTCATCGTGCATGGCGGTGCCGGTCACCATGCCGGGGGCGACGACGTTGACGCGGGTCCGGGGCGTGAGCGACTTTGCCAGCGACTTCGCGAGGGCGTGCATGGCGCCCTTCGTTGCGCCGTAGAGGGGGTCGCTTGAGCCTCGCTGGCCCGCCTGCGAACCCAGGATGATGATGTGGGAGCCGTCCGCCATGACCGGGGCGATGCGCTGGATGGCGCGGAACTGGCCGGAGAAGTTGACGTCCACGACGTCCGCGATCTGGTCATCGTCGTAGGCTGCCAGCGTCTGGCCGGGAGAGAGGCCGGGCAGGAGGAGCAGGACGTCGGCGCCCTCGGCAGGCCGGACAAGCGCGTCGAGGTCGGCGGTCGAGCGCACGTCGGCGCGCACCCAGGTCGCGCGGTCGAGACCGTCCGACACGCGGGAGTTGTACGTTGCGCAGACCTCATGGCCGGCGTCGAGGAGCACGCGTATCGCGGCCCGGCCGATGCTCGACGAGCCTCCGAGTGCGAATATCTTCATGTGCTGTCTCCTGGATCCACGCAGATGCGCGGATGGCGGTGGGTGAGTAGTACCATGACGGGGCAGTGCCCTGTGGCTCAGGAGGATAGAGCAGCGTTCCTGAACGCGCCTTCCAGTGTAGGGGAACGTAACACCATGGTAGACCTCGAACAGCTTTCATCAAAGGCTCGATCATTCCGCGATCTGCATTCGGGACCCGGGATGCTGGTGATGGCGAATGCCTGGGACGCGGCGAGTGCCCGGCGCTTCGAGGCAGCAGGCTTCCCTGCGATCGCAACGACCAGCGGAGGCGTATCGGCAGCGATCGGCCACGCGGACCATGAGGCAGCCCCGGTCGAGGAGATGCTCGCTGCGGCGGAGCGTATCACCCGTTCGGTTCAATCGCCTGTCACCGTTGACTTCGAGGCTGGCTACCGACTGCCCCCGGCTGAGATCGCTCGACGGTTGATCGATATCGGAGCGGTGGGGCTGAACCTCGAGGATACGGACCATTACGGGACGTTGGGGCTGGTGCCGGCAGAGGCACAGGCGGAGCGCCTGGCGGCTGTGAAGGCAGAAGCGCAGGCCTTTGGCATCGACCTGTTCCTCAACGCACGGGTTGATGTGTTCATCCGGCGCGAAGGGGATGCGGACACGCAGTTGGCAGAGGGTCTGCAACGCGCCCAGCTTTATCGCGAAGCGGGAGCAGACTGCATATACCCCATCAGCCTGAGCGACCCCACCGCGATCCGCGCCCTGGTTGACGTGGCCCAGGTCGTCAACGTTACGGTCCGCCGCGGGGGGCCTATCCCGGTTGCCGTCGCGGCCCAGGCGGGCGCGCGACGGGTGACGTACGCCACGAGCATCTTCCGCGAGGCCATGTCTCTCGTTGACCAGATCGCTGCGGAGATCCGAGCAGAGACCCCGGGCGTGTAGGAGTACAATACTCCTGTGCCCCTGTAGCTCAGGAGGATAGAGCAGCGGTTTCCTAAACCGCGTGCCAGGGTTCGAGTCCCTGCAGGGGTACCAGACCGAGTGATGGCATCTCGGCCATGTACGCCGTTTGACACGCCGTTTGCGTGTGCCTAGAGTGCGAGCAGCAGGTGAGAGGAGGAGCGCGATGCCCATAGAAGTCTTCGACACGAAAGCGTTCGGCCACGAGACGAAGAAGCGCACCGTGGTGATGGACACGAACCGTTTCCACGCGTGGATCCACTACTACACGCCCGACCAGATGGACGAGATGCACTGCCACAACCAGGACCAGACGTTCCAGGTCATCGAGGGGGAGTTGACGATGAACTTCCCGGACGGGGGCAAGGCAGTGCTAACGCCCGGCATGATGGCGACCATCACGGGCGGCTCGTTCTACCAGCTGCACAACACGGGCGGAGCGCCACTCATCATGATCGGCACACGGTCCGGCGCGACGGCGAACACGGTGAAGGTGGAGCACGGCACCGGGCGCATCATCAACGACCGCATCAACTACGCGGAGACGGTGAAGCGGTAGGCCTCCCCTAGCGTGCTGCTGGATTCCCGCCTTCGGGGGAATGACGGGTTTATTCGTAACGGCGGAACACGAGGCAGGCGTTCTGGCCGCCGAACCCGAAGCTGTTGGAGAGGACGGTGCGTACGTCGGCGGGACGTGCCTCGTTCGGCACGTAGTCGAGGTCGCAGGCAGGGTCGGGCGTCGTGTAGTTGATGGTGGGATGTATGAGGCCGTTGAGGATGGTCTGTATGCAGGCGACGGCCTCCATGCCTCCCGCGCCCCCGAGCGCGTGCCCGATCATCGATTTCGTGGAGCTGATGGGTATCTTGTAGGCGGCGTCGCCGAACGCGCGCTTGATGGCGAGCGTCTCCGAGGCGTCGTTGAGCGGGGTGGAGGTGCCGTGAGCGTTGATGTAGTCCACCTCGTGCGGCCCGACGCCCGCGTCTTCCAGCGCCCAGCGGATGGCGCGCGCCGCGCCGGCGCCGTCGTCGTCGGGCTGGAACTGGTGTCCCGCGTCCGCTGACGCTCCGTAGCCCAGGACCTCGGCGACGATGGGCGCGTCACGCCTGAGCGCGTGCTCCAGCGATTCGACGACGAGGATGCCCGCGCCTTCCGCGGGGACGAAACCGTCGCGGTCGGCATCGAAGGGGCGGCTCGCGGCAGGGGGGTCGTCGTTGCGAGTGCTGAGGGCACGCATGACGCAGAACCCCGCGAGACCGAGCTGGCTGATGCCGGCCTCTGTCCCACCGGTGATCATCACATCGGCTGCGCCCCGGCGTATGACCTCGGCAGCGTCGCCGATGGACTGCGTGGATGCGGCGCATGCGGTGACGATGGTGCTGCAGGGGCCGCGCGCCTCGACATGGCGGCTGACGTTCGCGGCGGCCATGTTGGGGAGGATCATGGGGAAGAAGAACGGCGACATGCGCATGCCGCCGCGCTCGATGAGGATGCGCATGCTCTCGTCTATGGTCGGGAAGCCGCCGTTGCCGTTGCCTAGGTAAACGCCCATCCGGTCGACGTCCACGTTGGCGGCGGAGAGTCCCGCGTTCCGCATCGCCTCATCGGTCGCGGCGATGGCGAGCTGGGAGAAGCGCGCGAGCCTGCGGGCCTCCCGCTTCTCGACGTACCGCTCAGGGTCGAAGCCGGAGACCTCTCCCGATATCCGGCAGGGGTACTCGGTGGGGTCGGCGAGCGTCATCGGGCCGATGCCGGAGCGTCCCGCGGCGAGCCCCTCCCAGAACTCGGCGACGCTTTCACCGAGCGGCGTCACGGCGCCGAGGCCGGTAACGACCACTCGCTTGCGTCCGTTGGCGTTGAGGCCGGTCATGCGCTTCAGACCCTCCCGAGGACAGATGCCTGTGGGTCGAACTCAGGATAGTGCTCTCCGGCGATGCCAAGGGAGTGCTGCAGCGCTTCGGCGACGGCGAAGAGCGAACCGGTCACGAGGACGAGGTCGCCGTCTCCTGCTGCGTTCAGCGCTTGCTCGATGCCCTCGGCGACGCTGGTGGCGCTGCGCGCGCTCGTTCCCAGACGCTCGAAGAGCGAGGCGAGCATACCCGGATGTGCGGCGCGCGGGTGGCGCGAGGCGACGGTCCAGACCTCGTCCGCGAAGGCTGCCGCCTCCTCGGTGAGCAGGTCTATCTGCTTGTCGCCGGATGCGCCGAACACGAGGTGGACGCGCGCGCCGGGGAGGTATTCCTGCACAGTCTCGCGCAGCCGTGCCATGGAGTAGGGGTTGTGCGCGCCGTCCACAACGACGTAGGGATCGGTAGAGAGCAGTTGGAAGCGGCCCTCCCAGCGCACGGCGGCGAGGCCCGCTTCGATGGTTTCACGCGTCAAGGGGAGCGGCGCCTGTTCCAGCGCAGCGACGGCGACTGCCGCGTTCTCGGCCTGGTGCGCACCCAACAGCGGCAGACGTATGCGGTAGCTGTCGCGGGAGGTCGTCACGAGCACCGTCTGGCCGGAGAGGTCGTGCGCTTCCTGCACGTACGTTACGTCGCGGCCAACCTCGGTGAGCGGCGCGCCCATCGCCTGCGCTCGCGCCCGGATGACGTTCATCGCTCCGGGATCCTGCGGCGCGGAGACGACCGGCTGGGCGCCCTTGATGATGCCTGCCTTCTCTCCCGCAATCTCCTCGACGGTGGAACCGAGGATGGCGGTGTGGTCGAGGCTGACGGAAGTGACGACCGCGACGCTCGACGAGACCACGTTCGTCGCGTCCAGTCGTCCGCCGAGTCCGACCTCCAGCACGACGGCGTCTGCCGCTTCTTCGCGGAAGACGTCCAGCGCCATCGCGGTGAGTGCCTCGAAGGTGGAGGGTGCCCTGACGGGTTCACCGGCCATCTCCTCGACGACAGGCCAGATGCGCGCGACCGCCGCGGCGAAGGTCCGCTCGGTGAGCGGGTCGCCGTTCAGGCGGATGCGTTCGCGGAATGAGTGCAGGTGGGGAGAGGTGTACAGGCCGGTGTGCAGGCCGTGCGCCCGGAGGGCGCTGGCGGTCATGGCTGCGACGCTGCCCTTGCCCTTGGTCCCGGCGACATGGATGAGCGGAGGCCCCCCGCCGAGCAGGCCCAGCCGGGCTGCCAGTTCCCGCATGCGCTCCAGGTCGTACTTGTACGTTGGGACGGCATGCCCCGTCATCCGCTCGAGGTCGGCGAGCGAAAGGAGGCGGTGCAGGGCTTCTTCGTAGACGGCGTCCGAGGCGTGTTGGGAGTCGTGCGCAGGCATGGGGATCCTGCTGCGAGCGTAGCAGCGGGGCGTTCGCTCAGTCAACGGAGAAGTGAGGGATGCAGGTGAGACAACAGAGGCGGTAGTACACAGGATGCTGTATGCAAGCGGCGAGACGATGCAAAATCCTGCATATTTCAATGTTGGGCACGACAGGGCTGTGTCCTTATAATGGCCGGACTTGCCCCGGAGTGTTGCAGCGGTGTCGTTCACTCATCTTCACGTCCACTCGGAGTACAGCCTGCTCGACGGCCTGAGCCGGATACCGGCGATGGTGAACCGTGCCAAGGAGCTGGGCATGACGGCCCTCGGCCTCACCGACCACGGGTCGATGTACGGGGTGGTGGACTTCTACTCGGCGTGCAAGGAAGCCGGCATCAAACCGGTCATCGGGTGCGAGCTGTACGTTGCGAACGGGAAGCGGACGGACCGCACTTCGGGCGGCAAGGGCCAGAACTATCACCACCTCACGGTACTCGCGCAGAACAACGAGGGCTACCGGAACCTGATGAAGCTGTCCTCCAAAGCACACCTGGAGGGCTTCTACTACAAGCCTCGCGTGGACCACGAGCTGCTGGAAGAGCACGCCGACGGTCTGATCGTCTTCTCCGGCTGCCCAAGCTCCGAGATATCGGTTGCCCTGATAGACGGCAACTACGAGGCTGCGAAGGAGCTGGCCAGGTGGCACAAGGCGATGTTCCCCGCCTTCTACCTGGAGATGCAACGGCACGAGAACCTCGACTTCCTCACCCCGCTGAACGATGGGCTGCTGCGGCTGGGGGAGGACCTGGACATCCCCATCGTTGCAACGAACGACCTGCACTACGTCGACAAGGACGACGCCGGCATCCATGACGTGCTGCTCTGCATCGGCACGAGTTCCAACATCAGCGACGAGAACCGCTTCCAATTCTCGGACTCGTCGTACTACCTGAAGACGCACGAGGAGATGGCGGAGCTGTTCGCCGACCTGCCGGAGGCGGTGGCGAACACGCAGGCTATAGCGGATATGACGGACGTGGAGCTCGACTTCTCGACGCTGCGCCTGCCGCGTTACCGGACCCCCGATAACGAAGACGCGGACACCTACCTGCGCAAGCTGTGCTGGCAGGGATTCGGCGAGCGCTACCCGACCGGGGCGACGGACGCGACGAAGCAACGGCTGGAGTACGAACTCAACGTCATCACGGAGACGCAGTACCCCAACTACTTCCTGGTGGTGTGGGACATCGCGGACTTCGCGCGGCGGGAGGGCATCGTCTTCGGTGTGCGGGGCAGCGCAGCGTCGTCGCTGGCGCTCTACTGCCTGGGCGTCACCGACCTCGATCCGCTGGACTACGGACTGGTGTTCGAGCGCTTCCTCAACATCGAGCGAAAAGAGATGCCGGACATCGACATGGACTTCCAGGATGACCGGCGCGAGGAGGCGATCCAGTACGTCACGGACAAGTACGGGCGTGACCACGTCGCGCAGATCATCACGTTCGGCACGCTGGGCGCCAAGGCCGCCATCCGGGACTCAGGGCGCGTGCTGGGCATGACGTACGCGGATGTGGACCGTGTGGCGCGTCTCGTTCCGCAGCGGCTGGGAATGACGATAGACCTCGCGTTCGAACAGTCGCCCGAGATGAAGGAGGCGTACGAGCAGGACGAAGAGCTACGGAAGCTCATCGATACCGCGCGGAGCCTCGAGGGCGTGACGCGCAACGTGAGCACTCACGCTGCGGGGGTCGTCATCTCCGAGGACCCGCTCACCGACCACGTGCCGCTGCAGCGTCCGACGAAGGGCAACGAGAACAGCGTGGCGATGACGCAGTACGCCATGGAGCCGGTTGCCAAACTCGGCCTGCTGAAGATGGACTTCCTGGGGCTGATCAACTACTCGATCCTGAGCAACACGATCGAGATGGTGCGGCAGCGCAAAGGGACCGAAGTGCGGCTGCAGGAGGTCCCTTTCGACGATGCCAGGACATACGAGTTGCTGAGCAGCGGCGAGACGACGGCCCTCTTCCAGCTGGAGAGCCCGGGGATGCGGCGTTACATCAAGGAGTTGCGTCCGGGCACGCTGGGCGAACTCGCGGCGATGATCGCGTTGTACCGTCCGGGCCCGATGGAGCACATCGGACGCTACATCGATTCGAAGCACGGGCGGGCGCCCGCCAGTTACCCTCACCCCGACCTTCAGGAAATCCTGAACGAGACGTACGGGGTGATCGTCTACCAGGACCAGGTGCTGCACATCATGCGGCAGTTCGCGGGCTATTCGCTCGGCGAAGCGGACGTGGTACGGAAGGCGATGGGAAAGAAGATCGCCTCGCTGATGCAGCAGGAACGCGAGAGCTTCGTTGCGGGAGCACGGGAGAAGGGGTACGAGGAGCATGCCGCCGCGGCGGTCTTCGACCTCATCGAGCCGTTCGCGGGGTATGCGTTCAACAAGGCGCACAGCGTGAGTTACGCCGTGGTTGCGTACTGGACGGCGTATTTCAAGGCGAACCACCCCGTGGAGTTCATGACGTGCGTCCTGAACGCGTACCAGGGAAATGACCGGATGGGCCCCGCTGTCGCGGAGTGCGTGCGACTGGGGATACCGGTGTTGCCACCGGACGTGAACCGGAGCGGCGTGGACTTCAGCGTGGACTGGGCGGAGGACGGCCGGGAGGCCGTGCGGTTCGGTCTTGCCTCGATCAAGAATATCGGGGCGTCCGCAGTAGCGGAGTTGGTGGTCGAGCGCGACGAGAACGGCCCGTTCCAGTCGCTGGAAGACTTCTGCAGGCGCGCCGGGTCGGAAGCCGCGAACCGGCGCGTGGTGGAAAGCCTGGCGAAGGTAGGAGCGCTCGGTGCTTTCGGGTCCCGGGGGCAACTCACTGCGAGCGCAGACAACATCGTCCACCTGATGCAACGGGAGGCACGCCTGCGCGATAGCGGCCAGTCCACGATGTTCGACAT
The DNA here is from genome assembly GCA_022820645.1 of Dehalococcoidia bacterium. Lineage (GTDB taxonomy): Bacteria > Chloroflexota > Dehalococcoidia > Lucifugimonadales > Australimonadaceae > Bin16. The sequence goes on along the minus strand of JAJEFD010000013.1, from coordinate 9,023 downwards.
GTTCGGCGCATCCGCGCCAACGCCCCTGGCGGAGATCGAGCTGCTGCCCGCGCCCGAACCGTCGGTGCGGGAACTAGTCGCCTGGGAACGTGAACTGATAGGCGTCGCGCTGGGGCATCGCGTGCTGGACCCGGTGAACGCGCCTGCAGGCGCGGCCCTCTCCCGCGAGGAAGTGGAGGCGTGCGCGGACGGAGACAAGGTGGTACTGGCGGGCGAGGTGGCGTCGGTGCGTATCCGGCCGGACAAGCAGGGCAGGCAGATTTGCTTCGTGGGCTTGGAGATATTCGACGGCTCTGTTCTGGACGTGGCCGTCTGGAGCCGCGTGTTTGAGAAGACCGCCGAGCTGTGGGTAGAGGGCAATCTGGTGCAACTGAAGGGAGTGGTGCGTCACCGGGGAGACGAGACCTCGATACATTGCGACGAGGCGCTCGAGTTCGAACTCGCAGAGACGCCGACCGACCCGCAGCCCGCTTCCGTGGCTGCTCCTCCGACTCCCAAGGTGGAGGAGTGGAAGCCGCCTGTGGAGGAACCCACGAGCGTGCTAACGCAGCCTGCCACCAATGGCACGGAGCCGCACTCGATGAACGGGGCCGCGCATCACGAGGAGGTTCGATCGGTTGGCAGCCTCGATGAGGGACAGCGCAAGGTCCTCGTGAAGATGAAAGAGACGGACCAGCCTTCCGAGGACAATCGCCTGCTCAAACTGGTGCTGCAGACGTTGATGGACTACCCCGGCACGGATGAGGTTGACCTCGTCATCGAGAGCGGGGGGCAGTTCTGGCGCATCAGTATGCCGATCATCCGTACGCAGTACAGTGATGAACTCGCTGCGCACGTCAACGGGATGCGGGACGCAGGCCTGACGGTAGAGCTGGAGAGTACGGCGGCCTGATCAGGCGAACGCCGCTTCCAGATTCAGCAGGCGCGCTTTCATCTGCAGGCCGGGGCCGCCGAACCCGTGCAGCCCGCCGTCTTTGCCGATCACGCGATGACACGGGATAACGAGGGGGATGCGGTTCCGCGCCATGGCCTGACCTGCGGCGCGTACGGCTTTGATGTTTCCCGCGGAGGCTGCGAGCCACTCGTAGGTGCGCGTCTCTCCGGGAGGGATGGAGCGGCATGCCTCCCATGCACGGCGGAAGAAAGGGGCCACGCCGTCCAGGTCCAGGGGCACGTTCCATGCGGGGGCGTCGCCCCTCAGGTACGCCTCGAGTTGGGTGCGGTAGGCGTTGAACGCGTCCGGCACGTGCTCAGGGAGCGGGGCCCGCATGCTGCGTTCGAGATCGTCCAGGGCGCGATCGGGAGACGGCTCAGGGAGGGTGGCGTAGCGTATGCCCTTGTCCGATCCGGCGACTGCCACCCATCCCCAACCGGTCTCAAATACGTCGTAGTACAGTTTCATCCGGTCGTGCCTCCTCGCTCAGCGTGCAGCAATTGTAAAGTATGGGGCGAGTGTTCGACAGACACGACGCCGTGGTGTGCAGGATTTCACACGGGCGCGCAACATTTGGTAGAGTTGCGGATGAGTCGTCGGAGGCTCGTCAATCCTGAGTAGGGGAGAAGCTACATGGATCTCAAGAGTACACGGGAAGGCTCGAATCTGATCGTGGACGTGGAAGGGCGCGTGGACGGGACGAACGCGATGGACTTCCAGACCGCGCTCGAGGGAGCAATCCAACCGAGTGACCAGGGCGTCATCATGGACATGGGGCAGTTGCAGTACATCAGCAGCGCGGGCCTTCGTGTCATCCTTCTGGTTGCCAAGTCGCTCCAGAAGCAGAACGCCAAACTGCTGGGGTGCTCGCTCTCCGAATCCGTCCGAGAGATATTCGCCATCAGCGGGTTCGACAAGATCGTGCCGGTGCACGATTCCCGGACAGATGCGCTGAAGGCGCTCGAAGACTAATCCTCAGGGTCGGGACCAACCTGGGGTCGGCACTGAATCGTCGGCCGGCGCCGGGTGATTATTCAGGCTGCCCGCGAAGAACAGGCGTGAGGAGACGATGTCTGAATCAGAAGGGGAAGCGTACAGGATACTGGTGGTTGACGACGAGCCCGACGTAGAGCCGTTGATGTTGCAGCGGATGCGGCGTCACATACGGTCCGGGCGCTACTCGTTCGTCTTCGCCCAGAACGGGATCGAGGCGCTCGATGTGCTCAACAGCGATCCGGAGATCGATATGGTGGTCTCGGATATCAACATGCCCAAGATGGACGGGCTGACGCTGCTGTCCCAGATATCGGAGCTGAACCCTGATCTCCGTGCGGTCATCGTCTCTGCCTACGGAGACATGAAGAACATCCGCACCGCGATGAACCGCGGTGCGTTCGACTTCGTTACCAAGCCGCTCGACTTCGATGACCTGCAAGTGACGATAGAGCGCACGCTGGAGAACATGAAGGCGTGGAAGGAGGCGCTCTCCTCCCGTGACAAGCTGGTATCGCTGCAGCGGGAGCTGGACGTGGCGAGCCAGATGCAGCAGTCGATCCTCCCGACGCAGTTCCCGCGCGGGGACGATTTCGAGGTATTCGGGAGCATGGAACCGGCTCGCAACGTTGGTGGGGACTTCTTCGACGTTGTGCTCCTGGATGACGGCCAGATCGGCCTGGCCATCGCGGACGTGTCGGGCAAGGGTGTGCCGGCAGCGCTGTTCATGATGTCCAGCCGTACGCTGTTGAAGGGCTCTGCCATCGGCCTGACCGAACCGGGGAAGGTGCTCCGGGAGGTGAACAATCTCCTCGCTGAGGACAACGAGTCCGCCATGTTCGTCACGGTGCTGTACGCGGTTTACAACCCTGCGACCGGGCACCTCTCCTATGCCAATGGAGGCCACAACCTGCCTGTGATCTTCCACAGCGACGGGAGCTCCACCGTGCTCCCTTACACCGAAGGGCTCGCATTGGCCGTCCTGTCGGGCGTCGAGTTCGTAGAAGGTGAACTCACCCTGGCCCCGGGCGATACGCTGGTCCTGTACACGGACGGCGTGACGGAGGCTATGGACGCGGTGAACGAAGAGTTCGGGATGGCGCGTCTGCAGGCGGTTTTCACAGGAGGCGCGCCACAGGGCGCGGAGGCAGCGAACGAGGCAGTGTTCGCGGCTGTTCGAGAGTTCGTAAGTGGAGCGCCACAGTCGGACGACATCACATGTCTGACGCTGAGGCGTGGGAGAGCGCAGGCATGAGCAACGGGTTGTCCCTGACACTCGAGACGCGCCCCGAGGAGCTGGAACGGCTGACCGCCGCGATCGAAACGTTAGCGGAGCAGGACAACTGGCCTGCCGCGCTCACGTTCAGGGTGAACCTGGTCCTGGAAGAGCTGGTGCTCAACGTCATCAACTATGCCTATGACGAGGACGGGCATCAGCTGGACGTTGAGCTTACGTGCAACGAAGAAGACCTGGTCATTGAGATTACGGACGAAGGGAAGCCCTTCGATCCGTTGCACGATGCCCCTGAACCGGACATGGAATCGCCGATGGAGGAACGCCGCATAGGTGGATTGGGCGTTTACCTCGTGCGGACGATGACCTCCGACATGCAATACCGGCGGGAGGATGGCAAGAACCGCATGACCGTTGCCATGTCGAGGGATGGATGAAACGCGTGCCGCGTTCCGGGCGTACGCCCGGGTACATCGCAGCACTTTTCATCGTCGCGGGGCTGATTGGCTGTAACGGCGATGCAACAGCGTTGCCTACCCCTACTCCGCATCACGAGAGGGCTACCGCGACGCCGACCCCCGTAGACACAGGGACACCCGGCGTGACCGACGATCAGGTACTGTTCGGACAGTCCGCTGCGTTCAGCGGCCCGGCCGAGGAACTCGGTACCAACATGCGGCTGGGCATCCGGGCGGCGTTCCACGAAGCGAACCGGGCGGGGGGCGTACACGGGCGCTCACTGGAGTTGATTTCGCTGGATGACTCCTATGAACCAGAGAAGGCGGTTACGAACACGCTTCAGCTGATAGAGGATGAGCGTGTGTTCATGCTGATGGGAGCAGTGGGGACGCCTACATCACGCTCCGCTACCCCCGTGTCCGTGTCGGCGGGTGTACCCTATCTCGCGCCATTCACGGGAGCGGAGTTCCTGCGAACCCTGGGGCCGGAGAACGTGATCAACGTTCGCGCCTCGTACAACCAGGAGACGGAGGAGATGGTCGAGCGTCTGACCGAGGACCTGGGCATCACGCGGATAGCGGTGATGTACCAGGACGACTCCTTCGGCCGTGCGGGCTACCAGGGGGCGGTAGACGCACTCCGGCGCAGAAACATGTCTCCGGTGGGCATCGGGCTGTATACGCGCAACACAACCGCGGTGAAGACCGCTTTGTTGGATATAGAGCGTTCGCTTCCCGAGGCGGTGATCATGGTGGGGGCCTACGAACCGGTGGCAACCTTCATCAGATGGGCGCGGCATATCGGGATGGACGTGCAGTTCATCAACATCTCCTTCGTCGGCAGCAACGCGCTGGCGCGGGAACTCGGTCCCGATGGCGCCGGAGTGTTCGTAACACAGGTGGTGCCCTTCCCGAACGACCTGTCGCAACCCGTCGTGCGGACTTACCGGAGTGCGCTCTCGTCGTATGATCCGAGTGCGTTGCCGGGCTTCGTATCGCTCGAAGGATACCTGGCAGGGCGTCTTGCGATAGCAGGGCTGGAAGGTTGCGGGCGTGAGCTCACCCGCCAGTGTTTCCTGGATAGCCTGACCACTCCCGACATGATCGACCTGGATGGATTCCAGCTGGGTTACGGGGAAGATGACAACCAAGGCTCAGACACGGTGTTCCTGACCGTGCTCGGGCCTGACGGAGCGTATTATCCGATCCAGGCACTGGGGGACTTCCAGTTGCTGCAGGAAACCTGGGCGTTGCAGGACATCGAGCCATGATTCAACCACTCAGGTTCTTCAGATTGCCATCGCGCATATCCACACAACTGCAGTTGGTGATTGCGGGAGCGGTTGCCCTCACGCTGGCTGCGAGTGTCGTGGGCTGGTTCTCGTTCACCCGGGTGAGCGAGGCGCAGAGCCTTGTGAACGACGCCAGCCTGCCGGAGATCACGACAGCGTTCCACGTGGCGGAGTCCGCTAACGTATTGGTGGCGGCGGCCCCGCGGTTGACGTCCGCCGAGGTGGAAGACTTCGCGGAGGTGGTGGCTGAGATCAACCAGGCGCACGGAGCATTCGAAGAAGAACTGGCTGCGCTGGAGGCGCAGGGGAGCGAGGCGGAACGCCTCGATAGCATCCGTGAACAGGCAGACAGGCTGGTCGCCAATATCGATACGATCAAATCGGAGATGCCGGAGTTCTTCGCGCTGGAAGCCCGCAGCGATGTTCTCCGGCAGGACCTGACGGCGGTCCAGGACGAACTGGACGGAGTCCTGATCCCGGCGCTGGATGACCAGCTCTTCTACCTGATGACGGGCTACACCAGCCTCGACGCGCCTCCTGTTTCGTCTGAAGAGTCCTTCTCCGGCGATCAGATCATCGAATACCGGCGTCTCGCGGAGTTGCAGGGAGCCCTCAGCATCGCGGCACAGGTGCTGGCAAGCGCGTTCACCGTCTCCGAACCGGCGCTGGTAGAGCCGCTGCGGGAGCGGTTCGAGGCGGAGTTCGCCGCATTCAGAGGCGCTGAAAGTACGTTCCTGGGGCAGGTGAGTGAAGACCTGTTGGCGTCGCTTACCCCCCTGGCAGACCGGCTCTACGACCTCGGTCTGGGCGAAGAAGAGGGAGGGTTCGCTCTGGTACAGAGCGGGTTGGAGCTTGCCGAGCGGCAGCGTGAGTTGCTCGCCCTGAACCGCACCATCGCGATCGAACTCGTGGAAGAAGTGGACAGTCTGGTCAGCGTGGCGAACCAGCATGCGGAAGCGGCGACACTCTCGTCCGACCAGTCCATCCGCACCGGGCGCCAGCTCCTCATCGCGATCGGCATCGTGAGCGTCACAGGAGCGTTGCTCATCGACTGGCTCTTCGTGTGGCGGGTGCTGCTTCGACGGCTGGCGTTCCTCTCTAACCGGATGCGCCGGATGGCCGGGGGCGAACTGGAAGAGGAAGTGGTCGTGAAGGGTCGAGACGAGGTAGCGGACATGGCCGCGGCGCTGGAAGTGTTCCGCCGGAACGCCCTGGAGGTACAACGGCTGAACCTGGTTGAGCATCTGGCAGAGGAGTTGCGCGAAAAGAACGACGAATTGGAGTCTGCGCTTTCAGACCTGGACAAGGCGCAGGACCAGATCGTCATGCGGGAGAAGTTGGCTGCGCTCGGTGAGCTGACCGCCGGAGTTGCCCACGAGATCAGGAACCCGCTGAACTTCGTCAAGAACTTCTCAGAAGCGTCGGCAGAGTTACTCGTGGAGTTGAAGGAAGCGGTCGATGACACCGGCGATGCGTTGACGGAGGACCAGAAGCAGTACATCGAAGAGATATCCGCCGACCTGACCGGCAACCTTCAGCGTATCCAGTCGCACGGCGAACGAGCGAACCGCATCGTCCAGGACATGTTGATGATGGGCAGAGGCGGGGGCGAAGCGCGTCCTATCGACATCAACGACCTCGTCAATGAGCATGCCTCGCTGGCCTACCACAGCGCCCGGGCGCTGGACCCGGACTTCCAACTCACCATCCGGCAGGAGTTCGATCCGGATGCCGGCGAGGTGGAAGCTATCCCCGGCGACCTTGGCCGCGTCTTCCTGAACATGGTGAGCAACGCCTGCTACGCCGTGGACGAAAAGCGGAAAGCGAAGGAAGCGGAAGGCGAGCAGTTCATGCCCGAGGTGCTGCTCTCTTCGAAACGCACGGATGAGTCGGTGGAGGTCCGCGTCAGGGATAACGGGAGCGGCATCCCCCAGGAGGCGATCGACAAGATATTCAACCCGTTCTTCACCACCAAGCCCACCGACAAGGGAACGGGGCTGGGGCTTGCGATCTCGAATGACATCGTCCGCCAGCACGGGGGAACGATAGCGGTGACGTCAGAGGCGGGTGAGTTCACGGAGATGCTGGTGACTCTGCCATTCAGGTACCCGGTGGTAACTGCTGAGTACGAGGATGGTGCCATCGGTGACGATGACGCCGATGATGACGACGAAGCCGAAGGCGTTCCTGAGAGCGTCGACGATGAGGAGGATGACACGGGAGAGGGGTCGGACGAAGAGGCTGAAGACGACGGCAAGGCAGGCTAGTGAACGGGAGCGGGGAGCATGAACTTCGACTCCTATAACCTCGACTCTGCCATCTATGACGAGATGCTGCTGGCGGACGGGTCGCCACGGGAGCACTCTCAGCAGCTGTACGAGACGTTGCTGAGCCTGCCCCCCGAACGTCTGGGCAGTGTCCAGGAAGGGGTAGCCCGCTCTTTCCTGCACGAGGGGATCTTCTTCACGGTCTACGGAGACGAGGAGGCCCAGGAACGGATCATCCCCGTGGACTGCGTGCCGCGTGTGCTTTCCGCACCAGAGTGGACGTTGCTCGATTCAGGACTCGCCCAACGCCTGCGTGCGCTCAACCGTTTCATCGATGACGTCTACAACGGCGCGCACGCCATCGCCGACGGGGTGATCCCCGAAGACCTGGTCATCGGATGCCCGAACTACCGCCCGGAGATGCTGGGCTACTCTCCTCCGGAAGGAGTCTGGGTGGCAATCTGCGGGTCGGACCTCCTTCGGACACACGACGGCTTCTTCGTGCTGGAGGACAACCTTCGGTCGCCTTCCGGCGTGTCGTACATGATCGCGACCCGCAATGCAGTGAAGGCGGGCCTGCGGCGCCTGTACCGTGCATCGCGTGTGCGGGAGGTCGAGCACTACGGGAACCTGCTGCAGCAGACGCTGAGCGAGCTGGGGCCCAGGGGCAATCCCGACCCTACTATCGTGCTGCTGTCGCCGGGGGTGTACAACGCGGCCTTCTACGAGCATATGTTCCTTGCCCACGAAATCGGAGCGGAACTGGTCGAAGGGCGCGATCTGCTGACGCGCGACGGTTTCGTGTACATGCGCACGACTGCGGGGCTTCGCCGTGTGGACGTCATCTACCGCCGTGTGGACGACCTGTTCCTGGACCCGTTCGCCTTCCGTCCGGACTCGATGTTGGGTGTGCCCGGCCTGCTGGACGCGTGCAAACGCGGCAACGTGACGCTGGTCAATGCTCCGGGGGTCGGCGTTGCCGACGACAAGAGCGTCTACCCCTACGTGCCGGACATGGTCCGCTATTACCTCGGCGAAGAACCGATACTCGGCAACGTGGAGACGTATCTGTGCCGGCGCCCCGACGATCTGGAGTACACGCTGGACAACCTGCACGAGCTGGTGGTGAAACGGGTGGGCGAGTCCGGCGGATATGGGATGCTCGTGGGACCGCATGCCACACCACAGGAGCGTGAAGAGTACGCGAAGCAGGTGCGAGCGAATCCGGCGGATTTCATCGCGCAGCCGGTGTTGACGTTCTCCCGTGCGCCCTGCCTTGTGGATGGCGAACTGGAGCCGCGCCACGTTGACCTCCGGCCCTTCATCCTCCAGGGTCGCGAGACGCGGATCGTGCCCGGAGCCTTCTGCCGCGTGGCGCTGCGCCGCGGGAGCCTCGTGGTGAACTCCAGCCAGGGCGGGGGCGGCAAGGACTTCTGGGTACTGGACGACTGATCGTAAGATGCTGTCGAGAAGCGCCGCCGGGCTGTATTGGATGGGCCGCTACCTGGAGAGAGCCGGCCATCTGTCACGGCTGCTCCGCCAGCAGACCGAGTCCCTCGTCGACAGCCCGGCCCGGGACGTCTACTTCGGATGGCACCGCATTTACGGGGCATTGGAACGGGAACCGCTCAGCGGCGCGCTCCAACTCGACAGCGACGACCTGTTCACGCTGGTTGACTCGTACGCGCTGGCCGACGACCTCACCTTCGAACCCACCAATCCCGACTCGATTCGCAGTTGCTTCGCCCAGGGGCGGGAGAACGCCCGCCAGATGCGCCACCACATCTCCGCTGAGATGTGGACCTGTTTGAACCAGTCCTACCTTCGCCTCCGCAACATGGAGAT